>CAVWXH010000001.1:0-62558 GCA_963758915.1 uncultured Methanomicrobiales archaeon
TCCCCTTCCGTATTGACCAGGACAATATTGACTGAACTGCCTTTAACGAACTTTACCCCGATTCCACCGGTCCCGCCAAATCCATATCCGGATTACATATAGTCCGTTCCCCACCGTTCCCGGATAACGAGACATGGGATAGCAAATACATCAGTGACACCGTCCCGGACCACATGAACCCGTGTGAGTCGAGAAATGTATCCATAACATTCGAGAACAACGGGACGGTATGCCTGGACCCGCTTAAAAGGGGTAGTATTGATACCACAGTCCAATTGTGGGTTTACAATTCATCCCACAACATATACAGCTTGAGCCCGGTGTGGAAATTTTCCCCGGTGAACAATATACCTTTAACTTCACGATCATTGCACCCTGCACGAATACAACGTGCAACCTGACAGCCCGTATGAGCAGGTATGCAACCGCAAAATCACCAGGGAATTATATTCGGGGATATTTACTGGGAAATTATTGAGGTATCAGACCAGATGAAACAGGCAGTTAAAGTCCTCACGGTCAACCCAACAAAGGTTACCAATTCATTTGTATCGCTCAAAGGAAGCGTGAGAAACACAACTGTCCTGCCAGCCACACTCGCAGCGGTTCGTCACACCACCAAACGGGAAAGAATCCGCGTACTCTCCAGCGCTAATACGTCGGATCTCTATGTTGCATGGATGGGAGATTCCAATGGACCGCAGAACATGACCTCTCTTTCTACGGGGGTCCTGAATGCTGCAGAATCCCGGTTCCCGGCCAATTCAAAAGGCCAGGGGATCCCAATTTATCCACCTGGCGGGAATGCTTCACTAGATAATGCCAAAAACGGTTATGAACCAGGTATTCTGGGCAATTACAATACACCTTGAAGCGAACAGGACCTATATGTCCAGAAAACCTGTTGCAGGTCAAAGGGATTACCTTACAATTAACCCCTCCACTTTTACATAATATTGTAACTAATGTCCCCTTAAAAACCGGGGAATTCCCGAAAAACCAGGAATTTTACTGTTTTTATTATGCCCGGACAGACTGAGAAACTCAAGATCCATGCATTTAACAGGGATTACGTTGACTCTAAAAGCTGGTGTTATTTCGTGCTTGAAGTATGCCGGATACCTGCCAGATGGCATGGATATATCCTTTCCGGGGTGATTTTTTTAATCCTCGGGATCCTCTGCCTTGTCCTGACTCAACAGGTCCTGAGCGTAATTCTCATTATTTTTAGTGCTCTTGCACTGCTACTGGGGATCCTCCTGATTGCAGCAGGTGTGTTTGTTGCAGGATTACGGTTGCAATGGATCCCCCTGCTATTTTCGGGAATAGTCCTCATAATTATCGGGCTGGTATCAATCTTTTACCCTGCCATTGCTTCCGCTCTTGCAATCTATCTTATCGCCGGAATATCCCTCCTGGTGGGTTTCCTTATGGTGATCTATGGAACAATCTCGTTTGTAGAAACAAAAACGAGGGTCCTCATTGTTATTCTTGGTATTATCCCCATTGTAATCGCTATCTACATGCTACTATATCCCTCGAGTGCTGCGGCATTGGTCTTAAGACTCTGGGGCGTTTTCGCCTGTATCCTTGGTATTGTGTTAATAATACAGGGACTCATGTTACGAAAATTAAACTATGAATTTGGCTGCAATGAAGCAGATACCTGACCATTTCATTTTTTTGTTAATGAGGGTTGAATTTTTTAATCTAATCCTCGAGATATCCTGACTGAATTTCTACCACTTCGGTGCTGTCTTTTGCTGCAGCGTATAACCTGAGTGGTTCTTCATTTACTTCGAGAAATCGCGGTCCCCACCCGAAACAACCGAGTATTCCTTCTGCCTGGACGGTCTCACCGAGAATTACCAGGGTGGCAGCAAAAGCCTCCACGGAATTGAGTTTCCACGGTCTTCCGAAATTAACCGGGTTTGCTGCCAGCAGGAAAGGGAGGGCTCTTTTTAGTCGCCAGCCTGAAACCGCTCCGGTGTCAAGTACCTCCCAGGAACAATCAAGCGCTGTTACCGATTGTACCGGGGAATCCGCAGGTGAGAGTGCCTGTTCCGCGGTCGGATCAAGAAGAAGCGTATTTTTTGGTATCTGCGATATTTTTTTGAATAATTTCACCATACCCCGCCGCTCAAGCTTTTTGACCGTGCATTTTCTCGGGTCACAGCTGTTGTCACGATAGGCATAGAGAGGAATCATCTATGTTTTGTGAGAGCCTACATTCAATCAATGTATGTGTTGATGTGCCCATGCATAATGGCCCCGTCATTGCGGGTGCCGGGGATCACCAGCGAGTCAGACCTCGACCTGTTCAGCCGCGCAAGGGCAAGGTGTGAACGTTTTGGTATAGATGTGGTGACCCTGCCCTGCCCTGAAACATTGTATCTCGGAAGGGACCGTTTACCCGGGACATTTCTTGAACGGCTGAATACACCCGGCTTCTTCGATCTGCTCGCAGACCTCGAAGCAGAAGTCCGCGACGTGATCCGGACCAGGGGACCGCCACTTTGCATCATTGGCGTCAATTCATCCCCCACGTGCGGGGCAACTTCGACTCACTACGGCAGTATGGACGGTTCCCCTTCGAAAAGACCGGGCAGAGGGGTTTTTCTTGACCGGTTTCCTGATGTGAAGGTCATCGATGTTTCAGTATTTGCCCGGTACAACGTTTACCTTGCGGCCCCCCTCTTTTCTGAAGCAGAAAAGCAGTTTAACCTGGTAATTTCGGACCTGCTAACCAGCCACTTTTTCCAGGTCTACCTTCCACAGGACGTGGGAGATGATAACCACTGCAGGGACGGGGAGGAACATAACCACATATTCGAAAGCCATGTTCATGCGCTTGACTCAACAGATCTCCTTGTCGCAGTTATTGATGGTGCTGATGCAGACTCGGGGACTTCCTGGGAAATGGGGTACGCATACCGGCGTGGGATACCGGTATATGCCGTGCGGACAGATTTTCGCATCGCCGGACACCATGAGCTCGTGAACCTGATGCTTGAACAGTCCTCAACTGTAGTCAGGAACCCCTCTGACTTACCGGCGGTGATGAAGTCCCCACGTTGCAGAACAGACACATGAGGTCCCCCCGGCAATTATCCCACTTCTCTTGTTTAGTTACTGACAGGGAGAAGCACCCGTCTTGTCTGGTGGCTGGTGTCCTTGGATAAAACCTATCTCCATAAGAACCGTACGTTGTATGCAATGTCTAACCTGAATGTGGCAGTTATCGGGTCACCTGACTATTCAAAAGAACTCGGAAAGATCGGGACTGTCAGCGATATCACGTTTTTCAACCTGAAAAAGGAAGAGGTCACGGTCACCATCCTTGAACCAAGCAGGTACCCTGAGAAACTGTCTTCGCTGTTTTATGCCATCTCGATGGCACAAAAGGCGGTCCTGGTGGTGGATCAGATCAATTCCCAGTTTGGGGAGTCTGTCCTCATGCTCAATTGTGCCGGGCTCTCCAATGGTATCCTGATATTACGGAACTACATCACCCCTGAGCAGGTTGCACCCCTGATCAAAGACACCGTTGTCGGGGGCTATGAACTCTTCGAGGATGACCGTATGCGACTCCGTGAATACCTCCTCGATGAAGCAGCAAAGATCGAGGAGAAGCCTCCAACCGCGACAACCCCGCCGGGTGCGATGCCCATCGATCATTCGTTCCCGGTAAAAGGGATCGGGACGGTCGCACTCGGGTGTGTTGTAAACGGGGTTATCAGGCGTCATGACAACCTCCATGTGCTCCCGACAAAACACATGGCCCTCGTCCGCTCGATTCAGAAGCACGATGCCGATGCGGACATCGCATACCCGGGAGACCGCATCGGGTTCGCGCTGAAAGGCGTGGAAGCAGAAGACCTGGAGCGCGGCTATGTACTCTCAAAGGACCCTGCCCTGACATCTTCATCCACTATCCACGGCAGGGCGGAACTGATAAAATACTGGCCTTCAGCGTTAAAAGAGGGAATGGTCCTGTATATCGGGCACTGGATGCAGTTCCTCCCCTCCAAAGTCGCCTATGTTAATAATGCAGGTGACTGGCACCGCCCTGAGCTTACCTTGAAGACTGAGAAAGAACTGGTGTATCCCCCGGGAGCCCGTGCGATCCTTCACTATCTTGAAGGCGGGAAGTTACGGGTCGTCGGGACAATAACTGTCGAATAAATAAGTGTCAGGAAGCTGAATTATCCGCCCCACTATTTTTTCCGGGTGAAGAGCACTATTCTGCTCTTGCTCCGCCCAATGAATTTAAACGTAATACCTTCTCATCGTACACTGGTGAAAAAATTTGCTTGAAGGATTGATACCCTGGATCATCGGGGGAATAATTGTCCTCATCCTCGTTATTCTTGTCCTCTACTTTGTGAGTATCTATAACCGCCTTTTCACTCTTAAAAATTCATCAGAGGCGACGTTAGGTCAGATCAGGGTAGCGATGAAGAAACGGCTGGACATGATTGACCAGCTCCTCGGGGCAGTAAAAAGTTATGCAAAATTCGAACAGGAGACCCTCCAGAAAGTAACCGCAATGAGGGCCAGCGTCGGTACTGCCGGCCCCGGGGACCTGAACAAGATCGAGCAGGAGTCCCGGTCCCTCTTTGGAAGACTTATCGCTGTCGCCGAGAACTATCCCGACTTAAAGACCAATACGACGGTACTGAACCTCCAGGAAGCGATTAAAAGCGTTGAAGATGAGATTGCCCGCCAGCGCTATACGTATAACAACATCTCGCAGCAGTTCAATATCCTGTGCGATACGATACCGTCCAGTTTCGTGGCACGGATGATCGGGATGATGAAGTTAGATTACCTGCAGTTTGAAGAGCAGATCAATACACCGCCGAAGATTGAGTTCTAAGGTTGAAGGGCCATGAGTGAGCTGAAGCAGATCGTATCCCTTGTCATTATCTCGTTACTGGCAGGTGCAGGGCTGATCCTCGTTGCGGGGGCATTACCAGGGCTGATTGAGGGAGACCTCGTGGTCAGCCACTACGATGCAGTTCTGCACGAAAACGGTACCCTGGCAGAGCGTTATGATTTTGTTGTGAAAAACAGCGGGCAATACCGGATGTTATTCCGGTTCTGGGAAGCCCCTCTTCTTACAACCCCTTCAGATACTCCGAATATAGAATTTGTGAGCCTGACGAATCCGCCTGGTACAACTGGTTACATAAAGGACGCCGGTTCCCGGGTAATAATCGTTGGAAATGGCGGGGACCCGGCCCAGCAGGGAAAGATCCAGCAACTCGCCGAACTCAACGAACTGGGAGCCATCCAGCCATCTTATTTTAACGCGGGGACCTACACGCTCGAAACGGTGGTGATTGTTCACCCTCCCCTGGAATATGATGGATCAACTGCACACCTGAATCTTAAGCTCGTTGACCAGCACATCCCGTACCGGGATATCAGGATTGTCATTCCCGCCCGCTATGTGAAGGAAGTGTTCCCCCACCCGGCACACCTGACCGTCGAGAAGAGCGGGGACCAGATCCTCATAACCGGGTCTGCAGCGGGTGACGAGACCGTGGGTATTGAACTCCTGCTTTCGAAGGATGCGATCCAGGTAATGGATGGTTACCCGGTATTTGTGGAAGACGTTGCCAGTAAAACGCGTGCTGCAAATCCCTGGTACAATAGTATCCCCTTACTACTGGCCGAAGCGCTCAGGGCCCTTGGAATTGTCGCTCTGATTCTGACGCCGTTTGTATTTATCGGGATATTCCACCGGTACGGGAGGGAAAAACTGTTTACTGTTCCAAAGTACCTGAGTTTTGTCCCGGACCCGGCAAAAAAGCCCTGGGTTGTGAACCTCCTGTTCAAGGGGGATGCGATGACGTTTGATGAGGATGGTTATTATGCCACCCTGATCGACCTTCACCGCAGGGGCATTATCCGGATTACCGAGAAGGAAGGTGACAAGGGTGTTACCATTACACTGCTGGAAAAGGTACCGGATGATGCCTATGAACAGCGGGTGCTCGGATTTTTACAGGATATTGCGAAAGACGGGATTGTAGATACGGGAATCATCCAGGAACTGGCCAAAGAGGCAAAGACCAGCACGGGCTCCCAGTCAAAGATCCTGCAATACCAGCGGGAATTATCTGATGTGACGAAACGCGTTGACCCGAAACTGATAAACGAATATATTGTTGACGGTCGCGACCACATTATTCCCGTTGCATTAACAGGTGCTGCATTCCTTGCTGTAACTGTCTTATTCCTGATTATATCCCCTGTACTCACCCCGGTCCTGGTCCCTGCTGCACTCCTCTGGGGCGGGGTGGTTGTTCTGGCAGGAATTGCATTTGCATACCCGTCAACGCTGTTCGGGCACTGGAAGGATGAAAAATACAAAGAAAAACTGGAATGGGACGCATTTGCATATTTCCTGTCTGATCTAGCCCTTATCAAACAGTATTCACCGTCGGATATCTCCCAGTGGGGGGACTGGCTTGTCTATGGGACTGCACTTGGGGTAGGAAAACATGTTGAAAAGGCAATGAGCGAGATGAATGTCCATATCCCGGAAGCCGGAGTGCCACTCGGCCTGATGCACGGGGCATTTGTCCCCATAATGGCATTCTCTCCCCCATCGCAGGGTGGTAGTGGAGGATTCGGTGGCGGAGGATTTGGCGGCGGTGGCGGATTTGGTGGTGGCGGTGCAGGTGGACGCTGAAGCGCTGCCAACCAAATACTCTTGCCGTGAAAATCGTAAATCCAGCAACGTTGTGGGTTTCATAAAAATTGGCATTCATATTTTTGTAGGTTTGGTGCAATACCGAAGGTTTTCATGAACGTTTTTTTTGGTTACCGTTGTGGAACTGGTTAAAAAAATATGTTACATATGGTAAATGAGGTCCAATCGTCTGTCGAATGAAACCATAACTATACAATATGCCTAAATCATCTCACCCGGTTTTTGTCCAATCAATCAGTTTAAGTTGAGTCCGGTAGTAGTTTCTGATCAGATCATCATGCAATACACCGAAGGAAAACCGGGCAGGGTTTTTATTGTCCGGGTAGACCATGGAGAAGACCTTATCGCCACTCTGATGCAGTTCATTAAGGACCACCAGGTACACAGCGGCTATATCAGGTTCATGGGTGCGCTGGAGTCCGGACAGGTTGTCACGGGGCCGGAAGTCCTCTGTCTCCCCCCAAACCCACACTTTGAATCCTTTTCCGGGGGTTGGGAAGTGATCGGGATGGCCACAATTACGCCCGATATACACGGGCCCCACCTCCATATCCATGCATCCATAGGGCGTGGGGAACAGGTACTGACCGGGTGCCTCCGGGGTGAGATTATCACCTATATTGTCATTGAAGCAGTTATCACCGAGTTGATCGGGGTCGACGTGCAAAGAGCCCAGGACCCTGTCACCGGGCTGTTACTACCAGCACTGAAACACGAGAGATAGTTGCGATGAAGACCTGCAAAGAGATCCATCTATTCATTGTCTTCCAACTACCGCTGGATAACGAGAGCTCCCGATAACCATGACACTTCCCCAGCCCCTTTTTCTGCCGATGACCAAAAAGGAGGGAGCGAAGCTTGGTATCGGACAGTTTGACGTCATCCTTGTTACCGGTGACGGATACGTGGACCACCCCTCGTTTGGCACAGCACTAATCGGGCGTGTCCTTTGGGATGCCGGCTTCTCGGTCGGGGTTATTGCACAACCAGACTGGAAAGGTTCGGATGACCTGGTGAAACTGGGGGCGCCACGCTTGTTTTTTGGTATAAGCTCCGGGAATGTCGACTCGATGGTGAATAATTACACCCCGGCATTAAAGGTCCGGAATGATGATGTCTATTCTCCGGGTGCAAAAGGAATGGGAAGACCGGACCGGGCCACCACTGTTTATACTGACCGGTTGCATGCCCTCTTCCCCGGGACCCCCCTGGTAATCGGGGGTATTGAAGCGAGCCTGCGCAGGTTTGCCCATTATGATTACTGGTCGGACTCAGTCCGTCATGGCATCCTTGCGGATGCACCGGCAGAACACCTGGTATTCGGGATGGGAGAGAAACAGGTCGTTACGATTGCACAGGCCCTTTCACGTGGGGAACCGGTTGGGAGCCTCAGGAATATTTCCGGTACCTGTTACCGGATGCCACTATCAGAATGGCGGGGTTCTGATCATGAGGACTATGTCGTCCTCCCGTCGTTCAGCGAAGTATCAACTGATAAACTGGCCTATGCGAAGGCGTTCTCTCTTCATTACCGTGAACAGGACCCGTTCAGGGGCAGACCGGTTGCACAGGTCCATCCAAAAACCGTAATTATACAAAATACCCCGGTACAACCACTGACAACCGACGAACTCGACCATATCTATGAACTCCCCTATTCGAGAAAACAACACCCGTTATACCGGGATACAATTCCTGCACTTGAACCGGTCAGGTTTTCGGTGACCAGCCACCGGGGATGCTTCGGGGGGTGTTCTTTCTGTGCTTTAACGCATCACCAGGGAAGGATTGTGCAGAGCAGGAGCACAGGGTCCATCGTCCGTGAGGTTGAAGCGATGACCCGGATGCCGGGGTTTACCGGAATAGTCCAGGACGTCGGGGGGCCGACTGCAAACATGTATGGTGCGTCCTGTGATTCATGGATCCGCACTGGTGCCTGCGTTGACCGTAATTGTACCACCTGTAATAACCTTACAACTGCACACGACAAACAGGTCACGCTCCTCCGGCAGTTGAGGGAAGTCCCTGGTGTGAAACGGGTATTTGTCAGTTCCGGTATCCGGTATGACCTCTTCGATACCGATCGGGATGGTTACCTGAAGGAAATCGTGGCTTCGCACACATCCGGACACCTCAAGGTCGCACCGGAACATATTGTCAGCCATGTTACTGACCTGATGAATAAGCCCGGGAAAGAGTCATTCGAACACTTTTGCCAGAAATTCGAAGCATTGGGTAAGGTTACCGGGAAGGAACAATATATTCTCCCATATTTTATGTCAGGACACCCCGGGTGCAGGATGGAAGACATGATTGCGCTTGCACTGTACTTACGGGACCACTCCCTGTATACCGAGCAGGTGCAGGACTTCACGCCGACCCCGATGAGTATCTCCACCTGCATGTACTACACGGGCCTGGACCCGTTTACCCTGAAACCTGTGTATGTCCCGAAAGGCCGGGAGAAACAGGTGCAGCGGGCGATGTTGCATTACCGGGACAGGGAGAAACAGGAACTCGTCAGGGAAGGGTTAACAATGGCCGGGAGGAGCGATCTCATTGGTCCCGGGAAACAATGCCTGGTCACAACTTCTATCGGGGGCACCCCTGTAAAAAAATATCCCCAAAAGAGCCCTGGACCTCTATCCGGGACTGCAGGGCGCTCCGGCCGGAATACAACACCCACTACCGTCACCCGGAGAAAAAAGCGAAGGTGATCTATTCGCGCCCGCAGGTATGTGGCACATCCATCCCCTGGTTATCACACGGGGCACATCGTTCAAGCTTTTCATCAATAATACGGTAGGCATTCGCAAGGACCGATGAGTTGGAGATCAGACCGGCAATGAGGATAACTTCAAGGATCTCGTCCCGCGTTGCTCCCTTCTTTAACGCGGCCTGCATGTGGTACCCGGTACAGTGCTGACACCTGAGTGCTGCCCCGACCGCAAGGCTGATCAACTCCACATATTTCGGGTCGAGTGCATTTGTCTGCGTCACCGTCCCCTTGTAGAGCAGGTGGGAGATGAGGACTTCAGGCCGTTCTGCCATTCTTTTAAAAATGAGGGGTGTCCGCCCGTACTCATGTTCAATCTCGTCCAGCCATTGACGCGAGGTTTCGAGGGCCCCCTTTGCTACGATCCCATTCAGTAATTCTTCAAATTCTGACATATCAATCACCCGTTTGGTACTCAGTTATCATACCGTTAGTGTTGAAAATACCTCTGAACGATTGGGACTGAGGATGTACCCATGGATTGGGAATCGTGGACCCCTGGATTCCACACAAATCATTGAAACGGCAGAAGGACCTGTACCCTCTCTCTCCCGGATTCTAATTCGTGAGCTGGTAAGTACCTGCTATTATAACCGGGAGGTACTATTTTCGTAATTATACGCACATATTTAACCAAGATTCGTTATACCAACCATTGGAGAATTTTCGTGAGATCCCGTCGAATTTCAATACTTATACTGGTCATCATTCTTTGTATCTTTTCCAGCTGCGTGGTCGCGGCCTCACCCCAATCAGTGGGAAAGTGGGCGGTTCCCGGTCATGACCTGGTAACAAAGCCTTCATCGGAAGGACCGGTGGGCCTTAAAGGCAACCTGATCAGGAATGGTGTAGCCGCAAATGTCGCTGTTTCAGAACCGGATAACGAATTAAAAGCCAGGTACAATTTCCAGTATCGGAATATTTCCGCAACCGGGTGGGGATATGCGACACCAGGTAACAGGCCGTGGCCTTCGTCACAGGTAATTTCCTTATCCCTTGGCGGAACCGAAATTATCCAGGGGACCGGGACTGTCAGGTGTGTCGATAGTGAAGGAGGCATTTTTGGGATCATTACCAGCGAGGGCTATCATTATCTCCCTTCAAACCTCCCGAAACAATATGCAAAAGACGGGCTTAATGTTCAATTCAAAGCATACAAAATGCCGATTAATCCTGCCTATCGTATGTGGGGCAGTCCGATACGGATCATCTCCATTTCCCCGGACCCGGTAAATGAAGGAGTAATCGAAACTACCGGCACCGTGGAATGGGTACCGCTTGAAGGAGGTTTTTATGGCATCATTGCAGATGACGGCACACAATACGACCCCCTGAACCTCCCGAAAGAATATGCAAAGGACGGGTTCCGGATTGGGTTTACGGCCGTAGAAGAGCAGAATATGGCCAGCATTCATATGTGGGGGACGATTATAACCATTACAGGCACTACACCCATCAGCCAGGATGGGACTTTTTAAAAAGGGTGTACTTGTTGATTACAAACGTACCGGTGGTTTTGCAGGGTTTGACGATCACCGGACGGTATTCGAAGACGGGGCCGCTGTGGTTACGACAAAAAACGGAGGGGGCCGCTGTACACTATCCTCAGAAGAGTTGAGTGATCTTATAGCACTTTTTGAGTCATCGGGATTTAATTCGGTCAATCAAATAGACCTCCGATGATCAAGGTCAGTGGCAACGACTTCTTCTTTTATTCCATTGAATTCAGGGACCATAAGATTAAAGCAATTGAATACGCCTTCCCAGACACACTTGATCCCGTAATCCAAGGTCTCAATAACCTCGTGCTCCAGGCAACGGGGAAATAATCCCTTTCTCTCTCACGACTCACCGGAAAACGGGAGGCACCCCCGCATTCAATCCATTTTTTATCAGTTTTACGAAATGCACGGAACCCTTCATTCCAGCATCGTGGCGAATAGGTCATGGGACTCTTCTGGATAAAATCTCTTCAGACCGCCCGGGGCTTGAAGGATGGAACAAAAATGGACAATATCACTCAGTTCTTTTTGGTTCATAATACTTCATCCATGCTGCCGCTCCGGTACCCGGCGAGATCGAGCGTCACGTAGGAGATCCCGATCACTCTGAAGCGATAAAGAACCTCTTCCCTGATCGCAAGCAGTTTTCCAAAGTCTGCAGGGAGGACCTCGATCCTGGCAACCCGGCCGTGCAACCTGACCCTGAACTGTACGAAGCCTCTATCAGCAATAAATGCCTCTGCCCCTTCAATCATGTGGAGGCTGGCAGGAGTAATCTCATCCCCGTATGGGATTCGTGACGCGAGGCATGCATCTGATGGCTTATTCCAGACCTCCAGGTCATAATCCCGTGCAATCTGCCGGATCTCTTCCTTGGTAATCCCTGCGATGATGAAGGGATGGATAATTCCCTCATCAGTTGCAGCAGCAAGCCCGGGCCGGTGCTCACCTGAGTCCGATACATTGATCCCGTCAGCAATACAGGCAAGGTCGTAGCTCGCTGCCATGGCCTTCAGGAACCCTGCCGAGATTTTTTTGCAGTGATAGCAGCGGTCAGGTGAATTGTTTCGAATGGTTTCGTGTTCCATGTGTGGGACTTCGACAATATCGAGTGTTATTCCAAGATCGCTCGCGATTTTTTTTGCTTCTGCCACAGCAGCCCTTGATACCAGAGGGCTGTCGAGGAGCACAGAGCGGCTCCTGTTCCCCAGTATATCACGGGCAAGTACTGCAAGAAGCGTGCTGTCGACACCGCCTGAAAATGAGACAAGCATCGACCCACAGCCAGCGATAACACCTTCAAGGTCTCTTTTTTTATTTGCAATGGTCATTGGTCACCAGGATTTGGAAAAAATCAGACTTTTTATACACTACCGTATGGTATAGTCCGGATCAGATGCTGCAAGGCCCCTTTCCGTCTTCAGTACCAGCGCACTGGTTCTCCTCGCCTTCACGGAGCTGTCGGCAGATCACGCATATCCGCTTGACAAGGTTTACCTCCTTTTTATCTTTTAAGTCCTCTGCAAGATGTTCGATAGATCGCTTGACATCGTTCTCAAACTCGATCCGGTATCCACGCTTCCCTGAAAGATACTGCGAGACGGCAGACGGGGCAATCCCGAGCATCCGTGATGCTTCAACCTGGGAGACCCCGCATTTCACAAGTTCAACGGCAATAGCCGCCCGGATAGCAGGTAATATGTCCCAGACTACTTTCTGACATGGAGCTTCCATCACATCACAACCATTATGTTATCTGAAGCGTGAGATAATAACAATGTATTCACAATTGTGAATGCATGTTATATAAGAAAAAGATTCTGTCCTACAATTGGAGGTGCCCCGGGGTCTAAAACCTCTTATTGGGTATGCTCCAATGCCCCTCCCTGGTCAGACGACGATATTGGTATCAGAAAACGGCTTGATTTTTATCAGGATATAGTCACGCATGCGTGAGGGCCTGACATCCGCAACAGCCCCGATTGTTATGCCGTTTTCGATCTCGCATTCCCTGACGAGTCCTGCGTACATGTCATACGGTAACTTGATGCGGAGCCCGGCTATCTGGACTGTTATCGGGGTCGGGGATGTTACGTCTTCAATGTCCGGGACCTGTTCCGTAATTATGTCCATGAGCCGTGCCGGGGAAACCGAGAGCGGGTCCTTTGCAATCTCTTCCCGCCGGGCGTCAAGGACACGGGTGATTTCGGCAACGATTTCCTCCAGCTTCTCAATCTCCTCAGACTCTTTCGTCCTGTGCATGAACCTGCCCACGTTCCCCACGTAGCCGGAAACCGGCGGGTCGATGATCTTCTCGAGTGCCTCCTTCGAAGGACCCCCGCAGACGACGATCGGGACTTCAATACCCCTCCTCAGGACAGGTAGTTTTTTCTCGATGCATGTCTCGAAATTGCCGAGCATGAAAAGTGCGAGGTCATGTTCGTTAATCACGTCACGTTCCTCGTCGTTCAGCTGGGCAATCCTCTTCCCGAATCCTCTTGCGAGCCCGACCATGTTGGTCTTCGCACCATTTCTCCTGATATATTCAGCCACGTCACAAGAGGCATGGGGGAGGTGGTGGATCTCAAGGCTCATGGTGACAACGGCGATCTCAGTCCCCACCAGCGATGCGGGGAGGATATCGCCCATGAGGGGTTTTCCGATGGCGCGGATGAGTTCGATGTCATCCCGTGGTACGAGTGCCTGGAGGACTACTTCCTGTGCGACGAAATGTTTCTGGATAATATAGCCGCCGACATCCTCGATAAGATCCACGATCTCATCGTGGCGGTATATTCCACCTTTGTACGTAACCGGGACAAGGATCACAGGCTCTCACCCATTAATCTGAATTTTTCTGAAAGGAGCGGGGTAATGTCCTCATCAATTGTATTTTCACTCGCGACATAGTAGAACTTCCCGTTTCCATAGTATTGCCGCCGTACCTTGAAGCCTTCCGGGGCAATGGTCTGCATCGCATAGATCAGGTCTTTGTACAGGGCCTCACTCGGGTCACTCACGACCATGTCAGGCAGGCCCTCTGATTCATTTCGTTCGATCGGCATGACGATTGTCAGCCTGTCCGGCTGGTCAACCCTGGCCTGCCCGAATTTATCCCAGAGTATTTTTAGCAGCGGTGCGAGGTACGCTTCATTGGCGATCGATATCGTCACCTTGTTGTCCTCGATATTCAGGTCGGAAAAATCCCTGACCGTAACAAGACCTGGCAATTTCCTTGTAGTGCCTGCGGCTGCAAATATCGGGACTGACGGGTCAATGAACACATGGATCTTTGCCACGACCCTGACGAGATCATGGTCCAGGAGCACCGTGGAGACGATCCGCTGGTAGTACTCACCCCCGAGGGGTTCCGGACATTCTACCTCAAAATAATCGAGCGCCCCCATCTACTTCTCCCTGATGAACCCGGATGAAAGGAGTGCAGAACCCACCGCACCAATATACTGCGAATAGGGGGGTACGACGATCTCAGTCTGCAACAGTTCCCCCATCGCAAATACAAGCCCCTTGATCAACGATGTTCCACCTACCATGATCACGGGCTCCCTGATGTCCACTTCCTGCAACTGCTGCTCAAACACCTGTTCAGCAACGCTGTGGCAGGCGGCAGCAGCTACATCTTCCTTTGAACTCCCGGCTGCAAGGGCGTTTACAAGGCTCTGGGTACCAAAAACGATACAATAGCTGTTCATTGCTACCTGCTTTGACATCCCTTTGAGCGCAAGAGGCCCGAGCTCAGTGATATCGACACCAAGGCGCTTCGCGGTCATTTCAAGGAACCTGCCACTTGCCCCTGCGCAGATACCGCCCATGGTAAACGTCCCCGGGATACCATCCTGTACGCTGATCGCCTTGTTGTCCATCCCGCCGATATCGATTACGGTCGAAGGCCCGTGCTGGCAGTCTGCAAGGAATACCGCACCCTTGGAGTTCACCGTCAGTTCTTCCTGGATAAGGTCCGCCTTGATCTTCTCCCCGACAAGGAACCTGCCGTACCCGGTCGTGCCGACAGCCTGGATCTCTTCCCGTTTAACTCCTGCCATATCGAGTGCCTGTTGTATCGCGGCATTGGAACTTTCGAGCACATCGGTCGTTGGTAACCACCCGGTACCGATAATTTGGTTATCCCTCATCACCACAGCCTTCGTAGTACTGGAGCCTGAATCCAGCCCAAGAGTAAGCCCGACCTGGGTCTCCCTCGCAAGCAGTGCTCTCCGCCGTGCGATGGTGGTCAGGGCCTCCATCCGTGTTAGTAAGGTCCCCGATGTGGTACGTTCGGTAAATGAATAGCTTACGACCGGGAGCTTGGAGTTCTCATGGATGTACCTCCTGAGCTCGTTCCGGACAATAGCCGCCTCGGCACAGCGGAAACAGGTCGCGATAAAGACTGCATCAGCCTCGACCCGCCCCTCAACAAGTGCCTTTGCACGGGCAATTGCCAGCTTGAGGTCAGGGCTGCGGACATCAAGGCCAAACGCGGTGAAATCCCGTTTGATATCTGCGAGACTGATATCCGGGTAAAAAATCTCTGCATCAACCGCTTTGGCAGCCTGGTCAATCTCTTTCTGGACCCCACTATATTCAGGACCGCATGAGAGTTGTGCAATACGTACAGGGGTGGTCATTTCGTCCTCCCTAGTCCAACAAGGAAATCCCTGATCGCTGCAACAAACTCTGCCCCTTCTGCATCAGTTTTTGGATAATTCAGTTCCAGCACAGGAATATCGCGTTTCTTCAGAAGGAATATGATCAGTTCGTTCGTCCGGGCACAACCCATACAACCGAAGGCAAGATCGGCATCGTGGATGATGATACCGGCTTCAGCGTCCTCGATCATCGGGCCATAGAGTGACATCCGGCCCCTGACACCCGAGGGGACCTCAACAGCTGCGTATTTAAGGCCTTTTTTAGGGTCTTCCGGGCTTATCTGGAGAGGGGGGGATTCAAGACCTGCGGTCTGGATATGTTCCCGTATTGACTGGGCCGCACTCAGGGGTGTGTGGCCGAACCGGGCAACAAGGTCAGAGAGGATCAGGCTGGTAGCGGGATAAATAAAAACTTTCGCCATGTTTTCAGGGCTCCTGTGCTTCGACTATTTTTTTCAGCTTGTCAATATCGAGTTTCGATTCCGGACCCGGAGTTGGCGGGTGAGGAATCGATGTTATATCACGTTCGGGGAGTGCGTGGAGCCCGTACGAGACGTGGCGGATAAGGGAAATTTCGAATTCATGCCCGAAAAACCCGGGCCTCGCACCGCCAAGGTTCGCACGACAGCGCCGCGGGTCCCCGGGGGGGAACCCCCTGTCTTTTACAAAGATATGATCGGGATCAAGCTCCCGTAATGCAGTGATTATTTTCTCCACTCCCTCTGCAGTTCCCGTGACCTGGAGCCCAAAACAGGTCTCCTTGATCATCGCACCTTCCGAGATCTCGTATGCCCTGACGGCCAGGTCCTGTGGTGTCATCTCCGGTGACTCCACGAATACGTATTTCGTCACCGTACCCTGGTAACGGGGTATGTATGCACTCATCCCTTCACCTCCCTGATAAAAACGATATCTTTCTCCCTGATATTTTTCAGCACGCCGGGGTTCGTGACCCTGCCGATAATATTGGTCCCCTCAAACGGCTCTGATGTCGGCCCGAACTCTTTATGGGGTGATACCCTGATCCCGACAAGCCCTACCCCTTTCCTTGCCTCATTGGTCATGGCCAGGGCGCCTGCCGGTACCTCGTCCTGCGGGGTGTTTTCAGGGATAATTTTCACGCTTTTCGGTATTAGCGGCTTGAAAAGGTATACATCGTCAAAAATAAAAAAAGCCGGTACCTGCCCGACATTATGTGACCAGAGGCCAGTAAGGAAACGGAATATCTCACAGGTCTCCGGTGCATTTACATCATCGAGGACAATGTCAATCACCCTGGAGAGTGGTTCGGTAACCAGTGATACCGTTCCCCCCGCAAGGACCTCGAGCGTAGTCCCCGGGACCTGCCCGACAACGACACGGTCACCTTCCTGGTTATCAACGTGGGTTTTAATTCCTCTTGCTGCCGCTGTCTTCAGGGCATCCCCGAGCGGGAGTCCGATCAGGTCAAACCGTGGTGGTGATGCCTTTACAGAGAATATATTACCCGCCTTTGCAAGACGGGCAATTTCTATCCCGTGGACCACCTGGGCAACTACCGTATGGGCAGGGTTACTCGGGACATCAGCCGTGTATATATACACGGCACCCTTTGCCTGGCCCTTTGTACGGACGGTTACGGTACCCTCCCGTCTTGGCCCCTTCAACTCCGGGGGCACATCAATCTGGGTCCGGCGGCCATCAAAAATGTGGGTGCTCGCGGCCCTTCCTACATGAAACGTCCCGTCTTCCAGTGCGAGGAGCAGGTGTTCGACACTTGCTGCGCAATTCGTAACAATATGGTCCTCCTCGTACCCCTGCACGGAGAGATCAACGTGGGTAACAATCTGCATCCCCTCTTCAAGCAGGATGTCCGGGTCAGTCGTAGTGAAAGAACGGGTGGTGTCGGCCCATGCGATAACAGGGACCACTTCCGTTACCCTGTCCCCCGTGCCCCAATGGTCCAGCACCCCCCGGCCGGACACCACTCTTCCGACCACTCCCCCGTTTTCACCGGTGCCGTGGTCTGCGGAATGCCGCATCCTTGAGAAAATGAGGTATGACTGTTTCGGATCATATCCCCCGCACCCAAGTATGAGGTCCCCCCGCTCGTACAGATGGGGTCTCCTGTCCGGGACAATTTCAGAAGGGAACGGACCGAAAGCGGCACTATACCGGTCTTCCCAGTGCAGTTTCAGGCGTTCTATAAAACCGGGACCTTCCAGGGGTATACGGCCCGATGAAGGAATTTCGACCCGTATTTCACCTTTCGAGGTCAGAAACTGAAGGTTCTCTGTTGTTTCCTTTTGCTGCGTACCCGGCCGGATCACTGCCACACAACAGAGCGGGTCCCTCCCGGTGATCACCGAAGCGAGCCTGCTTCCCTCTGGCACCTCAAGGCTCTCCCCGTCTACCCGGATCCTGACCATCTTCGTCTCCCGCCTGGCTCAGGTCGCTGCCGGCTTACTCATGACTTCACGTTCTTCTTCCGTGAGGGTTGCAAGTACCTCAGCGGTCTTTCCAATTGCAACAATTTTGCCCCCCCGCATCAGTGCCAACCGGTCACAGACTTCTCTCACAAACTCCATGTCATGGGAAACGACAATGAAGGTCTCCTCCATCTCGTCCCGTGAATGCAGTATTGAGTGTTTTACATCGAGTTTTGTGATAGGGTCCATTGTCCCTGTCGGTTCGTCCAGTACGACAAGTCGTGGCTCGCGGATCAGTACCTGGGCGAGTGCCACCCGGTGTCGTTCCCCTTCGGAAAGCTGTGACGGGTAGCGGTCAAGGATCTCCCTGCTCTTCTCTTCGGAAAAGCCTGACATCCGGAGCGTAATAACTGCTTTTCGTATCGCGAGCTCTTTAGGGAATTCAAGACCGATCGCATCGGTGAGGTTATCAAGCACCGTCCGGTGTGGGAACAGGTCATATTCCTGGTGGAGCAGCCCGATATAACCCTTGGCCCGTCCCCGGTACTCAATTCCCGGTTTTGTCATATCGATCCATTCGTCCCCGATTTTAATGTTCATTTCACCGGATGTAGGCTCGATGATCCCGGAAATGATCCGCGAAAGCGTGGTCTTTCCTGCGCCACTTTTACCGATGATACCAAAAATTTCCTTGGTAAAGACATCGAACGTAACTCCGTTCACAGCCTTTACCACCCCGCGGTCAACAGAGATGTACCGTTTGATGACGTCCCTTGCAGAGAGGATCTGTTCACCAATCTCGGCTGCCGCGAATTCCTCCTGGTCATTGTAGTCCTTCATGAACTGTTGTATGACCTCGGCAGGAGTGCCCAGTGCAGTAATCTTTCCATCCTCAAGGAGCATTGCCCTGTCAGCAACATCCTCGATGACCTGCGAGAAATGGGAGGTGACGACCATTCCCATGTTCTCCAATCTTGCAGCCTCGAGAAGCATGGCATGGACAACTTTCGCGGTGCCGGGGTCAAGGGTACCGGTCGGTTCATCTGCAAAAAGGACGAACGGCTCTTTCGCCAGCTGGCGGGCGAGTACTACCCGCTGTTTTTCACCGCCGGAAAGGTCACGGGCGATATGCATCATCCGGTGGGAGAGGCGGACCTGGTCAAGGAGGTCTGCCGCACGGTTGATGGACTTATCAACCGGGTAATTGATATCATCGAGTGCATGAAGGACGTTTTCGATAACCCTGTCGTCCCCGTAGAGTGCAAACGTCCTCTGGAACATGATCGCCGTACGGTTCATAATACGGCGTTTCATAGCGGTATTGGCCTCATTCCAGAAATCAACGTCGAGCGATTTGAGAGTTCCACCACACGTTGGACATACCTTGCCGTTTTTGCTTGGTACATCAAGGTAATCGCAGCCAGTACATGCCGCAACATGGTAGATGATCGCTCCGCTCGTCGGTGGTGTCTCCACCCCTCTCATGAGCTGCATCAGGACTGTTTTCCCAGCGCCGCTCCTGCCGATAATTCCAAGTATTTCTCCTTCTGAAAGTTCAAAAGAAATGGTATTGAGGATTCGTTTTCCGTCAAAATCCATGCACAGATTTTTAACGGTTATCAGTGGGGCCATTCTTCACCTCTTGTAGATCATGTAACGTACGGGCATATTACTTTTTATATACAGATATGTCCGGATCATGAACCCTGGAGTCTTCTCACGATCTCGACCACTTCGCTTACGTTCTTCACCACATGTCCCGCCGTCTTGTATAACTCGTCGGGTTTTCCCCCCGCCTGCTCCTCGGTGAGAATTGCAATGTCTGCTTTTTTCATGGCGCACAGGTCGTTGATGCTGTCCCCGACCATCACCACCTGGTCGAATTCACACTGGAGGTCTGAAACAATCTGCGCCTTCATGGAAGGTGTCGCGACCCCGTACACCCGGTCACGCGGAATACCCAGGTAATCCGCCATCCGTTCGAGTTTCGCGACCCTGTCACCGGACGCGATGTAGGTAGGAACACCCATCCTGTGCAGGGTTGAGATGGCCTCCTTGGCGCCCTCAAACGGCCTTCCCCCGGTTGTAATCGTAAACTCAATGCCGTGTAAGGCCATGTTCAGGATGACCCCGCTGTTCATCGTCACAACAGCCTCACGGCTGCAGTTTCTCCAGACATCACGGATGCACTGCTGGAGGTCACCGACCAATGCATAGGTGTCATTATACAGGGTGTCCCCCACCTCCTCGGCGGCGACGACCTTCCTCGTGCAGCTGATCCCAAACCCGATATTGTTCTCGACAAGGTATGCTGACAGGAGTATATCCGGTGGTGTGTCCATTAGCTCTCTCGAATGGAGGTGCATCACCACAAGCACCCGTTCAGGCGAACTGAACGTGAGCATTGTTGTCTCGATACCAGGTAACAGCTGGTTGTTGAGCACATCTTTTGCCACCCGGTAGGTATGGAGCAGGGTACCGGCACTATCAAAGACTACCGCGACTGACGTTGCAAATCACTCCCCATAAACTCTTTCTAGTTATTTATCCTTGAATGAAGCTGGATGGTCCTTACTGATACTGCAGACAAGATAAAGAGCATGGAGATCAGGGGTGCCGGGCGGATTGCCCGGGCTGCCGCACTCGCTCTCGCAGAACATGCCGAATCACTTAATACCACCGATATAACTTTATTTTCCAGTGAGATGAGGCGGGCAGCTGACCTTATGGCAGGGACAAGGCCAACCGCGGTCTCGCTCCCGAATGCGGTAAATATTGTAATGGCATCAATAGCCCATGTTACCGCCGTGCCTGAAGCAAAAATGGCGATTGGTTCGAAAGCCCGTGAATTTGTCCAGTCCTCGAACCAGGCGGTCGAACGCATCGGAAAAATCGGGGCCCGCCATATCAGGGACGGGGATGTAATCCTCACCCATTGTAATTCCGAGGCCGCACTTGCCTGTCTTATCGAGGCAAAAAGGAGCGGTAAGGATTTTTCCGTTTTTGCCACGGAAGTCAGGCCAAGGAACCAGGGGCTCCTCACTATCCGCGTGCTCAATGAAGCAGGGATCAAAACAAGTTTTATTGTCGATTCTGCGGTCCGATCGTTCATCAACGATATCGACCTGGTAATAACCGGTGCTGATGCGGTCACCGTGAATGGTGCGGTAGTCAACAAGATCGGGACCTCCCAGATTGCGCTTGCCGCCCAGGAAGCCCGGACGAACTTCGTTGTCGCCGCAGAGACCTACAAATTCGCGCCAAGGACAATCCTTGGGGAGCTGATCGAGATCGAAGAGCGTCCGGCAGGTGAAGTGCTCTCTGATGATATTGCGAAAAACCTCCCGCATGTGACCGTGCGGAACCCCGTGTTCGACGTGACCCCGGCGGAGTATATTGACCTGATCATCACTGAATCTGGGGCCATTCCACCCCAGATGGCCTACATTATTATCCGGGATTATCTCGGGTGGGAGATATCTGAATTTGGGAAGGAATTTGATATCGACCACCATGATTAGGAGAAAATTACCATGTCAGATGTCATTGGATCATATTATTTCAGGCCCAGGGGAGACACCACCCCCGAAGGGGCAGCTCAGGCCCTTGCCGACGAAGAGACCACCGGTACCTGGACCGGTATTACCACACGGATGGAATATATCAAGCACCTTGACGGGGCCGTGATTGATGTAATACCTTCAGGCAAGGGGTATATCACCCGGATCAGTTACCCTGCGGATGTCTTTGAGCCCGGGAACGTCCCACAGTACCTATCGGTCGTTGCAGGGAACCTTTTCGGCCTTTCGAGGCTGGAAGTAGTCAGGCTCCTTGATTTCTCACTCCCTGACTGCCTTGTCCCGTTCAGGGGACCTAAATACGGGATCCCGGGTGTACGCCGGATGATAGGAACAACGAAGAGGCCGCATGTAGGAACTATCATAAAGCCAAAAGTAGGGCTCACACCGGATGATACCGCCGCGGTTGCCTACCAGGCAGCAATAGGTGGTATTGACCTCATTAAAGACGATGAGACCCTTACCGACCAGAAATTCTGCCCGATAGAAGAAAGGCTGCCGAAAGTGATGGCGAAACTTGAGGAAGCCAGGGATGAGACCGGTCACCAGGTGCTGTATGCAGTCAATATCACTACCCGGGGGGACCAGATTGTCGAACGTGCAGAACATGCCATTGAACTCGGGGCGAATATGATCATGATCGATGTGATTACCGCCGGATTTGGCGCACTCCAGGCACTTGGGGAGGAACCCGGGATCAGGGTACCGATCCATGTCCACCGGACGATGCACGCGGCAATGACAAGAAACCCTGAACATGGCATCGCCATGAGGCCCCTGGCCCGGCTGGTGCGGATGCTTGGCGGGGACCAGCTCCATACCGGGACCGTGAGCGGGAAGATGGCCCACGCCGCTGAAGAAGTCACCGGAGACAACCGGGTACTGACCGAACAGGCATTCGGGATGCAACCCACATTCCCGGTTTCAAGCGGGGGCCTTCATCCTGGCAAGGTTGAAAAGGAGCTCGCCACGCTCGGCACTGACATAATTCTCCAGGCCGGAGGGGGCATCCACGGGCACCCTGCAGGGACTGCTGCAGGGGCCCGGGCCATGAGGCAGGCAGTAGATGCGTTCATGGCAGGTATTCCGGCCCGGGAATATGCAAAGGATCACTTTGAACTGGAACAGGCCCTCAAGTTATGGGGCACAAGCTGAGTAACAGAGAGGTGCGGTTGTGGAGATCGAATTTACAAAACTACATGGCAATGGCAATGATTTCATCCTGATCGATGAGTATGAACGGGTGGTTATTCCCGACCCGATGAAAGGAGAATTTGCCGCTTCATTCTGTGACCGCCATTTCGGCATCGGGGCAGATGGTGTGCTTTACCTCTCTAAGGCAGCTGGTAAGGGAGACCTGAGGATGCGCCTGTTCCAGCCTGACCAGAGCGAGGCGGAGATGTGTGGAAATGGTGTCCGCTGCTTCGCAAAATATGCGTATAACCATTCCATGATTGGTACGAAAGGGGTTATCGAAACAATGGCAGGCCTGATGCCTGTTGAAATGAATTTCTCTGACGAGGAATTCATGGTAAAAGTCCTCATGCCTGAGCCGAAATTTGACCGGAAGGATATTCCGGCAACCGGTTCCGGTGATTATGAAGAGAAGATTGCAGAGTATGACGTATTTGCAGTGAATACAGGTGTACCTCACGCGGTCATTTTTGTTCCGTCGGTTGAGGCGGTTGATATTACTACGGTTTCGCCAGGTATACGGCACCACAAGACCTTCCCTGCCGGCGCAAATGTCAATTTCGTTGAAAGGACCGGGGCCGGTGAGATACGAATCCGTACCTACGAGAGGGGTGTTGAAGATGAGACCCTGTCGTGTGGTACAGGAGCCACCGCGTGCGCAGCCGTGGCGCATAATCTTGGGTATGCAGGAGAATCCATCCACGTAGAGACGGAAGGGGGTCCGTTGAATATCTACCTCGGGAAGGAGACATTCATGGAAGGCCCCGCGAGCACCGTGTTTACCGGAACCATCATATTCTGATTTATTTCACTAACATTGACAGCCTGCATTGTTTTGGAAAAAAAGGAGCCATATAGACAGGAGGGGGCTTCACCCCTCCCTGCCCCACCCCCATAACGATATTCTGTGGACAGGGTCCATCCGAAGTTTCAGAGATGTAGGGAACAGTCTCTATCCAAATCGGGGCAGCCACAGCGGCGGGCCATGAGCCCCGGGAGCGTGAGTAAATTTTAGGATACCCTTAAATCTATAAGATTGATTGTAGTGCCTGACAAAAAAACCATTTTATTGCTAAAATATGGTAATTACAAAGGGCAGGAAACAATGGGTCGTTCGTTCGCAGGGATACACACTGGTCTAATGCTTCAATAGATCATGATTTATTTCGATGGAACCTGGCGGAATAAAGGAACCGGCAGGAGAGGTTCCACCCCATGGATACGGGTAATGTTAACAGTGTTATCAACAATCAGACCTGAGCAATGCGGTCCTTTATTTGATATTCAGATTTTTACTCCTGATCCGGTTCAACATCCCTGGTGTTTCGTATCCCGGTACCGGTAATCTCAAAATCAAAGAAACCCCCTGCAGGGAGTGAGCGGTGTTTCATGAGGGTCGCACGGCGCACCTTCCCCTTTTCCCGGTTGAACATGATGATTGCTTTCGATATGTGCTCGAGTGCCGTGCCGCCCAGTCCGGAATAGGTATTTTTTACCACGTCCATGTAGACCTGGTTGGTCACAACCACCGGTATCCGGTATCGTTTGGCAAACCCAAGGAGAAGCACGATCTGCCGCGTAAGTTTCTGCATGGCATCCCTCCCCTTCTCAAGGTTCGTCCGGTAGAGAGCCGTTGCAGAATCCACGATGATCAGGCCGACATTCCGGGTCCTGAGCACGGTATCCATCCCGGCAATCATGACCCCCTGCTGGTCAAAATCTGTTGGTTCATAAATATAGAGGTGTTCGGCGAGTGTCGCTGCATGTGCGCCTGCTATCTGCCGGAACCGTTCGATGGAAAAACCTTCGGTATCGATGAAGACTACAGATTTACCCGATACAAGGCAGTTTACGGCGGCGAGTATGCAGGCTGAACTTTTCCCGCTTGCCGGTTCCCCGAAGAACTGGGTGATGGTACCAGGTTCGAACCCCCCGTTCAGCAACTGGTCCAGGTCAGGGCTTCCGCTCGGTACTCTTCCCGGGTCCGTTGATATCACCTGCCACACGTCCAGGGAGCGTTTCCCATGCCCGTTGTTCGATTTTCCGGATGAGTTCCCTTGCGGGAATTCCCAGTTTTTCTGCATGGGTGCGGGCATCATCAAATTCGGCCTTAAGGGTGTAACACCTGTCCCCGATCCACCCGCATTTTACCGGGACTTCTATGGTGGTCCCGCTGATGTCCAGCCTGACCGCCTCAATCGTTCGCCCCGCAATAAAACGGTGGACCGAGGGGGTACAGCGGACACCGAGGGTGCCAAGTTCTGAGGCCATCACTCCCGCAAGCCGGCCCGAGTCCTCCTCACGGCAGATAACCCTGACGAGGTAACCTCCCCGGCCTTTCTTCATTATACAGGGAATTGCACTGGCATCCCTCGCCCCGGCGTTCATAAGCACGCAGATTGCGTTGGCGATGATCTCCCCGCTGACATCGTCAACATTCGTCTCGAGCACATCAACCCGGTCCAGGCTGAGTTCCCTGGTTTTTTCCAGCAGCACCACCCGGAGGACATTCGGAATACCGGGAGGGTCCCGGGTTCCTGCCCCGTAGCCGATACCGGTAACATTCACCGGGCCAAGTCCATCCGGATTTATGGTTGCAAATTCTGCGAGGAGTGCTGCCCCGGTTGGTGTACACAGCTCACCGTCCGACGGGGTTCCATGCTCACACATGAGTCCTGATCCCTTCAGTATTGCGATGGTCGCTGGTGCCGGGACCGGCATCGTCCCGTGGGATCCGGTAATAATACCTCCACCAACTGCGACAGGTGTTACCGCAACGCCATCCGGTTTAAGGGCATAAAGGGCGGTACAGGCACCAATCACATCCGCAATCGCATCATCAGCTCCTACCTCGTGAAAGTGGACCAGGGTCCCATGTACTGACTGCTCGGCTTCTGCTATCCTCCGGAACACCCTAATCGCCATCTCAATTGCGGGTTTTGGAGCCCGGGCACTCCTGACGAGTGCGAGGACCTCCTCAAGTGTCCGGGAACACGTTGTTGCATGGGTCTCTGCCCGGACAGCCTGTATTCCCGCCCGGTCCACGATGGAAAAAGACGGGTCTGCGACAACCGACCGCATCGCATCCGCCACGGTTTCCCTGTCAGCACCAAGAGAAAGCAGGGCACCGGTGACCATGTCCCCGGCGGCACCATGGAACGGTTCAAAGAGAAGATATCGCATGATTCTAACAGTACATATAAATTCCTGCATATATGATCTTTCTGGGATGCCTGAAATTCACCTAAAAGTCGATAGTGCCTACCCTGGTGACCAGGGTGGCGGAAAGGCCCGGCTCGACCCGGAGACGATGCTGTTTTTAAAAATCTCTCCCGGCGACCTTGTGGCCATTGAAGGAAAGCGAAGGACTGTGGTGAAGGTGTGGCGTGCATTGCTCGAAGACTGGAACCAGCATAAAGTCCGGATCGATAATTTTTCGCGGACGAATGCAGGGGTCGGTATCGGGGACACGATTAAGATCACCAGCCTGAAAGAAGAGATCGAGGCGAAAAGGGTCTTACTCGCCCCCCCTGAAGACCTCCCGAAGAATATCCAGGTCTCAAATAACCCCCACGTCATCAACAGCCTGATTGATTTCCCTGTTGTTAAGAACGATCAAATCCCGATCATGGTGGGTCTGCCCTTTATCCAGCCCCAGATCGTTGCCTATAAAGTGGTCGATATTGAGCCTGAACAAGCTGTCATCATCACAAAAAATACCATCATCGAGTTTTCGGAGAAGCCGGCTGCAGGGTTCGAGGGGCTGAAACGGATCTCCTATGAGGATATTGGTGGTCTCAAGGATGAACTCCAGCGCCTGCGGGAGACCATTGAGCTCCCGATGCGTCATCCCGAACTATTCCAGAAACTCGGGATAGAACCCCCGAAGGGTGTATTATTGTTCGGGCCCCCCGGGACAGGCAAGACGTTGATTGCAAAGGCCGTTGCGAGCGAAAGCGGTGCCCATTTCATCTCAATCGCCGGACCGGAAGTGATCTCCAAGTATTACGGGGAGAGCGAACAGAGGCTCCGCGAGGTATTTGAAGAGGCCCGGGAAAATGCACCCTCGATAATCTTCATCGACGAACTGGACTCGATTACTCCAAGAAGGGAAGAAGTGACCGGGGAGGTTGAACGGAGGGTGGTCGCACAGTTGTTAACGATGATGGACGGTCTCGAGGAGCGGGGCCAGGTGGTCGTCATCGGTGCGACGAACCGGATTGATGCGGTTGATCCCGCGTTAAGAAGGCCGGGAAGGTTTGACCGGGAGATCGAGATTGGTGTCCCGAGTGAACTTGACCGCATAGAGATTATGAAGATCCACACCCGTGGAATGCCGCTTGCCGAGGACGTGAAACTAGAGGACCTGTCACAGCAGACCCACGGGTTTGTGGGTGCTGACCTTGCAGCACTCGCCCGGGAGGCCGCCATCCGGGCGCTGCGCCGTTACCTCCCAAGCATCGACCTGGATGAAAAGGAGATCCCATCGGAGATCCTCGATACGCTCCATGTGAAGGCGACAGATTTCAGGGGCGCACTTCGTGACGTGAGCCCAAGTGCGATGCGTGAGGTCATTATCGAAGTGACCCACATCAAGTGGCAGGATGTCGGAGGACTGGAATCGGCAAAAGAGGAGATCCGCGAGACCGTGGAATATCCTCTCACCGAGCGGCAGCGGTTTGATGACCTCGGGATCCAGCCACCAAAAGGGGTCCTGCTGTACGGGCCTCCCGGTACGGGAAAGACCCTTATTGCCAAGGCAGTTGCCAACGAGAGTGGTGCGAATTTCATTGCCATCAGGGGACCACAACTGCTCTCAAAATACTGGGGGGAGAGCGAACGGGCAGTCCGTGATATCTTCAAGAAGGCACGGCAGGTAGCACCGGCCATTATATTTTTTGATGAGATGGACGCCATTGTCCCGCACCGCGGGGCTAACCAGAACTCCCATCTCCTGGACAGTGTCCTGAACCAGATCCTCACGGAAATCGACGGGCTGCAGGAATTAAAAGATGTCATCATCATGGGTGCGACAAACCGCCCTGACATGATAGACCCTGCACTGCTCAGGGCCGGGCGGTTTGACCGCCTGGTGTATATCGGTGAGCCCGGTCTTGAAGACAGGCAGAAAATAGTAAGGATCTACCTCCTACAGATGCCGATCGATGGGTCTGCCCTCTATGAAGTGATTAACCTCACGGATGGTTTTGATGAAGCTGCACTTGAATCTCTTATTGAAAAAATGGGCGTGAATACAACGGTTACACTCGATGAAGCCAGAGTATTCACTGACTCAGTTGAGAAAAAAGAAGGGGCCTCGCTCGACAGGGGTACAAGAAGAAAAGTCCTGTGGGAAATGATGAAACAGAACGGGCTCTCATTTGAGGACCCGAAACTGCAGGAATTTATCAGGCAGCTTGCAATAATGACTGAGGGATATGTGGGATCAGACCTCGAACTGTTATGCCGTGAAGCAGGGATGCTCGCACTCCGGGAAAGGAGTACCGTCGTCACCCTGAAGCACTTTGAATCGGCCAAGCAGAAGATACACCCGACGATGAACCAGAATATCAGGGAATGGTACAAAAAGATCCAGGACTCCTTCAAAGGAGGCCTGCCAAAGGAAGTGCAGCCGCCGGAATACCAGTAATCCTTTTTTTCCCTTTTCAGACATGGATATTTTTTTGGTACATGGTAGTCATTTCCAAAGTATTATTGGGCATAATCAGGTAATTGTCCTCGTATTGGCAGTATGAGAAATTCCGCTCAAACATCTGAAAGAGCACCTTTTTCATAGTCATCTATGGACCAAAGGCTCATGGCAGGCTTGGTAATAATCCTGCGGATACTCAAAAAATAAGTTGATCTGACTGCTTCGACAGGAGGGGATTTCATCCCCTCCCTGCCACACCCCCCGGAAAGATATTCTGCGGTCCGGGACCATCCGAAGGTTCAGAGATGAAAAAGAACCGTCTCTATCCCAACCAGCCCCCAAAGCGGCAGGACTGATCTCCGGGAACGTGAGAATTGTACGAAAAAATTCGTCGGTAAGATAGCAGGTCATCATTTTTACCAAGCGCTTTTCATTGTTTCCCGGCCCCCGGAATTAACGGCATTTACCAGAGACCCCGTTCGAACGAGGAGATGCCGATACAAATTAAAAAATGAACACCTATATACCGCAGGGTCAAAATTGTTTTACCGGGGCGTAACGGTTCTCACCATGTCAAATATCACCACCCTCCTCGATGCGAAAAGTGTTCCATCAGCGAAAGCTGCGCTAATCTGCCCATCGGGAAATGTTACGCTATCATACGGGTTCCTCAGGAGCGAAATGAACCGCATTGCAATGGGTCTTTCCTCACTTGGGGTCAGAAAGGGCGATCGCGTGTGCATCTATCTCGATAGCTCCCCTGAGTACCTCATCAGCTATTTTGCGATCTGGCGGATTGGGGGCATTGCCGTGCCCACGAATATCGTGTACCGCGAGGAAGAGCTGCTCCATGCGATCGTTGATGCAGGGGCATGCGCAATTATTACCGATCCGAGGGGTGCCGGTATCATTGAGAATATCCGGGAACACCACCCTCTTGCATGCCACGTCATCAGTACCGGTAGCGGGGGCCAGGGCATGGTCGAATGGGCTTCTTTTCCTGAGGCTCCTGCACAGATGCGGGCGACCAACTGCAGCCTTGATGACCTGTGCCAGCTTCAGTATACGGCTGGAACAACCGGTCGGCCGAAGGGTGCAATGCTCACGCACGGGAACTGGATAACCGCCCTCGATACGGAATGCGAGGCACTCCGGATCACTCCTGATGATGTATACCTTGGAATTTACCCGATGGGCCATGTCGGGCTTTCGTGGGGGCTGGCCGTGCTCCGTGCCGGGGGCACGTACGTGATGATGGAGCGGTTCGACCTTGAGCAATACCTTGCCCTCGCCAGCCATTACAAGGTGACGATACTTGCCGGTATGCCACCCGTCATACACTCACTTGTCCATAGTCCCCCCGGTACCGAACAACAGACTTGCCGATGTCCGGGTGATCATTTCGGGTGGAGGACAGCTCCTGCCGGCAATATGGGAGATGTTCGATCAGCGGTTTCACATCCCTGTAGCGAACTCGTATGGGCTTTCAGAAACGATAGTGATCGGGTCAGGTACCACCACCTTACCCGGGTACCCGCACCTTACCCGCGGTTACCAGAGCGTGGGAGTCGCCGTGGGGTACACTGAAGTCATGGTCGTGGACCCGGATAACCCTGTTCTGGAACTTGACCCTGGTGAGACCGGGGAGATCGCTCTGCGTGGCCCTTCCGTTGCAAGGGGTTACTGGAATATGCCCGGGGCAACAGCGGAGGTCTTCCGGCCTGATGGCTGGTTCCTCACCGGAGATATCGGGCACCTTGACAATGAAGGTGTCCTCTTCATTACTGATCGGAAAAAAGACATGGTCATCATGTCGGGCTGGAAGATTTACCCTACCGAAGTTGAGAATGTTATTATCCAGCATCCCGGGGTAGCCGATGTCGCGGTCTTTGGTATCCCGGATGAAAGGAAAGGGGAACTGCCGGTAGCAGCAGTGGTTACCCGGACCGGGACCCCTGTTACTCCCGAAGAGCTCGACGAATTCTGCCGGCTGCACCTCGCCGGGTATAAAATTCCACGGAGGTTCATAATTACCGATAACCTTCCCCGGGTGAACGGATGGAAACTGCTCCGGCGTGCTCTGCGCGAGAAGTATGGATAATCGCGCGGATTCAGAAAAAGGCTTATAATCCTATATAAACCAATAATCCATACGGGGGTTTTCCTTCTCTGTCCAGGGAAAATAAAAGAACTACTGGTATAAATGGTCTGGACCAGGCTCTGGAAGGTGGTTTTCCAACCGGGACAACGGTCCTTGCACTGGGTTCAGCGGTGTCCGGAAATGACCTCCTGGCCCGGCAGTTCTGGCAGTCTGAGGGTGAGGAGGGCACCTACATCATGCTTGACGCCGAGGTGCAGCCCGGGATGATCGACGGCAGGGGTTTTACTGCCGATGAATTCATAACAAACCTGAACGGGCAGAAACTCGTGATTGATTCCCTCTCCTCGCTGATCCTTAAATACGGTATCGATGCCGGAGTACAATGCATCCTTTCGGCAAGGGATGTCGCTGTAACCAGGAAGGCGAATGTGGTTTTTACGTTCTACCCTGAGCTCCATCCACGGGTGGAAGAGATCCTCGTTATGAGGGCTGTAGACGTTATCCTCGAATTAAAAGAAGTAATCTTCATGAACGAGATCGAACGCCAGCTCGCAGTACACAAAATTACCGGTATGGCGGTCCCGAGACGGCTGATACCGTTCCTCATTAACGAAAAAGGGATCGAACTCTCAACGACTTCAAGAGTTGTGTAATTGAATAAAAAAGGACTTTTTTGAAACCCTTCGGTGTCATAACAAATAAGAGGGAAATTCGAAGACAGGAGGGGGTTTCACCCCCTCCCTGCCCCACCCCCATTAAGATATCATTCGGGTAGGGTTTCCCGAAGGCTCATTAATTCAGAGTATTTTGGGATAGCCTCTATCCCAACCGGGGTCGCCAAAGCGGCGGGCCATGAGCCCCGGGAGCGTGACGAAATTTTGGAATTACCAATCTGCAAGATAGATTTGAGAGGATTTCTATTGAGTTAATCTCCAAGTAACCTTGCGTCACTTGTTATTTTATGGTAATCTCATTCCGGACGACTGTTGCTGCAGAGACCATGTTCGTTAATTTTGCGAAGGCCGCATCCCGGGTCTGCATCCTGAGTCCACAGTCAGGGTCGATCAGCAGCTGTTCCGGTGCGAACACTTCAAGGCCTTTCCGGATCCGCGATACAATGGTTGCTGTACTCTCTACTTCCGGGCTCGAGGAGTCTACACAGCCGTACCCGAGCATTTTTCCCTTCAAATCTTTTTCTGAGAGCAGGTCAAGGTTACCGGGATTTTTTGCAAATTCGAGATCGATAATATCTACCGGCATTGACAGGACCTCATCAATGACGTCCCCCAGGCCACCACAGACATGGAGACATACCGGTATACCAACTCCTGAGGCGATCCGTTGCAGGGCTTCACGGCCCGTTGGCAGGTCTGCAGCACCGGTTGAAAAGATCGGTTCGTCTACCTGAACCATGCAGACCCCGTTTTCTGCAAGTCCCTGTACCTCTTTCGCGATCGCAACTGAAAGGTCGAGGGCAAGCTCCTCCTTGTTCCGGTAGACTTTTGAAGAGAGATGGAGTGCATGGGCAAGTGTGGTCGGACCGGTGACGATCCCCTTAACCTTTACTGATTTTCCGAGGGCAAACTTCGTATCGGCTGCGGTGATGGTCGTTTCTGCGGGGAGCACCTTTCCAATCACTTCCAGACCCTTGATCCCCGGGAGGCGGTTCGTGAACAGGTGGACCATGTCCCCTCTCACCTGGCCGTCAGAGATAATATCGATTCCAGCCTTGATCTGTTCTTCAACGGCAGTTTTCACGGCAAAGGAAAGGGGGTCAAAGAGTGACCTGATACCATGGCCCATGACTACCGGGTAACTGCCCACCACGGTCGTGGGGAGCATTACACCAAAAGAAAAAGTCTTTTTCATGGCACCAGCCGATGTCGGTCCCTTGGAAACAGCACGGCCTCACGGACATTGGAAAGACCGAGCATGGTCATGACAAGCCGCTCCACTCCAAGTCCCCATCCTGCATGAGGGGGCATCCCGTACCTGAACGGGTTTAAGTAAAATTCGAAACTGTCTGAAGATAATCCCTTTGCGCGTATCTGGTGGACGAGCTGGTCATGCTGGTGGACACGCTGAGCACCGCTCGAAAGCTCCATTCTAGGGTGCATGAGGTCGAACGCTTTGCAGACTGAAGGATCGTCTTCGTACGGCATGGCATAATAGGGCTTTATCGCAGTCGGCCAGTCGGTAATGAAATAATGGACACCTATCTCCTCCCCGATTGCCTTCTCGGAGACCGTCCCGATGTCGTCACCGTATTGGATGTCCTCACCGGTGGCCCTCTTTGCAATCTCAATCGCTTCGGGATATGGGAGTCTCGGGAACCCTGCTTCCGGAATGTTGAAGTCCTGTATTTCAAGAGCTGACAACTGCTCGCCACACTGATCGGCAACTGTCCTGTAGGTCGTGATAACCAGGTCCTCGAGGACCTTCATTACCTCGAGGTGGTCGGCAAACGACATCTCCATGTCAATGGAGGTCGCCTCGTTAAGGTGCTTTGTCGTGTTATGTTCTTCAGCACGGAATATAGGGCCGATCTCAAATACCTTCTCAAACCCTGCGGCCATCATCATCTGCTTGTAGAGCTGCGGGCTCTGGTTGAGGAATGCCTCGCGCTCGAAATAGGCAATCGGGAAGAGTTCTGTCCCACCCTCTGTTGCGGCAGCGACAATTTTTGGTGTCGTGATGTTTACAAACCCTCGTGAGAAGAAAAATTCGTAGACTGCCCGTGTAACGGTACTCCTGATATGGAACACCGCACTAACACGCGGCCGGCGGGCATCGAGGAACCTTGCATCAAGCCTGGTATCCAGTTCTGCGGGGACTTTTTCGACAACATCCAGTGGCATCGGGCTTGCGCTCAGGCTGATGATCTCGAACGACTCCGGTACGAGTTCCCTGCCTCCGGGCGCCTTATCAATTGGCTTCACCGGTCCGGAAACCCGGACGACGGACTCGCGGGATACCGCTTTTGCCGCTGCAAGGACCGATTCTGACGCTTTCTTTTTGGGTATTGTGACCTGGATGATGCCGGTCCTGTCCCGGATAAGTAAAAACGTGAGGCCGCCAAGGTCGCGAACTTCGTGGACCCAGCCGATAATCTCTGCCTCACCGATATCGGGATGTACGGCATGTATTGGAATACGCATATCAAATCCAGTACATATGAAACGTGAGAGGTAATTGTTTTTGCGGGGTGAACCCCTCACAGGTAGGAATACGGAAGAATGCACGTGGTATTTCTCCGTGCACGGGACAGGATCCCGGGAAGAGATCCTCAATTACCCGTTAAAAATTTTACCCAGGATCGCCTCCTCGGTCGATTCCTGCTTTTGAATTGCAGACCTCCAGTGATCAGGTTTTTCCCACCGGTACCAGTCCTGCATTGCCATCATGACAAGCCACCGGTTGGTAATATCGAGACCACATTCGTAGAGATCATAATAGAGATCAGGCCCTGGATTTTTGTTGAAATCTGAGTTGAGGCTGAGCTTGAGGATATTTGACATTGCATCGCCGACGACTTTCGTATGGTACCAGTGAGAACGACTCCAGCGGCTGTCCATCATATCTTTCATATCAAGCGCCCGGAACTGCTGGAGTTCCGGGATGTTGATCATGGGATTTAAGCGGTACTCAGAAAGGGTATAGGCAAGGAGCATATCCCTGGCATAGTAGATCGCGTTATGCATCACATAATAACGCTGGGGCAGGGTCTCGTTTTCCTTTTCCAGGGCGTGCATCTCATACATGCTCTCCCTCATCAGGAGGTACACCTGCGAATTCCTCATCACCGGAAATTTCTTCGAGATGTAGATATTAGACAGGATTGACCATGGTAATTCAGAAAGCGTGTTCCTGAAGAGTAAAAATAGCTGGAACAGCAGTTTTTTCCGTTGCGCGATCTCAAGCCCCCGTGTATTTTCGTCCTTTAATAAATCAAAATAGACCTGCCTCATTCCTTCGGTTGCAGATGTTTCGTCAAATGAAAGAACCTGCAACTCCCCCTTCCCGGATGCAATACCCTTGAATAATAATTCGATGCAGTTTTTGGTGATGACAAAATCTTTCAGCATACCGAGTTCGTTGCTCGAAAACAGGATCAGGTTTTTCCCTGACCCATAGGTGTAGTCATCAACCAGGAGCCCCTGGTCAGGGATGTTGTCCTGGCGGCGGAGTGTAATACCAATCCCCAGCAGTTCTTCGATGTGAGCGATCAGCTCAGTCAGTTCATCAGAGAGATTATAGGGACTGCTCATGGAGAATCACGCCTGGAATCAAGGGTATCGGAGTGCTGAGGTATACCCCTGTTTCGGTACACAGGGCAAAGGTACGCCCTGAGTTCGTTATTCTTTCTATATCTCTTTCGTGCGGATAAATTTTTCATACGGCAGGGCAGATGCACAGGGGTATCAGGCCCGGGAAAATTTAGTTAATTTCTTGTGAAAAGATTGTATTCAGGTTCTGTTGACGTCCTCTAAACTCTGTCTTATTGTTTCAGTGGCATTCCGGGACTTATTCGCACTCCCCTGGCTCCACCCCGCCGCTTTGGCGACCCTGGCCGGTATAGGGACTGGTATTGGAAGTGTTCAGGCACTCTTCAGGTCAACTCTTCTGAAAAATGTATCGTATCCGGCGTTGGGCAGGCCGGGGTGAACGCTCCTCCTTTCAAAGCCGTTCTGTTTCATTTTTTTGATACACAGGATGTCAACAGAGCGGATCATTAAGATTTTTTGCAAGGTGGCGAAAAAAAGAAGACCCGGGAATATATGACCTGACTGTTGGCCTCCATCCCGATTGGGGCAACAATTCTCGCAGTAACTGAAAATAATCCCCTATTCTTCGGAACTCCCGGTACCGGGAGCGTTCAGCCCCTCATTATGGTGGTGCCGCCGGGAGGCTGCCTGGATCGCTGAACGGACAACCTGGGTGAAACCGGGGACTTCGGTCACGATGAAATGCCAGAGCAGAAATGGGTCGGCACCGAAACGCGCCTCTGCAATACTCTGGCTGATCCCCTCCACCTCCTTCCATGGTGCAGCAGGGAACATTTCTTTTTGGGGTCCTGAAATCCTCCCGACTGCGAGGCTCATGATCTGCAGGCTTCTTTCACAAGCCCGGCGCAGTAATGATTCCCGTGTAAATGACTCGTACGCCATACCCTTGCACCGGGACTGGAGAAAGTCAAGTTCACCAAGAACCTGTACCAGGGCTTCCTGGTCCACTTCACCCATCTCGGGGTCGAACGATGCTGCTGAAGGGGACTCTGCAAGCACCCGTGTTGTGATGAGGTAGATCCTTGTCGAAAAATACTCCTCAAGGTGCCATTTAAGGCCGAGGTAATGCCGGTAGGTCTCAAACCCGGGAGAAAATTCGACCATGAGCTCCACGGCATCGACCGGGATCGCATCTCTCCGTGCGAACGCACCAAACATCCCGATTTTTTTAACCCCATACATACGCTTGATTATTGGAAAAATCGTGTTAAGCCCTATTAGGACTTCTTCCGCCATTGAAACGTCCGGCGCCCTTATTCCTGGTTTGACCATGCCCATCCCCGTATCTGAACCATTTTTCAGTTATAACCACTTAAATCCTTTACTGGTGTCAGGCAGATCACCCGGGGACCATGGGTCGGAAGCAGTTATACCCGCCGTAACGCGCCCTCGGCCGGGCCTCAGGGAGTCATCTGTTGTGTGCTTCAATAAGTTTGAAAATCCATTCCGCAAGTTCCTTGCTCTTTTCTTCGCTGGTCATCATGGTATCAAGACGTGTTGCGCCCGGGACTGTCACGGTATCCCGTTCGTCCTGGACAAACAGGTCGAGGAAGTCCCTGTACAATTCCCATGTACCAAGTGAGGAAGGCGAGAACCCCTTCGCTTTCATGAGTTCCCCTGCAGGACCACTGAAGGGGGCCTGCCCGATAAACGGGCTTACCGCGACGACGTACTGATCCCGCAAAGCCTCCTGCACACCCTGGCATTCAAGGATCGGTAGAATACTGGTAACCGGGTTACTTGGACCAATAATAACCGCATCAGCTTCGTTAATCGCCCGGATCACGTCCTCTGTCGCGGGGGGGGGTAATTCAGGGACCCTTTTTACCGCGTCAACCGGTATGGAACCCTTACACCGCACCCAGTACTCCTGGAAATGAATAAATTCGCCCGATGACCTTACCATGGTGGCAACCGGTGAATCTGTCATGGGGAGCACCCCTGCCTTGATACCCATGTTCCGGCACAGGATGGTGGTCGCCTCGGTAAGGGATTTCCCCCGGGTGAGGAGGTCCGCCCGGGCAATCTGGACCGCACGGTCTCGGTCACCGATAGCAATATACTCGTCGGTCCCAAGGTCGAGCAGAGCCTTGTGAGTGAGGAAGGTATCACCGGCAATCCCCCACCAGGTCTCCGTATTGAGGATCCCGGCAAAAAGGTACATCACCGTATCAATATCAGGTGACAGGTGTGCCCCCGATATCCAGACATCTTCTGCGGTGTTCACCACGACATTGATCTTCTGGTCACCGGTGAGAGACCGGACACCGCGGAGAAGTTTTGGTGTTCCTGTCCCGCCGGAAAGTAAGGTAATCATTACTCAATAGGTTTATCTTCTCTATATCAAGATTCTTTAGCGGTCACGAGGGATGAAATCGATTAAGGACCCGGTCCACGGGTATGTGGAGGTAGATACGCCAGCCATCACGCTGCTTGACTCCCCGCTGCTCCAGAGGCTCCGCCATATCAAGCAACTGGGGTTCTCCTACCTTGTATACCCGGGAGCGAACCACACCCGGTTCGAGCACTCACTTGGCACGATGCACCTTGCAGGGGTAATGTGCCGCCAGCTCGGGGTGCCGGAATATGACCGCCTGCTTATCGTAACGGCGGCGCTCCTCCATGATATCGGGCATGGTCCCTTTTCACATTCGATTGAGCCGGTTATGGAAGAGCTGACCGGCCGGAGCCACCACCGGATTGGAAACCTGCTTAAATCCGACACCCTGGCACCCCTGCTTGAAAAAATCGGGGTTGACAGGAACGAGCTCGGAGAGGTCCTTGCAGGGGATCACCAGTTATCTGGCATCATCCACGGGGAACTTGATGTTGACCGGATGGATTACCTGCTGCGGGACGCCCACTACACGGGTGTACCGTATGGAACGGTCGATGCCCAGCGGCTCATCAGGAGCACACTTCTCTCGGAAGAAGGTATCGTTATCCACGAAAGCGGGATCAATGCTGCCGAATCGCTCCTGATTGCGAGGACACTGATGAGGCCTGCGGTTTATTTTCATCATGTCAGCAGGATTGCGGAGACCATGTTTAACCATGCTGTCTTGCGCCACCTGGAAAACAAGTCCCCGCCCGAGGTAACCGGGATGATGCACATGGATGATGTCTCCTGCATTCATGCTCTGCGTACTTCAGACTGCAGCATCACAAGGGAGTTTGCGGAAAGAATATTCTGCCGCCAGCTCTACAAAAGGGCACTCTACGTGGGCCGGGAGCAGGTTAATATCAAGGCACTGACCGAATACCGGGGAATTCCGGCACAGCGGGAGATCGCGGAAGAAATTGCTGGAATCGCTGGTGTAGACCCGTCAAAGGTGCTCGTGGATATACCGGAACTTCCGTCAGGGATGTCGCTCCATGTCCAGGTTAAAAACCGGCACCGCGTGATGGAGCTGGCGGAAGTATCACCACTCCTGAATACCCTCAATGATAACAGGCTGGAACAATGGCGACTCGGGGTGTATACCCCGCCGGAACTGACCGACGAGGTGGAGATAATCGCGTCATCGGTCTTCCATGTGAAACCCGTGACCCTGCAGGATAAATTACCCGTTTAGGCCCGGCCACGTCGTGCCTTTCCTCCGGAAAAAAACGGAAGTCTAAATAGCGATAAAAGAACATTTCACAACGAGGGGGTTTTTAGTGACCGAAGACTGGATTATTATAGTAACCGGAGTGGTTTCGGTAGCAATTGTCATCTGCGCCGTATACCTCTATACCAACGGCCGTGAACGAAAGCTCATCGGGGACCGCCATAAACTGAAAGTGTACCAGGAATTTTTCCACGCGGTAACAGACCTCAACACTGCAGGAAGTGATCCTGACCGGCTTATCCGGGCAAAGATGAGGCTGGCCTATATCCTCGATACGATGAACCTCGTCGCAGGGCCGGAGGTACTGAAATCCATCAATGATTTCCTTGATTTCCTGAACGAGTGCACTGATGGCGAATGTGATGTGCTCAAGGAGCTGAATATCCTCAATGGCATCGTCCGGGACATGAGGGATGAACTTGACCGTAAAGGGTCGAGAGGGCTCGATGAGTCTGAGTTCAGGTTCAGGTTTTTTATCCCGAAAAACCGCTGAATAATAAAAATAATTTGAAATATCCCTTTTTCCGGGTTTTAATGTAACATTATTTCGATGAGAATCAGGGTTGCATAAGTTCTTTCATCCTGAAATCTCACTGTATTGTAGAGCAGGGAAATGCCTCGGTCCCTTAATTGTGTCCGGTGATTCCGGGAAACTGCCCGGGTAACAACGGGACCATTGGGAGGTACCGGGAGGTTATCCCTTCTATATCCTACATTTGGTGACCGGGAGTGACAATGAAGAGGACATTCGTCGTTGGGGTGACAGGGGCAAGTGGCGTGATTTACGCCAAACGGCTCCTCGATGTGCTCTGTGAAGAGGAGAACGTCCACCTGATAACAACAAGGATCGCCCGGGATATTGCCCGGCATGAAGGTGTGGCCCTTGACGGGTACAACGCGGTGTATCATGATGAGGACGGGATGGGTGCAGGAATTGCAAGCGGATCATTCCGCCATGACGGGATGGTGGTAGTCCCCTGCACGATGAAGACCCTTGCTGCCATCAGTAACGGTTTTGCTGACAACCTGATTACGCGGGCAGCTGATGTCAGCCTGAAAGAAGGCAGGAAGTGTATACTCGTGCCCCGTGAAATGCCCCTCTCGCGGGTCCACTTAAAGAACATGCTCGCTGCAGGTGAATCGGGCGCCACGATCATGGTCGCAAGCCCCGGGTTCTACCACCACCCGAAGACAATCGATGACCTCGTGGACATGGTGGTCGCACGAATTCTGGACCATTTATCAGTCGAGCATTCCCTCTGTTCCCGGTGGAGTGGTTACGATGCGTGAATTCATTGAAATAATGCGTGAAGCCGGGGAGGTTACCGATATCGACCAACCCGTCGATATCAGGTTTGAAGCGCCAAAAATGGCGGCGAAAACCGATAAGCTGCTATTGTTCCATAACGCGGCAGGTCATAAGGCCGTCATGAACGTGACCGCCACAAGAAAGGCCCTCTCCCTCGCCCTCGGAATAAAAGAGTCAGATATCGTAAAAGACCTTTCGACGAGAGAATGCGGCGGCCGGGTTGTCGAGGAAGGGGACCTGAAGATGAGCAGGACAGACTTCTCCCAGATTCCCGTCATGACACATTTTCCGAAGGATGCAGGCCCCTATATCACGTCAGGAATCGTGTTTTCCCGATACGGGGACGTTGAGAACGCGTCCATTCACCGGATGCTCGTCATTGATAACGACCATGTCAGCTGCCCGTCTTGTTGAGGGACGCCATACCCATACGCTCCTCCGGAAAGCGCTCGCGGAAGGAAAGGAACTCCCGGTGGCCATGGCGATCGGTGTCCACCCGGCGGTCACCTTTGCCAGCTGCTCCCGTGTCGCCTGGGGCGATGAACTTGCATTTGCCGCAACACTGCTTGGAGGAGAACTCCCGGTAAGACGCTGCCCGAACGGGGTGCTCGTCCCGGATGCAGAGATCGTGCTGGAAGGTTACATCGGCAGCGAACGGCATGCGGAGGGTCCGTTTGTCGATATTACCGGGACATATGATGTCATCAGGAACGAGCCGGTCATCAGGTTCACCGGGATGAGCCTGAAAAAAGAGGCAATTTACCACGGGATCCTCCCGGCCGGCAACGAGCACAAACTCCTGATGGGTGCCCCATACGAGCCTATTATCTATCGCGCAGTGGCAGGAGTCACGGAAGTAAAAAATGTCAGCCTTACCCGCGGCGGGTGTGGCTATCTCCATGCCGTGGTCCAGATCAGGAAAAATACCGAGGGGGATGCTAAAAATGCAATTATGGCAGCGTTTGCCTCACACACCTCGCTGAAACATGTTGTAGTGGTCGATGAAGATATTGACATTTTCAATCCCGAGGACGTCGAGTTCGCCGTTGCGACAAGGGTCCGCGGAGACAAGGACTGCATGGTGATTACGGGCGTCCGGGGGTCTTCGCTGGATCCATGCAGGCTTGAAAATGGTACGAATGTAAAAATCGGCCTCGATGCCACGATGGAAATGGGAAGAGAAGCAAAATTTATAAGGGCCGGGTGGTGATATCATGGAGCTCGACCGGGAGGACGAACTTGTCCTGAACGGGGAGTTCGGGGAGACCAGGAAGATGATGATGGAGATACTGGTCGCTCTCGGCAAGGTCTTCGGGGCCGATCGGATGATCCCCATCAGGAGTGCCCAGGTGAGCGGGGCGTCCTACAAGACAATCGGGGAATACGGGCTCCAGTGGCTCAAGGCCCTCGATGCACGTGCGGCGGTCCCTGCCGTACTGAACCCCATTGGAATGGACCGTGAACGATGGCGGGAGATGGGGGTCTCACCGGACTTTGCAAAGAAACAGGCAGAGGTGGTATCTGCCTACGAGCGCCTGGGAATACACCTTGACTGCACCTGTACACCGTATTATCATACGATCACACAATATGGTGACCACATATCATGGTCGGAATCGTCTGCGGTCGCGTACTCGAACTCGGTGATCGGGGCCCGGACCAACCGTGAAGGGGGCCCGAGTGCACTTGCGGCTGCAATAATCGGGAAGACCCCCTATTATGGCTTACACATTGTGGCAAACAGGAAACCCGGGCTTGTCATCGATGTGGATGGAACGGGGACCCACGATACCTCGTGGTACGGTGCTCTCGGGTATATTGCAGGTAAGGAAGCGGGGAACAGGATACCGTATTTCCGGGGGATACGTCCTGACCGCGACCAGTTGAAAGCCCTTGGTGCGGCCATGGCTGCAAGCGGGGCGGTTGCCCTGTTCCATGTTGAAGGTATCACTCCTGATTCGAGGGTGTTCTCCTATGACCTGAAGGGCCTTGATACAATCCCGGTGGAACAGAAGGAGATCAGCGACCTCTATAAGGATATCCCGGTTGATGCAGTGGCAATCGGGTGTCCCCACTGTTCTCCTGATGAACTCGGTATGATCGCTCACCTGCTCGAGGGGAAGCATGTGAATAAACCCCTGTACGTGTTTACCTCGAGGGCCGTCGCAGGGAACTCACGTGGTTTTATTGAGACCATTGAACGGAGCGGCGCACGGGTATATGCCGATACCTGTATGGTCGTCTCGCCCTGCATGGATTCCTACCAGTCGGTCATGGTAAACAGCGGGAAGGCATTTACCTATGTCCCGAACATGTGTGGTGCGGCATCACGGATCGGCACGCTTGAAGAGTGCATCAGCGTTGCATGTTCATGAATTTTTTTGGGTGGGGCAATCGAAAAATCCATGACCCGTTAAATTATATTGAATTGAAATTCCCTGTTATTTACCTGCAGGGAAAGCGAAAAGCAGTACCTATATGCCGGCGAGGAATTGCGGGACAAATATAACCGCGAAATAGATCATCATTGCTATGATTCCCACCGGGATTCCAATTTTTGCCCACTCCTTACTCGTAATCCCGATTTTTCCCGCAGAAATGATATTCGGGATATTTCCCGGTATCAGCATCCCCCCTGCAATTATAAGGCCCATGAGGGCACTTTTTATCTGGAGCTCTGAAAGGACAGGGTTAATCTCGGCAGCAGCGAGGGTTGCGTTGTCAAGCACCGCTGAGATCATGTTTACCCAGTATAACCCTGCAGAGGGAATCGGCACGACATACTGCACGATAAGGGGCTTGAACCCTTCACCGAGAAAGATCAGGGCCACGATAAAGACATAGATCTTCACTGCACGGATTCCGACCTCTGCCAGCGAGTCCCGCCTGAGCTCGCATGCCAGTGATTCATCCGATAATCCGCTCCGGTGATAGATGACCATTCCCACGATACCAAGGGCAATAATCCCCGGGATAATATAGAGGCCAAGGAGGTTAAACAGGAAATCAAACCCTGCGTAATACGGGGGACCGGAGAGCCGTGAGGTGGCAATGGTTGAAAGTGGTTCACCTAGGGGCGTCAGTGCAGCACCAAGCCCGATCGAGAAACAGGCGACCACCGTGACACTGATCTTATCCCCCCTTTTGACGGGAAGGGCACAGACCATCTCAACAAGCACCAGTGCTGCGAGGATGGCGGATATCAGGCTGGAGACAAGTCCGAGTATTACAATGATTAAAAAAATAAACACCGGGATCGAGGTGTGGGCGACAGTCCAGATAATTGCCTTGTGGACAGCATTGAAACAAAAATACAAAAAAAGCCCGAAAATCAGGACAATCTGGACGATACCCACCGGCACCCCAAAGACCGTCGTGATAACAAGCGGTGCTGTAAGGGCTTCGATCACCACTTCCGTGGTCCAGCCAAATGTATATCCTTCGATTGTTGCAAAACCGGAGATGGTAAGGGCAAGTATTCCGCAGCCGAGGAGAAATACCTCGAGGTTCTGCTCAACCTGCCGGAACCGGAACGGGCAGATCAATACTGCCAGGAATACGGCAAACAACCCGATATCGACGAGTATCGCGCTGTCCATTTATTAATAACCACCTCACAAGCCCGATAAATTTTATTGTACATTTGTCTCCATGTACATTATGGGCTAGCATGTGCCTCCCGTCCGACTATCCAGCGGGCTTTGAAAAAACCGGTACGCAGGGTTCTATGTATCTGCGGTTTAGGACCGGGCAGAAATTCGTGTACAGGTTTCACATGTTCGTGCAATTTGTTTTCCAGGGCTCGATCATAAGTGACGACACCAAATCCCTTTCCGTTTCCTGTGCAGGATGATCCACATAAGAATCCCGTGGTACTAATGAATGAAAACAGACCTGATTCGCATCTGTGGGATCGGCATATAAAATGAAAGGTAAGGTGACTTTTTTAAATTGGCTGGTACGAAAAACTCCGGCAAAACAATCTGAAAGGCCACCTTCATCATCCTCATCTATGAGCCAGAGGCTCATAGCACGCTCTGTAGAATCCCTTCGTATAAAAAAAGAGGTGGACGCAAGGGGGTTTCACCCCCTCCCTGCCTCACCCCCATTAAGGTATTCTTCGGGCAGGGTTTCCCGAAGACTCATTGAATTCAGAGTATTTTGGGATCGTCTCTATCCCAAACGGGGTCGCCGGAGCGGCGGGCCATGAGCCCCGGGGAACGTGACTCTAATTTTGGAATTACCTAATCTGCAAGAGAAGTCTGAGAGGTTTTTTACAGTTCATATGAAATCCGTTGTTGTCACAAGAGAGGTATTTTTAACCCGGGCAGTCCTGGTTTTACTAGGTGTCCATGGTCTTTAATCCGCCCGGATACAGAATTGATAAACTGGTTTCGTGAGAGGTTTCTCGCAGACCCGGCAACAAGGGAAACAGGAGTGATGGGTATAATTCACAGGGTCTGGAGGGAAATCCGGAACAGGACACACTCCTATTCAAACGTGGATGACCTCCGGAAGGAGAAGGACATCACGGGACTGATCAAGGCCCTCGGGCATACAGACCTGGATGTCCAGTACCTGGCAGTTGAGGCACTCGGGGACTTACAGGATCCCACTGCAATTCATCCCCTTGTAACGATGCTCTCGGAAGACCAGTACAGTGCACTCCGGTGGAAATCTGCTGAAGCCCTTGTAAAAATCGGGAAAGATTCAGTTGAGCCGCTCATCGTCCTGCTTGGTCATCCGGACGGGGACGTCCGGTGGAAGGCTGCAATTGCACTCGGGGAGATCGGGGATGTCCGTGCCATTGATCCACTCATTGGTCTTCTCCGTGACCAGGACCGCTATGTCAAGGGGAGGGTGGCCGTCGCGCTCGGGATGATCGGACCTCCGGCAGTTTCTCCATTAATCAGGGCGCTCGGGGAGGGTGACGGGAGCCTCCGCTGGGGTGCGGCAATTGCGCTCGGGCGGATCCGTGATCCCCGGGCGGTTGCACCGCTGGTGCAGGCGCTTGGTGACAAGTATGAAAATGTGCGCTCCGAGGCACTGGCATCGCTGAAAGCAATGGAAAACGGGAATATCGACCTGTTTATCCAGCTGTTAAACGAAGTAGGGAATGAGGCCCTGAAGGACTATATTGCACAGGCTCCTGAAGGTGAGGGACCCGACAGTCCCGTATTCACAGACTTTTTGCTCTCTATTGACCCTGATTTGAGAAAGAGGCTTACTATTGCCCTCATTGGTCTCGGTGACCCTGACCTCGGACCATTGATCCATGACCTTTCCGGTCAATGACTGAAAAGGCAGGACCGTTATTTTTTCTTTCGTTCGGGGTGTTTTTTTAGGCTTCTGAAGCTCAACATGTAAAAAATAATTAATTATATGTCCTGCGACAATGATTCAATTCACTGTGTACGGTACCTATGATTACTCATGCCACATCAGGGAGGAGGAGATCTCGATCGATGTCGAACGTTCCTCCCGCTATCTCACCTACAAAAGAGTGTGCAGGGGTGAATCAGCGGAACGGACAATCGCCTCTGAAAAAGGGTCAATCATCATAAACCCCGTGGAACCACTGAGCCTTCCGAAGGAAGTGACACGGTACCTTGAGGTGCATTTTAACCCTGTATTTATCGAACCGGAGACAACGCTCCAGTTGTATCTTACGTTCCCGGTAGAGATCGGGGTATTCATCCGGGCCAAGGAAGATAACGATCTTCTCGATGTTTTCTCGCCTGTATCAGCCTAAATACTCCCTATATGGTCCTCCCGATTACGGTCGTGTGACCCGCTGGCACGAGAGTCCAATCTACCCCGGTCTCCCAAAAACTGATCCGCTCCGGGAAGGGGTGCTTGACCTTACCCTCATCAACAAGGGCAAGACATGGATCGAGGTATCAAGAGCCGTCTTTGTCAATACCGGGATGACTATCTGGTACGGGGATTATGTCCTCATGTCGGCAAGAATGGAGCTATATTCGAACATGGTCGCGGAAACAAAGATTCTTTCCACACCCGGAAAAAACGGCATGACCCGGTCAATCTCCGCATATTCTGCAAGGAAAGTACCTGTTGTTGAGGTAGTGCCTGAAAAAGTGGAATTCCTGATGGAATTCGGGCTTGGTGACAAGATTGCAGACAACTAACAGTACCCTCGATATTGCCGCCATAGTAGCGAATGTAAAGGCGTATGATATCATCGCAATCGCTGTCATCCTGATCATTGCGGTAATAATTGCAAAAATTGTCACAACTTTTCTGAAAAAAAAGTTATCTGACCGGATGGAGAAATCCGACCTGAAAGTGGTGAATTCGATCGTATGGTGGTCGATCATCCTGATAGGTATTTTTTTCGCATCACCCCATTTCAAGATCGACCTGTCAGGTCTCCTTGTTGCAGGAGGAATATTAGCTGTTATTATCGGGTTCGCGAGTCAGAGTGTCGTGTCTAATTTCGTATCAGGGATCTTTCTGATCATCGAACGACCGATGAAAATTGGCGATAATATTAATATCGGGGATGTTACCGGGAACGTTGAGCATATCCAGATCCTCTCAACGATTGTACGGACTTTTGAAGGGATTTATGTCAGGGTGCCGAACGAGAAAGTATTCACTTCCAATATCAAGAATTATGTTTCGAATGTGGCCAGAAGGTTTGATTACAAAATTGGAATCAGCTATCGTGACGATGCTGACCGTGCTATCATGATCATAAGGGATATAATCGAACATGAGCCGTTCGCCCTTAAAAACCCGGAACCGCTGGTGTTCGTCGACAAGCTCGGGGATAGTTCGGTTGACCTTCTGATCAGGATATGGGCCCCTTCAAAGGAATGGTACGACCTGAAAATATCATTGCTGGTAAAAATCAAAACAACGCTTGAAGCAAACGGGATCGATATCCCCTACCCTCAACAGGTGGTCTGGGTGCAACAGGCACAGTCTGCTGAAAGAGGCAGGGGTCATGAAGAGAATGCCCGGTGAAAAAAGTTACCCGTAACTATGTGCGAGTTCCATTTCGGGTGAAAAGGAAGGAAAATCCATGGATAATGAAGGAAAAGGAACTACAGAAACCGGGAAGCTGATCGATGACTTCAACAGCCCGGATATTACCGTACGGCGGGCTGCAGTCCGGCGTCTCGGGGCAGCGGGTGAACAATCAGTACCTCCGCTTATCCGCTCGATGCATGAAAACAATGACCCTGACTTCCGCTGGTACGCTGCAAGTGCCCTTGTGCTGACCGGCGAAACCGCCATAGAACCCCTGATCCTTGCCATGGAGGACGACACCTCCCCTGAGTTCCGGAAGTATGCAGCTGCAGCACTCGGGCAGATCGGTGAGCCCGCGGTTGACCCTCTTATTGAAGCCTTTTCACGCGGTGATAAGGGGATGAGGGAATTTATCGCGCTTGCCTTGTGCAGGATCGGGGAGCCTGCCATCCAGCCCCTCCGGCAGCTGCTGCATAATAATGATGCAGAAATGCGTACCTGTGCAGAACTTGTCCTCTGGAAGATGGGCGAACCGGGTGTCCACGCAATGGTCACCGAGTATGACCCCGCTGATGCGGGAAAGGACAGTCAGGAAACCTGATCCTCCTTGATTACTCCATATCCACCATGATGCTGTTTGAGCCTGGTGAGAAACGTGCAGGCAGGACTGCTTGAACCCTATGCATTACCCCTGATCCAATTGTTAACTGTTATCAGGTCCGGCAATGTTCCGGTGTTGATAAACCGGGATACAATCCCTCCTGGTATTTTTCCAGTGCCTTTGTTCTGGTCGCCGCAGGTGATAACCCAAGAGATAAATCCCACCCTGTTCATGAAATTGGTATGCTGCAGGTCTCACCGCTGATGGAACAATACCTTGCGGTGCTTCAGAATGGCCTTGAAGAGGCGATGGCGGTTGCACGTGCGGCGCGGGCACAGGGGCTTGACCCGAAGACCGTCCCTGAGATCCCGGTGGCAAATGACCTTGCGGACCGTGTTGAAGCGCTCCTGAATATCAGGGGGGTCGCGGCGCGTATCCGTGAACTGGAGGCCACGATGTCAAGGGAAGAGGTGGCGCTCCGGATCGGTGACGATTTCGTCGCCTGCAAATTCGGGGAGACCGGCCCCCTGGAAGTCCTAGACCATGCAATCCGCACCGCAATGGCGCTCCTTACCGAAGGTGTGGTTGCAGCCCCAACGGAAGGGATTGCCAAAATTGGCCTGGGTAAAAACGATGACGGCACGGAATACTTAAAAATCTACTATGCGGGCCCGATCAGGAGTGCGGGGGGTACTGCACAGGCACTATCAGTCCTCGTCGGGGACTATGTGCGGAGAGCGCTCGGTATTAACCGGTATATCCCGAGACAGGAGGAGATTGAGCGGTACATCGAGGAGATCCGCCAGTATAACACTATCATGAACCTCCAGTACCTCCCGAGCGAGAAGGAGATACGGCTTATTGTCAGCAACTGCCCGGTCTGTATCGATGGAGAAGGTACTGAACGGGAAGACGTATCGGGGTACCGGAACCTTGCCCGTGTTGAGACGAATACCGTCCGGGGCGGGATGGCGCTCGTGCTTGCGGAAGGTCTTGCATTAAAAGCACCAAAAGTCCAGAAAAACGTCAAAAAAATGAAAATGGACGGATGGAACTGGCTCGACGAACTGATTAGCGGTACGACGAAAAGTGAGGCAGAAGAGACCGGCCAGTCCGGTGTTAAGCCAAAAGACAAGTATTTGCGGGACCTTATTGCCGGAAGGCCCGTTTTCGCCTACCCTATGCGGAAAGGCGGGTTCCGTTTGCGCCTCGGGAGGTCCAGGAACACGGGTTTTGCCGCAGCCGGGCTCCACCCCGCCACGATGCATATCCTTGGGGACTTCCTGGCGGTCGGCACGCAGATGAAGACCGAACGCCCTGGAAAAGCGGCAGGGATTGTGCCGGTTGATTCAATTGAAGGCCCGACGGTCAGGTTAAAGGACGGGTCCGTGCTCAGGGTCGATGACAGTGACCTTGCCCGGGAGATCATGCCGAAAATCGATAAGATACTCGATGTAGGCGAGATCCTGATCAGTTACGGGGAATTCCTCGAGAACAACCACCTGCTGGTCCCGGCGGCCTACTGTGAAGAGTGGTGGCTGCAGGAAGGTGGGAAAACCAGGCCTGAAAATGAGGCGGAAGCGATATCGATGGCGCGTTCCGGTACCTGCCTTCACCCCGCCTACATGTATTTCTGGGACGACCTCACCTGTCTGCAGGTAAAGACGCTTGCCGATTTCATTGCAGAGCATGGATCGGTCGGGGAGACCGGCCTTGTGATCCCGAATGAGTTCATCTGTAAAGGTGTCCTCGAAGAGGCACTCATCCCGCATACCGTTCGTGACGGCCGGATCGTAATCAGGGACTATATTGTGCCCCTCGCGTGTCTTGGCCTTGGCAGTGACCTTACCCGTAACAGGGAGTGGGAGAATGCACCGATGGAAAATTCCCTCGCTCTTGTTACCCACCTGTCCGGTTTTACCATGAGGTCCAAGGCCGGGACCCGTATTGGTGGCAGGATGGGAAGGCCCGGCAAATCAGCCCCACGGAAAATGGACCCGGCAGTCCATGTGTTGTTCCCGCTTGGTGAAGCAGGCGGGACCCGGAGGTCATTCCAGCAGGCTTCCACCCATACCCTGGTCGCCAACAAGGACGGGGGTATCATTATTGTCGAGGCTGGCAGCCGCCGGTGTCCTGCGTGTAAGACCATGACCTACAAAAACCGGTGTCATTGTGGCGAACATACAAAACCCGTGTTTAAGTGCCAAAAATGCAGTCATGAGGGTGAGGAAGCCGAATGCCCTGCGTGTCACGTGGATATGTCCTGCTCGTCCACCTGTACCATTAATGTAAAAGAGGAGTACGCACTGGCGATAGCGCGTCTTGGTATCCGGGAGGACCAGGTGCAGCTGGTAAAGGGTGTCAAGGGTATGATCTCCCGTGAGAAGGCCATCGAGATGATTGATAAGGGGATAATCCGGGCACAGCATGACCTCTTTGTTTTCAAGGACGGGACGGTCAGGTACGACATGATCGACCTCCCGCTTACCCACTTCAGGCCCGACGAGGTGGGAATCACCGTTCCGCAGGCGATCAGACTCGGGTATGAACGTGACCTTTTTGGGACTCCTCTGGTTGAACGTTCCCAGGTGATTGAACTCCACCCCCAGGACATCCTGGTATCCGAGATCTGCGCCGATTACCTGGTTAAAATTACCCGGTTCATCGATATGATGCTGGTAAAATGTTATAACCTGCCGCCTTTTTACAACGTCAGGACGAAATCCGATCTTCTCGGGCACCTCGTAATGGGGCTTGCCCCGCACACGAGTGCCGGGGTACTTGCACGGCTTGTCGGGTTCACAAAGGCGAATGTCGGCTACGCTCACCCGTTTTTCCATGCTGCAAAGCGAAGGAACTGTTTCCATGGGGATACGGTGATCGATGTATATGACGGGCGGTTATGGAAGAGTGTACCGGTACGCCAGTTCGTGATCGAGAATTTCGATATCAGCCAGCCAGGCCTTGACCGTCTCGGGACCTATTACTCAGACCCGAAGTCCTGTTTCTACACGAGGTCTGTTGACACCAACGGGATCATGCACATCAGGAAGGTTACTTCGGTATCGGTCCACCGGGCCCCTGCGGCTCTCGTCAGGATCGAGACCCGCCGTGGCAAGGAAATTGCGGTGACCCCGGATCACGCCATGCTCGTCTGGGACCTCGGGTACCTCCGAAAATTAAAAGCAATGGAAATAAAGGCCGGGGACCCGTTGCCGGTAATGGAGGGGATGAATATCATCACCGATTACGTCAGGAGTGCCGAGCCGGTCCCCTCTCCCGAAGAACGTGTCTACTGCATTACGGTTGCGGATGACCACACGGTCCTTGCAAACGGAATATTCACCGGGCAGTGTGACGGGGACGAGGACTGTATTATGCTCCTCCTGGATGGCCTCATCAATTTCTCCCGGTCGTTTCTGCCCGAGACCCGCGGTGGTTCGATGGACGCCCCGCTTGTCCTGACGACCCGGATTGACCCGGCAGAAATCGACAAGGAAAGCCTTAATATCGACGTTGGGGCGTCATACCCCCTTGAATTGTACAGGGCTGCACAACAGTACACACACCCGAAAGACGTGGAACACCTGGTCGACCGGGTCGAACGCCGCCTCGGGACACCAGCCCAGGTGGAGGGATTTTTCTACACTCACGGCACGACCAATATCTCGGCCGGGCCTGCTGAGTCTACCTATACGAGGCTCGAGTCGATGCTCGAAAAGCTTGATGCGGAGCTGAAACTGGCCGAGGAGATCAGGGCGGTTGACGCGGACGATGTTGCCGAACGGGTGCTGAACACGCATTTCATCCGTGACCTCCAGGGAAACCTCAACGCCTTTTCAAAGCAGAAATTCCGCTGTACAAAATGTAACCAGAGCCACCGCAGGATGCCCCTTGCGGGGAAATGTATCAAGTGCGGGGGTAATATAATCCCGACCGTCCACGAAGGGTCAGTAAAAAAATATCTCGTGATGTCGCAGGACATCTGCAAAAAATACGCGGTATCAGAATATACCCGGCAGCGTGTGGAGGTGCTCATCATGTCGATAGAGTCCACGTTCGGGACTGAAAAAGACCAGCAGATGGGACTTGCCGATTTCATGTCGTGAAGAAACGTAACATAATCGTCTCTATTAGCAGCCCTGGTTTCAGGGGTATCCGGGTTTCGGGAAATCATCTCCAAACCCTGGACAGCCGCCATCAACCGGTGATCTGGATATATGCTGTAATTACTGCTTAAAAAAGGGTAGTGGTTAGACTTCGAGGTCAGCTTCTATCGGACCGACAAAACCGGCAGCGATGTTATAGACGAATGAATAGATCGCTCCAATGATGAATCCCCAAATGGTACCACCGATTATTGCGATTACGAGGATTGCAACCGCACCCAGTCCTGCCATAGGGATCAGTTCCTTGGCGATAACACCCATACCCCCTATTACGAGAGCCATTATGATTCCCCAAATCAGACCTAAAATTAAACCTAAAATCGCACCAATCTTTGCGACACTCATGACGTTAAAACTTTTTACTTTGTAAATTGCCATAGTTCTTTTCACCTTCTGGAATGATTATGATTATATTTACCTCACATTTAAAGAGTAGTGCTGTTTTATCAACGACTGGAATCTACTGATCGCCTGTTTGCTGTATCAACTGGAATTAAAGCTCCAATTGTAATACGACCGTGATGCCATAATGGCATTTTATTGAAAATATAATACTCTTACGTATACATTGTAATTTCAAATGTCTCGACAATTTCCAATGAAACTCCATACCTCAAAACCTTTTACCAACTGCGTCCAATATGTTTTCGCGCGAGGGTATCTAAGTGGCCAACAGAGGCAGACTCAAGATATCCTTACCAAGTTTGGCATAATATTCCAGACCTCAAAATCTTTTACTTCCTGCGTCCAATATGTTTTCGCGCGAGGGTATCTAAGTGGTCAACAGAGGCGGACTCAAGATCTGTTCCAGCAGTGGTTCGCGGGTTCAACTCCCTCCCCTCGCACTTTGAACGAAATAAGGCATATTAGAGACTTTTCTTCCATCTTACATTGTTAGCTGTTATGCTGATTTGGAAAGCACATCGCTTTTTAATGACGGGTGGGATGCTCCTCGGAGGGGTCGCTGACCCCCCGGCCGCACGGGCCGCTGCCCCGAGGTTGTACCGGAATTACCTTCGAAAAAAGGACCGGAACCCATAGAATCGGTCGCACCACTGCCGAAGCCAGCGGGTTTTGTCTCCGAGGTGCTTCCTGGTTCTTTGGTTGACGGGATACGTTTAATCGGGCATAAAGTTCGCTTCGTCCGTTTCCTCGCTCCTCTTCGTTCCGCTCCGGTCCTCCTCCGCTCACATCATGCCCTGATTTTTCAGACAGTACCGGGGTGATACAGACGGCCAAGACTTCGTCGCAGTGCTCCTCGTCATCGCCTGTCCCATCGCGGGCAACCGGGTCTGAAGACCCCATTGCATTCGCGGTAAGCAGTAACGCCCGCTTTCCGCTACCGCTTGCGGGCTACTTGTGGAGGCCGAGGCCCGGCTGATGCCGTGCCACCTGCGACGGCCTGACCAAAACATGATAGGGTTGGGGGGGAGCACAGGACCCAGCGACGAGGCACCCGGTTACCGAGCGGAGCGAGGTCGTGGTGCCGAGGAGCGACATCGCTTTGATTCCTGGAATACTCCCCCCGGTCCGGCCAACAACAACCAGCGACGAAGACACCCGATAACGGCCGGCCAGGACGTCGCGGTGTCGAGGAGCGGCAGAGATCCCGGGCAACATACCCGCAGGGAAGGCCCTCGGAGACGGCCGGAGGCCGGCAGTGGGCCTTCCCGAAGGGCCACCGCAGGTTTTATATTACACCAATATACGCTGCGATATGATGCGATTCACTTTCACACCACGCATGGCGATGCCTTATAACTTCTCACGCTAACAGTATATGTGGTGAAAGAAAGTGCTACAAACGCTTTTTACCAAAATACAGCACGTCGGGACCGTGAAACTGTCCGGCGGCATGTTGAGAATAGATGTGAAAATCATACAGGCAGCGATCGCCCGTTCCGATGTATCCCGGCTCACCGTGGACCAGGCACGGGTTATCGTCTGGGATATGACACCGGTATGGTCCGGATCCGGAGAACCTGTCGAAGCTGGGCAGGCATGGATCAATGCATCCGGCCGGGCGGTCATGTACAGTATACACGGCAGGCGGTATATCTCCCCGCTCTCACACATCCGGTCAACAATCGCAGGCTCACGGAAGTTTGCGAACATTTCCACAATTACATGGGAGCCAATCGCCCAGGTATCAGAACAGAATGCACCTCTGGCGGTGTCAGCATGAACAAAATCCCGGAAAGCGCCGGACTAATGATTTCCTCACTCTATGAGGAAGCAGCCAACATGCAGAAACAATCCGATCTTCTTAGATACGAAGCTCAGGAACTGCGATACCAGGCAAAGGAGATTGAGAACCAATATGAATTTCAGGGTCCCTGTATCGGGTGTCCCCGATATAAGACCTGCTCCCTCTCCGGATCCTGTGGTGCAATGGATCGGTGCAAGATGGCCCGCGAGCTGGCAGGAGTGGCATAATGGCTTTCGTTGTCTATGAAATCGATATGGTGTCGGGGAAAATAGAAAACCCCAACACTTTTTCGACCGAAGAAGAGGCGAGGAATCACGCTTTCGATATGGTCGAAGGGTGGCGCGAAGGAACAGACCGGATAGTAATTACAGGAAACATCTACTCCGTTATGACCGCATCCGGACCGCTCGACTTCGGTGCATTAATTCTTCGGGAGGTGGCGTGAATGGGTTCACACCCAGCATGGCTGCCATTCCGGCCCATGCATCATCCAATCCTTGCTTCCCGGTGTTCCGATTGTTCGCAATACTCCTGCATACGCGAAAGTGGAAAACTTCCCTGTCACCATTGCGAGCGATACAACGGCGATGCCAGGTATGCGATTGACGGGTGCGATTTCCCTGCAGGCGCAGAAGTCTGCGAGAACTGCGGTGCGGTCGTCCCAATCGAGGACCATATAACCGGGACAGAAGACCAGGGAGAGCCAGAGCGGGCCGGGTCCGTGAACTACTTCGCGGGATACAACTGTCCGGCCTGCGGCCATCATGCCGAGGTGTAATGATGGAATACAAAATTTTTGTTAATAGAGGAATAGGGCCCCCAGCTCATCGCCGAGTGTATCGATCATAGTGCAGCGGTGGATTTCGCCGCAGTATATGCACATAATCATAATATGGGCTGGATGTGGTCGAAAGTGGCAGCCAATCAGATTGTCATCCGGCCCGGTTTTACGAACGGAAAACCACGTCTCCGGGGTGGTCGGGTATGACCACCTCAACCCCTCAAACCTTCTGGACCGAGGAGGACATTATCAGCCGGTACACCCGGGCCGATGGCCTGCGGGATGGTGAACTGATCGCAGCTCCCGAGGACCTCACCAGGCAGGCGGGGATCTCGATCCCGGTCGCAATGACCCGGGCGGTATGGGCCGGGTATGTCAGCCCTCACTACCTCGAAAAGATGCCGGACCAGGACGAGATCGGCCGACTGTGGGATCTACTCTGGATGCTTCGATCAGCTGCCATGAGATCCAGAGGCAGCAGCGTTATCATATTCCGCGTGGCCTTTGAACTCCTCCGTGAAAAAGCCCGGGCGAGCGGGATTGTGTATATCCGGGGCGGCGAAATAGTCGAGCTGAAAGCGGTATGCGGTCCCGGTGATGACTGCGAACCAGTCATAACAGTTATGCTCCCTGCAGAGGACTGAATAGTAATGGTTAGAGAGGCTAAAACCCCACCTCATAAATTTTATACAACAGATGAAGTGGCCGCGATGCTGCGTCTTCACGTCCAGACCGTCAGGACTCTGGTTTTAAAAAAGCGTCTTGGAGCGATAAAAATCGGAAAGGAATGGCGGGTTAGTGAAGAGGACCTTAACGAATTTATCAGAGAGAACAGGAACAAGTAACTACGGCCGGTAGAAAGTGCTACAAACAGATAAAACCGACCGCAGTCGGTTAATCTATTGCATCCCTTTTCTTATCAGATTATCTACCAGGACAAATTTTTCCCTGCGGGGCGTCGCACGGTCCGGCCCTGATGGTCCGGCCATCGAGCGCCACCCCTACGGGCTTGTAATACCGGGATCTCATTTGCCTGCCTGCGCCCACCCGACAGCTCCCGACGGCCTGCGGATGCAGACCGTAACCGGGCTGCCTTCCCGCCCTGTTAGCATCCCCATCCAGAATATATCCTATCTCTTTAGAGGGCGGTGGGAGCACTCGGAGGTGACACGGTATCAACCGGGTCTGTGCTCCCTCCTTTCATACAGGCTGCAAGTGATAACGGTGAGCAGCCGATATTTATTTATGTGTCATTGGGGGCCAAGCGGCCCGAGTGAACGCCGCTATGGGGTGTGAAGGTAACGAGACGTTCTCAAACGGCGAGTCCGAGCCCCACATGCGTCGCGTGAACGAGTCACCGAGCGTCTGCACTTGTACGGTACTCAGCGAACGGGACATAAGGCCTCAGCCAGGTGTCCCGAAGTGTGATGGATCAGGCGATGACAAGGAGCATCGCGACGAAGTCTTGGCCGTCATTGTCACCCCGGTATATTCTGGAGAACCAGGGCATGATGTGAGCGGAGGAGGCCCGGAACGAAATGAAGTGAAGTGAGGAAACGAGGGAGCGAAAAATGATGCCCGATACTGTTGTAATAATCTCTTACGGTTTGCCAGGAACAATTAGAGACCGACGGATAATTTATGAAAAGTGAAATGTCACAACGAACAGGTATTTTCCAATTGGGAGGTGGCTAACCTCCCGGCTCCCTCTGTGCCCCGAAGGGCAATTACTACTCTGTTGTAGAGCAGTATCAATATCTACGAAATTGTCGCCCCGGAAAAAAAATTAAGTTGTTGAAGCAAACGAGCTCCACCTCATCCTCCCATTCACCACAAAGTTACCTGCAGCCCCAACCTTCTCCGAGGTCGCATGAACATACCCGAGTGCCGAGGTATTCCCAATCCCTATCAATGATCGTGACCCTGCAGCAAAGTTACCATAACCATTACCCGTCGATGAAACATCCATTCAAGTTCTATCTGGTTTATATCAATCAACCAGGTCTTCATAAGAGAACCTAACCTTTATCGTCCAGACAATCGTTGTAGGTTATAATGGGGAAAATATTCTTAATTTTGCTTCTTCTTGTTTTTATTTCTCTAACGGGTTGTACCACAACCGTTCCAGATATTACCGGAAATAACAGTACATTATCTCCAAATAACTCAGTTTTAAAAAATTCAAGCATGGCACAGGAAATTGCAGACAAGGTTATCACCCACGAAGAATCGTACAAATTATACTCAACAAACGGAACTATCACCATACTCCGGACCGGTACTCCCCGGTCTTACTCGTTCACGCTCTATGCTCAACGGCCTGATCACTATTACCTGAGGCTGGGCGAACGCAAATGGGAATATCACCGATATTTTCATCACAACCGGATGGGACGAATATATTATTCATTCATCTTTCAACGAAACCCTGCATTTTCAAAAAGGTTTTGAACACTCTACAAAATATGATACGCCACGACCCCCACCATCGTATGACCGGGGATATGATATTCTGGAGCTGGTTACTTCTCCCTTACGGGAAGGTAGGGATAATATTACCAGGAATCTCTCTGCAGAAGGAGATGGCGAATATTCAGTTGTTTTTTCGGCCGGTTCATTCGACGGGGCACTTCGGCCCATTATCCACATGACTGTCAACAGTTCGGATTATTCTGTTAAAGAAGTTGCAATCAATGGGCCGGAGAATAATCCTTTGATGGAGATTAGATTTAACGATATAGAAACCCCCTCCCAATTCCCGGAATCACGTTTCGAATTGCCCCCTGGATCCGGACCCCTCATCGGCCACGATGTTACGGGATATACACCGCCACTTTATCCCATATTTGATTCACCACCGGCCGTTATCTACCCCTACCGGATTTCAACTTTTATAACGACCCCCTCCACCCCATCTATGACATCGGTTCCCGGGGTCTGACAGATATTATCTGATATAAGAATAAATGTAATTTAATCGGGAAATAAAGTCCATGAATCAATATTTGAAATATGTTGGAATAGGATTGCTGATTATTTTCATCCTATGGAATATTTTCTTCTCATTTCTTGTATATTCTGGCGGGGGTTGCCCCCCAACGTATGTCGTCCAAAAGATTGGATCCACTTCAGTGGACACAGTTTCCATACCAGATAATGGAGTGCATAACAATCCGCAGGATATATCTGAACATCCTGGGTTAGTGGCTGCATTCAACACTGGGAAGTCGATACTGCTCCCTATCGGCACGCTGGCAGATTTGATACCAGGAAGTTTTTTTGGCTCAAAATATGCAGATACCAGGATTCAGATTTGGGAACGAGGATATCTGGAAAAATACTATACTACCGTATGGGAATACAACGGCTCTTACTTTAAACTCGTTTCAACGCAATGTTAAATGGACATCGATTTTGAATTGGATAAAAAAATAGATTTTTAATAATTAGACCGATGAAGCAAACGAGCTCCACCTCGTCCTTCCATTCACTGTGAAGTTCCCACCAGCTCCAACTTTCTCGTTAACAAGATGAACATACCCTAGTGCCGTAGTATTCCCAATCCCAATCATTGATCGTGATCCCGCAGCAAAGCTACCGAAACCATTACCCGACGACGAAACATCCATCGCCAGCGAATCCGGCAGTTCAGTATCACCCTGGCTAATCGCACCGACTGACCGATACGAAAGCGAATCAGTCATGAACATCGTCGAAGTCCCTGCATACTCACAATAAGCAGATTTGCTGAAATTAGCCCCCTCCTCATCGAGTGAGTCAGATCCACAAGTCACACCTGAAGTCGGTGACCCGACTGAATAAACCATCAACGACTCCGAGAGGATCCCGGGCCCCTGGCTGTCCACCTGCTGACTGTAGAGAACTCGAGTGTATCATCCGCCGACAATGACCTCTTACCTGAGTAAGTCCCGGGACCGGCTACCAGGACAGATCCTGAATATCCACCTTGCAGGATCTCCTGCCCGATTCCAAGCGGTGGAGTCTTCGAAAGGTCCCCATCTGATGCGGTCCAGGTCCAATCGGATGAGTGGATAGCATCTGATCACCGGATGCCTGAATTGATACATCGCAAGAAGCAGCCTGGACCGGGGTAATCCCGGATACAAGCCACGCCGAGCACAACTGCTGCAAATATACAACCGCCGATGACCAACTTTCTCCGCTGGGATAGTCGCTTGATCATGTCGCCTCCGTCTTTCCCGAGCCCTTGATGAGCCCGTATTCTATGTCATACCAGGCAGATGGGACCGTGATTGTGTAGGTATCAAGCCTCTCCGCTTCTGCCTCCGCCACCTGCCGGAGAAGGCCCTCCTGCTCAATCGGCGAGTGGTCGAATGTGAGCCATCTCTTCGTACTGTCGGACATCTTGTAAGACCGGCCCGGGACCTCCGGTGGTGCTGTGGTCACCGTGTCATCAGTCGGGTCGAAGTAGCTCAGTACTGGCTTGTAGTCTCTGTGGCAGCGGTAGCTGTTGCCATTGCTGTCGTCGCTTTCCTGTGCTGCACGTACGCGATGAACGCCGCAGCGAGCGTAATCAGAATTTCAATGAGGTTGGTTAATTCCGGATCCATGATATTCTCCTTTTATTTTCTCATGCTCCGCACGCAGGGCCTCGAACTCCGCACAAATTACTTCATACTTCCCGATTTTCTCGTAAATCAGGAAAAGTGAAGGGTAAAGCGGAAGTAAGACGCCGAGGATAAGGGCCGTAGTTTCAATATCCATAGTGGACCTCCTCGAACAGGGGAGACCAAGAATAGAAGGAGCAGGGATGATCCGGCTCTCCCGTGTTCAATTAGCGGTTCAGGCAAGTGCGGGCTTTGTGTTAGCCCAGGTGTTCACGCGGGCAACTGACCAACCGCATTGTCCTCGGTCCGAGGATACAGTGACAGTCTTCCGGGTGAACGTGACGGTATAATCTTCGCCGTTTGCATCGTGGCAATTCAGCGAAATTGAATACCCTTCGCCTTCAGTATCCTGAATGGGATCCCCACCGATTGCGGTTGCAAGTGCTGCATTTCCGACAAGTGCTGTTGCAGCTGCGGTATAGCCTGCAACAGTCGATGCCTTTGCAGTCGCAGATACCCATGTTCTTCAGGGTTGTGGGATTTTCATAAACCACGCGGATTCCGAATGACTGTGTGCTACGGCTGACACCGGGGTGAGTTACACCGGCGACACTGTGGTCCACGCACTGGAATGCGTTGGTATCGATGATACCCTGAACGAGGGTGTTTAACGTCGCTACATCAGCGATCTTGGTCGTAAGAGTACGGACCGACCGCTTGACATTTGCGCTCTGGACAAAATCTGACATTTCGTTTTCTCTCCTGCCCCTTTTGGGACGTAAAAAGAGTAGGAAGGGGGATTAGAAAATGAAGGAGGCGAGCGTCACCCTGAAGAAAAATAGAATGAAGTTTGAGAAATCTAGGGGATTAGTTAGGGTTCGAACACCGCCCCTTCCTGTTCCTCCCATACAGTACGGCCAATACCGATTGCAAAGGAACTGTGTAATTAGAAGAAAAAATAACTAGGTTCAATGCCCGGCCCTATTGCAGATTTCTCAAGTAAACAACAAGATTGTCAGTTCGATCAGGTTTTTGGTTTACCCCTGATTTCGAAAAACAAAACCTTACTTGTGGATAAAGTAGGGTCCTCTGCGTAAATCAAAAAAGTATCAGGATAAAACTGGTGCTGCGACGTATTCACATCCCACGACCACGTCGTGATCCCACATCCCGCTGGTTTTACCGCTACATCCTGGCTGATACCTCCACAACATGGGAAAACCGAACCACCCTCATCGCATGTTTGATTCTTCGGACAATGAACAATAGCAGCTGAAGCAATATTCAATGAAATTATCTCCCCGGGTGGTAAATTCGTGGTCCCGTTAAAGGAAATTATGTCTCCAATATCATGAACGCTCACGGGACTGATGGTAATCATCGGCTTTTGCACTACAAGAGTAAGGTTGATAACACCCTCCGGACTGGATTTCCGGATCTCTTTTTCGACAATATTCGCGGCGTCGATTTCTGCCAGATAATTAATCATGACATCCTGGAAATTTATTATCCCGGCCCCGTCATACAGAATCTTGTCATTTTTCTTACCGGTGGAACCAATTTTAATATCGTAGGTACCGTCAGATGAAGGGTATTCAAACAGAATCCGGTATGTGCCATTAATCATCTCCGAAGTCTGTTCGCCATTCATCGTGAAATTAAATAATTTATCCTGCCGGATGGGAAGTGTGCCAAATGAAGCATAGGTATTACCAAAAATCCAGTACCGTATCATGGAAATATTCTCACGATCTGCAAATCCCTGGTATGAGAAAGGTTGTCCATTCAATATCGTAAATGAGCCGTTGTTTTCCTGCGGGCATTGCACCGCTATGTCTGAATCGGTGATTGTATTCGTTGGAGATGTATTCACCGGAATGTATGAGGACGTAATTGTCGGCGAAATGGTGAGTGTCGGAGCAGGTGTCCTAATGTTTCTGTCTGAAGACGGCTGCGAATTGATACACCCACACGATATGCAAAAAATCAGGACTAAGTAAATTATTGGAAAAATACTATGAATTTTGCTTGTCATTCGGCTTAATCCCTTCAAAAAAAAATGTTCTAGTAAAATGAAAGTGACCTCGAACTGCCCCTGATTCATTCATTATTTGCGTAGCGATAATTTTGTATTCAAATGGCTGGGGGCCATCACACATGCCAGTGCCGATACCCCTGAAAACATAGACTGGGAGAATGTAGTCCGATTTTTTGAAAAAGGTCCGGAATAGTATTCAAGACTTATATTGGTAACATTACCATAGGGCACCTCTGGCAGTTCCAAGCTCCTTCGGGTGTAATCAGCGGTATTTCTTTGTACGGCTCGATTTTTGGCCAATGTCCACTTACACGCAGAATATCTCCTCCTCCCCCTACCATTACAGACATACGGTCATTTACTATTGTCCCATTTAGTTTCCGCATGTAACTGATGACGACCGTTTTGGAAATTGTTGTGATATTTCCAACCTGGGATTTCTCCTCCGCCATGTCCAATTTGATTAAAAAGGGCATCGTCAGGCAGGAGCCCCGTATTTTTCAAATATTCCTCCCCAACTGGGCGGGCCTGATCGTCATCCGGGACAAATTCTGGTGAATCAAGGGGATTTACATCCAGATATCGGGTTGAATTTACATATTCGAAATATCCGGATCCCAGGTCAATGGATAATTCGTGCCGTTCCTGATTGGTACTATTGTATTCCCTGATGATCCAACTGTTATCGTACATCTTCAGGTCACCCGATATATTGAATTTCTCTGATAATTCCCCAAGTTTTTCTCCCGGGTCTTCCGGGATCACCCTGTAAACCATCATTGTCCGGGGATATTCCGGAAAGGATGTTGCCAACCCAACCGGTTCAGGGACCCAGTGGTTTTCTCCGTATGTCGGGACCGGAGTAGCCGGTTTTGAGTCCGTGGTAATGGTGGTATTATTTCCACCGGGACCTGGTTGCATACATCCGGCCGCAAAAGAAATAGCCCAATCAACAGAACAAAAAATAGTTTCCCCATATTAATTCTCAAAATGATTCGGGAAATGATAAATCTTGGGTATTATATCATTAAAATTTTATAACTGCGTTAAAAAATGACAATCTGACACACAAGTGGTCGGAAAACTGAGAAATTCTGCTGTGTTTATGGCGATATCAGGTAAAAATCGCTATGGGTGTAAATATCATCTGTTGAAAAAACTGTCACATAATATTGTTGAGGCAGCCATCCGGTGGTATTGACATTGAATATCCATTGGTTGATATCATTTCTACCTGCAATGATTGTTGCATTTCCAGCGACCCCATAAAATATACCGTCTGTTCTGGTTCGTTTTGCCCGGAAAAAAGTCTTCGGCAATCTCGATTTTCAGTTGTTCATCTGATCCCAGATTGGTTATTCCTGAA
>CAVWXH010000002.1:0-184377 GCA_963758915.1 uncultured Methanomicrobiales archaeon
AAAGGATTGAAATGGCCGGAAGTATCAGGCCTTGAAGATATCGAAGATCTGGTCGCTTCCTGTTGCCGAAAGCCTCTCACGTTCAGTCTTCTCTTCTGCGAATCCGAGGACCGGTAATTCCATGTTGATACCTGGGGTGTGTCCGAACATCTTCTCCATTTCAACCTGCTGTGCGTGCATGAAGAGGGCGTTCGGGATCTCCATCGGGCAGAGTTCCTGGCACTGGCCACAGTTGATACAGCTGTCAGAGATATGTGAGAACCGGATCAGGTGGAACATGAAGTTCGGAGGTACTTCCCCGGGAGCAACCAGGTAGGGCTTCCGTGTGCTGCACTCAACACAGTAACAGATCGGGCATGCTTCAATACAGGAGTAGCACTTGATACACTTTGAGGTCTCTTTAACGATCTTCTCAAGACGTGTTCTCCCCTCTCCGAGTCCGGCAAAGTCCTTGGCACGCCACTTGTCACCAAGTTTCAGCATGGCGTTTTCGACCTTTGCACGGATCTCAATTCCCTTCTCGTTGGCCTTCTCGGTCTTGATAACGCCTGCTTTTTCGGCCTGTGACAGCAGGTCTGCACCCTTTTGGCTGCATACTTCTACGAAGGTTGCCTTCCCTGCCTTGTCACCGATGACTCCCCAGTTACCGCAGGCAAGGTCTGCACCGCGTGGGACTTTAAGCTTACAGCGGCGGCAGTTTGTTCTCCGGCCGTACCCTTCTTCCTCGAGCTCGTCCATGGAGATGCCCTTGTGGCCTCCTTCGTACTCGACGATAAACTGGCCCTTGTCGATTTCCTCTTTATGAACCGTGTCCGGGTCGATCTGGAACTTTTCCGTGATCATTTTTCTTGCCATGACCGGACTTACCGAGCCACCGCAGTTTACACCGATCATGACAATGTTGTCGAGGTTGATCTGCTGGCGTTTTGCCAGTTCGTACAACCCCATCATGTCGCAGCCTTTGACGGTCATACCGATTTTCATGTTCTGGGCACCGTCAAGATATTTCTTGACCAGCTTTGAAAGGAGCAGTGTCCCGCAGTGGAGTGAACCTGCAGTGTTCTTGAGCTCTGCCGGGTCTGTGACCAGGGTGGGTACTGCATCGTACAGGTCCGTGCCTTTCTTTACCACGAGGACTGCGTCCACAATTTTCTTTTCGAGGGCAAACTTAAGGAGCCCGGTTACGGCGCCACCGAGCTCTGCCTTATCTGCAATTTCCTTGTCAGTGGTCCATGCATAGACCATATCGCCTTTTGCTGCCATTCTACTTCGCCTCCGCGATCTTTTCAATTTTTACAGCACAGGCCTTAAACTCCGGAATAGCGGCAGTCGGGTCAAGCGCGTTGTTGGTCAGCGTGTTTGCTGCACATTCCACGTAGTGGAACGGGATGAAGACCACACCTTTCTTGATGCCGGAGGTTACGCGGGCCCCTATCCTGATCTCCCCTCTCCGGGTGACGGCCTTTACCATCTCCTTGTCCTTGATATCGAGTGCTTTTGCATCCTCTGGGTTGATCTCGACCCAGCCGGTGGGCTCTTCGCGCTCGAGACTGTCGGAGCGGCGGGTCATAGTACCCGTGTGCCACTGCCAGATGCACCGGCCGGTGGTCAGAATCAGCGGGTAGTCCTTGTCGGGAACTTCAGCCGGGTACTTGAACTCGATGGGCGTAAAGATGCCCAGTCCGTCCGGGTGGGTAAACTTCTCCTTGTGCAGGATCGGGGTTCCCGGGTGCTCCGCGGTCGGGCACGGCCAGTGCAGGGCTTCGGGCTTCTCGAGCCGTGCATAGTTCATGCCGCCGTATGAGGGCGTGACCTTCGAGATTTCAGTAAATATCTCTTCTGCAGTCTTGTACGGGAACTGTTTCTCGTATCCCATGTGCTTTGCCAGCTCGCAGAAGATCTGCCAGTCGGCCTTTGCCTCTCCGGGCGGCTCCTGGGCTTTTCTCCACTTCTGGACACGGCGCTCGGTGTTGGTCTGGGTGCCGTCCTTCTCCGCATAGCAGGCAGCAGGTAAAACAACATTGGCATACTGTGCCGTCTCGGTCAGGAATATATCCTGCACAACCATGAATTCGACATTCTTCATTGCCTTTTCAACATGGTGGAGATCGGGGTCGGAGATCATCGGGTTCTCGCCCATGATATAGACGCACTTGACCTTGCCGGGCTCGTCAGCCAGTACATTGATCAGCTTGGTGACCGTCAGACCGACTTTACCTTCGGCAATCTCGCAGCCCCAGGCATCTTCCATCTTCTTCTTATTCTCGGGGACGATGACTGCCTGGTACCCGGAATACACGTTGGCGAGCGCTCCCATGTCGCAGGCGCCCTGCACATTGTTCTGGCCACGCAGTGCACAGATACCAGTACCGGGTCTACCGAGATTACCGGTCAGCATCTGGAGGTTGGCGATTGACTTGACATTGTCGACACCGGTCGTGTGCTGGGTAATTCCCATCGAATAGAGGACCGCGGACTGGCCGGATGTTCCGAACCATTCTGCCGCAGTGGCGAGATCCTTCGCCGGGATTCCGCTGATCTTTGCAACATTGTCAAGGCTGTAGGCATCCTTCATCACGATTTCTTTTACTTTCTCGAAATCTTTCGTCCGTTTCGCAACGAAGTCCTTGTTCTCCCAGCCGTTCTTCAGGATCTGCTGCATCATGCAGTTAAAGATGGCGACATCGGTTCCTGAGTAAAACGGCAGGTACAGGTCTGCCTGCTTCGCCGTCGGGGTGAACCGCGGGTCTGCGTAGATGACTTTCGCTCCCTTGGCCTTCGCCTGCATCACGCGGCGACCGATCAACGGGTGGGTCTCAAACGTGTTGCTGCCGATAATTAGAATGCATTTTGATTCTGCAATATCGGCAATCGACTGGGTCATGGCGCCGGAACCAAACGCACCGGCCAGTCCGACGACCGTCGATGCATGGCAGAGACGGGCACAGTGGTCGATGTTGGGGGTCTTTAAGACTGCACGGGCAAACTTCTGCATCAGGTAGTTCTCCTCGTTGGAGACCCGGGCTGATGCAAGGCATGCACTCTGTTCACCCGTGTACTTCTTGAAATTCTCGGCAATCAGCTTGTATGCCTCATCCCAGCTCGCTTCAACAAACTTCCCATCTTTCTTGATGAGCGGCTTGGTCAACCGGTCCGGGGAATTGATAAATTCCGCTGCATAGGTACCTTTTGGGCATAGCTTGCCCTCATTAACCGGATTGCGCTGCCAGGGTGCAACGCCTACAACCTTCTTGTCCTTGACAACAAGGTTGAAACCGCAACCTGTTCCGCAATACGGACACGTAGTTGGAATATACTTTACATCCATTTTTGTAAAACCTCGAACAAAAATATCTCTCGGTTAACAATATTTAATGATAGTCATTTACTCGCGATAATTTGATTAATAGTGGTGGGTATATGCTGATCTGTGTATAATCATACCAGGTCAAATTTAGTGAAGAACATAAATTTCCTCCTGATCTGTGATCTGATACCATATTCAGGGGTTCTTGTGATGTGCGCAAAATGAAGCGAAAAATCCTGGTCCATCCGATGCTACCGACGCTAATCCAGGCCGGTATAACAAACCTTGATGGTCACCTGTATGCAGCACTCGATACCTGCCCTGCCTGCCGGGGTGAGATCGCGGGTTATGATACAAAGAGGCGTTTTTTCACCACCCTTCATGAACCGGGCGGGGTGAGTGACATCTTTGTTTCTGTTAAAAGGTTCAGATGCCGGGCCTGTGGTCTTGTAAGCCCGGCAAAAGCACCGTTTTACCCTGACACCCGTATTGGAGCCCCTGTTGTAGATCTATGCGTGACACTTTCGCAGGAAATGAACTACTCTCGTGCCGCACGGGTCATCAATTCCCTTGGCATTGTTATTGACAGGGGAACGGTCAGGAACTACGCCTCCCGTGGCTTTGCTGTTCCCCCTTCAACTGAGTTCTTCGGGTTCCGGCTACCTGTCTCCATCATCTCCCTGACTATGTTCACCCCCGGGTCTTTCCAGGCGGGACCCGTCGTAGGGGCAGAAACGCTCGCTACCGGTGGTGGTCCATCCGCAGGCAGCACACTTCCATGTTTCCCCCCGCTGGAAAAGCGGAACGAGAGGTATAAACAGGAAAAGGAAGAAAAACGGCCAGTGGAATAAATAAGCGGTTATAGTCAGGCCAAGGGATATTACCAGGAGAAGAATACTCAGGATATAGAATCTCGTACTGCTACCTCCCGTACTGCAAATGCAGGCAGGGCATCGACAACCGGTCCCAGGGCTCCCGAAAGATTTGTACCCCCGAATTTTTTCGCAATCAGTCCGGACCCGATACCTGCAAAGATAACCTCGTTTGTACCGGTCTTCCGGCATACGTCCTCAATACCGGAGATAATGAGGTGTTTCTGGGCGTTCCAGAACGTTTCTGCAATCTGCCTGGCCCCGGCTTCCCCTATTTCTTCAAGGTCCGCACACACGACCCGTGCAAGTCTCCGGAGGGCGGCATCGACAGTACGCTTCCCTCCATCGGGTGGATCTGATGTATACTGGCGTTCGTTGATATGCCCGAGGACCCGGTGTACATCCCCCGAACAGGCAAAATACTCGCTGCTTACCGGTGTCAGGACCCCGTCAAGAAGGACCGAACTGATAAGGCACGGGACGCTCGTACGGAGCAGGCCGGTATAGATCAGGTATCCCTGCTGGAGGCGGTCCAGGTCAGTCAGTCCTTTCAGTTCATCGAACCGGCCGATGGGAATGATATCTGTCGTTGTACTGCCCATATCCACGAAGACTGCACAAGGATAGTGTTCCCTCAGGTAATCAGCGGAAACCAGCCAGTTCGAGGCTGCAAGTTGTGGGGCCGCATCCCGGTGAAACCCTGCATCTGTCCCGTAAAAGACTGCGTCCGGGAACGCGGCCTTCACGCTGTCAACAATAAAGCCAATCCCCTCTGCCTTACTAAAAAAACAGTCTGCAAGTTCGCCGGACATCACCACGGCTGCCGATCCCGTCTCTTTGTTATAGTTCCCGAGAAGTTCTTTGAGTGGGGCACCCTTCCATAGCGGGCAGTAATGGATATGGACCCCGTTATGGTCAACTATCTTCAGGTGTGCACCACCGACATCAATACCTACCCTTTCCACGTTATCCCCCGTATTTTCATTCATTCGTAACACCTTCAGATGGCTTTATCGCTTAGTTATTGGCTGGTAACCACTCCACTGGCGTCGAAACATGCATGACCCGAAAAGTGAAGTTCCCCGATGGTCTCCCCTTTTGACGCCCGGATAAGGACATCTGCAATCTCTTCGCTCATACAGGCAGTAATCCCCACAATGCTCGTGGTAATGCGTGGATTTACGTCCACGACGTAGACCCGGTCAGCAACGACCACGTCGACCCCGGCATAGCCCTGGCAACCAAGGGTCTTCACCGCATTTATGGCGGTCTCTTTGATCTCATGTTCCCTTGGGTGGCTCGCAGGAGTCTCTCCTCCGCGGTAATGGAACTTTCCTTCGGGGTCGATCTCTATATGCTGCCGGTTCAGGGCGAGCGCAACAGGTGGTTCCCCGGTAAAATAAAGGCATGCTTCACCGACTACCCTGCTCCCGACAACGCTGACTGAATAGTTCTCACCTTCAATAAATCTCTGGCCAAATTCCCCCTGTCCCGCCGGATCCCGGGTTAACCTGACACCCATGGCCCCACAGCCAGATACGGGTTTTACTACCCGGAGGCCTTCTTCCTGTTCTTCTGGCACGGCAATTCCGTGTGATGCCAGTATCGTCCCTGTCCGTTGCTTGTTGGCGCAGACTGCAACGTTCATACTTCCACACCCGAGGTTGTGGGTACTGGTTTCGAGTGCGAGGGTAAAATGCGGGAGCAGGTGGTCAGGTGCAATAACAAGCCCCACATCACAACCTGGGGCAAGTTTTTCAATTTCCTTATAAAAATCTCCCTGCCCCGGAGTCACGACTTCGTACCCGCATCTTGAAAAGCTGGCTGAAAGTGACGCGAACATTGCCCTCCCCTCGGGTGCAAGGGCTGGGTCATGGTACATGGAATATTCTGCGATAAGGGCCTTCATCCTGTACCTGTTGGGTGCAGAGGGAGATTACCCTGACGATTGCGGGGGCAGTCAGAAATCCCGGGAAAGCACGGGGATGTCTGAATAAGCCTCCTGGTGCACCCATGCTGTACGAGAGTCATAGCACATCTATTTCATCAAACCCCGCCAATTGGATTGGTGATGAAACCGCGGATCCTTCTGACAAACGATGACGGCATAACATCGGCCGGACTCTGGGCAGCATATGAGGCATTGTCCCCTGTAGCCGAGGTGACTATCGCTGCACCATCCACCCAGCAGAGTGCGGTCGGGCGCTCGATATCAATTTTTGAACCCATCCGGGCAAGCCCGGTCGTTATGAACGGGGTACGGGCGTATTCAATCGGTGGTAAACCAACTGATTCAGTTATCATCGGGCTGTATGCCCTTGACCTCAGGCCAGACCTCGTGGTCAGCGGGATTAACATAGGGGAGAACCTGTCATTTGAATCTATCATGACTTCCGGCACGGTCGGTGCAGCGCTTGAAGCTTCCAACCAGGGGACTAAGGGGATTGCCTTCTCGCTCCAGGTGGAGGACCAGGGTGACAAGTTTGACGACCCCCGCCACCACTCCCAGAGCTTTGATGAAGCAAAACGGATCGTAAGAGAAGTCTGCATGAAGGTCCTCCGGGAGGGTTTCCCGGAACACGCCGATATAATTAACGTAAATATACCTTCAATTGTGAAGGGTGGCTATGAAGTCACCCGCCTTGCGAGAAAGCTCTTCGAGACCGGGGTCGAAAAGCGGCTTGACCCGAGAGGGAGGCCCTATTACTGGATAAACGGACCGCTCCTTGAAGATGCTGAAGAGGGTACTGACGTCCATGCAATCAGGAAAGGCAATATTTCAATCACTCCCATCACGCTGGACTGCACTGCCTTCGATGCTGATAAGGAATTACTGTCTCTTTTCTGCCCTTAGATGGAAAAATACGGATTAGGACTTTTTTTAACCCTGCGTATACAGAAGAAGGAAGGGAAAATACGTAGAAATGGGGGGGTTTCATCTCCTCCCTGCCCACCCCGGCAGGATATCCTTTGGGCAGTGTTTCCACACGATCATAAATTTCCGGGTAAGGAGTGCAGTCTCTTTCCCGACCAGGGTCGCCACAGCGGGGGAGCGTGGGAAGATGCCAGAACAATCCTGACCTGCTGCAGGTTGGACTATGGAGGATGTTACACAGCCGATTATCCCATCAGATCTTAAAATCAGCAACGACCTTACTGACTTTCGACGGAACCAGTTCGAATTGTTCAATCCATGGTTTTGGGCCCATCTGGATAATGACTTCATAAAATCCGATTTTCATGTGGTCAAAGGTATGAGGCGTGCTCTCCCCGGGTGTCCAGCCGTTGAGGTAGATCGAGGCACCCCGCGGAAGACTATCGACTACGATTGTCCCTTCACCGTAATTCTCCATGGAGAAGAAGACTTTCTGGGGGGTCGTGTTGGTACCACTTATCTCAACCGTAACAATCTCTTCTACCGGGTATAACCCCGGTTTTGAAACCATAATCCGGTGAAGTCCTTCCGAGACTCCGGTGAATGTATGGGGTGTGGTATACCCGGTCCGGAAGCCGTCGATAAAGATTTCTGCGCCTTCGGGACCTGAACTGACCTGCAGCGGAGGATGAGAATACGGACTTCTGGCGAGGTTCATTACTTCCGTGTCCTGGTTCGTGCACGGGACAAGGAAGGAGGTGTATTCCTCACCTTTGCGGACACTGATGAACGAACCCGGGCAGCCGGTGGTTATTGTTGCTGGAAGCCTTCCAGACGGGAACCTGCCGTTTATAGTGAATTCACCCCCGGAATATGGTCCGGGACTGATCGAGACTCTTTTGGACAAGAGTACTACCTCGGTATCGACATTGAATGTCGTCAGTGCATCATGGTATACCCAGACATTCCGGGTATAGGTGGCAGGACCACTTAATTTATCCATTCTGATTACCTGTATGGTGTGAAGGCCTTCAGGGAAGCCGTAATAAAGGAACGGTGTCCCACCCGTGACCTGCACCCCGTCAATAGTAAGGTCGAGATTCCCCGGGTAGGAGGTCACAAATATCCCGCCATACTTATTCGGCCCTTCCGATTTACCCGGTGTCACGAAGAGGGCGTCCATGGCAGGAGTGAGCGGAATTTCGAGTTTTTTATCCTTGTCAAGGGTTACAACCTCACTATAGGCAAGATAACCCGGACTGGTAAGGGTCATGGTATAGGTATTCTTTTCGAGGCCGGTCATGACATAGGGGGTTGTGCCGGTCCGGTTCCCGTTTAGCACGATAAGTGCACCCCTCGGATCCGAATCGACAGAGAGGTTGAATACCGGGGCCGGCACCGGGGTTGGCGTAGGCCTGACCGGTAGTGCTACCGTTGGAGCAGGATTGGTCCTCAGCAGTAACGATGGGTCAGGAGTCAGATTCTTAACCAGGCGGGTAACGGGAAGATCCAATGTGAGGATGAACCGTTCATCAGGGTCCGGCCCTTTAAGCGGGGAACCGATCAGGTCATCAGCAGAGCGGTTTGTCCAGATCGACTTATTCTCTGTTGAATAATTCCTGAGACTTCCCTTAACGGCCCTCGGGGTTATGTCGATAAACTGGAGTATGCTCCGGATAATGCCGGCATAGGTGGCACGGAGGATATTTGGTGCGGGGTCCTCCTCCTCTCCCTCTGAAACAGTATATCCCGGGGTACCAGGCCCCGGGTCGTTAAGACTGGGATACTCATCAGAATGGAGGGTCTGGTTAATACTGCTCTTTAACCCAATCCCTGCAATCTCTGCCAGTTCTACCACACGGCCTTTAATCCCGGAATCCTCTTTCCCATCCCGGAAAACTGTATCCTGTCCTGCTCCGGGTTTATCATCACCCGGATTTGTATATCCCCCTGCGTACCGGGTCTGGTTGAGGCTACCCTGTATTCCTGAACCTGCTATGTTCACCAGCTCTGCGACGTTCCCCAGCACTAAAGGACTAATGTCCCTGGCCCGTCCAATGGTATTGGTTACACCCGTGAAGTATCCGGTACTATCCGTACTATTCCCCTGCGTACTGACAACCGGTTGATCAACAAGCTGGTGATCAGGGCAGACCGGATTCCCAAACTGGTCGACCTCTTTGCAGGCCGTTGTCACAGGAATATCTGCTGCTACCCAGGAGATCAACACTGCTACCACGAGAAGAAGAAAAACCGTACTATGGATCTGGCGGCGTTGTTTTCGTGAGAGGAAGGGTTCCGTTCCGGGCATCTTCATGAACGTCGGCCCGTGAATTGATTAAAATTATGGTACATGCAAGGTTTGACTCATGGTCCGCTTATATACCTGAGATCCCACAGGGATCTCATGCGGCAGTGAATGACTTCTTCATAAACCCATGATACCTGACCAGCTCCTGTCAAAACATATGGATATAATGAGAGATAACCGGATTATCATGGATGCACTCGCACCGGACGTGGCAAAACAGGCGGCAGGGATTCGTGCGGCGGAGATGGTAGAAGACGGCATGGTAATCGGACTTGGAACCGGCTCAACCGTCTTCTTCGCCATGCAACAGATCTCCCGGAAGGTCAGGGACGGCCTTGATATCGCCGGTGTCCCCACCTCGTTCCAGGCAGCGATGAGGGCCCGGGAGCTCGGGATCCCACTGACAACCCTTGATGACTATCCCGTTCTTGACCTTGCGATAGACGGGGCAGACCAGGTGGACCCTGCTTTCCGGGTGATTAAGGGGCGGGGGGCGGCCCAGCTTCGTGAAAAATGTGTTGCAGCGGCAGCCGGACGGTTTATTATTGTTGCTGACCCCGGGAAACTCGTAACGGTCCTGGATGCGGCGGTACCGCTGGAAGTGCTGCCTTTTGCCGTCACCCCGGTGCTGTCTGTATTAAAAGGTCTCAGTGGAGAGCCGGCCCTTCGGGAGGGACAAAAAAAAGATGGTCCTGTCATTACGGACAATGGTAACATGGTAATCGACTGCAGGTTCGGGTTAATACATCAACCTGAAAATCTGGAACTCTCCCTGACGACCATACCCGGTGTCCTGTCCTGCGGGATATTTTGTGGGTTTACAGAAAAGACAACGGTTATTGTAGGGGATGTGGCAGGTGCCCGCACCCTCACCCGATAAAACTTCCTTTAAGAGTTCTAATTTAAAAACGGATTTCCCCTGGCCAGTAGAAATATTCTATTACTCTCTTAACAATCCAGGGTTATTCCAACATTTACCCACACTTACGGGGCTCCGCCCCGCCTAGGTGGCGACCCTGGTTGGGATAGGGAATAATCTCAAAAGTTCTGAAATTTTCAGAGATTCTACAGTTGAACCGTTGCCCAAAGAATATCTTATCGGGAATGGGGCAGGGAGGTGTGAAATCCCCTCCGGTCAACTTATTTCCTCTTTTTTAAATATGCAGGGTTTTAACAAAGTTTATGATTGAATTTTTTTACCATATCAAATCAAGATAATTCCTGTTTCTCCGCTACTTACCGACCTTTACCAGCATCTCTTCAAGGCTCGGATAATGTGACTCGATCCTCTCAACCCTGCCTCCTTTGGATGCAATGATGCCCGTGCAGGTGTTCAGTTCATCAATTGAATCGGCAGGTATCTTGTAGAGCCCCCCCTCAAAAGTATATTCCCTGCACCCCTTGATCGCGTTGATATCATCGATAGAAAACGTAATCGTGTAACTGATCGATCCGAACATCTCACGGAGCTCGTTCATGGTCCCCATGGCGACCATCTTTCCCCTTCGCAGGATCATCACTTTGTCACAGATTGTCTCGACCTGGAAGAGGTTATGGGCTGAAAGGACAATCGTTTTCTTCTCGTACCGGAGCTCTCTCAAGAATCCTACAATATAGCGTGAGGTCATCGGGTCGAGCCCTGAAGTAGGTTCGTCGTAAATCAGGACAGAAGGATTATGCATGAGGGACCTTGCAATGGCCACCTTCCGTTTCATCCCTTTTGAAAATTCTCCTATCTTTTTTCCCTCCGGTTCGAGCGAGAGGGCCGCGAGCAGCCGGGCCATGCGGCTGGTAATCGTCTCCTGGTCGAGGCCATAGATCTCCCCGAAGAAACGGAGGTAGTCCTCAACGGTCATTGTTTCGTATAACCGTGATTCTTCAGAGAGGTAACCCAGGGCTGCCTTGATACCGTCCGGGTCCCTGACCACGTCAATGCCGTTCATGGTAAGGTCCCCCGACGTCGGGGTGATAAGGCCTGACAAAATCTTAAGCAGCGTCGTTTTGCCTGCTCCGTTATGCCCGATTACGCCGATAATTTCCCCTTCCTTAAAATCAAAGGAGATATGGTCGAGTGCCGGTACATTCGTGTATATCTTTGTGAGTTCACGGGCGACGATCATCTGAACTGTTCCCTGGCTTAACAGTCCTCTACCTTTACTGTATTATAGCTGATGAACATACCATTCTGATATTTGAGAGGCGGAGATGGGGTATTCCCGGGACATCCTCACGATTGCAAAATGGGAAGTAAAACGGTCTGTCGGGACCATGGGGAAAAATGTACTTCCGGTTGCCATCATCCTGATCGTCCTTCTTATAGCAGTGACCGGGTTTACTGCAAAAAGCGGTCTCCACCTCCAGGATGGGATTTACAAGGTCGGCACCAACGATCCGGAACTCGCTTCCTTATTCTCCGGAGATGCACGTTTTTCTGTTAACCTCGCTGATACGGGGACAATACAACGCAACCAGGACTATTACGACCTGATGATTTTCAACCGTGTCGTATATGTCCATGATACCGACCGGGGAAAGGCAGCCGCGAAGACCATGGAGCGGGACTATACAAAGTACCGGTCTAATGTGTACAACCGGCAGTCTGACCTGTTTGCAGCCTACCCGCTCTGGATCGATGTCCAGTATATCAGGTCGGAACTGGATTTTACCGCAACGCAGTCCGGCCAGCAGGTATCGGTGCGTCCCAGGTCTAACCAGCCGCCGTCGCCGACCGGCCCGGTAGAACCGGTCGCTATACCTGATGCTTCAATCGGCATATCAAGCGAGGAACTCAGGAGCAATCTCCAGCAGTCCACCTCCCAGAACAGCCAGATTTCCCGGTATACTGACATGTTTTCAGGTTCCGGAAACCCACTCGGTGCCTATAAGACCCCTGACCAGCTCTCCCCTCCGTTGCCATTTGATTCGATTATTCTTGTCTTCCTGTTCATATTTCCTCTCTACTTCATGTCCCAGTTTTTTATGATGAGTATCATGAACGAGCGCGTGGGCCGCCGCGGGGAGCTCCTGCTCTCGACACCGGCCAGGCCGTCAGCGATCATCCTTGGCAAGGCACTCCCTTATTTCGTTGGAATGGTCGTTATATCGGCATTACTTACCCTGTGGATAAAGGCATCCCCCTACATAGTCCTCCCGCTTATCCCGGTCATCCTCTTCTTCCTCGCCGCGGCACTCCTTATTGGCATGATCTCGAGGAGTTTCAAGGAGCTTTCGTTCATCTCGATTTTTTTCTCGACTATTGCCACGTCGTACCTCTTCTTCCCGAGCATTTTTGCAAACATCCATGTTGTAAGCCTGATATCCCCGCTTACCCTGGTCGTCCTGACCCTCCAGGGGGCTGCCATTTCGGCGACCGATTACCTCTATTCAACCTCACTGTTCTGGCTTTCAGCTGTCGTGCTCTTTTACATCGGGGTGGTCAATTTCAGGGAAGAACGGCTCTTTTCACAGTCTGACCTGTTTGCGAAGACCAGTGACTTCATTGCGTCCACGCTCTCATTTAAACGGCCGTATCTATCCCTTTTCCTGTTTAATGCCTTCCTGATCCCGTTCGTATTCATGGCCCAGATGATGCTGCTGGTTCTCTTCTTCAACCTCCCGATGCCGCTCTCCCTGATACTTCTCCTGATTGGAGCAGCGTTTATCGAGGAGATTGCGAAATCGCTGGGTATTTATTCCATGATCAGGAAAGCCCCGCAATTTTTCACATGGCCGGTGATAGTGGGGGCATCTATTGCAACGGCGTTTGGCTTTCTCTTTGGTGAAAAACTCCTCCTGTTTGTTACGCTCTCGCAGATCACGGAATCGGTCTTCGGAAGCATTATTTTCACGAGTCTCGGGGTATTATGGATGCCGTTCCTCCTCCATTTCTCCGGCGTGCTCATTATCGCGGCTTCGATTAAAAAAGGGGGAGAGATCGGGTATGGAATCGGGCTCCTTGCAGCGGTGGCCCTCCACTGCCTCTATAATGCATATATAATCCTCGGGTGGTTATCCTGAAAGCAAAGAATATCGGCCTGATAATGAAAAAAGACTTAAAAGGTCTTGGGCATGAGCGGACGATCCTGCTTGCTATCCTGCTCCAGCTCTTTATTGCATTGTTCTCATCATTCCTTATGGTCGGGCTTACATCGATGTATGACCCGTCTGCACTTTCAAAATATTCCACAGTCCGCTATAATATCGCATATAACGGCTCAGATTCAGATCTAAGGGGGCTGCTGGCATCAGACGCCAGCCTGAGGGTGTATGATATGGAACTTGCTCCCGCTCTCCAGTCCTTAAAAGAACGGAAGCTTGTGGCAGTGGTGTATGTACCGGATACCCGGCCAGATGCAACGGACCCTGTCAAGATCACCCTGTATACCCTCAAGAATGACCTGCAGGCAGTCGTCGTCGATGTAAAGCTGAAGGAACAGTTCGTGAAGTACGAGGGAGAGCTCAGGCAGATCAGAGCAGAGCGGATTGACGAGGTCCCTATTCCGCTTGATATACCCAAAAGTACCGGTGGGAGCGACTACTATGAATTTGTCTACGGGCTCCTGATCCCGCTCCTCGTCATTATGCCCGCAATCATTTCGTCAGCGCTGGTCATCGACCTTATTACTGAGGAATACCAGAACAACACCCTTGAAACACTGCTGTCGACACCGATCAGGGCAAACGAAATATTCTGGGGAAAAGTTGCGGCCGCGCTCATCCTCGTGCCTTTTCAGGCGGGAATCTGGCTGTTCCTCCTCATGCTGAATGGGATCACGATAGTGAATGCGCCGCAGATCCTTGCTTACGTGACAATGGTCGCAATGGGGCTGATCCTGGTTGCATCGATAACCGCATTGTATTACCGGGAACGGACCGCAGCCCAGTTTATCTATTCGACTGCAATTGTTGTCCTGATGTTATTCTCCCTTGCATTGCCCGAAAACCCCATGAACATCATTGCGAAGCTTGCGACCGGGTCGGCAGGGACGGAACAATGGCTCGTATTAGCCCTGATCATAGCACTCGTGATGATCCTTTCGGTAGTAACGAACCGCTATGCAGCAACGTCAATGAAGGGGAATCAGGCGCCCCGGTAACCGTTCATGCCGGATGATCCCCGGAAATCCTTGAAAAGGGGGTAATAATCTGCAGGCTGGTGCTGAAGCGCCCGCTATTGAGGCTGCAACCCGTTAATAGTATGCATAGGTCATGATCTCATCTTTTAATTTGTACATAATACCGCCAAGCGTCACAAAGACCTCAACCCTGTCAGGCCCCCGGGTCCCTTTCATATCAACCGATGCCCCGGTAGAGATCTGGTTCCCGACCTGGATATTTTTCTGCTCCACTCTCCCATCGGAGGTGGTTACCCTGACAAGAATATTCTTTACAATGACCTGTCCCGGGCCCCCTATAAACGTCACGGTTATCGTATTGTAAACGCGGTCTTTTTCGATCCCGACATCAACAGCATTAGCGGGCGACAGGGCTGTCACGTTCTCGGGGAGGCTGTCTGTTACCGCCTGTCCCATGGGTTCCGGGACCGACCTCGTTGTCAGAACCGGCAGGGTTGCCGGGAGTGAGGTGGCAGCAGTGCCGGGGGTTGGGGGTATGGTTACAATCTGCGTTACCGGTGACTGCGCCGTCTGCTGGCTGATACAACCAGAACAAAAAATCAGGGTAATGAAGGCCGTAATAATGACGATGGCTGGTATAATTTTCATGATCTCGCTACCCTTAGAGGTGCTATTGTCGAGTATTAGGTTTTTTGATACCGGGTATGGATGTATACTGTTGTCCCTGCCGGTTGTTCAACGGGTTTGACGGGTGGAACGATACACCGAAACTTAAAAACCATTCGATACATTGAAGAATAAGATTGACAATGATTTACGTAAAGCAGGAGAAAGAGTAATGTTTTGTTCGAAGTGCGGTAAAAAGACCGACGATTCCGGTAAATACTGCCAGTGGTGCGGGGCAGAAGTGAAAGCTACGGCACCGGCAGCGGCACCAAAACTTCTTCTTAAAAAGAAGTCTTACGGAATTAGCACCGAGAATTACGCAGGATTTGGACAAAGGTTCCTTGCGTGGATTATTGATATTGTCTTCATCCTGGTCCTGGACATCTTCATCATGGGACTCACCGGGCTCAACGAAGGGGTACGGATGATTTACCAGTTCCTGCGCGGGTACCCGATGACCGATCGGTATGGCGAGGTTGTCTATTCCATGGTACCTACCCAGGTTATCTATGCGATCGCGGTACTTCTGATCCTCGTACCCTGGCTCTATTATGCATTTCTCGAGAGCTCGAAGAACCAGGCAACCCTCGGTAAAATTGCAGTGCGCATCGCGGTAACCGACCTGCACGGCAACCGTATCACTTTTTCACGGGCAACTCTCCGCTTTTTCGCGAAAGTGCTCTCCATCATCACCTTCTTTATTGGCTTCATTATTATCGCATTCACCCGGCAGAAGCAGGGCCTGCATGATATTATCGCCGGTTGCCTGATGTACCAGCAGTAATACTTCATCTCTTTCTCCCTTCTTAACCGCAAAAATTTCAATTCAGGCTTTTTCTTAAAATCCTGGGGTATACCCATGCTACCCTGTCGAAAGCAGCAGGATTCATTCCATCCCTGTCCCACCCCGTTACGATGTTTCTGGGGAGGGTTTCAATCGATTACTTTGAATATTCCAGGTGTGCAGGGCCTGGTCCCTATCCTAACCGGGGCGCCAAAGCGGCGGGCCATGAGCCCAGGGAGCGTTGGTAAGTTTAGGAATACTTCAAAAAGGTAAGATAGTTTCAGAGCAGTTCAACAATGCGAGTTTTGAGCATAAAAAGGGGGACTTTCAGATTGTTTTGCAGGAGTTTTTTCATATCAGCCGAATAACCCGGAGAATCAATAAGACAGGCGTTAGAAGGATTTTCACGGGGCCAAAAAAGATACGGAAATATCCGGAGGACTTCATCGGCAGATGCACAAATCGGTAATGTTGCAGGGCATGTTATTTCATGTTGCCCCGCTGGCAGGAAATGCCGTTAATCGAACCTGAACTTGAGGACCACAATTACCATCACAAGGAAAAAGGTCGCACCGTTTGCGATTATTATGGGAAGTTCATGTATCAGGATCCCGAATATGAGCCACAGCAGTATTCCAACGGCAAATAACATGAGCATACCCGGTGAAAGGTCTTTACAGGACTTTGTCCGCCATGCCCTGTACACCTGGGGAAGGAAAGCAACCGTTGTGCAGAACCCGGCAATATAACCAAGTACCGGAACAAATTCCACTTCTTATTCACCGGTACCCGCATGACCCTGTATCAGTCATATTTTCCTTTTAGTCCTGCCCACCCCGTAAAGCCGCAATAAATGCATCCGACTCCTTCACAGGCCTTGCACCTGCATGCCGGCTCTTTTACGAGCACATGACCGGTCTTGTTACAATAAATACAACCTGCACCCTCGCAGTGCGAGCAGACGACGCTGCAATAAATCGTGGGGGAATCTGACATTGCGGACACCGGAATTGTGGATACCAGTTAATTTTCTTTCTGTGAAAGATTAAAAAAACTGGTATTGTGGTCACCAGCTGGCAGGTATATATCAGGGTTTCTGTACGGCACCCTGGTTGGCCTGGCCTACACTCGCTGCATAACGGGAGAGCACCCCGGTCAGTTGTTGTACCGGGGGTTTCCACGTGGTTCTCCGGGCACCTATTTCCACATCCGGCACCAGGTGGTCAAGTGTCTTCTTAAAGAGGTCCATGGCTATCATGTCCCCGTTTCTGATGAGTGCGATCGGTCCTCCGATTGCCGCCTCCGGCGCGATATGCCCGATACACGGGCCACGGGTGCCACCCGAGAAACGACCGTCGGTAATGAGAGCGACACGGGTATATCCAAGCCCCATCAGCGCAGAGGTGGGGGAGAGCATCTCGGGCATTCCCGGGGCACCACGCGGCCCCTCGTACCTGATGATGACCACGTCCCCCTCTTCCACCTCCCTGGCAAGTATCGCCTTCATTGCAGCCTTTTCTCCATCAAATACTCTTGCAGGACCCTGGTGGACCCACATCCCCTTCGGGACAGCCGCACATTTTACCACGGCCCCGTCAGGGGCCAGCGACCCCTTGAGAATTTTCAGGCCACCCGCCGGGCTTACCGGTGAATTTATACCCTTTATGACGTTTGCATCGCGGACAACCGCGGCTTTCGCAATCTGCTTGACGCTCATTCCTGATACTGTCGGGGCATCGGCAAGCAATGCTGAAAGTTCCTTAATCACTGCCGGTATACCTCCTGCCCGGTAGAGTGTCTGCATTGAATGTGGACCGCTTGGCTGCATGTGGCAGATGTGCGGAGTTTTTTCACCAATTTCGTTGAACTGGTCGAGGTCGAGGGGCACCCCTGCTTCGACCGCGATTGCCATCAGGTGCAGGACGGTATTTGTCGAGCCCCCAAGGGCCATATCGACCCTGATCGCATTTGAGAGGCTGTCGATGGTGATTATATCCCGGGGCCTGATATTCCCCCTCACGAGGTCGAGGACCCGTTCGCCGCTTTCACGGGCTATCCTGAGTTTTCCGGCATCGACTGCAGGGATAGCGGCGCAACCCGGGAGTGACATCCCCATGGCCTCGGTCATGCACGCCATCGTATTTGCCGTGTACAGCCCCTGGCAGCTCCCGCACCCGGGCATTGCACAACATTCGAGTTCCTGCAGGGCGGATTCGCTCATCGTTCCGGCTGCTACTTTCCCTACCCCCTCAAAAATATCGATCAGGGACAATTCCTTCCCGGCAAGGTAACCGGAGAGCATTGGCCCTCCTGTTAACACGACCGAGGGGATATTGCAGCGTGCCGCTGCCATCAGCATCCCGGGAACAATTTTATCACAGGTGCCCACGCATACGAGCCCGTCAAACCTGTGGGCTTCTGTCATCAGTTCAATGGAATCCGCGATGTTCTCTCTCGAAGGGAGCGAATACCGCATCCCCTCGTGGCCCATCGCGATCCCGTCACAGATCCCGATTACACCGAACTCGAACGGCACCCCCCCGGCTGCAATGATCCCCTCTTTGACCTTGTCGGTAAGGGTCCTGAGGTGGACGTGCCCGGGGACAATCGTGTTGTATGCATTGGCAATCCCGATGAAAGGAAGCCCCATTTCCCGGTCGGTGATACCGAGCGACCTGAGAAGCGAACGGTTTGGAGCCCGCTGGTACCCTGATTTAACCTCATTACTCCGCATGAGAAAAACCTCTCTCTTACCGGTGATTATGAGCCCTGAAGTTTTATATCCCTTCGTTGTCCTGTGCTGTTCGTTACTGCCTCTTAAACATCCGGGCGGCGTTGACAAACGAGACCGAAAACTCCCTCGTGAAGTAACTGTGGGTATAAACTCCGGTAGTCTCGTGTTCTGACAGCCCGTCCCTGCAACCGGAAATGCCTTTGCCACGCGAAAGTTCGATAATAAACCGTGCATCAGGCATGCATTCAATGCGGGAATAATGGAATTCATGGCCCTTAATTTTCATTCCCTGTCTGATATACGAATTTTTACCGCTCCCCCTGCCAGAGGAGTAACCGAGTGCCTGGACAGAACCGGTCATCTCCGCGCATGCGGGAAGGACCCCTGCCATCCGGTACTCACGGTCCGTGAGAATTCCCCGGGTGAGAAAAAGCAGCCCGCCACATTCAGCGTAAATCGGCATACCCCGGTCTGATGCCGCCGCAATCGCTTTCGTGGCGGGTGATGCTTCAAGTGCACCTGCATAGAGTTCCGGATATCCTCCCCCGAGGTAGATGGCATCTGTTTTTGGGAGATGGTCACGCATGGGGCTGAAAAAAACCAGTTCTGCACCGGAAGCGGCAAGGAGGTCGAGATTGTCCTGGTAATAAAAGCAGAAGGCCTCATCGCGGGCGACCCCTATGACCGGCCGTTCTCCGGTAACCCCAGGCAGCGGTTCCGGGACCGGTAAGGGGCTTGTATTGCTGGCGATCTCAAGGATAGCCCCGGTATTGCAGTCTTCGTTTACCGCGTCCCCGGCCGCTGTATCCTTTTCGACCTCGGATGCCATGACCAGGCCAAGGTGCCGGCTCTTTACCTCAAGTCCCGGTCTCCTTTTTATCCACCCGAGTATGTTCCTGCCAGCTGACCGTTCTATCAGTGTCCTGTGGCGGTCGCTGCCTAACCGGTTGAAGATAACCCCTGCAATCCGTTCCCCACCCGGTGAACCGGTGAACCCGCTCACAATCGCATTCGCGCTCCGTGACATCCCTTTCACATCCACAACGAGGATGACCGGTGTGTCAAGGATATCAGCTACGTGGGCAGTACTTGCGTCCAGTGTCCCGTCAAGCCCGTCAAACATTCCCATGACCCCTTCAATAACTGGCAATGTCAGCACCGCCTGACGCATGAACAAATGTCTCCCTGACTCCGTCTTCACCCATCATAAAGGGGTCAAGGTTCCTTGAGCTCCTGCCGCAGATCAATGTATGGTGGGTAGGATCAATGAAATCCGGGCCCACTTTGAAGGGCTGAACCACGAGACCCTGCGAGGTGAATGCCTGCATCAGGCCACGTGCAATGGTTGTTTTACCGCATCCGCTATGTGTCCCTGCAATAAGGACCCTTGGAATGTGGAGGTTCCTGCTCACGAAGCGTTCTCTTTTGGTCATAACGGTTACCGGAACATGCATGTACCTGGCACGGTGTGGATAACGAATGTCCTGTACCAGATGGTTTGGTGCTCTCTTACATAAATCCATGAGGGACGGGACATATGATGGTCGTAGTGAAACCGTTAATTCTTCGGTTGAAGGGACTGTCTCCTCGACCACGAGGGCCCGGAATTTTCAGAGGGTGGTCGCAAGCCGAAAATACTTTTTATTCACCGGAATAACGGTATAAGAAATTCAGGAGCAGGTTATGGAAAAACAGAATGCAATCTTTATCGGTATTGTGGTATTCATCGTTGCGATTACCCTCGGATTTTTCTACATGAACGGCATGATGGTCCCTGCGTTACCACAGGCCGGCGGACTGGCAGGTGCGTCAAATATCACATTCAGGGCAGAAGCGGTATCAGATGTGAATTATCTGACATTCCGCTATATTCCCGTGGCTAATATGACCGGCCCCGTTACTGCCACGTACCAGGGGCAAAAAGATGGCAGGACACTTTTTAGCGATAAAAAAATCTTCGAATCAGTAATGCCGGATAACCCCATAGAAATTGTTATGAAAAGGTCTGATAACGGCACCTATACCATGATCATGCTGATTTCCGACAAGGGGAAAAATAATGTTCATACGAGTATAACCGCGTGGTACGACTCAAATGCAACCTACTCAACAAATTCAGCATTATTTAATGCAGACTACAGGACCTGAAGATTCCCGGGGCTACTTTTTAGCCTGGCATCTATTTTTCTATTGGCTGCCCCGCTCATATTTTTGTGCCACGAAGGATTTCAACGGGTGCACTAACAAATATGCCCGCATCAAATTATGTGTACGGTCAGGGCAGAGACTAGTGATAAGGATAATAACCGGGACTTCAATCATCGGTACGACAGGGACATCAGGTCAGACCAGAGGCCCTCACTTCTGAAGAAAAAAGTATCCCGTTACCCCGGGATACTCATCCCAGCCCGAACTGCGCAAGCGTGGTCCTCGAAGGGTCGATACTCGCCCAGTCCCACCCGAGTGCTTCAATGATACGCGAGATCGGCTGCTTGATTGTCTTGTCAAGCATCATCTCGGAATCTATGATAAACTCAGGAGGCACCTGGTCACCGTATTCGAAACAGAGGACGTCGGTCCTTGGGTATTTCGATTTAACCCCCTTGATATAGACCCGTTTCGGCTTACTGCCCTTTGAAAACTTCATGCCAAGGTGTTCGTTGGCATACTTTGCACCCCTGATATGGGCGTCATCATTCTCGTAATCGGCAAGCTGCTTGCCAATCCCGCCAGGGATCCCTATCTCGTCAAGAGTGTAACGGCCACCCCGGTAGTCCCTGATAATTGTTCCCAGGTAGGTCCTGATCACTTCAAAGGGCTCACCGTGAAGGATCATCTCCATCACTTTCATCTGGACCCGTTTTGTAATCTGGGGGTAATCGCTTCTCCTGATCTCGAAACCGACGATATCGATCTCATCGACAATCTTCCCCTCCTTCCAGGTAAGGTGGCCTGCATACCGTTTTTTCTTTCCGGCCTGGAAGAAACTGCCATAGATCTTTTCGAATTTGATAGAAAAGTAGTGGGTACCGGCATTCAGCTCTCTTCCCGCAAAATCCCCGTAACTTTCATTCAATTCCTTTTCGATCACCCGGGCGTTGGCTATAGTTTCCTCTATACCCATGTCGGGCAGCTGGACCATGCAGGAATCGGTATCGCCATAAATCACCCGGTACCCCGCTTTTTCGATTACACTTCGCGTATGTTCGATAATCGCCCGCCCTACCGATGTGACCGCCGAACCGATCTCCCTGTCATAAAGCCGGAACCTGGTATACCCGCTCACCCCGTAATAGGTATTCATAATTACCTTCAGGACGTTCTGCTGGAGGTCAAGAAGGACATATTCCGGGGAGCCAAACGCATAGAGATTACGCTGGCGTTTTTTCTCGTCACGTTCACCGAGGAGCTCTGCGATGATACTCCTTGTCAGCCCGTCCGGCTCTTTCCGGAACCTGATCCCGTTCGGTGCCCTGAGCTCCCCCTCCGGGTCTTTCGTCTCCGGCGATGCATTGATCGTCATCATCGCCATCGGGTAGAGCGATTTCAGGTCAAGGACCACGACGTTCGAGCGCAGACCACGGCTCGGGTCGAAAACGGTGGCCCCTTCAAACTCGTTGGCTGCAGCGAAACCCTTCGAAGGGAGCACATAGCGCCCGTGTGCTTTCCTGAGAATATAAATATCGATAACATTCGAGGAATTCAGGGTCCGGTCCAGCGGACACCCGACATACCGCGCGATTTCACGATAAAACTCGATAATGCTGTTTTTCTGGTTGATCCGGACGCATAGTTCCACGTCCTTGAAGTTGTATTCGACCAGGAGTTCGGGATCGCTTTTCCAGAGGTCACTCACCCCGCCTTTATAACGGACTTTTGCATCGCCCAGTTCTGCCTGGGCAATTGCATCGAGCCGGTAGGACTCCCGCTCGGACAGTTGCATCTTTTTATATCCCGACAGCAGGTCAAAGAGCCCACGCCCGCGGACTGCATTTCGTTCCGTCTGTCCTGGCAACCTTGATAAAAGGGTCGAATTAAGCCCGATTGCCTCCATCCTTCCGGTGATATAGGGCATGTCGAAATCGACGAAGTTCCATCCTGACAGGATGTCCGGGTCCTTATTTTTAATATAGTCAATTAACCCTTCCAGCATTGCCTTTTCACCGGCATACGTGCAGATCGTATGCTTCCCGTGAGCAAAGCAGCCGTTTTTCAGGCCCCCGGTTGCCATCCGGGAGGTAAAATCGTAGGCGTCACCGCAGGGACTTGAGACAAACGAGGTGTAATGGTCATCAAACGAGTCCCAGGCAGTCAGGCAGATGATCCTGTCGCGTCCTGGTTCTGGAAAACCGCGCTCATCCTCGCACTCGATATCCAGCATGCAGACGCGGGCCGGGGATGATACCTCAGTTTTTTTCAGGTCCCGGTAGTCAGCGATCAGAGTGGGGGCCTCTACACCACCGGTAAGGCCTGTATCGATCAGGAAACGGGTCGCAAACGGGATATCCGCCTCGCAATGGTGGTATTTTTCACGCAGTTCCCGCACATCACCCGGGCGCTGGGTATAAAGCCGCCGTAATGGTTCACGATGAATCGAATAATAGGTGTTTTCCCTGTCAGCGGTGATCGATTGTGCAAGTGGTTTTCCATCCGCTTCTGCAGCGGGGACGTAAAAATATGGTTTAAAACCTGTTACCTGGAGGTGCTGTGCCTGTCCATGCTCGTCCCGGCCGAATATATGGATGAGTGGCCCATCCGGGGTATTGCTATATTCAACCTGGTTTATTCCGATTTTCCGGGTGCCTGGTTGACGGGCTCCTTCCTGTCCCATATGGGGGCGTGCCTGTCGATCAGATACCGCCGGTTCAGTCATCCATGTTCCTGCAGAGTTCCCTGGTTGCTTCCGCTGCCGCCTGCAAATGGGACTCTTCCCAGTCGTCGAGCTTCCATTCCTCTATCTTGTGAACCCCGTTTCTTCCGATCCGTGCAGGGACGCCAAGGGAGCAGCCCTCGATCCCGTATTCTCCCGAGAGGACACACGAGCAGGTGATGAGTGAACGGCTGTCCCTGGAAATCATCCTGATAAGGTCAGTGATATGCCAGGCAGGCCCAAACACGGTACCCCCTTTACCCTGTATGATCTCCATGCTTGCACCCCGCAGTTCAGCCAGCACCTCTTCCCTGGTGGTGGCCGGGACCACATCCGGGAGGGATGAAAAGATCGGTACCTGGTGCTCACCATGGTCCCCGATTACCCATGCCTGCCCCTTTATCTCTCTCTTTTTCAGGGCGACGGCATACCGGGCACTGTCAAGCTGCCCGCCGAAGCCGATGCACCGCCGTGGATCAATTCCGGTCTCTTCGGCGAAGAAATAGTTATTCACGTCCATCGGGTTTGTCACGGTGATAAGTACTCCGTCATAGTCATGGAGTGGTCTGCTGCACTGCTCCGCAACAGGAAGGTTCACGCGGAGGAGGTCTGCCCTTGTTTTTACCGCCGGGTCTCTTGGAAAACCTGCAGCAAAGACGCAGATATCCGATTCTTTGGCGGTCCATGGATCAGTACTTATCTCAATATCAAGGCCGGCATGCATAATGTCCAGCACCTGAGCGTGGAGAAACGGCTTATTTACATCATAGATAACCAGTTTATCGATGATACCGAGGACGGATGCGAGGTACGCCACTTCGCCCCCGATCTTTCCTGCCCCCAGTACTGCAAGGCATGTCATGACTTCTAGTATTGGTTTTCACGAGAATAAATAATTACAATTGAAACTATCTTTCTTCTGGATGATCAGGCTGAAAACAGGCAGTGTAACGGCAGGTGGTGTTCAGATGGAGAACCATCTTATCCTTGCAGCAGGGATCCTCGGGACAACCGGCGCATCACTCGCCCGTATTCTTTCAACAGGGGCAGGAGCGGTGGTCACCAAATCGATCGGGCCGTTCCCGCATGAAGGTCATCCCGGCCCCTGTTTTTGCGAGATCAACGGCGGCCTGATCAATGCGATGGGCCTGCCCAATCCATCAAAGGACTTTTTACCCGAATTAGACCCCTTAAAAGGTAAACCTGTTGTTGCAAGCGTTTTTGGCGGGAATCCATATGAGTTCCACGATGTGGCCTCCTGGTTTAAGGGCCGGGTGTCAGGGGTAGAGCTGAACCTGAGCTGCCCGCATGCCGAAGGGTACGGGGCTGCAATCGGGAGTGATCCTGACATGGTCGAGGCATGTACGAAAGCGGTCAAGTCCCTCGGGATGCCTGTGTGGGTGAAACTCACCCCGAATGTCACCGATATCACTGCCTGCGGGGCAGCAGCCGAACGGGGTGGAGCCGATGGGATCGTTGCTATCAATACCGTTAAAGCGATGCGGATCTCCACCGATCTCATGCGCCCTGTCCTTGGTAACAGGTTCGGCGGATTATCGGGCCCGGCGATCTTCCCCGTCGCCGTCCGGTGTGTGTACGAACTCTACGAAGCATGCAGTATCCCGATTATTGGTTGTGGCGGGGTATCGTCTGCACACGACGTGGTGGAGATGATGATGGCCGGTGCTTCGGCTGTCCAGGTTGGCAGTGCCGTAATCCGTGACCGGGATATATTCGCCTCGATTCGTGACACGCTCTACTCACCTGATGGTATACCTTCTGAGGAGATCGTGGGGTGTGCGCATGGGTGACCACCTCCCGGCCGGTGTCCGGATTACGGAGGTCGTGAGGGAGACACCCTCGGTCTCGACACTCTGGTTTGATCAACGGTTCTCATTCAATCCCGGGCAGTTTGTCATGGTCTGGGTCCCGGGTATCGACGAGGTCCCGATGGCACTATCTTCCCCGTCTTCCATTACGGTCCAGAAAGCCGGGGATGCGACAGCAGACTCTCATATCAATGAAGGAAGGTGATCAAATCGGAATCAGGGGCCCGTTTGGCAACGGGTTCGCCTTGAAGGATGATACGCTTGCAATTGCGGGTGGTGTGGGTGCTGCCCCCCTTCTCCCCCTTGCCATGACGGGCGTCGTATCGACTTTCATCCTGGGGGCGCGTACTGCTGATGAACTTCTCTTCAGGAAGGGCCTTGAAAAGGTGACCGAACTCATAATCATGACTGATGATGGTTCTGCCGGTGAAACGGGGTTTGCGGTGCAGGGTATGGATGACCTTGCGCTTGACCGGTATTCACAGGTATGTGTATGCGGGCCGGAAAAGATGATGTCCGCGGTCCTCATCCGCCTCCGCGGGGAGGGTCTCGAAGAGCGCGGAAAATTCAGCCTCCACCGGTACATGAAATGCGGTTGTGGTGTATGCGGCTCCTGCTGCATTGATCCGTCCGGGCTCCGGGTTTGCAGGGATGGCCCGGTTTTTTCCGGTGAATTGCTCCTTATTAGTGAATTCGGGCACTATTCACGAGACGGGAGTGGAAGACGGAGACCTGTGTGAAAAACCCTTAATGAAGTCTGTTTGACAATCTTCAATGTTTACTGGTATGGGTAACTTACAGGGGGCTTCTGTACTTAATTTGAAACATTTAATTCAATTTAAGCCTGAATTACAAAAAGAAAGTTATTAATAAAACCACAAAGGATTTTAATCTGAACCTATACGAAAAACGAATTCCTAAGGTGAGTATAGGTATGACAAACGGAGAGGTGTAAAAAAATGGTATTTCATCCCCCAGTGGCAATCGTTGCGAAAGCCGGTGACGCTGGTAAGTACAAGGTAGGCCTTCCCGCATGGAACATGGTAATACGTGGTTTCATGTCAGGGGCCTACATCGCGATGGGTGCAGCCCTTGCAACAGTCTGTTCGACTGGTATTATGGCAACCGATGTTGCACTGCGCTACGGAACGGCAAGTGCAGGTTTCTCACAGCTCATTCTTGGTGCAGTGTTCCCTGTCGGGCTTATTATCACCGTATTAACTGGTGCTGAACTCTTCACCGGTGACGCAATGCTCGCCCCGATGGCAGCATTTATCCACAAGGTCAGCTGGATGCAGGTCCTCAACTTATGGGTCTGGGTATATATCGGGAACCTTATCGGCTCTCTGGTATTTGCTTACATCATGGCATACGGCCCCTTCACTACCTGGGACGCTGCCGGAGCTGCGACAGTGACTGCGTTCGGTACGAGGGCGATAGCCATTGCGTCTGCGAAGGTCAGTTATGTGGGAGTAGCGGGCATGTGGTCTGCGTTCCTTAAGGCAATCGCCTGTAACTGGCTTGTCAACCTCGCTATCCTGCTCGGGATCTGTTCTGACGACATGGTCGGCAAGTTCTTTGGGATCTGGTTCCCGATCATGGCCTTCGTTTCGAGCGGTTTCGAACACTCGATCGCAAACATGTATTTCATACCTGCCGGGATTCTGACACAGGGATTCATCACTGACCCGACAAAGATCAATGCCGGACTCAACTGGGTTACCATGTGGACGAATAACGTTATTATCGTCACAATCGGTAACATCGTGGGTGCGTTGTTCTTCGTTGGTATCATCTACTGGGTCGCGTTCAGAAAAGAGATCGCCGCGTTAAAGTAGAGTAAACCCGGATGAAAATCGGAAATATAACTGTGAGGATATCGATCGTCGCGCTTGCGGTGGTCGTTCTCTTCACAATTCTTTTATTTTTTGCCTATACCAGTTCGGGCAATACAATGCTGCTACTATACGGCATTCCCGCGGTACTCCTCCTTCTCGTGATACCGATGGCGCTCAATTATATGAGCCAGAAGGAGTACATGGAACTCGTCCCGGAATATGAACGGGAGGCAAGACCGGTCCGGATTAAGATGATCAACAGTGGTATGATGGGACAGGTCGTCAGGATCGAGGGTGTCGTGGAACGTACCTATTTCCAGTTCCTTAACCGCCCGCAATTCCTTGTCGGTGACAGGACTGGTGAGATATCAGTTAAGATGTTCACGAGCCCCCAGGAAGAGATCAAAAAGGATGACGTGGTTGAGGTGCTGGGAAAAATCATACAGCGGTACATATTCACCGGTGAACCTGTGGTGAACTGTGTCTCAATCAGAAAAATTCCCAAAAAAATTGAAGTTAAAAAGGATTCTTCAAAAAAGGAATAATCCTTTCACGAGTCTGGTTTTAGTAGATTTGTCTTTTTAGAACCCGGTGTCGAGTCCGTCCGATATATTCTGTTTCTTTTCCCGGTTGAGTTCCGAAATATAATCCTCAAAACGGTGAATACGGGTGCTGACCGGGAACGGGATACCGATCGTGCTGATTATAGCCTCACCCCTGTCAAGGGTCTGGATCTCGATCTCCATTCTCGAGAGGTCCTGCTTGGCACTGCCCATGATGATGTCGCGATCACCGCGATCGCCAAGGCCCATGACGACAAAGGTATTGATTTGTGCAAGTACCTTGGGATCGACATTCTTGGGCTGCTGGGTTACCACGCAGAGACCTACACCGAATTTTCGCCCTTCCATTGCACATTCCCTGAACACCTGTGTGGAAGAACCCCCGCTTGCGAGCACCCGCTGCGCTTCTTCGATTGTAATCAGCACCTGGTGGGATGCCCCGTGCCTGTCGTCGATCCCGAAACCACGTGCTTCGTTCCGGTGTTTCTCCATGATCATCCTGGTGATGATAGAGAGGACGAACAACTCGCTCCGTTCGCTCATATCAGGGATATCGATCAGGACTACCCGGTTATCATGGAGGTTTGCGAGGATATCGGGGACAGATGAACCCTGCGGGCGGAAGAAGGCCTTGTTGCCGTTGACGAGGTTGTCGATGTACCGCTTTATTACCATCACCGGTCCGCCCATGGAGTTCCGTATCTTCCATGACAGGCTGCCTTCTTTCACACCGGCTGCGAGAATATCCTTTATCGGGAAAATTGCCGGATCGACGGTCTGGAAGTATTCAATGATATCTTTTCCTTTTACGTCGGTGAATGCCTCGATAATGTCATGCTGTGGCCCTGTAACATCGTGGAGAATAGAGAGGTCGCTGATCCTGAAATCGTCGTATTCAAGGTAGAGCGTGTTCATCCCGTACCGCTTACGGTCGTTGTCTCCCCTGATCGTGAATATAGCGAGGCCGTCCCTTCCTTCTGTATAATGGACGAGCCCCTTTGTCGGCTCCCCTGTAGAGGACTTCCCGCCACTCACATATTCCCCGTGCGGGTCCACGATTAATAGCCCGAATTTCTGGTGTTTCATGCACGATGCGCAGAAGGTCTTCATGAAGTTGCTCTTCCCCATTCCCGTTGTCGCGAAAACACCCATATGCTGGGGAAGGACTTTTGCGGGGATCCGGACAGCCACCTCCCTGATGATGTCCTGGCCGCTCCGCATGTAGCCGACCTCTATCTCGCCCATCTGTTCGGTAAGGAATCTGAAGTCCTCTGCAGCCGGGTCTTCGACCGTCGAGAATTTCGAGGGGATCGTCCTCGGCTTGTGGAACCCTCCTTTATTGTCGACGAACCCGAGCGGGACTGCCTCCACCCCGATGAACACGTCCTCACCGAGGCCGTAGAACTTCTCTGCATAGACCCGGGTATCCCAGCGGTTGTCGGCGAAATTACTATCGTGGGTGAGGTCAGTGATTTTTGCAAAGAACGTGACGTCCTTGGTTTTATCGGTAATTTTCTTGATGTCCCCTACATAGAGGGTCGCATCGTAGGGTGCGATGAAACGGTAGCCGAGGACGCTCTTCCCGACCAGCCGGTATTTTGAAGGGTCTGTGGTATCAGTATCGTGCAAATTCATCATGGTAATCTCCGAACAGGATATCAAATGTCTGTCGTTCTATGCCAGTGTCCGCGATCCGGCGCATCAGGTCCGACCTGACCTGCTCCACGATCTCTTCGGTGAGGACAACGGTGCGGTGGGCATCGAAGAGGGGGTACGGGTATCCCGGTATCCGGCCGTCACCGGAGCAGGCAGCGAGCCGGTCCATAATGTTCCTGACAGAGGACGCGGTGGTCTCCACCGGGAGGTCGATTTTCAGCGGGGACTTTGCCCGGGGGTGCAGGCAGGTAATGTACATCTGCCCATGCTGCCACCGGGGAAACTGGGCATGGTCGAGCATTTCTGTTTCGACCCTGATCCACCAGGGGGCTTTTACCCCGAGCTCTTTTGCGAGCCCGTTCACCGATGGGAGGATTGGATGACCGCCGCCCCAGGTGGCCGTAGTCCGCTTGGAGACCCCCGCAAGGCCAATATTCCGGAGCCTGCAGGCGTTCTCGATTCTCGTCAGGACTATATCATGGCTTGCGTGGGAGACCCGGAGGGGGCCGTCCCTCAGGAGCAGTGCACCGGAACCAAGCGACCCTGCCAGGGTTTCTGTGACCCAGTATTCGACGGTATCCCGGAGGATCGAGGCTGCCCTTGTCCGGTCCTCGTTTTCCAATGGCGTCCCCGGGACTACCCCGAAACAGTCCTTGTACAGGCCGGGGAAGTCCTGGTTTTCCACACCGGGCCCGATCATGGCGAATGTTAACGGGGTTAACGATCTCCTGCCCCGTTCCAGGTTATTAAACGTGCTCTGGGCGGCCCGGAAGAGGACAAGGGCCATGCTCCCCGATTCGAGGAGCATGACATTGCTCCCGTCGATGGCACATATCTCACCGCAGTCGCCCGGGTTGCAAGCCTGGAAATCGTCCCGTGTGATCTTGCTTTCCGCCCTGAATTTCTGGACGAGATTTTTTGGAATTGTCGCCTGGAGCTTGCCAATAGCGGTATGTACTGCTGTATCGTACTCAGAGTCGTTCGGCATTTATGCCAGCTCCTTTATGCTGCTCGACTGGTCTGTTCCCATCTCCACGACCAGTGTATTCGTGAATTCGCCCTGCATCTCGGAGATGTGGGAAATCAGGATAATCTGCGGGAACCGCGACTCCTGTGTCCGGAGCGCAGTCAGGAGATTTGTCCTCCGTTCCTCGTCCTGGCTCCCGAAGATCTCGTCGAAGATCAGGAGCGTGCTCTCGTGCACCTGGTGGAGCTCGGCAAGGTACCGGGAGAGGGCGATACGGAGTGCAACCGCGATATCATCCTGTTCACCTCCGCTGAACCGGTCTATTCCATAATCGTTGTCGACATCCCGGACGAGGAGGTTGAAGTCCTCGTCGAGCAGCACCTGTTCGTACCGGCCGGTGGTGATCTCGCTGATGATCCTGCTGACTTCCCCTTCGATCCTGCTCCTGACGACCTGCATGAGGTAGATGACATAATCGCCGATCACCGTCCGGGTCAGCCGCAGGAGGTCGATCTCTTCGGTTAATGTCGAGACCTGTTGCCGGAGGTCTTTGATGACTGCCATCTCTTTCTCATGCCGGGTGATCTTTTCGTTGGCATGGTTCAGCCGTTCGGTCTTCCTCGCGAGTTCGGTTTCTGCGTTGCGGATAGCAGACTCTGCCCCGGCAAGCGCCTGTTCAAGGTTTATACCGTTAGCGGGGTCGAAGGCGGCCTGGGTGATGACCGCTTCAAGCGTTTCAAGTTCCCGCTGTTTCTGTACGACCATAGTATCGAGGTCGGTCACCTGTTGCCTGAGTACCGATCCCTGGGCGATCTTTTTCCCGAGCTCGACATAACGGAGGTGGAGCTGGTCGAGGTCTTTCACGTCCTTTTCAGCCTTTATGAACTTAGACTCGTCGTACCCGAGCGATGTAATCCGGGTGACAAGCGTCCGGAGAGCGAGCTCCCTGGCCTCCAATTGTGTGACCAGATCTGCCAGCTCGGTTTCCGTTGTGTCCCGTGCCTTTAACTTCTCTGAGATGCTCCGGATCTCGTGGAGTGCTGGTTTCTGGTCCGCGATACGGTTTTTCTCTACCGCAACCCTGCCCTGTTCCTCCCGTACCTGCATGGTCTCCTGTTCGATTTGTTTCAGCCGGGTTGTGAACTCCCCTTCAATGCTGGTAAAATGACTCCCGAGCGTCTGGCGGCAGAGCGGGCACACGCCATTTGCACCGGCATTTTTTATCGTATTCCAGTCTGTATTGAGTTTTTTCTTTTCCGTTTCGAGACCCGTTGCACGGGCGGAAAGCGTTCCGACTGTATGGATTAACACGGCTTCACGTTGCGTGATCACCTTTTCCAGGTCGCTGTCTGGAATATCAGGTCCGATATACATCAGCGACCTGATACCGTTGCTGAGCGATGCGAGCCGTTTCTCCTCCTCGTCAATCACCGCGATCTTTGCCCGGGTGGTATCGACCATCGCCTTGAAATTCGCGGAATCCGTTTCCAGGAACCTCAGTTCCACATTGAGCTGATCAGATTCAGCCTTCTGTTTCCGGACTGATTCGAGCTGCTTTCTCTTCTCGCCGACCAGGCAGACACGCTGCTCCAGCTGCACATATTCCTGTTCCATTCCTGCGAGCGTGGAGAGCTGGGCCCTGACCTGTTCCCTATGCCGTTCGAGTTCCCCGGTCTCATTGACGAGGGACTTCTGTTGTTCGGCAAGGCGTGTGTATTGTGTTTTTTTCTCGGAGAATAGGGCTAATTCTGCCGATACTCCTGTCTTCTTCTGAAGGTGGCATTCCCGCTGCTGATTCATTTCCCCGATCTCCGCCTGGAACGTGACAACCGATGACCGGAGCATATTCAGTTCTTCAGGGTCCTGTCTCCCCACGAGCCCGTTCAAGTCCCCCACTTTCAGGCGTAGCTCGTTTTCTTTCCCGTCGATCCGCTCTTTGAGCAGTTTTTCGCTTGCCGTCTTCAGAAAATCGATGCCAAGTGCCTTAAGGAACCATTCTTTCCGTTTACCGGGAGTATTTTCGAGAAGGGTTAAGAGGTCTTTCTGGGCGGCATAAATCGTGTTCCTGAAATCGACCGGCCCCATGCCAAGCACCCTTCTTACCTCGGCCTCGACCTGGCTCACCCCTGTCGCCCGGAGTGATGTCCCCCGGTAGATCCGTGCATCGTGCTGCACCGTCTTTCCTTTTTTAAAAGTGCGTATGACCGAGTAACTATCCCCGCCGATCCTGAAGTCCAGCCTCACTTCGCAGTTCTCTTTCTGGGATGCAAACGAGGAGACAATATAGTCCCCTGATATCCCGGTTGCCTGCACCCCGTAGAGGGCGAACAGTATCGCCTCGACGATGCTGCTCTTTCCAGTCCCGTTGTTCCCCACAATTCCGGTGATCCCGTCCTTGAAATGAATCTCCTGTTTACGGAACCGTTTGAAGTTATTCAGGACGAGGCGCTCGATGATCACCGGATGACCTCCTGATTCATACACCGTGCAATATTGACCGGATTCATAAGCAGGGGCTGGCTTGATTTGGTTAAACGGGCTGTTAAAGATCTAAACAGGTGTGTCCTGCCGGAGGACTCCCCTCGCTTTGGTGTCCCCCTGATGGGCAGCCGGACTGGTTTCATTCCGAATCCCCCCTGTGGTCTTCCATGACGGTCCTTAACAAATCGAGACCGCAACTGGCAACATATTCCCTCTGGCGGGCACTCATCTGCTGTTTGCCGACGAACGAAGAGAATTCCTGCAGGTAATCGATTGCTGTTACGTCCTGCTGCAGCGGGGAGATCTCTCCCTGGTCTTTTGCTGCAGACCTGATCTTCAGGTCGAGAAGTTTTTCCTTTACCCCGGCAAGTTCCTTCAAATCGATCCCTTTCCCGTGTTCGCGGGACATGCCATCAAGCGTCACCTGTACCATCGACAACGGCGGGATGCACCGGTCGGTAATCCGGGCGATAATCTCGGACGTGATATCCCCTACATGCACCCCTTCGCACGGGATAGTCCCAAGGTCGACCATCGGGGTCTTCGGGAGGTCGAAATGGCGGACGACCGCGGAAACTGCCTTATCAGACATATGGTCCAGGTCTACCAGGAGTCCCCCCTTCGTATCGGCAATCTCTCCATACGCCATGTATTCCGGCGACCCCGAGTACCAGGCATTATCGGTGATCTGCACCTGCCGGTGGTAGTGGCCGAGGGCGATATAGTCGAACCGGTCGGAGAGGATAGTGCTGTCCAGCTCGTGTTCTGCGACGGTCGCGAGCCGTTTATCCTTGATTGCCGACGCGAGACCGTGGGTCACGAGCACGTTTTGGCGGTCTTTTGCAATCTCAACCTGGTCATATGCAACCCGGTAATCCTCAGGCCTGAGCATATTCGGGATCAGGTGGAACACCGTGTCACCGATCTCGACATGTTCGTAACGGAATCGATAGGCTGCATGAATTCTTGAATGGTGGTAGGAAATGACTTCAAAAGGCGACGTCGTATAGCGGGTCTTCACCATGCTGTGGTTCCCGGCGATCACGATGAACGGGACCCCGGCGGCAATGGAGCCGTTCCAGTGCTTCGAGCACGGTCGTATAGGCCCGGGTCTTCGGTTTTACGGTGTCAAAAAGGTCACCGGCATGGACGAGGACATCTGGTTTAGCCTCGATGATCTTGTCCATTGCCGACAGGAAATTATCATAGACCTGCTTCTCGCGGAGGTTCATCCCGCTCTCCGGGTCGAGGCGGTTGAAGGCGGCGAGACCAAGGTGGGTGTCGGCGATGTGGATGATCTTCATCTATGTTTCTTTTGGACTTGTGTGGGATATAAGGTGTCGGGGGACGCGGGGTGAAAGTGAGCTTCTGGTATGATTGGTAATACGAATTCTGTAAGAACGTAGCACGTCTCGACCACCCAATCCACATTATTCAGATAAAAAGTTGCTAATGGATGAGTATTCGAATTACAACCCCTAAATACGATTTACAGTTATTCCTGGAACGGACCTAACCTGAAAAAAGGAAGGATCGGATATTCCTGGGAAATCCCTATTTCGATCGTTTAAACGTATCTATTGCAATATCCGACGGGTTGTCAGTGTTCCTGAAGAGCAGCTGGATCTCGTCAGCAGAAATGATGACCCCGTTACTGAACCCGTCCGGGTATTCCACGGTTGCTATGGTCATTCCATCCCTGCCAAGGACACCGGCAAACTCCTTGGTCACCGGGCTCCCGTTTATCGCGTATTGAATGATGCCCTTGAAAAGCCGGTCATCCTGATCGGTGACATTCATGGTCATTGTGCCCTTGATAACCTGGTACCCTGATGCGGTTTTCATGTAGCCCATCGAAATCCCTGACCAGTTCCCGGCAATACGAGGCATCACCGAAGCGGGAAAGGTAACCCCGGGGGTGGTCACCGTGGACCTCCTCAGCGAGTCGATAACAACCCTGGATGGGTCGACATTGTCCCGGAAGGTGAGCTCGATCTCGTCTGCAGATAGTATTACACCGTCACTGAAACCGTCAGGGTTCTCCACGGTCTTTAATGTCCTCCCATCCCGCCCGATAACCCCTGCAAAGTTCTTGGTTACGGGGGTTTTGTTCAGCATAAATGAGACCTGTCCCTTGAAGAGGCGGCCGTTCTGTTCGGTGATGTTCATAACCAGGACATCACGGGTGACCTGGTACCCAGATGTATCCATGTAGCCTATCGAAGACCCGTTCCATTTACCGAGAAGGACCGGCATCGGCTGGACTACGGGGGTGGCCGCCTTGTCAGAAGCTGTGGACCGCTTAAGGGAATCGATGGTGATGGTGGACGGTTTGGCCTGGTCCCTGAAGATAAGTTCTATCTCATCGGCTGATATGACAATCCCGTCACTAAATCCGCCTGGGTACTCCACGTCATCGATGGTCTTCCCGTCGGCACCGATAACCCCTGCGAACTCCTTTGTTATCAGAGCCCCGTTTTCCGGGAAGGAGAGTTGTCCTTTAAAGAGGCGGCCATTCTGTTCGACAACATTCATCATAATGACCATATCCGCAACCTGGTACCCTGATGCATCCACGTAACCCCGGGATGTCCCATTCCAGGTCCCTACAAGGTCTGGCATAACTGTGACGGCCGGGGTGGTGGTCGCCGGGGTATCATGCGATGTAGCTGCAGGCGTTGTTACCGGTGTCGTTACCGGAGTTGTGCATCCGGCAGTCAGTACAAATGCAAGGCACAGACACACCAGTAATACGATGAATTCCCGTTTCATTTTCATCACCAATTCTCTTTTTGCTAAATTGAACGATGTTTACCTATTATTTATTTGTTTTTTATAATTTTTTAAACCGGAATTTCAGGTGTTGAGAGAGTCCTCCGCTTGTTTTTCAATGAACTAAAAAAAATTCATGCCAGGATTTCTGGTATGCTGGAACTGACAGTAGTCTGTCAGGTACCTTCCAAAACAAACATTTCAACTCAGCCGGGGAGGCCCTTTTTCACCCTGCTGAATATTTAAAAAAATTCACCCGGCCAACTGAAGGAAATATGAAAAGTGCTGTTTATTCTTCAGATTTGAACTCGATTTCACCATTCATATGTTCATATCTCCATTCCCCGGCCTCTGAAATTTCATCAGACTCATAATCGTCTGAACTCTTCTCTTTAAAAATGCAGTAAGAGTCCCCCTCCAAATGATTATCCAATTCGCTGATAAAGGTGTTGAGCCTTGAAACAGGCACGATAGGCACTCCTTCATACACCCGTATTTCCTCTTCGATGAGGGTGACTATGATCGGAATCGCTTCAGCCTGGGTGATATCTTCATAAAACGTGGTCCTTTCTTTATGCTGTTCGATTGCCTTTTTTAATCCGGACAACCGGTAGCGTTTGCCCGCCCATTTCTTGCATTCTACAAGGAACGTCTGGTCGTTCTTCCGGGCGATAACGTCATATTGCCTTCGTTTTTTATTCAGTGTTTTTACGGTGTTTACCTTCACCAAAAAATCATTTTGTTCGAAGATGAAAGCCGCGAGTCTTTCAAAATCCTGCCATACCGATTCTTCTGATACGGCTTCCAGGTCATCGATGCAGGTTATTTCTTCGAAGTTCATGACGTGCGTGCTTTTATTTATGGATTTTTTGTATAATGAAATCTGGCAATATGGCACCCGGCTGGGCAGGCCATTCGCGAGGACCGGTTATAATATCTTTCCCCGCTCTGATCAGAAATGCGTTTTAATTTGATGATATTTACCAAATCCCCGATAAATTTGACCGATTTATTATCTTCTGGCCATATCATTTCTCTCTTATCATATTATACCCTCGACATTCGGCCCAAATGCCCGCATTATCCGTTAAGCGGGGTCAATTTTTCCGTATTCGCCCATCACTGCAAAAACCCGCCTTTTGAGGGTTATTTACCGGAATCTAACGATTATACGTCATTTTTAACAGGATAAACCTTTTAGATCCCCTTAACCTGAACATTCCGATGCCGAATCCCTGCGATGGTTTTCAGTAAATATTTTCATCCGAAAACTGGGTTTTTTTCACCACCCTGTTTGTGTGATTAATAAGTCAGCAGGAACAACCGATATAGCATGAGTACGGAAATCCCCTGGGACAAGACACGGATGGAGTGGAAGCCGGTAGATATGACCGTCACATACAATGGGGGGACGGGGTTTACTGCACAGACTGGATCAGGCGATATCACGTTCCCGATGGAGATCCCGATAGGCATGGGTGGGCCTGGAATGGTTCCAAATCCTATTCAGTACCTGATCGGCTCGCTCGGGGGGTGCGTTGGCGTGAAGATCGTTCTTGCGCTTTCTGACCAGGGCATCGTCCCGGACGAGCTGACGATCGGGATACATGGGACCCGAAAAAAGACTATGCCTGCATTTTTTGATCACATTCATATGGTAATCGTACTCAGGGCCAAAGTTGACGAAGCGATGGTCTCGACCATTATCGAACAGACCCTTACCCGTCTCTGCCCAATCGCAGCAATGTTTGCCGAGGTCGGTGAAGTGACGTCGGAACACCGGATCATCCGGAACTGACTGAGTAATGGATCAGAAACCCGTTAACCCCGGTGCATATCCTAACACCAATATACCCCGCTCTCCCGATACTATTTGGATGACAAAAAAGAGCCTCTCGTCGGAATTCCGCGATCCCGATAAAGCCGATCGGCTCGATGAACTCGTGAAATACCTCGAATACTTTGACTCCCTGCCGGAAACACAGGTGTTCAAGGAACGCTCGTACCAGTACCTGGGACTGAAAGCAGGAAGCGTTCTGCTCGATGCAGGATGCGGGCCCGGTTATGATTCGCTCCGCATGGCGGCACGTGTCGGGAGTTCCGGGCACGTCACGGGAATTGATCTGAGCACGGGAATGGTTGCCCGGGCACAGGAAAAGGCGGCGGGGTCGGGCTTACCGGTCACATTCAGGACAGGAAATATCTGTGACCTGGACCTGCCGGACGACAGTTTCGATGGGGTGAGAGTAGAACGCACCCTCCAGCTCGTTGCCGACACCGGGCGGGGAATCGACGAACTAATCCGTGTACTTCGACCGGGAGGGACACTGGTGGCAGTCGACCCCGACTGGGAGACGTTCGTCGTCGACCCGGGAGACCGCGATACCACCCGGAAATTTTTCAGGTTCTGTGCGGACCAGTTCCCTGACGGCTCATCAGGACGCAAATTCTACCGGTACTTCCGTGAGCGGGACCTCCGCGATGTCGTGATACATCCCGAACCCCTTGTATTTCATGATTTTTCCCTGGCGTACCGGGTATTGAATATGAACCAGTTCCTTGCGGCTGCCGTGGAGCAGTCCGTACTCTCACAGGGCGAAGCGGAGGCCTGGGAACAGGAGCTGAAGTCCGCAGATGCTGCAGGGAATTTCACCTTCACCGGTATGATGTTTGCCGTGTCAGGCCGGAAGTGACCCGGGGTTTAAGATACACGGCTCTTCACCCGGACCCATTTTCCAGGGATCTTTCATGGCGAAAAAAATGGTTCCCGTATTTGTCCATGGCGGGTGGAATTATCTTTCCGGAATACCGGTCCCGGTTTTCTCTACCAGATACCGGAGCCATACGATACCATTCCCCATCACTTCGGTATGAACGTGTGCCAGGGGGACCTGGAGATCGTTAAAACCGGCCTTATGCGGATCGAACATAGTTGGATCAGGGAGGCCTCCTGCAAGGTAAGGGTGGACAAGCACACTCACTTCATCCACCACCCCGGCCTGGAGAAGGACACTGTTGAGGGTCCCCCCGCTGTCAACCCTGACGGTTTTAACCCCGTAATCCTTGTTCAGCGCTTCCAGTGCGGGACGCATATCGATATGGTCATCTCCGGCAACGATGGCACCGATTTTTCTTTCCCGGAGATAGTCCCGGTATTGCTGCGGGGTTGAGGTTGAACACAGGGCCAGAACATCCCGCATGTAGGGCCATTTCCTGATGGCGTCCCAGCAGCGTACCCTCCCCCGGCTGTCGGCGATGACCAGCAGGGGACGCGGGATCGGGCGATCCATCCGGTGGTCTGAACATCTCCTCGTGCTCCGGGGGAACTTCCAGCGCAGGGTTGTCCCGGACTGCTGCAAGCACCGTCTCACTGCCAAACAGAATTGCATCGGGGTTCCATTGTGCAGCAAGCGCATAATAGAGTTCAAGGTCTGCTGGAAATCCGGTAATACGACCATCGAGACTTGTAGCGGTATGGAGTATGACTTTTGGTAGCATGAGAAAATCTCCTGGATAACAGTTCCGGAGGTGTGAATTATAAAATGATGGTAGGCGGGGTGAAACTAACAGACAGAATAATTAAAAAATATACTGGTGTTGGCAACGGGTTAACACGCGGTGTTTCGAGAAAGACCCGTAATTTTTTTAAGTAATTGTTGTTTCACTCTCCCAGCCAGGACCGGCGCCGGACCGGGTCCCGTGTTCTACGATCCTGCCATCCCGCAGCAGACCTGATCGGTCGGCGGATATTTCGTCACCCAAATGGTGTAAGCCCACAATGCCCTCGTCCCGGTAGTTGCTCCGGTTCCGCATATTATGTTGTTTGTCCCGGCATTTTTACAAAGGAAAGGACCAGGCCGGCAAGGACCATGCCTATACCCAGGACAACCACCTTCCAGTCCTGCTGGGAAAGCAGGAGTGCCGAGGTCAGTAGCCCGAACAGCGGGAGCAGGGGAAATCTCCCGATACTGATGGGGACCCTGAAAGGCCGGTGAATATCCGGTAACCGGTAACGGAGGACAATTACCGAGGCATTGATCATGATGAAGGTGACGAAAAGAGTAAAATTGGTGAGGTTTGCTACGAATGTGATGTCACCGGGCAGGAGAAAGACAAGGGCGACCAGGCCACAGATAAGGACTGCAATCCAGGGTGTTTTATGCCGGGGATGCACTAATGCGAGGATACGGGGGAGAGCATTGGAAACCGCCATACCGTATAAAATCCTGGAAGATGCGTAAAGTGACAGGAGAACCGTATTCCCGGTTGCAAACAACGCAATAAAGGAGATTCCAATCACTGCCCCGGTGCCGAAGCGGGTGGAAACGATATCTGAAAACGGTGCTTCAGAAACGGCAAGTTCCTGCCAGTCGAGGACAGAGACCGCACAGAGTGCGACAATTACGTATATTGCAGTACTGACGAGGACCGCATATACCAGTGCTTTTGGAATGGTTGTTTCCGGTCTTTTTGTCTCTTCGGAAAACTTCACCATCGATTCGAAACCCTGGTACGCAAAAAAAATGAGCGCTGACGCGGCGAGGAGACCGGGCACCCCATCGGGCATCACGAAATAATCAACGGAGCCGAGACCGGGGATCCCGATAACAATAATCACGAGAAGCCCGGCAATTTCGATACAGGTCGAAATAATTGAAATATATGCGGTCTCTCTCACCCCGTAACCAAGGACGAGGCAGAGCAGTATGACCAGCAGAAATGCACCGGCAACGATCGGGATGCCAGACAGGCGCATCAGGTACCCGCCGAATCCCAGTGCAACAGTGGAGGCCGCCAGGATCCCCGAGAGAAGAACCAGGAAGCCGATTACGAATGCCGGACGTGAACTGAATGCATTTTTTATATAGTCATACTCGGCACCGGCTTGGGGAAAGAGTGAAGACAGCTCTGCATAGCTCAGGCAGGACAGCAAAGCGATAACCGCTGAAATGATAAAGGAAATCCAGAGGGCATTCCCGGCAAGTGCCGCTCCCTCGCCGATAAGGACATAGATCCCGGCCCCGAGGATTATCCCGATCCCGGCTAACGTGACTTCAAAGAGGCCGAGTTCACGCTTAAGCGATGGAGTTGTTCCCCGATCTGGTCCGGTACCGGTCATGTGCAACTAGTGATCTTCATCCCGGACAATATAACTGTCTGGAAAAGGTAATTTCTGCAGCCCGTTTTGTTTGTATTCTAAACTGAATATAGAGTTCTTCCACCGGGCTATTGCGTCATACTGCCTTCGTTTGTTATCCAGTGTTTATACGGTGTTTCCCTTCACCCGGAAAACATTTGTTCGTAATTCTGGCACACAGGATCCTTCTGGTACGGTCTCTTACTTTATTTTTGGATTTTTTCCATGATGTTTTCAAACCGCGTGCCGCTGATCGGGTGATGGCTGATTACCTCCCCGTTATAAAGAATGCAGAACGTCCCGAAAGCACAAGGTGACTCCTGGACAGCCTCCGCACAGTCCAGTTCAACCAGCCGGGGTTCGAGGCCATACTTCCTCCTGGCGATTTCCATGATGGCTGCCACATTCTTCTCAGAATAGGGGCACTGGGCTGAACGGAGAATCGTAAGTCCTTCTGTATACAATTCCCTGTTATTTATCAGGTCTTTTCTGAAACAGGGACTCATTGAACCGGGATCAAATTTCAGGGCCAGCAGTTCGAAATCCGGTTCAGCCGTGTCAACCGGTTCGAACCCCAATTTGATAAAAATGTCCCTTTTTGCCATGAACGGGCCTTTCCTTGTGACAACGGCAACACCCTGCATGAGTGAATTTTTTGCATCTGTGATACATGCACCGATAAGGGAGGAAGCATATCCTTTTCCCTTGAACTCATTGCTGAACCCTACGAAAATACAATGGATGAACATATAACCCTCCGCTTCCACGGGACGGTGTGCATACCTGCCGGGAATATATTCGATCATGCCCTGGTAACCGCCTTTCCTGGAAACCAGGACCTTGATCTTCAATCCCCTGGTATAATAGTTGCAGAACCAGTGAATTTTCCGTTTCAGTCCGGCATGTTTTTTTTGGTCTTTATACCCGCAGACCCCGTAATCGGCAATATTCTCCGGTGTGAGGTCAATGATTTCCATCTCGCCCATGATCTGAGTTCTTGCGTCTTTGTCACATCAACCATCCGGTCCAGGCCCTGTTGTAGCCGCCATCACTGATTTTCAGGGATTTATCCTTCTGGAAAAACTGCCACGGGTTACCTGTAATGATGTCCGTTATAACCCGGGATAATCAAAATAACAAAAAAAATCGTTTAGTGCCTGACAGCACAGAAATATCCCCCGCGGAGGTGGTGCTTCGAGAAGAGCTCACAGGCCGGGCAGAAGCAGCCGATTTCTTTCACTGACGGGGCCGAGGACGTCCCGCATGAGCAGAACAGTTCGTCGGGCTGGTAATTCCCAAGGGAATGACGCTTGTAGTTTTCGCAAATGGAACAGTACTTTCTGCAGATCTGGCGGTTCTCTTCGGTATCGGGTACAGTGTTGTTGCCTGAATTCGACATGCCCGCTAACGTGAGCGATGATGGATAATATGTTTTTTTAATCGTGTTTCCCGACGTTATTAGGGGTGAGGCAGGGGGGTGAAACCATTCCTGCCCGTGCATTCATCTTTTTTATATAATAAAAGCATTATGAAATTGTTCTGTCACTTTCCGGAAGGCAATCTCCACCCGGATTCGTTATCAATGTTATATATTCCAAAAAATCACTTTTTATTCAGCCTGGAGTATGAAAAATGATGTCGACGGGATATACCGGAATACCCCCCGGATAAAATTCCCTGGAATTATGAAAACCCGCCGTATGCCCTTGTCAGTGTGGTAAAGAGCGGGAAAGTCAGTCCCTGGAAGACATTGACCTCGGTTGCGGGACGGCAACTATGCCATATCCGGCCAAACTACCGGGACCGTTCATTCCTTAAATAAAAAGAAATTCCAAATCGTAACATTACCCAACTATGCGTATCACCACACCCACTTCCATTCTCCGCGACTGGACCCCGGACGATGCGGGACCCCTCGTGAAGCATGCGGATAACCCCCGTATTGCAGGGTCAATGAGGGACGCCTTCCCGAGCCCCTATACACCGGATGATGCAAAACGTTTTATCGCGATGGCAACGGGCCCTGGGCCGGACCTTTTTCTGGCAATTGATGTACATGGTGAAGCTGTTGGTGGTATCGGAATACACCCAAAGAGTGATGTGCGGTGCCGGTCTGCTGAAATCGGGTACTGGCTTTCAGAGTCGTACTGGGGACAGGGAATCGTGACTGATGCGGTCTCTTCTCTCGTACCGGTTGCATTCGGGCGATATGATATCGTAAGGCTCCAGGCCGGGATTTTTTCAAATAATCCTGCATCGATGCGTGTGCTGGAGAAATGTGGTTTTATCCGGGAAGCGGTTCACAAAAAAGCCATCTGGAAAAATGGTATCCTTCTTAACGAAGTGGTATATACACATTTTGGATAAACCAGGGGATTAATCCCCAGTCTGAATAAAAAACAGCACGGAGAGTCTTGTTGTTACACCAGTTCACCGTTTATTGTTATCGTATAATCTTTCACCGGGACCTTCTTTCCCGACTGTTCAAGTGCCTGGTCAATGACATATCGTACCCCGCTGCAGCACGGTACCTCCATGTGGACAACAGTGATTGAATTGATCGTGTGAAGGACCAGGATCTCTGCGAGTTTCGTGATGTACCCGTCGATATCGGAGTCCAGTTTCGGGCAGAATATGATCAGGATTTTTCCCATCAGGATCTCCTGGTGAAACCCTGCATAGGCAAACGGGACGCAATCGGCAGAGACCAGCAGGTCGGCATTTTCAAAATACGGGGCTGCCGGGTTTAAAAGTTTCAGCTGGACCGGCCACTGCCGCAGTTCCGAGCTGGTTATGCCCGATGGCTGTGGAGGTCCGGTCCGGGTGCCCCGTGCAATGCTATGAGCTGCAGCTTCCCGGACAGCTGGCAAAGTCCGGTTTATTTTGCCCGGCCGGCTTCGTGGAACACGCCCATTTGGTATGCTCCGGTATGGCAAGACTCTGTTTATTCAGGTAATCTATGGCCTGGTTATAAAGGTCCACCTGCCCGTGGCCGGCAAGATGTTCAAGGTGGGCCCGGATCACCGGCTCGCCCTGCCGGACAATGGTCTCCATCACGGCTTTCTCGTCGTATGCACCAGCTTCCCGCTCGATAACTGAAATTGCTCCCTCCGGGCAGGTGCCGATGCAGGCCCCGAGGCCATCGCAGAAGAGGTCGCTGACAAGCCGTGCTTTCCCTTCGATAAGCTGGAGGGCACCTTCCGGGCAGTCAGGAATACATTGTCCGCATCCCGTGCACCTGTTTTCATCAATACTGATTATCTTACGCTTCATATCATCGCTCCTTCCCGAATATGCAGGTTAAAAAGAGATACATGTTCTGGTAATGGCAACCAGGAATCCCGGATACTATCAGAAACCGGGGATGCCTGGCTTCTATTCAGATAACCCCACGGTAGTACGCGAGCGGTTCAGCATATGGCCGGATCTCTTCAACCATCGCTGCCTGCTCATCCTCATCCATTGGTGTGAACTCTTTTTCCTGCCGGGCAAGGAATTCTGCTTCATTTGGGGTTGAACATCCTGATATCACTATGTCCACGTCCTGGGAGAGGGCAAACCTGATCAGGTCCCCTGGTGAAAACCCGCCATCCCGGGAAATATAGGCACCTGCCCCCAGCACCTTCATTCCAATAACCCCGATACCACGTTCCCGTGCTGCCGGTATTACCCGGTCCATAAATCCTCCAATGGCAGCCTCAACCGGGCTGACCGGGAGAAGTACAGAATCGATATCCCATTTTGTGACCGCATGCAGCAGGATTTCCGGATCGTGATGACCTGTCACCCCTATTCCCCTGGTGATCCCGGTCTCGCGGGCCTCGTAGAACGCACTGAGCGCCCCACCTGCCTCCTCAATCTGTCGGATATCGGCATTATCCCGGACATCATGGATCTGCCAGAGGCCGAGATGGTCTCGTCCCATACGGGCGAGAGTTCGAATAAGGTCCCCGCTGGCACCTTCTGCACTCCTCCTGGCCGATTTGCTTGTCTGGAACGTGAGTGTCCTCCTCCCGGGGTGCTGGTCCCAGAATCGCCCGTAATACTGCTCACTTCCCGCATAAGCCGGGGCTGAATCGTAATACCTGATCCCGCTTGAATATGCCGCTTCAAGCATCGCAATCGCTTCGTGCTCCCTTCCGTTCGACCTGAGCACCCCTTCGCCCCCCAGTCCGATCCGGAGTGGACTGCCAACGAGTCTCCTGAGCCTGCTGTTCCCTGCCATGAATGATTATGATCTCTTGTGCAGGCTATATAACAGCTGAAGGGGACATGTTCCCGTATGCCAGGTCTGATTCACCATATTCTTCCGACAGGTGGCATCACCAGTAAAAGTACATAAAAACAGGAATGATGCCTGCCTGACAGTTCATGCACCGTGGCTGGTCCAGGGGATGTTTCCGCAGGAAAACCGCTCCTACCAGTTTTTTTTCATCGCTTCTGCCTTCATCTCTTCCGGCATCAGCTCGATGGCGTACCTCAGTGCAGTCCTGGGCATTTCTTTCCTGTTCCGGATGACAAATGCGAACACCTGCTGCTGGTTCTTCCGGCTTGCCTCTTTAAGGAGCCAGCCATAGCCTTTCTGCACCATGTCATCGGTGTCAGTGAGGAGCAGTGTTGCGATTTCGATTACTTCTTCGGTAAACTGACCCCGTTTTGCCGGGATAATAAGTGATACTGCTGAAGCACGACGGACCCACCGGTTCCCTGACGAGGTCCAGTGTTTCAGCTCACCGATATACTCAGGGAATTTTTCAATAAAGTCGCCCATTGAATGGTTACAAAAACCGTCACACATGGCCCAGTTAGAGATGTAGGTATCAATCCATTTGTAAAAGACCAGGAAGTCTTCCCGCTCGTACCGGTCTTTTAATCGTGGCACCCAGTTGGAGACGATGAAGGCCTCCTCGGTGTAGTGCGACGAGTACAGTTCCTCGCAGAGTTGGAAAATTTCTTTCTTATCCCTGGATTTTATCTCTTTCCAGTATTTTTGTGCGATGGTTCCGACGGCTGCCGTTTTAACACCATAATACTGCACGTCTTCCCGGAAAAATCTCTGGAAGTTCTTCTGTGTACCGGGATCAGCGTGGTCTTTGAGGTCCTGCCTTATGTGCGTGATGACCGGGTCCATGGGTGAAGGTAAGGGGGATAAGCGGATAAGGGCTCTGGTTGGGCTGTTGATTATCCTTCCTTATGATGGAAAACACCTTCAAAATGCGTGAAATGCCTGGTACCCAGGTTCAAAAGAGGGGTTATATTTTGTCATACACAATAGCTCCTTTGACCGGGCAGGCCTCTGTACATCGCCCGCAGAGATAGCACTCGCGCTTGGAAGCACCCGCCTCCGCGACATGGACCGGGCAGACCTTCTCACATTTTCTGCATTGTATACATTTTTCTGTCCGTTTCAACCGGTACCTGCTTACATGGGACAGAAGAGAAAACAGGAGACCGTACGGACAGAGAAACCTGCAGACCGGGCGGTAGAGAAATGCAGAGAGCACCAGGAGTGCAGCAAAAACAAAAAGCCCTGCTGTCAGGGTCAGGCTGAAGAAATCATAGACCCCGGTATATGCCATCAGGTCGATAAGGTATACCCCCCCTGCGACTACCACGATAAACACGATAAACCTGATAATCTCAGGGACTATTGTGTTCCGTATGTCGATTTTTTTCAGGGGTGCATGCGATGCGAGTTCCTGGATGCTGCCCACCGGGCAGATATGGCCGCAGAACATCCTGCCGACCAGCAGTGAAATGGCCAGTACGATCAGGATACCTATAATTCCTGGTACAAGCAACCCGCTTCCGGTAGCAAGCCTGATAAGCCCTATGAATTCCATGGGCATGATCGGGGAGAGGAACACGAAACCTGCCATGGTGCTGAGTGCCAGGACCAGCAATGCGGTTGTATGGTCCATATTCCCTGTCTTCCAGAGATACGCAACGAGTGGTACCCCTGCGAGCATGTAGATGAGTGCAAACGGTACACCTGACAGAGTCCCACCCATCAGCAGGTAGACAATGATCTCTGATATTCCGAGGGCAAATAATGATGTTACCGCCAGGAGTGGCCCTTTTGAGAGTGTTCTCATTCCCCACCTGCCCGAGCTGAAAACCCTGAGAAGGATAACACTTATGACAAGGAAGAGGAGGATCCCAACAACAACCGGGCTTATATGGGCAAGGTCAAAAAAACCGGACGTTACGGGATCAGGGGCCAGCCGGGCAGCCTGCACGGTGTCCACAAGCGGGGTTACGGGTGGTGTATCTGCTACAGGGACTATTGTCCGCGTTGCCTGGGTTATGGCAGTGCGGGTATAATCGCAGAGTGAATTACCGTCCATGTCGGTGAAAAGGAAGCACCTGCCCGGGTAGACGCACCCGCCTATTCCCCGTGGGCAGACAGCAGCACATACCGGCTGTACAAGCGTAGCTGTGCCAAGGAGTCCAAATAGGCCCAACCCGGTTATTTTTTTCATGGATATCATTGGTAACCCCATGCGATGGTACCATATGATCATCCATCGCAAATGTAATTTAAACATTACATTATGGCAAGTTATGCATACAATTATTGTCCCTGCTTATGAAACAGGGATGTGCCAGGCATTCCAGTGTGCCGGGAGGATACCTGACACACTTCCCGACACCCCGTCATTATGCTGTTGCACTGATTGCAGGACCTTACCTGCGCATGCTCATGCATAGCACCCTTACAGATCATATCAGCAGTTTTTTTTATCGTTCCGTAACCCGTTGCACCCCTTGCGATACCTATTTTGTAATTTGGGATCCACTAAGTTACGTAATGGCCTCCTGTGTCCACCGGATAGAAGTCCGCTTTACAAAGGACCCCCGTCTTAAGACCCGTACCGACCGGATACGGTCACTGGGTTTCCCGATCGACGAGTTGCATCTTGTTGATGTCTATACCATCACAACGGGTGTGCAGGATTTTTCGGCAGTCGAGCTTGACCAGATCGGATCGCAGCTGGTCAATCCGGTGGTGCAGGAATTTTCAGTAGACCTTCCATTCCTGGCTGATTTTGATTATGCCATTGAAGTCGGGTTCCTGCCTGGGGTTACTGATAATGTGGGCACAACAGCACGGCAGACAATCGGGGACTTTTTCCCCGGTGTCGAAGATGTCTCTGTCTATACGTCTCAGCTCTTTTTTATATGCGGGGTTTTGTCAGCAGGTCTTGTGCAGAAACTTGCATTGACGCTTGCAAACCCGCTCGTAAACCGGGTCCATACAAAGACCCGGAAGGAATACGGCACATCAGGCATGGGCCGCGAGGTCCCGCTGGTCCGGTTGCACGAACTGCTGGGTGCCGGCGAAGTGGACCTCAGTCTTGACGACCGTGAGCTCTCACGGATAGGGAAAGAGGGCATAACCGATCCCCTCAGTCACCAGAGACGGGGGCCGCTTGCACTTGACCTTGTCCAGCTGCATGCGATCCGTGACTATTTCATGAAAAAGGGACGAAAGCCCACGGATGTGGAGCTTGAATCCCTTGCACAGACCTGGAGTGAGCACTGCAAGCACACGATCTTTGCCTCGCCAATGGATGATGATCTCCCGGACGGGCTTTACAAGACCTATATCCAGGCCGCAACCAATAAAATCCGGAAGGAAAAAGGAGAGAAGGACATCTGCCTGACGGTGTTTACCGACAACTCCGGTGCCATTATTTTTGACGATCACTACCTCGTGACCCACAAGGTCGAGACCCACAACTCCCCCTCTGCCCTCGACCCGTTTGGTGGTGCACTTACCGGCATTGTCGGCGTGAACCGCGATACTATCGGTTTCGGCCTCGGGGCGAAGCCCTGCATCAACGTGTACGGGTACTGTGTCGGGGACCCGGAGTCTGACCCGGCCCTGTATCGCGGCAGGGACAAGACAAACCCGATCCTCTCACCGAGGAGGATCCTCGACGGTGTTGTCCACGGGGTTGGTGTCGGCGGCAACTGCTCCGGGATCCCGACCCCGCAGGGATGGGTATATTTTGATAACCGGTACGTGGGAAAACCCCTTGTCTTTGCAGGTACGGTGGGTGTTATGCCGCGTGAACTGTCGGGAAGGAAACTCTACGAGAAACAGGCAGAACCTGGTGACCTTATCGTTGTTGCCGGTGGGCGGGTGGGAAAAGACGGTATTCACGGTGCCACCTTCTCATCTGAAGCCCTTGACCCGGGAAGCCCGGTGACCGCGGTGCAGATCGGCGACCCGATTACCCAGAAGAAGTTATCGGACGCGATCGTGAAGGAAGCCCGGGACCTCGGACTCTACCGGAGTATCACGGATAACGGGGCAGGCGGCATTTCCTGCTCGGTTGCCGAGATGGCAAAGGAGTGCAACGGGGCCCGGGTATCACTTGACAAAGTCCCGCTGAAATACCCTGGTATGGCCCCGTGGGAGATCTGGATCTCTGAATCTCAGGAGCGGATGACTCTTGCAGTTCCGCCAAGAAAAATTGGTGCATTCATGGAGCTGATGGGGCGGCGTGAAGTCGAGGCAGTGGTCATCGGGGAGTTTTCGGACATCAGGCAGGTGTATCGTTGAATACCATGGTGACGTGGTGATGGATATTGAGCTTGCCTTCCTGCACGACGGCCTGCCAAAAAAACACCTGAAGACCCGGTTCACAAAAAAGACCTATCCCGAACCGGCCGTTCCCTGCCCACAACGTCTTGACGCAACATTGGTCGCGATGCTTCAGCGAAAGAATATCTGCTCAAAGGAATTCATTTCGATCCAGTACGATCATACCGTGCAGGGAGGCCATATACTTGGGCCTTTGCAGGGAAAGGGGCGGGTGCAGGCAATGGCGACGCTCACCAAAGTTGTGCCCGGTTCAAAAAAAGGTGTGGGGCTGTCCCAGGGAATGTTCCCCTCGTATTCCGAGATTGACCCGTACCTCATGGCAGCTGCCGGGATCGATACCGCGATCCGCGGCCTTATTGCACTCGGAATACCAATTGATGCGATTGCAATTCTCGATAATTTCTGCTGGTGCTCGTCAGATGACCCTGAACGCCTCGGGCAGCTGAAACGTGCGGCAAAAGGGTGCTACGATATTGCGACTGCATTTGGCACGCCCTTCATCTCGGGTAAAGACAGCATGTACAACGATTTCTCCGGGTATGATGCGGATAATAACCCCGTGAAGGTCTCTGTCCCCCCTACCCTCCTTATCTCATCCATCGGTATCCACGAGGACGTGGTACGATCCGTATCCCCCGATGCGAAGATTGAAGGTGACCTGGTCTATGTGATCGGGGCAACAAGGGAAGAACTTGGGGGATCAGAGTATTTCGCGTATCTCGGAGGTGTGGGAAACATCGTCCCGTCCCTTGATCCTGGTATGGTAAAAGCACGCTACGGGCGGCTTACGAAAGCCATCCTGAACGAGCTGGTGGCATCAGCCTGCCCGGTCGCCCGGGGCGGTCTCGGGGTCGCCCTTGGCATGGCTGCCATTGCCGGCCGGGTTGGCATGGAACTGTCGATCCCTTCCGGTATGCGGCCGGATTATTTCCTCTTCTCCGAGTCGCTCGGCCGTTTCGTCGTGACCATCTCCCCGGAAAACAGGCAGGTATTCGAACAGATTCTGGGTGGAGATGCGGTGCTGCTTGGAACGGTAACCGGAAACAACCTGCAGATCACCGGAAAGGACCTCCTGGTTGATGTTCCGGTGAGCGAGCTTGAAAATGCCTACAAGGCACCATTTAAGGAGTACTGAACCATGACCGCTGCACATGCCCCCGTAACAATACCCCCGGGAAAGGACAATTCACACGGGCCAGACCTGATAGCGGAGAAAGCCCTCATAATGAGTGGCTTTGGAATTAACTCTGAGATGGAGACGAAGGAGGTATTGTTACGGGCAGGGATGGCGTCGGACATCGTCCATATTAATGACCTGATCGACGGGAGGAAGGAACTTGGACAGTACCGCCTCCTGGTGTTTCCCGGCGGTTTCTCCTATGGCGATGATACCGGGGCCGGTAATGCGTTTGCCAACCGGGTCCGGAACAACCTCTGGAAGGATGTTGAGGAGTTCCTGGACGGTGATAACCTCGTCCTCGGGATCTGCAACGGGTTCCAGATCCTCTCAAACCTCGGGCTGGTCCCGGCGTTTGACCACCATTTTTCAAGAGATATCGCCCTGGTGCCCAACCGCAAAGGTGTGCTCGAGTGTCGTTTTGTGACCCTGAAACCCGGCGCAAAAAACCTCTGGACAAAAGGGATCGAACGAATCTTCTGTCCTGTTGCCCACGGGGAAGGTAATTTCTCCTGCTCGCCTGATACACTCCGGCGCCTCAAAGAGCAGGAGATGATCGCGTTTACCTACTGCCGGGAGGACCTGTCCCCTGCAAACGGCGAGTACCCTTTCAATCCCAATGGTTCGGTTGAGGATATTGCCGGTATCACTTCTGCAGACGGCAAGGTACTCGGCTTAATGCCACACCCTGAACGGGCGATGGAGTTTGTCAACCTCTACGACTGGCCGCTCCGGAAAGAGCAGATGAAACGGAGCGGTGCAGTAATACCCGCTGAGTCGCTGAACATGCAGCTGTTCCGGAATATCGCTGACTATTTCAGGTGACTAAAGTTAGTAAGGGAAATGACTGGAGGGGTTTTTCATGGATAACCCAACAACTAGCAATACAGGTTTCAGCGGATACCCGAAAAAAGCAAAAAAAAAAGATTTCTCCCTGATACAAATGAGTACCCCGACCCGTCCTGGTAGCGGGGATCACCGCATGATACGCGTTGCCGCAAACCCGGCTGCAAGGAGAACGACAAACGGCAGGGCCCCGGCTTTTGTCGGTGAGGCGGCCGGCTGTTGTGCCCCGGGTGTGGACTGATTACCGTCCGGGACCTGCGTCCTTGTCAGCACCAGCGTTCCTGAACGGGAGCCAATTATATTGCACCCGACATCGACCCTGACCACCCCGGTGCTCCCTTTCAGCTGCGGGAGATTATAGCGGTTCGTAAACGAGGATTTATCCGGCTGGCTGGTATAGGACGTATCGATGAGTACCGTGGTACCTTGCTGGACGGTCACATGGTTCACAAAGTGCGTTGCGGGATCGTCCACCTGGTGCGTGATGGCAACAACAAGATCTCCACTATTTTCATCATATGACACATCTACACCTGCAGGGGTGTGTGCAAGGGCATAACCGCTCAATGTGGTCAGCACTATGATGAGTATGACAATGCGCCGCATTCCGAATATTCCGATGCGGGATATCATTGAGCGCTGAATCTGTTTTTCCGGCATAATAACAACTCATCTGCCCCGGGGTATATCCAGGAACTCTATTCTGATCCTGCACGGGATTGGTTATAAGGTCTTGCACGGAAGATGCAGGCCCGACAGGATCATTGTCGGGGGCATCCAAACTGGCAGTAACTATCTGGTTGATGACCGCCTTGATTCATTCTATTGAGGGCGCCCCGGGATGTCGTGGCTCCACGAAGACTGCAGGGGAAATGATTTATAAAATTCGGGTCTAATAAAAGGGGAATTCTTTTTCCCTCAGAGTACCGGCCATTAAAACCAGCAGGGGCCGGGTAAAAAAACCCCTCTGCAACCCCTGTCAGAACATGATGTTGTTGGCCGATTCAAAAACTTCTTATTTGTGAAATGAATCAATCATGTAATGGCAAATACTGAAGGGGTAGTGAAAAGGAAAAGAAAAAACGACGGACATAATTACGGCGTACCACTTACCACTGGAAAACGGAAGCAACTCCTGCAAAAACTGGCTGAGGAACATGGGACACCCATATTTGTAATCGATCACGAGATAATCCGCCAGAATTACAAAGAATTTAAAGAGCGGCTGCCAAATATCCAGGTATATTTTGCAGTCAAGGCGAATTCAAACCCGGAAATTGTCAGGACGCTTGTACGAGATGGGGAGCAGTTTTGATGTTGCATCCATGCCGGAATTCATGATCGTCCATGAAAACATAAAAGACCTGCCAGAAAAAGAACGACAGGACTGGATTTGGGATAAAATCATCTATGCAAATACCATCAAGCCGATAGAAACGCTGAAAGCTCTCGATCAATACAACCCCCTGGTCACCTTTGATAACAGCGAAGAGCTGAAAAAAATCAGGCTGCATGCACCCCACGCAGGCCTGGTGTTGCGGATACGGGTCCCGAATACCGGTTCCGTGGTTGAACTCTCATCAAAGTTCGGGGCTGACCCTGGCGAAGCAGTTGACCTGATCGTCGAGGCATTTGACATGGGCCTTGTGGTGGAAGGGTTAAGTTTCCATGTCGGAAGCCAGTGCACGAATTTTGACAATTATGTTCAGGCCCTGCACCTGTCGGAAAATATTATCAGCGAGACAGAGACGCGGACAGGCCAGAAAATCAGGATCCTTGATATCGGCGGGGGCTTCCCGGTGAAGTACCACCCAGAGGTAAAGTCCTTCAAAATTCTCGCAAAACAACTTAATACTGAGATTAAAAGGCTCTTCCCGCCTGACATGCAGATCCTCGCTGAACCGGGAAGGTTCCTGGTGGCCAATGCCTGCACCCTCGTAGCCAAGGTAATCGGGAAGGCATTCCGCGATGGAAAGCCGTCGTATTATATCAATGACGGTGTTTACCACACCTATTCAGGACAGGTATTTGACCATACTACCTACCCGGTGCTGGCTTTTAAGGAGGGGGAGACACAGATTTCGGCCGTATTCGGACCGACCTGTGATGCCTTTGATACGATTACACTAAGTGCAGAACTGCCGGAACTTGATATCGGTGACCTGGTCTATTCTGAAAATATCGGGGCTTATTCCCATGCCTCGTCCACCTACTTCAACGGGTTTCCCCCGGCGAAGGTGGTGCATATCAACCGTTGATTTTTTTATATCCCGATTGATTGTGGAATTTTTACCCCGTAGCATTCCTCTAATCTATCTTGCCTTGTAGAATATTTCGAAATTCTATCCCGCTCCCGGGGGTTCCATCCGGATGTCTGGCGACTCCGGCTGGGACAGCAACCAGGGCCCTCCTGAACTGCTCATGCACCCTTCAGGGGAAGCCTGAAAATAGGCAATCTTAATGGTAAGGGGAGTGATAGCGGTTTGGTGCAGAATGAATCAGGATATTACCTCTTCATCGGGGCCTTCCCGCGAACCAGTTTCTTATCCATTCCTATGGGGGGATTATCCCCCGTGCAGCATGCCTCATTCGCTTTTCCTCCCCACCGCTGCGCAGTACAGGTACAAACTCCTCCTCTCCATCAATATCCAGGACATCTGCCATCTCCTGGTCATCAAATGCCCCGATTGCACATGCTCCACAGCCGATCTGCCCAGCTGCAAGGTAGAGGTTCTGGCAGGCGTGCCCGGCATCGAGGTGAACGAGCCGGTACGCCCGTTCGCTGTACCGCCATGCCATCCGGTAGATCACCGCGGACCAGATGAAAGATACTGCTGATGATCGTACGAAGGCCTGACCCAGACAGGCAGACATGATTCTATCCGATATCCCGCCGGAGGTATCAATGGCGGCAAGACTGTGGGAGAACGCGAGGTAGCGGTACAGCCCGGGTTGTATACCTGTTACCCGGTTGATGAGCAGGTAAGTCTCCAAAGCATGTCGTCCTCCGGCAGACGGGACGTTACGGAGGGTGTAAAACGGGACATTCACTTCCGCTATTCCCTGGGTGCACCAGCACAGGTAGGTAAGTTCTTCGATGGTAAGTGGATCACGGGCATAATGACGGGTAGAACGCCGCTCCTCGATGCCAATACGGAGATCCAGGGCCTTCACGGTAATATCTTCCGGTCTGGGAAGCGGGATGACGGGAGCAGTCCGGGGAACTTCTTTTTCCAGCGGTGGAGCAGGACGCCCCTGTCTCTGGTCAGATTCGGTCAGGTATTCATACCGGGTCTGTTCCATGAATGTGCGACCGGTTGGCAGCATACGCCAGTGATTGCTGCTTTGTGGGAATAAATGCAACGGTGGTGGCACGGGAATACCCTTCCTGCCAGCAGAATAATTACATTGAGACCCGCCAACTTTTTAATCGTCAGAAACAGTTTTTTCGCTATCATGAACTGCTCTTCCTACCAGGTTGATTCCGGTGGACAGCAGGATACCGCTGTAATCCCATGGAATCATATCTGATGAATCAACCGGATTCAAATAGAAACTGTTTTAATTTTCAATCTGTTATGAAAATCTATGAAGTTACGTGGTATATTTTGTTTGATACTCATCCTGTCCGCAATAGTGCTGTCTGCCGGGTGTACAGGTCCGCAGCCTTCAACCCCCTCCTCTCCTGCAACAACCACCATGGTGGTAACAACTACTGCCACCCCCGCGTTCGCGGAAAAACCTGCGACACCGGTGCCCATGGTTACCCAGAATGCCAACGCCCGCAAATTTCTTGTGAATAAGAGCTGGAAAGTCCAGTCCTGGCGAACGGAGCCAGAAATGGACCAGCAGAACAATACGGTAAAGTCCTTCCTGGCAAGTTATCACAACCGTTCGAATCATACCTTCACATGGTATGACAACGGCACTCTCGCATACCGTTACCCCAATGGCACAGCGTACACAACCGGTACCTGGAACCTGACCAAAAATAACGCAGTTATTGTCGAAAAATATACGAATACCGACGGTTTCTACCAGGAGAGTGAAAATGAGATCCTCAACCTTACGGAATCAATATTTGTCATCCGGTACCCTGCCAATGTGGCTGGAAAGGAGTATTTCTTCATCGAGACCCATAGTCTGTAACAGGATATCCGGGTCCTGGGGAATGGCAGGTATACGGGTAAATAGCAGGGGAAACCTGGAAGGGACCGCCTGCCATACTCCTGTTTCTCTTTTCCCGGATTGTTATGGTAACATGTTTCATGGGTTATCACGGATCCGGTCTTTGGAAACCGGCTTGAAATTTTCAATTCCCTCTTTGTACTCGTTTAAGCCAGGTCCGCTCTGACAAAGCAATGCGTAAACCCCGGTTACCGCATAAACCGCGGGGAAAGAATCGACGGAGCGGTTATTTAATTCATCATAATCGATATTAGTATAGTGATTTGATGTCGAAACGGGCTGTCGATTCAGTATTCCAGGCGATGTTCCTGCTCACCGATTTGAGGGTGATCCTCCGTGATACCGCCCCGGTTCACGAGCTTGATGAAGGCCAGCAGGCCATGGTGTCCCGGACGCTCGCAGAACTCGAAGAGCAGGTGAAGGTCATCAGGAAGGAGATGGTGGGATGAAGTGCGGGCTTTCACTGGATGTCCGTGACATTGACGAGACCACGATCAATATCGACCCGATCCAGGTAGGCGGGCGCCTTACCGCTGATGCGATGAAGGCGGTCATTGCATACGGTGACGGGTATTCAGTCTGTGACAACTGCAGGAAACCAAACCGCCTTGACATGATAAAAAGTCCCCCCATTGATGCATTTCATCGCGACCTTGCGGCGTTTGTGAACATGGACGAGGCCCGTGTTGTGCCAGGGGCACGGCGGGCTTTCCAGGCAGTTGCAGGGACGTATATAGAAAAGGGCGACCCGGTACTGCTCACCGCCCTGTCTCACTATACTGAATTTCTCTCTGTTGAGGCGTATGGCGGGGTACCCCTTGAGATCCAGAAGAGCCCGGAGAATATCATAACGGCCGACGCTGCCGGAGAGAAGATCGATGCGGTCAAACGCGAATACGGACGACCCCCGAAACTCCTCTATGTCGATCATTTCGATTACCAGTTCGGCAACGAGCATGACGTGAAAGGGATCGTCAAAGTCGCGAAAGAGAACGATATCCCGGTGCTCTATAACGGGGCATACACTGTCGGCATTCTGCCGGTCGACGGTCGTGACCTTGGTGCTGATTTTGTTGTCGGATCTGCCCACAAGAGCATGGCCTCACCTGCCCCTTCCGGTGTGCTTGCGGTAACCAGAGAGCGTGCAGAGGAGGTATTCCGGACAACGAAGGCCCAGGCTGACCTGACTAAACGGACATTCGGGATCAAGGAAGTCGAGATGATGGGCTGCACCCTCATGGGCGTCACACTCGTTGGCATGATGGCCTCGTTCCCCCATGTACGCGAACGGGTGAAACACTGGGACCGTCACCTTTCAAACGGGAGTATGATCGTGGACGCACTCCTTGCCATTGATGGTACAACAGTAAAGTCGGAGTACCCGAGGAAGCATACGCTCACCAGGGTTGATACGACCGGGTCTTTCGATACCGTGGCCAGGACTCATAAAAAGCGCGGTTTCTTCCTGACCAGTGCCCTTAAAGAGATGGGTATTGCAGGGACAATTCCCGGTGCAACGAAAGTCTGGAAGTTCAATACCTATGGAATGACCGATGCCCAGGCACGGTACACTGCGAAGGCTTTCCAGGATATTGCCCTTCAAAACGGGCTCCCTGTATCCCCGTGATCCTGCACTCCCAAATAACGGTTCTGCAGGCGTCCTCTCAAACCTGTCCTGTAGATGGGAAAAGTCCAGAATTTAATAACGCTCCCGGGGCTCCGCCGCTTTTGCGACCCCGGTTGGGACAGGGCATGGATTTAACAATCCCTGAATTTTTCAGGGACCCAATTGATAAACCCTGCCCATGAATTGTTGTATCCGGGTGGACCAGGGAGGGGGTGAAACCCACTCCCGTCTACACATTCCTCTTTTTCTCTTCAACACTCATGGTTTGTAAAAAAGAGCGAAAAAAAACATTTACTTTTTCTGAACTTGTTTCTTATTGTCGGGAAGGGTCTCTTTCCGGACTATTTTCATCTCGCATGCCTTATCCCCCATGCACATGCTCCGTACGAACCTGAGTGAGTAATCCGGGTTCAGTGTCTCTATCGCAGAGATACTGAATGCAAGGCACTTGGAAAACAGGGGCTCCGTATGGCCCCTCATCTCCATTTCGCGGAAAATGAACGGGCATTTCGTGACCCTTACGACCGACCTGTCTTCTTCGATTTTAAGATGCTCCATGTTATAATCCGGGGAAAAAAAGATCTTTGAAATCGTCCGGTAGGTATTTGCGAGGTCCGGCGCTGTCTTTACCGGGAGTTTAAACGCATCGGCGACAGATTTCGCCTCTTTTCCTGTCTCGATCCAGATGTCCTGTTCGAGCTCGTCATACTCATCCCCCAGTTTCTTCCGAAACGCGATGTCGTACATAACGGGGAGACGGGATGCAAGACGGCTTGCTATCAGCCATTTAGCGGCATCCGGGATGTCAGTCTCTTCAACCATTCCATCCGAAATCTACCCCGGGAGGGAAAAAGTAATTGGATCGTACCAATGCCAGGTGCCTATCCCGCAGGCGGTACCAATCCGGCGGATTTTAATGGTCCCTGTACCTGAATAATACTATACGAGACCGTTATCGTTACTACCTGCCAGGTGCGGTCGGCAGTTGCGGTAACTGGTATGCCGGTCATGGATAGTACAATCGTGAACGTGACCGGAAAATGATCAGGGCATCCAGGAAATTTCCGGTGGAAGCCTGATAACAACGAAAATATATGGCTGGTTTCATATTCCATGGTGGATATCAGGGCGCTCTTCATGGTCGACCAGCGGGTATTAACCGGCAGGGAAAGGATGAATGATGAGGTAGAGTGGATATAACCGGATGACTGAAATGATGCACTGTAACGTTCCAGCCGGAAATCAGGCAGAAAATAGATATCTGTCTGGTCGCAGCGTGACAGGAGGCCTGTTATGACTGAAGAACGAGCATGGGAGATCATCGTGATAGGGGGTGGACTTGCAGGGCTTACGTCAGGTGCTTACCTTGCGATGGCCGGAAAATCAGTCCTCCTCCTGGAGCAGCGGGACCTGCCCGGTGGCTGTTGCGGGGCTTTCTCATCAGGTGGACATAATGTACCGGCGGCAGCCCACCTGGTGAATGACCCTGGCATGATAAACGGGATACTCCGTGAGCTGGGTGCTGCAGAGATCACGTTCACCCGTCTCGACCCGGTCTTCGACGTGGCGGGTCCCTGCCCCGGGAAACACCTGATAATCACTTCAGACAGGGAACGTTTTGAAGAATCCGCCCATGGAATGGTCACGGATTCAGTGCGGGAAAAAGTTAGCCAGGGACTTGGCAGGCTCATTGAGTTATCGGGACAGATTAATCGCGAAACGAAGGCGCTGCCGCTTGAAAGCCCCGAACTGATGTCATTTTTCAAACGGCTGTTCCTGGGCATTTCAATGCAGCGAAAACTCCCCATGAGCATGGAATATGGCAGGATGCCCGTCCAGCAGTTCCTCAGCTCGGTCTTTCCGGGTGTTGAGATGCAATGCCTCCGGGCTGCGCTCCGGTCTGTTGTTCCTCTACGTAGTGCCCGTGCCCTTGACCTCCTCCAGCTTCTTGGCAATGTAGCCGAAGGCAATGTTTTTTACCCGGATGGCGGAGTTGAATCGCTAATCGAAACCCTGAACGGTTGTTTCCAGTCATATGGAGGGGTAGTAAGGACAGGGGCAAAAGTCACCTCTGTCAATGTGGCCGATGGGCAGGTCACCGGTGTAACACTGGCAGATGAGAGCACCATCAACGGTGACATGGTGTTATCGGCAATCGATATGAAGGAATTGTTCTTTACCCTGCTCCCCGAAAAGGTGGCCCCGCGGCTGTTCCAGGAGAAACTCGCAAAAATTCCGCTATCAGACTCGTACATCACGGTAACGGTGACCACCACCTTCCCCGCCGGGACGGTTAACGAACATGGAAAAGGTGTCAGGGTAATAAACCCCGTTGTTGAGGAAGATGAGCTGTTCACCTCAGATGAACCTGACCGCGTCTCACTATTTATCCATTTCCCGGAACTGGTGTCGGGACACGTGCCGGATGGCCGGTCAGTGGTCCAGATCATGGCCCCTGTCCGTTTTATATATGAAGATAACTGGCATTCAGGGCCGGAGTGCAAAAAAACGGGGGAGTATAATGAATTCAAGAAACAGTACGCTGCATTGCTTATTAAGCGGGCTGAGGCCGTGGTCCCCGGCCTGTCATCACACATTGCGGATATTGCAGTTGCCACACCCGTAAGTTACCGGTCCTGCACCGGGAATGACGAGGGCGCTGTCTTCGGTTGGCGCCGGCCGAGGATGTGGCGGCAGAAAGTGCATTACACCCATGGCCTTTACCTCGCCGGCCACTGGACCTATCCCGGGCCCGGGATATTAAAAACGATGATGTCAGGAAAAAATGCCGGCAGGATCATGTTATCCGGGGAGTAAGACCCGGGGGTGGTGTGCATGGAAGATGAAAGAACCGAAACGATCAGCCGCATTGCAACGTTCTGTGCCGGGTCCTTCTGGGACCTTGAATCGGTTTTCAGGCATTTGAACGGTGTTGTTGCCACGTCCGTGGGATTTATGGGGGGTACTGTGACGGCCCCCACCTACGGGGAGGTCTGTACCGGGAAGACGGGGCATTCCGAGGTGGTCATGATCGCCTATGATCCAGGCCACATTTCGTACGGGAAACTCCTCGATATTTATTTTAATTCCAGTGACCCCTGCTCCCGGCAGCAGGGGGAATACGCAGGAACCCAGTATGGACCGGTGATCTTTTGTCATGATGACCAGGATAAGCAGCTGGCGGAGGAGTATATCCGCGAATTACGTCAAAAAGGACGATGCCCGGAGGGGGTAGTCACCCGGACCGCTCCCGCATCAACATTTTATCGGGCTGACGAATGTCACCAGCAGTTTTATGAAAAGATGGGGTGCTGTTATCCTGTCCTTCATACCGGCGATCACCGCAGTGAAGAGTAGTGCCCGAATCACCGGTCTCCATGGTTTATTATGCGCAGGCGTTCACCAGTCCCGATATTATCGCTTCTGCACCGTTTTATTCCCTTGAAACCCCGGAGCACCACCTGCCAGGAGCCAGGTAATTGTGGTCATCCCATTGAGGCCTGACAGGCCGGAGCATGGTGATAGTGGAGGGGACCCCGGTTTGATGAGACTGTGGACATGCAGGCGGGTCCTGATTTTTATTCCGAATGTATAGGGGGATGAAAAGTTTTATGTAATCAATAGCGGAAATTGAATATAAAAATAAAAAGGGACGAAAAAAATGGCTCTTAATGTCAGTCATCCTGGTATTTTTTCAAAGATAGTCATCTTTTCAATAGTTATCTCCCTGTTGATGTTTGGAACTCCTGTGGCAGCCCTGCCCATATCAAATTCCTATTCAGGCTATTATCATGGAATGTCGTATGGATACTCTGTCAACCTGCAATCAACCTCAACACACCCGGTGATAGGGACTTCGGAATCCCAGGGAATAAGCGTGGTCTTTCTCTCCCCGGTCCTTGCCGGACCCGGATATCGTGGAAATTATCTCCCCGCAAATCCCGGTTCAACACAGGCATTATTTAAAAAATTGAAATATGATTATTCTTTGAACTCACAAAAATTCATTCCTGTACCACCTGATTACATACAACTGTTTTCAAGTTCAGAAAATATTCATATCGCAACATCCATTGACTACGTGGATACATCCAATCAGCACATTCATTCTGAATCCTGATATTTGTCATTCCCCCGCTTTTTTTGCCGGGTATGAAACCTGACTGGAAAATCAGCTGATATGAAAAACCCCGGTAAAACATCTGAAAGGCAACCTTTTTCATGCACCTCTATGATCCAAAGGCTCATAGCACGCTTTGTTGAAACACAGGTGAACGGGAAGTTCAGACCAGGGCTATGAAAATGCCTCGTTCAAAATTTCCATAAATTGAGGTCCGGTTTCTCATTTTCATGGGAAATTCTCTGATACGTTCTTACTGAATCCGGACTATCCCTTAATTTTTCAACGCTCCCTGGGCTCATGGCCCGCTGCGGTGGCGACCCCGGCCGGGACAGGAAATGATCTCTCTGAATTATTGAAATATCTGGCGGGACCGTACAATAGAGAAGTGCTTAAATACAAATCTTGATAATAAAATAACTAGTTTTATGGTTATTTTTAACCAATTAAACCCCCTGATAACTGCCAATTGCCTAAATGGTTAAAACCGTGACACTTGAGAAGTCAGGACTCCGGAGAATACCGGATCCGGGATTGCAGGTATGGGAATTCGATTTTTCCGCGGCCAGAAGACAAAATTCGAACATGAGCACCACCAGCTCAAAGAGATAGCCCGCATTGTCGTGAAAGAATTTCCGGATGAACCGGTGTACCTCCTGACCAACGTCCTCGTCGCGAACGGGGAACTTGACTGCGTGGTCCTCACCCGTCACGGCCCTCTTATCCTTGACCTGAAGGCATATTCCGGGACTATCCGTGGGTCAGAGAACGGGAAATGGCAGGTCGAAACAAAGGACGGGGTGCATTCACTCCCTAACCTGTTCATCCAGTCCAAAATCCACCGGCAGGACTTTATTGACAAGATGATCACAATCTGCCGGACCCATTTCCCTCATATCGGTGAAATTAACCTAAAAAAAATCGGTTCCTGGGCGTATTTCTGCAAGGGAAGTGTCTACCCGGCGGGACAGATTGATTTTCGCCGGGTGAAATGGTTCCGTGTTGTAACGGCAGAAAGCCTGGCCGAAAAACTTCGTTTTACCGATGCCGGTTACACCCTCCGTCCTGAAGACATGGATGCCATTGTCACTGGACCTTCACCTCCAGGAATACTCTTTTTTCACAGACAAGGAAATTAAACGGTCCGCCGCGGGCAAACCCGGAGGTTTCCTCGGGACTACCCGGCGGAAGATCCTTGTAGCCCTGGTGATTATTGCTGCACTGGTCCTGATTATTCCTGGAATGAACATGATGGTTACCGATACGGCTTCAGGGGCCGCGAGTGCAGGCGGGTCATTGTTGCAGTCTGTCTCAAAAGAGACGCTCAAGAGTGCTTCAAGACCGTCGGACTCATCTGATGCACTGGCCTATCTTAACCAGTTCAGGGAACAGGACGGAAGAAAACCATTATACTTTGACGAACGGCTCTACAACCTCTCCCTTGTCCGTGCCCAGGACATGCAGCAGTACGAGTATCTTGCCTATGTCAACCCCAGGACCGGGACCTGTGCAAACTCCCTGAAGACCAGGTACGGGCTGTCAGTCGATGAAAACGTGGTTGAGAGTGCCTATGGGCAATGGAACGGGTACACCCGTGGGATTGAAAAGCAGGCAATTGATTCATGGATGAAAGAACCCGGGAACAGGTACCAGTTACTCCGGAATTATAGCGCGGGGGCCATCTCCTGTTCAGGCGGGTACTGCTCATTTATTGGCCTGAATTATGACCGGACGGGAAACGAATGTCAGACCGGGCCTTCTGGTATGAACATGACCTTCTTGATATCCACCATAGAGAACAGGTTTTTTGCCTGGTTACCTAAAAGGGCACACGGAAGTGATAATATCCGGTTTTATTATGATTTTTCAGGCTCTTTAAAATCCAGTACATTAAAAAAAAGGGTTCTGTTGAAACCCACATGAACGGGAAGTTCATACCCGGACGATTGAAAATGCCACGTTCAAAATCCCTTCATATTGCTGGCCGTTCAGGTATTTTCATATTTAAACACTGCATATTTAGAAAAAGAGGAAAAACGTTGACAGGAGGGGTTTTCATCCCCTCCCTGACCCACCCCAATAAAATATCCTTTGGCAGGGTTCAATGGGGGTATTCCAGAAGAATTCTGAGATTTTGAGGCAATATCCTATCCCAACCTGGGTCGCCAAAGTGGCGGGTCATGAGTCCCGGGGTTGCCAAGGGATGGATGGTTCAACAAATCATGATTTGTCAGATGGTTGTAAGATATTAACCGTATCACCAGGACCCCTGGATAAAAAAAGGTCAGAATTTTCTGGCCGCAATAAACAGCCCGAGAATTCCAAGTGCATAAATAGGCAGGAATATTGATCCTGGCGCTTTGGTTGTTGGAATTAGAGATTCCGTCACCCTGCCGGGTGGTGGAGTCATTGTTGTGGTAACCGCTGGTGTTGCAGGGGATATGGCGGGTGTTGAGGCCGGCGCAGGTGCTGCCAGCCCCTGGTTCACGTGAATAATAAACGTTGAGACTGGCTGCAGCCCTACTATTCCTGCCTTACCCGGGCATTTCTCTGCGAGCCCCTGCCCTTTGACAAACGTGATTACCACACTTGAATTATCATTCCGGCCATTGTAAACGACTTTCTCGCCGGACCCGAGGATCTTTTGGAGGACCGTCCTGTCTGTACTATTCAGTATGATAGCGGTGGATAACGCATTACAGACCGATCCCGTGCAGTTACCACATTCGGGGGTGGTGGTATATCCGAAGGAATAATCGGCTGCAAGATCCACAGGCAGCGAATCAGGGTCACCAATTATATCTGTCGCCAGCCAGTTCTCGATACCCGGGGTAGGGAAGACCTTTGCCACGCCAATCCATGTGCCACCTGGTCCGCCCATGCTTGTGGCAACGACCGGGTCCCCCGCTTTCAGAACGGTAAATACCGCAGGGTCCGGCACGGTGCCTGTCAGGTTTTCCGGTTTTGCCGGGTTCCAGCTGCATGTTGAAGAACCGTTGGTAAACGTACATCCATAGGTATACCCGGCATTAATCGTGACTGTACCAGCGGACTGGTTCATGGAGACCATCGTTCCACGAAATGCGATTTCCTGGATTACCGCCGATGCCGGTGCTGCAGCAAGGATTACCACCGCCGCTGCAATTAACAAGGTTACAATTACCTGTTTTTTCAAAACTATCAACTCTGTAATGGGATGCCTGGTTGTTACCCGGTGGATAATATCCCTTTGAAAGATGGATTGTCGTGAACCGATAAAAATGAATTCTATTGTCTCCCGGTTAACCATCAGGAGATCAGAGATGACCCCGGTCAAAACCCTGTCTGAGGGTTTCATCGCCAAACCAGACAACCTGTTGAGGAAATGCAATCTGGATACCATTGTTTTCAAGCGTTTTTTTAACATCCTGGAGGATACTGGTGTTAAAAGATGCACCATCAATTGTATTAACCCAGATTGACGGAAGCCAGAGCCTGAATTTGATCTGCACGCTTGAAGAATCAAATGACGATACAAACACTTCAGGGGGTGGATTTTTCAGGACATGCGTATAGCCATCAAACAGTATCTCCAGTATTTCAACCGCTTTCCCTACATCGTCTTCATACCTGATACCAACATCGTAGTCGTATCGACGGGCAGCATTCGCATAATAATTGTAAAGGTCATTCGTGTAGATTTCATCGTTAGGGATCCTGACATAGACCCCGTTATCAGTCCTTAGAACCGTGGAAAGAAGCCGGATCTCCTCAACAGTACCTGATTTTGTTCCTACCTCAACAAAATCACCTGTCCGGATCGGGTGGTCATAGAACAAGGCAATGCCTGCTACAAAATCAGTCAGAATCTTTGCGCTTGAAAATGCGATCGCCACGATAATACCCGCGATGATAAGCCCGAGAAAGAACATCGAAGTTTCAAAGATTGCCGGGGCGGCGATGAAAAATCCAACCATGAAAATCGCTATCCTGGCCAGCAAGGTCAGCTGGCTGAGGCGTTCTTTTTTCATCTGGTGCGAGTACCGTTTCTTCAGGTAGATCGCAACGAGCTTTCCCAGAATCAAGGCAACCGCGAGGATAATAAAAAAGATAAGGACCTCTGCGATCGAAATCCGGCCGATAAAATCCGGATCCGGTTCAAAATTTAGTTGCGGCATTGTTTTGTTGACAATCCCGGTAAGGAGGTCAACAGGTGTCATGATATCCCCTGTTCCATTACGTAACCTGACTGCTGGACAATCGGGAGTTTCCTGGCCGTGTAGAGCTCGACCGATGGCGTCATCTCATCAATCAGCGGGCGACGCAGGAACGTAGTCCTGGCAAGTTTCGGGTTCCAGATCTCCATTACGGCAGCCATTGAGACAATATTGCCATAATACAGGTGCATATCAGTATTGAGGAAAACCGCCCGGGAGACCTCGGCCCATCCCGATCCGGAGTTCCGGAATTTGAGTTCTATGACTCCTTCACGCAGGGGATCAGTTTCCGGTATTTCTGTATAGACCCCGCTCCTGTACCATTTTGTAATACAGCCTGTTTCAGGCTGCCCGTAGAGCGAATACCTGGCGGGGACCAGGGAGAATATGTCAAGAACATCATATACGCCATCAGATTCAAGAAATACGGCTGTTTCAACAGGGAATTTGAGGTATATAACCTGTTCATCACCGGGTTTTATTACTACCGGATCGAATGAAATTTCCAGGTGGCTGGTAAGTCCATCCGGCAGATTCACTGGTTCAACAGGGTTGATAATAATCCTCCCGATATCAGAGGCAAGATTTTTTTCGACGCGCTTTCCGGAACATTCGCGTCTATAACGCCGGTTTCCAGCCGGGCCACTGAAGGACAGGGAGATACCAGGGCCGGTGTAGGAGAAATTTTCGTTGTAGGTCCCGTACATTACTGATGTGTAACGTGTTCCTCACAATAAAATGATCAGTTGAGACCTGATACATGAGTCATGGATTCGACAACCTGACTAGTATGGCTGTAAAACGGTTATGGGGGTGTGAACTGCATGCAACCCGTCTGGGATAACACCGGCCTGTTATATTTTATATCGTACTGGATAAGGTCCGGGGAATCGGCTCTGAAGAAATGCTCTTATGATCTCTAATGATTTCGGGTTGTTCCGAAATTAACCCACGCTCCCGGGGCTCATAGCCCGTCGCTTCGGCAACCCCGGTTGGGATAGAGACGATCCAAAAATACCCTGAAATTAATGAGCCTTCGCCGAAACCGTTGCCTGAAAAATATCTTAATGGGGGCGGGGCAGGACGGGGTGAAACCCCCCTGTATTCGAATTTACCTCTTCTATTTTTATAATCCTGCAGGGTTTCAGCAAAGCCGGGGAATCAAAAAAACACCTGCTTGTAAACCAGGCGGTTTTTCCCTGATCCATCCGAAATAGCCATATTTTCTCCATTTATAACATAAACGGTTGCATTCCGGAGAATAGCGAAGTACCCTCCTTCCTGTTCCATGACGCCGGGAGGCGCATCGCACTGGTGCCCCTCACCGGACAATCCGCTGATGCTGATATGACGGTTATCTACCTTCCAGCTCCCTGTATACGGGTTGCAACTGTCATACCCGCTGAAGCTTCCAATGGTATCGAATTGAATAGTAATGCCGGTGAGTGGCCACGGGTGCGGTGGGGACAGGGCTGATCACCATTGACCTGATATACCTGGTCCTGGTAAGGGAGGATTGGTTTACCTCCATATTCGCCTGAATACCTGTACTGATCTCTGGTGCATCAGTTTGTGATTGTGGCTGTACCGGCTCCCGGGTGGTACATCCGGTAGCAGGCATAATAACTGCGAAAACCAGAATCAGGACAATCCCTGCCTATCTCATCCACTCACCCCTGCCCATAATGGAGCGGTGTTCCCGGAATAAACCCAAAAAAAATGGTGTAAAAATATTATCTCTTGTAGACCAGCATGCTGTTTAAATTATTTGTTATCGTGAGACCATCGCCGTTTACGGTGTATGTTTTTGCAGTCTGCAGGACCTGGAGGTACGTTGTTTCCGTATCGCTCATGTCCGCACAGTACATCTGGGTGGATGCGATCGGCCCGATTGATATACCCATTCCGGTGTACAACTGCTGGCCCGACAGGGTATAACCGGCATTGTAATTGTTACATCCTGCGAAACCCGCCATGTTGCCATTATCATAGAAGGTTGCGGTGATCCTTGCATTGGTTGGGAATGTAAATGCCGAACCTCCCTGTAACACCATCGATTTCAGGTTCCATGTCCCGAGAAGCGTGGGGTCCATAACAGGTGTTGGTGACGGTGTGGACACAATAACAGAACTTGTTGGTGCAGGTGTTGCAGGCTGTACCGTTGGTACACTCGTACATCCTGCGATCATAACCACCAGGATCATACAGGCTATGCTACATACTGTAATTATTTTCATACACTCTCTGTTACCCTCACCTTTTTCAAGCTTTCGATAAATCTGAAGAATACGAGAGTTTCTTAATCCATTGAGTTTGAGGGCCCGGAAATCTTAAAATCAGTTGTTAATGAACAATCTCTTCATTACACTTTGCAGTAATCAACGGTGTACCTGCCCCGGGGTACATGGATCTCGAACCTTGCACCATGACCTGCTTCTCCTGTTTCCGTAATGGTAATCCCGGTAATGGAGAGGATCTCCCTGACAAGGAACAGTCCAAGTCCCGTGTTCTGTCCGACCCCCCGTTCAAAGATCCTTGATTTATCTTTTCTTGTAATCCCTATCCCGTCATCCTCGAAGATAATCACGAGTCCTGATTCCCCCTCGCGGGCAAGGAGCTGTATCGTGGTGAGCGGTTCACCCCCATACCGGAGAGTATTGTCAATGAGATTATAGAACACTTTTTCGAGCAGCTGGTCTGCCAGAACCCGCACTTTACCCACATCGATATCGATCGTTATCCGATCGTTATGCAACAGGCTGGATGCCCTCGTGACTGTCTCCGCAAGATCCTGCCAGACAGGGTCATTCACCCCGATATCCTGGTAATCTTTCGTGAAGGTGATCTGGCGCTCGATTATCGTTGTTGCATCCCGGATCATTTTGATATATGGTGCCGCATGGTCCCCGGGTGGCTCAGCGGTGAGGAGGTCAAGGGCCCCCTTCAGGACGGTGAGCTGGTTTAAGAGGTCATGACGGGTAATGCTGTTCAGGAGGTGCAGGCGCCTGTTCGTCAGCTCGATCATATCCCGGTATTTCCGCATCTCAGAGATGTCAAGGATTGTCCCGGCTACGTGGGCCGGTTTTCCCATCACGTCGTACCTGATTACTTTACCCCGGAACAGCAGCCACTTGTAGGACCCGTTACTGCAGAGGAGCCGTTGTTCCTCGTTCAGGATTGATGATGCGCCGGACAGGAAATTCTTAAGGCTGCTGATGGCTTTTTCAACGTCCTCAGGATGAATAATCTTTTCAAGGAGGGCAATATCCACGGTTGTGGATTCTCCCTGGTATCCAAGGAGGTCAAGTACTTTCTGGCTGACTATTAAATCCGGTTCAGGTGTTACATCGCATTCCCATATACCTACATCCCCTCCCTCGATCGCAAGCTGCAGCCGCTCCTCGTTCTTACGGAGTTCTTCTTCGAGCTGCTTGTAGCGGGTAATAAACAGGCCCACACCCGTCAGCCGGGCTGGCTGACCGCTTTCGTCCCCGATCACTCTGCCAATCGCACGCATCCACTCTACCCTTGCGTCCGGGAACAACAGGCGGAATTCGATGGCAAAATCCGGATGAGACTGCCACCCGGCAATAGTCCCGGATAGTGTTGATTCAATGTGCCCCCGGTCGTCCGGGTGTACAAGTTTCAAAAAATCAGTGAAATTGTCGGCAAATGCAGCCTCCTGCATGGTCCCACGATCCCGCACAGGCAACTCACTGATGCGGTCGTCGATAATGTCCCACTCCCATAGCTGCATTTCAGAGATGGATAAGGCCATTTTCAGCTTTGCATAGGTGTCTTTGAGTTCATCTTCTGCTGCTTTCCGGTCTGTAATATTCCTGAGGTACTCGATTACCCCTTTCGATTCCCCGCTCAAATCATCGATTAGCGGGAAACTATAGAGTTCAAACCACCCGTCGATTTTACCGGCAGGACCTATTTTCGGGACCGTCTCAACCCTTGGTTCCCCGGTGGATATTGTCAGGGAGGAAGGACAATTTTCACACGGTTCTTTCCGGAGATGATAGGCCTCGTAACATTTTTTTCCTACCAGCGGCATCTGGTGGGCATACCACCCCTCAATTGCCGGGTTTACCCGGATGATCCGCATCTCGTGGTCAAGGATGCTGATGCCGTCCCTGATACTTGAGAAGATATTATTAAGAAAACGTTCCCTTGCCTCAAGTTCAAGTGCATAGGTCTTTTTACTGGTGATATCCCGTCCGAAAATGGCCAGTTTCCTGACCCGGCCATCGGTTTCCCGTATGGGGTTAATGGAATTTTCGATGATCCGGTTGCCTGTTGTAAATTCAAAAGACCCCGGGTACCTCCCCGGACTGCCTTGTTGACCTGTTCTTTCAGGGCAGCGGCATAGTCTTCCGGGACGATCTGGTATAAATTAGTCTCCAGGACATCGTCCATATTCATGTGGAACCATTTTGCTGCGACCTCGTTGAGTTTCAGGATAATCCCTGTATCCGTAACCAGGACTGCAGCTTCATGGGTCGCATCGAGAAGTGCACCTGTCGTTGTTTCGCTCTCCCTCAATATCTCTTCTATCTGGTGACGTTTTGATGTTTCAAGGGCGAGCGAGATATAATCTGCAACTGACGTCGCAAATTCCTGTTCCTTTTCGTTCCATGTGCGTTGTTTCCCGACGTGTTCGTGGCATACGATACCAATTACATGGCCGTTTAACCAGACCGGGACGTCCAGTATGGAGGTGATGCCATGTGGCTTGAGATAGTCCTCGAACAGTTCTTTCGTGCAGAAATGTTCTTTCACATCGTCTGCAGTGATCAATCTCTGTTCCCCCAGTTCGTGGAAGTATACCGGGTGCCCGGGGGCATCAAGATGTCCCCCTTCCTCATGGGAATCCGTGCTCTTTGTATAGAGATCACGGCAGGTGATGCCCTTCCGGTCATTATCACATGTCCAGAAACTGACACGTTCAACGTCGAGTAACACTGCATCGGTCTCAAGGAAGTGCCTGACCGCAGGAGTAAACAGGGAGAGATCGGTCCTTGCGAGGTCAAGGAGCGCCTGGTGATACCTAAGGCTCCAGCTCTGCCTGTGATTTGGCAAGTTCCTCGCTGTTCTTTCTCCCAGTGATATCACGCGCAATCAGGAGGACTGCAGAACGGCCCTTGAAACTGGTGATCCGTCCCCGCCCTTCTATCCATCGTTCTGCACCTGAAACGGTCTTTATCCTGTACTCCCCAAGGAGAGGGTGCCCATCCCTTACCTTCGCCAGCTGGTACCGTGCGGTTGAAAGGCTTTCGTCAAGAATAAAGTCAAAAATATTCCGGACCTTGCCGGACTCCCCGGACGGCAGACCAGCCAGTTCCGCCACATTTTCGTTCGCGAAGAGGACTGTCCCATCCCAGTCGAGTATGAAAATACCATCTGGCATGTTCTCGACCAGCGATTTGAAGAGTTTCTGGCTTTCCCTGGCCTTTTCTTCGGCTGCCCTGATCTCGCTGAGGTCGATGATTATTCCCCGCAGGCCGGAAATTCCCCCGCTCTGGATAATGGGTGACGCAAATATCTGGATTGGGAACGTTGTCCCGTCCTTGCGGGCCGCTGTGTAGACATCCCCCTGTTCGCCCGCACCATCGGCAAGTGCCCGGATACCCTTCATCGCCCGTTCATGCTCTTCGGGAACCAGCATTGCTGAAAATATTGTACCCGTCACCCAGTTCTCCACGGGGGTACCGGAACATATCAAAGGTGCGCTGGTTTGCGTACAGGATTTTACCCCGGTTATCGATCTCAAACACGCTCTGGGGAAGCATCTCGGTAAGTTCCTGGAACCGGTCTTTTCCTTCGAGAATGGTCTTCTCGTACTGTTTCAGATCGGTAATATCCCGGATGCTCTCGATCGCTCCGATTACATTCCCTTCATTGTCATAGAACGGTGTGGCTTTCGCCCATACAATGGTCGGTCTCTTATGTAATTCCGGGACTTCGGTTTCTGCGATAATGCCATGCCCGTCCCGGGTGATGCTCTTGTAATACTTGTTCCTGATTTGTTCGTCTTCTTCATAGAGCAGGTCAATCAGTATTTTACGTCTTATTCCGTAGAATGGTATGGAGTATTCATAATCCCCCTTCCCCAGCATATCCGCGGCAGGGACTTCTGTCATCTCCTCGATCGCCCGGTTCCACGCGATCACCTTTCCCTCACGGTCGATAGCAAAGGTCGCATCGGGAAGGAAGTTTATTATATCGTGCAGCCTGCGTTCTGAACGGATGTGGGCTTCTTCCGCTTCTTTTCGCTTACAGGCCTGGTGGACCATGTTTCGCAGTTCGGCGAACTGTGACTTCGGGTCCCCACCTTTCTGGAGGTAAAAATCAGCCCCGTAGTTGAGCGCTTCGATTGCCACCTGCTCCCGCCCCCGCCCGGTGAAGATGATAAAGGGGGTGTTGTTCCCGTCTGACCTGACCTTCTTGAGGAACTCGATCCCGTCCATTGCCGGCATCTCGTAGTCAGAGATGATGATGTCGAACTGTTCCTGTCCCAGGATCCGTAATGCATCGAAGGCAGAAGGGCAGGTCTTTACCCTGAGCCTCTCGTCACGTTCGATAAAAATGCGTGCAATATCAAGAAGAGCCGGTTCGTCGTCAACAAGAAGTATCCGTATCATTTTTGACCCGCATAACTGATGGTATCGCCCCGCTGTACCTAATAGGTAATTATCGGAAAGTTTAAATAAACTTAACTGTTTAAAACGCTTACCCAGACCTCATAAACAGCAAATTCTGCATTATTTTTTCGCGGTGCCCTTGAAAAAGGTATAACAGAACGTACCCTCCGCTGAGGCAGTACGGTGGAGGTCAGCAATTCCCAGATCAAAATCATGGGGGCTTATCATTCCTTCCCCGACCGCCTGGAAACGTACTCCTTCAACCATTGGAATAATGGTCTTCCTGACGAACCCTTCTTCGAAATCCGGGTTTGAGTGGTCAGAAGAGACCATTCTTGGCGATACGTGAATATCCTGATACCCTGCAGATGACAGGAGCGGATAGAGTTGTCGTCCAATCAGCGAATTACCGCCGATTATTGCCTGTACATCGATCAGACAATGCCAGGCAGCAAGCGCCATCCGCGTCTCGGGGTGGAAGTAGCAGGAGCCGTGATCACCTTCGATAACCGTGATCGATCCACCGGGTTTCAGGAGATCCCGCAGGATCCGGAGGGCAGCTCCCGGGTCAGGCAGATGTTCAAGCACGAAGCAGACAAAAATATGATCGAAGGAATTTACCCGGAACGGGAGCCGGAAAAGGTCCCCCAGGATAAACTGGTGCCCGGGCAGGCCCAGGTCATCAAGTGCGGCTTTTGCCGCGGTGAGCGAGACCCTGGATATATCCACCGATACGATCTCCGCACCAGGGGAATGGCCTGCTACAATACGTGTCTGACAACCGGTCCCGCACCCAGCCTCAAGGACACGTGACCCCGGTGGAAAGTACGTATCATGGTGCAGCAGGTCAGATAGGGTCGACGCCTGGTCGGAAAGCCGTTCTGCCTCCCTATCAGAATATCCATGGACGTAGTGCGTATGTTTCATGCTCCTCAATTAATCCCGGGTCCCCCTGCCGGTCTCCGGATTATGCAACCTTCTGCTGGATTATATTTGTATATAATCATGGGATTGTCCTCACTATACGTTCCTTGTCAAGGAACCTCGTCATGGCATTGACTGCCAGGAGAAGAGCGATTGTGATGACGAGGGCGACCCCTTCTCCTGCCCATGAAATGGCAAACCCTGGTCCGAGGAGTTCCCGGGAGAAACTGATCAGGAAGATGAGGCCGAATATCACTGCAATGTTGATGATCTGGTTTTCCCTCATCCCGAGCAGCAGCTGGATAAACCCAAGCACCCCAACCCCGCACGCGATAAATGCGGGCACCACGGTAACAAAGTGGAGGATTATCGGTCCTGACGGGGTGAGGGCCTCCCCCCGGAGTGCTCCGGCTATGATGATCATCAGTACCGTCGAGGCAAGTGTCAGGAGATAGGCCGGGATGAGCACACCGATTACTTTCCCAAGCCAGATCTCCTTTATGGGAAGCGGTCCGGCAAGGAGGGTCTCGATGGTACCGTCCTGTTTTTCGCGAAGGAATGTCTGGCCGGAGAGGATATACCCGATAAGGAGCCCAATCATGAGCCCATAGGTAAACAGCAGGGTATCTATCCCGATACCTGTACCTGGTCCCCCGGTGGCAATCAGCGCGGGACCTGATATTGCCCCGAAAACAAAGGCCATTACGAATGAGGAGACCATAAGTTGCGTGTTGTGCGTCAGCTGCCTGATTTCCTTTTTTGCGATGACGAAGACCCCGTTCATCATGATACCTGTCCTTTCCCGGGGTCTGCAACCGCTACCGGATTGTCCTGTATACCTCCGGCCTCGCGGACAACCTCCAAATAGATCTCTTCAAGGGTACGCTTTCGTCGCACTGCCTCCTCCACCCCGATACCTCCCGTTATCAGCGCTGTAAGTACCGGGGACACACCTGAACCGGAAAGTGTGACCATAATATGCCCGTGTTCCTCCGAGTTCATGGTCACGCCCGGCAGTGCACTGATAATGGCCACAGCCCTGTCCGCGAGGGACGGTTCAGAGAGCGTGATCTCAAGCCCTGTCCCTGAGGGACCGGCCCGGAGCCGCTCGATTGAATCATATGCCCTGATTGTCCCGCGGTGGAGAATTGCGACCTTCGAACAGACCCTGCTCACCTCGTCGAGGTTATGGGAATTTAAGAATATCGTCATCGCCTGCCCGGAAAGGCCGACGATCAGGTCATGGACCATTTTCTGGCCCTCGGGGTCAAGCCCGGATGAAGGCTCGTCGAGAAAGAGAATTTCAGGCTTGTGGAGGATCGCCCGGGCGAGGCCGAGCTTACGTTTCATCCCGGTTGAGAATATGCCGACGAGGTCGTCCCCCCTGTCTGAAAGGCCGACATATGCCAGCAGTTCACGGGCCCGTTTCTCCGGGTCCGGGACATCGTAGAGCTCAGCATAATAGAGGAGGTTTTCCCGGGCTGTAAACCTGTCAATGAGGCCGTTATTCTCAAACAGTACCCCGACACGCTTTCGTACGGCATCGGCGGTGTCGAGAGACTCCCCGAGGACCAGTGCCTCACCGGAGTCGGGCCTGAGCAGGCCGAGGAGTATACGCAGGGTGGTCGTTTTTCCTGCACCGTTAGGACCGAGAAATCCGAAAACATCTCCTTTCCCTACTGAAAAACTGATACCGTCCAGTACCCGTGAACCCTGAAAATTTTTCGTCACCGAACGGACTTCAATACTGTTGTTATCAATCATCAGGCACCGATCCCGTGGGTAGTCCCGGTAATAACACCCGGGAAATGCGAAAGGATGACCTCTTTAGCATCACCTATGTGATGTCCGTTTATTTAATACAAATATTTCCCGCCTGATCAACGGGTTGTCCTGATACCAACCCCCATATAGGATGAGAGGGAAGCATTTTACCGGATTGATGTGCAAATGACTGATACTGGTACAGGGAATGGCTATAAAAAAGCGACGTTTGCCGCCGGTTGTTTCTGGGGAGTCGAAGCAGCATTCCGCAGGATGAACGGGGTTCTATCGACAAGAGTCGGCTACACCGGGGGTCAGATGAAGAACCCGACATACCGGGATGTCTGCACGGATACTACGGGACATGCAGAGGCCGTGGAGGTCACGTACGATCCGGCACTGTTATCATACGGGCAGTTGCTGGACGAGTTCTTCAGGATACATGATCCGACCACGCCTGACCGCCAGGGTCCGGATTTCGGGAGCCAGTACCGCTCCGCGATATTTTACCACGATGATGCGCAACGGTCAGCGGCTGAATCGGCAATTATGCAGTTGGAAAAGAGTGGCCGCTACCGGCAGCCGGTTGTGACCCAGGTCGTCCCTGCCCGGGAATTTTACGAGGCTGAGGAGTACCACCAGCAGTACTTTGAGAAGAACAAGGGTGCACGGTGCCATATTTAGTGGGATATGGCTCTGCTGACATCCTGTCAAATCTATCTTTTTAATTACAATAGTTACTAACGCTGAGTGTTTCTTTGACGAAATACCCGGTGCATACCCAGTCGTGACCGTGCTCCGCCTCTTCCGTTTCTCCAGGGTGCACACCGGTGGCGGTTTATCATACAATCTGCCCGGTAAGGCCCGTGTATATAGGCTCAGGCACAGGAACCCCTCTTCGTTGCAGACCGGTTAACGCGGTGCTCTTTCTGCTTTGCACCATCAGGTTCATCCTTGCGGTACCTGACCTGTCGTGCATCTTCAAAATTCCATTCTTCCGCGATAAGGCGGTTCTCCCGTAATTTCTGGATGGCATACCTGACCGTGCGGGGAGAGAGCCCGGTCAGCGTGATAATCTCCTTGTTCGTGAAGGCCTTGCCTGCACTGAGCAGCGAGAGCACTATCCATGAGGAAGGTGGCAGTTTCATTCTTTCTTCTCCTCGGAATAAGCCGTGTTACGGGACTTGCGGTATCCCATAACCGCGGCGGTATTGTATGAGTACTAAGAAGATCCCGGGTATAAAAAAATAAGAAGATATAGGGAGTTCATTGGTTGAACCATGCGGTTATAGCCAGTTATATGCTCAACCAGAAAGGATTTTAACCCCTTTATCGTCCCGTATTTCATGGGACGGACCGGGCGCATAGCCGGTATAAGCGTTCATGGAGGGGGATCTCCTCCCGCTCCACTCACACAGGAATGGTCTGTTCATATTCCGGCTTTTCATGCACGGTAATTTCACCATTCAGGGCGGTGACTACCTTTATCCGTTCAATCGCCTGCGCAATCAGCAGGTCAAAATCAATCCGCTCTTCTGCAGCGATCACCTCTGCAAGGTTCGCCGCGGTGGAGGGCATCGCAGGGACTGCCCTGCAGCAGAGGTCCCCGGGCTTCTGGTTAAATGTCCCAATCCGGCGGGCAATTGTGACAATCTCTCCTTTATCAAAGGTCACGAGCGGCCTGATAACGGGGACGCTCACTGCCGACGAGATGACCGCGAGGTTGGAAAGGGTCTGCGAAGCGACCTGGCCCAGGTTTTCTCCGGTAACAATCACCTCTGCGTTCTCCCGGTGCATGAGTTTTGCAGCAACCCGGAACATGAACCTCTTACAGATGACACAGATATACCGCTGCGGCACCCCTTTGGACATCGCGTCGTAGAGCGGGGATGAGTCCACGACCAGCATCCGGAGCGGGTAGCCCTTCACCCATAGCGAAAGGCGCCGGTGATTTTCAACGGCCCCTTCAGCAGTCGCACAGCCTGCCCATCTTCCCGCGTCCATATTGAGGTGCACCATGCCACACCCACGTTTCATCATCATCCAGGACGCAACGGGAGAATCAATCCCGGCCGAAATCAGGCCCAGTGCAGTTCCCTGCGTACCAAACGGGAGGCCTCCGGGTGCGGGGATCCGGTGGTCGTAGACGAACCCCCCGTTTACACGTGCTTCGATAAAGACCTCGTATTCGGGGTGCGAAAGGTCAACCCGTGCCCCGGGCTGATCGTCGAGCAGCACCCCCCCGATGACCCTCCCGAGCTCCTGGCTGTCAGGGCCCCCTGACCCTTTCTCCCGTTTCGCCCTGACTGCAAACCTCATTCCCGCCTTTAAGTGTTTCTGCCCGAGAGTCCTTGCCACCCTGCCAAGTTCTTCCGGGGTGTTATTGGTGATAGTGGCGACGCTGACATCAACCACCCCGAATACCCTTGTCACCTCGGCGGCAATCTTACGCGGGTGATCTCCGTAGATGAGTATTCTCCCCCGGGGGGTCTCGTGCCGGAAGGACAGCCCGGCAGCGTCAAGTGTCCGTTTAATGTTCCTGATAAGCAGACCGATGAAATGTCGTTTGACCGGCTCACTTTTCAGGAAGAGTTCGCCGTACCGGACCATTACCACCGTCTGTTCTTCCACCATTTCCACAGTTCCCGGCCAGGGATCCACTAATCCTTGGTCTTTGGGGATTGTATGTAACTTATCTGCCTTGTAAGTTTGTCCCGGAAAAATAACGGTATTTTTTCCTGGCTTCGTTAAAACCCTTCGTGGCATAAAAAACACGTATGAGGACTGCGGTCAGAGGTCTTACGTATGAACAATTATGAATGGAACTACTCAGGCTGGAGGGGTTTTCATCCCAACACTGTCCGCCCCTGTAAAGATACCCGTTTGGTACAGGATTTCCTGAAGACCTAAATTTTAGCCTCTTCGCTGTTTTGAGTGGGTAAATAAACTGAATATGATATCCATAAATGAAATCAAAAGGCAATTAAACATTAGAATAGGGAAATAGCCTTTAAAATTGGAAATACTATGGGCAATCGCGTCAACACATACTGAACCGCCGCCGGGGCGTCCTTTGGGGGCGGCTGTTACTCTGATCCCACCTGCTACCGGCGAATATCTTTTTAAAAACAGAATACCCAGTAAAAAATTACCATGAACGGAGTATCATGATCACCCAGGTCCATTTCATCCTGACGTACATGTGTACACTCTCGTGCGAACACTGCTTTGTATGCAGTAGTCCGGACGCAGAGGGCACTTTTTCCCCAGGTCAGATTAACCAGGTGCTGGACCAGGCAAAGGATACCGGTACCGTCGATACGGTTTACTTCGAGGGTGGGGAACCATTCCTGTTCTACCCGCTCCTCATCGAAAGCATCCGGCAGGCACGCCAGCGGAAGTTCTCTGTCGGGGTCGTGACCAACGGGTTCTTTGCAACTTCTGAAGAGAATGCCCGGCTCTTCCTGGAGCCTCTTGCCGTTCTCGGGATCACGGACCTGAGCATCAGCGATGACATATTTCATTACGGGGACCGATGTGACAACCCGGCCCGGCGTGCATTCAGGATTGCACAGGAAATGGGGTTACCGGCATCAGTCCTGTCACTTGATCCCGGTGCATCGGGGCCGGACACTCCCGGGTCTTCGCGGGAAGAAAAGACCGGGATTGTCGAAGGGGGCGGGGTCATGTTCCGGGGCCGTGCTGCTGAAAAACTGAGCACGTATGCTGTTTGCAGGGACTGGCAGCAGTTCACCCGCTGCCCCTACGAAGATCTCTCAAACCCGGACCGGCTCCACGTGGATGCGATGGGGACGCTCCAGATATGCCAGGGGATCTCAATTGGAAACATCTGGGAACAGCCAATCAAAGAGCTGGTACGCCGGTATGACCCGGCCTCACATCCCGTCTGCGGACCACTGGTCATGGGTGGCCCGGCAGAACTGTCCCGCGCCCTTGGCTGTGTTCCCCCCGCAAAGGTCGCGGATGCCTGCCATCTCTGTTATCTTGTACGAAAGGAGAAACGGCAGAGCAACCAGACGTTCCTCACTCCCCCGCAGGTTTATTGTGAAGATTGCGGGGTACCGGTACCCGGTTTCACCGTTCCTGCCCAGGTCCGTAAACTGTAAAACACGTGGGCTACCCTTTACAGAGTTACATCTCTGGGGAATTATTTTCCAGGTTTTTGGCACCCAAAACGAGGTGATACAGGGAGAGGCTGCAGGACAGGCCTGAGCAGACAAGTACGAAATGCCGCGGTCTGAATTCAGGGTGTAAACTTCACGTTCAGGCGTGGTTATGCAGATCCTTTTTACGATACTTACCACGGGTTTGCCTTTGCCCCTCCTATTCATATCCCTGGCCCGTGGATTTTGAGGTCACCGGGATCCCGGAAATCCCGCCCAGTCTGGCGGGTTTTATCAGCACTATACAGAAAATTCTTTAATTGGCGAGAATTAAGTTGTACAGAATGGCAAAAAAAGCAAAATCGGCGGCTGCACCGGAGCCGATGAAACTGTTCTATATATTTTATAACCAGGAACGCTGGGATAACTGGCTGAACCGCCTGAGAGAATCTGATTTTGAGGTGGCTGAAGATGCCGAGGAGATGCCGGAGGGGTTCCGGGCGCTCTATAATTTCGGCCAGGATATCACCGTATCAGTTCTTAAAATCATTAAGCTCTACCAAAATGGCCGGTTCCCAAAGGAAGAGACCCTTGAGAGACTCGCCCAGGTGGAATCGGTCATAATGTCAGCGGCGCCTGAGGACGAGATTGAAGAGATCGTCGAGTCACTCCAGCTCTCCATGCTTGCCCTTTTCGCCTCATGCCGGATGTTTATCGAGGGTGGCTACCCGACAGATATCAAGGTCCTCGTCAAGGAAGGACGAAAGATGATCGACGAGGACATGGAGAAAGCCCTCGGGATTGCAGCAAATATTGGTGCCAACGTTATTAACGGGGCTGCCTGCTGCGGGAAGTATGTCAAGGATGACATCGAGCAGCCGACACTGTTCGACGAATGGTTAATAGAGATCGAGACGATGAACGAGGCGATGACCACCCTGAAGAACTTTGACGAGGATACCGGGGAAGAGAGTTGATTGCGGAAAAGGCACGGTTCAGAAGTGCAAAAAAGATCGAACGCCTTGTGGGATACCGGCTGCCGATGTCTGCGTTTCATGGCACGACCCTTGAAGCGATCTCGGGCCGTTTAAATTTTGATTACCTTGACCCGGCTGTCAGGGACCAGCTCCTCTCATTTTTCGACGATTTTCTCAAGTGTGACTGCAAAGAGTCCCCGCTCTGTGACTGCCCTGCAAAAAAATTTGCGACCCTTGTTATCGAGCTCCGCGAGAGGGGCCTCGAGCACCGGCAGATAAGCAGTTATTTACTCGATGAATACGGAATCGAGATGTACCCGACAGACCTCCTCTCGTTCCTTGAGGATTCGGTCCATGTGCTGGAAGCTATCCGCGATATTGCGGGCCTCGACAAGCGGGTGGAACTTGAGAAGAAGGCAGACGAGCACATCGCCCTGATTTCCCGTTAACCCGTTTAACCGGTTACCCTCTCCTGTAATTCGTAGTGTTCGCAAACGGTCCGGCGGGGTGTTTTGCGACGGTAATTACCCGGCAGGGTGTCAGGGTCCCGGCAATCTGCCTGTTTTGTCTGCCACCGGCGCCGGAAACGATCAGCTCATCACCCTTGCAGCAGATATGGACTGAGGAGTACCGGGTACCATGGCACGTGAACTTGATGAGAGGGATATTAAGATCCTGCGTATCCTTGCGCCGGAATGCGAAGAGATGATATGTTCAGGTTCGGGGGTTGAATTCCGCTCTATCCTGCCGCCTGTGGCGAATCACTATTCCAGGGATGAAGAGGATTTCAAACACCGCCTGATGAGGCTCACCGATGGTGACTTGTCATACCTGGTTGAAAAAATGAGGACTGGTGAGGAAAGTGTTGCGTGCGTACCACCGGAATATGCTGACATCCTGATTGGAGAGATCATGTCCCGTGCAGGGAAAGACGTCGCCGATGAAGTCCTCAACATCTATGAGACTGCTGATGAATGTTAGCATTGAACGGAGATAAGGACGAAAACCCGTCCCCCGTAACGAGCCGGATCAGGGAGGTCCTCGCACGGAATATTACTGCCCGGAACCACGGGCTTTCGCCCCACGGGTTCGCCGAAGCAGTCACAACCCTTCTTTCCTCCCTCATTGCTGCGAACCTTCTTGAAGAGGCGGGCGTTTTTCGTTATGGCTCGGTTGAAGAGGAGACCCGGTTACGAGGTCTTGCCGGAGGACTGTCGTCCCTTTTTGAGGATAATACCCCGGGAAAAGACGGGGGCGTCCCACCCGGGCTGAATGGGACTGATGCCCGGGCCTGGCCGTACGTTTCAGCCTGCAGGACTCTCTCTGTTGACCCGTTAGTTACCAGCCGGGTGGTCTCGTTAACGAAACAAAAAAAATTCTACGATGAATGGGCTGATGCATGGTCTGATTCACATGAACGCTCCCTGATCGCATTCCTTCAGTATTCAGCATACCTGTCCCACGACGGCCGGATGGCCATCAGGGAACAATACCCGTGTCATGCCGGGCCCGGGGCCCTCCTGCTCCCTGCCGGGTTACTACAAGAGACCGCCAGGGACCTGCTCCTTCCACGGCTGGCAGGAAAAACTCCTAAAAACGCCGGAATAAGGCTTCTTGATCCGGCCTGCAGGACCGGCCGTATCCTTCTGGCAATGTACCAGGTCCTAGCCGGCTGGCACCTTTCATGGTATACAAAACACCTCGTCCCGCTTCTCGCAGAAGGCCGTGACCCGGCTTCCAGGAAGGTGCAGGGGCTGCTGCCGGTCGTTGCCACCACCGGTAACCGTGCCGGATACCAGCGGTTCGGCACGCTTCCCCTTCCGGTCTACCAGCTGCCTGACAGCCGGTGGGACCTTACATTCGATGAAAAAGTCCGTATCCTCGGGGACTCGGTGTATGGTATTGACAACGATCCGGCAGCAGTTGAAGTCACCCGGCTGTCCCTCCTCTCATATCTTCTGCAATCAACGGGACGCAACGGTTCAGAATGTGCCCCTGAACGTCTTTTAAGGGTTATACTATCACGAAATATCCGGTCCGGGAATATCCTGATCGGTAAGGACTACGAGGAACAACTATCATTGTCATCCTGTTCCGGGGTGAACCCCCCTGCCCCGGGTATTTTCATCGGCGATGTATTTCCGGAGGTGGCATCAGATGGCGGGTTCGGGGTGGTTTTTTCCATGTTCCCTTCCCTTCTTCCGTTTTCCGGGATAGACCTGAAGGACTACCTCCACCGTCATTACCGTCCAGGTAAACCGGATGACGCCACCCCGTATTACCTTGAGTCCGGGCTTTTATTAACACGGCCCGGCGGGGTGCTCTGCGGGATTGTTACCGGTAGCTGGCAACGTTCCCGGGAGGCTGCCCATTTTCGCGGGTGGCTTGCCAGTTACCAGCTGGAACATGTCATCGGCCTTGGGGACCTACCCGTCTTTGCTGGCATGCGCGACCCCGTGCTTATTACCATCACCAACCGTCCCCCTGATCACCCTGTGCGTGTGACAGATGCGGTACAACCTGGTAAAGATAGCCTCGGGAGCATTTCTTTTCGTACAATCCGGACCATTGATCCAAGATCCCTTGGCAGCAGTCCGTGGATGTTCAACGGTGTGCCTCCCGCTGAAATAAGAAAGAAGATAGATTCCGCCGGCACACCCCTTGCACGCTATATCCTCGGGGAATACATGCTCGGGGAAACAGGCAATACCGCGGGTTTTGTCATCAGCAGGCACGAATATGAAAGTATCCTTCGAAAAGACCCTGTTGCAGGGACTTTCATCCGTCCGTTTATTCCACCCGGGGTGATCCGGCGGTACAGCCCGCCGGGGTATTCGTGGTATATTGTCCGGATTCCACCCGGGACGACCCGTTCATTGGCCGGGGATGTCCCTGACCTCGGGGAATGGTTTTATAACCATCACCATACCCTGGCGGTAATTCTTTGGAAGAACCACTTAAAGCTGCCAGAAACCAGCCCTGAAGATTGTTGCTGGTGGGAATGGCAAGGGCCAGCCACGCCGCCGTTCATGGAAGCGCCCGTCCTTCTTACCCGGGCAGCCGGGGTATCAGGCGGCCCCGAATGGATGACCGTCTCCTGCGGGGTTTATCCCGGTGCCGGGGTGCTTGCGATCCCGTGTAATGACCCTGCATTACCGGGAATTCTGAATTCCCGCCTTGCAACCTTCTATGTCCTTTCATCGGCCCGGAAAAAAGGGATGCCGGGATACCTCCTCCGGCACCTCATGAGATTCCCCCTGCCCGTCCCTGAAACCGAGGAGTTTTCCGGGAACAAACTTTTCGATACTATAGCCCGCCTCGTGGAGAGGCGACACGCGCTCGGTAAAGCAGGTGATAATGCAGTTTCAACCCGGGAAGTCACAGCGATCCGGGAACGGGTACAGGGATGTGATAAAGAGATTGATACCCTTGTGTATGAACTGTACGGCCTGTCTGCTGGTGAGATCGGGAGTATCGAGGACTGGTTGTCGCGTGAAAATGAACCCGTCGCTACACAAAGCCCACCTGAAACACCAGATTATTCAAACCCGGGTTGAAGATTCCTGTGATTTTTATTCTGGTATGCCCGGGTCAGACACGGTGGCTGACTGTCAATTCAACAGGTTTTTTTGCAGTGGATTCATTCACCTATACAAGTACAGTACCTGACGAGTCCATACATTACAGGCCCCAGGTACCTGTAAGAATACATAATAAACCGGGATATTCCTCTATGATCTCTGTCCTTCTCGTCGAAGATGACCATAACCTGCTTGGGATAACGAGGGATTACCTTTCAAAGAAGGGTACGATCTCGGTCCATACCGCGACATCCGCGGGGGCGGCCATCGAACTGTTAAGGACGAGAAATTACGATGCAATTGTCTCTGATTACCAGATGCCTGATATGGACGGGATAGAATTCCTCAAGTACCTCCGCGCATCAGGAAATGATATCCCGTTTATCATATTTACCGGTCGTTCACGTGAGCAGGTAGTAATCGAGGCGTTGAACAACGGGGCTGATTTTTACCTCCAGAAAGGCGATGAGCCGAAGACACAATTTGTCGAACTTGAGAATATGATCATCCAGGCGACGGCCCGGAAGAGGGCCGAAAACTCTCTGCGGGAGTCGATCAGGAGACTATCCGATATCATCAGTTTCCTTCCCGACGCGACGCTGGCAGTTGACCGGGGTGGTAACCTGGTCGCCTGGAACAGGGCGATGGAGGAGCTGACCGGTGTCCCTGCACACCAGATGCTCGGGCGGAATGAACCTGACTATACCCTTGCTTTTTATGGGAAGCGGCGTCCACTCCTGATTGACCTTATTTTTGCCAGCGATGAAGAGGTCATGAACTGCGGCTATACCGGGGTGAAAAGAAAAGGAAATGCGTTGATTGCTGAATGCACGGCAACCCTGCCGTCCGGCAAGAAAACCCTGTGGGGGATTGCCACCCCGCTGTATGATGAACAGGGGACCATCGCCGGAGCAATTGAATCAATACGGGATATCAGCGGTGTAAGGGATGCAGAATATGCCCGCCAGCAGAGCGAAATTAAATTCAGGGGGATCTTCGAGCATTCCCCGGTAGCAATAGCACTCTTCGATGAAAGGGGATGGCTGATGGAAGTAAACCAACCCTGCAAAGCGATCGGCTTCCCGGGTACCGGGAGGGACCGGTATAACCTGTTCAGCAGCAATATTCTCCCTGCCGGGAGACGGGAGGCGTTATCGAGGGGTGAAGCGGTAAGATTTGAGATCGCAGACCGGCGGGATATTTGTTTCCCGCTACAACCCTCCTGCCATCTTGATGTGCTTATCACTCCCCTCTTTTCCCCCTGCAACGAGTTTTCATCGGGGTATATTATGCAGCTTCGGGATATCCCTGACTATTCACAAAAAGACCTCCTGATTGCCACCTAACGTGACGGCCAGCGAAAAATGATACCTGCAGGTCGCAGCACAAGGTCCGGTTTCCTGCTAATGGTCCTGTGTAATCCAGCTGTGCGTGATCAGAATCGAAACGTAACATATATCAGCTCAACACCACAGGTTACACATAGTCAGGGATTGGCACAAGGGGGGTCAATGACTATACTTAATCTTTCATCGGCACTACGTGAGAAACAGCTGAAGCTTGCTACCGGTTATTGCTGCGAATCGTGCGGCAGTGTTGTTCCGCATTCCATGCTTGAACTCCATCCTATCCCGTCGGACACTGAAACAAAATCCTTTACGGGTGCATCGGATATACTGGTGCTTTGCACGCTCTGCCACACCCGCCTCCATGATGCGGTCATTCCCCATGAACTTCAGCGCTCTGCGATAAGGATTCGCCCGCCGGACGTGATGGATAACATTAACGTCATCCTTTCCAGGCCCTTCACATAATATACACCGGTAGCCCCTGCCGGGTCAGGATAGCCGCATACTTTTGTAGTACCAGACCCGCTGACCCCCGGTTTAATGGGTTATGAAGGGGAACTAATTTTGGATTACTCACCTCCCGGGGACATACAGGCCCCCCCTCAAAACTGGCGAAAATGGCCCGGTGTCTCGTGTGAGCCCCATGAAATAATCCCCGGCTGAACTATCATGGAACTTTCGAAACCCATAACCGGACCCGCACAGCGGATCATCCTCCATGTAGATATGGACGCTTTTTTTGCCGCTGTCGAGATGCGGGAACACCCGGAAATCAGGGGATGTCCAGTCATAGTCGGTGCGGACCCGAAAGATGGGAAAGGCCGTGGTGTAGTCAGCACAGCGTCCTACGAGGCACGGATATTCGGTGTGCATTCTGCGATGCCAATCTCGAAGGCCTTTGAGCGTCTGTCCCGGGGGCGTATTTGTGCGCCCCCATTTTGACCTGTATGTCCAGGCATCCAGGGATGTGATGGAGATCGCAAAGAGCGCCGCCGAACGGTTTGAGCAGGTTAGTATCGACGAGGCATACCTCGATATCTCCATGACCCGGGACTATACGTCCGCCCGTGCAACAGCAGTTGCCCTGAAAGAGGCTATCAGGAATAAAACAGGGCTTACCTGCTCGATCGGGGTTGCCCCCTCAAAGGTCGTGGCCAAAATTGCATCAGATTACCGGAAACCTGACGGGCTCACCGTGGTGGAGCCAGGATGTGTGAGCGGTTTCCTCTCGCCGCTTCCTGTCGGCAAGATCCCCGGGGTCGGCAGGAAGAGCCGCGGGACGCTGCACCAGCTGGGGGTCCGCACGATTGGTGATCTCTCCCGTATCGATGTCCAGGAATTAATCGCACTCTTCGGGAAGTGGGGAGCGGTGATCCATGACCTTTCATTGGGAACTGATGACCGTGAGGTAAGGCAGGAAGAGGGATACAAATCGATATCACGCGAGATTACCTTTGAGAATGACACCGATGAGAAAACAGGTACTGGTACAGACGCTCGACGACATGGCACTGGAGCTCCATGCGGTCCTGGTCAACGAGCACCTCCGGTTCCGGACAGTTACGGTGAAGGTACGAGACGAGCATTTTCTGACCCGTACCCGGTCAAGAACATTTGAGCGGTACAGTGATGATCCCGGCCTGATAAGAACAACTTCACACGGACTTCTTCCCGGGTTTCCGGAAGGCCGGAAAATCCGGCTGATTGGACTCAGGTTGTCAGGATTTGAGCCGAGAGGGGGTCGCCAGTCGACAATTTCGGAATTTACCTGATATTATTGCCTTTTGATCTCTGGTGAAACCCTGTTACTTACATAAAAGCGATCTGTTGCCATCCTTGGTGTGTTATTGTAGAAGGAGGAATATGCGGACAGGAAGGGGCTTTCACCCCCTTCCTACCCCACCCCAGTAAGATATCTTTTGGGCAGTGTTTCTATAATGCTCATCATTCCACAGTAGTTGGAACAGGTCTCTATCCCAATCGGCGTCGCTAACGTGGTGGGTCTGCACGCGGCCACGTTTCAAAATTTAAATAGATCGTCCATCGAGTAGATGCCCCTGCGGCCATAGAGAAATTCACCTGCCAGCACGGCTCCAAAAGCCAGGCCACGGCGCGATTTTGCGCAGATAGTTACCGATAGCACGTCGTTTTCCGATTCATAGATGATTTTATGGATACCGGGGACTTCACCTTCCCGAAACGAACTGATGCCTATTTCTTCGACGGAGTCGGTATAGCGGTTCAACCACAATTTTTTTGTACCGCACTGGCTATTATGTCTTCCGCCAGTGTGATGGCAGTGCCGCTCGGCGAGTCGAGTTTATGCCTGTGGTGGGTTTCTTCAATGGAAACGTTGTAATCTGGGAACTGGTTCATTATGCGTGCTAGTTCCTTGTTAAGATGAAACATGATGTTCACCCCGATGCTGTAATTGGACGAATAAAAGAATGAACCACCGTGTGAATTACATAACTCCCTGACTTCACCGAGATGTTTGTTCCAGCCTGTCGAACCGCACACCACTGCGGTGCCGCATTCGATGCATTTCCTGACATTTGCGTACGCCGTGTCCGGGGATGTGAACTCGAAAGCCACATCGACCTGCCGGAGGTTTCCGGCGTTCAGGTCGGCCACATTGTCCTTGGTTATCGTAAGCACGGTTTCGTGTCCCCGTTCACCAAGGATTTTCTCGATTTCCCGGCCCATTTTGCCGTATCCAATAATTGCCGCTTTCATCGTTTTACCCTGTTTTCGGGAAAGATAATGCATTTGGAGGTTAAAAATATGGCGTATCAATGTGTTATTCTTTAAAAATTACGAAGGGTTTTTTAAAAAAAGGAGGATCAAAAAAAGAAAAGATGGTCCGATGGTAATGGGGTTGCAACCTGCATTTCATACTGCCGGCAGTTCTATCACGGTTGATATGACTTCCCCTTCTGTTTCACAGGAGAAAAAGCCCCCGGAAAGCTCGCACTCTTTTATCATGAAACCGAGCCGTTCCCCTGGAAAATCAATGCCTGGCGAATGGAATTCTGCACTGATTGTCACAAAGCCGCGATTGGTCTCTTTCGTATTGCTGACGGTTATCTGTTCACCGCCGATACCTGCCATATCCTCGAGAATACCTGCAATTAAGTCTTTTAATCGTTCCCTGTCTGCAACTACGCTGAATGGATATTCCCCGGGGATGAATGAGACCGGGTTCTCCTCAAAAACAGGTACATAGACGAGCCTTTTCACAAGTGCCTGCCGGTACAGGGCTTCATCATCGGCAAGTGTTATAAGGTCCTCGTCACTGCAGGGGGGTGAAACGAGCGTCCGGATGCAATGGCCAACGAAGGTGTCCAGTTCAAATTCCTCCCTCTCGATGGCTGGTCTGAACCCCCGAAAAAGGGTCATATAATCTGAAAGAAGTCGTTCTGCACGTTTTACGAGGTAGGGGTCGATGACAAGGTCAAGCTGGCCCGTCCTGTACACCGCTTCAAGTTTTGCCGTGATCTGTCCGGCCTTCAGGGCGAGGTGGACATCGCGCTGATTTCCTGCACGGTAGTCCTCGTTGAACCGGTGGAAATCAGCGAGGATTGAATCGATTGCATCCAGGCAGAGCAGGCCCGACAGGTTCTCTGCTTCACCGGCCTCCTCGAGTTCCTCCAGGATATGGGCTGCACGGTAACACCTTCCCGCCATGATGGTGAAGGTCTCAGCCACACGGTTCATCAGGTCGTTTGCATACCGTGCAGTCTGCTTTGCCCACTCGGGATTGATCTCCTGGATCTCGGTCAGGAAATAGGTCTCTTTCTCCATATTGGCAAAGACAGCTTCAGCACTTGCAGAAGATATCAGGCGCCCGTGTCCCGGGCAGCAGACCCTGATATCTTCGTTATCCAGGATCCACCTGACTTTGTGAAGCGATGCGATGAGATCCTGCTGGCTCCACCCACGAAGACCGGCAATCCCCGGGCTCGCCGCAAAAAGCAGGTCGCCAATGAAAAGCAGGCCACCGACCCGGATACAGATGCTGTCACTGCTGTGGCCCGGGAGATGGTAGACCTCCACCCTGTCCTGCGGCCCGGAAACCACGACCTGGCGTTTCAGGAAGAGGGTGTCATCTACCGTTATATCACTCTCCTGGACACGGACACAGGGAGCAACAAGCGGGCAAATCTCAAAAAAATCAGTCTTATGTTCCCGGGTCGGGGCGAACAGCTGCATTGGTACATGCAGGGGGGTGAGCCTGATCTGGAACAGGTCTGCCTGGGTACTTGCGGTATCAGCAGTCTCAAGGCTTGCTGCCCCTGTGGCATGGGCGGCAATGATGGGTCGCACCGGTCCATTAAAGAACGGGTGAGACTGGATTACCACAAAATGGTCGACATGGGTATGGGTGAGGTAAATAAAGACCGGCCGTGGATTTACCGTCCGGATCCTCTCAATTTCAGTTGCAAGCAGGTCCATCTGCTCCATCAAACCGCCAGGATCGATAAGGATGATCTGAGACGGCGTCGAAATAATATAAGAATTTGATGAGTTTGTATCTACTTTCCTGATATAGGGAAAGATTTGTGCATGTTCATCACCGGGAAGCGGCTGCCAGCGCTGGTTTTCGAGCAGTTCACTTCCATGCGTCAAGCGCATCCCCTTCAGAGGAAAAGATGGTAAAAATTGTGGTGAACCCTGCAAGTTTCAGGATTTTATTCACCTCCTGGGTAAGGCAGCAGAGTCCGAACTTATCGTTTGGGCTCCTTAGTTTCTTTGCCGTGGAAAGGAGCACCCGCAGGCCACCGCTGCTGATATAGGTCACTTCTGAGAAGTTCAGGAGAATTTTGCGTTTTCCTTCCCCCATCAGGGTATTCAGTTCCTTCTCCAGCTGTGGTGCCGCAGTGGTATCGATCCGGCCGAAGAGTGCAATGATGGCCACACCCTCCCTGTGGCTCGTGGTGGTATCCATTGGTCCCATCTCCTTGTAGTGAATATACATTTGATCCGGTTACTTATAAGTACACCATAATGCAACCCGGTCAGAACCTCCCCGTTTCAGCAACGGGCAGAAAAAAAGGTCAGTCCACCTTGAGCATGCCTCCGGCATTATAATTTTGGTTTGCAAAAACGACCTTTTCATGTAACCGGATGTCATACGTGTCCGGCAGGTGGCCGTATAGAACCCGGAGGTGCACTATTAATGCATTTACTGACTACCTTTTGATGGTAATCCTGTATTATGGCGCTCTTCATGCCTGATGACCTGCTTGTCCTGGTCCAGATGATCTGTGTAATCGTCGTAGTTGCCTACCTCCTGACCCGACAGCGCATCTTCACCGATGTTCTTGATGGTCATCCGACCCTGAAAGCCCAGGTACTGCTTACGCTGATATTTGGTGCACTTTCTATATACGGGACAATGTCAGGCATAACGGTGCTCGGTGCCCCGATCAATGTCCGCGACCTTGGGCCCATGGTCGCAGGTCTTACCTGTGGTCCTTTTGTCGGGCTCGGAGCCGGCCTTATCGGTGCGGCGTACCGGGTGACACTTGAAGGGTTTACGGTCTATGCCTGCTCGCTTGCCACGGTGCTCGCAGGAGTGCTCGGTGGCCTGGTCTGGCTTTTACATAATAAAAAATTCCCCGGGACCCGTATTGCAGTTGAATTTGCCGTCATGATGGAGGGGCTTCATATGCTCCTCGTACTTATTATCGCCACCCCGTTTGCCATGGCACTTGCACTGGTATCTGCCGTCGCAATCCCGATGATCTTCGCGAACGCGTTAGGGATGTTCATCTTTTCATTTATCATCACAAATCTGCAGGAGGAGCGAAAGACCCGGGTGGAACGTGATAATTATCTCCGGGATATCGAGCGGAAAAATACAGAACTGGAAATTGCTGCGGATATCCAGAAGAGTTTCCTGCCCACGGAAATTGAGCAGCTCATCGGTTTTGATATTGCGGCGACGAGCATCCCTGCAAAAGAGGTGGGTGGAGATTTCTTTGATGTAATCCCGTTTGCCGTGGTCCCTGCAAAAGACCACAAGGCGGGTATTATGATTGCCGATGTCTCGGGAAAAGGGATCCCCGCTGCCCTGTTTATGGCGTTATCGCTGGTCGTCATGCGGGTCAGTTCACTCTGGCATACCCACCCGGCAGATGTGCTCAGGGATGCGAACGGTATCATCTCCATGGACACAAAAGAGACGGGCATGTTTGTCACCGTTTTCTACGCAGTGATCGACGAGGAACTACGGCAGGTTACGCTACGCGAATGCGGGCCATAATCCACCGATGGTCTACCGGGCCGGTACAGGGATGATCGAGGAGCTCGGGGTGACAGGGGTTGCGCTGGGTATTATGGACACGGCAACCTACACTGAACAGGTATGTGTGCTATCCCCTGGGGACATTGTGCTCCTTTATACCGACGGTATAACAGAGGCAGAAAACGAGGCTGAGGAGATGTTTGGAGAAGAAAGACTGCGTGAAGCGTTATTGCAGTACCACACCCTCCGTGCCCGCGGGATAGTGGACTCGGTACTGCATGATGCACGGGCATTTGCAGCGGGATACCCCCAGTCTGATGACATGACGCTGATGGTGCTGAAGGCAGTAAAAGACAAATAAGAAATCTGATAAGGGTCTGAACCATGGTTTTGTTATGAAAGGCCGGACTGACCAGACGATCCCGGCTGATATGTCCGGTCTTAAGGAAATTCTTGACGGGATAGCGATACTGCTTGAGGAGCAGGGATTTCCTTTAGAATTGATCAGCGATGTACAGCTGGCGACAGATGAGGCGGTGGTGAACGCTATCATCCATGGTTATGCTGGAAAAGAGGGTGAAGTGCGTGTTATTGCAGAGGCTGACGACCGGGAGGTAGTCGTCATTGTTGAGGACCGGGCCCCGGCCTTTGACCCGGTTACCTTCGTATCGCGGGATGTGTCATTAGACGGGGATGACCGGCCGATCGGCGGCCTCGGCCTTATACTGATCAGGAACGTCATGGACGAGGTCGGGTACCGCCGCCAGGACGGAAAAAATATCTTGACGATGGCAAAGCGCCGGGGTCAATAACGCCACCACGAATAAGGGATGTTTTCTTCTTCGCTCTGTCGGCAGCCGCCTGCACAACAGGAAGATGGGATGCGAATGACAGAGCAACACCGGCGCCAGGGATGTCCGGATCATTACGCTTAACAGGGGGATGGATATCATTTCTGTTCTCCATATCGACTAATCCTGCCATGAGAAGAATCATCGAATCTATTGATTATTCAACCGTCTGCATAGGTGTGGCGTTCCTGGTATTCGTGGGCCCTGGCCTGATCTCCTGACCATTCAGGCGGCTTTTTTTAGACTGTCACGTTTCCGTAAGGTCATTTTCTGGAATATTCACATTGCAGGAGGACCATGAATCCGGGGTCCCGGAGACCGTTATTGCAACACCTGGTAGCATGTAGTTTTGCTTTTACCGGCCATTCTCTTTCTCTTATCTCTCCTCGTTAGTAACCCCCTGTTCAACGCACAACTCCTCCGGGCAGGTATATATACCATGTGTGGTGATTACAGACTTGTCAGATAACAACAGAGTGATGTAATATGGCAGAGGAACCCAAACCGACGCTGGTCCGGGAGAAGCTTGATGTCTGTGAGCTCGACAGAGCGCGAATGTCGCTTCTGAACCCGGTATTAATCGAGCAGAAGAAAAATGAGCGGACGATAGATGAGAATGCCAAACCTGTCCTTGAACTGATGATGCGGGAGGGAATGGAGACCGTCTGGGACCGGTTCGAGATGCAGCAGCCTCCCTGTAAATACTGTGAGGCAGGTACTTCCTGTTCACGGTGTACCATGGGGCCCTGCCGGATCATCCCTCCCCACCGTATCCGTGGGGTTTGCGGTGCCGATGCAGACCTGATTGTGTCCCGGAACCTGCTGGACATGATCGCGACCGGTGCGGCAGCCCACTCGGACCATGGCCGTGATATTGCCGAGACATTGTATCTCTTCGGCACCGGAAAGGCGCCGGATTATGTAATCACCGATAAGGAAAAACTCCGGACCATTTGCAAAGAATATGCGATCAATACGGAAGGGAAGAAACCGGAGCAGCTTGCCGCAGAACTGGGCGGGGCCATGCTTGATGAGTATGGCATGAGGAAAAACACGCTCCAGTTCCTCAACCGGGCACCGAAAGCCACCCGGGAGATATGGAGCAACATGGGTATTACCCCGCGGGGGATTGACCGCGAAGTGGTGGACTCAATGCACCGCGTCCAGATGGGTGTCGGTGCGGATTATGTCAATATACTGCTCCAGGGTCTGCGCACCTCGCTCTCGGATGGCTGGGGTGGATCGATGATCGGCACCGAAGTGTCGGATATCCTGTTTGGTACTCCCACGATTAACAGCTCGAAGATGAACCTGGCAGTCTTAAAAGAGGACCACGTGAACATCTCGGTGCACGGCCACAACCCGGTCCTCTCCGAAGTCATTGTAAGAGCAATCGATGACCCTGAGATGAAAGCACTCGCGCTGAAACAGGGTGCGAAGGGGATCAACCTTGTCGGCATGTGCTGTACAGGTAATGAGCTGCTCATGAGGAAGGGCATCCCGATGACCGGAAACCATCTCAACCAGGAACTGATCATCGCAACCGGTGCCCTTGAAGCGATGGTCGTGGACTACCAGTGCATCTTCCCCTCCCTCCCCCGGACTGCCAGCTGTTACCATACCCTGATCATCTCCACGAGTTCGAAAGCCACGATCCCGGGCTCGTACTTCTTTGACTTCCATGCGGAAGATGCCTATCTTACCGCAAAGGCGATCGTGCGGATGGCAGTGGAGAACTACAGGAACAGGAACCCTCAGCGTGTCCTGATCCCGGGAGAGCCAGTGCCGGTCATGGCGGGTTTCTCCAACGAGGCGATTAAGAACGCGCTCGGTGGCACGTTCAAACCACTTATCGACCTGATCGCTGCCGGGAAGATCCGGGGGGCTGTCGGGATTGTCGGGTGTAACAACCCGCGTGTGAAGCATGACTTCGGTCATGTGACACTGGCAAAGGAACTGATAAAGAGAAATATTCTCTGTGTCGAGACTGGTTGTGCAGCAATTGCATCAGGAAAAGCGGGGCTGCTCCGGCCCGAGGCCGCATCGCTGGCAGGCAATGACCTCCGGGCAGTCTGTGAGTCCCTGAAGATCCCACCGGTGCTCCACATGGGTTCCTGTGTCGACAACTCCCGCATCCTCGTGCTTGCAGCGGAACTCGGCAATGCGCTCAACGTGCCGATCCACAAACTTCCCATCGCCGGTGCCGCTCCCGAATGGTACTCCCAGAAGGCGGTCTCAATCGGGGCATACTTCGTTGCGTCCGGTGTCTACACGGTGCTTGGTGTTATGCCGCATATAACGGGGAGTCCTGCTACCGTTTCGCTCCTTACCGAGGGCCTGAAAGGGGTTGTGAATGCCAGTTTCTCGGTTGAACCCGACCCGGTAAAGGCATCAGTCCTGATATCAGACCACATCGAGAGGAAACGGACAGAGCTCGGGATCTGACGTCGCTTCCGCTCATACGGTTACAAGGGATATAATCCCGCTATTTTTTCCTTTTTCAGGCTTTGTTGAAACCCTTAGGTGATATAAAAAAAATAAGAGGGAAATACGAAGACAGGGAGGGGGTTTCACCCCCCCTGCCCTACCCCCATTAAGATATTCTTCGGGCAGGGTTTCGGCGAAGGCTCATTAAATTCAGAGTATTGGGGGAGATCTCTATCCCAACCGGGGCGCCACAGCGGCGGGGTGGAGCCCCGAGAGCGTAGATAAATTTCAGAATAATCAGGATTCCGGGTGCCTAATATACCTTTTCAACAGAGCGCTTTTTCAGGGTAATCATACGAAAGGTCATAACAGGCCCCGGTCACACAGGTTGTTCCCGGACAGAAGTTGAATGCCTGTCATTAAAAGCCAAAAAAAAGCAAAAAAAAATATCCTGTAATTTTTAATTTCAGAGCAGTTTTGTCTCTTTGTCAGGTCTTGGGACTTTGACGACAAGGACCCTGAATACGTGCCTGCTCTCATTTATCCAGCGGTGAGGAATCCCTGCCGGGCTCTCGACAAGCATATCTTTTTGTATGGTATTCCGTTCATCGCCGATCTCAATATCTGCCCTGCCTTCCAGGACGTAAAAGAACACATCAACCGGGGTGATGTGTTTCCTGAGTGATTCACCCGGGTGGAGTGTAATTACTACGGCAACAGCATTGGGTGAATCGTATATTTTCCTGACATCGACATTATGCGGGTTTGGTCCCGAAACTACCTGGCTTATATCAGTTATCTGCATATTTCCTCTACCTGCCTGATTATTGAGGCAACCCTATATCAGGAATAACAATTGAAATAGTTATCCTATCCCCTTTCATCACCCATCAAAATTCGGTTTCGGCAAGCACTTCGGCCGTTGGCCCCATGCTGACAATCCTCCCTCCCCTGACCAGGGCGACCCGGTCACACACATCCCTGACAAAGTCCATGTCATGCGAGACAAGGATGAATGTCTCGTCCATCTCGTCCCGGGCATGAAGGATGGAATGTTTTACGTCCATTTTTGTGATCGGGTCCATCGTCCCGGTGGGCTCATCCAGGATCACGATTCGGGGCTCACGGATCAGGACCTGTGCAAGGGCGACCCGGTGACGCTCCCCGTCTGACAGTTCACCCGGAAAATGAGAGAGGACTTCCTTTGCTTTCGTGTCAGAGAAACCTGCCATGGCGAGGGTGATAAGGGCTTTCCGGATGGCAAGTTCCCGCGGGAATTCGAGGCCGATTGAATCGGTAAGGTTGTCGAGGACAGTGCGGTGCGGGAACAGGTCGTATTCCTGGTGAAGGAGACCGATGTACTCCTTTGCCCGTCCCCGCTGGTCAATTCCCGGGGTTGTCATGTCGACCCAGTCATCCCCGATAAGAATATTCATCTCACCACTCGTGGGTTCTATAATGCCTGCAATAATCTGGGAAAGGGTCGTTTTTCCAGCGCCGCTTTTTCCTATGATGCCAAAAATCTCCTTCTTTGCGACGTCAAAGGAGACCATGTTTACCGCTTTGACGACACCGCGGTCAACCGAGATGTACCGCTTGGTCACATCACGTGCAGAAAGGATTATTTCGCCGATTTCCGGGATTTCCACCTGTTCCGAGTCGTCGTAATCTTTTGTGAAGGACCGGATTACCGATGAAGGTGAACCAATTTCTGCAATCTTGCCATCCACGAGGAGCAGGGCACGGCTTGCCATATCCTCGATTACGTGGGGAAAATGCGACGTGACCACCATGCCCATATTATTCGTTTTTGCTGCCTCGATAAGCATTGCATGGACTATTCTCGCTGTTTCGGGGTCAAGGGTGCCGGTCGGCTCGTCGGCAAACAACATCGCAGGGTCTTTCGCGAGCTGCCGTGCAAGGACCACCCGCTGTTTCTCACCGCCGGAAAGGTCGCGTGCAATATGCATCATCCGGTGAGAGAGCCGCACCTGGTCTATCAGGTCGGCAGCCCTGTTAATTGCCTTCTCCTGCGGGTAATTGATATCGTCAAGTGCATGGAGGACGTTCTCGATCACGCGGTCATCCCCGTAAAGGGCGAAGGTGCGCTGGAACATGATTGCCGTCCGGTGCATCACCCGGGACTTCAGTCCGTCAATTCTTTCATCCCAGAGATCCACGTTCATTGCTGCCAGTTCCCCGGAGCACAGGGGACAGCACGTCCCCGCACTGCTCTGCACATCGGTGTATTCACAGGTCGGGCAGGCCGCAATATGGTAGACGACCGAACCCCGTGTCGGAGGTTGTTCGACTCCCCTGAGGAGATGCATCAGTACGCTCTTTCCCGCACCGCTCCTCCCGATGATCCCGATGATCTCTCCTTCCGGGATCTCGAATGAAACGTTATCCAGGACCCGTTTACCTTCAAAGTCCATGCAAAGGTCTTTTACTGTAATCATTGGCAATGTCATCTTTTTACCCCGGGCTGCGGTTTATTCATTTGTCCTATCCTCTTCCTGTAACTGGCCGTCTTGTATTCTGCATCCGCTACAGGTATTTTTGGCTGAAACAGGGACCAGGCCCACGTCCTTTATACTCCCTCTCTTCAAGGGGTGGTTCCATCAAATCCGGCATATGAGTTACTGTTCGGAATGATTGTAATAGTAACTCATATGCGCATAAATACTTAAAATTAGTGAAAGGTACCGGGGACTGCCCCGGGATACGTGGGCCTGGACCCGGCAATTATTTCTTTGAGCCGGCGGCCCCTACAATCACACTGACTGACTGGGCGAACTCATTGATCATCTCTGCAGGGATCCCGATGACCATCTCGTCGTCGGAGATACCCGAAAATTTCCTGGAGCCATCACACCCAAGGGAAAAATTGGGTTTTCCTGAGAGGTATGGCAATGCGGCTGCATCCGAACAGACTGACTGGATACCTGCGAAGGAACCAACAACCCGCCCGCCCAGCCTGAACAACGAACTCTGGGCAAGTTTCAGCATGGCCCAGGGACTTGCCATGATAATTACCACGTGGGGCGTGAAGGGTGTTTTCTCAAGCGGGGCATACAACGTGGCGTACGTCTCTCCGGACTGAAGGTGGGGGATCTGGTCAATAGTCCGTTTACATGCGGCGGCGCTGTTGAACTTTCCAAGTTTGAAATAGAAGTCCCCTGTTTTCAGGGTCGGGGTGATCTCCCTGAGGCCTAGTGCCCACGCGCCACCGTTACATTCATGTTTTGAAACCGGCGAATAGAAAATACGTCCTTCCTTCCTGGCAAGGTTCACCATCATGCAATGTCGTATGGTCTTATCGAGTTCTTCAATCCCGGGCGGGATATCATCCTTTGTTGCGGCAAATCTGACTGCAACCGGAGACCCTGTCAGTTTCAGGGCATTTTTCAGGATTTCAGAGGACTCAGCATAATTAATCGGGATTTTCATGGCATCGTTCGTCATTAGTACCAGGTTCCTTGACCCTATCGGTGGATCCTAATCACTCATATGCGCATAATTATTAAAAAGAGTATGATGATACTCAGACCGGTTGTTCAGTACCGGTCATTTCCTGCCCCGGTTTTCTGGTATCACTGGCACAGTTACACGGGCACTGGCCGCGGGCAGCTTTCTGGCATCCTGCTATTTCAATTCCTTTTCCATTGACGAGTGCATCGGCAATTTTGCGCCGCACTTCCTGGAGGTCACGCCAGGCAGTCTTTCGTGAGACGCCGAGTTTTTGTGCGGCCTCTTCCTGTTCCAGCCCCTCGATATCAATGAGCCGGACCAGTTCAATTTCCTCAGGGGTTAGTGAGATCACCGCCGGGTTTTCGTCCAGTGAACACCTTGGCTGGAAACACCGTGATTCAGGACTTCCTGATATCATCCGGCGAACCCGCGGCCTCCCACGCCGGTGACATACTTCCTCCGGAATTATTGGGTTATCAGTCATGGTTTTGTCCTGCCTGCTATGGGGACGGTTGTTATCCTGATATAATTTGTCAGGTATTAACATGAGGCTTTCTGACTGTTGAAAACCCGTCCTGGTAAGGCACCCGGCCTGGCCATCCGGGATCCCTGTCAGGGATATTTCAGGGATAATAAAGATTATCCCCTATCCCAACCAGCGACGCCAAAGCGGTTGGGCGTAGCCTCTGGAACGTGATTAAATGTCAGGACAGGCAAATTTACACATTAGATTGAGTGGCTTTCAACAAATCCATCCATTTCACAACATAGCAGGAACAACCGGGATAACCCCAATTGGCTGTTCCATCGTACACGGCAGATCACTGCATGAACCGGTATTCACCTTCGGGCACGGTTATCACAAACCTGGCCCCTTTCCCCGGCTGACCGTTCTCTTTTATCGATAATCCTGTTATTCCAAGGATTTCACGGCTGAGGAACAGGCCGAACCCGGTATTTTTCCCAAATCCCTTATTGAAGATCCGCTCCTTGTCCTCATCAGCCACCCCTGCCCCGTTATCCTCATACACAATACACAATTCGTTATTGCCGGATTTCTGATAAGAGAAACGGATAAGGGAGACATGTTCTCCATGCCTGAGTGAATTGTCAACCAGGTTCCCGAAGACCTTTTCAAGCATCGGGTCTCCGTACACCTCCAGAGACCCCAGGTCATTAGTCAGCCGGATATCGTGCAGGGGTGTCATTGATAGTATTGTTTCGATGTACCGGGCGATGTTCTGCCATTGCGGAGCCTGGACACCGATATCCTGGTAATCCTTGGTAAAGGCAATCTGGCGGCGGATGATATTCGCTGCGTTCTCGCTTTTCTCTAAAAAATTAATAACTTCCGTATCTGTAATTCTCTCCCTGGCGAGGTCAAGGTACCCGATCAGGACCGTCAGCTGGTTAAAAATATCATGCCTGGTAATGTTCGAGAGAAGGTTTAATTTTTTATTCGCAGTTTCAAATGCCTGCTGTGATGCATGCAATTTCGCATTCCGATCGACAACCTCAATATGACTGGTAATCCTGTAATCAGAAAGAGTTCCTACAACCAATGCCACGATAAACAACATAGTGGCCCGTATCAGTGATTCGAAAGGAAATATCCCCGTGATGTAGATTGCAACAATTACCTGAAGACCCCCGAATAATAACGCAACCCAGATAGCCTTTTTTCCATACCAGAGTCCGGCAACAACGACAATGAGGTAGAAAAACTGGGTGTATACTACCGTGATATGGAGATAATAATGGAGGGTAAATTCAAGGAACAGTCCGGTTGCGACGAGCAGGGCAAAAACATACGGCTGGGCGCTGCTCGTGCTGGTAAGCCACGATTCTCCGGATGCTGGTTCCTTGTCTGTCATAAATCTCCAATTCCACTGATATTCAGGATAAAGCCCGATAAATTAACATGAGAAAGGATAATATTTATTATTCACTGCTTTTTGGACATTATTTCGTGCTCCCTTATTTCTGACCTCATTTACTATCTTCTGAACTATTGAGCGTACCCGGATTGGGTAACGGAGCGGACCCATGCAGTGATTTGGATGTAACCCCCATGGCAATTCCGTCTATTCACCTTCTTTTTTATTCATCCTGTCGTATGAGGAGATTAAATATTTTGAGTGTTCCGATAATTTCCTGGTCTGCTCCGAGACACGGACCGGGTCGATTGTTGCGTCGATCAGGATGTCAAAACTGATCTCGTTTATCCAGTTGGCCTTCTCGAACATACTCATGAAACAGACCCCGATTACTGCTGAGTCCTTGTGGCGTGCAAGCATACGTTTTGCATCACCGACGGTTACCGGGACGTTAGGCATGGCGAGCCCTCCCATAATGACCTGTGCACCGGGGATGAGCACCATGTGGTCTGGTGAGATCTGCATGCCAACCCCTTCCACGAATATTATTTTTTTTGCCTGTTCTTCTTTAAAATATGGGACATAGACCTGTTCAAGCCCGAGCCCGCGGACGGCGAATGCCAGTAGTTCAATAAACGGGGTGCAGGTGCCGGGTACACCGTAATACACTATCTGGTCTCCTTTTCCAAACTTGTTCGTTTCAAGGTACTGCTTAAAAGGGCGGAGTATTCCCGGGACTCCTTTCTGGGGGCTTTGGTCACTCATCTTTGTCACGTAAAAGAGGATCGCACTTGCCGGGACTTAATAATGGTGGTTTTACAAATGCGATAACGCCATTACCATTCGAGAGCCATTCCAACACCGGCTTCCTTAACAGGGCATTGTTCAGCGAGGAATATTTTCGAGGACAACGAGGTGCAATGGCAGGCATAAAGGGCATGTAACCGGAGACAATGCAAATATTCGCGTGTTTTTTCCAATACGGGTGGATTTGGAGTAAGGAGGTGGAGCCCGCCGATAATGTCAACCACACGATCTTCGTGGCATATGGTTCGCGCTGTCTCCACAATGTTGCAGATCCCTGCATGGGAGCACCCGGTAATAACAACGAGGCCCTCGCTGGTCTTCAATGCTAGTGCAGAATCGTCCCGGATGAGATCGGGTCCGGTTCTCCCATCAGGCATGAGTATCTTCCTTGTACCCGGTTCATGGGCTTCAAATGCATGTTTTTGCTCAATTTGTCCCAGAAAAACCAGGTCATCAGTGATCCAGTATGGTTTTTTCGTGGTAATCATGGTGAAGTGCCGCCCCATCTCTTCTTCAGAAACCAGGGAACCAATGTTCGGGATGGGGAATTTCGGACGTGGGTAGAAACAAAACGGGTGGGAAAGTATTTCCGGCACTTTATGGGGGATATTCTCTAACATTGCCCCGGTAAGGTACCGGATGAACGCCGGTATTCCACCGGTATGGTCGAGGTGCCCATGTGAGAAGACGATCATGTCGAGATCAAGGAGACTGATCCCCATCTTCCGGGCATTCTGAATGAACAGATCAGAATAACCGGTATCGAACAGGATGTTCTTTCCGGCAGTCCGGATGAGGAAAGAAAGACCGGGCTCACCTGAAAAATAATGGTCAGTAATGGTGTTATTGTCTGCCAGCACGGTGAGTGACGCCTGCGGTGTCATATATCCTGATTCATAAGCAATCAGATAGACCTTTGCTTTAATTGTCACACATGGGTGGTCTACCCTGGCATAGTATGTCTCGTCCATTCCCTGACGAACACGTATATATGGGGTATGACAGAAGTGGATACCTGAGGTATAGTGAGAATGGCTATTGATCCGATCTGCAGGATGACTGTGGATGAAAAGACCGCGAAACTGGTCAGCGAGTACAAGGGGAAGAATTATTATTTCTGTGCCCCGGGCTGCAAGAAGAAGTTTGACACTGACCCTGAAAAGTATATATGAAAAACGGCGCATGGCGGGTTCCTGGTGACCCGGGACCAATTTTTCTTTTATTGGCAGATATATATACAATAACCATGCGATAGTTTTGTGGAATGAGGTGGTACTGATACTTGAATTATTGACCCAGGCGATATGGTCGCCATATATCGCAGGAGCAGGCATTGGTATTCTCGTCTGTCTTGCGTTGCTTCTCTCGAACAGAGCTATAGGCTGTTCATCAGGTTACGTCAAGGCCGGGGGACTGATTGAAAAGTCGATCAGTCCGGCCCGTGTTGAAAAGCAGGAGTATTACCGCGAAATTGTCCCCGAAGTTGACTGGGCATTCATGCTCATCCCGGGTATCGTGATCGGGGCGTTCATCGCATCTATGCTCTCCGGGCAGTTCCAGTTCATTATTGTCCCGGCGACATGGAGCGCAACGTTTGGCAACACCCCGGTACTCCGGATCATTGTTGCGATACTTGGCGGGGCCCTCCTGGGCTTCGGTGCCCGATGGGCCGGAGGATGCACGTCTGGTCATGGGATAAGCGGTTCCATCCAGCTCTCGCTGGCCAGCATAATTTCCGCAGCATGTTTCTTCGCAGGCGGCATCGCGATGGCCATGTTCCTGTTTTATGTGATCGGGGGAGCTTAAATGGGCGAATTATTTACCGGTATTCACAAGGACCGGGGCCTCCAGGTAATCCTCGGTCTCCTGTTTGGGATCATGTTCGGGTTCCTGCTCCAGAAAAGCGGGGTGACCAGTTACGACGTGATTATTGCCCAGCTGCTTCTCACTAATTTCACCGTGATGAAAGTGATGCTCTCCGCTGTCATCGTGGGGATGATCGGCCTTGCACTCCTGAAACATTATGGTTATGCACAGCCTCACCCGGCATCCGGGACTATTGGTTCGAACGTTATAGGGGGGCTTATATTTGGACTCGGGTTCGCCCTGCTCGGTTATTGCCCGGGAACGGTAGCTGGTGCGGTAGGGACGGGTGCAATTGATGCCCTGATCGGTGGTGTGGTGGGAATCCTGGCCGGCATCATCATTTTTGTCAGGGTATACCCGAAAATCAGGGGCGGTATCCTGAGTAAAGGCCCTCTTCCTGCCGTAACCGTGCAGGAATTCCTCAGGCTCAATATGTGGCTGACGATCGTTATTATGGAAGCGGTAATGATCGGGTTCCTGCTGCTGCTCGAATACCTTGGATACTGAGCTTCGATAAGCTGATGGTGGTGGAACAACCCGGGATGCCTTTTTTTACGAAAATCACGGGTCCGGATCCCGGAATTATAAATTTCTGCGGCTTTCTGCCTGCCGGTTTTTTGGACCGGACCTTCCGGTTTTTCACACAACCGCAATTTGCTGGTCACTGGTGAGGTGCGGTGAACCTGCATGTGATGATTGATATGCCGTGATACCCGCTGCCCTGTTGATGACAGGGCCCGCACCGCATGGTGTAAAGATCCTTTCAGTCCCGTTCCTGATACCTGCCTGACCTGCGGGCCCCCAAGCCTGCAGCAGCAGGGATATAGCGGTTCAGCAGTTTAATTTTTTCAGCCGATGGTAATATCAAAGGGTTCCGGGTTCAAGAGTTCGATAACAAATCCCGGCCTGGCAAAAAAAAGATATCCGGGATCTCACCTTCTCTGGTAACTATTATCCGGAATTATCTCAAGATATTGTCATGATATGCAGGAACTGGTCCCTTTTCGTGAACTTGAAGAACGGATGAGGCGGTTTATCGATCTGATGGACAGGAAAAACCCGTCCTGGGAAACCGCATGCATCTTCGGAAAACTCAACCAGTATTATTTTACCGGCACCATGCAGGACGGAATGCTGTACATCCCAAGAAAAAGCCAGCCGGTATACTTCGTGCGGAGGAGTTACGAACGGGCAGTTAAAGAGTCTAAGTTTCCGGACATAAGGCCGATGAACAGTTTCCGCGACGCGGCCAATGATACCGGCCCCTGCTCCGGTACCGTGTACCTTGAGATGGAACGTGTCCCTCTTGCATTATATTCGAGGTTTTTGAAATATTTCCCGTTCAGGGACGCAAAACCTCTGGACCTGCAGGTATCAGAGGTGAGGGCTGTGAAAAGTGCGTTCGAACTGGCACTCCTCGAAAAGGCGGGGAAACAGCACCGTTACGTCCTTGAAGACCGTGTCCCGGCTCTTCTGGGCGCGGGCATGAGCGAGGCCAATCTTGGAGGTGAATTATATGCAGAAATGGTGCGGGAGGGCCATCACGGTATTGTCAGGTTCGGCATGTTTGATACCGAGATCATCATCGGGCAGCTGGGGTTTGGTGAGAGCTCGCTATATCCTACGTATTTCGATGGTCCGGGTGGTGCCTATGGCATGGGTCCTGCGGCGCCGGTGCTCGGCAGCAGGGACCGGCTGCTTGCTTCCGGGGACCTGGTCTTTATTGATACCGGATTCGGTGTCGACGGGTACCATACCGACAAGACGATGACCTACATGTTCGGATCACCGATTCCGGGCCATGCAGTCGAAGCCCATCACCGGTGTGTTGAGATACAGGACGAGATCGCATCTCTCCTGAAACCCGGTAATCCGCCTTCAACGATATACTCTGCCATCATGGACGGCCTTGACGAGGACTTCATGAAAAACTTCATGGGCTTTGGCGACCGGAGGGTCCGGTTTCTCGGCCATGGTGTCGGGCTGCAGGTTGACGAACTGCCGGTAATTTCACGTGGGTTTGACGAACCGCTGCAGGAAGGCATGGTCTTTGCCGTTGAGCCCAAAAAGGGTATACCCGGGGTAGGGATGGTGGGAATTGAGAATACCTATATTGTCACCCCGGGTGGGGGCAGGTGTATCACCGGCGATAGCAAAGGGCTGATCCCGGTCTTCTGAACGAGCTTCCTATTCCCTGACCCGGGAAATAAAAAAACCTTTTTCGACTAATCCGGTCTGGAACACCACACAATTCCCCTATCCCCACCAGACCTTGGCTTACCCGTCTTTTTGGTTCCAGAAAATACCGGTTTTCACCTGTACCTCCTCACGTCACTATGCCACGTCACCAGATGCCGCAAATCCCATAAAATGACTCAATTTAAGCCCTGATTCCCAACCCCGCCTAATGACTATCCTCCCCTATCTGCCACCATAGTATGCCCTTCGGATGAAGGGCAGGAGTATCAGCAACATGGCAGATTTTATTCAAAAAGCAAATGTCAAGCGTTCGGTCCGTGACCTTACGACACCGATCCCTGACGTCGCAACACTGAACACCCTTGTACAGGGTGCTATCGACACAAACGCATTCCAGTGCGTGGATTTCACCAGGTCCGGGGTAACCGTCCCCGGCATGACAAGGGGCACCGAGTCCTACACGGTGAAGGTCATCTACGAGGACGGGAATGCAAAAAATGTCGGGAACACCTCGGCAAAAGCAAAGACCGTTGCAGGTCTTAACGCTGCAGCAGCGGCGATCCTCGCCGATAATGCACTTTCGGCCGCGATTGGAGGCACTGCACTTCGGGATGCCCAGAATGAAAGTTACTCGGTGTCCGTAAAATGCCACGACCCGAACGGCGAGGACTACATGGTCACCTTCACCAGGAAGAACATCACGGTCTCCACCTACGAGGACAACGCAATTGTCGCCCGCGTGAACACCTGGGCGAACACAAAGCCCGCTCTTGCATAAGGGGGCAACAGGCAGGATACCGGGTTTTACTTCCCACCTCACCTTTTTCGACCCGGCAGGACCTGCGGGCACCGCATGGATCCGGGCAGGAATACCGGGCGAGGGGGTACCCCGCCCCACCCCCAAATTTCGGGAGATTTTTGGAATGGACCTGGAAACAACCGCTCTTATCCTAGGCGTTGTGCTCCCGCTCTATCCTGCACTTTTTGCAGTCTACGAGAAGATTGGAAAGTACGAGGTAATTTGCGCGGAATTTACAGCGCTACTAAAAGAGCATGAACAAATGAAGGAGACCAGATTATGGAACAGGAATTAACCAACCTCATTGAGATCCTGATTACACTCGCTGCTGCATTGATTGCATACGTGCAGCACCGGAACGCAACGAAAGCAACCGCTGAAACTCAGCAGGCACAGCTTACTACAAAACAGGTACTCAGCTACTTCGATGCGACTGATGACACGGTCACCGCTGCACCGGAAATGGTTCCGGGAAGATCCTGGAAAATGACGGACAGCACGAAGCGCTGGCTCACGTTCGACCATTCAACGGCCGAGCAGGAAAGCCTGCTCCGCCAGGTGGCAGAGGCCGAATCAGAACGGCTGGACAGGTATACGATTAGGGTCCCGTCTGCCTGGTATGATATCGAATACGGGCTGATCAAGGGCTCGGGAAAGACAGGGGTATTATGAACCGCATGACGAAAAGGAGGAAATTAGTCATTGGCGGCTGTATTTTCGTGGCAATTGTGGCAGGGCTGGCAATTACCGCAGTCCCGGCCCAGGCTGCAGCAATCGGTGTTTCCTTCATGGGAAACTCTGACCAGTCTCTCGTCGGTTCTTCTGATATGACATGGACCGTATCAAACGGAGACCTAACGAAGGTACCTCCGCTTGCTATAGGGCAGGAAGTACTTAGCGGTGGTTACCATGACAGTTTCATCCTCACCGGTCCTTCGCAGTATGAGAGCTCACAGGTGCTGAATAATTCGGATATCGTCCACGCTGGAACAATGAGCCAGGTGCAGTCCTCAGGGCCCGGCCTTTACGAGGAGAGTATGATGCTCTGTTCTGCCGGTGCAGCGGCTGCAGGCGTAACCTGTGGTGCAGAATCGCTCGATGCAGAGGGGGCGAACTTCACTGCTACGCCGTATTGTGAGACCGCGATCACCGAATCGCTGTTTATGACCAACGACCTGCATTATCGATCGGTGGGATCTATTGCCCAGGCGGACCTTGAAATTCCGGACACGTTCACCTTCACTGCAATCGGGTCTGGTTCGGGAATGGGATCGATGAGCTTCGGTTCGAGGAGCCTGGCGGGGATTGGTACGACGAACGAGCTCGGTTATACGAACTCCATCAGCAAGGAACTCTTGGCCAACGGCCGGTTTAACATCGGGGAGGATGTACGGTGGACGTCGTTCTCGAAGACCTTTGATATCAGGGAAGGACCCTGAATGGGTACCATTATTCCCTGTTTTTTGTTTTTTGCGCTCTGGAGATCAGACCCTATCCCAACAGGGCCGCCAAAGCGGCGGGCCATAAGCCCCGGGAGCGTGACTAAATTTGGAATAACCTAAATGTACAAAATAGATTGAGATAGTATCAACAAAGCCCTAAAATTCTTTTTTTCCAGAGATGTTATCTGAAATTACCCCTTGTTGCAGACCATTGCACTGATATCCGGTGGCAGCATCCCGTTTGCACAGAGGTTATGCAGAATGGCATCTGAGGCAAGTGCAATACCAAAACACCCGATAAGGGCCCCGGATAACACCGCCAGGAATATTAAGTAATTATTCATGCCCAGAAGCTTGCCGGCAATAGAACCGCGAACCCCCCCGCTCCCCAACACCGGGACCATTACCATGAGTAAAACAGCAGCAAAGTTCAGCCCGACGAGCCATTTGTGGACTGCAAAAAAAGTCCTGGTTTTTTCTGTTATCTTCGTGAGCAGATTACCGAGATAGGGAATTTTGTATGCCAGGTCGAAATTGAGTATCATGAACAGGCAGGTCTCGATATCGATCATGGCAATCGAGACCGCCATGTACCACCACGGGATCCCGAGTGCAATCCCGATTGGAATTACTGATTCTTTCCCCGCGGGAGGGAGGATATAGGCGACCATGAGCCCGATCATAATAAGAAACAGGGTGTACGGCAGCGTGACGTACATAATCACTACCTGGACTGCTACGATAAGAAAAGGAATGAGGAGTGCTACCACCCGGTATGGTATACCCCCTAGTGATGGTGGCGGGTCCATAATATTCCAGATAACGATGGTTTTCTCAATTGATATGCAAATCTGTCCAAAAATTCGCTACGGGTTCTGCACGGGTCTCACAACCAGGACCGGGCGGTCTGCCCTCCTGATAACCGCATAGGTCGTACCCCCGACAAACAATTCCTTAAGTCCGCTGAGCCAGCCCTCCCCGAGCGGGCTCATCGCGATGAGTGTAGCCTGCTCCTGCCCGGCAAGGAGGTTGATTTCGTCAGGAGGATACCCGACGCGGATATGTTCCTTCACCGTAAACCCGGACTGAACCAGTTCGTCCCGGATCCTCCCGAGCTTCGTTGTTGCCCCTTTTATGTATTCAGGGAGTCTTGAATCGTTTTTTTCTGTGTGGATCACGTGCAACAGGATAATCTCGTGGGTTCCCTGCATGGACTTCACAAACCGGACTACCATTTCCGCAGGAGCCGAGAAGTCAGTAGGTACCAGGACCTTTGAGAAAACCGGCGGAGATGTAGTCACCGCTGCAGGGGCAACCGTGCAATCGGCGGGTGCAGATTTTACCAGGAGGAGGGGGATTGTTGCATGGTGCAGCACATAGGTGGACACACTGCCGAGAAACAGGTCATGAAGGCTTTTTCCCCTGGCGCCCATGATAATCAGGGAAACGCGCTCTTTTTCAGCTATGTCCAGGATCCTTGAGGCGATAGCTCCCTGGCTTTTCGAATGTTCAATTACCTCCACATCGGTCTGTACCGTTAATCCCAGATTCCCGAGGATTTTTTTATATTCTGCCAGGAGAAATTCCACGGGTTCGATCCCCGGACCCGGACCCTCTCCGGTTTTTGATGAACTGGAAGTGTCCATAACATGCAGTACCACCACTTCCTCTATACCCTGAATTTCTGCGATGCACTCAGTAATTTTTTGCGAGTGAGTGGAGAAATCAGTGGGAAATAGGACTTTTTTATACATCTTACCCGACCTGTATTGTACTAGGGCAGGAACTTTAAAAAGTCCCGCTCATGACCCGGTGTGCTGCCCCTGGAAAGGGCGTGGAAAAACCAGGTTATCTCTCTTCGAAAATAAAAAATATTCATCATGAGGCCCTGTTACACGACAATCAGGTGACGGGCAGAGGTGAGGGCCTGATACCAGGGCCTCTGCTACTCCGGCACCACGGTGGTTAACCATCACGCAGTTTGTTTTTCACCATTCCCTGTATCGATTTCCTGTCCCGGCCGACGTAGTGTTGGCCAGGTGCCCGGGACAAATATCCGGATGCCGAAGTCTATCCGGAATACCCTGCCGGTGTAATAATCAGGCACCATATGAAGGTAGCAGGGATAATAAACTGGTATTTGGGCTTTGTTCTAAACCCTGCGTGGTTAGAAAAAGGAAGCGGAAATGGGAAAGACAGGCGGGGTTTCACCCACCCCTGTCCCATCCCCGGCACGATGTCCTTTGGTCAGTGTTTCCAGATCTCTTCGTTTCAGAGAACAGGGAGTAGTCTCTATCCCAACCGGGCCGCCACAGCGGCTGGGCTGAGCCCCGGGAGGGGGGTAAATCCGGGAATACCCATAACCGGATAGATTTAAGAGCATGTCGAGAGAGCCTGATTATGAGTCCTGCCGGAAAACGACAGAGGCTGAATCATCAAACGGGTTCGTCCGCATTGCAAGCGAGAACAGGTATGGGTAATGGTCTTTCAGGTACTCCATGTATTTCAGCCATTCAAGGACCAGCAGCGAATACGCACGACAGATATCGTTCGCAAGGTGTGCCTGGTCGGCCCGGGGTAACGAGGAGAGATCACCTCTCGCCTTCATCTCTTCAGTCAGGTGGTTGATCGCGAGAGTGAGGTCGGTAAACGATTCATGTTCAAAAATGACCGGGTTTTCGACAAGCCTGAGCAAAAAGTCCTCCTGGCTGATAAGGTACTCACGCAGGGCAGCCGTATCGATCCGGTCGATCATGATACTGCAGGAATAGGAGCTGAGGAAGGCCTGCACATCCCGGAACATATCATTACGCCATTCATCCCCGATAACAAGACGTTGTTTCACCTTTTCTATGGCGGGATCAGCCCTGGTAAGCTGTGCGAGGAGGGGTGTTCCGAACCGGGAGAAGAAGACCCCGATGACCATGTTCAGCTTCTCCAAACGGCGCTGTTTCTCACGTGATTCGAGCATCTGATCAATAATCAGGGTGATAATGAGTACCTCTACCGGAATGAACGCAAGGTCACCGATAAAAAAAATGAACAGGTGATGTGCGTCCTGGAAGACGAAGTAATGGGCCGTTAACATGGCAAGCGTCAGGGTTACCAGCAGTACACCTGCGACAAGTTTCCACCGGGTATCTTCTTTCATACAGGTACAACTGGGATGCAGGGAACGATAAAAAATTCCTTACCCGGGAACTACCCCCGGGGAGATCCGGATGGCGATTGTGCTACTATAATTGCAGGCAGCAGGGTATGATCTGCAGGAACATGCTATCAGTTTTAATGTCCAAAACCGAATGATCACAATCAAGGAAAATAACGTATGGGCATCTTCCGGTTCGAGAACAAATATGCTGCACCGAGCAGGGAACAGCGGGAACGATATATGAAAGGGGAGACCGAGGAACACCTCTTTGGTCCTGATAACCAGATCCTGCTCATCGTTTACGACGAGGCTGCATACCTGAAGGATGATATCGACGGGGTACGGATCCTCTTTACCGGGGCACAGGACAAGCAGAAGGTGTATGACGAAGTGAGAAGGCTGCTTGAGTACCACCAGCAGCCTGATCTGAATAAGGATGCATTTAAGACCGGGAATGAAGTCTGATACACCTCCACTCCACGGATATCACCAACCTTACGTATTGCCACCCGGACTATTACTAAACCAGTGAACAAACCTCCTTCCCGCCGGGCCGGGAATGCGGAGCCGTCACTTCCGTTTGAGCGTGGGCGTGCTGCACCATGTATTTCACTGGTTCAACACATTCACGAAATACCGCTCCCATGGTTCGAAATCATTTTTGAAGATGAATTGCCTGAACCGTGCGTTAACGAGATTGCCACGTCCAATTCCAGTATGCGTTGCACAGGTGAGTTTCACATGATTGATCAGCGCCTTATTACGGCGAGAGATTGTGCCGGTGAATCAGCAGGAAACCCATATTTTCCGAACCATAACCGGGTGTGAATAACCCGGGTGTCAGCCGCCACCATAACAATTATATAATCCGGGGGAACATTGGAAAACCGGTAGCCGAACATGACACTGAAGGATAATATTTCAGAGGTAATAGCCGGCCAGCACGTGGCCGCTCTTGCGACCCTCTCCGAAGGAAAACCTGAAGTACGGTTCGTTGTGCTTCTAGGGCAGCCGGACCTGACCCTTGTAGGGGCAACAATGAAAGCCAGCCGGAAAGTCCGGCAGATACAGGAAAACCCGGTTGTGGGAATATCGGTCTGGTCTGGAAAGGAGTATTCAGACCCTTACATTGTGTTCCGTGGCAGGGCCGAAATTCATGAGGACCTGCAGACGAAAAAAAAGTACTGGAACCCCATGTATGAGCAGTACTTTAAAACGGTGGATAACCCTGATTACGTTGTGATGTTGTTTGTCCCGGGCGAAATTGAGTATATTGCCCCGGGCAGCATGCAACCGGAAGTCTGGAAACCCTGACATTAGTTTCCCGCCTGGTTATTTTTTGCGCCGTTTTGTATTGTCACGGTTTTATATGGGAAGTGTTGCCGGGAATTCCTGCAACTGGCGGGATAGAGAGGATATCTGCCTGTTGTCGAAATGTGTTGCCCGGAACGATGGAAAAGGATATGTAGCGCCATACGAATAATTTGATTAAATGGCTGATATTCTCCGGGTCCTCTGTGTTGATGACGAACCCAACATCCTTGATCTGTGTAAAATCTACCTTGAAAGGACCGGAGAATTCAGCGTAGATATTGTCCTGTCAGGGGAGGAGGCACTTACACAACTGGGCAAAAAACAGTACGATGCGATCGTTTCCGATTACCAGATGCCGGAGATGGATGGTATCAGCCTGTTAAAACAGGTGCGGGCAACCCAGGTGGATATTTCATTCATCCTCTTTACCGGAAGAGGCCGCGAGGAAATTGTTATAGAGGCCATTAACAACGGGGTGGATTTCTATCTCCAGAAGGGCGGGGATCCCAGGTCGCAGTTCACCGAGCTTGCGCACAAAATCGTTTCAGCGGCAACAGGCAGACGTTCAGAACAGGCATTCCGGGAGAGCGAGGAGAAATTTCGGTATCTTGTCGAGAATGCCCTTGAACCTATTCTGATCCTCGATTTCCAGGGAAAGATCCTATTTGCCAACAACGGAGTTGCGAAACTGATTGAAGTCAGTGATTACGCTGGCCTTATCGGCAGAAATGTGATGGAATTCATCGCTCAGGAGTCGCGGGAGGATGTCATCAGGGACTTTATCCAGGTATATCAGGGTCACGACGGGTTTCTTTCACACTACCATGTAATGGTAGGAAACGGAAAAAAAATCTACGTAGAATCTATTGGCAAAGTGGTAACATATGAAGGCAAACCCGCAGATCTCATCTCTATAAGGGACATCACCGAACGTAAGCGGGCTGATGATGCATTACTGGAGAGTGAGCAGAAATTCCGGGAAACAACGAACCATATCCCCGGGGTTGTCTTCCAGTTCGTTGCAAAACCTGACGGATCCCTCCGGTTGCCCTATGTAAGTGACAGGATAAAGGATATTTTAGGAATTGAAGATACCAGGGGCGATTTATTCCAATCCCTCACTTCGCGAATCCACCCCGATGATAAGGCCGGCTTCTTCGCATCTGTGGATGAATCTGTACGGTCCGGGGGCCCGTGGCGGGCTGAAGCAAGGTTCATCAAACCCTCGGGTGAGACGATATGGCTCCAGGGGATGTCCAGCCCGGTGGAACATGATGACGGACTCGTATTTTACGGGGTGCTCACCGATATATCTGATCGTAAACAGGCAGAGGAAGCACAGCGGCAGATCTTTGAGAACAATGCGCTGGGTATGACGCTTGCTCTGCCGGATTTTCGGTTCCACCTCGTCAATCCGGCGTTTGTGTCGATGCTTGGGTACTCAGAAGAGGAATTCCGGAAGATGTCCTTTAAGGATGTCACCCATCCTGATTATCTCACCGGGGATATTGAGGGTGTCAGGGCGCTAGCGGAAGGTAGTATTCCTGTTTACAGCACGGAAAAACGCTATATCAGGAAAGACGGGAGTACCCTCTGGGGGGCCCTTACGGTGACAACGATTCGAAACCATGACGGTACCCTGCGCTACTACCTCGCACAGATCGAGGATATCACGCAACGTAAGAGGGCAGCCGAACTGGTGAATGAGTCGGAAAATAAATTTGCCTCTGTCTTCAACGGGAGCCCGGTTGCACTTACTCTCGTGTCGGCAATAGACGGGACTTTCGTTGATGTCAATGATGCCTTTGTAAGATCCACCGGGTATACCCGGGAGGAAGTGATTGGTACGACATCAGAGGCCCTGGGAATTTTCGCCGATTTAAATGAACGTCGGCGCCTGGGCTCCTCCATCCGGGAACATCGCATCGTTGAGGATATGGAAATAAGCATCCGGGTAAAAACCGGGGAAATCCGGCCCTGCCTGTTTTCAACCGGTATCATCCTGATTGGCGGGAAACCTTATATCTTGTCCACGGTCAGGGACAACCTTGCTCGTAAACAGGCGGAAGAAGCATTAAGGGAGAGCGAAGAGAAATTCCGGGAAATTTTCAATTCAGCAACTGACGGGTTTCACCTGCATGAAATCAATGAAAATTTTGTGCCGGGTAAGTACGTCGATGTCAATGAGGTTGTATGCAGGTCACTCCAGTATTCCAAGCAGGAACTCCTGGAAAAAGGCCCCAGGGATATATCTACAGAATACCACAATCCTGCTGAAGAACAAATCGGGAAAGAACTCAGGGAAAAAGGCCATTCGGTATTTGAGACCGGGCATATCAGAAAAGACGGGACGGTTATCCCTGTTGAAATAACTGCGCACGTTATCACAATCCGGGGAAAAAAATTAGTCCTTTCAATAGCCAGGGACATCACCGAGCGCAGGAATACCGAGATTGGATTCCGGACCATGGTCACAAGCATGGTGGGCACTACAGGGATGGATTCGCTCCGGAAGATTACGGAAAATATCAGTTCATGGCTCGGGGCCGACTGCGTCATGATTGGGGAGATCCAGCCGGACGGGCAGACGGTCCTGGTCCTCTCCATGCTCCTTGACGGAAAGGAGATACCCGATTATTCCTATACCCTCAAGGGGACTCCCTGCGACCATGTTGCAGAAAAGGGGTTCTGTATGTATCCTGATAACGCCATCCAGCTCTTCCCGGAGAGCAGGGACCTCGTTGAACTAAACATAAAGGGATATATCGGCACCCCCCTGAAGAGTTCCGAAGGGCAGGTACTGGGAGTTCTCTGTGCGTTATTCCGGAATCCTGTTGTAAAACCACCCGGAATGCAGGAGATCATGAATATTATCGCGGTGAAAGCTGCCGCAGAGATAGAGGGTATGCGGATGATGGCGGCTCTCCGGCAAAGCGAAGAAGACCTTGCCCAGGTAATGAATGGAGTTCCGACCCTTATTTCCTATATGGATACGGAATTGCGTTTTATTTCAATAAATAAAGCTCACCTGGAGTGGTATGGGCGTACCGAGCAAGAACTGATTGGAAAGAGCCTCAAAGACCTTCTGCCTGACGATGTTTTTCAAAGGGCGTTGCCATATTACCAGCAGGTACTTGGTGGACGTGAAGTAACTTTTGAAAATCCTACAAGGGACAAGGATGGCCGAAAACGAATATTATTAGTAAGAATGCTGCCGCACCTTCATGGTGAGCAGGTCGTCGGTATTTTCGCAGCAATTGACGATATCACTGAACTCAAACGGGCGGAAGAAGCGGTCCGCCTGGCAAACCGGAAGCTTCACCTACTCTCCAGCCTCACCCGCCACGACATCAACAACCAGCTGACGGTGCTGCTGGGTTACCTCGATATATTGAATGACAGCGAGTTGGAACCTTCACAAAAAGAGTATTTCCAGAAGGTGGACACCGCTGCACAGCGGATCTCCTCCATGATCCGGTTCACCCAGGAATACGAGGAGATCGGTGTCCATGCCCCTGCCTGGCAGGAACTACACGGACTCATCGATACTGAGGCGATGGATACCCCTCTTGGAACGATCATGGTGAAGAACGATCTCCCGGCCGGTACGGAAGTGAACGCCGACCCACTGATTTCAAAGGTCTTTTACAACCTGATGGACAATGCAGTGCGGTACGGAGGGAAGATCACGAACATCCGGTTCTCTGCTGATGAACACAATAGCGACTATATCATTGTGTGCGAGGATGATGGCGAGGGTATCCCTGCAGCTGAGAAGGAGAAGATCTTCGAGAGGGGATTTGGGAGGAACACCGGTATGGGTTTGTTCCTTTCCCGCGAGATCCTTTCAATCACCGGCATAATGATCCGGGAAACTGGCGAACCCGGTAAGGGGGCACGGTTTGAGATGACGGTGCCGAAGGGGATGTGGCGGATAAAAGAGGATGGTGAATAAATGGCTGTCCCAATCCGGACCTTCTGGTTCGACGACGAACCCGGCCTTCTTGATTTTTTTACCCCGCCAACGCCTCTTGTCCCACCCGGGACGAGGATAGAAAACAAATGCCAGGTTTCGTAAAGGAAATGTAACAGCTGACCTGTTGAATGGAACCGCAAAAAAAATGGTACACGGTGGATTGTACAGGGACACCTGACATAACCCGGGGTCCTGGAGGCTATAATAAGCAGGGGAATTAAACCTGATTGTCATACCTATGTCCCAAATCCACCTTGCCCCGGTCCCTCCCTACGATTTTGACCTGAGTGCCCGGATTTTTTCAAGGGGTGATCCGGCTATCAGGATATACGATAACGGGGTGTACCGCCACGCACTCGATATCCAGGGCAGTCCTACTCTTATTGAAGTCCGTTCGATTGGGACACCTGACAACCCCCGGCTGGAAGTCACCGCTACCCCGGGAGGGAGGGTCCTGGCGGAAGATTCGGTTATCCAGGGTATCGTTGCATCAATGTTCAATATTTACGATGACCTGGCCCCGTTTTACCACGCGGTCAGGGAAGACCCGGTGATGGCTGACCTCACCCGCCGGTTTCATGGCCTGAAGTCCCCGACCACGCCGACATTGTTTGAGGCACTTGTTGACTCGATCATCGAGCAGCAGATCTCGCTGAACGTGGCACGCAGCCTCCAGGTCCGGCTGATAAAAAAGACCGGAAAACGGCTTAAAACCGGAACGACCGAATATTTTTGTTACCCGTCTCCAGAGGCCCTGGCAGGGGTCCCGGTGACGTTGTTCCGTGAATGCGGGATGACTGTACGGAAAGGCGAATATATACGGGAACTATCCGCCTCCATTGTCTCCGGTGATCTCGACCTTGATACATTCAGGGGATACGAGGATACCGGCAGGATTATCCGTGAATTGATGGAAATCCGTGGTATCGGCAAATGGACCGCGGAACTCACGATTATCCGGGGGATCCACCGGCTTGATGCGTTCCCGGCAGATGACGTGGGATTGCAGAGGATCCTCTCCCGGTTTTACCGGGACGGGAAAAAAGTCACCAGCGAGGAGGCCCGCCTGATTGCAGCCGGTTGGGGTGCCTGGCAGGGCCTTGCAGCGTTTTACCTCGACCTGGCTGAGTACCTCGGGCTGGTCCCCTGACCATATCACTGCCTCGTTTCCGGGCAACCAGGAGGCTTCCTGTCCGTCCATTAACCCGGTCTTCCCGGTCACCCCTTCTTACTGACCTGCCAGGTAACAACAACGTGGAACAAAAGGTGGCAGCAGAACCTGTACCAGGATATGGTCTCCCCAAATGATGCGCATGCAATGGTCGCCTGCGATATCGGGCCTTTTATTTTTGAGTAACGGTGAGGTGGCTGTATAATAAACATATTAAAACATCATGTCGAATATAGTTGACAAATAGTGCTGCAGGGGTTGCTTATAATACTACCAAAATATACCTCCGTCATATTGTTTCTGGCGCTCATGGTAGCTGGTGCCTCAGCGTACGAGATCGTGATTGATGCCCCGACATCAATCCAGGCGGGAGCCCCCCTTGTCGTAAACGGGACAACGAACCTGGCAGACGGTGTGGGCATCAGCATTGCACTGTCAAATGCTGACTACACTACCCTCGAAATTGAAAAGAAGGACCTTGTTGTGCAGCGTAGTGATGAAAATAAGTCATTTTCAGTGGTCTTTAATACGACCGGTCTGAAAAAGGGGCAGTACAAGGTCGAAGTATTACCAGTACAGGACTTTTCGCTCCTTGGCAGTTCAGTCACCATCCGCCCGGTGACCCTTGTTGACCGCTCGGATGAACTGGTCATCATCCCCCCGCTCAGTAAAGAATACGATGGCTCGCTAACCATTGCAGGAAATGGCCCCCGGATGATAAATTCCGGCATGGAGGTCGTGGTGACCAGTTCAAACGGGACCTTGCTGTTTGGTCCGGAATTTATCGGAACCGACTACATGGGGTACTTTTCAAAGACCTTTACGATCCCTGAACCGGGAAACTACATGGTGAATTTCTCTGATGCCCGTGGATTTATTGGTAATATTACCTATACCATAACAACACCAAGGGAACCACTGCCTGCGCTGGTCCTGCCGGAAGTAATTGGTACTCCGGCCGCCCCTCAATCGCCCTCAGTATCTGCCAGGGCATTGGCAAGCCGGGATGTACCGGCATACTTTGCAGTCATTGCCAACCCCGGACCGGTCCGGGTCTATACTTCAACAGGCACTGACTGGGTCCTTGAGTACCTCGACCGGGCTGGCACAGCTCACCGGGTCCACGAGGCAGGCTCGCAGTACCCCGAATCGGTGACATTCCAGAGCGACGGAAATACGACCTGGGTGAAGGTCTACCCTTCCAAGTACGAGGACAACAGCATTGTCATGCTCTATGCAGAGGGTGCACTGGATATACAGGTGGCGGAGAAAGGTGTGAATTTCTTCCCCTCAACGAATCCTGGGACTTCTGTACCTGTTGGTATCCAGACATCCCCGTTACCATGGATGTTGTTCATCGGGGCAACGGGGATTGGGATACTCGTTATGCTGCGGAAAAGGGAATAAGTAACACCGCCTGGTACCAGGACGGGCTGCCAGGACCGATTTTCAGGCCTTTTTCCTGTCCGGATGCTCTCCCCGGCCCCGGGGCAGTTCCCGGGTTCACTTCAGCATAACGTTCTTTTCCGACTTTGAACCCCTCTTTCACATGTCCCGGATCTGAAGGATGAGTGTGGTAGCCACCATTGAAAATAATGGTATAAGGCCCCGCCTTTCATCCTCCGGGATCAAACATTCTCCCTTGATGTTAATCAGACCACAAATGATTTTTTTATCAGCCCGTCTTTCATGATGGAGATTTTACCCCCGCTTTGCGAGACCACAAGCCCGATCGCGTCTGTCATCTGGCTGATCCCGGCCACTGATGAATGCCGTGTGCCGTAACCTTCCGGGATCTTCAGTTTCAGGTTATCGATAATGAAATGTCGTCCGGACGCTTCAATAAATCCATCTTCCCTGATTACGAATGCCCCGTCCATCATGGCCAGTCCCTTGATAATTTCGGCATTATCGGGATTAGTAATGAGCCGTCTCTCTCGTTCCTGTCCCGCAAATGAATTAATGGTGCATGCTCTTGAATGGGTCATGACTGAATCAGTATCCCCGATTACGAACGAGGTGCCGATCCGGTGGGCTTCATGCCCATCCCGGGAGATCTCCACGCAGAGGTGGAACACCGAGTCAAAGACCTCTTCGTTCACCCGTGTACCCTTCAGGACTGAATACTTCCATGGGTCAGCACGGATCAGCCGTGACTCCCCCGGCCCCTGTCCGGTGATATCCTCGCCAAGACAGAGCATTCCTGATAGTTTTCGCTCCGGGTCAATGAGCGGGAGAATTTTCCATGCAACCCAGAACTTCTCCCCCGATTTTTTTGTATTTTCAAAGGCATGAACCGCATAGCCGTCCCGGCAAAAGACCGGGTCGTTGATCATCGCAATCATCTCTCCTGCATAACGGGAATGTTCCGGGACAATTGTCCCGATCAGGTTCTTTCCGACGACCTCACCTGCACGGTAGCCGAATGCTTCCGATGCCCGGGTGTTTGCATGGGTAATCGTTCCTGTGTCATCTGTCGTGATAACAATCCCCGGGACCCTGGCGATGACTTCCTCAAATGACCCTGAACGTACCCAGTCCGAAGGAAAGACCTGCCCCTCGTCATCGCGTTCCCCGTCCCGGGCACCAGTCCGTTCAACAATCATGAGGTGACCTTTCATCGGGTCGAAACCATCAAGCCTCCTGACCCTGATCGTGCAGAAAACCCCCTTACCGTCTTTCGTGGCAAGGTTGTGGGATGCACAGTGCCACCCGGCGTCTTTCTTACCTCTGAATATGGTGCGTGAAAACTCCATGTACTCCGCGGGTGAACAAAAGAGGTCAGGTAACTCCATCGACCTGGCTGCCCCTTCGGAATAACCGAGGAGTTCTGCCAGGTGCTGGTTAATTCTGCGTATTTCACGGCCGCAAAACACAGCGATCCCGATCTGGCTCCCATCGAGTACATCGAATATCTCCCTGTTTTCCCGTTCATGTTCATATGACAGGAAATGTTCCCGGACATACCGGGTAATGTACCTGGATGCAGCAGAATAAAGGTCATCCCTGTCACGGAAACCTGAAAGGTTATACTCAGTCGAGCAATCCCCGGCTTCCATCACAAGGGTTGCATCCCTGAGATATCCCTGCCGGTTTTTGTGGGTGCCCGGAGGAGTGATATCCACGCAGAGTAAAGATGCACCGGTTGTTTCCGCGGTATCCCGAACCTTACAGGTGACCTGTTCCCTTCCACAGACCAGGATGAGGTGGTAAGGACGTTCTGTCATTTTATTTACTGCATGTACCGGAGAAAAAGCCCTTTCAACCTGTATCCCGGGTAAACGGACCAGCGAGGATAACAGCACCTTATGGAACGCCAGGGAATTTTCGATGAAGAGGACCGATGACACGTTTAGAAATCACAACCTGGGGCTGACACACCCAGATATCTGATAGATTGTCAGACAGATAAAAATGTATTGGATTTAACGTGAAATAACGGCAGACAGACGTCGTACAGGTGGCCGATACGGTCCCTGTACCTGCAGCTTCATATACAGGGTTGAACCGTTATTCATGGATTTTCTGGAGGCAACCCCTGCCTTTACCGGTTATGGAAAGGTGCGTTTCGGTAGTTGCCCGTCCTTCGAAGAGGTACCTCCGGATTACCAGCTGGCGAACTCTTGAACGGACATCATATTCCCCGTACTCCGGGATCATCCGGGAAACAACATGGCTGATTTTACAGCCCGGAACATCTGAAACTTCCTGTAAAATCCGGAGATAGGTGGTATCTGCCACGAATTCCTTCTTTTTGAACAATTCACTCATAATTATCATCCCATGGTCTGTTGTTTTAAGGAGAGAATAAAAGAGCAACCTGGTATTTTATGGTTGTATGAATTTTATCTCTCTCTTTTTCATATTATTACTATTATACTTCAGAGGAGTAATACCTATGTTTAGGAGCCGATATGGCGGGTACTGATACAAAGGAAAACTGCCCGCTTGATACCCTGTGTGACGTTAACAAAAAACGTAGCGATAAAGACAGCAGAGGGTTTCACCCCTTCCCTGTCACACCTGAGAAAGATATTTTCTCTCCCTTAATTTGTATCGTTATATGAATCAGGTCGTGAATATAGGATTGCCGGGTATCGAATTGGCTTGTTGAAATATAAAACTCCGCATTACGCCAGAACCATGCAGTTATACGGGCAAACCGAGGAGTAATCTGAAAAAATCTCATTAAATATTATTGCGTTTAAGATTGTGTTGTGCCCGGGAAACATCCGGAGCACAACAATGTAGGAGGTAACCGAATTCATGACAAGTAAACGCTGTCAGCAACGATCATCATCAGCCTGGCTTTGCTGATATTGCTGACCGGAAGCGTCTCAGCCGACGTTGTCCAGGCGGGAAGTTCATTCGATGCCACACTCACCTCGGTCACCACCCACCTCGATGCAAAGATCGTGGGTAATGACCAGGACTCCCCAGTTGTCCTCAACTATGACATATCAGCACACGGCATTAACAAGCCTGACGGGACCACCGTACCGATGACCGGTTCGGTGACAGCCTATGTCAGGGCACACATCACGGGTGCTCGCGACGGTTCCGAACGCACCAGCCAGGACCTCACCTATAGCGAAATTACAACAGCCAGCGGCCTGATCACCAGTTTCCAGAAATCTATCGCCTACAGGGGCGGCAGCTTTCTGGTCTGAAGTTTGGGAACAGGACAGGTAAAATGGAGTATATCTCCACAAACCCTGTTTTTATGTAATCTGAAAAGAGACTCTTTTCCTGGCCAGTTTTAGAAGATGTTAAAGACCTAAATAGAAAAAAGGGATTATTTATTAGCCCATTTCAGGGGCAATTTGTCGATATTATTGGTGGACAGCGTATAGGGCTGGTTGCAGATACCGTTTGTAGCTGGTGTAATCTGTGAGAATCCCTGGCCATTTGGCTGTCCCCAGGAGTTTCCGCCGGAGTTTGCCCCGCCGGTAATGCTTATCTTGGCCGACTGTGTCAGATTCCATTTGTTCTCCGGAAGACCTGAAACAAGGTTGGCATTCTTGGCATTGTAGAAGTAGTTATTGACAATTACGTTATTAGCGGTGTCCCACATCATAATACCATCATCAACATTGTTTCTGATATAGTTACCATATATCGTGTTCCGGCTATTGCGGATAATTCTTATCCCGGAATCGTTGTTCTTGTCGAATGTATTACTAAACACCATATTGTAGTTTGCATCGTCCATCAGGATGATACCATTATAGGTGTTGTTCATCACCGTATTCTGGGTAAACTCATTATCATACGAGTCTTCATAAACCCTGATTCCATGCCAGAGATTGTCCTTTACAGTGTTTTTAGTGAAGATATTATCGCTTGACCTGTAGATTTCAATACCCTCATTTTTGTTACCGGTCATGGTATTCCCGGTAACAGTGTTGAAATTACCTTGTTCATTGAAGTGTAATCCTGAACCTATATTATTGAGCAATTTGTTGTTCAGGATATCATTGTTACTCGAGAAACGGATCCTTACGCCGTCATCTCCGTTGGTTGTGACAGTGTTACCCGTGATCGTATTGGAATTACTGCCATCGTAGAGAAGAATACCAACCGCGCCATTTCCACTCGCCGTGCATGTTTTAATGGTATTCCGTAGGGAATTTTGAAGTAAAATCCCGTTCCCGGTATTACTTGATACCGTCACCTTCTCGAGCTGGGAACTTTTCACATCTGTCAGGAATACACCAGTACCCCAGTCAGTAAGGACCACGTTTTTGACTACGACGTTAAAAAGTGTCATCCCTGAATTATAAATCCTGATACCTACACTGCTCGTTCCGTCAACACCATCCACAATTTTTCCTTTTCCATCTAGCACCACGTTCGGTACAGCGATGATAATCCCGACAGCGGAACCAATGATGTTATTTGCCAGGTAGTAATCTCCGGGCACCGTGATTACGACCGGACCGGTGATAGGTGTTGCGGCTGACACAGCACCTGTCATTGCCAAACTTGCAAGAACGATTAAAACCACAATCCATACATATCCCTGGTGATTCCCTCCCAAGGGTCTTTTATCAGGATCAATTAAAGAAACCATGAAACTCACCTTTCCCCATGCCTGCATACCCTGCGGTAGAGTCCAGCAAGTATCAATTGCGGTCTCCGAATAACCATGGTTATTCCCTCCAACGGATATGCCGCACATGTCACTAGACAAGTTTACAATAAATACGTTTCGAATTCTCTAAAACCAGGATAAGCGGGATCACAATACCGGATATCATACAGGTCTTTCCCAGCCTGGCCAGACCAAACCTTTTATGTTGAACTTCGCACTATCTTCAACCGGTTGTTATGATTGTAAATCCCGGCCAGATCATTATCTTCGGACTCCCCCTGTATTTCTACCTGGGAATTGTCACCTTTATTGCACTTATTTCGACCGCTGTGCTAGGAATGTTATTTGTAAAAGGAAAGTATGGCGTTCAGTTTTCCTGGCATATGAACCTTGCACGGATCACCATTGTCATTGCAATTATTCATGGGGCCCTTGTTGCCTGGGCATACATGTTCTGACAACGAGATTTTAGATCTCCCACCCGGACTTTCCCTTCAGGAACTATTTGGTCAGCTGGTGTCATACCCTCGCTGACATCGGGCCGTCCCAACCTCTTTTTTCAGTATCCTGAGGCATAATAATACCCGTCATCCTTCCGGACGCGGACCGGGACTGAAAACAGGTTGCTGATATTCCTATCCGTCAGGACTTCGCCTTTCGGGCCGTCCATGCAAAAGTGCCCGTCTTTCATCAGGATGACCCGGGTAATTTCAGGGATAATATCATGGAGGTTATGAGTCACGAGAATTATTCCTGTCCCGGCCCCGGATATGTTCCGGCATGTTGTGCGGAAAGTGTGAAGCGCATGTAAATCCAGGCTGTTGGTGGGCTCATCGAGGACCAGGGTTTTCGGGTCGTGCACCAGTGCCCTGCCGATCACAACACGACGTGCCTCACCGGATGATATTTCCGTCATTTTTCTCTCTTCCAGGTGCCGGATCTCCAGGAAATCAAGGATTTCACTTGTTCTTCTCTCCATTTCAGGTGTGACATGGTGGCGGAAGAGACCGATACTGCTGAAAAACCCTGATACTACCACTTCCCGGGCGGTCATCTCCCTGGAACATGCAGATACCAGGTCATTGGAAACGATCCCGAACGTGGACCGCAGGTCAAAGACGTCCCATGTGTCCCTGCCCCTGACACGGAATAGTACTCCCTCCTCCTGTAACAGCGGATAATACTCCCTGGTAATCGTTTTTATGAATGATGATTTCCCGGCACCGTTGGGCCCCAGAATTGCAATGTTCTCTCCCTCCTCCAGTGTTAAGGAGATTGAATCAAGGATTTTCTTCTTACCGTTCATCACGGTAATATTTTTAAATTCCAGGAGCGGGATGTTTTTTCGTGTTTGGGTTGTGTCATACGGGGTCAATGGTAATCCTCACCTGCAATATGCTGTCCGCAGCTCGTTACAGGGCCTGAATCGTCAGGGGTCCCGGGTGAAAAAAGTGGTTACTGCTATCAGGCTTATTTTCTTCTTTTGTTTTTCTGGTTGGCAGCAATTTTTTCTTTTGCCGTCAAAGGAGCTACCTTGTTCCCCGCGACCGGTGCCTCTGCTACCGCTGATTTCCCATCGGCACGTTCAGGCTTTTTACTAGTGCCTTTCTGACTACCCTGGTCTTTCATGAGGAACCATACGATTCAGGAATATAAAAACATTATCTGGAAAGTCCTGATTATACGCGTTTTTAAGAATTGAATTTCACAATGTGCAGCGTTCGTCTAAAATTCACCGCACTGGCTCTGCCGGCCCGTGGTAATGTAAGCAACCGGTCCAACCCGAAGTTGCAGCTGTCCTCGTAACAGGACAAAAAAAGTCAGAATGGGATAGTACCTGATGCTTCAACTAAAATTAAGTTAGTGCTTGCCTTTTTTTGTCTTTGCAGCGTTTTTATCTTTCATTGAATTAATTTTTTGTTGGTCCATCGGGTTCGCAGCTTTCACGGGAGCTGCTGTCGCGGGACTAACCGTTGCCTTATGTCCCTTTGTTTTTTGCTCGCCCTGTTTTTTCATGGCGGTACTACGACAGCAGGGAGTATATAGATACCCTCACTACCCTGCCAGTATAATTAAGGTTTTTTCCCGGAAACGATTATGAACGGCCGTGTGTCAGTATCTTTGCCTCAACCAGAACAATGACGGTTATCCAGGCTGGAAAGGGTCCGGGCCGCCAATTACCCTTTTTTGCAAATGATGGTCACCACTATCCGGAAAATGATGATCGTAGGTATTTATTTAGATCAATGATGAGCTATCGGTTATGTCCATGGAGCAGAGAGCCCGGCACTGTGGGTTCTACGTAATTCCTGCAGGAGGACTTATCGGCCTTGGGATAGGGATTATCCTTGGTTACCAGTTTACCGGATTCCTGGCTGGTGTGGGGCTTGGATACCTTGTTTTTACTGCCGGGTCAGGGAATTGTCCGGGGTACCAGGACCAGTCCGGAACTCCCGTCCGGTGTCACGGGTCCTACCTTGTCCGGGTGATTATAGGACTTTACATTATTGCCAGCGGTTTTGCAATTATCTGGGTCCCACGTTCAGAATGGCCAACTATTCTGGCTATATTTTTAGTCCTTACCGGGGTGTGGTTTATCGTCCATGGTTATTACCGGGGCAGGTCATGGTGATACCCGGGTCCCGTCACAATAACCGGGAAAACAACCCCGGGGATCCTGTTGATTGCTCAACCTGCCCTTCCCCTGGCAGAGAAAATCCGGCAGGGGATTCCCAATTTATGGATTGTCCATAAAAAGCCCGGTTTCAGACCGGCAGGTTTTTTATATCATCTCTTAATCGTCTAATGTGGAGGGACCACCAGTTGGCGAAGATTTCTGCGAAAATAGATACGGCACTTGTTGATGAAATCGATGCAGACAGGAAAGGCAAGGGCCTTAAATTATCTGAATGGGTGGCATTGGCGATTGACAGGTACCTTCATCCGGAAGAGCCGGATACTGAAGTTATTACAGAAATCAGCCATTTAAAAGAGTTTTCTGCCGAACTCTCTGTTGCACGGGACACGGCCGTTGCCGAATCCAAAAAGCAGAAAACTACCATCAGCCTCCTCCAGGAGCAGCAGATCCGCCTGGATACCGAGTCTATACCAGTATAAGAGCACCAGCGACCAGCTCCGGAACGAGCGGGATGCACTGAATGCAGAACTGACCCAGGCCGCAAATAACGCGAAACTCCTCCGGAATGAGAAGGATATCCTGGTCGCCGACTTACACCAGTATAAGAGCATCAGCGACCAGCTCCGGAACGAGCGGGATGCACTGAATGCAGAACTGACCCAGGCAGGCAATAACCTCGGCCTGCTCCGGAATGAACGTGACCTGCTTGTAGCGGATTTAAGCCAGTATAAGAGCATCAGCGACCAGCTGCGGAACGAGCGCGATGCACTGAACGCCGAACTGACCCGGGCAGGCAATAACCTCGGCCTCCTCCGGAATGAACGTGACCTGCTTGTGGCTGACTTAAACCAGTTTAAGGGCGCCAGCGACCAGCTCCGGAAAGACAATGACTGGATAAATGCTGAACTTTTAAGGGAGAAATCCGGCATTATAGTTCTCCAGCGTGAACGGGACCTGCTGGTTGCCGACCTGGAACAGCAGAAAAGTATTGCTGACCGGAGTCTTTGTGAGCGGGACTCGGTCCTTACTGAACTGGCCGGGCTGAAAAGCAGCTGTGCCGGACTCCGGGCTGAACGGGACCAGTCTTGCTGCAGCTGTAACCGGGCTTCAAAGTACTGTTGACCACCTCAGGGGTGCCAGGGACCATGCAGAATCTGACCGGAATAAGTTCCTTAATGAGCGTGAAGACCTTGAAAAGCAAATCCACGAGTTAAAGGTGGAAGCAGAGCTCAGCAAGGCGAAAAACTTTATTATTGACGAATTGCGGAAGGATAAAGAATTTTTACAGGGGGAGTTCCGGAAAATGAGCGATCGTGCCCCCCTGCAGTTACCACCTCCCCGCGAGTCTTTCTGGAGCTGGATATGGGGTGAATGAACGTGAAAGTGCTATTTTTTTATTCAGTCTCCTTCCCGGTCCTTTCAGGGCTGAAATATTTCCGGAATGTAGTACAAAATCCTCCCGTTTTTCTGGCTTTATCAAAATCCTGCGTAGTTAAAAAAAAGGAAGGAAAATTCGGCTGGTATGAAAAACTCCGGCAAAACAATCTGAAAGGCCACCTTTTTCATGCCCATCTATGAGCCAGAGGCTCATAGCACGCTTTGTTGAAAACCCTTCAGCCGGAATTTTTTCACATCCCAGCCCGGGATACTGTTTGAGAGGCATACCCCATTCATGATCCGATGAAAACCCTCATTACCCATCAGGTGATCAGGTGTAATTGTGGAACTATTCATTCTGAGACACGGGAAAGCAGAAGCCCGGGCAATGGGTATTCATGATGCTGACCGTGCCCTGACCGGACAGGGAAGGGAGGAAATTAAGAAAATCGGCCACTGGACGGTAGACATGGGATATACCTTCGACCTGATTGCGACCAGCCCGCTGAAAAGGGCCCGGGAGACAGCTGAAATAATTGGCTCAACCACAAAACAGGAGCATACCATCCAGGTCTGGGACCTCCTTTCCCCCGGGGGTGACCTCGGGGCCCTGTCACGCCATATTGCGACGGCTGGTGGGGACCGTTCAGTCCTGATAATCGGGCATGAACCGATGCTCTCGCTTGTTATCAGCCGCATAATTTCCGGGAATGCCACGGCATCAGTAGTCCTTGCCAAGGGTGCCTTCGCCAGGATAAAAAATGTTACCTTTCATGGAGACCTTTCCGGGGAACTCCACAGTCTCATTACACCAAAACAGATTTCCCCGGGGACCTGATCCCGTGAAACGGGTGTTCTCTCACTACAACAGAAAATCATGGGTTCCGTTCCGGAAGTAGTACATAATATACCTTTTTAATGGAAAAAAAGAAAGAGCCTGTGGGATTGTCATTGATGAATAATAACAGAATACTGATTGTAATTCTCATCATCCTGAACCTGATCGCCGTAGGGGCTGTGTCAGCATCGGGATATTACGGCAGTACTGCAGCCGTGAGTGATGACAGCGTTAAGTCATCAGGGGTAACGTATGCCCTCCTCGCCGGGGTGTCCACGTACAAGATCCCCTCCAATAACCTGGATGGAGTGCAGTATGATACACCGCATATGAGAGATATGCTCATCAATGACTGCGGCTATTCCTCATCACGGATAACCTCCCTGCAGGATGGTCAGGCGACCAAGAGCGCTATCAGGCAGGCACTTATCCAGATGAGCGCCAGGGCAGGAAAAGACGATACGGTTGTTTTTTATTTCAGCGGGCATGGCTACGTATACCCTTCCGGGTACGGGACTTCGTACCTTGAACCGTATGATTCAGAGCTGGATTCAGTATATTATGATATTTCAAGTTCAGAACTGAAACAATGGCTGGATGGCATCAGGTGCAAAAATATCCTTGTTATTATTGATGCCTGCGAAGCCGAAGGTATGCTGAAGGGTGGCGCGAAGGAGATGGTCACTACCTCGCAGGTGAAAGCCGGAAGTGATAAAACTCCAGTGAAAGACCGTTTTTCACAGAATTTCCTTGGTACATTTGAAAGCAGGGATAACCTCGTTCAAAGTTCCGGTGAGCAGCAGAAAGCCCTTAGCGGCAACCAGTATGTCGTACTGGTTTCCTGCAGGTCAGGTGAAGGCTCGTGGACAAATGCTCTTTCCGGCAGCTGGTTTACCACGTATTTCGTGGAGGGGATTGGTAACCCATCGGCAGATACGAATTCTGATACCTGGGTCTCGGCCGAGGAGGCCTTCAATTATGCCTCCCCGCTTACCACATGGAAACATTATGACCAGCACCCGGTGATCTACGACGGGGACCCGTCCCATGACCTCCTGATGGCCCGTTACGGGACATCGACATCTGGAACAATTGATATAATCTCGGTTCCGGCAGGTGCCAGTGTCTGGCTGGACGGGAAGATTACCGGCTACAAGACCCCTGTAACTCTGACCGGGATATCAGCCGGAAGCCACACGGTCCGTTGCAGCATGACCGGGTATACCGATTCGTCCCAGGACGTGACGGTTACCGCCGGCCAGACCAGCAGCCTGACGGTAACACTCCAGGGCCAGGGCCCGCTGGCAGGGACGATCTCGGTAAGTTCAACTCCGACAGGAGCGCGAATTTACCTTGACGGGACAGATACAGGGTACAACACGCCACGAACATTCAGCAGAGTTACGGTGGGGAGCCACACGGTCCGTTGCAGCATGGCCGGGTATACCGATGCGTCCCAGGATGTGACAGTGACTGCCGGCCGGACTTCTGCGGTGAGGGTGTATCTTACCCGCCAGGCCCCGGTAACCGGATCAATCTCGGTCAGCTCGGTTCCGGCAGGTGCCAGTGTCTGGCTGGACGGGAAGATTACCGGTTACAAGACCCCTGTAACTCTGACCGGGATATCAGCCGGAAGCCACACGGTCCGTTGCAGCATGACCGGGTATACCGATTCGTCCCAGGACGTGACGGTTACCGCCGGCCAGACCAGCAGCCTGACGGTAACACTCCAGGGCCAGGGCCCGCTGGCAGGGACGATCTCGGTAAGTTCAACTCCGATGGGAGCGCGAATTTACCTTGACGGGACAGATACAGGGTACAACACGCCACGAACATTCAGCGGAGTTACGGTGGGGAGCCACACGGTCCGTTGCAGCATGACGGGGTATACCGATGCGTCCCAGGGTGTGACAGTGACTGCCGGCCGGACTTCTGCGGTGAAGGTGTATCTTACCCGCCAGGCCCTGGTAACCGGATCAATCTCGGTCAGCTCGGTTCCGGCAGGTGCCAGTGTCTGGCTGGACGGGAAGATTACCGGTTACAAGACCCCTGTAACTCTGACCGGGATATCAGCCGGAAGCCACACGGTCCGTTGCAGCATGACCGGGTATACCGATTCGTCCCAGGGTGTGACGGTTACCGCCGGCCAGACCACGGAAGTGGTACTGAATCTCCCTGTTCCGGGAGCTGCAACCGGCTCGATTTATATTACCTCTCTTCCTTCCAGGGCGTTGATATACCTGGATGGTAAATATCTGGGGGTATACTCCCCGACAACAATCAATAAGGTAACTGCGGGGACTCACACGCTCCGGCTTACCAGATACGGGTACAAGGACTATACCAGTAGCATTACCGTTACTGCCGGGACCACCACCCCCGTTTCCGTTGTATTAACCCGGTGACCTAAACCCGGTGTTTCTTTTTTCCAGTCCTGAAAAGGCTGCTTCAGGCCGGCTGACACAAGAACCAGCTTCGGGTGGATACTACCCTGGTCCCAAGGGTACGACACCTGGAAAAATCTGTATTATTATTCCTGGTTTTACCTTACCTTAACGCTTGAATATAAAAATAAGGTTAAACCCGACGACAATCATCACGAGCGCGAAGCTCACCCACAGCATCAGCCCCTGGTTACTCAGGAATACTGCCCATAGTAAGGCAACAAAGCAGATCAGGAAAAAAATTGCCCAGGTCCTTATGTTCATTGATGAAGTGGAAAGGGGGTCGGTACTCATGGACGAACCCTTCGCTGTTACCGGGCCGGGAACGCGGGAAGGCCGTCCTTTGATATGCTTTAAAAGCCCGAAAATAAGGAAACCAAGCGCTATAAGGGCTGCAATAGCGCACGTATAATACATAAAAATGAAAACCGGCTGATCAGAGACAGATGTTATCAGGCCGACCAGGACAAACATCATACTCCATTCGCCCGGGTACAGCAGTTCACGCCAGTCCGTCTTATCCACCGGTTTTTCCTGCCCGGCAGTCCTGTTTTTCTCAACTGATGTGTTTATACTGGTAACAATTCCCGCCTGGCCGGAGGAGGGGGTGCCCCGTGATACAAAGGGATTTCTGTCTCTGCCACCGGATAGTTCCTGGGCTTTTTCAAAACATGAGATGCTCTCTTTTTTATTATTCACCCGGTTATAGGCCATCCCCAGGTTATACCATGCCTTGTCAGACCCGGGGTTGACTTCCAAAGCCCGTTTATAGCAGATAATGGCATCGATATAGTTCCCGCTCTGGTAATAATTATTCCCCTGTTCTTTCCAGAAATCGGAATCCTTAACTTTATCCATTTGTTTTCCGGGCCCCAAGCTTACCTATGGCGTTTTATGCCGTGAATATAGAAAAAGATTCTGATTTGCAATTGAAAACGCATATGGGAAAAATTCTGCTTCTGTTCCCTTGATCTGGCCCCTGCCGGTGCCGGGTCTGGTAATGCTCATTCCCCGGCAGTCCCTGTGTATGCCAGGTCTCTTCCACTGATGCGTCCTCAAATGTAACCGTGATTATTCCCCCCTTGTTGCGGAACAGCAAGGGACAAGGATTTTTTATACACGTATATGAATAATAAATTATCCGTTATTGGTGAGCCCCGGGATCCCAAACCCTGTGTATCCGGGAAGGTGCCGGCATTTCATTGCGGGCGACCTTTGACGTACAGGTAAAGGAAGGATCACCGGACTGATATCTTATTACCAATGGGTGGAATAGAAGTAAAATAGATCACAACCGGAAGGGTGACAACCAAAAGGGAATGGTGAGGAAATGGTACGGGAACTTAATATTTTGATTATTGATACTTCGCAGGATGAAGTAGACCTGCTTGTACATCAGATGACCAGAGAAGGGCTGAAAGTCCGCTATGAGCGGGTTGATAATGAACGCCAGATGGTTGCCACCCTTGGGCGGGAGACCTGGGACCTGATCCTCTGCGATTATTCGATGCCCGGCTTTGGGGCAGTAGCAGCATTAAAAGTCGTAAAGGAGATGGGCCTGAAGATCCCCTTCATTGTTATTTCAGCTGATGACAATGAAGAGACAGTTCTTTCAGTACTGAACTCGGGTGCCCATGACTTCATGAAGAAAGGAAGCTACGCCCGCCTTGTACCTGCGATTATTCGGGAAACTGAAGCATATACCAAGCTGACGAAGGCATCCGATGAGGCAAAAAAGCAGAAGCAGCTCGCGTATACCATGATCATGCAGAACCCCATGCCCCTGATCATCTTTACAACAAAAATGGACATCAAACTGGCCAACGAAGCCTTCCTGACACTTTGCGGATGGTCAGAGGAGCGCCTCCAGAAGATGAACCTGAAAGAGTTTAAGGTCCTGGAGAAAAGTGGCCATGGGATCCGGGAAGCTGTCGATACAAAGAAAGGTGTTACCGGTGACGTTGTTGTCGAGTTCCCGACCGGAGTCAGGTATCTCGAACAGAACACTATCCCGCTCCTCGACCTGGCGGGTGAGATAGTCAGCATGATGGCCACCTACAAGGACAACACGGAAAAACGCAGGATAGACCAATCAAAAAAGGAACTTGCGGATTTCACGGATGTCTATGTTACCAGCCTCTCATCGAACCTCGGGATGCTTGCGACAGGAAATCTCGGATTTGATCTTACTATTGCCACACCCAATGAAAACACAAGGGAAGCACATGCAAATTTCTCCGGGATCAATAATAACCTCGCGGATGTCCAGGGTGCCCTGACCCACATGATAGCCGATGCAAATATCCTTGCAAAGGCGGCAGTGGAGGGGAAACTCAAGACGCGTGCAGACGCCAGCCGGCACCTCGGAGATTTCCGTAAGATTATTGAGGGTTTCAACGACACCCTGGATTCTGTAATGGGCCCCGTAAACGAAGCGATGCGCATGGCAAACGAGTTTGCCAAATGCAACTTTTCGACCCGTGTTGATGATACCCTTCACATGGACGGTGATTTCATCAAGTTCAAAGAGGCCCTCAATAATACCGGTATTGAGGTCTCAAAAGCGGTCGACCTGATCAACCGCCAGATTATGGATCTTGCATCGAGTGCACAGGAAGCGAATGCCAGTATCGAAGAAGTGGCATCAGGCGCTGAGCATATTGCCAGGAACGCACAGGGTGTCAGTGAAAATGCAGAACGGGGTAATGAAGGGATCAGCCAGGTCTTGCGGGCGATGGAAGACCTTAACCAGACGGTTACGGATGTTGCACTGAAAGCTGAGCGGGTCTCACACCTTACCGAGAATGCAAATAACCTGAGCGTGAAAGGGACCGAACTTGCAGCACAGGCCGAACGGGGTATGGTAAGTATTACCAATTCCTCCAACGAAGTTGACAAGATCATTGTCGACATCAAGGCCGAGATGGACAAGATCGGAAAGATAGTCGGCCTGATCAGTGACCTTGCGAACCAGACCAACCTGCTGGCCCTCAATGCCGCGATTGAAGCTGCCCGGGCAGGAGAAGCAGGCAGGGGCTTTGCGGTCGTTGCCACCGAAGTGAAATCGCTTGCCCAGGAGTCCCGTGCATCTGCACAGAACATCGCAGAAATGATCGGGACACTCCAGAAGAAGTCCATGGCAGCCGGTGAAGCCGTTGCGTCATCAAACCGCGAGGTGAAAACCGGAAGTGAGGCACTCAGCCAGACGCTGCGCTCGTTTAACGATATTGTCCGTGCGATCGAGGATATCAGCAAGAACGTGGTGGAAGTCGCCAGCCTGAGTGAAGAGCAGGCAGCGACCGTGGAAGAAGTGACGGCAAGTGTCAACGAAGTGGGGCAGATGGTCCATGGGACTGCAAAAGGTGCAATGGATGCGGCCGCCGCTGCCGAAGAAGCCTCGGCATCAATTGACCAGATCACCAAAGTTGTGGGCAGTGTGAACCAGATCGTTGACAGCGTATCAAGAGAAATGTCCAAGTTCAAGATCTGAAAAACCAAATCCACCCCCGGGGGCAGCTCGCAGGCCACCATGCAGGCATTGGTCTGGCCCGCGGGATAGAACCCGGGCTTCGTATCCGGTTCCGTTACGGGCTCCCGTCCCCTGGCCCATCACCCGTTTTCTTCTTTTTTGGGCTTTGTTAAAACCACTTCGGTGTCATAAAAAATAAGAGGGAAATACGAAGACAGGAGGGAGTTTCACCCCCTCCCTGCCCCACCCCCATTAAGATATTCTTCGGGCAGGGTTTCGGCGAAGGCTCATTAAATTCAGAGTATTGGGGGATATCTCTATCCCAACCGGGGCGCCACAGCGGCGGGGCGGAGCCCCGGGAGTGTAGATAAATTTCAGAATAATCAGGATTCCGGATGCCTAATATAGAGCTTTTCTACAGAGCCTTAAATGCCTGAAAGGCCAGCAATATGAAGAGATTTTGAACATAGCATTTTCAATCGTCCGGGTGTGAACTTCCCGTTTATGGGTGCACCACCCGAGCTTTTGTTACTTTCTCCCTGGTCCCTTGCCGGAAAATTCATGCAAAAGGGTGGCTTTCGCATTAAAGAGATGAAAACTGCTCCGCTCCTTGTCCCTGGTAACCCGTCATAAAAGAGCAGGGACTCTACCGGGCATACCAGCTGACCGTTATTCCAGCGACCTTAAGTAGAAAAAATAGCAGATGAATACGTATGTATGAGAGGTACAAATGCTCGATTTGCGGGAGGATATACGACCCTGTACAAGGTGACCCCTACGAGAATATCAGCCCGGGTACGGAATTTTCCTGTCTGCCTGCCGACTGGCGATGCCCGGTCTGCCGTGCGTTAAAAGAAAAATTTTTTCCGGAAGCGTGAGAACCGTGGGAAACCCCCCGGGATCCTGCCTGTTTTTTTGTAAACCCCGCCTGAATATTAGTTTCGGTAACAATGTCATGAGATGAAAAGGTTCATGTAATGTCGCCCCCTTAATCAGTTCATCAGAAGGCGAAGGAATGAGCTTTAGATTTTTACGTACCCCTGCATTGCATAACCGTCCCCCAACGACCATCCCATACCCGGAGGGAGGGCCCATGATATGCCCGTGATACTCCCTAACCTTGGCAGGATGCTGGTCATCTACAAAGGGGCCTGGGGCTGGATAGCCTTATCCCAGTTATTCGTCCTCCTCGGGGCCACGTTCATGCTTCTTATCCCTGTCCAGATATCAGCCCTGATTGACAAGGGTGTCCTTGCAGGAGATATCGGCGTGGTTGTTGACAAAGCCCTTTTCATGCTCCTTTTTGCAATCCTCGCCGGGGCATTTTCAATGGCAAACCTCTACATCGCGGCAAGAGTCGGGGAAGGCACGGCCCATTACCTCCGGAAGGAGGTATATAAGAAAATCCAGACGTTTTCATTCGGGAACCTTGACCGGAACCCTGTCGGGGAACTCCTTGTTAGGCTCACGAGTGATATCTACCAGATCAACATGGCCGCCAGCTTTTCCATCCGTTTCGCTCTCTACGCCCCGTTTATGATCCTGGTCGCCCTGGTCTTCGTATATATCAGCAGCCCTGACCTTGTATGGATTTTTATTGTCGTTATCCTGATAACGGCCGTGATGTTCGGTGTTATCTCGTGGCTGCTGCAGGGCCAGTACAAGGTCCGGCAGCAGAAGCTTGACAGGGTAAATAACGTGCTCCAGGAGGACTTCTCCGGTGTGCGTGTAATCAAGGCATTTGTAAGGAAGGATTACGAAAACAGCCGGTTTAAAGGGGTAAATGAAAACTTCAGGGCAGCTTCACTTTCACCCCTGCGAACGAGCGCATTCATTCTCCCCGCCATTTTCTTAATCCTCGGGCTTTCCAATGCCCTCGTTATCTGGTTCGGGGGATTGCAGGTCATTGCAGGGACGATGGGGGTTGGTGAAATTATTGCATTTACCCAGTATTTTTTCTTCATCCTCGCACAGCTGTGGATACTATCGTTTGTCATGCCGCAGATTATTTCGGCCGAGGCCTCGGCAGGGAGAATTGCAGGAATAATTGATACAAAACCCACCGTGGCGGATTCACCACAGGCGGCAATGCCGGGTACCGCCGGAATAAAGGGGAGAGTGGTGTTTGAAGATGTTTCATTCAGTTACGAGGGGGCAGGGGGTAAAGAGGCGATAAAGAACATTTCATTTACTGCAGAGCCCGGCCAGACCATTGCCTTTCTCGGTCCAACCGGTTCAGGAAAATCGACGCTTGTCAACCTTATTCCCCGGTTTTACGATGTAACATCAGGCCGGATCACCATTGACGGGACTGATATCCGCGATATCCCGCAGAACGAACTCCGGGGCATGGTGTATATCGCACTGCAGGAAAGTGTGCTCTTTTCAGGCACAATTAAGGAGAATATCGGGTTTGGAGGTACTGATATGCCCTATGACCAGCTCGTGGCAGCATCCAGGGCTGCAGAAGCAGATGGATTTATTTCAGCGATCCCTTCTGGATATGATTCCCACGTGGCCCGCCGGGGTGCAAATTTTTCAGGGGGCCAGAAACAACGTCTCTCCATAGCGAGGGCCATTGCCCCGAAACCCCATATCCTTATTCTTGATGACAGTACAAGTGCGGTTGATGTCGCGACGGAAAGTCGTATCCAGGCTGCCCTCGCGACCATGATCCCCAGGACAACGCGGCTTATCGTCGCACAGCGGATCAGCACGGTCCTGATGGCCGATAAGATCATCCTCCTTGATAAGGGGGAAATTGTTGAGATGGGAAACCACCAGGACCTGATTGCCCGGAGTCCCCTGTACATGGAAATTTTCGAGTCGCAGCTTGGTGGTATTACGAGGGGGGATATCGCATGACGGCGAGTACATCAGATACCCTGGCGAAGGTGGAGCCACCTAAAAACAAAGGAAGAATAAAATCCCTGGTCCGCGCTCTGCATTATCTCGGATTACAGAAATTCAGGTTTATCCTTGTAATTGTCCTGTTTCTCATCGGTACTGTCGGTTTTATTTCCCTGTCGGTAATGCTTGGGATTGCAGTCAACTCGTTGTCCGGGACAACGGTTCCCGGGCAACTCATGCAGCTGGTCACCCTTATGGCCTGCCTTGCCCTGGTTAGCTTTGTTACGTATTATGCCGGGTTCCGGATACTGGCAGGTGTCACGCAGAATGCCCTGTTCAGGCTCAGGCAGGACCTCTTTGAACATACCCAGGAGTTATCGCTGAGGTTTTTTGACCGGCAGCCGATTGGGGAACTCATGAGCCGGGTCACCAATGATATCGATGTTGTTACCGCGTTTTTCCAGCAGCCCCTCGGTACCCTGATCATGGGTATATTAATGCTGGTTACGACCCTCGTTGCGATGGTACTGCTTGACAGCCGGCTCGCCGTTATAGCATCGATTGCGATACCACTTCTTATCGGGCTGGTATGGCTGCTGGCACGGGTCGCAGGACCGGCTTTTTCACTCCTGCAGGAGCGGCTCGCAGACTTAAACGGGCTGATGGAAGAGACTATCGCCGGTGAAAGGACCATAATCGCGTACCGGCAGCAGGACAAGGTAACAGGAAAACAGGCGTTGGTTAGCGAAACTGCACGTGATACCGGGGCCAGGGCACAGATCCTTTCGCTCGTGATGATGCCGCTCACCGTGCTGGTCACCAATATCAATATTGCCCTCGTTGCCCTGACCGGGTCTGTAATGATCATCAACGGGACATTAACCGTCGGGGTGCTGACCACCTTCCTCTCCCTGACCATGATGTTTGTTCTGCCGCTTATGACCATATTTGCCAATTATAACTTTATACTGTCAGCCGCGGTGAGTGCAGGGAGGATCTTTTCAATCATGGATGAACAGCCTGATGTTCAAGACCGGCCTGATGCCGTGGAACTGAAACCCGTAGAAGGGCATGTCACGTTTAAGGACGTAAATTTCAGCTATGTCCCCGGCAGGCAGGTCCTGAAACACAACAGTTTCGAGGCCATGCCAGGCCAGATGATCGGGCTTTGCGGGCCTACCGGTGCAGGGAAAAGTACGATCATCAATATCCTCACCCGTTATTATGACATCGGGTCCGGGGCCATTGAAATTGACGGCCAGGATATTTATAGCGTAACACAGGCGAGCCTGCGGAAACAGATAGGGGTTGTCCTCCAGGAACCGTTCCTCTTCTCGGACACGGTAATGAACAACCTGAAATACGGCCGTGAGGGAGCCACCGACGAGGAGTGTATTACTGCTGCGAAGGATGCGAACTGTGATGAATTCATTACCCGGTTACCGGACGGTTACCAGACCATTCTTGCAGATGGTGGCAGTAACCTCTCCCAGGGGCAGCGTCAGCTGCTGACTATTGCGCGGGCGATGGTTGCCAACCCGCGGATCCTCATCCTTGATGAAGCGACGAGTAATGTGGACACAAGGACTGAACGGAACATACAGGCCGCCATTCGAAAACTCCAGGAGGGGAGGACAAGTTTCGTAATTGCCCACCGGCTCAGCACGATCCGCCCGGCACAACAGATCCTCGTAATCAATGATGGTGAGATTGTCGAGCGGGGCACCCATGATGGGATGATGAAGGCAAAAGGGTTCTATTATGACCTGTACATGAGCCAGTTCAAGGGAAGGATCGCAGAAATTATTCCGGCGTGAAATTCCTGCCGGTCAGAAAAGAGGTGAACAACCGCATGATCAGGGAAAAAGTTATCAGGAAACTCCGGGTAGTGCCGGGAAAGGGGATAAAACTAAAAAATTTTGAGACCGGCTGGGCTCAGAACGAGGAATTGAAAGGTTACGATAAAGATACGGTAAAAGAACGGGCAACAGAGATACTCGAGGCGAACCGGCGAACACTTGCCTCGTCGCAGGAGCTGCTCTGGGCTGATAACATCCATTCGGTACTGATTGTCCTGCAGGGGATGGATACGGCTGGCAAGGACGGGACGATCCGGCATGTCATGTCGGGGGTGAACCCCCAGGGCTGCAGGGTCTGCAGTTTCAAGGTCCCTACCCCGGACGAGACAGACCACAATTTTCTCTGGCGGTACAGCCGTGACCTTCCCCGCCGGGGGGAGATCGGGGTCTTCAACCGCTCATATTACGAGGATGTCCTCGTCGTGAAGGTGCACCCGGAACTGCTGGAGGGCCAGCAGCTCCCTTCCGGAAAGCGGGGAGAAAAATTCTGGAACGCCAGGTACGAGGATATAAACGCATTCGAACGCCACCTCGGGCGAAACGGCACGGTCATCCTTAAATTCTTCCTCCATATCTCAAAAGATGAACAGAAAAAGCGTATCCTGGACCGCCTCGAAACAGAGGAAAAATACTGGAAATTCTCACTTTCCGACCTTGCGGAGCGGGCGTACTGGGATGCCTACCAGAAGGCTTATGAAACAATGTTTGCAAAAACAAGCACGGATACAGCTCCCTGGTATATTATTCCCGCAGATTACAAGTGGGTGGCAAGGACCCTTGTGGCCGATATCATCTCCACCCGGATCCGGTCACTTGACCTGAAGTACCCGGTGTTATCGGCAGAACAGTTGAAAGCGGTTGAATCCGCCCGGGAACAACTGAAAAAAGAGTGAGCAGGTGACGGCAATGCAGGCACATGCGATAATGGCCATGACGGACCGGGTTTCACCCGTTCCAGCCCGTGACGCGAGGCGGTTCGTTGTGGCGCTTGGAGGGAATGCGCTGCTCCAGCGTGGCCAGCCGATGACTGCCCTGGTACAGCGGCAGAATATCAGGAAAGCGGCAGAGGCCATTGTACCCATCGCGATGTCCCACCAGCTGGTCCTCACTCACGGGAACGGCCCACAGGTCGGGCTGCTCTCACTCCAGCAGGCTGCCTACCAGCAGGTCCTTCATGAGACGTCGCACGAATCATTCGAGTCATACCCGTTCGACCTGCTGGGAGCGGAGACGGAAGGCATGATCGGGTACATGATCGAGCAGGAACTCGGGAACCTGCTCCCCGATGAATTTCCCATTGCTACCGTACTGACCATGGTGGAAGTTGACCCCCGCGACCCCGCCTTTCTGGACCCTGCGAAATTTATCGGCCCGCTGTACGACGAAAAGGAAGCAAAGCGGATTATTGCCTCTGAAGGGTGGACTTTTAAACAGGATGGTGAACAATGGCGTCGTGTCGTACCATCACCGAAACCCGTCAGGATCCGGGAGATCAGGCCTATTACCTGGCTGCTGGAACGCGGGTCTGTTGTCATCTGTGCCGGAGGAGGTGGGATCCCGGTACTATCCGGTCCCGGTATGGAACGGGGCTTTACCGGGGTGGAAGGTGTGATCGATAAGGACCTTGCCAGCGGGCTGCTGGCCGCGGACCTCTGCGCAGACATGTTCATCATGGTAACTGACACGCCCGGGGTGTACCTCAATTACAACAAGCCGGATGCCAGGTTAATCAGGTGGACAACCCCGGAGGAACTCAGGGAACACATGGACCTGTTCCCGGCAGGTTCCATGGGGCCAAAAGTCGAGGCCGCGTGTGCCTTCGTTGAGGCGACAGGTAAAACGGCAGCAATAGGGGCAATTACTGATATAAGGAAGATATGCACCGGTGAAGCGGGGACGATTGTCGGGCCCGGGGTGCCTGGTATGGTACCTGTTTCCTGTCCGGAGGAGCACCCGGGATGACACACTACGGCGTATATTCAGAGGTTGGGAAGTTACGCACGGTGATGGTCTGCCGGCCCGGCCTTGCCCATATGAGATTAACCCCTGAAAACTGCCACGATTTGCTGTTTGATGATGTAATATGGGTCTCGAAAGCCAGGGTTGAGCATTATAACTTTGTCCAGGTAATGCTGGAACGTGGCGTTCGGGTGCTGGAAATGCACGACCTTCTGGCACAGACCCTTGAACAGAAGGAGGGACGCCGGTGGATACTTGACCGGAAAATCACGGCGAATACCATCGGGCCGATGGGACTCGGTGCAGTACGCACATGGCTTGATGAGATGCCTGCCAGCGAGCTGGCCGGGCTCTTAATCGGTGGTATTGCAGCGGGGGAGATCCCCTTCCCGCCATTTGCTGACTTTTCTGACTATGACCCCCATGGCCTGTGGATTCCACCACTGCCAAACACGCTCTATACCCGCGACACGACCTCCTGGATTTACGGGGGTGTCACTCTTAACCCCATGTTCTGGCCGGCCCGGTGCCAGGAAACCCTGCTTACCACGGCGATTTATAAATTCCACCCGGATTTCCGGGACGAGGGGTTTACGACATGGTTTGGAAACCCGGACCTCAGTTACGGCCCGGCAACCGTGGAGGGTGGCGATGTGATGCCAGTCGGTAACGGGGTTGTACTCATTGGTATGGGCGAACGGACAACATCCCGGGCAATTATGCAGATTGCACTCGCGTTGTTCGAAAAAAAAGCAGCGGAACGTGTGATCGCCTGTGCAATGCCAAAGAGCCGCTCAGCCATGCACCTCGATACGGTCTTCACGCTGTGTGATTCGGACCTTGCAAATGTCTACGAGAAAGTAGTGCGGGAAATCCGGTGTTTCAGCCTCTACCCGGGTGAAGAAGCCGGATTGCTTCAATTCGTCCCAGATGAAAAACCCTTCCTTGATGTCGTCGCCGGGGCGCTGGGACTGGCCCGGCTCCGTGCCGTTACCACCGGGGGTGACTGGTTCCAGCAGGAGCGTGAGCAATGGGATGATGGCAATAATGTTGTCGCCCTGGAACCCGGGGTGGTTGTCAGTTATGACCGGAATGTCCACACCAATACAAAACTCCGTAAAGAGGGTGTGGAGGTCATTACAATCGCCGGGTCAGAACTTGGGAGGGGACGCGGTGGGGGCCACTGCATGACCTGTCCACTCCGGAGGGACCCGGTATAATGTTTTTTTTACAAGTCCTGATACCCTGTCCGTGTTCAAACAGCAAAAAAATCGTTATTCCCGGGTTCACGTCCCCTTCATAAACCGGTATGCCTCTTTTGGCACCCGCATCTCAAACCTCGCACCCATTCCTTCCTCACCGGTTTCCGCGATCGTAATATCGGTGAGCCCCAGAATATCCCGGGCGAGAAAGAGACCCATCCCCGTATTTTTTCCTACGCCACGCTCAAAAATTTCTTCCTTTGCGTCCTCAGGTACTCCGGTACCATCATCCTCCCAGATCAGGAATAGTCCGTCCGGTATCAGGGCGTAATGGACATGAATTTCCGTTACATCCTTTCCATGGCGCAGGGAATTGTCATACAGGTTATAAAACACTTTTTCGAGCAGGGGGTCTGCATATATCTCCAGCCCGCTGAGGTCTGCCCTTACCCGGACCTCAGTCCCCGGGAGCCCTGAAACGATCCTGGTGACATTCTGCCATACCGGGGCCTTTTCGCCGAGGTTCTGGTATGTCCTGGTGAACTCGATATGATTCTGTATCAGGCCTGCCGCCCCTGACGCCCGCTGGAGATAGTCATCGAGCATGGGATCGGTGATTTTCCTGCGGACAAGGGTGAGGTACCCGAGTAGTACGGTAAGGTTGTTCAGGATATCATGCCTGGTAATGCATCCGAGCAGGTTTAACTTCTTGTTGGCGATAATCAGGGCATTTTCGACCTTCTTACGTTCGGTAATGTCATGCACAATAATGCTGAAGATGGCATCTTTACCGTCGATCGGGATCACGCTGCTGCTCACCTCAACATACAGGATGTCATGCAACTTTGTCCAGTACCGCTGCTCCCCGAGTACACAACTGCCGGTGGCAAGAATTTTCTCGCAGCAGGTATCAGCACAATGTGGTCCGTCAGCTACGATATCCACAAATGAAAGACCGCTAACTTCGTCGCTCCTGTAACCGAACAGGTGAAGGAATGCCGGGTTAACTTCAAGAATTTTTTTTGTCCGGGCATCGAAAAGGACAATTGCCTCGGTTGCCTGTTCAAATAACGCCCGGTAACGGGCCTCACTCTCTTTTAGTAAGCTTTCGAGCGAATATTTGTAGAGTGCCATCCGGATTGTCGCGTTCAGTTCGCGGATTTGTACCGGTTTTACAAGGTAGCCGTATGGTTCGGTGAGTTTTGCATGGCTGAGCCGTTCATCATCTGCGAATGCGGTAGTATAGATCACCGGGATGTCTGATGTTGCATGTATCTTCTCTGCTGCCTGGATCCCGTTCATTTTTCCTGCAAGCTGAATATCCATCAGGATGACATCCGGTTTCAGGGAAATGGCTTTATCTACTGCTTCTTCCCCGCTCGAAACCGTTGGGAGTACAATATAACCGAGACCACTCAGTACCAGTTCAAGGTTTGCGGAGATGAGTGCATCATCTTCGACAATAAGAATTTTTTCAGCCGGCAAACAAATCCCCCTCTCTATCCGGTTCCGGGACAAACCGTATTACGAACGATGTCCCCCTTGTCGTGTCCATCTCCAGGTCCCCATGGAGCTGGTTCTTTGCAAGGATACGGATAAGTGTAAGTCCCAGCGAGCGGGGGCCTGATACTATAGTACCAGGGGGTATTCCTCTACCGTTGTCTGAAGCGTTCAGGATGATAAATCCACCCTTTTCTTTCATGGACAGCGTAATGTTGCATCCCTCTCCCCGCTCATCCTGGCAGGACCAGCCTTCCGGAAACGCATACTTGAGCGAGTTCGTCACAATCTCGGTAATAATCAGGCCACAATGGATTGCGGTATCAATCGGGAGGTGGGTATCTCCCATCCTTATGTTCCAGCTGATGTCTCCCCTTGGCCCGTAAGACTGGATGAGGTGCTGGACGAGGTCCTTTACGTATTCCTGAGCGTTGATACGTGAGAGTGAATGAGAATGGTACAGCGATTCATGCACGAGCGACATGCTCCTGATGCGGGACTCCAGATCGCTGAACCGGGCGATATCCTCCGGGCCTGACAGACTCTGCCTTCTGAAGGCCGATGAGTGATATGACCCTTGCAAGGTTGTTTTTTACACGGTGATGGATCTCACGGAGCAGCACTTCTTTATCGGCGAGAGACTCCCTGACTTGTATTTCTGCAGCGACACGCTGTATGGCAGAACCAATCTGGCCTGCAATCTCTTCAATCACCTGCACGGTTGCGAACGGGACCTGGTTTTCACGGCGGTCAGCAAGGTGAATGAGGCCGATAATCAGGTCCCCCTGCCGTATGGGGACAAGGGCAACGGACTCGTACCCTGTATTGTTGCAGACATTCCATGTACAGCCATTTGCCTCTTCTGAAATCGTGGAAAGATTTTTCGTCGTGCCGTTCATGTAGAATGATCCACCCTGTGAGAAAAACGGCTGAGTGGGATCCGTGGTTCCATGGATTACCTTGATGCACATGCATTCGTCAGACCTGCCTGAAAACGGGTTCTCGGTCGAATAAAACCCCGAAGAGAAACCACTAAATGCCAGGTGTGGAATATTGCCCTGTTCATCGATGAGCAGTATCCCGACTGCCTCGCAACCTGTATAGTCCTGTATTGTGTGGACATACTCCTGCAAAAGTGCTGGTAACTCCACTGTCCGGTTGGCACAGTCGAGCAGGGTATGGGAGAGACGAAGGATGTCCTCGGTATGCTTGCGTTCTGTAATATCAACAATTATGCCACGGAGCCCTTCAGGGTGACCGTCCTTTTCGATTAACGAGAGATACGAAATTCCGGTAAATATGCCACCGTTCTTTAACCGGAACCGGTACTCGTTGCCACTTTTTTTCCCCTGTACTATGCCTTCCAGGTTTTGTTTTGCCCGGGCAACATCTTCCGGGACTACCATCATGTAGATATCCAGTCCTTGCTCAAGATCGCGTTGGTCATAGCCGAATAAGTTGAGTGCAAACCTGTTGACATAGGTAAACCGTCCTTTCAGGTCTGTTTCAAAGATAGTCTGGGGCATCAGATCGCTTAAGTCATGAAATTTTTGTTCGCTTTTTCGCAGCGCTTCCTGTGCTGCTTTCAGGTAGGTAATATCACGGGCTGCGGCAAAAACCCCCTTAACTGATCCTGATAAATCCCGGTATACGGTTGCATTATAGAGGACAGGCATGGTATGTCCGTCCCTGTGCAGTATTTCAAGCGGGTAATCCCTTACAAATCCCTTCTCAAATGCAAAGCGGTATCCTGCCCTTGCGTTTTCTGGGTCGGTGAAATAATCCGAGAAGTCCTTGCCGATCAACTCATGCCTCGCATATCCCGTGGCGTGCTCCGTGGCAGCATTGACATCGCTGATTTTTCCATCCACGGTAATCGTTGTAAGCGGGTCCGGGCTTGCCTCTATGAGGCTCCGGGTATACGCTCCCACCTCCCTGACTGCCTCATTTGCATTCTTCTGGTCCGTGATATCATTCGTAATTCCAAGGATCTGCAGGACTTTCCCGTCCCTGTCACGGGCAAATGTGGTATCGCGGCTTTTTAACCAGCGCCACCGGCCATCAGCGTTTTTCATCCGGTATTCAAGTTCAAGTACCTCACCTTCGTTAGCGCTCCCGAGCATGGCATGATGGTGAGCGACACGCCCGGCATCGTCCGGGTGCAGGATAATTTCGAATAACCTTGACCCCATGGATAGGATTTCATCGGAAGAATAACCAAGGAAATTTGCCACTTCGCGGTTGGTATAGATGTTGCGATGCTCCCGGATATCGTAAATATAGATGAGGTCAGGCGTAGTGTCGAGGATATGCTGGACAAAATGCCTGCTCTCCTGAAGCGTGGCCTGCATCTTTCTATGATCCGTGATATCGTGGGCTATTCCACGGAAACCAGTGAGTTGTCCTTCAGATCCGATTATAGGGGCGGAACGGATCTCAATGAAGATCTGGTTGCCCTCCTTGTCATGTGCAGGGACTTCGAGCGTGGAAAAAGAACTTTTCTCCTGGATATGTTCAAGGAAAGCGGTCCTGACAGTGAAACGGACTCCGGCCTGATAAGGGAAAAAAACGATTGCCCGATGAGATCCCCGGGTTCATATCCGAGCTGCACCTTGCACTGGGGACTGATATAGGTGAAGTTTCCCTTCGTGTCAATTTCCCATATAATATCCGGTGATGCCTCAACCATGGTACGGAACATTAATTCACTCTCTATGAGTGCTTCTTCTGCCAGTTTGCGTTCGGTGATATCGACGGGAGACCTCTAAAACGGTAACGGGTTTCCCGCTTTTGTCTTTCAAGGCTACATTTGCCGAACATTCGAAAAACCGAGTCTGTACCGTTAATATCGATCACGGTGGTCTCGTGCCGGTGGATTCTCCATCCAAAAATGCCGTTCAGGTGCGATGCATGGATATGGTTCGCATGGGCATACATCTGCCGCTGATGATATACTTCGTAACATTTTCTGCCGTGATTTCCCTGCCGAAATATCGTTCGGCAGTTTCATTAGCCCATATAATATTCAGATCCTTATCCATCATACTCTATGGTCCCCGACGATTGCGTTCAGCATGGCACCGTAGTTTCCCTTCGGTCTCCCGCAATGCATCTTCCGCTCCTTTAGCCCGGTGATATCTTCTGCGATACCGATAACCCGGTATAACTGTTCCCTGTTTATTCACCACAGGGAAATTCCGTGAGTGGACCCAGCGAACATTGCCTCCCGGCTGAATTATTCGGTATTTACTATCGATGTATTTTTCCTCCTCAAGCTCAAGGCGGATGGCCTCCTGCATGAAAGGAAGGTCTCCGGGTGTATTGCATCAATAAATGAATACGGGTTATCATACAGTTCCTGGCAGGTCCTCCCCCAGACCTTTTCGTATGCAGGGCTGACGTAGATAAACCGGTTCAACGCCCGGTCATGGACATAAAACACTCCCGGACTATTCTCGGTGATCTGCCGCAGGCGCTCCTCGCTTTCTTTGAGTTTGTCTTCTGCCAGCTGGTGTCTGGTGATATCATAATTCGTACCGACCAGGCTTTTTGGTCTGCCCATAGTATCGTGATGTACGCGGGCTTTGGCGTGGAGGTAATGAACTGACCCGTCCGGCCAGACAACGCGGAATTCGGTGTCAAATTCCTTTTCTCCACGTAACGCCATCTGGAGCTCTGCCTCACTTTGCGCAAGGTCGTCCGGGTGCAGTCCGGCACGCCAGGCCTCGTACGTGCCACTGAATGTATCCGGTGTTATGCCATAGAGCTGAAACATCCGGTCATCCCATATCAGGACGTTATTGACGAGGTCAAGTTCCCATATGCCTACACCGCCCGCTTGCGTTGCCAGTGACAAGTGTTCGGTGGTCTGTTGACTTGCCACCTCTGCACGTTTCAGATCAGTGATGTCCTCCATCGTAACGAAAACCTGGTATGGCGCCACCTCCCCGGGCCTGAACTGTGGGGTTGCGTTGGTCCTGACCCACGTAACCGTGTCCCGTTCAGGGTTGAAAACCCCGACAACACGGCCCCTCACTGGTTTTCCTGTCTGTAATGCAATCATTGAGGGGTGTTGTCCCGGGGGCAGGACTTCGCCGGTTTCTGAAATTACCTCCCATTGAGGGTCATACGAGTCCTTACCAATGAACTGCTCATGGGTAAGTCCGAACATCTTCAGCGCTGCCGGGTTTACATCTGACAGGGATCCGTCGCGGTGCTGGTAAAAGACTCCATGGGGCATATTTTCAAACAATGTCCTGTATTTAGCCTCGCTATCAACAGCTGATGTGTTCCCGGTACTACCCTTTTTACACTGCTGCCCATCCCCGCTTTGTGCCGTGCGGGAATTGTCAGACGGGGGTGGTTCTTTTTTTTGTGAACGCTTATTGTCGGTTTTCATCCCTTACGTACCGTCCCGGCCCTGCCCGTTCCCGGAAAAACAATAGCAATCACTCCGGCCTGGACAGGTACCATGTCTATAGCACTGTATAGCGGTGATAGAGCGCCTGACCCGATAAATCGCTCGATCACGTATGGGTATGTTGACGGCCGAACTACAGGTCACCTTACAATCCCTTTATTCCGGGTGGTCCTGGGCGTTCCTGACATACCGGATCAGCACACGGGTCCTGGCGCCGTTTCTGTTGGATGATATGAACCATTATTAACCCCGGAATAAAAAAGCAGGGTTTTTTATTCTCATGGATAGGGATTTGAAAACAACCGGGCCCGTGCAACCCTGAAATGACACGCCTCTTCAACGAGATAAGAAAAAAGAACAGGGGAGAACGATCCTCTGTTCTCCCCCACCTCCTGCCGGTATAACCCACTTCCGGGTGGACCTGTCCTGGCAGGCGACCTTAATCCGTTACCGCCAGGGTGTGGGGTCTTCCATGATCCCGCCGGGATAGACATCGTAGGTCTTCCAGCCCTGCACGGTGTGGAACAGCCAGACCTGGACATGTGCGTTCCGGGGTTTGGGCATTCCACCAAGTTGTGCCAGGTCTGTCCTGAAACGCCGGGCAACTGCCTGTGCATTCTCCAACGGTCTCCTTGACCTCCGTACCTGGACAATGAGGGGATCGCCACCGGGTTTCCATGCAACAAGGTCTGCGGGAGGCAGGACACTTGTATTATGAATGACCGTGTGGCCCATCTCGCGCAACAGGTCCCGCACTGCATAGGAGGTTTTCCTGCTCCTCGTGGTGGGGCTCTGTTGTACCGGGGCAATTCCGGTGGTACCAGGTCCAAGTGAGCCTGATGCGAACCTCATTTGCGACAACTCCCCCTTCTGGGTATGAAAGGCTCTATTAAACTGCCAGGAAACAGAGTGATCCCCGGCCCCCCTCGTGGTGTGGATCGGTTTCTGTTGCAGGGTACGTGAGCCCGTGTGGGGCTATTCTTTACCAATCGGTTCTTTTCAAGACCTTCTTTTTGAATGCCGGGTGCATGTAGGTGCTGCACGACGACAACGATACCATCAGGTCTGTTGTGCGGTCTTACATCGTTCATTTTTTATCCTCGCGTGCGGTCAATTGAGAAATAACACAGTTCCCCGCACGCTGTCGTGTATAGGAATGATGAGTATGTGAAGGCGTGTCGTGCATGGTGTGAAAGTGAACTGGTCAGAACTATTCCGGCATTTTCAATCGTCCGGTTGTGAACTTCCCGTTCATATGTGTTTCAAAAAAGCCGTTGTAATCATGAGGACTCCGGTAATTTTTCATTGGGAACGGCCATTGGAGTATGGTTTCCCGGATCAACCCGGTGTTTTATCAGGAAGGTAAGGGTTAACGGTGCCTGATGAGTTTTCGACCCCCATATCCAGGCCTATCGGACTGATTGCCACCAGTGAATTCTGAATGGTATCGAGGGAATCAGAGACCATGTCAACAGAACTGGGGATGCTGATACCTGACGTATTGTTACCGGTACTACTGAGACCTACCGGACTTATGGCAGCCATTGATCTGATGGTATTTTCGACAGGGCCCGGTACTGGTTGCGTAACCCCTGCACCCATGAGGGCCTCGGTTGCGACAACCACCGCGAGGACGAGCATGATTGTTATCACGACAATAAAGGCCTTCTGCACAAGGGAAAAGTTCTTCAGACCTACCTGCTTCGGCTGGATTTTTGGGTCAAGTGAAAGTTTATCAAGGATTTCCTTGCATTTTGCAGCTTCGTCTGTCCTTTCCTGCCTGACGAGGGTGAGATAAATATTGTTCCAGGCGTCGCGGTAATCGGGAACCAGTTCAACTGCTTTGCCATAATACTGGAGGGCTTTATCATAATCGCCCTGTTTGAAATACTGATTTCCTTCGTTTTTCAGTTCGGCAGCACGGGTGTTCTTCATGTCCTGGCACAATAGTTGATATTATTGTAATGTATTAAAGTCATTCGTTGATGACAGGGATGCCCTTATACGGACAACCGGGTATCCCGCATTTTTTGGAAATAAAGGGGTTGGATATGTTCTGAATAATTTATAATCGTGATAATCCATGATAATGAAATGACATGCCGGCTTATTTCCCCGGTGGTATACCCGGGTTTTATCGTTTACCGGTGCTCCCGTCCTGGCCGGGAACTCCCCGGGGCATCAGGCACTGGCGGTTGACCGGTGGCAACCGGATGATGTTACCACTCGAGCCTGGTCGTGCCATACTGGTCGACAACACCGTGTTTTGTCGGGAAATTATTCCAGTCAACCGTACCCTTAAGGACAGGGTAATCGCGCTCTACCGCGTGAATGGCCCGGGTAACCAGTAATTCCTCCTTTACCCTGAACCAGACACTCACCTTCGGGTCGAGATAAATCTGCCCGACCGTGTAGGTACCGTCATCATTGACTTTCACAATAACCCAGCCACGGTCTTTATCGTAACTTGAGTCAGCCGGATGTTTCTGGACCGATGACCCTGCAGAGTATTGTGCACCACCGGAGGTATCTGATATTGTCTGGTTATCGGGATCTCCTGCGGTTCCTGCAATTTGCGTGGCTCCCGGTAATGCCGGGGCGGAGTCCGTGGCAGGCGATCCCTGGCCCGCAGGTGCCGGAGTGGCCGGGGGTTCATAGGACGGGCCTGACCCGGAATTTACATTCGTCGGCTGGATACAGGCCGATGAATATACCAGCATAAAAAGGACAACGAGTAGTGCGACAATGGATATTCCACGCTTTTTACCAGGTGTCATTGCATAATATCCTGTCCTGTCTGACTATAGATATATCTAAAATGACAGTATTCTGACTGCATGGTTAGAGGCAGGACCTTATCCTGGGGAGGGTCATCTTTCTTTCCCGGCAATCTCATGATCAGGGACCGGAAAAAAGATTATCCGTGTAAGGGGGGTGCCCGGACTCTCGTGACCCCGGACTACAGGGGGTTCAGAAACCGGAAAAAAGCCGCGAGGAGCCCCATTATCAGCAATGATATGCAGATGTTGGTAAGTACCGGGCCAACGTCCATCGGAGTTTCATCCGGTTCTTCCCTGCCCCTCATCTGCTGATACGACAGGGCCGTCCCCTTTTTCCTGCTGATGGTGGACCTTTCTCCTGTATTGAATGACTCCTGTACCATTTGATTTACATCTCCTGTCTGTTATTCCGGTATGGAAAAAAATGATAGCGGGGTTGTTCTTTCTGAAAGGGGTGTTACTTATCCTGGCAGGCCTCCTGCCCTGGTGCCACGCATCTGGCCTGTATGCGACGCCCTGAACTCTTCGAGCCATGTTTTCAGTGCTGCAATGTCCCCGTTAGCGATAGCGGTCTTAGCAGCAGAAACATCAACTCCCTGATGTTCAAGTCTGTCAATGATTTTTTCCGGGTCCGGCCGTTCCTGGTTGCCTGTCTGGCTGCGTGGATTGGCGTCCCTGTATGCCTCGAGCCATGTTTTCAGTGCTGCTGTGTCCCCGTTAGCGATAGCGGTCTTAGCAGCAGAAACATCAACTCCCTGATGTTCAAGTCTGTCAATGATTTTTTCCGGGTCCGGCCGTTCCTGGTTGCCTGTCTGGTTGCGTGGATTGGCGTCCCTGTATGCCTCGAGCCATGTTTTCAGTGCTGCTGTGTCCCCGTTAGCGATAGCGGTCTTTAGCAGCAGAAACATCAACTCCCTGATGTTCAAGTCTGTCAATGATTTTTTCCGGGTCCGGCCGTTCCTGGTTGCCTGTCTGGTTGCGTGGATTGGCGTCCCTGTATGCCTCGAGCCATGTTTTCAGTGCTGCTGTGTCCCCGTTAGCGATAGCGGTCTTTAGCAGCAGAAACATCAACTCCCTGTTGTTCAAGTTTATCGATTAATCCTGCTGGCGTTCCATGGCCCTGTCCCGGGGCAGATTCATTTCTGACGGCCTTTCCAAAGATATGCGGGGTTACAACTGCTGCACCGGCCATTCCTACGACCAGCGCAACAACCACGCAGATTCCAAGAGCCCCGATAAATAATCCTGGTGTTTTCATGCTCTCTCTCCTGTATTGTTTCGGTGCTGGTGCAGTACCCTGCACCCACCTAGTATAGAATAATATACATTATGTAATAAATACATTGCTATTACATGTGTATAACATACTATATGTAAGATATAATCGATAAGTTCAACCATTGGATAACAATTACCCGCCTGATACGTAACGGGTGGTATGGGCGTACCATCAGCCAGGGACTATGGCCTGATTACCTGATGAAACGGGAAAAAAGTCTGTTTATATGACCTTACCGGGGATTTCTTCGTCCTCGTATATGAATACCTCCTCGATAGAAACCCCGAAGTGCCGGGCAATCCGGAAGGCGAGGTCAAGAGAAGGTACGTACTTTCCTTTCTCAATGGCCAGGATCGTCTGCCTGTTGACGCCGATTACCTGTGCAAGGTTCTCCTGGGTGAGATCGTGCATTGCCCGGAACACCTTGATTTTATTCCTCATCGGTCTCCCAGTCCCCGTAAATACCGGCATAATAGATCCTGAACCCGACGTACAGGAAGATCATCAGGCAGAGAAGGCCGAGCTGGACAAACCCGATCAACCGTGGTGAAAGCAGTTCCGGATATATTGGCGGAGGTTCAAGGCGAAAACCCCTCGGAAATGCGGGGGGCCTGAGTAACTGCATTACTGCCCCGATAGAAAATGCACAAAAGACGACCCAGAAGACCTGCATCGTCCGCAGCACTGCCTGCTCAGTAATCTTTACATCCCGTTCGTCCTCTGCGAGGTCGGTCACCTGGCGACGGATCAGGTAGATTGCAGCAACTGCCACGATGAAAGCTACCTCGATCAGGAGGGGTGTATGGATCACATCAGAATACCAGAACAGTCCGACCAGCGCAATGGCGATACACCCGATGATGAGGTAAAATGTATTCTTCTTCAATCTCTCCCTCTGTTAACGGAATTATACATCTGGTATATTGAATGTGACTATATGTACCTACCCCGGGGACAGGAATCCCCATCGGGAAAAATGTGTGTCCAGTTCAGTTGTAAAAAAAAATGGTAAATACTTCAATTCATCCCGCTATCATGGGTTTATCGCCCTGAACGGGACTATTTCATCATATGTCTTGACCTTCCCAACCGTCGGAGCGGTCACCCAGATCTCCACCCTGTTCTGGTAGGTACTGGACGGGAATGACACGTATTGCCCGACATAGAACGGAGGCAGCATAAAGTCCTGCTGCGATGTCCCATCCGGCTTCGTGAAGGTCACATCCACGCGGGAATCGAAGTTCATGCCGTTTCCACCCCGGAGCGTCACTACCATGTAGGGGTTGACAGTATCCCCGTTACCCTGTACCATGAAATCGAGCATGTAATTCGGCGGAAGCGTCTGTGTTGGCCCCGGAGTACCCATTCCTGCCATTGGAGTGGTTGCTGCCGGTGCTGTTGCTGGGGGGGTGACCGGCGTTGTGACCGGACTTGCAACCGGGGTCTGTGTTACTGCCGGAGGTGTCGCATTCTGGGTACATCCTGCGGTTAATACGAACGCAACAGCGAGTACCAGGCTTATTACGAGGATCGAAGATTTCATGGATGAACATCAGCCAAAATAGTGTATAATCCTATCGTACCATTGACCATGGATAAACCCGTCTCATTAATCAGTGGTGCGAAAAAAAGGAATGGTAATTTTTCCTGAAATCCTTTTCTTACGGGTTTATCGATTTGAACCCTACAATATCGTCATATGTTTTGACCTTCCCAACCGTCGGAGCGGTCACCCAGATCTCCACCCTGTTCTGGTAGGTGCTGGACGGGAATGTTACCTGCTGCCCGACATAAAACGGCGGTAGCATATAGTTCTGCTGCGATGTGCCATCCGGCTTTGTGAAGGTCACATCAACACGTGAATCGAGGTTCATACCGTTTCCACCCCGGAGCGTCACTGCCATGTAGGGGTTAGATGTATCCCCGTTACCCTGCACCATGAAGTCGAGCATGTAGTCAACCGGGAGCATTTGTGTTGGTCCCGGGGTCCCCATCCCGATCTGCTGAACCGTTGCTACGGGTGCCGCTGTCTGGGGGGCGGCCGTTGTTGCGATCGGGGCAGCGGTTGGTGTAGCGGTTACCACCGGTGGCGTTGCATTCTGGGTACACCCTGCTGTTAATACGAACGCAACAGCGAGTACCAGGCTTATTACCAGGATTGAAATTTTCATACCTGAATATCGGATAATATACCGTATAATCCTATCGTACACAACAATTTACCGGGTAATAAAATCCGGCCTCATGGCGTCCCAATACCTGATTAACTGTTAATTTCCTGATGAATTTCGGGGCCCCATGATTCCCTGTCCCATTAATTCCGGCAACCGAATACACACGTTCATCACCCATGAATTCCAGAATAAGGATTATGTGCGTGTTCGACGATTCTTCCGGAAGGGTACTCGATGAGATCATAAACGCCCGACGGACGTACCGGATGTTCCGGCCGGATATCCCCCCGGCAGTTCATATCGGCGGGATCATCCAGGCTGGCCTTGCTGCGCCCTTTGCAGCCGCAGCGGTTGGTGGAAAGGGTCATGAGTATTTCAGGCAGTTCTTTGTCTTTCCCCGTGAAAGCCGCGACCTTGTGATCGCCGGGGGCCTCCTGATGCAGAAAGTCCACAAAGTGGCAGAAGAGCTTGAAATGGAGATGAAACAGAACCCGTCAATAAGGCCGAAGATTGAACCATTTCACCGTCGTCTTGAGATGATCCGGAAGGCAGGGGTTGTACCAGGTGTAGAGACCGCCCCGTATTACATTGTGGTCGCTGAACGCAAAGGGTACCCCCCCGTTGAGCAGCAGTCGCTCGCCCACTGCCTGGAAAACATGTGGCTCAAGGCGACCTCCTTAAACCTCGGGTTCCAGCTGGTGTCAGTGACCGGGCAGATGGGACCAGATCCCGAGTTCTGCCGGCTCCTGGGTATCCCACCTGATGTCTTCGAACTGAACGGGTGTGCAGTCGGGTATTACCAGGAGCAGTTGCCCCCGTCCATCCGTCCCCCTGCAGACCTTGTGACAAAATGGATGGAATGAACCGGAATTCCTATATCGCGGCCAATAGCCTGGAATACCAGGGATCAGTGAGGTACGTTCATAACTTGAAAAAATTTAAGATATCCCGTTAATTCTATTTCTTTTCCGGTGTTTCCGGTTTCGGAGGAGCCGCTCCCGTTGCGGTCTTCTTTGTCTGGCGCCAGCGGTACACTCCGTATCCGGCAGCCCGATAACTATAGGCAGGGTAAAATTCTATTTCTTTTCCGGTGTTTCCGGTTTCGGAGGAGCCGCTCCCGTTGCGGTCTTCTTTGTCTGGCGCCAGCGGTACACTCCGTATCCGGCAGCCCCGATAATTATCAGCGGCAGCAGGGTGAAAGAAAAATATAAAATATTAGGAAAGAATATTATTTATTATAGTTGTAGTAGGTAAGTTTATTTTGACTGGCGCCAGCGGTACTACTCCGTATCCGGCAGCCCCGATAATTATCAGCGGCAGCAGGGTGAACAAAACAACGATCAGGAAATCGATCATCCCTACAAGGCCGGAAATACCTTCATTGATGGTACGGATAAAACTGTGTCCTGGCTGCCCACCGACGGGCTCTTTCTCTGCCAGGTTCACCGTTATCGTCGAGAGGTCTATCCGGTTATTCAGGTACCGCATCCTGCCTTCGAGCCGGTCGAGACTGGTCCGGACACGGTCAATCTGCTCCTGGACCTTTATGATATCTTCTACCTTTTCACTCTTTTTCATTATTTCGTTATATTGTGCGATCTGGTTCTGGTAGGAGGCCTTCTGTGCCAGGAGGTCGGTATATTCGGCCGTTACATCTTCACCGTTCGTTGTGGCCGACCTGACATTTCCGATTTCTTTAGCACTGGCGAACACGCTTTCGAATTCCTTTGCAGGGACCCGGAGCACGACCGTTGCGGTCCGGTGGTCGTTGTAGAGAGTGCTGAAGGTTGAGGATGCTACATAACCTCCTCTTCCTGCTGCAATGGCTTTTAAACTGTCAACAGAAGCAGGTACATCGGGGACTTCAAGACTTAACTGTCCAGTATAGATGAGTTTCTGGTCAATCGCTCCACCCTGGCCTGCGGTGTCCGTGCTTGTGGAGGCAACAGGTGCCTGGGTAGGTACAGGGCGATAACTCCCCTGCCCGATACCAGATTCGAAATTTGTCCCACCTGTCACGTCATTTGGGGCAGAAGCAGTGGACTTCTGCCCGCTCCCATCCGTTAACGTTGTGCAACCTGCCGATAGTATGGCGATAGCCACGACCAGCAGAGCAAGAGTCACGTAGGTACCTCGGTTCATAAAGAACATGATAACCGGGTGAATACTTATAGCAACGTATGAATGTGAAATATTTCGCAGTCAAAAACCGCTGCCACTCAAAATAACCCGGATTATCTCTTTTTTTTGGAAAAAAGAATATTAATGTGATGTTGTGGCTGGTACCGGCTTCATCCTGGTTTCCGGTCAATCCTGTTCAAGTATGTTTCAACAAGGCTGATTTTTTTTTCAGAATTTACCGGGAATGGCCGATAGTTGTTCATCCACTGGTGTACTGTTTCTTTCTCCTGAGTCTGGCGGTTATCCTTGGTTCTGTATTCATGCGAAATGGCCTGAACTGCTGGAACAACCCTGAAATCTGTGAGGCTGTCCCGAATTCCGGTTTTTCCTGTCCAACAGGTTAGACACGTATCAACATCGAAATATCTATTGCAGTGGATTATGCAACAATAAACGTTACAACATGATTCAGGTTCTCTACGTGGATGACGAGCCAGGTCTTCTCGAAATCGGAAAATTATTCCTGGAAATGGAGAAGGATATCAGGGTAGAGACAATTAATTCAGCCACGCAGGGGCTGGACCAGCTTGACCTTATGAATTATGACGTTATCGTTTCAGATTTCCAGATGCCGCACATGGACGGAATAGAATTTTTAAAACAGGTCCGTGCTGTAAAAGGTGACATCCCGTTTATCCTTTTCACCGGCAGGGGTAGAGAGGAAGTGGTGATCGAGGCGATTAATAGCGGTGCCGATTTCTATCTCCAGAAGGGAGGGCAACCGAAGGCCCAGTTCGCCGAGCTTGCCCACAAGATCCGCCAGCTTGTCAGGAGGACCAGCGTTGAAGGGATGCTCCAGCAGAACGAGACCTGGTTCCAGACGATTATCCGGCATTCTGACGAGATTATAACCCTCCTCAACAGGGATGGCGTGATTATCTATGCGTCCCCCCCAATCCAGCCGATGCTCGGGTACAAGGCGATGAGCATGACCGGAAAAAAACAGATGGACCTTGTCCATCCGGATGATGGTACCGCCGTAAGCAATGAATTTTCCAGGGCATTTGAAAAGGACCATCCCCGGACTCCCGTGCGGTACCGCATCAGGAAATCTGATGACTCTTATATGCAGGTGGAATCGGTTATCACCAGCCTCCTCGATGTCCCGGAAATCCAGGGGGCGATGATAACGACAAGGGATATTACCGTGTGGAAAGAAGCTGAACAAGCATTGCAGACTGACCTTGCCCGTTACCATCGTGCCGAGCGCCTGGTCCGGTCGGGGTACTGGGAACAAAAAACCGTGGACCATACCGTTACCCTGTCTGAAGGTGCAATGGCCCTGTTTGGTCTTCCGGTGAATGAGTGTTCACTGTCAGAATTCGAAAACCTCCCCCTTCCCGAATACCGTGAACAACTTGACCTGGCAAAACAGGCATTGATATCAGATGGTCAGCCATTTCTCATCGACTATAAAATCCGGAGGAAGGCCGATGGGACCGTCATAACAGTCCGTGCAGTTGCAGAATATGACCCGGAATCGCAGGTTATATTCTGTGCCGTCCACGAAGTTGCCGGTGTTTTGTAATACCAGGCCTGCATTGATGACCTGTTATGGACAAAAAAACTGGCAAATTGCCCCGGGCGGGATAAACAGGGTTAACAGGGTCAAAAGTCCGGAAGACCTGTTCTCTATCCTGTGATCCTGGTAATACATTACACGACAGGCCGGATTGTGATAAAAACTGCTTTGTTAAAAACCCTTCGGTGTTATAACAATAAGAGGGAAATACGAAGAGAAGAGGGGGTGAAACGTCGTCCTGTATATGCAGTTCTATTACTTTTTTTTATCCGCACAGGATATCTAAAGAGCCAGAATCAGGAAAAAAATACCTTTTATTCCACTTCGGGATTGTCATCATAAACCGTGCCCGTCTGGTTATTTTATCAGGTCGCTCAGGTACTGCTTCAACCTTGGAACATTCTGTTCATAATGGACCTGCAATGAAGAAACTGTATACGGGATGTAGTTCCAGGCGATGACACCGGCAGTCATCCCTTTGTGAAGGGGGCTTACAGTTGAACCGATGACGATGCTTTCCTTCGAGAGGATACCGTTAAGGAACCCGTCCACGGTATCTGCCCTGACACATGTAACAACGCTGCCTACCGAGGGGAGCACATGAGCGTCGGAGCCCCCTGTTATCGGGAAATTGTGTTCTCCTGCATACCTTGCAGCTTTTTCATTGATGTCCCTGCTCATCCCCCCGCATATCACCTCGATACCATCAATGTGATCGATTGTCCCGGAGGGAAGGGTCTTATTATCGATACATTTCAGGACACCACGGTTGATGCCAAAATACCCGAACGGGTGGGCAGCTACCTTCAGACAGTGGTAGTCCTCCGCGGATTCGAGGATTTTCTCTGTCGATAACTGCAGTGCCATGTACTGGCTTTTTCGGAGCGTTCCCCTGATGTGGGAGGTAAAATAATCCACCAGCTCGTCAGCAGAGTAAAAATAAAGGAGGATATGAGGCCCTTCGAGTGAACTGAGCTCAATTCCCGGGATGACGAGGACACCATGGGACTGCTGGCATGCCTCGATTACTCCCTGAATCTCGTTATGATCGGTAATTGCAACCCCTGTTCCGAGGTGTTTTGCACGGGTAAGGAGCGAAGGGATGCTGATAGCGGCATCAGAGTGACGGGTATGGATATGCATATCCACCGGCATATACCCCTTGTCCCGGATCTCGTGGAGGACCGGGGTTGAAAAATGTATAGGGTGGTGGGAATACGGACTCATGACGACACCAGTGTACTATAATTAGTTGTTACCCGCCAGATGAAAATAGCTGGTATTAAGCAAATAATTGGGGAATTTATGGCTGTTTTCAATATAATTTCCCTGGATAGTCCGGGTCTTCCATGGCACAAAAGATCTCATACTGTTATGTGGTACCTGGTTTAATATTTCCTTTCATTAATGAGGTATATTTCGTGAAAACTCCACGTTTTCGGGAGGAAGGTATCGGGATTTCCCCTTCTGGTACCACGCGGGCTCTTTTCTGCTGATTGAAATAGCGAAAAAAATCGGTGTATCAGGGAATGGGTTTCTTCTGTCTGATTATTTGAATTGAAACAAGTGCGGCGTCCCTGGCTTTTAAATCAGGGTCGTTTGTAAGGCTTTGAAGGGCTGGCAGGGCGCGTGGGTCCCCGATCTGTCCGAGAGCCCTTGCCGAAATCTCACGCACATCATGTTTCTTATCGGTGAGGAGCCCGATGATCGGTTCAACCGCTGATGAGGCACGCAATTTTCCCAATGCTTCAGCGGCATTCTTCCGGAGCCATTTCTCATCTGAACCGAGCACAGCAATAAGAGGCCCCACTGCGCGTGGGTCCCCGATTTTCCCGAGTGACTCCGCGGCAAGCCAGCTGATCGTCGGGTCACCCAGAGCCTCGATGAGCGCGGGGACGGCTTCCGGGTTGCCGATTTCCCCAAGATAATCGGATGCTTTTTCGCGATCAAGCTGGTACGGGCTCTTTAAAAGGTAAATAAGCACCGTAACATCCTTACTGTGCTTCGATTTCATTTCAGCCTCGATCTGTTCTAACTGGTACGGGGTTTCCGCATGCCCCGCATGTGCGTCCTGCTCGTCCGGAATCTCTGTCATTCGTTTCCTCTACAGTGAAAATGGTTCCCGTGGTTCCCGTATATGACAATTCCTGTCGGTGAATATCAATTCTTGCATGGGTGAATACCGGTTGCACCAGCATCCGACCGTTACCTTGTCAGGCTGGTGACTGGTCCCGTGACTACGGATACGGGGTTCCAGTAGCAATGACGCGCATGAGAATGGGTCCCGCCACTGGAGATTGGAGGCAATGAATATCAATTATTACCCGCCGGATTTCAAAATAAGGAGTTACTGGAGTCACTTGTTCACCTGCATTTAGGGATTGTGGTTAGGGAGAATTCCCCAAAACCGGCATGCCGGGCATTTCATCCTGCCCCGGAGATAGAAATTTGGGAAGGTTATTTCGCTGTTCACCAGTTGAATTTTCGAAATAACGCTGAAAAGAGGATTTAATAATCTTTTTATACCCCTTTATTTCCACTGGAGCGCACGATTTTCCGGAGGTATTTCACAGGGGTGTGATAATCCTTCCCGGTATATGCCGGATTTTTTGAGTAGCATATGGCTGACAATTGAATACCCGGGACATTTCCTTATTACCATACCCTTCAAGGAACTGCCCCTGCACTTCTTCTCGTTTCATTTATCTCCGATCCGGAAGAGAACACCTGAGTGATAATCATGAGAATATTATGCGTATACTATTCATGGAAAGGCCACACTGCAAAGGTTGCGGAGCGGCTTGCGGATTTGCTCCATGTAGAGCCGGTACGGATTGAACCTGCCGTTGAATCAGGGATGTTCAGTAAAGCAATGAAAGCCCTTCTTGGCTGGAGTTCCCCGATTAAACCGGTGAAAGAGGACCTCACGGATATCGATGTACTGGTACTGGCCTCTCCGGTCTGGGCGGGAAAGGTGCCACCGTATGTGAATGAGTATATCAACAGGATGTCGATGTGCGAGGGGAAACGGTGCTACGTACTCGTAGAGATGGGGGCCTCCGGGGCAGAGAGTGCCATCACACACTTAAAAGGGCGCCTTGAAAATAAAGGGATGAAACTCGCCGGATCGACGTTCACGATAGAAAAGGAAGTGGATGAGGATTTAGTATACGAGCACCTGATCTCATTTGTGGAAACAATTCACGGGAAGAACATCGTGCTGGTCTAACCAGGATAACATTTTCAACAATTCTGGCGTTGTCCGAAATCCTTCGGTGTCATAAAAAATAAGAGGGAAATAAGAAGACAGTAGGGGGTTTCACCCCTCCCTGCCCCTCCCCCGTTAAGATATTCTTCGGGCAGGGTTTCGGCGAAGGCCCATTAAATTCAGAGTATTGTGGGATAGTCTCTATCCCAGCCGGGGTCGCCAGAGCTGCGGACCATGAACCCCGGGAGCGTGACGAAATTTTGGCCACAGCGACCAGTTTTCCGCCGATATTATTGTTTGCAATGACGCGCCCCCCTGCAACAATTACATCACCTTTTACCGGTGCATTGAGCGTTATGGTGCCCCCTGCTGCAATCAGGCTGTCAATAGGAGCATTTACAGTGATTGTGCCTCCTGCTGCAAATACATCATCGGCAACCGGTGTATCAATTGAGACCTGGTCGCCCGAAAATGATTCGAGGGCAATAACTCCTGAAGGAATGGACAGGAGAACCAATACAAGGATGCCGAGGGATATGATTCCCGGGAACCGGAAGAAATTCATGATTAAGGTTGAATGGAACACTGGAATAAAAAAAATTTGGGCCGGGATCAGGAAATGGGAATCCTGCTTAAAAAATTAACTGCATCCACAGGAATACATGAAAGCTGGTGAACCAAACATTGTGTCCCAGTTATTACTGCTGGCTCCCATTGACGGAACCGTGATCATGTTCATATTTGGACTAAATGAGCCGCTCAGATAGTTGTTCAGGGTCGAGTACTTGCTATTCAGGTACGCAGGCGGGGAACTTGTAAATGTCGACATCGATACCGGGTTCACTTTCGTAAAGGACCGGTAGGACTGGGAAGGCAGTCCCCCCTGGTAATATGTCGCTGCGGCAACAGGTGTTGCAACAAAAGCGAAGGCTATCAGGAGCACTCCTATTACAGCTGCTATCCGGATTGAATTTTTCATAATGAAACCTTTTTGCACTCATTCCTAATTAACCTCTTCCCTGATGATACCCATCTTATCACTGTTATCTGCAATGATTGGCCATAACACGGTAACATATTTCCTCAAAAGACGAATTAAAACGACTCAATTCACAGTTTCAGGATCCTGGCGGGATATTGAAAGACAGTCATGCCTGATGCCATGCTGATGAATTGCCTTACAGGACTCTCTGATATCTAAAGATTTGCTATAAATGTGAAACACCAGATTGCAAAAAAAATAGTCCAGTTAAAAGAACCAAAAAAAAGGACCCGGTATTTACATACCGGTTTTGGTAGTCGTATTCGCTTTCACAGTGGTTGTGTTTGCAGCCGGGGCCGGAGGGAGTAAGACAGCGTCTATTACATGAATTACGCCATTATCTGTCTTGATATCCGTAACAACAACCTTCGCATTGTTGACATATACTGCGTCCTTGGTAACGTTGATTGTGAGGTTACCACCCTGTAGTGTCTTAACGGTAGTCACTTTTACCACATCAGATGCCATGTACTGCCCTGAAACCACGTGGTACAGCAGTATCTGTTTCAACGGGCCTTCAGGATCTTTTAACAGGGATGCAACGGTACCATTGGGTAATTTCTTAAATGCATCATCGGTTGGTGCAAATACGGTAAAAGGCCCGGGACCACTCAGCGCGCCATCAAGTTTAGCTGCCTGGACGGCGGCTACGAGGGTAGTGAACCTCCCGTCAGCAACGGCAGCGCTAACAATGGTCTTTGCAGGTGCTGCAGTGGTCTGAAATGCGGCTGTTTGGACAGGAGTAGCTGTCGGAGTGTCAGTCTTCGTTACCGCAGGAGTTGAAGGGGTTGTACATCCCGCAATCAACACCATTGCCATACAGAGGCATACAAATATCAAAATTATATCGTTTCTCATAATGATCCAGCTCTTGCCCAATACGGGTAAATGTAAAAAGGTAAATCCAGTTATTTCGTTATTGCTAAACAACCGGTGCGGACATAATTGGCATTATTAAAACGGATAGGAGAGGTGAGTTCATTCACGAAGTGGATAAATATGGTATGTACTCACCGGATTTCGGCTTTGTTGAAACCCTTAGGTGATATAAAAAAATAAGAGGGAAATATGAAGACAGGAGGGGGTTTCACCCCCCCTGCCCCACCCCCATTAAGATATTCTTCGGGCAGGGTTTCGGCGAAGGCTCATTAAATTCAGAGTATTGGGGGATATCTCTATCCCAACCGGGGCGCCACAGCGGCGGGGCGGAGCCCCGGGAGCATAGATAAATTTCAGAATAATCAGGATTCCGGGATGCCTAATATAGCTTTTCAACAGAGCCCGGATTTCATGTTATATCTGCTTTTCCGGGTGTTAAACCATAGCACATAAATAACTTTCCCGCTCAAATATGTGCCGGAGAAATTTTAATGAGCTGGATGAAAACATCTTCACTTTTACTGGTCCTCGTTATTGCGGTGGTCATGATGACCGCCGGCTGTACATCGAACCAGCCTGCAACAACTGCGACCAAGGTAGCAACAGAAGTAGCGACACCCGCAGTCCCTGCCCAGAGCAGCACCGGACTTGCCAACCCAGCCTCGGTATATTGTGGCCAGGTCGGCGGTAAGACCGAAATCAAGAAAGACGCAACCGGTGCGGAATATGGCATCTGCAGATTCCCGAATGGTTCCTCATGTGAGGAATGGGCACTCTACCGTGGCGAATGCAAACCAACACCGTCTACTGTTGCTAACCTGACTGCAGAAGTCAAGACCGCTGTCAACAACACTGTTGCAAACATGACCAACAAGACCCCTGTGGCAAACCTTACCGCAGAAGTCAAGACTGCCGTCAACAAGACTGTGGCAAACCTTACCGCGACCGCAAAGGACGCTGTCAATAATACAACCATTAACAAGTAACTATTGACGTATCGTAATTAACCAGGAAAGGGTACTCCAGGGGGGGTCATCCTTTCCAACTTTTTACAACCTGCCTCTTTTCCTGTTAATAGCGGCATTTTGGGTAGTTAATTATTAAATGGTAGCAACACGGTTTTTCAAGTACCCTGCCTGCTACACAATGAAGGCACTTATTGCCGACCTGAAACCCGGATATGGAAAAGTATTAATACAGGTGTCACTAAGTCACGCCGTATACCATTTTATGGAGTGTGCAGACTGGTATGCCGGAAGCAACAAAGACTGAAGTGGGCAGGAGGTTATTCCAGGTCCACAGGGAGAAAGGTGTTGAGAATGCAATAAAAAAGATACACCATGGTATCGGGGATGACTGGAAGCTGTTCACTGAAGGTGATATTAAGGTACTCGAACGGATGCTCGGGGAGTGCTGGGTGTATATCGACAGCGGTGTATGGGATACGATTGCATTTTCCCAGTTAAAGTATACCGATGTCCTGCATATTATACAGATTGGAAACTCGGGTAAGGGCAAGGACTCAACTGACACGAAAGCAGTCAATGATGTGACTGCAATACTGACTGGGACAGCCGGAAAAGCGGTAAAATGATTACCGGGCATTTCCGGAATGCAGGGTCACATTTTTTTCCGGCTTAGCTTCTTCCTTTCCAGGATCTTTTTAACTTTTTTAAGGCGGAACAGGTCCTCACGTTCACGCTCATCGATAGTAATCCTGATATATTTCGCCTGTCTCTGCAATTCCGGTATCAGGACCTGTTCAAGTGCGTTAACCCGCCTCCGGTTCATCTGGATCTCTTCCCCAAGACGGCGGAGTGCCGTCTCAGTCTCTGCGAGGCCGGTGATCAGGTCCAGTTCATGTTCATAATTTTCTGCAACCTCATCAATACGCCCGGATACCCCGGTAATGCTGTAACCCCGGTCAAGTACACTTAATACCATGCTTTTCTTTTCAATGACCGGCACCGGAACGCCCATGATATTCCGGCCATGAATGTCCAGGGTAACAAAACGTTTGGTGGCAAATGATGCTGACCGGAGAGCGATACTATCATCCACGGCCTGTGCAATTACGAGCGAACGCTGGGCATTCTCCGCAATCACCTCGAGTTCGTCACGGGAACGGGATACCGTCCCCATAATCCTGAAGAACTCGTTGATCAGTGCGTCCATTTTCTGGCGTAACAGGTCCTTCCCCTGCTCAGCCAGTCGTATCTGGGTCTTTTTCTTCAGGAGTTCCATCCTGGTAGGGTTCACCTGCTCCATTGACTCATCCCACCCGGTATGCCGGGTGATATTTCCTGATGTAGTCAAGCTTCACGCGTTTTAATTCCTCTTCCGGAAGACCAGCAAACAATTCCCATCCAATTTCAAGGGTCTGGTGAATACTCCGATCTTCTGAACCCTGCGAAATGAATTTCCTCTCGAAATCATCGGCAAATTTCAGGTACTTCCTGTCAAGATCGGTCAGTGCCTCTTCGCCGACAATGGCAACGAGTCGCCTGAGGTCCCGCCCGTATGCATATGATGCGTAGAGCTGGTCAGCAACATTCCGGTGGTCTTCCCTCGTTTTATCCATGCCAATCCCGAGGTTCATCAGGCGGGACAGGCACGGGAGAACATCCACGGGGGGGTCGATACCCCGCCTGAACAGGTCACGCGAAAGGACAATCTGCCCTTCCGTGATGTACCCGGTAAGGTCAGGGACCGGGTGGGTAATATCATCGTCGGGCATCGTGAGGATCGGTAACTGGGTAATCGACCCGGTTTTACCCTTGATCCTTCCCGCCCGTTCGTAGATGGAGGCAAGATCGGTATACATGTAACCGGGATAACCACGCCGGCCCGGCACTTCCTCGCGGGCCGTGGAGATCTCCCGGAGCGCCTCACAATAATTGGTCATGTCAGTGAGAATAACAAGTACATGGAGGTTATGGTGGTAGGCGAGGTATTCGGCAACTGACAGGGCAACCCTTGGCGTGGCAATCCGCTCGATGGTCGGGTCGTCCGCAAGGTTGAGGAAGAACACCACCCGTTCGAGTGCCCCGGTATTTTCAAAGTCCTTCATAAAGAACGAAGCCTCTTTGTGGGTAATTCCCATTGCAGTAAATATCACTGCAAACTGCTCCTGGCTTCCAAGAACTTTTGCCTGCCTGGCGATCTGTGCGGCCAGCTTGTTTGCCGGAAGGCCGGAGCCCGAAAAAATAGGCAATTTCTGACCCCGGACAAGCGTATTGAGGCCATCTATCGTCGATATACCAGTCTGGATAAAATCTGACGGCTTATCACGTGAATAGGGGTTTATTGGCATACCGGAGATATCCACGGTCTCATCTGCCATAATATCCGGTTTCCCGTCTCTCGGTTTTCCTACCCCGGAGAACACCCGGCCCAGCATGTCAAGGGAGACGTTTATCTGGGGAAGCTCCCCGGTAAAACGGACTGCGGTCTTTAAATTATCAACCCCGCTTGTCCCTTCAAATACCTGGACCACTGCAAGCTCACGTGAGACTTCAAGCACCTGACCAGACCGTTCCTCCCCAGAAGGAAGGGTGATAATTGCAGTTTCACCAAATGCGACATTACGGGGGTTTTCGACAAAGATCAATGGCCCGGAGACATAGGAGACAGAACGGTATTCCCTCGTTGAGAGGTCAAAGCCTGACATTTAGCGTTGCACCTCCAGTGTCTTCATCCGTTCTGCGATGGCCCCCGTAAGCACCTGCAGCTGTGCAGAATCGGATACTTCCTTCATTCTTGAGATCTCGCTCCGCTCAGGTATTCCCATGACCTGTTTCAGCGTTATCCCCTGGCCCATCTTCACCGATGCCTCCCTGTGGAAGGTGTGGATTATCTTAAGCATCCAGTACCGTTTATCGAGCGGGCAATAGGAGTCAACATCGCTGTACGCGCTCTGCTGGAGGAAATCTTCCCTGATCATCCTTGTTACTTCGAGAATCAGCTTCTCGCTTTCCGGAAGTGCATCGGGACCTACCAGCTGGACGATCTCCAGCAACTCGATCTCTTTCTGGAGCAGGTACATCGTCTGGTCACGTATCCCCATCCAGTCAGGGGCGATGTTGTTTGTATACCATCCCTTCAGGCTCTCGAGGTATAACGAGTAACTTTTTATCCAGTTGACTGAGGGGAAATGCCGCCTGTTGGCAAGGCTTGTGTCGAGGGCCCAGAACGTCCCTGCAATCCGGAGCGTGTTCTGGGTAATCGGTTCTGAAAAGTCCCCGCCGGGAGGTGAAACAGCCCCGACAATCGTGACTGACCCGGTATCTTCGCGGTTTCCAAGGCACATCACCCGCCCTGCACGTTCGTAAAATGCAGCGAGTCGTGTGGCAAGATACGCGGGATACCCCTCCTCACCGGGCATCTCTTCAAGCCGGCCTGATACCTCGCGGAGTGCCTCTCCCCAGCGGGAGGTGGAATCCGCCATCAGGGCAACATCATATCCCATGTCCCGGTAATACTCGCCCATGGTGATCCCGGTATAAATAGATGCTTCACGGGCGGCGACCGGCATATTAGAGGTATTAGCGACCATTATCGTCCTCTGGATGAGGGGCAGATCGGTCCTTGGATCGACAAGTTCGGGAAATTCAGTAAGCACATCAGTCATCTCATTCCCGCGTTCCCCGCAGCCGATATAGACGATAATGCGGGCATCTGCCCATTTCGCGAGGGTCTGTTCTGAAACAGTTTTACCAGTCCCGAACCCTCCCGGGATCATGGCGGTTCCACCCTTGGTAAGGGGGAACAGGCTGTCAAAAACCCGCTGGCCCGTGAGGAGCGGGACTTCCGGGTCAAGTTTCCTTTTATAAGGGCGCTCCTTTCTCACCGGCCAGGTCTGCATCATCCGCAGTTCCGTTCCGTCACCGAGGGTGCATACGGTCTCCTCTACCGTGAATTTACCCCCGTGGATCTCACGCACAGTTCCGGAATGTCCGGGGGGGACCATGATACGGTGTTCGATATGGAATTCCTGGACGGTCCCGATTATGTCACCCCCGCTGACCGGGTCTCCAGCCGTTACCAGGGGGACAAACTCCCATTTTTTCGCCCTGTCAAGGCCGGGAACAGAGATCCCGCGGGAAATAAAACTCCCTGATAGTTCAGCAAGTACCGAAAGCGGACGCTGGACACCATCGTAGATCGATGATATCAGTCCCGGGCCGAGTTCCACTGACAGGGGTATCCCGGTGTTTACTACCGGCTCACCGGCCTTCAGCCCGGACGTGTCCTCGTAGACCTGTATAACCGCATTTTCACCGTCAAGCCTGATTACCTCCCCGGCCAGGGCCTTTTCTCCGACCCTGACCACATCATACATCCTTGAACCCCGCATCGATTCGGCGAGGATGACCGGGCCGGATATCTTTGAAATTGCTCCTTGTATCAAACTTATCGCCTCACCACAATGTTGTACCCGATTGCCCGGCGCAGGAGCCGCTCGATATACGTTTCTGACATAACCTTTTTCGCACGGCCCGGGATCGGGATGATAATCGGCCTGTACGTCTTATCAATCCTCGCCAGCAGTTCAGGATCCAGTACCGACATGAACTCCTCACTCACCCCGATAATACCGGTATCATCAGCATCCAGGAGTGGTGGGATTAACTTTCTTGCCTCCTCCGGGGTGGAAACCTCAATTACTTCCACTCCTGCAAGGCGAAATCCCGCCGCAGTCTCAGGGTCCGTGACAATTACGTATTTATACATAGAAAATCTCCGACTCCATCAGTTCATCCGGCATTCCGGCCTCCCTGCAGCGGGCAATAACCCTGATGTTCGTAATTTCATTGAGTTTTGCCCAAAGATAACCGATCACGATGGTAAATGAGAACGGGTCACCACGGAACATCGCGGCCCCATTTCTAATCAGGAAGCGGTCAAGTTCCTTTTCAATGACTGATATCTTTCCCAGGGAGACTTCGATATCCGGAATATTCATAAGAAAACGGTACGACGTCGGCTCAAGGAGACGGACGGCATCAGGTATTTTTTTTGCCTGTAACATATTTTGAATAATCTTATGGTCGATCTCTTTTCCTCCTTTGAGGATAAGCGGGGCTGCATCGTCTGGCGAAACTGAATCACGGACCATTATTAACGCCGTCTTGATATTCCGGACATCAATTTCAGTCCCGATGAGGTCCCTGAAAATCCTGTCATCGTGGCGTTTTCCACTTAATTCCTTTAAGGCTGACTCAAAATAGTACTCGTCAAGTGCATACTCGAGCATTCCTATCTCGTTCCGTTCAGAAAATTCGCCGATATTTCTTGTCAGGGGAAGGGCATACTCGATACCCCATGTCGCCATCAGGTCAACAACGGCACGGATATCAGGCTGTTTTACCAGTTCAATCAGGGTCGTTTCGTCCATCGTACCGGCAGGGATAAGACAGCCTGATATCTCCTCGTTTGGCGTCTGGATATTTTTACCCCGGATTATCGTTTTTATATTCTGGACGTCCCATTTTTTTAAGAATATAACGATATAGCGTGCTGATTTTTCCCCTTCCACGAGTGCGAGGATCTTCCGGTAGGTCTTCATAAGGTTCTTCCGGAGGGCATACTCAATGCAGCTGATCCCGGTATGCAGTATTCGTGCCTCAACGATCTCTTCATGGTAGGGCGTCTTCTCCAGCTCGGTAATGATACCATCCAGGGACGGCTGGGCAATCAGCCGCTCGAACCCGTGGGTAGTGATAAGGCGGCTTGACATGCCATGGACACGTGCATTCACATACTCAACGTACATCCGGGTCACCGTAGAGTCCCGAAAATACGACTATTTTCATACGTTCCTTTGCCCTGGCAAGGCGGTCCTCAATCGGTATTCCGGATAATAATCTTTCCATCAGGGGATGAACCGTTCAGTCCACCACCGGTAATGAGATCGGTGACTATTTCCAACTCCTTTCCGGTGTCTTTGATACATTGCCGGCACAGTGCCTCATCTTTTTTATCGATATGGAGGCGGATTTTTTCGCTGTCAAGCGATTCGGTTATCTCGGCCAGCACTGCCTTGAAAAAAGCCCCATATGACGGGTTTGAAGCGTAATGACGAGAGCCGTTCATCAGCTTCCTGGAAAACCTGCAGGCAGGCCTCCTGGCGTGCCCGTGTCAGGTGATCTTTTACCTGTTCACGTGCCGAATAGATTTTTTTATTCTTTTCTACGTTTATCCTTCGTTCCGTTTCAGTGAGCAGATCCTTTCGTAACTGTGCAGACTCTGTCTCTGCACGTTCCTGAATTTCGCGAATTTCACGGTCTTTACTCTCCCTGAAATCCCGAAGTTTTTCCTCTGCACCATCTTCAATTGCCTGGATCAGGTGGTCATATTTCATAAGACCTGACCGTTACCTCCCCACCCGCTGTCCTACCCTTCTGACAACAGGGAACTTTTTTTGTTCCGGGGTAATCCGGGTGAACACACACCCGGATACCCCCTCTCCGATACAGGATAACGAGGACCTTACTTGACCATGATTACGATCATGGACGCAACTACAAAGCCCAGAATAACCATCGTTTCAGGGATTGCTTCCAGCACAATCATTGAGCCTGCTGATTCAGGCCTTTCTGCTATAGTCGCAGCTCCCGCAGCACCGATCCTTGATTGCGCCCAGCCAGTCGCGATTGCGCCACCGGCAAATGCAATCGCAGCTCCAAATGCAACTTCCATCGCCAATTTACAACACCTCTAATCCGTTACAGTGCTCTTATATTATATAAAGTTTAATAATAGAAAAGTTCTTTATTTTCATTTTTTTTTAAAAAACGACCATGGAAGCCTACTTCTTACCCTCGCTCAGCCCGGGTTTGTCTCCAGGGCTGAAAGGATGGTAGGGTAGTCCTCCCCCATGATAGAATTTAGAATGGAACTCAACGACATGCAGCCGTATACTATGGATAGACGGGCTGAACATCCCAAGCATCAGGTTGAGGGTGTGGAGTAATACCGCAATAAGGATACCAACCGCAAGCACTTCCATTGAGCCGCCCAGTTCATTCGCAACCATGGCAAGTATGACTGAGGCCATTCCAATCGCCATCAGGCGGGCATAGGAGAGAATATTTCCCACCGTACCCATAATCTCAATAGCGCCGCCAGTACCGCCACCATAAATAACGAGTACAACGGTTAAACCAAGGAAAACAATGACCGGAATAAGTAATGCCCCGGGTATCATCTCTATTATTATTCCGACTAACAGCAGCAGGCAGAAAATGACACCTATCATCCCGCACTTTTCGCAGGCATGCCGGTGATTCTTGCGGGTCATCGAATTGATGAACCCGAGGATAAGTCCCAGGACAACATGGAATACCCCAATCGCTATGGCCAGGATAAGCAGCGGCACCATTGCCTCTATACGGTTCCATGTGACCCCGAACAGGGTAACAGGCTCAATCCAGCCCATCATCTCGCCAAAATTTCCGAAAAATTCCCCGAAAATAAACCCGAAAAAGATGGCCGGAAAGGATGAAATGATCAGGATGCCCGATATCTGTCGAAGCCATGGTACCGCCTCGAAACGGAACCTGATGAATAACCCTGCGACGAGGATCAGGATGCCATACCCGATATCGCCTACAATAATCCCGAAAAATATCGGGAAAAAAATAGCAAGGAGGGGGGAAGGGTCGATCTCGTTGTATTGCGGAGGGCTTGCAAGTTTCATCAGGAATTCAAACGGACGAACCCACCGGGGGTTATCATAGGATATGGGGGCCCGGTCCATCATCTCTGCCGTAGCGTCTGTTTCAGTCATTACCACGCGGCCCTGGAATGTTTCATCCAGCATATCCCGTGTCTTCTGAATAAGTTTTTGCGGGACCCAGCCACGGATCATCACGGTATAATCCGTTTCACCGAAGTTGTTATATGCACTAAGTTCTTCGCCCCGTTCTTTGAGGACCTTTTGTAGGGCAACCAGCTCGTGGTACCATTCCTGCGAGACACGGTTGAGCTCGTTGTTGATGTTTTCTTCCTCTGACTGGGCCTCCCGGCGGTTTTTGTTTATCAGTAACATCGCCTTGTCAAGCGGCATGTTTGAGTAATCTGCGGGTATCCGGACTTCATTAATATTTTTGGAGAAGAGGAAGCGGTGAACGTTTTCTGAATAATTTTTATTGAATACAGCAATTACTGCAATTGTCTTTTCGTCCAGGTCAGCCGATATCAGTTCAAACTGGTCATTGGTAATATCTGATAGCGCCGGACGGATGATATCGAGGACATCCTCGTATTCTTTCTGTATTACAAGGACCGTAACTTCATATCCATGGAGTATCGGAAGTTGTTGTTCGAGCGGTTGGATTTTATCGATGATTTTCTCGTACCGGTTCAGTCCGGCGATGGTAATCTCAAGGTCGCTCTTTTTTGTTGACAGGTTTCTTGTCGTTTCCCCGACAATATCAACAACACGACCTGCCCTCGCCAGGACATCCGGCGTTGACAACTGGTGAATATCTTCATAGAGGTGGAGCGAGCGATTGGAGTTGTCCTTTATTGCTGGTAACAGTAGTGAGATACCTTCAATTGAAGCTAGAATCACCGGGATATCAGTCATGGTGCCGGTAACGATTTTTCGTACATTCCCGCTTTCCGGTTGAAGGTACTGGCTCACCTCTTCGAGGTGGATTATCCCCATGTGGTATAGTACATCGACGATCCGACTGAAGTCCTGTTTTGGACCCACCACCAGCACGCTCTTCATTTTCTGTATCATACCAGCTTACCCTTTACCGATCTCCCGGAACACCCTGTCGACGACCCCGTTAAACCTCTGCTCCTTCCTTTCCCGGTCAAGGCGTACCATCTGCTCACCTTCACCGAGGATCCGCTCAACATCAGTATTGATACGGTCCATCGCCTCACGCCAGACAGAATCTGCTTCAGTCTGCCCGAGAGAACGCTCCCGGGAAAGCCTGGACTCTGCTTCCTTCCGGGTGTTTTCAACATCTGTGATATACTGCTGCCTGGAAGCTTCAATCCTCGCGTTCTGCTCCTCTTCCTTGGCACGGATCTGCTCGAGGAGTGACTCCTCGGAATTGATATAATTTTTAGAGGCAGATGCCGCATCCCCGGTGCTTTTATCGGTCCCGACGATCTTCTTTTTGTCCATACCTTCCTCCTGTTCACAGTCCATGATGCCGTTTCAGGAAGGAGGTGATCCCGCAATGCGGTGCAGGGTTGAATACCCGCTCACCTGCTGCACCACGCTTCCGTTCCCCTTCTGCTACCCGCTCTGAGCACCTCTTTAACGCCATTGCCTTTATTTTCTCGATCTGCTCCATCTGCGGGCTTACCATACCAGCATCACCAGAATAACCTGTCGCTTATACAATTATTTTTATTATATATATAAATTATGTATAATCGCCCTGATAATTGGGTAATATTTTTGTAGTTTTCTCCTTTTATCAGGGTTAGCGCGCGTTTTCCATCAATTCCTTTTCAACCGGACCTTAACCTATAGGATTAATAGTCAAGACCTCCATCACACCAGGGGTATATTTCCTGGCCGGGATACCAAGGTACATAAGGAATAGTGCTGCCTTGAAACGAGGTTTCTTTCAACAATTTCCAGATATACTTCGCTTTTTTGAGAACGGGCATGCCTTCGGCATTTACAATAAAAAATCCCCCCGAAGAATTAGTGGTGTTCCGGGTCTGTGTAAGCCCTGCCAGAAAAAGATTGCCGGCTTGTATCAGACCAGGCCAGTAAATGTCGAATACGTGAACGCCGCGGCAACAATGACGAGCATAGCAATCACGGCATAATCAGGTCCATTAAGATGCCGTTCACGTACCGGGGTCCTTAACTTCGTCCGGTACCCCCTGAGGTCAATGGTAAGGCCGAGTACGTTCGACCGGGAGAGCGAGTTTGAGACCAGCGGGACCATGACCGGTGCTATACTCCGGATCTTCCCGCCCACACCGGAGCCAGGGTTATAACCCCGTGCCAGCTGGGCCTCGTGGATCCTGTGCCCCTCGATCTGGAGCGTGGGGATGAAGCGGAGCGCTATCACAAACATCAGGGTGTAATCAACAGGGACCTTCATCCGCTCGAGGGTATGGACAAGGTCCCGCGGCTGGGTAGACAATACGAAGAGCTGGATCGCCGTGATGAGCACGGCAAACCGGAGTGTCATGATAATACCGATGAGGAGACCCCCGGTCGTTATCGGAATAATACCCCCTATCACGAAAAGCGTGGTGCCGCCGGGAAGCGTTATGACCGTAATAACGATCAGGATTACACTCATCACGGCAATGAGGACAAACTGCCTGAGCACCTCGCGGTGGAGCCCGGCGATGAAGGCGATGATGAGCAGGGCAATAATTACGCTGACAAGGAATGGAATGCTGGTCGAAACGACGCTCATCAAGCCAACCGTAATTACAAACAGGATCTTTGTCAGTGGTGCAAGACGGTGGAAGAACCCGTCCTTCTGGACATATCCGAGGATCTCAGTCACGGGCTCACTCCCGGCGTTAGTACATCAGACTATGATCTTCCCGTTTTCCATCGTGATCACACGGTCTGCACAGTCCCGTGCAATCTCCCTGCTATGAGTCACGATAATGACCGTATGACCTGCAAGCTGGAGCTCTTTTAATACCTCCATGACTTCCCGGGCCTCTTTCCCATCAAGCCCCGTCGTCGGCTCGTCAAGCACGATCACCGCAGGTTTCATGGCAAGCACGCAGGCTATTGCGAGCCTCTGGCGTTCACCACGGGAGAGCCACCTTGGATAGAGGTCTTTCGCATGGGTTAACCGCACCCGCGTGAGTGCATGGTCGATTACCGCATCGCGGTCAGGTATCCCGAGGTTGTCCACCCCGAACGCTACCTCGTCACGGACGGTGTCAGCAAAAAACATGTGGTCCGGGTTCTGAAATACCAGCCCCACATCACGGGCAAGCTCGGTAATTGTCGTTACTGAGGCATCTTTGCCTTTCACAGACACGGCACCGCCCGTGGCCTTCAGGAGCCCGTTGAAATGCTTGATCAACGTGGTCTTTCCTGAACCGTTCTCCCCGACAATTGCAATGAACTCGCCGGAGGATATAGTGAGGTCGATATCAGAGAGTGCGTGGATATCCTCCCCATAGGTGTGTGACAGCCCCTTTACACGGATTAGCGGTTCAGGAATGACCGTTTCCCCGGAACTCCGTGTCCGTTCCCTGATACCGGAGAAATCAGGAACAACGGTCTTCTGCAAGCCCGGGTCCTTTATTATCTCGTCGGGAGCACCGGATGCCCTGATACGGCCATCTTCCATCACGACAAGGATATCGACAATCTCCCTCATCCTGATAAATTTGTGCTCGACTATGAGGATAGTCCTGCCCTCGGCTTTTAACCCTTTCAGTATCTCAAGGATCCCACTCGTCCCGTGTTCATCCAGCTCAGACGTCGGTTCGTCGAGGATCAGGATCCCTGTCCCCAGTGCCAGTGTAACGGCAAGCACAAGGCGCTGCTTTTGCCCTCCGGAAAGGGTATGGGGGGCACGGTCTTTTAACGTGGTAAGTTTTGTCATCTCCATGATGACCCGTAGACGGTCCTCGATCTCGTCCACCTGGAGCCCCCGCCGTTCAAGTGCAGACAGGAGCTCCTCTTCAACCGTGGTAAAAATAAGCTGGGCTTCAGGGTCATCAAAAACAATCCCGAGGTTGGTAGCAATATCGGAAAGGTCTTTGTAACTCTTCACGTCACGACCATTAATTGTGACGGCCCCCTCTTTCTTTCCGCCGTATTCATGTGCAAGGATACCGGCAGATGCAAGACAAAGTGTTGTTTTCCCGGCCCCTGAAGGCCCGGTAACCATCACACACTGCCCTTTCCCTATCGAAAGCGAGAGGTTTGTTAGTGCGGGTTTACCGGTATGAGGGTACGCATAACTCACCGAGTCCAGCCTTATCATTCCTGTCCCCGCATCAGCACCCTGCTTGACGGGATGTAGAGCAGCTGGACAATAACTGAGTTGAATATTGCGGTAATAAGTACGATCGGTACGAATACGAGTATAAACCCACCCATCGTGGCATACCTGGTGATGATCTGGGGCGCCACGGCGATGATTGCTATCGCGGCGAAGGTAAACCCGCTCGCGAGCGTGGCGATAAACGTCGCAATCGAGGGGCTGATTTTAGACCGGTTTTTAATCGCGGCATACGCACCAAAGCAGACCAGTGCCCCGACAGGCTCGCTGATCAGGTTGGCAGGAGGGAATATCGAACCTGATATTAGCATCGAGAGGATACCGGCCACGATTCCAATCCCAAGTGCTTCATAGATCTTCGGGGATATCAGGATAATCGCGAGACAGTAGAACGCGATGATCATGTTCGGTGTCAGTGGTGTGTGGAGCATCGCAAGGAAATAGCGAAGAATTGCTCCAATGGCAAGCAGAATACCAACTATTGCAATATCTCTGGACTTCATGGTGTAACATCCTGGTTTATGATAATCAAGTTAGAATATCACACAGGACAACCCTGAAAGGTTAGCGGGCAATTATCACCGGGTTACCAACGGAGAGGGATGTTGGGATATTCCGGCGAATATTAATCGTCAGATCTGCAAGGGCCTGTGTGACAGTATAATACTTTGATGTATAAAATTGTACAATTTAGTATAAATAAGTAGCCTGCCCAGCCTGCTTCCATGGTGACAATACAATAAAAAGAACTCTTTTGAAATGCTCTGAAATCCATCTTGCAGATCACGGTATTCCGGCATTATCCACGCTGCCGGGGCTCGACCCCGTCGCTTATGGCAACCCCGGTAAAAATTTGGGCCTTATCTCTTCTCACGTAACAACCGAGAGTGTTCCGGTGGCGAGGTCATAGTAGAGACCACTGACATGAACTCTGCCATCCATCACTGCTGCTTTTACAGACGGGTACGTCATGAGGTGCTCGACCTGGAGCCTGACATTTTCGAGTTCTATCTGGTGATTCCGCTCCTTCTTCTCTTCCGGCGTCTTTGGAACCATGATCCGGCTGTCTACACGCGTCTTTGCCTCACGGGCATCATTGAGCCAGAGCGGGATATAGGGGTCGTGAAGATCTGTATCGAGTGACTTGATAGCACCACAGTCGGAATGCCCGCAGATAACGATCTCCTGTACATTCAGGTAGTTAATAGAGTATTCCAGCACGGTGGCCAGGGACCAGTCATGGTTCGGAACAATATTACCGACATTACGGGTAACAAAAAGTTCACCCGGCCCGGCACCGGTAATCCTTTCCGGGTCTGATCGCGAGTCCGAACACCCGATCCAGAGCACTCCCGGGTTCTGGCCGGCCGCAAGTTCCTGATTGCGTTCGATACTTGCATTGTACACATCTTCCCTGAATTTCAGGTTGCCCTGCAGGAGTTCTCCAACAATACTACCATTCTGTGACTCCCATGATTTGATCTCCACCATGGTCCTGAAGGACACTCCGGGTCGGACTAAACGGTATGACGAGACCTTGTCCGAACATTAAAATTGGGACTTGAATTGCCCCAATTTCTGTAAAGGGACCTTCAGATTTGGATTCCACGGGATTAATCGGCACCAGTCCATGAAAATACCGTTACCGCCTGGACGGATGAGATGACTACCAGAAGGAGGACCAGGAAGAGCCAGATGATCTGTTTCGGCACGCATACGAAAACCTACGTCATCACCAGAATTTATATATTTAACCCGTTTTTCTCATTGCATTTGCACTGCTATACCATCACGTCACTTTCACACCACGCCCGCTCCACCCTTATGGGCTTACCAAGTACACTGACATACCATGGAGTTTGAGCTCGCACCCGCGATATCGGTGCTTACCGGCACCTTCTGTGCCATGATCGCACCTGAAGAGCTCGTGCTCCCGGCCCTCACCAACCCTGAAAACGGGCGGTACCTGTTCCTTTATCTTGCAGGGACTACATCGGGGATACTTCCTGCACTCGCAAAGCGTCCCGGTACCATGGAGGTCAGGCGGACTCTTTCACCAGGCCACCTCGCCGCGGAGATCAGGGCGTCACGCCATTCCATTCTCTTCGTCGAGCATGACCCGTCACTGTACGCCAGCGAGGAAGAAGCCGCATCAGTCGCCCATGCACTGAAGGGAGCGTCAGAAGGTGCAGTCGTGGTGCTGTATACCCCACGGGCAGACAGGTGGTTTGACCTGATTCTGTCCCGGGCAGACCAGGTGTATTTCTTCCGGGAGCCGCCTGTCACCCCGCGGAATACGCCGCGCAGGACGCAAACGTCACGAAAACTGCCAGGACCGGGTAACGGACAGGCCACCCTTGAAGGGTTCTCCGGCCGGGTGGCATAATTGGGACGGAGTTTCCAGAGTGTCCGCATGGGAGTGAACGACATCGCCGGGCGGTGGCAGCGTGCAGCCCGGGCCATGAGGAGTGATGATGCAGTCTACGCGGATGAGGTGGTGGCAATGGCAAAAACATACGCAAGTGAGGCGTTTTATGCGTTCGATGACCCGCTTGAAGCTGCCCTTTTTTCGGTACTTATCTGCATGTACAGGGAGCATGGGCCATATGGCAGGCATGTCGTACCCGGCGAAGTCCCCCATTTTCACGAGGACACCTCTTGCCATCCGGCCGGAAAACTACCCGGGTGGCCGGGAAACGGGCGGGGTGAATGATCATGTGGATCATCGACTCATACTACCGGGACGGCCATGTTGAACTCTGGGAGCGCGGCAAACGAGGCAGGACGAGCCTCCACCGGATACCATGGACCCCTGATTTTTTATTCTGGTTACCTGATGCGGATTCCCACTGGCAGATGATCGATGCGCTTTCTGAACAGTACAACGTCCACGAATGCCAGTTTGAGACCGTTTACGGCACCAGCAACGGGTACCGGGCCGGTGCAGGACGGCAGGTAGCTGATGCAATCCTGGAACAGACCTGCCACGAGGCAAGGCTGTACAATGTCGATACCAGGCCTGACCACCGCTACATGGCCGGGCATACCCTGTTCCCGTGCGGGGAACAGGAGGAGTCCCGGTTTTCCCCGGACTTTTCACTACCGGACAGGGTCATGGAGATCGATGTACTGGAAAACCCGTATGGCACTCCGGAGTGCAGGCAGGTCCGTGTAACAAACGGGGACCCGGACAGGAAACATATCCTTTCAGGGGATGAAAAAACGGTTATCGCCGATTTATCAGGAATGGTCAGTTGTTGTGACCCGGATGTCATCCTTTTTCCCGGTGCAGACATATGGGTCCCGCGGATCGTAGCAAAAGCCAGGCATTATGGTCTTGATCCACCATTCAGCCGGGATGGAATGTTCCGGAGTATAGAGGCAACGTCATACCTGAGCTATGGCAAAACCGAGTACCGTGAAGGTTCGCTCATTCCGGATGGCAGGTTACTGATCGATACGCGGTCAAGCTTTAACTACCGTGAAGGCGGGCTTTACGGGGTAATTCTCGCGTCACGGCTCACCGGCCTGTGCCCGAATCTTGCAGCGCGGTTCACTGCCGGGACCCTGATCTCGGGATATGAAGTATACGAGGCTCTCCTGCGGGGGATCGCGGTACCGTACCGGAAGACCGATGCAGAAGGCAACCGGGACGTGAATGACCTCCGTGCCTGTGACCGGGGAGGGATGATGTTCCAGCCGGTGCCCGGGCTCTACGAGGACGTCTTCCAGATAGACTTCACCTCCCTCTACCCGGCCGTCATCGTGCTGTACAACCTCTCGCCCGAGACTGTTACCAACCCTGAAAAACCGGGTTTTCTCCCGGCGGTGCTTGCACCGCTCCTCGAACTCAGGTACAGGACAAAACAGCTGAAGAAAACCGACCCGAAGTACCGCGGGGCAGATTCCCTCCTCAAGTGGATGCTGGTCACCTGTTTCGGTTATACAGGGTATAAAAATGCCAAGTTCGGACGGATCGAGGTACACGAGCGGATCACCTCCTGTTCCCGGGATATCCTCATCAGGTCGAAAGATATCGCCGAGGCGGAGGGGGCAACAGTCCTCCACGGGATTGTGGACTGCCTGTGGCTTCAGGGGCCTGGTCGCGAACACCTGAAGGCACGGATCGAGGAGGAGACCCGGCTGCTCACCGAGCTCGAGTCCTACGACTGGCTGGTCTTTCTCCCGATGCCCGACGGATTTGGTGCATATAACAGGTATTATGGCAGGCTTCGCGACGGGTCTGTCAAAGTCCGCGGTATTGCCAGCCGGCGGGGTGATACCCCGGAGTATATCAGGCGGGTCCAGGCGGGGATGCTCGACCTCCTGGGTACGGCGTCCTCACGACATGAGATCAATGAGATCGGCGGTGCGGTGAGAGAACTCTACATGGATGCCTGGGACGGGCTCCGTACCGCCAGCCCTCAGGAGATGGTAATCCACCGGAAGGTAAGCAGGATCGATTATTCCCGGAACTGCCCCGAGGCATCGGCAGTCAGGGCATCCAGGGCCGCAGGCATTCAGGTCTCACCCGGGATGGAGATCGGGTATGTCGTCCGCGACGCCGGGAAATGGACCGTAGACCTGTCATGGGTGGCTGACGGATTCGATGTGCAATATTACCAGAAACTGCTCGACCGGGCATGGCGTGAGATCGAATTTTCGCTCCTGGAAGCAGCCAGGGGAGATGCAAGGCTCAGGTGAGCATCGATGAACAGGTGGTACTGTTGGAAATGGCCTCCTTCTGCAGGTGTTACAGCCTGGACCCCGGGTCAAAAACTTTTACTGTATAGTCAGGCCTGGTTCCCGGGACCAGGGTGTACCATAACATTATTGTAGGGAGGATGCGCTCATTCAATGAAGGGCAGGGTGTTCTTGGAGATGACGAAAAAAACAGCCAGTAACCAGAAAAAGTCAGACGTGTACCGGGAATCCCTCGAACTCCATGAGCGAAAACAGGGTAAACTGGAAATCCGTTCCAAGGTCCCGCTCAGGACCAGGAAAGACCTCGCACGGGCGTACACACCCGGGGTAGCCGCGGTGTGCAGGGCAATTGAAAAGGACAAGGACCTTGCATACCGGTATACCATGAAGGCAAACACCATCGCAATCGTCACGGATGGTTCAGCCGTCCTCGGCCTTGGAGATATAGGGGGGTATGCAGCGATCCCCGTTATGGAGGGAAAAGCAATTCTTTTCAAGAAATTTGCCGACATTGACGCGTTCCCAATATGTTTTGAGAAGTATCATGCTGGTTTTGCCGATGACATCAGGAATATCGCACCGGTGTTTGGCGGGATCAACCTCGAGGATATCGCCGCACCGAAATGTTTTGAAGTCGAAGAGGCGCTGCAGGAGATCGGTATCCCGGTCATGCACGATGACCAGCACGGCACGGCAATCGTCATCCTGGCAGCGCTGCTGAATGCATGCAAGGTAACAGGAAAGGAATTTGAGGACCTCAATATTACCATCTGCGGTGCAGGGGCTGCAGGGTATGCAACAGCCAGGCTCCTGAAATGCATCGGGTACAACCCGGATTACTGCCGCTCAGTCCATGATATTATCGTCTGCGATACGCAAGGGATCATTCACCGCCAGCGTGAAGGGCTGTACGGCAATAAATACAAGTTTATCCTCGCTGACGAAACGAACCGCCAGGGCAGGTCCGGCGACATCGCGGTGGCGATGGAGGGTGCGGATGTCTGTATCGGGGTTTCTGCACCAGGGATAATTACAAAAAAGATGGTCAGTTCAATGAACGATGACCCCATTGTCTTTGCCATGGCAAACCCTGTACCTGAGATCATGCCTGAAATCGCGCTGTCTGCAGGTGCAGCCATAGTCGGCACCGGAAGAAGTGATTTCCCGAACCAGATCAACAACGCGCTGGTATTCCCGGGTATGTTTCGTGGAGCCCTTGATGCATGCGCCACGAAAATTACCAACGGGATGAAAGTGGCAGCAGCCCATGCACTGGCAGACTACATCAAAAAACCTGCAAAGGATCGGATCCTCCCCAGCATTCTTGACCGCCAGGTGACGGCAGCAATTGCCGGGGCCGTAAAAGAGGCGGCAATCGCCGGCGGTTGTGCCCGCCGGACATCTGAATGACAGGGTATTTTTTTAATCGTTTTTAACCCCATTTCTGTTCTGATTTCAGGATAGAAACCCGCCCAGATCAAAACAGAATGAAGAGGGGGTATATAGCACGCATTTTTTCCCTGCCCCGGGTTCACATAACGTATCAGGTCAGGTGACCAGATTATTGGTGAGCAATTGCCGGTTGTTATTCTAAAAATGGGCAGGGGGAGGAAAGTTGAACAGAAAAAAGTCCTCATCAGGGAGTTTACAAAGACCATTCACCGCTACACCCGGGGTAGAACCCGACATGGTCACGGTACTAATCGATGAGCTTGACCGCGATAATACCGGGAAGTCGGGGAGGATGCTCTCCGAAGGTACCTGACGGTAGGTATGGCCCTCAACGGAAGGACATTGCAGTGTTGATTCCCGGATTTTCGCATATAAAAATTAATCACTTTTTCGAAACAATTACCTGAACAGATGAGTTCCAAAAAACAGGGTTCGTTCTGGCTTGCAGTTGCTGTCGGATTTGTCCTGATGGTAATCCTTGGCTTTGTACCGGTAATCGGACCGCTGGTCGCAGGGCTGGTTGCAGGGCTGATCGCAGGTGGTGATGTCTGGAACGGCGGAAAAGCCGGGTTTTTGAGCGGGTTGGCAGGCGCGGTCATCCTCTCAGTCCTTGCGATTATCGGGAGTACGTTCCTGCTCGGAATTTTTGGCCTGATAGCCGGACTGGGCATCGCAATGACCCTGATCATCCTTGCACTCTACCACGCAGCACTTGGTTTAACCGGTGGCATTATCGGAGTCTTATTGAGATAATCCTGGGTCCCCTGTGACGACAGCAACAATTTCAGGGAGCCGGTTCTCTCCCCATTCCGGCAAGCGTGGATATATAATGCTCTCTTCTTGCGATATAGGCGCCGGGTTCATTCCCAAGGGGCAGGTATTCTGAAACGGCCCATCCGTTTTCGGTAAGAACCATTTTTGTCTGGTCCGAAAGGCCCATAAGAAACCCGAACTCGACACGGTGTTTTTCATCGTCCAGGCGGGATGTCAGCCACTCGAGCAGTTCCGGGTCATGGGTCGCAACCTGGAATGCGGCACCGGTAGGCAGCACCATCTCAACAAGAGCTTTAAAACGCCCCCGGACCTGTTCAAACTCGTGGTAATCACCATGATAAGCCCCTTTTACAATTCTTGGTGTGATTCCCGCCGACACAATATTCACAAGGTCTTTCCCAGTCCGGTCCATGTATGCCTGGAGTGCAAGGGTGACCGGATATCCGGTCCTGATGCAGGCAATGCCCATATCTATGGTGATATCGATCAGCCCCTTCCCCTCCATATCAAGTTCGAATCCCGTATGCCGGACATTGGCTTCCTGAAATATGGTAATAGCATTGTCCCTGCATACCTGCTGATCGAACACGGCCCCGACGGCCGTCAGTTTAAGGGACAGCGATGCATCAAGCTGGTGTGCTTCTATTGCCCTGATGCAATCGATATTCTCTTTTACCCAACGGAATGCGGCCTGTTTTGAGGGGGCATGTTCCCCGAGCACGGCAAGGGTGCACCTGATCCCCTGCGAGTTCCGCTTCCTGCACCAGGTAACTGCCGCATTGAGGTCCGGCAATGTCCACCTGCCTGAACTGCCTGTCATAATTATTTTTTAATCAGGACGGGAAAGGGAAAAAGCTACTGATCAGCGGGTCGTTCAGATGGATAATGAAACAGGTGCGGGATTTATTAATAATAGTAATATAATATATAATAAATTAATATTTTTATTAGTTCTATAATTTGCGTGTTTCACGATCTATAAGTAGTGGAATCCTGATAATGAAGGATAAAGAGATCCCTGTTCCGGGTAATCAATGGATATAGAGGTTGGGGCTCTTGTCCATCGCCGGCCGGAACCACGAGGTGGAACGGGTGCGGAATCTGAATAAAGGCCCTCTGTATTTCCGAAACAACCGGGTGATTATTCTTGAGTGAGGCAGGCAGAATAACAGTACTTCTTGTTGATGATGAGCCCGGACTCACCGGGATCGCAAAGCGTTTTCTCGAGCGTTCCGGTGAATGCCATGTCGATATCGCAAATTCTGCCGCGGATGCACTCGTAATGCTGACAAAAGGACAATACGATGCCGTGGTCTCTGATTACCTCATGCCGGACATGGATGGTATCACCTTTTTAAAAACGGTCAGGTCTGGTAATATCAACATCCCGTTTATCGTGTTTACCGGGAAAGGCAGGGAGGAGGTTGTGATAGAAGCGTTAAATAACGGGGCTGATTTTTACCTCCAGAAAGGCGGGGATCCGGCAGCCCAGTTTACCGAGCTCCAGTCGAAGATAAGAAAGGGGGTGGAACAGAGGCGGGTCCAGCGGGAACTGTCTGATAAAAACCATATCCTTGATGCAATCCTAACCGCATCCCCCCACGGAATTGCGCTTATCAAGGAAGAGCGGATCAGGTGGGTCAATGACGCGTTCGCAAGGATGCTGCAGTATTCAAAACAGGACCTGATAGAAAAAGACCTCGAGTCCCTGTACGAGGACCATGAGGTATACTGTCGCGTAAAAGACCAGGTCAGGATAGATTTGGAAAATAAGATGCATTCTGAGCTACGGACACGTTTCAGGCAGAGGTCAGGACCGTTGATTGATTGCGAGATCAACATCGTGCCACTCGAAGAGCACAACAAAGAATCAGGGACAATGATAACGGTTACCAATATCACGAAGAGACTTGCCATGGCACGGGAGATTGAACGCCTGTCTGCATTCCCGTACCTCGAGGCAAACCCTGTTATCGAACTGAACCAGAACGGGCAGATCTCGTATTTCAACGAGGCAGCAATCGATGACCTGATCAGGTTCGGGCAAGGCACGACGCTTGAAGTATTTATCCCGCCAGACCTTCCAGACCTGCTTCGTGCTATGGAACAGGGGGATACCAGTCATCATGACAGGAACGTTCAGATCGGGAAGGTCACCTACCGCGAACATATTACGGTGAGCCCGATGTTCCAGGTCATCCGGATATCTGCAACAAATACCACCGAACAGAGGAAGATACAGAAGGCAATGAGAGAGATGGAGGATGCACTCCGCGATGATAAGGGCTG
>CAVWXH010000003.1:0-441905 GCA_963758915.1 uncultured Methanomicrobiales archaeon
TTTTGTCCGATTACCCGGTATCAACGCTTTTATTCAAACACACAACTGAACGGGAAGTTCACACCCTGACGATTGGAAATGCCCTTTGAAAATCTAACCGGGGTCAATTTAAAGCATTTACTATTGATGATATCACCGGCATTTTCATATTGTATGCTGGTGTCACAGGTGTGAATAATGTCCGTTTTTCACGGGGAAACCCTCCAAAATCTATCTTGCGGATAGCAGGTTGTACCAAAATTTAGTAACACTCCCGGGCTCAACCCGCCACTCTGGTGACCCCGGGTTGGGATAGGGGGGGTCTCGAACTCTTTGAAATATTCCGGGGTCCGGATGTTGAACCTGTTGAACCGTTGCCCGGAGAATATCTTATCTGGGGTGGGCAGGGTGGGGATGGAGGCCCTCTTCTCGGCGTATTTCTTCTCAATAAGACAGGCGATTGTACAGACCTGGTTGAATATAGGATATCGTGTCTCCTGCAGGTGTATAGGTTGGCACTTTCCAGCCGGGCAGGAGGAAATCAGGGTCTGTTCCATACCAGAATCGGCTAGCCTCAGGTTTCCACTCTTTTGAGTCCATAATAAAAGAAGCCCGGGACTGCCGGAACATCAACGGTGAGCGAATAAGAGAATGTATATGTTGCCTGATTGCCAATCTAATGTCAAAGAGGTTCATAACGGGCAACTCAGGGAGAGATGAATGTTCTTGGAACTGGAATCATGTAAAAAATCGTACAATTCAGAGACACAACGGACAATTCCCCCGGAGGAGACACTTCTGAAAGTAGAATCACTCCTCCCGGTGGCAGGTATCACGCGTGTCGCTGATATCACCAGTCTTGACCGCATTGGAATCCCCGTATTTTCAAGTATCCGCCCGATGGCGAAGGATGGGGCGATATCAGTCTATAACGGCAAAGGGGCGACCCCGGTCGAGGCGAAAGTCTCGGCAATAATGGAAGGTATCGAACGTTGTTCGGCAGAACCATCGGTACGTGAGACCGTGATGGCAGCATACGGGGCACTTCCAATGGGAATGCGTGCGGTAGATCCAAACGACCTTGTCCTGCCTGAAGGCGCGGATGTGTCGGTTATGGTCCCCTGGGTGGAAGGATATGATATCGCAAATAACAGGGAGATCTGGGTCCCGTCCCATGCAGTTTTCCATCCGCTCCCGCGGTTCACCCTCCCGCTCTTCCGTACCAATACGAATGGCCTGGCATCAGGAAATACCCGTGAAGAAGCAATATTTCATGCGTTGATGGAACTGATCGAACGGGATGCATGGTCACTTGCAGAGATCACAAGACGGACAGGCCCCAGGGTTGTGAATGTCAGTTCCGGGCTGGAAAAGGAATTACTTGACAAATTTACCAATGCCGGTGTTGAAGTAATTATCAAGGATATCACCAGTGATATCGGGATACCGACCATCGCTGCGGTCTCGGATGATCTCCAGCTGAAAGACCCGACACTTCTTACCATCGGGATGGGCACCCATACCAATGCCAAAATCGCCCTCCTTCGGGCCCTGACCGAGGTGGCCCAGAGCAGGCTGACACAGATCCATGGGGCCAGGGAAGATACCGATGTTGCCGATTTCAGGAGAAAAATCGGCTATGAACGGACCAGGAGACTGAACCGGTACTGGTTCGAATCTGACAGGGATGAAGACTTTGCAGGAATCCCTTCAAGTGATACCGATGATTTCCTCACTGATATCAGGAACGTAGTCGAAGCCCTGGGGAACGCAGGACTCAACAAGGTGATCGTAGTCGATCTTACCCGTCCCGATCTCGGGGTACCGGTCGTACGGGTTATTGTACCGGGACTTGAGGTATTTGCGATGGACGGGGAACGAAGCGGGAGGCGTTGTAATGAAGCACGAACTCGTCGTGTACCTCGGGCCGAGTCTTCCCGTCCGTGATGCGGGGCAGATCCTCCACGCAGAATATCTTCCACCCGCTAAACGGGGAGATATCCCCCTCGCAGTCCGCCAGGGGGCCAGGATCATCTGCCTTATCGATGGTGTCTTTTTCCAGGACTGTTCGGTAGGGCACCGGGAGATACTGGCGGCACTATCAAAAAATGTCAGGGTTATCGGGTCCTCGAGCATGGGGGCACTCCGGGCGTCCGAGCTGGATACCCTCGGCATGGAGGGTATTGGCGAGATATACCAGTGATATAAAAACGGGGATGTCGAGTCGGACGACGAGGTTGCATTGATCTTCGACCCTGAATCGGGTATCGCCCTATCAATTCCACTCGTAAATATCCGTCATATCCTGAACCTTGCAGCAGACCAGGGGGTCATCGACAGGATACAGAAGGACATCCTTTTCAGGACAGCACAATCGTTATATTTCCCGGAACGGACCTGGGAACGGATAGGGGAACTTGCATGCAAAACCATTCCTGCCCCGGTCCTTGAAAAATTTTTAACATTTGCAGAGGACGGGCCTGACCTGAAGCGTGAAGATGCTGTCAGGGCGTTGAGGTATACCAGGGAAGTGGCAGAAGAGCTGGGTATTATTTGATACACTTTTTTACCTCGTAGTGATCCTTCACTACATTTTGGGACCTTCACGTCACGGATAATTGATCAATGGTAGAAATACCTGTAATCCCGTGGCAGGGCCGATTCTGGAAATTATTCGTAATGACCCCGGATGTACGTAGCGTGCATTCACTAAAAAAAATCAGGATCACAGACCCGACTGTATGCTGGTATATGCAACAGTCTGTGCAGGATGGGATCGCTGTGACCATCCGTGGCTGCAGGTGCACCAGGCACGAACTGACCGGGATGCCCTTTCTGAAATTATGTATCTTGATGAATACTCAATCCTGCTCCGCCAGGTCCGGAAATGAAATATCTCCAATTGGAAAAAGATCTAAACCAGATAATTTTGGCTCTTCCGGAATCCTGAAAAAAAAGTAATCAGAACTGTTTCGACAGGAGGGGCTTTCACGCCCTCCCTGTCCCACCCCCATTAAGATATTCATTAGGCAGGGTTCACCTGAAGATTCTGAGATTAAAACAACAGTCTCTATCCTAACCGGGCCGCCAACGCGGCGGGCCATGAGCCCCGGGAGCGTGAGTAAATTTCAGGGCACCCTTAAATCTGTTAGATGGATTTTATGTAACTGCGAGCATCCTTTCGATCGCATTCCGGGCGCGTGATGCAACAGGTTCCGGTACCGTAACCTGTGGCGCCAGGTTTTCCAGGGACCGGAGGACAAGTGAAAGACTTGTCTTTTTCATATTGGAACAGACGGCCCGGCCGGACAGGGGATAACAGGACTTCCCGGGACATTCTTTTTGCATACGGTACAGGATTCCTATTTCCGTTCCGATGATATATGCGGGTTTATTTCCCTGGCAAACGTGGTGGATCATCCCGGACGTGCTGTACACAAAATCCGCTGCATCGATAACTTCAGGCCGGCATTCGGGGTGCACGAGTACCTCTGCCCCTGGATGACCCTGTTTGGCCAGGTTCACATCTTCAACCGTTATCAGATCATGGACGATACAAAATCCATCCCATGGGATTACCTGCTTTTTTGTGAACCGGGCCACATAACGGGCGAGGTTCCTGTCCGGGACAAAGAGCACCTGGTCTTCCTCAAGTGAACTGACAACCTTCACTGCATTTGCCGAGGTACAGCAGATGTCGCTTTCCGCTTTCACCTCAGCCGTCGTATTCACGTAGGCGACAACGGCCGCATCAGGAAACCGTGCCCTTGCAGACCGGACCTCTGCTGCCGTGACCATTTCTGCCATCGGGCAGCCGGCATCATGGGCAGGGAGGAGGACCTTTTTTTGAGGGGAGAGAATTGCGGCTGTTTCTGCCATGAAGTCAACACCGCAAAATACGATCACCCGGCCGTCAAGGGAGGCAGCAGCCCTTGATAACTCCAGCGAGTCCCCGATAAGGTCAGCCACGTCCTGCACAGGGCCTTCCTGGTAATTATGGGCGAGGATGATCGCATCCCTCTCTTCCTTTAATTCAAGGATTTTTTTAATGATTCCGTTGTTGTCCATTGTTATGTCCCCGATATCCCTCACTGACAGGGAATCCATTCTCATGTTCCATCCGGAACCAGCTGAAACACAGGCAACCTGGCAGGCTTTTTCTTACTAATTTATATGTACGGGGAAAAAGTCTTGCTGGTTGGACCCGTACAGGTGCAGGGGTTTTAGGGATGAGACCTGTCCCAAGCGATAGGTTGAGAATGGACTATGAGAGACATAGTACAACGCATGTGCCTGATTATATCAAAAAAACCGGTGTGAATACCTGATGCGGTTGCAATTACCAGATGGTACAATACTTGACGCGGGAACGGACCCGAAACCCGCAGCCTCGTTACTGGCCAGGTACAACCTTAACCCGCTTGAAGTGATTGTCACGAGGAATGGCAGACTCATCCCCGAGGATGCAATCGTTTCAGGCAACGACGAAATCAGGGTGTTCCTCGTTGCCCACGGAGGGTGAAACGGCAGACATGAACGCAGGAAAGCCCGGGAATGTTCCATCCTGTGATCACTGTGATGAACCGGCGATATTCTTCAACCCGTATTTGCAATGCCATTTGTGCGACAGACATCTCTGCCATAGTGTCGAACAACGGGTCATTGACAGCATTACCAGGCATGGCATGGTCCGGGACGGGGACAGGATTGCCGTTGGTCTCTCGGGGGGAAGGACAGTTCAGTCCTTCTTTCAATCCTGTCAGGTATCATCCCGGAACGATGGGATGCAGAGATCGTTGCCATCACCGTTGACGAGGGGATCGCAGGGTACCGGGAAGAGACGGTGCAATCGGCGGTGTCACTAACCTCACAATTAGGAATACCCCACCATGTAGTCTCCTTTCAGTCATTGTTTGGCCTTACTCTCGATTCACTCCTCGAGGTCCATCCTCTCCGGGCCTGCACTGCCTGTGGGATCCTCCGTAAAAAAGCTCTTTCTGACGCTGCAAAAGAGATCGCCGCAACCAGCATCGCAACCGGCCATAACCTCGATGATGCGGCCCAGTCTGTGTTGATGAATTACCTCAGGGGAGATTTTGAACGCCTCCTCCGTGACAGCAGTTCCATTGGAGACCGGGGGTTTATCCGCCGGATCAAACCTCTCCAGGACGTAAATGAGAAGGAGATCACGCTCTACAGCATGATCAAGGGGATCACCGGCCGGTTGCCTGAATGTCCCTATGCAACTACTGCGTTCAGGGCAGAAGTGAGGACACTGCAGGCGGCGATTGAATACCATTACCCGGGTGCATCACGCCGGATTATTCATGGGCAGGAAGAACTGGTCACTATGGCTCAGCGGGTCCGTGACAGAGAGAACCATAGACCATTGTTCTGTGTGCGGGGACCCGTGTAGCGGTACGATCTGCCAGGCATGCGGATTGCTGGCTGGAATTAAAGTAAGGATCAAAAAAAATTAAGATGCGGGGACATTATTTGTCGATAATTATAACATCAGGTATATGTTATTTCATTAACTCGGAATAAGATTATAATTTTTTCCCATTGCAATTCCGGCAGAGTGCTCGACAGAATTCACCAATATATATTTAAATCTGAACGTTTACGAACTGATATCCGGTTGGGATTGTAATGTCTATTAAACGTCTAATAACTCTGTCATTGATTCTGGTGTTGATCCTGGTAATCAGCAACCCGTGTTCTGCTGCATGCATTTCAGGGTTTAAATGGATGGATATCAACCGTAACGGCCAGTGGGAAGACGATAATGAACCCCTTCTTCCGGGATGGAATATCACGGTAAACTATATGGATGGGACATACACGGGGTATTCGGCAATCACGGATGCAAACGGGACCTACACGATCTGTGACCTTTCAAATGGTACCAGTTACAATGTTTCCGAGATCCTTCAACCAGGTTGGTATAACTCAAAAATTACCAATGTGACAATCGACTGGATAAACTCCTCAGCTATCAATCAGAATGAAACACTATTCTTTGTACCAGGGCAGCAGGGAGACTCGCAGCTCCAGAACTACATGCCACCCCCCCAGACTCTTTTCGGAGTTGAGTCACGCTACGGCAGCGGAAATCTTCAGCCCCCGACCGAAATGGAGCTGTTCTATCTTCAAAACCAGGTCTATACAGATGCATCCCATGCCATTGCCCAGACAAATATTGCATGGGTAAATTCAACAGTGTATGATTTTAACATTACATATTATCCAGACGGGATGGTCTATTACACGGTTGGAACAACTACCATTTCTGGAAATGTATTCACCGCAAATCCAAGAGATACCCTCAACTGGCCGCTGCGTGATATTGCTATCCGTCTTCGGTCCATCCATGATGACTCAAGGGTAGACGTTTATGGTATGAACCTCACCGTAAACGGGAACCGTTACCAGATTGAAAACAACACCCTGAATGCAACCTACCCTACATACCAGCGAGAGACTCTGTTTATCCGGGCACAGGCAATCATGGACAATTACTACGGGGGGGTCAATATTTCGAGCCAGGGATTCACACTGACCGGTAAACAAAAGTTCACATTTTCTTCAGCTAACAATAACAAACCAAATGTCCACGAGCTAGAGTATGCGATATACCTCGGAAGGGCGGCATTCCCCACAAATGATCTGCAATTCGCAGATTTGGGGAATTATAATAATTCTGGTATCCTTAAAGGGCAGAAATGGAACGATATTAGTGGAAACGGAATAGAAGAGCCAGATGATAACCCGCTTCCGGGATGGTTTATCCACGTTAATAATACAACGCTCGGGAACCATACCCTCCTGACAGATGGTGTCGGGGAATGGCAGGTCCTTGTTCCGTTTGGAACTTACGAGGTCTCCGAAGTGCTGTACCCGAATTTCAGGCAGACTTACCCCTCCAGTGGTACCTACACCATCGAACTAAACGATTCGGTATTCACCGGACAAAATTATGGTATTGAGTTTATTAATTTTGGTAACCAGGAGATCCCCCAGATTGGTAATATTTCCGGACTGAAATACAACGATTTTAATCATAACGGGGTTTATGACCCGGTATGGGATATTGATCCGGATGATGAGGAGCTGGGAATATCAGGCTGGAATATCTCACTTTACTACCAGAACGGCACTTATACCGGGATTTCGCAACTAACGAACAATGGAAGCTATTACTTCGCAGGGCTAGATGCGAACCAGATCTATTATGTCGAGGAGGAAAGCAAGCCTGACTGGTATAATAGCACGCCGACAAGGTTGATGGTTGACTTTAAAAATACCACCGAGTATCCGAATGAATCCCTGGTTGATTCAGGTATCGCGATACAAGTCCTCCCTGTCCAGAACGTCGCATTTACCACAAAATCACTGTGGGGTATCAACGGGTCTTTCCACCAGGACATCGAATGGAGTCCGTTTGCATTAAAAAATTCAACAAGAGTGTCAAACAATCCTCACTGGCTGAATAACACAGATTACGATTTTACCATTGTCTATGATCCCTCGACCCCACTTTCGGCGATCAATTATACAGTCAGCGGACCCCTTACCCAGGGATTTACCACCACCACAATTAAAGCACCAGCAGATATCAATGGCTCCCGGGCTAATCCAATGGATACCATTGATGTTTTTGCCAGGGCGAGCGTAATCGGAGAAAATGTGACTCTTGAAGTAACCAACCTGAAGCTAAAGGTGGGGTCTGATACCTTCACTATCACAAACAATTCAGTCGCCCTTTCAAATACATTACAGACTCAGACACACCTCCTCATCAGGGCAAACCGCCTGACCGGTGGAAACATTACGCAGGGCTTCACTCTTACCGGGAAGCAGAAATTTATCTATCCTGCATCAGCAGTTCCTGCAATCGACGGTGAAGGGTATTCCGTTTCAATACGTGCCGGGAAGGATAACCTTACCCCTATCGATGTCATCGAACAGTTTGGAAATTATCGGCATACCGGCGAGATTGAAGGGACAAAGTTTAGTGATAATAATGGAAATGGCGTTTGGGATGTCGCACTTGGAGAGGAACCCCTTGATAACTGGACATTCCAGTGCTATTATGAGAACGGAACGCTGGCTCGTGAGCGGATTTCGGGTATTCCCGATCCTGGAGTGTGGGAATTCTATCTGCCCTATGGAAACTACACGATAAAAGAAGTGAACCAGTCCGATTACCGGCCTACGCTTCGTGCCGGAGGAGTGAATATTACTATCGATGATGTCAGAACCAGACTGGGGGATGTCTGTTTGACTCTCAACTGACCGGAAGTGACGGCTCATACAACTTCACGGGTTACCATACGGCGTGACGTTCAACGTCAGTGAAGTGATTCAGCGGGATGGACTCTATCGGGATACCTATCATAACAACCTCGCTATTGACGGAAGTCTATTTACATAAACCAGAACTTCACTAACGAACGCCAGACGGGATATATCAGCGGGTTAAAACTCTATCCGAACTGACGGGGATTCCAGGATGGAACATCACCCTTACAACCAGACTGGCGGTGATGTTCTGTTTGACTCTCAACTGACGGAAGTGACGGTAAACTTCACGGGTTACCATACGGCGTGACGTTCAACGTCAGTGAAGTGATTCAGCAGGATGGACTCTATCGGGCTACTATCATAACAACCTCGCTATTGACGGAAGTCTCTCTTACATAAACCGGAACTTCACTAACGAACGCCAGACGGGATATATCAGCGGGTTAAACTCTATCCGAACCTGACGGGGATTCCAGGATGGAACATCACCCTTTACAACCAGACTGGCGGTGATGTTCTGTTTGACTCTCAACTGACCGGAAGTGACGGCTCTTACAACTTCACCGGGTTACCATACGGCGTGACGTTCAACGTCAGTGAAGTGATTCAGCCGGGATGGACTCCTATCGGGGCTACCTATCATAACAACCTCGCTATTGACGGAAGTCTCTCTTACATAAACCGGAACTTCACTAACGAACGCCAGACGGGATATATCAGCGGGTTCAAACTCTATCCGAACCTGACGGGGATTCCAGGATGGAACATCACCCTTTACAACCAGACTGGCGGTGATGTTCTGTTTGACTCTCAACTGACCGGAAGTGACGGCTCTTACAACTTCACCGGGTTACCATACGGCGTGACGTTCAACGTCAGTGAAGTGATTCAGCCGGGATGGACTCTATCGGGGCTACCTATCATAACAACCTCGCTATTGACGGAAGTCTCTCTTACATAAACCGGAACTTCACTAACGAACGCCAGACGGGATATATCAGCGGGTTCAAACTCTATCGAACCTGACGGGGATTCAGGATGGAACATCACCTTTACAACCAGACTGGCGGTGATGTTCTGTTTGACTCTCAACTGACCGGAAGTGACGGCTCTTATAACTTCACCGGGTTACCATACGGCGTGACGTTCAACGTCAGTGAAGTGATTCAACCGGGATGGACTCTATCGGATCTACCTATCATAACAACCTCGCTATTGACGGAAGTCTCTCTTGCAGAGGCGGGAACTTCACTAACGAACGCAGTACGATAATCAGCGGATTCAAACTCTATCCGAACCTGACGGGGATTCCAGGATGGAACATCACCCTTTACAACCAGACTGGCGGTGATGTTCTGTTTGACTCACAACTGACCGGAAGTGACGGCTCTTACAACTTCACCGGGTTACCATACGGCGTGACGTTCAACGTCAGTGAAGTGATTCAGCCGGGATGGACTCCTATCGGGGCTACCTATCATAACAACCTCGCTATTGACGGAAGTCTCTCTTACATAAACCAGAACTTCACTAACGAACGCCAGTTAGGCAACATATCCGGATCGAAGTACAATGACCTGAATGGCAACGGAATTAAGGAAATAACTGATGTGCCGATGCCTGGAGTTGTAATAACATTATATTACCAGAACGGGACGTTATTCGGAACGCAGACAACAAATGCAAACGGTAGATATGTTTTTTACCCGGTCCCTCTGGGAAGTACGTTCTTAATGAAACAGTCCCTTCAGGCTGGAAACAGACCCAGCCTGCCAGCGGAATTACGGTATTATAGTGAACTCAACCAGTGGCATTTTCACCATGGTTTTTGGGAACCACGAATTACCACAACGATGTTCCTGCCCAACGAAAGCATATTTCATCTGGAGTGTAGCGCCATCACCTGCTCGAACAATCAAATTTACCGATGCCTCCGGGGGTAATGCTATCATACTGGCTTTAAGATTTCGGAGATGGAAAATATTCACCTGCCCGCAGTCCATCGCATACCTATCTAAGAGCTGGAACATATACCGTGAAATTTAATGTGAAAGGCTGTAATTGTGACTGCACCACGTACTGGATCTATTATTCAACAAGGGTAACAGTACGATAAGCACCTTTTTTTAATCTGTTCTCTGATACAGAGATGCTTTTTCTCTTTTACACAGCAAGAGACCATCCAATTAGAATACTACAAACAATAGCCGGAATTCATATGTTCAACCTGAACCGGATACAATTTTATCACCCGGCTATTTTCCAGGTGTCCAGTATGTCCATTCTCTCATTTTTACAGGGTAATCACCCAATAATCACAAAATATTACCCGTTTTCACCCAATATCTTTTTATAAGAATATATGATAGAACAAATCATGGTTTGCAGGAAACAGGTATTGACTACATTCCTACTGGTAATCCTTGCCATTGGACTTATCGTGGGATATGTTTCAGCCGATTCTACTATTGCCCAGTTTTCAGGACTTGGCAGCAATTCGAACATCTACTCCCGGTATTACTCGGGGAACGTGATAGCCGGCATCCTCAAAATGCAGATACCACCCGGCAATAACGTCCCCCCGTCACCCTATGATTCCTATTGTATCGACCTCTTCAAACCAATCCAAGTCGGGAATACATTGATCGCCGACGGGGACCTGGCCGAAGCACAGCAGCTCGGCCAGATCAACTGGTGTGGTGTGAACTATATCCTGAGTAATTTTAATTACACCCAGACATATGCATCAGGTCATCCATTAAACGGTCTTACTCAGAACCAGAGGGCGGCTGCAATCCAGGGAGCGATCTGGTATTTCGTCACATCTCCCTACGGGCAGTACACTGGTGCATCCGGTCAGAAATACCAGTTCCTTACTGATCCCCCGACGAATCCCGCAGGGAATACAAGAATCGATGGTTACCCGTTGAGGAATAATATTATGGGAATTATCAACATGATACCAGGGTGCTCATCTCCCTGTACCTTTGGCATAAATTGTACAGCGGGGTATAGTGCCTGTAGTGAAGGTACCTGTAATACAAGCTTTTTCATTCCCCGTCAGGATTAACCTGACTCCGGAAACCTCCACCAACTGTGGTTGCCAGACGCTTATTGCAACGGTCTATGACCAGAATAACAACCCCATGCCAAATATTGTTGTTCAGTTCATGACAGACCACGGGACCCTTACACCCTCATCGGGAACAACAAATGGCACCGGCCAGGTTGAGACCGTCCTCAATATGGCCGGCACGCCCTACACAGCAAACGTCATGGTATACGCAGAAGGGAAGTTTGGTACATTCCTTTTCGATCAGGCACAGACCAGGCAGTCACTGACAACACTCACGCTGCTCCCCGGATCTGTCTCGGCAAATGCCACCGTGGAGTGCCAGCCTGAACCTGCCATTATCGTCTGGAAATACATCTCAAATTCAAGCAGCGGTCCCTGGCTTGATGAAAACAACCCCCCCGGGCTTCTCGTCCCGGGTGGAACTACTATCTGGTACAAATTCGTTGTAACCAACACAGGGAATACGCCCCTGACCGATGTAAATCTTACAGATAATGTGTATACAGCCGTGTTTCATAAAAACGACCCTGGCACCCGGGGAGTCAACAGAGTGCGTGATTGGCCCGATAACAACCCCGATGACAGGTTGTACGTTTGTTAAAAACACTGCAACGGTGACCGGGGTTAACGGATCAATTACGGTCACCCATCAGGACGATGCGTATTATACACCGATTTTCGTGAAGTCCGGGATCATCTTCATCGACATAAATGGTGATGGGATCTATGGGCCAGGTGATACCGGCATCCCGGACGTAACTGTACACCTATGCCTTGCATGTCCCGACGACCAGGTGGCCCCGATAAATACCATTGGTGTTACAAAAACAGACATAAACGGCAATTATACCTTCCCGAATGTTCCTGCATGTCAAAATGATACAATTGAGTGCTATGCTGTTGGTGTATTGAACCAGACTGACGCAGCAGACGACGTGAATGAATATATTTACCAGCATTACCGTGTTGTTGAAACAGACAGGGTGAAATGGGTAGCTTCGAAAAACCGGTCTGTAATAAGGTTCAACCTCTGCAATGATGAACCCGATAACAACTTCGGATTTATGCAGCCTGGAACGGTTAGCGGATACAAGCGGAACCAGACGACCGGCAATGGTCTTGCTAACTGGACAATTACCCTTACGAACCAGACGGTGGGGACTCCTGCATATTCAAACGTTACCAACAGCACAGGAGGGTTTATTTTTACGGATATCCCGTGGGGAACATACTGGCTGAATGAGACAATGCAGGCAGGATGGACACAATCGCTGCTCACCCCGAACCGTATTATCGAGATTAACGGAACGTCGGTATCGCTGGTGGACCAGAACTTCACGAACCTGCAGAACCCAAATCAGGCAATATTTCCGGTTCGAAGTATAATGACCTGAACGGTAATGGAATAAAAGAGATTAATGATGTCCCGATTCCGGGAGTTGTAATAAAATTATATTACCAGAACGGGACGTTATTCGGGACACAGACAACAAATGCAAACGGTATATATGTATTTGACCCGGTGCCCCAGGGAACTTACACCCTGAATGAGACCGTGCCATCAGGTTGGAAACAGACCCAGCCTGCCAGCGGTAATTACGGTATTGAAGTGAACTCAACAAGTCGGAATTTCACCAGGTTGTTCGGGAACCAGGAGATACCAAATTCATGTTCCTGCCCAGCGAAGGCAAACTTCATCTGGAGCCAGGCGCCATCCCCTGCACATACAATCAAGTTTACCGATGCTTCCGGGGGTAATGCTATCTACTGGTTTTACAATTTTGGCGATGGGAAATATTCACTGCCCCCAGTCCATCGCATACCTATCCAAGAGCTGGAACCTATACCGTGAAACTTAATGTGAAAGGCTGTAATTGTGACGGCACCACGTACTGGACCTATTATTCAACAAGGGTAACAGTTCCATAAACACTTTTTTTAATCTGTTCTCTGATACAGAGATGCTTTTTCTCTTTTACACAGCAAGAGATCATGAAATACTCAACAAGACTTTAATAATTCTTGCTGAAGATAGTATTATCAGTTATTATGATTCGTGGAAGGAGAATAGTTATGAAGGAAACAATTTCAATATTAATGGTAGTTATTATCGCATTATTTGCATTATCGGTACCCTGCCTGGCAGCAGTGCCTCCACCGAATACACCTGAAATCCAGACGATAACAACAACCACAGGAGTTGATGCAGTCGGTATTGTTACCGAGACGGATGCCCTTGGATGGAGACTGAGTAGTGAAGTACTGGATAGTAACCTTGAATGGGGAATCCCACTATCGTGGATGTTGGATGGGGTAATGGGGATTATGATATGGAATGAGGAAATCGGTGAGTTTCGAATACGTGGGTCCCGGAAATGGGAATTATAAATTAATCGCGTGATACAGTATCTTTACCTGAACCCCCCTTGCCAGCGGGGAGGTCCAGATGACAATCGCGTATGATGAAACCACAAATGCGGTGAACGGGGTTGTCACCTACAATAAAAATTCTGCAATTCATACGGGTACACAGACTCTTGGCAATTACAATGTAAAGAATAACAAAATCGTGACATTCAATGCACTTGACGCGGGAAGGATGACATCTGAAGAGAATATGCTTCTTGACAATGTCGGAAAGTCAACAAATATCAGAGATCCCGAAACGGGTGCAACTTTATCCGTCCACGGTATGTCCATTTGCCACCCGACGGCGATCGGCAATTGTGCACCTGCATTCTGTAACTATCGCACAGACAGGTAGCAAGGTTGACGTCTATGTCGCATCTCTTGTCGACCAATGCCCAGTCACGGAGTGTGGGAAGCATGGATCAGGAGGTGAAGATTGTGGCCACCACTGCCGATTGTTGACGGGCCCCCTGTTGAAATGGACTACAGTATAAACCTGGTCGGGACTCAGAACAGGCAATGCAGCAGAGGGGATCGCAATGGCATATTTCAAAGCCCATAAACTCGAAGGTGCACGGGAATGTCCAAGCGGATTCACTTGGTGCCGGACAGGAGATCACTTATAATGAAGTATACATCTGCAAGCGGGTCTATTAGGCAGTTCCAGAAGATCATGAATTACCAGTCAGGGTTAAGCTGATCCGGATGAGATACCGCGGATAAATAGTAACAATCCATTTTTTTTCGCTTGTAAATTAATTAAGTAAATTCCGGTCATCTATTCAAAATAATTCCTGTATTATTATCAATCGATTTATGCCAGGTTAACCAACCAGCATGTGGTTTTCATTGGTTATTTAAGGTAATCTTGACAATTTTCAATAACCAGGTAAACACCCTGAAATCGTTCAGGAACACTACAATAAAAAAATCCCTTATCCCTTTTTCCCAGCCCCACGGACCCGTTCCGGGTGGGTGTAGATATTCATCTGGTCGCTTCTTGCAAACCCGATGATCGTGAGGCCTGTCTTCTCCGCCATTTCCACGGCCAGGCTTGTCGTCGCACTCCGCGATACGATGACGGGTATTCCTGCAATCAGGCATTTCCGTACCATTTCCGATGAAACCCTTCCCGAACTGACGACAAATGTCCCGGGGAATGACACCTTGTTCAGCAGGCCATAGCCGATCACACGGTCAAGGGCGTTATGCCGGCCGATATCCTCTGCAATGCAGACCACTCCGTCCGGGGTAAAAAGTCCGACGATATGGACCCCACCGGTCTTGGCATGGAGGTCTGACTGGAGCGTCTGCTTCATTCCCGCTCCTGATATCAGCCACATCGATCACGAGGTCTGACGTTATTTTCGGGAGTTTTGCCACGTCAAGGAAGGAGGAGGAACCGCCGCACCCGGAGAGAACGGTTTTCTTGGAGATGAGAATTTTAAAGGGGTTTTTTGTCAGGACACTGACACGGTCAGGTTCAATCTGCATCGATTCGATCTCATCCGGCTCATGGATGATGCGCTCGGTATAGAGGAGCCCGGTAACCAGTTCCCGGACCATCACCGGGCTTGTCATCACCGTAAGTGCGTGCCTGCCGTTTACCGTAATGGTGAGGGGTACTTCCAGGACCACTTCATGTTCAGATTCGGAAAATATCCCCGCCTTTTCCCTGGTGCAACGAACGACCTTGTACATTTATACCATCCGTGAGATCTCTTCCACCGTCACTATGAGTCGTTCAACGTCATCTGCATTGTTATACAGGTGGAGACTTGCCCTGACAGTACCTTCGGGAGTGCCGATATGGCGCATGAGCGGGATACAGCAGTGTTCCCCGGACCTGACCATGATACCCGCAGCCTCATCGAGGATATGTGCGACATCGTGCGGATGGAGGTTTTCCACGGTGAACGATACCACCCCGATACGGTTTTTTCCCGGCGGGGGCCCGTGCACGGTCACGCCTTTAATCGATGAGAGCCCCCCGATCATCCGGGCCGTCAGTGTCCGTTCGTGGTCCCTGATCAGGTCCATACCAATATCATTCAGGTAATCAACGGCTTTCCCAAGGCCAATACCACTACCTACCGGGGGGGTTCCCGCTTCATATCGCTGGTACCCGCCCGTTTCTGTATAATGATCAGTTGATACCCCGCTGATCATGCCACCCCCGACAAGGAGCGGTGACAGGTCAGGAGATTTCATCCATAGTACCCCGGTCCCGGAGGGGCCAAGCATTTTGTGGCCCGAAAAACAGAGGTAATCGCACCCGATCTTCCTCAACATCCACGGGTATATGGGGGACCGACTGGGCACCATCGACAAGGAGCCGGCAATCATGCTCCCTGCACAGTGCCGATATCTCTTTCACCGGTGTGACCGATCCAAGGACGTTCGAAGCATGGCTTACTGCCACGAGTTTTGTTGAATCATCAATTGCTTCTTCAAACAGGGCAAGGTTAAATGTCCCATCCGGTCCAGGAGGTACGACAGACAGGTCAACCCCGTGCTTCTCCCGGATGCGGAGCCAGGGAAGATAATTGGAGTGATGCTCGAGCAGGGTAGTGACGATCCTGTCCCCCTTCTGCCAGTCGAGGCCGCATGCGACCATGTTAATCGCTTCGGTCGTATTCTTGGTAATGACGGTCTCGCCCTGCCGTGCCCCGATAAAGGAGGCGATTTTCTTATGAGCATCTGCATATTTCTGCGTTGCAACCATGGCAAGGCGGTGAACACCCCTCCCAACATTTGCGCGGTACCGGAGTTCGTAATCATCCATTGCACTGATAACAGGGACGGGGGAGAGGCTCGTTGCGGCGCTGTCCATGTAAATTAAATCTTTCATTATCGGGAAATCTTCCCTCGCATCCTCGATCCTCACGGTTTCGTCACCAACTAACAAATCATGGTAATACCGGCAGATAATACCATTGGGTAGCCATCCGGTCAGGTAGTGCCGCGTTCCGGTTTTCATCCGGTTGGTGGGTGATCATAACCTATAAGTGGATGGATGGGTCAGATGTACCAGGGATTCACAATTGTGAATATAGAAGAGGGCGCCGCACAACCCAAAAAGACCATTGACCGTACAGTTGCCTGCGTCGGAATCGGAGGAATAATCCAATTGAAGGATCAATCCCTGTTACGAATAACCTGGTGAAGCATGGAAGATCGACAACTGGTATACATGGACCACGCGGCCACCACCGCGGTGCACCCCGACGTACTACAGGCGATGGTCCCCTACCTTCACAACCATTTCGGGAACCCGTCTTCAATTTATTCCATTGCACGGGAAGCGAAGGAGGCAGTCGATTCCGCACGGGGCAAGGTTGCAGCCGCGCTCGGGGCAAAGCCTGATGAAATCTATTTTACATCCGGTGGGACTGAGTCCGACAACTGGGCCATCAAGGGGGTCGCGTATGCCAACAGGAAACGGGGAGACCATATCATCACTTCAAAGATCGAGCACCATGCCGTCCTCCACACCTGCCAGTACCTTGAAAAACAGGGTTTCCGGGTGACATATCTCCCTGTTGACCAGTATGGACTTGTAGACCCCGGTGAACTCGAACGTTCCATCACCGATACAACGACCCTTGTATCCGTGATGTATGCCAATAACGAGATAGGGACGATTGAGCCGGTGAAGGAACTTGCCTCAATCACCCATGAACACGGGGCATATTTCCATACCGATGCGGTCCAGGCTGTCGGCCATATCCCAGTCTCAGTTGAAAGTGCAGGTATTGACCTCCTTTCACTGTCAGGCCATAAATTCAACGGGCCGAAAGGTACCGGTGCCCTGTATATCAGGAAAGGAGTCAGGATCGACAATATCCTCCATGGTGGCGGCCAGGAACGGAACCGGAGGGCAGGAACGGAAAATCTTGCAGGAATTGTGGGTACGGGAAAGGCGATAGAACTTGCAACAACCGGGATCGAAGAGAACGGAGAACGAATACGGGCAATGCGTGACCGGCTTATATCCGGCATCCGGGGGTCAGTTGCGCATACACGGTTAAACGGGCACCCGACCCTTCGGCTTCCCGGTAACCTTAACATCAGCTTCGATTTCATTGAGGGCGAATCCATGCTCCTCCTGCTGGACAGTTTCGGTATCTGTGCCTCAACAGGGAGCGCCTGCACTTCAGGCTCCCTTGAACCATCCCATGTACTCCTTGCAACAGGACTTCCCGCAGAGACTGCGCACGGTTCTTTACGTCTTACGCTCGATGTAGAGAACACTGATGAAGAGGTGGACTATGTGCTCCGGACCCTCCCGAAGGTAGTCAGCCGCCTCCGGGATATGTCACCGCTCGGAAAACAGTCAACGTAATTGAGAGATTGTTATGTATAGCAAAACAGTAATGGACCATTTTATGAACCCCCGGAACGTGGGGGAGATTGAAAACCCTGATGGTGTCGGTGAAGTAGGAAACCCGGTTTGCGGGGACATCATGAAGATCTTCTTAAAAATCGATGACAACCGGATCACCGACGCAAAATTCAAGACCTTCGGGTGCGGTGCCGCGATCGCGTCGAGCAGCATGGCAACCGAACTGATAAAAGGAAAGTCTCTTGAAGAGGCCTGGGAGGTAACCAACAAGGCGGTAGCCGAGGCCCTTGAGGGGCTCCCCCCGATAAAGATGCACTGTTCTGTGCTTGCTGAAGAGGGGATCCACAAGGCGATCAACGATTACCGGACCAGGCATAACCTCCCACCATGGGAAGAAAAGGCACATGCTCACCACGATGAGAAGGAAGATTGCGGGTGCACCACCTGCAATACAGGGTAACAACAATCTGGCAGCGAGAAGATAACCGTGCAGTCATTCAGATTCAGGAGTCAGTTCCACCCGGAGCCATGGTATTACCTATGTTGAACGAAAACGAACAGGAGCGGTACCACCGCCAGATAATGCTCTTCGGGGAGGCAGGTCAGGAAAGGCTGAAAGCTGCACGGGTGGTAATTGCCGGAGCAGGTGGCCTCGGGTGCCCTGTTGCAACCTATCTTGCAGTGGCAGGTGTCGGGCACCTGCGGATCATTGACCACGATACGGTCGAACGGACAAACCTGAACCGGCAGATCCTTCACTGGGAAAAGGATATCGGGATAGCAAAGACAGAGTCTGCAGGTGAGAAACTCATGGCAATTAACCCGGATATCGAGATCGAGTCAGTCCGGGCTACTATCGATGAAAAAACAGCACCCGCGCTTTTCAGGGATGCGGATGCCATCGTCGATGCGATGGACAATTACCCGGCCCGGTACCTTCTGAATCATCTGGCCTGCGAATTCGGCATACCATTGTTCCACGGGGCGATCAGGGGATTTGACGGTCAGGTGACCACCATCATCCCGGGAAAGACCGCATGTTTGTCCTGCATCTTTCCAAAAGCCCCTCCGGAAGAAATATTCCCTGTCATCGGAGTCACCGCTGGTGTGATTGGTACGATACAGGCGAATGAAGTGCTCAAATATCTGCTCGGTACCGGCGAGCTGCTCAGGAACAGGCTCCTGATCTGGGACGGACTGCGTTCTGACCTTGAGACTATCCAGGTGGAACGTGACCCTTCCTGCACAGAATGCAGCAATATACAGGGTAATCCAATGGAGAAATTACCATGATGGTGCGAATAAAGGCATTTGCAAGGTTTCGCGAGATAATCGGGAGCGAAAACACCCTTGAACTTAATGATGGCACATCGGTACTAAACGCACTGCAAAGCCTTTCAGCAGGTTCAAAGGATTTCCCGGATGCCTGCTTTGACAAGGAAGGCAATGTTGCATCCCACGTGGTGCTGATGATTAACGGTAAACGGATAAGCGGCAGGGACAGGGAAGCCACAGTGCTCCATGACGGTGACGAGCTTGCCATATTCCCGCCTGTTGCTGGCGGGTAACTACGTAACAGGGTGATTCCACATGATCAGGTTGCAGCAGGAAGATTTTGAGGTCGGAAAATTTATTGAAGAGGCAAAATCCAGGAGGACTGGTGCTATTGTCACATTTATTGGTATTGTCCGCGACGACGGGATAGAATGCATGGAGCTTGAGGCGTATCATAACGTGGCAGAACAGGAACTTGCTATTATCAGGGATGAAGCAATGAAGGAGTTCCCCTTACACAGCGTTGATATTATCCACCGGACGGGTCCACTCAGGGTTGGTGACAATATTGTCCTTATCGTGGTTAGTGCCGGGCACAGGAAAGAGGCATTTCTCGGCTGCGAGTATATAATCGACCGTTTGAAACAGACTGTCCCGATCTGGAAAAAAGAGTTATTAAAAGACGGCGAACGGTGGGTTGAAGGTGAACATGGGCCGGGACCTGCGGCCTGATCCACCCTGCTGTAACGTCAGCTCAAAATCCTTACCCGGATAATTTACAGATTGAGCGATGTCCGGTTTATCAAATAAAGGGGTTTAAACCCCGATTCAGGTTTAAACGTTATTGCCCTGTATTCCTCTTCCGGTAGATGAATACGTAATAAAGTGCCCCGATAACACCGGCAATAATAATCGTTACAAGGATTGGGTTGGAGACAACAAGCCCGATCCCTGACCGGTTAATCACATTGATCTTTACCTTCATGGTATCAGAAATATGCGTAGTGTCAAGCGCATCCCGGTAGCGGATCTCCGAGTCGAGCCCGTATTCTTTCTTCGTCGCAGCCTTGTCAACACTCAGCTGGAAATGGGCAGTAGCATGGTCACCAGGTTCCAGGTCACCGAGGAACGCGACATCGTCAGTACTGGTGAAGGGGGCGAGGGTGCTGATTCTTGCCTGTGCACTATAGATAGTCGCTGCACCGGTGTTCTCATATTCGATATTGAACACGCCACTCGTCCCGGGATAGACGGTAATCGGCTCTGATATAATAGTTAGATCAACCTTTCCACCTACCGGGACACCAAAGATCACCGGGTCTGATGTCACCGTGTCACCATCCCTGTTCTCATACACCACGATCATATTCACCGGATAGGTCTTTGCAGCGGCATCCTTTGTGACCGTCACCTTGTAACGGGTGGTTACCGTACTGTCCGGGGGAAAATCACCGATGAAAACACTGCTGTCAACCGGGACAACCGGGCTGGAACTGTCCCTGATAATCTTGATGACCGCGTTCTTCCCGTTCTCGAAGCCCTTGTTTTTTATGCTGAGGTTAAGGTACCCGTCATTTCCGGCATTCAGGTGCTCAGGCACTACATTTAGTACTTCTAACGTGACCAGCGGTTTGATTTTTAGCGGTACCTGGAAGGTCTCTGTTTTCTGACGATAATGGTAGATCATGCTGTCACCCCCGATCTGTTCCGCGTTATCAAGGTACGTGTAATTCAGTTCCAATGGGAGCATATATTCCCCGGGTGGTGCGTCGTTGCTTATCCTGGCGATAAATGGGACGGGTATGGAGGCACCTCCTGTGATATCCCCGACCATCTGCGGGTCTGATTTAATTACCAGTGGTGCTGAACCACTCCCAAGGCTGACTGTCGTAAGCTTGGCAGTATTTGGCTGATCAGTAGGACTGGCAAGCGTTGACTGGATAATTTTAATATCATTCAACCCTTTGTTCTGGACGATTACCGTGATCGTCGCATCTTTTCCCTGGCTGAATTCATTGATCCCGGATATCGTTGCCGTGAGATCGGGAGAGCCGGACATGTATTTTGTACCCGCCATTACCGGACTCGTAAAAAATGCCAGCAGAATTGCGATTATTAAAATATACTGCGTTTTCATGCCATACCGCCTGTTGTTATTGTTGTAACAACATTTGTTTCGGGGTAATATTAATACCTTGTTTTCTCTGCAGCTGATCTGATGAGCCGGCATATATGGCGCTTTCATTGGAGTTACGAAAATTTTTTTATAAAAAACGGCAGATCATCGGATTACAATCCAGAAAAACTGCATTGTTTGGAGAATAATGCCGGGACTACCCCCATAAGAACGAATGAATGGGATCTACAGAGAACCATATATACCAGAATGACATGGTGAATATCATCCATGACAACCAGCAACCCAGCGGACCTTATCGGTAAAACCTTCGAACCTGCCGGACTCATTGCCTACCAGGACGGGGCGGTAGTGAGCCGGACAATCGTATTCCAGAAAAGCGGTACAATCACCCTGTTCGCATTTGATGCAGGCGAAGGTCTTTCTGAACATACTGCCCCATTTGATGCCGTAGTGCAGGTGCTGGACGGGGAGGTGGAGATCACCATATCAGGAGAGAGATGCAACCTTGGACGGGGGCAGATGATCATCATGCCTGCCAACCAGCCTCATGCCCTGAAAGCACTGACAAAATTTAAAATGATGCTCACCATGATCCACACCTGACATGTTCCGGAGGGACTGCAGGGGATCCTGTTGATAGCAAATCAGTGAAGAATACAAAGCCGGGTGGAAACCTGGGCCGCCACCCGGGTAACACTTCATAGTATAGTAAAAAACAGGAGAAATCCGGTTATGCTCACGATAATAACAGGATTATTCAGTTATCCATACCCTGTGATATCATAATTTATTTCGGTCCTGTTCTTTGCGCAGGATTCACCATGTTCCAGTACTTCCTCGACCATTTTTTTTAGGATTGCCGGGTACACCGCCCCGACAAGTTCAGATACCGGTTTACCGCTGCAGAAAAATTTGAAGGTGGGGGTACCCCGGACACCATATTTTTCTGCGGTCCATTGGTTTGTGAGGATATTTAACCGTGCAAAAACGATGGTTCCTTTAAATTCCCTCGCATACTCGTGAAAAAATGGCTCCATGGTGTGGCAGTATGAACAGGACGGGGAATAGAACATTACGACAACCGGTTTTTCTCCCTTTTCGATCGTCTTCTCCCATGTCTGATCATCGACCTCAACGAGTTCTTCTTGCTGCATCCCATTCACCAGTAATGCTGGATATTGGATCTGAAGGGTTTATAGTTTGCTCAAACAGGCATTCAATCCGGATTGAGTAATTACTGGGTTTTTATTGCTGAATTGAGGGCACAAAAGGGATAATCCTGCATATCAATAGAATTCGAATCTTTAAATTTGCCCCTTTCTATGGCAGAAACATACTTCAATCTGGCTTATTAAAAAAATCCCCAATTACAATTGTTTACACTGATTTGGCTCTTGGATGAGTTGGTTATTAATCTTATCAAAAAAAAAGTTAGTACCGGGGTTTCCTGTGTTTAGGAAGGCATTCCTGACAGTAAACTGGTCTCCCTTCGGTGGGTTTGAAGGGCACTTCACAATCCTTACCACAATCTGAACAGACTGTCTTTGTCATCTCACGAGGGCCGTAATTCCTTGGGCTCCCATAGCTTCTTCTCTCATTCATTTGATTAACTCGTGCAGGTTTATATACTGCATGTAGTAATTAGCGGAACTAGTATAAAAAACAGGGTATGTTGGAAGCACGCTGGTGAAAATTTAAAGGAAATTAATCCCGTTTCCTGTTCAAGGGGCAAGATAACATCATAATTAAAACAGCTGAATTCGATCTTAGAACTTTTCAGGATTGCAGGATTGCAAAGATTTTCCTGAAAATAAGAGGTCCTCCACAACGTTCTACGTTATTACGAGATCTCCTGGATAATCCGCCCGTTGCGGAAGATTGAGATCTTTCCTCCACTCTGTGAAACGACGATCCCGATTGCATTCGTCACCTGTGTGATCCCTGCAACCGAGGCATGACGGGTCCCGAGTCCTTTCGGGATTTGCACATTGCTCATTTCTATGGTAATCCGGCGTGCTGCAGCCTCAATCAGGCCGTCCCCGCTGACAACGAATGCACCATCGAGCTGGGCGAGTTCCTTGATCATCTCCCTGATCTCGCAGTTCGTGATCATCCTGCTCTCTTTTGCATGCCCCTCAAACGGGTTTAAGATCATCTGCTTCGACTTCGCCATGACATTCGCGGCATCACCAATGATGAACGCGGTCCCAACAGATTTTCCCTCGCGTCCTTCCCGCGCAATCTCCATGCTGATATGAAAAGCCGCTTCAAATACTTCTTCTGCGACGTCGGTTCCTGCAAGCACTTTATCTTTCCACATTGCCATGCTAATCCGGATACGGTCATGACCCGAGTGGTTGGTGATATCATTGCCGACGCAGAGTATTTCGGAGATTTTCCCGGATTCATCCCGAACCGGTTTGTTCGTCCAGGCAATCCATACCGTTTCCCCACCCCTGAGGATATTTTCATTTATATGGATGTCCCCCTCACTCCCGGACCGGGAGAGGTCACCCATCATGCTAATCACTTCTTTTGCAGAGTGCGAGGTTGGTGAAATAATCGTCCCGACAATACTTTTTCCGACCACTTCTGCCGCAGACCAGCCGAAAAATGCCTGTGCGGCCTTGTTGAAGAAGGTGATAGTCCCCTCGGCATCTACCTTCAGAATAATACTCTGCGAGTCCTGGACAAGTTCGCGGTATTTAATTTCCGCCTGTTTCACCGCTTCGAGGAGCCTCACCCGTTCAGTTGTGTCCTCGGCTATAAACGTGTCCCCTTTTGCCGGGTCAGAAGGGTCGACCGGCCTGATCCTCAGGCGGCAGTTGAACGTACTTCCATCCTTTCTGCGCAGTTCTGTATCAGCATTGCCCCACCCCTGCCCGTCGATCCGGATGGACAGTTCCCTGCAGGCACGGTCGTATTCTTCCCTGCCAGGGAAAATAACTGGCATTTCCTTATCGATAAGTTCCCCCTCGGTATACCCGAGCAACGTGCATATCGGTGTATTGACCCAGTCGAATTTCCCGTTTCTGACCCGGCTGATCGCCAGTGGTGTCGCAGAAAGTAATGCATTCAGCATCTCGTAGCGGGAGTTCTGCTCCCGTTCCAGCCGCTTCCTGAGCACGGCCTGCTTAATGATGTCAAGGAGCTCAGAAAGCGGGGTGCGGGCAGTGACGACCATCTCTGATGCATAATTGATGTCTTCCAGTACCACCTTATTACCGGGATTTCGGGCGTAGATGATGAACGGCGTGGTATTCCCCTGCTGTTTTAAGTATTTGAGGAGCTCGACGCCATTCATGTCTCCAAGGAACTCAATCCCATCCACGACAGGCAGGTGATAATACGAAACAATCACATCGTAGGCCCGGTTTTTCAGGACCTCAAGGGCCTGCTTTGTCGAATTGACACTGTCCACGCGGACCTCCCCCATCCGCTCGAGATAGGACCGGGTTGCATCAATAAGTTCAGTATTGTCATGCACGAGAAGGACAGTAATCATGGGGCACCCATGGCCGGGACCAGCCGGGAATAGTACAGAATAATAGGGTATGAATGGATTAAATAATTAGCGTTACCGGGAAATTTGAAAAATTAATGGGTATATGACCTTCGATCCCTTGGCCCTGAGGACCGTTGCCCACCCCGGTTGTTACTTGCGGGGTGCGGACTCTTGTATGCCTCCCTTCTCCGGGGAGGACGGTTATTCCGCTCCCGCCTTTCATCATCCCTTGGAATCGGTGCCTGGGACGGGGAATCAATTTTTGGCCGGGCCTTGTCGGTCATAAACAGGAGCGCCGCAGCAATATCCAGTGAGGTGAACTCCTCGCCCATCATTGCCTGGGCACGCTGGCGGTAATTATCGAGGTCTTCCTTTTCGATCGCTTCCCTGATTTTTGTGAGTGCCTGCAGGGTCCGCTGCTCTTCAAGGTCCTGGTCACTCGGTATGAAGTCGGGGGTAATTCTTACGTTTGCATACCGCTGTATGTCACGGAGCTTCCAGACTTCTTTGCCGGAAACGAAGGTAAAGGAGCGTCCTGACCTTCCTGCACGTGCGGTCCTCCCGATCCGGTGGACGTAATATTCAGGGTCCTGTGGAACATCGAAATTGAATACCGCTTCGATATCATCGATATCGATACCGCGGGCGGCGACATCAGTCGCGATGAGGATGTCCGTCACACCGCTGCGGAACTTTGCCATTACCCGTTCGCGCTGGCTCTGGCTCATATCCCCGTGAAGGCCCTCTGCTGCGTAACCTCTCGAATTCAGGCGGCTCGTAATTTCATCGACCCTCCGTTTGGTATTGCTGAACACCAGCGATAACTTGGGGTTATAGCGGTCAAGAAGCCGGCATAACGCCTCTATCTTGTCACCCTCCCTCATTTCGTAGTAGAACTGCTCAATCGTTGGCACGGTGAGCTGTGCATGGACTACCTTGACATGTTTCGGTGTCCTCTGGTACTTCTTTGCCAGTTCCATGATGGGCGGGGCCATGGTTGCCGAGAACAGGACGGTCTGCCTTTTTTCGGGTATTCTCCCAAGAATATCCCCTATATCGTCACGGAACCCCATATCGAGCATTTCGTCTGCCTCATCAAGGACGACAACCTTAACATTGGAGAGGTCAAGTGACCGGCGGTGAAGGTGGTCGATGATCCGTCCCGGGTGTACCGATAACGACCTGTACACCTTTTTTCAGCGCGACGAGTTGCCGTTCGATTGGCTGGCCGCCGTAAACCGGGATGATCATGATACCCGGAAGGTACTTGCCAAGTTTCGCGAGCTCCTCGGAGACCTGGATGGCAAGTTCACGGGTCGGGCACATGACAAGGGCCTGCACCCGGCGGTCGTTCTGGTCAATTTTCCCCAGCAGCGGCAGGCCATAGGCAGCGGTCTTGCCGGACCCGGTATGGGCCTGGCCGATTACGTCGTGCCCCTCGATGAGCATGGGTATTGCCAGTGCCTGGATCGGCGTCGGTTCTTCGAACCCGAGGTCAGTGATAGCCTTCTCGAGCTCCTTTGACAGTTCAAGGTCAGGAAATGATATTGTTTTCATAGGTGGTTCACCATAGACCACTCCGGACCATGTAACTTCCAAGGATACGTGAGAATGTATGACCACTCGCAGAAAAATGAAATAATTGGCCCGTTTGATCGATGTTACACATAGGTGCTCCCGGGTTAAGAGTGTTGGGGTGGAGGTAATGGTGATGCAAATGAACTTCGGACAGAATCACAGCAATAGGGCAGGCGGGATCACCGAATCTTATCCATTATTCATCCTTAATCCCCTGCACTCTTCCTCCTCGTCCCCGGCCTCCTCCTTTTGCCCCTCCATATACATCCAGCCGCCGATTACGAATAAACGGGATGGCCTATCGGGATCGTATTACCAGCGGTGAAGCAAATGAAACCTGATCATTGATTCAAGGCTATCGCAATTCTGGAGCGCATTAAAAAAGTAGAGCAGGGGGAGAACTCCGGATTCCTATTTAACAGAAAAGTGGATAGTTATAATAATTATAATTGTTATACCTAATATATATGTCACAGTCCGGATCAACCACAATTGCCATCTCTGTAGAGACAAAGGAAATGATAAGGACACTTGGCGAAAAAGGTGAAACCTATGATGCAATAATTCGACGCATATTCCACAAAGTCGGAATGAAAGACCTTGATGCACGCTGGAATTCAATTCTCGAAAACGATGAGTTTCTTTCACTGGAAAATCTCTGATGTTTGAGATTATGGTTTCAAAAACCTTTCAGAAACAGTTTCATTCACTTTCCCATGATGATCAGAAACGTATTCGACAAGGACTGCCAGTTCTGGCGGAAGATCCCTTTACCCCGAGATCTGGTGCAGATATAAAATCTTTACAACAGACATTACCAAAAAAATACCGGTTAAGAATCGGAGAAGTGAGAATTATTTATTCAATACGTGACGAAAAGATACTGATTATCGAGGTATTCAGAAGGGGACAGGGATATTCCTGATTATAGGGTTTACTATCACAATTACAGTGAACAGGGGTGGGCGGGTGGGATCATACGAGCCTTACTCTGATTCCTCATCAATCTCCTGCACATCTTCATCCTCGTCCCAGGCCTCCTCTTTTCGCCCCTCCATATACATCCAGCCACCGATGACGAATAGCACGGGAAGCCCTATCGGGATCGCTATGAACGGCGGCAAAACGGATGCGGTAATTTTGAATTGGATACATTTTCACCAACCATAATATTATAGAATTGAAACAAGGAAAACGATAATTTTTGAGTCCCTTTTACAAAACAAAAAGTGATAGAATCAGGGTTGTCCGCACTTGATCAAATTGTACATATTTTAAATATTTATCATGTTTACAATATGTATCATGAATCTTACAAAAAGAATTCCCGTTACCGAATCGGTCTGGAAAGAACTCGCAGAGATGCGCTCCGCGGGGCAGACCTATGATGAACTTCTTGCCGAGATGATCGACCTTCGCAAGAAACGCCGGCTCGTAGAAGATATCCGACATTCGATGGGGGAAGATGATTTTGTTCCGCTTTCGGAGATAATTGAGTGAGTTTCCAGGTCCTCATCAAACGGAAATCGGTTGATGCAATCAATGAGCTGCCTGGAAAGACCCGTCGGATTATCCATGATTCACTCAAGTCTCTTGAGCAGGACCCGTATCCAGGTGCCGGTGGTGACAAAGAGTTGCTGCATCATGAAGAGGGGATAGAAATTTACAGACTCCACATCGGGAGAAGTTATACCGCATTCTACACTATCGATAAGCCAGGCCGTGTTGTCCAGGTCCATGATATCATGACAATCGGACAGGCACATAAAAAATATGGCAGGGTTTAGGAGAGATCCCTAGCCTATAAAAGGCTTTTATCTCCGGACCCCTTTTAATTGTTCCTAATTTCGTCCCTGCAATTACATTGCACACCAACAGTTCAACCAAACCCAAGACCATAAACCGACTGATATCGGAAACGTGGATAGTGCGATAAATCACAAATACGGTAAACAGGGGTGGGAGGGTGGGAGTCGCAGGAGACTTACTCTGATCCCTCACAAATCCCCTGCACCTCTTCATCCTCGTTCCCGGCCTCCTCCTTTCGCCCCTCCATATACATCCAGCCGCCGATTACGAATAGCACGGGGAAGCCATTGGGATCGTATGAACGGCGGCAAATGAGTAGTATCTCACGAATATTAAGTGTTATATCGCAAACACGGTAAACAGGGGTGGGAGGGTGGGATCACAGAACCTTACTCTGATCCCTCACCAATCTCCTGCACCTCTTCCTCCTCGTCTCCGGCCTCCTCCTTTTGCCCCTCCATATACATCCAGCCGCCGATTACGAATAGCACGGGGAGGCCTATCGGGATCGCTGTGCCGGCAGGGCCGTGGAAAAGTGGACCGTATTTGAACAATTATTGAGAACAGGAATACGAGTCCTGAACAGAAAATAATAATTCCAGTCATTTTGGAAGAATATAACATATCGGATTTTATTGCGAATGTAGAGACCAGGGCAATAATCATTAAAATTGCCCCAAACATCCATAACCAGACAGATAATGCCGTCATGCCCGTGTAATACCCATAAATTATATAATTTATATTCTGAAAAATGCTGACATAATTATTGCTTACACTTTCCTGGTACAGGAAAAGGCTCCATTGGATACCAAATCCAAAATTTTTTCCAATAATGTAAAGGTTGAGAGGAATAAAAAATAAAAAAAAACAAAACAACTGGCGAATCTGAACAGGCTTCATGTATTTTAAATATTTAAGGAAAGGAGATATTAGTGTATCGATTATGCAAACAGGTCTGTATCAAACCTGAGTACTCGTTTGATTAAAAATTAGTTATCCCCCATGAAGCATGCCAGATAAATACCAGATTTGTCTTGATAAGCCTGGTTTTCATCGGAGCTGCGCTTCGGTTCTACCACCTGGGTTTTAACTCCCTGTGGCTGGATGAAGCGTATACTTACCATTTTGCCCGGCTCTCCTTAAGCGAGTACTGGCAGATATTCCAAGGTGCTTCAGATTTTCATCCGCCTTTGTTTTACGACCTTGAAAAGATAGGGCTATTGTTTGGAAACAGCGAAAACAGTTTAAGAATCATTCCTGCCATTTTCGGGATTGCGGCAATCCCACTATTCTATTTGATCGGGAAAAAATTGTTTTGTCGTCCGGTTGGCATTATCATGGCTGGATTAATCACATTCTCACCCTTGAGCATTGCATATTCCCAGGAAGCCAGGATGTATACGATGCTTCTTTTTTTTATTTCCTTTGCGTCTTTTAATCTTTTTTGATGTAATTGAATCAAATTCCCAAAAAAAATGGGTACTGCTCGGGCTCATCTCCGCGATTGCATTGTGGGTACACTTTTATGCTTTTATTTTTGTAATTACTCTTTACTTCACGGCTCTTGTAATAGTTCATTTGGGACCGGAAGGATATCAGAAATATTGGTGTATTCCTTTATCATTTTTTTTGCTCTTTCATTGCCGGTTCTATCGATTGCACCGGCAATTCTTAATGCCCGTGTATCAGGGAATGCCCCCACCTGGGGGGTAATAGGAATTGATTATGTGAGTGATCTGTTGATCACATTTTTTTCGAACTCTCCCGAAAGCCTTGTTGTCCTGGTTGGATTGTTTACACTTGGGATGGTTAATATCTTACTAATGAAAAGAAGGGTTATTTTTTATACTCGTAATGATACTGTCCCTTAAACGTTTTAACCGCAATAGTCCTTTCTTTTCGAATCCCGATTGTTGGAAGATATCTCATTTTTTTGCTCCCTCTGCTGTACATCGGAATTGCTTCTGTGTATTTTTCCTTTGACCGGAAGTGGAACAGGTATGTAATTGTGGGTATTATTCTGGTTTTTTTGATTGTAAATATCCCGCAATATGGTTTTTATTATACAAATACAACAAAAGACAACTGGAGAGGGGCAACAGGGGAGTTGCAATCATGGCTGAACAGCAATGATACCATCGTGGTAATCCCGGGATACAATCAGATTACCATTTGAATACTACTATCGTAATACTTCAGATACCAGGGTACTTTACCTTTCATCCCTCGACGAATTAACTGCAATTCACGATAATTACAGCAATTTTTCAGGGGATTCTCATTTTTACGCAGTTATTTCTCCTTTTCGATATTAAGGCAGTTGATCCAGACAATTCAATAATTTCATGGTTGGGAACACACGGGATGATAGAGGGGAGAATATAAAGGAATCCAGATATGGAATATTTCATCTAATCTGAAGAGATCGACAATAACACTATGAAATCTATAAATCTCTGACAATGTTATCGATAGAATACACTGGCATCTTTTTTACGTAATCAGTTCCCAGGTGGTTAATCAATTTTGAATGAAAATGAAAGGAGCAAATATAATCGATCTAACAATTTATTTACATTTATTTGATTACCTATTAAAAGAAAAAAAGGTTAATGGATTATACAGTAGTATCGAGAACTACCTGTTCTGTTCCGTCATTGAATTTCGCAACAACGATAATGTGTTCTCTCGTACCTGCAGTTTTACCTGGCATTCTCCAGGTTGTACCAACATTCGGCTTTAGTTGCGATTGCAGTGCCAGTAGCCAGAACAGTTCCACCGGCACCTGTTGTATGGAACACTGTTCCATTGTCCTTGTAGGTAATATTGAGTGAGGCCAGATCAGAATCATCAGGTCCACCATTATAGGTCGTTGTGAAATTCGACCCTGAAGTCCCGGCAGTGACTGCAATACTTCTTGTTTTACTAACGTTTCCTGCCATTCCGAACACGAATGCTGCAATCACTGCAGCGAGGATGACGGTAATTGCGACCATCAGGATGACACCGATGACCGGCGACACTGCATCCTCACTTCCCTTTCCAAATGTTGACATCTTCTTCATCTTACAACACCTCGGTTGCTTACGCCTGCATCAACCGATGCAGCAACGTATGATAATGAGGTATTCTTTCTTGGTATAAATAAGTAGTTAACGTTCCATATAGTGTAATTATCGGGTATTTTAAAATTCTGAACATTATTAGGGGTTATTTTTGATATGTGTCGCAAAATTGAATTTTTTATTGTAATCCATCATTGTAATGCATTGGGTGTAATGAATGACATGAATCTGATTCAATACACCCCCCTTTTACTCCGGTATCCCTGGAAGGGTTATCATGATGATAAATTATTGGAACCTGTCGTGCGCGGAGCGGAGAAATCTAAAGCAGGGGATTCTCCATAGACTTATACCTGTTTTCACCAGGTCATGACCGGAATACCGCATAATATGCCAGTTTTTCACCCGGAAATGCTTCAAAATCGAATCAATTGGGAGAATATTTGATAAACGGCAATATTTTGCCAGAATTGGATTCGGAGAGAAATGCCACCGGTACCTCGTTGTTTGCCGGGCTTTTGCATCGCATTTCGGACTGCTTTGTAGTAGTATTAGATAAAAGGTCAGGAATATGGAAAGCAGGGGCCGGAAAACAAGGGGATTTTGTCGAAAATCAGGGTTTCCAGGCTCTGTTGAAAAGTATATTCGGCATCCGGAATCCTGATTATTCTGAAATTTATCTACGCTCTCGGGGCTCCGCCCCGCCGCTGTGGCGCCCCGGTTGGGATAGAGAGATCCCCCAATACTCTGAATTTAATGAGCCTTCTGGAAACCCTGCCCGAAGAATATCTTAATGGGGGTGGGGCAGGGGGGGTGAAACCCCCTCCTGTCTTCGTATTTCCCTCTTATTTTTTTTATATCACCTAAGGGTTTCAACAAAGCCGGTTTCCAGAATTCTTATGGAGGCAGGGCTGAGTAAAAAAATATATTGGGTAGAATTTTATTCAATGTCTGGGGCATCAGTAGGATCCGGAATTATTCCCGGAAATTGTCCATAGTAACCGGATAGTCGACTTGCTGTATAGCCCCAGTGATGCGGAGGGCAATATCAGGGAGTTATGGATCCGGATGACAATTGAAACCCCTGATATGACAGAACAGAAGCTGGGCGGTACGATTCATTATATTCGTGCGATTAAGGAAAATGGAGAGAGGTATTTAGGAGTGATAGTAAACCCTGCTTTCGATCCGGCACTTGTGGTTCCAATGTTCTTTGACCGCGGATTGGGAAGATTGGTATGAAATTAAAAGTAGACGAAAAAAATGATGTTCTCTATCTTCGCCTCGACGAATCGAAGATAGTAGAATCTGAAGAAGTCCAGCCAGGTGTAATCCTTGACTTCGATGCCAATAATAATGTAATAGGAATCGAACTCCTCGGGGTAAGCAGGAGAGGGGCGCTTGATACGCTTAAAAATTTACAGTTCGAAACGGCTTGAACCGAACGATAACCGGGTAATCATTCCTTCCCAGTAAAAAAAACTGAATCCAATAGCACCGGGAAAACAGAAATAGAAAAATTCCTCTCCCACTTACCCGACCCGGTACCCGCCCTTCGGCACCGTAATCTCAAACCTGGCTCCCTTCCCTTCTTCGCCGGTCTCGGCAACAGTCATCCCGGTCAGTGCAAGAATTTCTCTCGCAAGGTACAGCCCATACCCTCGTTTGCTTCCAAACCCGCGGGTGAAGATCCGTTCCTTGTCCCCGGCAGGCACACCTGCACCGTTGTCACAAAAAGCGATAACAAGTCCGACAGGTTGCTCTGAAGCAGTAATCGTGATCGTATTGGCCGTCTTTCCGTGGAGAACGGTATTTTCGATAAAATTCGAAATTATTTTCCTGATCAATGGGTCTGCGAAGACCCTGATCCCCGGGTTTATCCCGACTTCAACTTTCATCCCCGGGTGGTCGATGATCGACGCAGTCTCCCTGATCACCCCCGGCAGGTCAACCCACACCGGCACATTGACGCCGACATCCTGGTAGTCCTTGGTGAATGCAACCTGCCGGCGGATCGTCTCGGCCGCACCTTCTTCTCTTGCAATGAACTCTTTCAGCGTGTTGTCCGTAACCATATCGTGCGAAAGCTCAAGGTAGCCAAGGAGGATCGTCAACTGGTTCATAATGTCGTGGCGGCTGATACTATTGAACCGGTTAAGCATCAGGACTGCCGCATTTAGCGATTTTTCCGCACGTATCCGGTCAGAAATATCACGGAATATTACCATTATCATCCCGGGATTGCCGGCAGACCCTGGGACAGGGGAGAGTACCGATTCGACTGCAGAGACAGATCCATCCTTTTTTTGTATAGTGAATTGCAAAGTCTCACCCGTCCGGGGAGAAAGGGCCCGGCCGGAGAATTCCTTGAACATGTTGTGATCGGTCGCAGCCAGGATATGAGTAATATTCCTGCCTGAAAGTTCTTCTGCAGCCTGATAACCGGTAATTTCAAGCGCCTTCCGGTTTATGAGGAGAATAACCCCCGTAGTATCTACAATGACCATTGCATCCGGTCCCTGCTCAAAAACGGCCCGGTATAAATTACTATAATCTGGTTGCATCACGTCCCCCTTCCATTTGATTCCCTGGCTCTCCACTGCTACAACAAATATCCGCAGGATGGATATAAATCATTCAGCCGATCATCTCATGGTCTGCCATATCCGGGATTTACCATATGGCATCCGCTTTTCGTCCTGCAGGATGTGCCAATGGCATGCCCGACAAACTCTTTTGCTGCAGCACATGCCGCAGGAACATCATCCCCCAGAGCGAGATGTGCCGTAATCGCTGCTGAAAGGCAGCAACCGGTACCATGTGCATCAAACGGCAGCCGTTCCCCGGAGAAGAGCCATTCACGACCATGGCCTATTAACAGGTCAGGCACAACCCCGCTGACTTTTGATAGGTGGCCCCCTTTCACCAGCACATACGCCGCACCCTCTTTCTGGATATACCGGCCCGCAGCACGCATATCGTCAACTGTTCTGATCGGCCCGTACCCTGAAAGCACTTCTGCCTCGGGAAGGTTTGGTGTAACCAGTGTCGCCATTGGAACGAGGTTTTTTATCAGATCGTTCAATGCCTCCGGCTCCATCAGGGGCCTTCCACTTGATGATACCATCACGGGGTCCACAACGAGGGGTATACCCTTCGGGACACCGCATACCACGGCAGCTACCGCCCCGCATTCGGGCAGCATCCCGGTCTTAAACGCCCTGATATCAAAATCTTCAAGCAGTGTTGCGAGTTGTAACCGTATGATATCCCCGGGTACGTTCCAGGCCCCCATGACATTTTTTGCATTCTGGGAGGTCACTGCGGTGATTACGGACAGGCCCCACACCCCCAGTGCACTGAATGTTTTAATATCTGACTGGATACCAGCCCCGCCTGAAGGGTCAGACCCGGCTATGGTGCAGGCACATGGTACCGCTGGCATCTCCATGGCGAGAATTGAGAGGGCTTTACGCATGAACCTTTTCATTATAACCGGGGTCAGGGAACATCATTGCCTGTTTATCGGGCATAAATGCATTCAAATGCACCATTTGTCATGGATCAGATCAGAGGTTTTTTTGTTCGGGGCCGGGTAATTATTGCGATGGATGCGCTCCGGGGGACCCGCCGTTCAACATCCCGGTCATCCCAATAGCATGATGCCAGCATGACACACAGTTCATCGTCCTGTTGCGGGTATTTACGGCGATTTTAACCATTCCTGCTGAAATGATGGCCACTTCGTATAGGTTTAAGTATGCCGGGATCCAATAGAAAAAGCAACAGCGAGGCATCCAAATGCCTCCCGACTTTTGGAACTGAACCACCATGACTTCACGTATGCTCGCTCCTCACACAACCTGCCCTGGATGCCAGGAGGAAGTATTCCTTGATGAGCTGGTCAGGGGCCGGTGTCCACTTTGCGGGTGCACACTTGAGGACTTCGTGGACCAGTCAGGGGATATGGACGAGATAGTAGAACGGAGCGATTTCTCATGGCTGGTATTCAACTACTTTATCTTCAAGAAATTCGATGAACTGGGCGCAAACCCGCTGCAGGTAATGCAACTGATTGCCGGGCTTGACGAATGCTGCTTAAACCCGGGCCCTGGTGAGTTCCCACGGACGAAATTTGAATTCGACCTGCCGATGAACCTGAGTGACAAGGTAAAGCCTAAGAAGTGTTCACGGTGTGGAAGGGTCTTCTTCCGGGGTGGCAGGAAAGTTCTGTCCGGCGACCTGACCAGCCCGGAATTTGAGATCCGGTATCTCTGTTCCCGGGAATTGTGAACGGATTTTCATCTTTTTTTGCCTCTTTTTGGGCAACAGAAGCATCCGGATTAATGATGATCAGAAAATTTAGTTACCAGTCAACCCTTGCGAATATTTCTGATAGTCTAATAATGATCGTGAAAACCGAAAACGATAGTGCAAGTTGAATCTCTCTAATATTTTTTAAACTGATGGAGTGGTATTCAGATTTTACTAACGCCCCCGGGGCTCCGCACCGCCGCTGTGGCAACCCCGTTGGGATAGACGTGGGCTGAGGGTATAGCTTTATAGATACAAAAAAAACCTGCCCAAGAGATATCCCAATGGGGGTGGGCCGGTAGGGGGTGAAACCCCCTCCTGTCTGATGTTTTTTATTTTTAAAATTATTCACAACACTATTTTCCAAAAATAATCCTATTATTTATTGAAAGTTGTTTTAACCGCTGAAAATGACTCCAATAAGCTGAATTCACTGAAGATTATTGGATCATACGGATCATCAATTCCAACAGAGCCGGATTTTCGCAAAAAAAATATTAATATGCCCTGCCAAGAAGTGTTGTTGTACCCGGTTTCCCGCAGATAATGCAGTTCCCTTCAGTTTCATTCAGGTAAGGAGACCGTGCCTCGGTACCGAGTACACTTGCCCCGAGACGTTCCTCCATTGCATCAGCGCACCCGCGTTCCCCGCACCAGTTGACGACCGCTACTCCCTGTGCCAGGGCATTTACAGCCTCTTCGACTGATACTGCATGGACAAGACGCGATCGCATCCGGGATTCCGCACGCTCCCGGAGCCGTTCGTGAACCCCTGCAAGTACACTGCCGACCCCGTTCACAAGGTCAGTGATCAGGACGGCGGACCGTTCCCCAGTCCTTGTTACCACGGTCACCTGGCCGGCATCGATATCTCTCGGCCCCACTTCAATCCTGACCGGGACACCCCGCATCTCCCAGTAGTAGTACTTGGCCCCTGGCCGCAGGTCACGGTTATCGGTTTTTACCCGGAAGCCTGCGGATTTCAGGGTGGATTCCACGGATAATGCTGCCGCTGCCACGTCATCTTTCCGTTTTCCGATGGTGATCGGGACAATGACAATCTGCACCGGGGCCATGCCGGGCGGGAGCACCAGCCCCTTGTCGTCACCGTGGAGGCTGATCAGGGCGGCAATCGACCGTTCAGAAATCCCGTAACAGGTCTGGTACGCGTGGCGCTGCACCCCTTCCGGGTCCTCGAACGTAATCGAGAACGTCTTTGAGAAATGGTCCCCCAGGTGGTGCACGGTGCCGATCTGGAGCGTCTTCCCGTCGGGCATGATCGTGTCCACCGCCATCGTATAGTCAGCACCCGGGAACTTGTCCCATTCCGGCCTCTTTGAGACAACGACCGGGATGCAGAGTTTTGCATAAAATTCCTGGTAAAGAGCAAGGGCCTTTTCGACCTGGGCCTCAGCCTGTTCCCAGGAGGCGTGGACCGTGTGGGCCTCCTTAAACGAGGTAATCTCCCGGAGCCTGATAAGGGGGCGCGTATGCTTCGTCTCGTACCGGAAGGTGTTCACAACCTGGTACAGCAGGATCGGCAGGTCCGCATGAGACCGGACCCACAGTGCATACATGGGGTATATGGCAGTTTCACTGGTGGGACGTAGTGCAAGTGGTACATCGAGCAGGTCTTTACCCCCGTGAGTTACCCAGTACACCTCGTCCTCGAACCCCTTGATGTGCTCTGCCTCCTTCATGAACTCCTGTTCCGGGATCAGGAGTGGGAACAGGGTTTCCTGGTGTTCCCGGTCCATCAGCTCGCGGAGCCAGGTATACACATGTTTCCTGATTGCAAACCCGTGGGGGTACCAGACATACAGCCCCTTGACCGGGTAACGGACGTCCATGATCTCCGATTGCCACAGGAGATCATTGTACCATGCAGAAAAGTCAGCTTTGGGCGGTAATGCGCCGCGTTCTTCTTCCATATCCCACTCCTTACGTCACCAGACGTATGATTTCAGGCGTAATAAATGCCTCGACAAACGCCGCGAGGAGGACAAGGGGGATGACGTACATTACAAATTTCAGGCCGTGGTGCGCAGCCTCAACCGCCGCATCACCGGTCCCGCTCCATTCATCGTAAAGCGATTTCGCTAAGGAGGAACCCGAGTGCCCCTGACAGGATGAACGACGGGATCTCAAAAATGCCATGCGGCAGGATAGCGGCGAAAACAAAAACCATGCCCTTTTCTTCCCGGACCAGTTCCATGATCGAACCGATAATCAGGCCATTCGTTGAGAGGATAAACAGGGAGACCGCCCCGAAGGTTGCACCACCGAGAAAGAGCAGGAGGCATGCCTGGAGGTTGTTAACGAACAACTTCGCAAAAAGGAGTGGCGCAGGGTCTCCCACAATTCCCCCCACTACCGCATCCTTAAAAAGCGAAAGGAAATTTTGCCCGATTGACGGGTCCATCAGCGTTGCAATTACACCCATCGTCAGCGAAACTGCAAAGATGACCAGGGTAAGCAGGAGTCCCTGGCTGAGTTTCCATTCAGACATAGAACATCATCCGGACCATATCCCTGATCCCCGGGGCGAGGCCGACCACGATCATGGCGAGGACAATAAGGTGCCAGAGGTCGGTGCTCCCCTCGTGGCGGTACCGCTCGAGGATCCAGATCCCGGGGATAATTACCACGAGTTTAAGGGGGAACATCACGAACGCGGTACCCGTCCACTCTATCAGGCTTGACCCCACAACATGTTGTTCGATATAGGCCAGGGGATGGAGGTCAATACCAAAACTGGTGGCACTTGCGTCAAGCAGTTGCCCGAATATGAGCACCTTGTAGAGCGGATCAGAAACATACTCCCACCTGAACAGATATCGCAACGCGCCATACACAAGCAGGCTTGTAACGGCTGCAAGCGTGAGGATTATGACGGCAACCTCCGGGTGGATCACCCCGCGGGAGAGCCCGAACGCAACAAGGATCGAAAATGCCACCACCGCTGCAACTGCACCAGTCCCGGCATACCAGGGGATATAATCCTTAATCACACCCTTTCGTGCGAGTGTCGTGGTAATGACGAGAACCCCGGCAGTAACAAAGAAGATAACAAAAAATATGAGCGGCGTCGTAAGGAAAAACTGCCAGTCCGAATTTATCAGGTGTGCGTCCTGCACGACCCTGATGACACCTCCAAACACCACGTAGGGAAGTGTGGCAAGGATGAACCGCCCATCCACGGGGACTTTTGCATACCGCAGCCACCGGTATACCGCGTACACCCCGATGATGAGAAATATTGCATAGGTCAGGGTTTCAACCGGGTTATAGGGCTGATCAAACCTGACCGGATCGATGTAGTATTTGTAGATGAATTCCCTAATCATTTCTGATAAGAATGAGCGCCGGAAATATAAAAGTCTTGAAAAATAAAATTTTCGGGAAATCCAAGTGGATGCAGCTGCCAAGGGACGTGGTGATCGGGCATGACGTACTCCCTCAGCTGCCAGACGTCTGTGAAGACCTCCGGATTGGTCATTCGGTCCTTATCGTTTCCGGTGGCCATACCCACGATATTGCTGGAGAACGGGTCAGGGCTCTCCTGAATGACGATTATGAGACAGCCACCTTTACCGCTGAAACAATCAGCCCCGAAGTGATCAGGCTCGCGGAAATTGCTGCAAAGGATGCAGATTTCCTCATCGGGGTAGGTGGGGGCCGGGTCATCGATACGGCAAAGATCACCGCCTATAACCTTGACCGCCAGTTTATCAGCATCCCTACCGCGGCCTCCCATGATGGAATCGCATCAGCACGGGCCAGTGTACCAACCGCAGAGGGGAGCGGGTCACTCGAGGCGCAGCCACCGATTGCGATTGTCGCCGATACCGGGATTATTGCAGCTGCGCCACACCGCCTTCTTGCGGCCGGGTGTGCCGATATTATCTCAAACTACACCGCGATCCTTGACTGGGAACTCGCCCACCGGTTACGGGGTGAACCGGTATCGGAGTATGCAGTCGCCTTGTCGAAAATGACCGCAGAACTGCTGATGAAAAATGCCCATGTCTTAAAACCCCATAACGAAGAGACTGCCTGGTTCGTAACAAGGGCACTCGTATCTTCCGGGGTTGCAATGAGTATTGCCGGGTCATCGAGACCTGGCAGCGGGAGTGAACACAAGTTCGGCCACGCCCTTGAACGCCTCGCACCCGGTAAAGCACTCCACGGAGAGGCATGCGGTATCGGAACGATCATTGCAATGTACCTGCACGGAGGAGACTGGAAAATCATCAGGGAAGCATTACAAAGTGTTGGTGCCCCGGTCACACCTGGTGACCTTGGTATTGAGGACTCGGTCGTGGTGGCCGCGCTCCTGATGGCAAAGACTATCCGCCCGGAACGCTTCACCATACTTGATATGGGGCTCACAGAGGAATCTGCATGGGAACTCGTAAAAATGCTCTACAGGGATTGAAAGGGGCGGCTGAGGCAAAGCCGAAGGTCACCCTGATCGGGACCGGGCTTGCAAAACCTGGGCTCGAATTTGTCTATGAAGGATCGCTCGATGAATGCACACCCTGTTCACTGAAAAAGGCCTGCAATAACCTAAAAGAGGGGAGACGGTACCGGATTGTCAATGTCCGGCCGACAAAGCATGAGTGCCTGATCCACAGGAACGGAACTTTTGCAGTTGAAGTGGTGGAGTCCCCGATCGCTGCCCTTTTAAACGCAGAAATGGTGATTAAAAACAGCAGGATCAACTACGAATACACCTGCAACAAGGAAGACTGTAAAAGTTACGACCTTTGCCACCCTGACGGGATCGTCGAGGGGGAAAAATATGTCATCGTGGAAGTGATTGGCAACGCCCCGGATCCCTGTGAGAAAGGGCGGACACTCAAGCTCGTTAACCTGATGTCCCCCTGAATAGTCCTGTTTTTTTATGGCCGGTTGTTATTGAAGCCCTGCATGGTTAAAAAAAAGAGGAAATTCCTGTACAGGAGAGGGTTTCACCCCCTCCCTGCCCCGGCCCCATTACGATAATTCTGGGCAGGGCTCAATGGTAGAACCCCTGGAGATTTCCGGGGTTTCGGGACCATTCCCTATCCCTACCCGGGTCACCAAAGCTGCAGGGCATGAGCCCCGGGAGCGTGGGTAAATGTTGGATTACCCAAATATACGGAAAAATTTGAGTGGATGTCAACACAGCCCGTAACTGCATGGAATTTTTCAGCATCTGGCCCTTAGCGATAGAATGTTATCCTTTTTCCAGTTGTTGCGATACCATCCAGAGCCTCGCCCCGAGTGATGTGATCTTCCCGAAGTCCTGGAGGTTCACGAGCCACCGGCAGGGGATCTCCCCGATACCAGACCAGGCACCCGCAAGGGCTCCCGCAACGGCACCAACCGTATCAGTATCGCCACCGAGGCTGATTGCCCGGACAATCGTTTCTTCAAATGACCGGCTGTCCATAAAGACCGTGAGCGCTGCATGCGTGGCAAGGAGTGCATCAAGACCGGGTTCCGGATCGGACCGGTGGTACGCACCGAGAACCCTGATGACTTCGTCGTCGTCGCAGCGGTGAAGGGCACGGGAAAAAGCCCCGGTGCGCGAAAAGCCGCGGCACATGTCAGATATCATCTGGTTCACCCATGCTGAACACTCGGCTGCGGTCCTGTCATGGTGGGTCAGTTGCGAGCACCGGATGCTCACCTCGCGCAGCGATGGTCCGGAAAAAAAAATCCCAACCGGTGCACCCCTCATTACACTCCCGTTACTGCGGCTGCCCCCCCTTTGTAAATGGGTGATCCCTGCCGCACGGTCAGGAGGGATACCCGACTGCACCAGGTCAAATACTGCACGCGAAGTAGGGCCGTAAAATTCAGGAAATCGCGAATAACCGTTAATGAGGCGCTTCATGAGGTCGTTCTGGCAGAAGTCCCTGCAGTGGATGAGTGATTCTGCGACTGCGATCGCCTGGAGCGTGTCATCAGTATAACAGCCGGCTTTTCGCATACGTGGCCCGTCGCCATGCATTTCAGTCACAGGCCTCAGGGGAGGTGGGTACCCCTCAAAGGGCGCACCCATTGCATCCCCAATTGCGAGTCCCGTAAGGGCTCCCACCGCGCTCACACCACCCGATATAAAGGTCACCAATAAGATATATCTGCTCCCGGAAATAGTAAATTTTGAGGAAAGGTGATAGTGTGCAAAAGGAAGAATTGCTGCATTTACACATGCTGATGGTGCATATTAAAAAATACTACGAGAACATCACCAATGATGAAATTCCAACAGGACGCTATAGTGCGCTCGAAATCTCTCCTGTCCACATCCACAAAAACAAGAAGTGTCATAAGGATGCGATCCTCGCCCTCGGGGATGAGATCGTGACCCATGTGAAACTCCAGCAGCCCATGATGGTGGACTATACCTCGGACACTGCGCAGGGCAAGATCGCGGTTGAACATTAATCCCGAGATGGACGAACTTCAGATCTGCAGGGAAATAATTTCCCTCTTCTTCTCCCGTGATGACCTGGATATCAGCCAGGCACGGATCGAGGTCTGCAGGAAATATAAACTCAGGATAGTCCCGAAAAATTCTCTCCTGCTTTCGTATGCGCTTCCGGAGGAGCGCGAGATTCTCCGCCTTGTTCTCCAGGTAAAACCGACACGGACACTTTCAGGTGTTGCACCGGTCGCTGTCATGACCTCCCCCTCCCCCTGCCCGCATGGAAAATGCCTCCCCTGCCCGGGGGGTCCTGACCACCCGTTCCAGTCACCCCAGAGTTATACGGGGGAGGAGCCTGCAGCTATACGTGGCAGGGAACACCAGTATGACCCGTATCAACAGGTAACAGCCCGGCTTTCACAGTTTGAGGCCCTTGGTCACCACGTAGGCAAGGCAGAACTGATCGTGATGGGGGGGACCATAACGGCGCGCCCGAAGGAATACCAGGAATGGTTTGTCACCAGGTGCATCCAGGCAATGAATGACTATGACACCCTGAAACGATCCAGCCCCGTGCTCCCGCCAGCCGGAGAACCTGGTGAGCAGCAGGGTGAAGTCAACCGGGATGCCGTGTTTCTTGACAACGAACACGCCCGGGTGCGGTGTGTCGCCATCACGTTTGAGACCCGCCCTGACTGGTGCAGGAAAGAGCACATTGAGTCGATGCTCGACCTTGGCGTTACGAAAGTGGAAATCGGGGTCCAGCATGTAGACGACAGGGTCCTTACCGTCAACCGCCGGGGTTGCACAGTTCACGATACCACGGAGGCTAACCAGCTCCTCCGGGATGCCGGCCTCAAGGTCGGGTTCCATATCATGCCAAATCTCCCGGGGAGCAGCATTGAAAAAGACCGGGAACTGTTCAGGACGTTATTCGATGATCCCCGATTCAGGCCTGATTTCCTGAAAATCTATCCAACGCTTGTTACACCTGGATCAGAGATCGAAGCACTCTGGAACGATGGCAGGTATTCACCCTACAGCGAGGAAGAGCTTATCGACCTCATCGCCTATGGAAAATCGCTCCTTCCGGTCTATGTCCGGCTGCAGCGGATCCAGCGTGATATCCCTGCCAAACTGATCGTCGCAGGATCAAAGCACAGTAATTTCCGGCAGCTGGCGTCTGACAGGCTTATCGCTAATGGCGGACAGTGCCGTTGTATCCGTTGCCGTGAGATCGGGAGGCATCCTTCCGGGGAGACACCGGAGCTCCTCACCGAAACCTACGAGTGCGCCGGGGGGATTGAACACTTTATCTCGTCCGTTGCCGGGGACTCACTTGTCGGCTTTGCGCGCCTCCGGTTCCCTGGCACAATGTTCAGGAAAGAGCTGGAGGGAAGTGCACTGCTCCGTGAGCTCCACGTATACGGGAGCATCGTACCGATAGGCCATGATCCCTCGGGAGGGGAGCAGCAGCACCGCAGTACCGGGTCTTCCCTGCTTTCCGCTGCAGAAGATCTCGCACGCGGGCAGGGGTTCCGGAGGATCTCGATCATGAGCGGGATCGGGGTCAGGCCGTATTACCGGAACCATGGTTATGAGCGGGCAGGACCATATATGCAGAAGGAACTCTGATGAAATCGGCAACTCTCGAATTCCTGAGGCAAAGGTTCTCCGACTATTACCGAAAGGAGACGGTTATCCCGCCTTCTTCTCTTTCCCAGCGGGAATGGGGGTTCGTTATGTTCGATGCTTCAGGAGAAACACGGATGCGGCGCCACATCGCTTTCGGGAGTACCCAGGAGATCGGGGAGTATATACGGTCGATCACCCCAGCGCACATCTATTATTCGAGCGCCTATTACGAGACTCCTGGCGCGCCAACCATGGACTCAAAGCACTGGGCAGGCGCTGACCTGATCTTTGACCTTGATGCGGACCACATTATCCGGGGGGCCTATGATGTGATGCTCACCCGCGTCCGGGAGGAGACCATAAAACTGCTCGCGATGCTGACCGATGAGCTCGGTTTTTCAGAGAAACAGATCGAGGTGGTCTTTTCGGGTGGCAGGGGGTACCACATTCACGTAAAAGACCTTGCAGTCCGGGGATGGGGGAGTGCCGAACGTCGTGAACTGATCGACTATGTCTGCGGGATTGGGATCGACCCCGGGCATATCCTCGCAGTCCGTTCACCTTCACCCCGCGGATGGCGTCGTCGTTATATAGCTGCGATGTCCGAGTATCTTTCATGGTTGCAGGGGCTGCCCGTGGAGGAGGCAATGGCTGAACTCGAACGTCTGGAAGGAGTGGGGGAGGCATCAGCAGAGCGGTTCCTCGCAGCAGCACCGGATATGCTCCGGAAGATCAATGAGGGCATCCCGGTCAACCAGAATGACCGCGTTATCTGGCCGGTCATCCGGGCCCTGACCTCGGCACCGGATGGTGCATTTGCCACCCGCCTGAAACAGAAGGCAGCCCTTGCCGACGAACCGGTGACGACCGATGTGAAACGCCTGATACGACTGCCAACCTCGCTCCACGGGGGAAGCGGGTTTCGGGTGACACCGCTTTCACCCGGTGAGCTCTCGGATTTCGATCCCCTTGTCGACGCGGTCGTTTTTGGCACGAAGGGCATCATGGTTGACTGCTCGGTAAAGAGTTCAATGAAACTTCTCGGGAACAGCTACGCGCTTGAAAAGTCAACCGTTACCGTGCCGGAGGCCCTCGCGGTGTTCCTCTGCTGCCGGGGCCTGGCAGAGATATCAGGGGGTGGATAAGCCGTGCACCTCGAGGAACTACGGGCAATTCTCCTTTCGGAGCGGGAGACCGGCAGGCTGACCAGTATCCCGTCGGATATTTTTGAAACGACAAAAAAGGAACTGGAGGAACTCACTTCTGATGTGCATGCAAACGAGGACCCGTTCAGCGATCGCACCCGTGTCCTGATTGAACGGGCGTCAAGTATACGTGAGACACTCCAGGACCTCTTCAGGATCAGGGCAGAGAAGATACTCGCCCTCTCGTCAGGCCATATAGAGGGTCACACGCTTGAAAAAGACGAAGTAAAGAAGATGCTCCCCGCCGAACGGGAGATGTTTGATGCCGTTACCGGGGCGATCGCTAAAAATCGCGAGATTTGCATTATTACCCGGCACGACCGCATACCCGTGACACCAGGTGAGAACAAATTCCCCATTAACGGTGATGAAACTACCGGGGAGACGATTCCCGGGACTGGAGAGACGTCCCTGCCTGGCCAGGGATATATCCTCGCCCGGGTCCTTGACAATATGGAGCCATTTATGGGCGTGGATGGGAGAATTTATCACCTTATGAAAGAAGATATAGTGACACTTCCCCGGAGGAATGCGGAAGTTCTGAACGAACGCAACATAGTGTTAAATATCACTCCGGGAAAATAATACTGGTATTTGTTACTATTTCCATAGGTGTAAATCTCATGAAAATGCCCGCCAAATTTAAGACCTACTGCCCATTCTGCAGGAATCATCAGGAGCACGAGGTCGAGAAGGTAAAGAAGAGCAAGACGACCGGGCTCCACTGGATTGACCGGCAGAAGGCACGAAGAGGCCATGTCGGGAATATGGGGAAATTCTCGAAAGTACCCGGTGGGGACAAGCCGACCAAGAAGATCAATGTCCGTTACCGGTGCAAGACCTGCGGGAAAGCACATCTCCGCCCGGGATACAGAATTGCGAAATTTGAACTGACGGAGTGAGATGCGATATGGTACGCCAGCACAGGGAAAACAGGAGTGTTTTTATCAAGGTCAAGTGCCCGGACTGCGAAAATGAGCAGCTGGTCTTTGACAAGGCATCCACGAAAGTGGATTGTGTAGTATGCGGAAAAGTGCTCGCCGAGCCAACTGGTGGCAAGGCAGGCATCCAGGTTGAAAAACTTGCAGTCTACAAGTGAGTACGGCATATGAAAGGTGAAGAATGGCCGGAGGAAGGGGATCTCGTCGTCTGCACAGTCCAGCATGTGAAGGACTTCGTTGCGTTCGTTTCACTCGATGAGTATAACGGGCGGGAAGGTCTGATCCCCATCTCCGAGATCGCGACGGGATGGATCAAGTACATCAGGGACCATATCAGGGAAGGCCAGAAGGTGGTCTGCAAGGTCCTCAATGTTGACACGTCACGAGGCCATATCGACCTTTCATTAAAGGATGTCAATGAGCACCAGCGCCGGGAAACGATCCGTGAGTGGAAGAACGAGTCGAAGGCCAGCAAGTGGATCAGTTTCGCCGCGGAAGCGTCAGGCGGATCTGCAGAGGCGATCGAAACCGCATTATACAAAAAATACGGGGACCTGTATACTGCATTTGAAGATATTGTCATGAACGGGGCAGACGTCGTAAGGGAACTCGGGCTCCCGGAGGCGTCTGTCGATGCCCTGGTTGCCGTTGCCAAAGAGAACGTCAGGATCCCGAAAGTCACGGTGGCCGGGAATATCATCCTTACCTCCCCAAAGCCGGATGGAGTAAACATTATCCGCCGGGCCCTCCGCAGTGCCGAACCAAAGATCCAGGACGTGGAGATCGAACTCACCTATATCGGTGCACCGGCCTACCGGATCAAGGTCACCGCACCTGATTACAAGACTTGCCGAGAAGGCAATCGAAAGGGCCGCAAGTGCAGCGATTGGCGTTGTGGAACGGGCAGGCGGCGAAGGAAAGTTCGTTAAAAAGCCGAAATCCGGTAAGAGTTCATGAGTGGTCATATCAGGCGTTGCAGCAAGGACAGGACCTATACTCTTAACATGCAGTGTCCTGTCTGCGGTGACGCCACAAGGACTGCACACCCGGCACGTTTTTCACCTGAAGACCGGCTTGGGGAGTACCGGAGACGGGTTAGAGAATGGAAGATATAACAATCCGCTTTCTTGATGGTTTTTCGAAGGATGAGGTGGATTCACCCGTTCTTATCGAAGGGCTGCCCGGCATTGGTCATGTCGGAAAACTTGTGGCAGAACATATCATTCATGAGCTGGGCGCGAAAAAAATCGCCCAGATCCATTCGATCTATTTTCCTCCCCAGGTGATTATCGGGGAGGACAGTGTAATCCGTCTCGCAAATAACGAGATTTATTTCTATAAAGATGATACCCACCAGATCCTCTTCCTTGTCGGTGATTTCCAGAGCACCTCAAACGAAGGGCATTACCTGCTCGCCGAACAGTACCTGAAAATCGCTGAAGAGTTCGGGGTCAGGCGGATCTATACCCTGGGGGGATTCGGTGTCGGTCACCTTGTGGAAGAACCGAGAGTGCTTGCCGCAGTAAACCGGATTGAGTTAAAAGAAGAGGCGGCAGAAGCCGGAGCTGTCTTTGAAAATGGTGAACCGGTAGGCGGAATTATCGGGGCCGCAGGACTCCTCCTGGGCCTGAGTGCGTACCATAACATCGATGGGATATGCCTGATGGGGGAGACTTCAGGGTACCTCGTCGACCCTAAAAGCGCTACCAGCCTGTTAAAAGTCCTTTCATCACTTATCGGTATCGGGATCGATTCAACGACACTCGTAGAGCGGGGGGTCGATATGGAACGGATGGTCCAGAAACTTATCGAGGGCGAACAAGCAGTACATGACGAAGAACTAAGGTACATCGGTTAAAGAACCGGGTCAGTGTATGGGATCTTTTCCAGAGGTCAGAGCACTGCAATTGGTTTGGATCCACCAGACCGTATAAAAAAAGGATACTATTTTTGATCTCTATACGCTGATCCTTCCTGCGAGTTGTCCCTGCGGGTCGTAGAGTGAGGCGGTATCTCCCTGTGGGTTCCAGAAATCAACGCCATACGGATAATAGAGCTCGCTGCTCGTGACCATACCATCCGTTCCGAAATAGACGGTCAGGGTTGAATACGGGTTAAGCACGTAGGTGAAGGTTGATCCACCACCCAGGGGGAAGTCGATAAAGGTAAGGGCATTGCCCCGGCTGTTCGTTATCTTCCATCCGGTCATGACCACCGGTGATCTTCCCGTATTTGTGATCTTCACATACTTGCCCTGCAGGTTCAGTTCTGTTACAGAAACCCCTGCATTCTGGCCTGTTACCTCACTTCCTGGCGTTGGTACCTGGGTGGGGAATGTTGTTGAGGGCAGGTAATAGGGGGTAGGCGGCACGGTGATCGGCTTATTATCGGTGAAAACCGGCGTAGGTACCTGGGTGGGGAATGTTGCTGTGGGCAGGTAATAGGGGGTAGGCGGCCGGGTGATCGGCTTGTGATAGATGACCGGGTCAGCGTATGTCGGCACCGGTTGCGTCGTCGGGGTGGGTGTTTCAGTACCAGTTGGGGTAACCGGCACATATCCATTGGTAGTATAGACTCTTAAAAAGCCTGATCCGGTCTGCCTGGCTGAGCGTCGAAGGGTAGGTAGTGGCAGCAGCCTGCTTTCCAGTCATCTTCCCCCATGCGATAGCCTGTTCAGGTGAAGCAGGAGTGAACCACGCTGTATCGTCAGAAGGTTCATACGAGGGTGCTGGCAGGGGAAGTGTTCCTGTGCTGTCGGCCGGCCCGGTCCATGGATGTTGCGCTGTCGTTTTAAACCATGCCATAACATCGTCCAGGGAAGCGGGAGTGAACCAGGAAGTGTCATCGCTCGCACTTACCGGCAGGACGAACAATCCAAAAAGGAGGAGGATTCCAACTATCAATCCAATACGGGCCCTTGTACTCATTTTCATTGTAAAACCTCTTGTTATTCAGGGAAAGGCAGGATTATTGGAATTCCTGACCAATAGTATCGTTTTTGTACACCGTACTACTAAAAACCTCTTAATACGCCAGTATTTTCTTAAAAACTATCTGAAATGGTGATAAACGGTTAATATAAATACCAGGTTTAAAAGCGAGTCATTGAATGAACAATGTCCCCTGTTTCTGACAAACAGGGTCGATATTATGAGTTTTTATGTCCAGGAAGGTACCTATCCTGTATTATGCAGGTAAACGCAGACCTCCATATCCATTCCCGTTTTTCGATGGCCACCTCCCCAAGGATGGTGCCGGGTAACATTATCGATGCCTGCGTAATGAAAGGGATAACGGTCCTTGGCAGCGGCGATGCACTCCATCCCGAATGGCAGCATCTCTGGGCAGATTACATAGATAACAATGCGGGGATCCTTATCATCCCTACCGCAGAGGTGGAGGACCAGGACAGGGTACATCACCTCATCATTATGCAGGATTTCGAGGGATTTTCTGAGCTTCGTTCGATGCTCATCCCATTCAGCAGGGATATCCTTACCGGGGGACGTCCCCATATACGGCTCCCGGGCAGCCGGATTGCCGGGATGGTCCATCAACTCGGTGGCATGATCGGCCCTGCCCATGCATTCACCCCCTGGACTTCTCTTTTTGCATATTATGACCAGGTAGAGGAATGTTACGGCCGGGAGAAGGTGGACTTTCTTGAACTGGGCCTTTCAGCCGATAATTCCTATGGGGTGGCAATACCCGACCTTTACAAGGTACCCTTTATTACAAATTCCGATGCCCACAGCCCGGACCCTGCAAAATGCGGGCGGGAGTTTACAAGGTTATCCATAAAGCGGCGTACCGTTGGGGGTGTGCTCTCGGCAGTAAAGTCCGGAGATATTGAAATGAATGTCGGGCTTTTTCCGGAAGAAGGAAAATACAATCGCACCGCCTGTACCCGGTGCTACGAGCAGTACACCCCTGCACAGGCCGAAGGATTCCGGTGGCGGTGCCCGAAAGACCGCGGGTTGGTCAAGAAAGGAGTCCGTGACAGGGCCCGGGAGCTCTCCAGCGGCACCCCGGTAAAGCGGCCACCCTACCTCCACATACTACCGCTCGGTGAGATTATCAGGATAACGGAGAACGCCTCGTCAACCACTACAAAAAAGTGCATTGCTACGTATACACAGCTCATTTCGGCTTTTGGCAACGAGATTGCGATCCTGACCACCACACCGGTCACGGAGATCAGGGAGGTTGACAACAGGATAGCGGATGCAATTGATGCGTTCCGCAACAACCGGATCTCTCTACAGCCAGGCGGTGGCGGACGTTTTGGGACCTTTACCCTGGACCCTCCCGGGTATTCAGGTTAATCCTCTTCACCATCATACGCGACATCCCCTGATTCATGAGAGAAGTCCTCCGGAGTACTGGCGACTGAGTAACTATTATTGGAGTTGCAGGACAATCTGATCAGGATGTTGAAGGTTCACCGGGATATCTGTGGCTACTGTGGATGCTGCGTATCGGTCTGTAAAGAGGGGGCGCTCGAACTGATCGATGCGTACCTCGAAGTGGGACCGGGTTGCACGGACTGTGGTGTCTGCGCAAAGGCATGTCCGGTCGGGGCACTGGAGGTCGAACGCGAATGAAGAAGCATTATGACCTCCTCATGATCGGGGGAGGGCCGGCGGGGGCCATTGCCGCAAGGACTGCTGCAAAGGCAGGACTTTCTGCCTGTATTGTTGAGAAACGGCCTGCAATCGGGGCTCCGGTGCGTTGTGCTGAGGGTATCGGAATAGAAAGTCTGCAGGAGTTTGTTGAACCCAAACCCTGTTTCATCTCAGCCGAAATGCATCGTGCCGCGGTCGTTGCACCTGACGGCACAACCATGATGCTTGACTCAGAGAGTGCCGGCGGAAAAGTTGGTTATGTTCTTGACGGAAAGTGTTTGACCGTGAACTCGTCTGGCAGGCAGCTGATGCCGGGGCAGACGTGGCAGTCAAAACGCGGGCAAGTGCCCCGATCATGAATGACGGAAAGATCTGCGGGGCGACCCTGGAGTGCGGCGGGACAAAGACCGATGTAATGGCTGACGTCGTCGTGGCAGCCGACGGTGTGGAGTCAAAATTCTCTAAATGGTGCGGGATCGACACAACAGTGCCGCTCCGGGAGATCATGTCTTCTGCGCAGTACATCGTGACTGATATCGATATCGACCCTCACTGCACGGTATTCTGCCTTGGAAATAACGTGGCCCCCCAGGGATATCTCTGGGTATTCCCGAAAGGTGACCGAACGGCAAATGTCGGTATCGGGATCAGCGGGTTAAAAAGCGGTAGCGGTCACCGGGCTAAGGACTATCTTGACAAGTATATGGCCTCAAAATTCCCCAACGGAAAGACCATCGAGTGGATTGTCGGGGGAGTATCGGTCTGCAGGCCGCTTGCCTGTACCGTGGCAGACGGACTCATTATCGCGGGTGACGCAGCCCGCGTAGTAGACCCGCTTACGGGAGGCGGGATCTACAACGCAATGTACACCGGCGACCTTGCAGCAAAGGTCGCAATTGACGCGATCGAAAACGGGGACACCAGCAAAAAAGCGCTCATGCCCTATGACACGCAGTGGCGGGAATCAAAGATGGGGAAGACCATCGAGAGGAACTACCATATCAAGGAATATATGATCAACCTCACGGACGCAAAACTGAACGCGATCATCCAGACCGCCACATCTCTCAACTTAAAAGAGTTCTCCACGCTCCAGCTGGTAAAAGAGCTGATCAAGAGGGACCCAAAACTCATCTTCGAGCTGGCCTTTTTAAAAGACCTTATAACATAATTTTTCCAGACTGTTGTTCCGGGTTATGTCCCAGATACAAGATTCCCCCATTAAATCCATTTTTTAAAGGAATCGGGAGGTTCATCGTCACTGCCCTTACCGGCCGGCATTCCTTTTAGTGGGTGCCTTTCTCTCCCTGCCACCGAAACCACCTAAAATAAATAACATCATACTAGTAATCATGGATTTGATGAAGAAATGGGGCATTATACTTAAGGCACTGGTTATCGTCCTCGTTCTCCTCGGGGTGAGGACAATGATCAATATACTCGGGTATGATACGGTACCGATTACCCCGATTGTAGGTGCTTTTATCACGGGTGCGATATTCACCATCGCGGTAATTTTCACCGGCACATTCACCGATTTCAAAGAGAGCGAGAAAATTGCGGGTGATATGGCTTCAGCGCTCAAGGCGCTTTATAATGATTCGATTGTCATCCCCCTCGAGGACCAGACGCCACTGGTAACGATGAGGAGTCACATCCGGGCACTCCTGAACACCATCAATGCGTCCTTCATGGAAAACAACTTCAACCCACGTGCAATCAACCACGCGATGGATATTGTAACCGATGATATCCGGGTACTTGGCAAACTGAATGTGGCGCCCCCGACTCTTGCAAAACTGAGAATCGAACTGGGTGCACTCGATAAACTGGTCAACCGTGTCGATGTTATTACCAGAACGGATTTTATCCCGGCAGCATACGCAATAGCCGAGATTGCAACTGCGGCAGTGATCCTTGTAATGCTCTTTGTTAAAAATGACCCCTACCTTGAGGGTTCGGTGATTTTCGTGTTTCTCAGCCTGATGTTGATTGCCCTCGTCTTCCTAATCAAAGACATGGATAACCCCTTCGAATTTCACCAGGGTACGAGTGCTGATGTGGATATTGACACACTTCTCAACCTTGGAACCTACTTCGAAGAAAGGGAAGCAAAACTTGGGAAGAGTTAATACTATTCCTTTTTCCGGGTATGTTTAACCCTGCGTGTTTAAAAAAAAGGAAGGGAAAATACGAAAAACAGGAGGGCGTTTTACCCCCTCCCTGTCCCAGCCCCTGAAAGATATCCAGCAGGCAATGGTTCAACTGCAGTAACCCTGAAAATTTCAGAGATGTAACGGTCATGTCCTATCCCAACCAGGGAGCCAAAGCGGCAGGCGGGACCCCGGGAGCGTGGGTAAATTTGGGAATACTCTAATCTCCAATATAAATTTGAGCGTGTGAACGGAGCCCTTTCTTCCCTTTTGTATTGTCAGGACAGATAACTACCCCTGGCGTAACAACCCTGATGAATTATGGGGGATCCTTTGTGTTTGACGGTGAATGTTCCGCTTAGGGAAGATTATGCATCCATACGATGCTCCTTAAACATGTGGCCATTCATCCAGCCGGGATAGGCGGCGTACCTAAAAATAGAGGGTCCGATCATTACTGCATATGCAAGGATACCTGGCACTCCTCTGTTTGCTGTTGGCTGCGGCACTTCTCTTTAGCGGATGTGGGATGCTCATAAAAGACCCGGATATTAAGGTTAAAAATGTTGCACTGGAATCCGCAGACCTTTCCAGTGTAAACCTTCTGGTAACGCTGAGTATTGACAACCCGAACCCGCTGGGTATTAACATTAAATCCCTGGTTTTTGACGTATATTACCAGAAAGGGGATGAATGGAACTATATTTCGCATGGTGAAACAGGGAGTTTCAGCCTTAAACCAGGAATGAATGAAGTGACAGTCCCGGTGAGCATAAAAACATCTGCAATTCCGGGTGCCGTTGTTGGTGCACTTGCCCGGGGAGAGATCACCCTTAAGATTACCGGTACAGCATCACCGGATTTCTTCGGTATTGCCCCGCAGATACCATTCTCAACCGTCACCACGGTCCCTTTGAAATTGTGAGGATACACCAGTGAACCCGGAGGTCTGGAAAAGACTTCCCATTTTTTCCTGGCAGGACCGGACTAAAATTGTCCTTATAGATTAGCTGCCATTACTGCCTGTTAGAACCGGATCTGCCCGGATTACTACCAGGTTTTTTGTTGACCAGGTATCAGGGAGGTTTTCCTGTACATCCCCCTGCTATTGTCCGGGGCATCAGGTCAGGTACAGCAGGTTAATATTCGATCTGGCGAAATAAGTACCAATGACATCGCATCACTCACCAAAGAAATCAGAGAATACATCTCACCTTGAAGAAGAACATGCAAAATCGCATGAGGTCACTCCTTCAGGTATAAGCTCCGGTAACCAGTCAAAAATTGCAGTGGTCATACTCATCATAATGGTCATTACTACAGGAATGATTTTTTTCGGGCTTATCTGATAGTATCGACCAGTTCTTTTTTTCCCTCGTTCATCAGCATCGGGCGATGAACGGGGGGGTGGAATTCATCCCATTATTCAAATATCATGCTCCCGGTACTACTGGTACGTATGTTCTGCGGGGTTGACGAGGCGGGTAAAGGAGCCGTACTCGGACCGATGGTCGTCGCAGCAGTGGGCTGCGATCACGAGGACCTCCTCCCTGGCATCGGCATCAAAGACTCGAAGCAGTTATCTCCTGAGAAACGGGGCAGGCTCTACAAAGAGATCACAGGTACCTGTTCCATCGCGTTGCGGGTAGTTAGCGCAGGGGAGATAGATTAAAGCCAGAAAGTCTATGACCCTGAATATGCTGCTCGCCCGCCTGCATGCATCAGTCATTACTGACCTCTCCCCCACCCTTGCTTATGTCGATGCGTGTGATGTCATTGCAGAGCGGCATGGAAATATGGTGTCGAGTTTCCTGGGTTGTGAATGCCATATTGTTGCCGAACACCATGCCGACGAGTCATTCCCCCTTGTTTCAGCTGCAAGTATCGTCGCTAAAGTTATACGCGACAGGGAAATTGAAGCACTTGCCGCAACATACGGGGACATTGGAAGTGGTTATCCTTCTGACCAGCGGACTGTCGATTTCCTTTCAGCCGCGATTCAACGTTCCGGAAAGCCACCCGTGTTTGCCAGGGCCAGCTGGAAAACGGTGGAGAAGATGATCTCGGAGCGGTCTCAGGCGAGTATTCTGGATTTCTCCTGAGTATCACCGGGGAAAAAACCATTGTTGGTCCGGTTTCCACATCATTATGTAGCTCGCCATTCCATATGTATAGAATGAACTGGTTGCTGATCCTTATTTTGGTGATCGCCATCTATGCAGCCGTGGCTCTTGTTATCTATACGAAAAAGTTATTCCCGGACCATATTACTTTTTATGGCCCGATAATGGCAATTAAGAGCAGTAAAACTGCATTTTTTGACTGGTTCACCCGGGTAAGCCCGATTTTGACGGATATATGGCTCAATCGGCGTGATCATTGTGGTGCTGGTCTCGGTCCTCATTACATTCCTGCTCCTTTTCGCCCTGCAATACACCCTTGTGCTCCAGCCTGAACCAACCGGGATCTACAAGCCCCAGAATATCCTGCTGCTGCCAGGAATCAACGAATATGTCCCGTCAACTTTTGCCGTCTGGTTTGCATTCGTCCTGACAATTGCAGTCCACGAATTCGGGCACGGTATCCTCTGCCGTGTTGAAAATATCAAGGTACGGGGTATCGGAGCCCTCATCGCAGTCATACCGATCGGCTTTTTTGTAGAACCTGATGAGGAAGAACTCGATAAGGCCAAAGGGATGCCTAAGATGAGGATGTTCGGAGCAGGCATCATGAATAACCTTGTCGTCGGTGCAATCTGTTTCATCCTCCTGATTGTTGTGATGGGGGCAGCAGTACCCACGAATGCACCGGTTGTTCACGGGGTCTACCAGAACTATTCGGCATTTAATGCGGGAATACCCCAGGACTCCCTTATTATGGCGGTCAACGGTGTCCCGGTAGCAACGCGTGACGAAGTAAGTGCGATCCTCAACACGAGTCACCCCGGTGATATTACGGTCCTGCAGGTCCGTAAAGACCAGACCATCAAAGATTACACGCTCAATCTGACCTCCTGGCCGGCAGAATTCGGGACACATCCATCAGGATTCATGGGGGTTTTCTATTATGACGGGGCACAGGTGATTGACACCGTCAGGAACATGTTCTCCCCGATCGGGTTCCTCCGTCTTATCAGCGTGCCGTTTGACATGTCGGCAGGAGGCCAGTACCTGAGGGTCCTTGCCTTTGAAACACCGGATACCGGGTATTATACCGTTCCCTATCCGGGAATTTTCTGGGGTACCGTCCACCTGCTCTTCTGGTGCGGGTGGATAAATATCAATGTGGGCATTTTCAATGCGATCCCGATGGTCCCGCTGGATGGCGGTTACATCTTAAAAGAAGGCATAGAGAGATTGTTTAACGGAAGAAAAATCGAGAAATATGCACCCTTTGTCGCTACATCCATCAGTACCATGATGCTTGTAATTCTCGTATCAATCGTGGCACTCCCTTACCTCCTTCATATTTGAAGCGTAAAAGAAGGACTGAACCATGAGACAGCCATTCCGGTCGCTCGTCGTCATATTCGTTGTCCTGGCTGTGATAGTCGGAATATCTTCTTAGCTCCCGCCTCGCTTAGGGGATGATTCCCTCAAATGTGATGAGTTACTGATTAATTCGGTTTGCTGAAAACACTCATAAACGGGAATTTCATGTGTGGTTCTATAGAGCCGGCAATTCTGTTTTTTCCGGGGTTATGTTCCGGCAGCCATTAAAAAGAATTATATGCAGAGTTTCGCAACGAGGGAACCTTTAGGTACACCTATATCGTCTGCAATGGGTTCACATTTGACAGACAGGAGATAGGCAACAGGGGGAAGGTCCTTTTCGAGTGATAGTGACTCGTAATTTGCCATTCCCTTTGATATGATAAGTGTGCACTGCCTGAGTGCCTCCATGAGGGCTGGCGGGCAGAGGTCAAGCCGCACCCCCAGTTCAGTCCCGCACCCGGTGGTTGTAAGGGTGGCTGAAACATCTTTGAGGCCAAATTGTTCAGCTTCTTCCATGGTTGCATCGTTTAAGATCGGAGCGTCCCTGACCACGAGGGTGATTTCTGCCCCGTTCGCATGGAGATATTCCAATAGCAGGCGGTCAAAAACGATTTCCCCACAATTATCTGTAAAATAGACAACCCGCTTTGTCAGCGGCAGGATCCTGTCCGTATCATCTATTGTCAGGCCTTTTGAAAACATGGTGTTAAAAAATTCATCAAAATTTTCTGTTACCTGGTGGGTTTTGACACCATAATCGTACGTATTACCGATAATGCTTGCCAGGACAAGTTCCCGAAAACTCCGGAGTGACGGCCGCACGCGGTTGCAGACTGACAATGCTTCGATATTACTTTGTTCCTTCAATTCCCTAAACGGGTCCGGATTATCCAGCATCCTGTAGGCATGCCGGTGGACCGCGCTCGCGATCTGCGGGTGGCTCACGGGATCATAACGGATCTTCGACAGGAGTTCTGCACATGAACGCACAGTCTCATCAGTAAGGCCCGGTCCTGCTGCCGAGAGCTTACATTCAAGGACCACCCTGGAAAGAAGGCAGTCAATACACCGGTCATCAAGTTTCATGCATAACAATCCTGTAATGTTTCAGAAAATAAGTAAAATGAGGCCACTGCGATTTGAACGCAGGTCAGAAGACCCCCAGTCTCCTAGGATGCCAGGCTACCCTATGGCCCCGCACTCATATTCATTCGTCAATATCCCATATCTACCTTATTGTCTCTGTGAAAAGTCCTTATCGCCTGTTTCAGACGGGGACTCACATTGTTGCTTTCTGTGCTCTCATGAGCAAAAGAATCAGTCGTTGATTTTTTCAACGGTTACGCGCACCCGGTCCCCGGCCCTGAGATTGTGCCCTTTCAGCACGTCAATATTGAACCAGAGGCAGGCGGGGTCGGTTGATGTGGCGTCCTGGGACATGAGGCAGTCTTTACATTCATTGATATCCGCAATGAACTCAATTGTTGATTCAAGTTCTGCAACCTTAGTCATAACCTAGAAAAATAGTGTATAATGATTTATTAGTATGCCGACCTTGGCTTAACCATCCAGGTCGTGCTGTTCGAATAGCTCCAGCGAATGATTGATAACTCCTGGCAGATCTCTGACAGAATTGCCATATTAGTGCCGACCTCCTTTGAAGAGAGGCCGAGCTCCTTTGCAATATATTTTGACTTAAAGTAGTGTTTGCCTTTGGTGACACCCGAGTTCAGGCATGCAATAATCCGCGCCTGGGACTCGTTGTATTTATCGGCGATGCGTCTTGTTGAAGACATTAATCTCTCACCTCCAGAGATATTGAGCTATAACTTCCCCTCATATATATAAATAACTATTTTTCTTCCCATAATTTTGAGTCTTTTATGAACAGCAGTTCGACAAAGGACGAATTTTTCAGGCTTTTGTACCGGGGACCATGATACCGGGGGGCAAGAATTACCAGTATTAAACCGTTACGCCTCAATACAGGAGGGCAGGGGTGTGGCAGCGGAGGAGTGAAACCCCCCTTCCTACCCTACTCCCGATAACATATTCATTGACAGGGATAATTTGGGGCATTCAAAGAAAATTCCAGAGATTTTGAGATCATTCCTTATCCCAACCAGGGTCGCTAAAGCGGCGGGCGGGGCCCTGGGAGCGTTACTAAATTTTGGAATGACCGCATGTTCAAAATAGATTGAGAGGGTTTTAGCAATACGAAAAAGGAAAAAACCAGGTGATTTATGCACCGGTCGAAGCATCGGAGATTTTTGATACCAGTGCCTCGAGCACTTCGTTCCGCATGCCTTCAACGAACTTGATGCTCCCGACAACAAGGTGGCCTCCGCCGCTGATACCGCCACCCTTGAGCTCGTCCCTCAGTTCCCTGACCATTCTCGGGATGTTCATCATGACACCCCTCGAACGTAAGACTGCAAAGTCGGGGCCAAAGCCGATGGTAACAACCGGCCTCCCGGCATGCTGCCTGCATAACCGGTCATGTACTTCACCTGAGGTCTTACCTGGCGGCGGGAAGGTAAACTTGTGGGCATGTATCTCGACATCGAGGAGGAACAGAAGGGCGCCATTTTTCAGTTGCCTCTCTTTCACGTGGGGCATACTGGCATTCATCTGGTCTTCGATCATCAGGTTTGCCCCTTCAACCAGCCTGGCAATAAGTTTCTTGTGCCGCTCAGGGTTATTCGTCAGGTTTAAGATGTCCTTGACAAGTTCACGCCCGTCATTAAACCTTAGCCAGAACTGCTCATAGTCGAGAGCCAGGGCGATATTTTTGCATTCGTCCTCGGTGTACGAGTCCTTGACCAGGTCGAGGAACAGTGCACGCTCCGGTGCCTCGCTCCGGTCACCGACACCCGCAATTGCAGGGATATGCCGGATATTAGGTTCAACCGCAGGGTTAATGAGCCTCGCAACCTCAGTCCCGAGCATCCCGGCCGTAATCCCGAAATCACCCCCGACATGGTAGGGGTTCACATGGCCGATAAGGAACTGGTCAACGATTTCATCAGGGTGGTGGTGGTCAATCACGGCAATTGATAAATCGTATACCTGTGCCATACGGTAGGCTGGCAGGTCTTCCTCGGTTGACCCGTTATCTGTCAGGAGGATCAGGGGCATTTTCTGCCCGAACCGGACGTGGTCCTTCAGCGAGAAATCAAGGTCACGGGTGATATCCTCTATTTCGTAGAACGGAGCTTTTGATGGGGCCCGTTTGAAAAGGTAGTAATCAGAATCGAAATCTCCACCGGACTCCCGTAAGAGCGCCGTTACCGCCTGCTCAATTGCTACTGCGGAACAGATGCCATCCGCATCCGCGTGGTGACGGAGAATAATCGGCTGGGATGTGAAGACTGCCCGCCTGATGATCTTTGCGATCTTCCGCATCTCGGGCCTGAGCTTCTCAAGGACCGGGCTTGGGACAAGGAGCGGGATCTCAGCGGGCTCTGAACGTATGTCCAGTGCCTTGTTGATCCGTTCCCTGACTTCCTGGGCATCGGGACCGGTGAGGACTGATAATGAGTCAACTTCAATCTGCAACTGGTTATTCCGCTGCATTACCTCCCCGACGATACGGACAAGGTCACCGAGCTCTGCCTCGGGGTAAGCACGGACTCCTGCCTCTACAAATGCTGCTGCGTTTTCAGTACCTGACTCGTCAACAATAGTGAAGATCGTCGGTCCGCTGGTCTGCTTGACCTGGGCGATCTCGCCTTCTATCCTGACAGTCCTCCCGATTTTCTGGCCCAGTTCTGCAAGGAGTACCGCAGTGCTCTTCTTCTCAATGGGACGCACCTGGTATACCGGGATTACAACCTCTTCAAGGTCGATATTCCCATTACTCCGGATCGCCCTGACATGGACGAGTACCGTTTCGCGCTCTTTATGCTCAGTCTTTACGTTGCTCTTGTGTACAAGCCCTTTTACACGTTCATTCAGCTGGACAAATGTCCCAAACGTTGCAAATCCCTGCACACGTCCTGCATATGTTTTCCCTTCTTCAACGTCGCCAAGGTCACATGATGCACCAAGGCGGTATACGATTATTTCATTGTTATTTTCCATGCGAAATCCTCGATATTTTCATTCCTGCAAATTCCGGTGCAGTTCCGGCGAACTTTCGAATATCAGATGACCGGGGGTCTATCCCCTGAATGGTATTTCGAACATATCAAGATCGTCGGGGACGATTACCTTACCACAAAACCTTTTCGCTGCATCCCTGATATGGCTTGCTGTACTGGTATACCGGGAGCTGATATGTACAAGTGCCAGCGTATCTGCCGACAGCCTCCCTGCAATATCTCCTGCCTCTCCCGATGTGGAGTGAAAAACCTCCCGTGCCCGTTCCATTGCTGCATCATCATACGTCGCGTCGTGAATGAGGAGGTCGGCATGATCCACCACGGCAAGGAGGTCTTTTATCACCGGCCGCGTGTCCCCGGTATACACGACGGTCCGCCCAGGTCTTGGGGACCCCATCACCTGCCCTGGGGTGATGCTTACGGTGACACCATCCTGCACAATGCTGACCGGTTCACCCCGCTGGAGGCGCCCGAAGAGGGGGCCGGGTGGTACCCCAAGCGCTATTGCCCGTTCGCGGTCAAACCGGCCGGGCCTTGGTTCTTCTACCAGCGCGTACCCGAGGCTCTCCATCCCGTGATCGGTCGCAAATGCCTTTACCTGGTACCCTTCGAACGCAATCGACACCCCGTGGACGAGCTCTTCTGACAGGACCGGGAATTTTACATTAAACCGGCAGAGATGGCGGAGTTCCGTGACAAATTCATGCACCCATTCCGGTCCGTAGATGGTCAGCGGTTCTTTCCGCCCGTTGAACGAGAGCGTCTGTACAAGGCCCAGGATACCAAGAAAATGGTCTGCGTGCCAGTGTGTGATGAAAATTGCGTCCACGGTAAATCCGGTCCTCGCCCTCATCATCTGCTGCTGGGCACCTTCCCCGCAGTCAAAGAGGATCGTGTCAGACCCTCGCCTGATCATGAAACAGGGTGGGTTCCTCTGCGGGGTAGGAAGGGCCCCGGCAGTACCCGAGGAAATATACCTGCAATGTCTCCCCGGCTATACAAACCACCTCTTGTATACCACAAGGCTCTTCTTTCCTTCTTCAGGTGACTTCCCTTCTACCACGACGACACCGGAATAATCCTTCCTGACAGCAGGGCCAACGATATCCCACGGTATTGTTCCCATCCCGAGTGCAAGGTGCTCATCTGACACTCCCTTGTTGTCATGGATGTGGAGATGCTTCGCATTTTTTAAGAGGGGTAAAAATTCCTTTACCCTTCCGACCGTATTTGCATGCCCGATATCGATGGTAATCCCGATCCCCTCTATATCTTCTGTCATCCCAAGGATCTCCTCGGGCCTCTGGCAGAGGAACTCCCTGATCCCAATCATGTTTTCAAGGCATGCAAGCACCCCGCAATCCGCTGCAACCTGACCGATCCTGACCAGGGCCTCTTTCTGGAACTGCCAGGCCTTTTCCGGGAGAAGTTTTCCCACCGGGGACATGTAGCCGGGATGGATTGTCACCCGGTCCGTGAATTCAGCCGCATTAGTGACGCAGACACATACCTGCCTGATGGACTCCTCCCATATCGGATGGTTAAGGGTTGCAAGGTTCAGGTCCCCGTAGGGTGCATGCACTGTTATCCCGAGATCTGTGCTCGCGATCGCTTCACGGATATCCTTCCGGTTGGCCGGATTATCGAGGCGGTAACGGCCATCTGCAACGATCTCCCACCCGCTGTACCCGGCATCAGGGATCCCGTAAATCCATTCAATGGAATCCCAGACCTTGGCAGACGAGGAGAAATACGGGGTAATACTCATGGTAACCCCTTCACTTTTTCGAGGAGTGCCATGACATGTTTGATGAATGACTCCAGGCTGCTGTCATTATCGATGCGGTAATCTGCTCCCAGAAGGGCTTTTCCAAGGCCCCATGCCTGTTCACGCTCGTCCCTTGCTTTCAGTGCGTCCTCGTCAAGGTTATCATCGGATCGTCCCCGCCCGGCAATACGGCTGAGGCGTGTCCCGAATGGCGCATCGATCCTGACAAGAACAAAACCGGGGAAACTGTCCCGGAATACCCGGACTTCTGAATCACCCCTGATCCCGTCAACAATCACCAGCGGGGCTTCCAGGCCCCTGATTTCCGGGACACAAAGCCTGGCGATCGCGTCCATGCCATGTTCAGCCCTTAGCCTCCCTGCTGTTTCACCAAGGTTCTTATCAGTGAGTGGCCGCCCCGAATCCTGCACTGCCTTTCGGATCACATCTCCCATAACAATCACGGGAATGCCCAACGATACCGCAATCCGTGAGAATTCTCCCTTACCGCTCGCTGGCAATCCAACGATCCCTACTACCTTCATACGAAATCTCACCTCCCTCCCGGGTCCTGATCCTGACCGGCCGGCTGATCTGGTCTGCGATCTTTTTTAATTCACTGCAGGACAACGGGGGGATGTCCCCCTGCACGCCCTGCTGGATAACAAGGTCTATATCATTGCATTCACGGGCGATATACGGGACCTCGTCCTCGTATCCCCGGAACAGCGTGATTACAACCTCGAATTCATGAAGTTTCCCACTCTGGCGGGCGGCCCTGCAGAGTGCCAGTGAGCGCTGGACCTTGCTGACGCAGGGCACCTTCATCAGGTTATCATACCGCTGCCACCGTGCCTTGATATCGAGCGCAATACGGTCAACGAGGTTGCCTTCGATGAGGGCTTCGAGGGTATCAGGGTACACCCCGTTTGTCTGTATACCAACCAGAAGCCCCATTTTTTTAACCGCCCCTGCAAGTGCAATCAGCGGCTCTGCCTGCATGGTAGGCTCACCGCCGGAAAATACAACTCCGCTTATGAGGAGCAGGGACGACCTGATCATCCCGATGACCTCTTCCACGGGCCTTACATCTCTACCTGACAGGATTGATGCATTATGACAGTACGTGCAACGTACCGGGCACCCCCGTAAAAATACCGTGCATACTGCTTTCCCCCTCCAGTCTACCGTGCTGATAGGGACAAACCCACCGAAGTTGACATCCATCTCGCGACCGTATCGATCTTTGCTCAGTAGTATGGCGAAGAGTGGTATTCAATGTAGTGAAGTGGCACAGGGCGACGGCATCACAGGATCTCAGGCGTCCGATATTATTTTGCCCGGATGGAAAAAATTATGCCCCGGGGAAGCATCCATTGAATGGGAAGCGTACATGACGAAAAAACATTTTACTACCGAAGATGCTGCGAGGATTGGAAAAACCCTTGGAATCACCTGGTCACAATTTGATACGGAACAGTTCAGGATGGGCCTTGACGTGGAACTTGAACACGGCCTTGTAGACCCGGCCACCAACGTGACCAATGATGACCCCGTGATGACCGGGAAGATCGCGCTTGCACACCTGAACGAGTTCCCGGACTATTACACACGACTTGAAAAAATGGAGAAAGAAGCTGACCTCTTCTGGGGAAAAGAAGATTAATAAGTATCTTTTTTTATCAATATGCGCCTTGTAATGGAGACAACCCTGCTGGCCACTTCATTTCCCGCGGTCCTGGTAAATAATAAAGTAATATTGCGTAATAGTAAAACAATTTTACTTGATCTTTTAACAACCTAAATTTAGTCCGCAATCTTTAAAACAAGCCTTTATCTCGTCAATTCCTCAATTATAAAGGTATGAGTATGATCAGCGATGCCAGGGCAGGCATCATCAACGATGAAATCCGGGCTGTTGCAAAAGCAGAAGGCGTAACCGAGGAATTTTTGATGAGAGGGGTCGCCGGCGGCCACATTGTTATCCCGGTGTCACCGTACCGAAAGGTCAAGGTATGCGGTATTGGTGAAGGGCTCCGGACCAAGGTCAATGCCTCTATAGGGACGTCCTCTGATATTGTCGATATCGATATGGAAGTAAAAAAGGCCCGTCAGGCCGAACTTGCGGGGGCTGACACGCTGATGGAGCTCTCAACAGGAGGCGACTTCGCCGAGATCAGGAGACGCGTTGTTGCGGCAACCACCCTGTCGGTAGGGAGTGTCCCGCTCTACCAGGCGTTTATCGAGGCAGCAAGGAAAGACGGCGCTGTCGTCCACATGAAAGAGGATGACCTCTTCCGCATTACCGCCGAACAGGCGAAACTCGGGACAAATTTCATGGCGATCCACACCGGGATAAACTTTGAGACCATAAAACGACTGAAAAACCAGGGGCGGCATGGAGGACTGGTCTCCCGCGGCGGTGCCTTCATGACGGCGTGGATGCTCCATAACGAGAAGGAGAACCCGCTGTATTCAGAGTTCGATTACCTCCTCGAGATCATGAAGGAGCATGAGGTCACCCTGTCGATGGGGAACGGTATGAGGGCAGGTGCGGTCCATGATGCAACTGACCGGGCGGCGGTGCAGGAACTCCTGATCAATGCAGAACTCGCCGACAAGGCCCATGCAGAAGGCGTCCAGACAATTGTTGAAGGGCCCGGACACATCCCGCTTGATGAGATCGAGGCAAACGTGGTACTGATGAAGCGTGTGACGAACAATAAACCGTTCTACATGCTCGGACCCCTTGTTACGGACATTGCCCCGGGTTACGATGACCGTGTTGCGGCGATTGGTGCCGCAATCTCATCGAGCCTTGGTGCAGATTTCATCTGCTACGTCACCCCGGCAGAGCACCTGGCCCTGCCAACAGTGGAAGAGGTCTATGAAGGGGTCATGAGTTCCCGGATTGCCGCACATGTCGGGGACATGATCAAACTGAAAAAGACACGTAAGGCTGACCTCGAGATGGGCCATGCCCGGCGTGACCTGGACTGGACCCGCCAGTTCCAGCTTGCCATGAACCCTGCACGGGCAAAAGCAATCCGGGACGAGCGTTCACCCGCGGATACCGAGGCCTGCACGATGTGCGGAGATTATTGTGCAATCAAGATAGTAAATAAAAATTTCAAATTCTGATTTTTTTCGCTCTGTAGAAACACACATGAACGGGAAGTTCACACCCGGACAATTGAAAATGCTACGTTCAAAATTTCTATATATCGGGGTCAGTTTTGCTATTTTCATGGGAAATCCTCTCAAATCTATCTTGCAGATTGGTAATTCCAAAATTTCGTCACGCTCCCGGGGCTCATGGCCAGCCGCGTTGGCGACCCCGGTCTGGATAGAGAATATCCCTGATACTCTGAATTTAATGAGCCTTCGGGAACCCTGCACCACCCCGATATGATATTCATTGGCAGGTTTCAATTGGGACATTCAACGAAATATCAGAGATTGCCGGTTATCCCATATTGTCACGGTTTGCACCTTTTCCCATGGTATTCTTCCCAGCAAACATGACGGCAGATATTTCCTACTGCTTTGAAGGCATCTTCCAGGTCAGGGAAATTTGGTATCCCTGAATCCTTAAGGACCCGGAGGGGTGTTTTCATGGAATCCCCGCCAATCATGCATCCGACTATCATCTTGTGGGTATTTTTAGAGAACCGTACCAGTTCGTTTGCGACTCGTATCGGGTCTGATATCGCTGATGGAACATTCACCACAAATGCAATGTCCCAGGCATCCTGGTTTTTGATCATCACGTCGAATGTCCTGGCGAACCTGTCAGCCGATGCATCACCTACCATATCGATCGGGTTGCGGCGATTCCAGTTTTCCGGCAGGATGGCATCAAGTTCCTTAATTATGGCAGGAGAAAAGTCCACGATTTCTATCCCGAACAGTTCTGCGTAATCAGAGGATAAAACTGCAAAACCCCCGGCATTGCTGATTACGATTGCTCGGGTACCTTTCGGGTATCCTTCAGATGCGAGGAGTTCAGCAGTCTGGAATGCTTCCCGGATAGATCGAACAGGAATGATCCCGGATTGCCAGAATGCAGCCATGTATACATCAAAACTGCCTGACAATGAACCAGTATGCGATGCGGCCGCAACCTGACCTATCCTGGATGACCCGGACTTGATGGCAACAACAGGTAATTTTCGCGTTACCTCCCTTGCAATTTTCATGAAACGCGTTCCTTCACGTATTTGCTCAATATACAGGATAATTGCCCGGGTATTGGGATTACCAGCCGTATACAGGAGGAAATCTTCAAAACTAAGGTCCGCCTGGTTTCCGATGCTGATCACTGCAGAAAAGCCAATCTCTTCGGGCAGGCTCCAGTCCACGATGGTAGAGATAATTGCCCCGCTTTGCGAAATGAATGCAATATTACCGGGTTTGGGGGATATCGGGTCGAATGTGGTATTGATACCCTGGTGGGGGAGCATAATACCGAGGCAGTTCGGGCCCACGATCCGAATACCATACTGCCTGGCAATTGCAAGTACCTGGTCTTCAAGTACCGATCCTGCGTCCCCGGTCTCCCGGAAACCGGATGATATAATAACAACGAGGGGAACTCCCTTCTTTCCAGCTTCTTCAACAACCTGTGGCACAGCGTGCGAGGGGACAACAACGACGGCCATTTCAACAGGACCGGGAATTGACGAAAGGGTGGGGTACACGGTCCGCCCTAGAATACCAGGGTGTTTTGGGTTCACGGGATACAGGGAGCCCGGAAATGACAGGAGGTTACGCAGGACTGCATACCCGACCTTATTTGGGTCCGGAGAGGCGCCAATAACCGCAATTGACTTCACATTAAAGATCTCTGCCGGTAACACGGGTTCCAGCTTACTCTCATGTATTGCCACCTCGTCAGTCACATAAAACCTGGCATCAACGGCACAAGCCCCCTTTTCGTATAATAAAACAGGGTTCAGATCAAATTCAATAATATCAGGGCGGTCCAGGAATAATTGCGCAACCGACCCAATCAGTGCTACCAGCGCTGGAACATCCCGGGCCGGTACATTCCGGAACCCCCTGATCAGGCGGTACGCCTGTAATTCCTGGATCATCGCGTTGATATCGGACGAGATGACCGGGAGGACCCTGATTGACACATCCCTGATAAGCTCGACCAGTGTCCCCCCCATGCCGACCGTGATTATCTTTCCAAATGTCGGATCAATCCTTCCACCAACAAGTATTTCAAGTCCCTTTTCCTTCTGCTGTTCAATAATGATGCCTGAAATTATCGCGGAGGGATCGGATCCCTGTACATTGCGGACTATCGTATCATAGGCAGTTTCAGCTTCGGCAGTAGACCGGATACCGGTGATAACACCTCCCGCATCGCTTTTATGGACTACCTGGAGAGAGATGACCTTCATGACCAGCGGATAACCAATCCGTTCTGCGGATACAGCCACATCCTGGCGGGAGCTTACCACCGAAAATTGGGGAACTGGTATCCCATGATTTTTTAATAACCCGTATCCTTCCGCTTCTGAAAGTAACCTGCGAGTCATGTCAACAATTCCATGGTAGGTATTACTCGGCTCCGGGTTATGAGGTTTATTAATGAATACTAACGGCTGACATCCTGCAGGGGAAAAATTAACAGTCCTCCTTAAGCCGGGGGACACATGACCTTTTGCCACGTAACCTGGTGGCACAGGAGATGTTTTTCCGGGTTTTAATCAGTATTACCTGTTTTTTTCCACTCGCAGGTCATGGCGCTTCCCCCGTCTTCCGGGTGGCATTCCCGGGTGATCTCGAGGAAGATCCGGCGATGGATGATCCGCCAGCTGATAATCAGCTGGACCAGGTCTCCAGCGGTAATATATTCACGGTCCTTGAAGAGGGAGACAGGGTGGACTTTTGTCTGGTGTTCAATACTGCGCTCGAGTTTTTCAACTACATGCCCGGACAGTTCGCCATCCACGATCAGTTCTCCCATACACTGCCCAAATTGTATACCTTTTGTAAATTTAAGTGAAAAATCCCGTTCAGACAGCGAAAGGATGGAGTAAAGGTCAAGAGAAAGGTCGATCTCCTTCAGGCTGTGCTTCATTCTGTTCTGGGAGAGTCTCACGCGGTAGACATTACGCTCCTCACCAAGTTCACGGCCGTATTCTGAATAATCAATACCGACAACCGCATCTGCATATTCTTTCTGGGGAGCAATATAGCGTTCGTAATCAGGTTTGCGTTCCTCGATATGCCTCTTCACATCAGCAGCCGAATATCCCCGTTTTTTAATATCACGGATTATCTTCCAGTCATACTTGACCGCAGGTGCCGGGTCAACAAACAGTAAAAAATCAAGGTTGTTGCGGAGCGAGGGGGTGAAAAACGTATGCAGGCCTTCCAGGATGAGGATTTTTTTCGGGATGAACATGACCGGCGGGTCAAATGTTCCTGTGTCGTGGTTGTATACCGGTTTCTCTACCGGCTTGCCCTGTTTCATCTGGCCCAGATCCACTTCAAGCTGGTCTAACCTGTTTGCAGCTGGATTCAGGGCAGTAATTCCCAGGTTCCTTCCGTTCCTCCCTGTCATACCGGTGGTAATCATCGAGGGTTATGGTAGAGACAAGATCGCTGCCAAAAATACTCCGGACCCCTTGCGTAAATGTCGTTTTACCCGAACCGCTGTCCCCTGCAACGCCAATCGTAAAAATATAGGGTGTTGCTGCAATCGTGTCCTTTAAACTATGGGTCTGCATGTACAACTAATCTCCTCGATTTTGCAGGCTAAAAATCATCCTGTATTCCCACGGGATTTACACGATATTCCATACCTTCCCCAACAAACTCACAGGTTGCCCGGGAAAAACCCTTTCGGATGTTGCAGACTTGAATCCAGGTATACTGATCGGTTTGAATAAAGACCGGCACCTGGCAGCGGGGCTACCTGTGATGGGGGTTTTCCCTGAGTAACAGGCAGATGAACCACCAGACCCGCGAGAGAAGGTACAGGCGATGCCGCAAAAAAGCAGGTAAGGGTTATCCCATAATATTTTTCCACATGAGACAACCCATTACAACGGGACCTTTTAAGCACGATTCCACCAATTTCATATAACAAGTATGCCTCACGGTGGGAGATTGACCAAGGAGGAACTACGGGACCAGGCCCGGGCAGTGCGATCGGGACTTACTCCTGCAGAGGCGGGTTCATTCAGCAGGTTAATCTGTGACACCCTCTTCAAGGGACTGAACGGGGAGGGGACGGTGATGGTCTATGTTCCAAAACCACCGGAGGTTGATACAATGCCCCTCATCAAGCAGCTCATACAGAAGGGCGTCCGCGTTGTGGTCCCGATCATCGAGAGGGATACCCGGACACTCCGCCTATCCTGCCTGGAGGACCCGGACATCCTGGTCATCAGTACATTTTCAGTCCCTGAACCAATCGGGAAGGAAATCCCTGTATGCGGCAGGGACCTTGATGTTGTTGTTGTCCCGCTTCTCGCCTTTGACCGGGCGGGTCACCGGCTCGGTTATGGCGCGGGGTACTATGACCGGTTCCTTTCGTCGTATACTCAGGCAAAAAAGATCGGTGCTGCATTTTCCTGCCAGGAGATAGGATCGGTCCCTGCCGATGAGAATGATGTGGCCATGGACATGATCGTCACAGAGCGGGAAATTATCTCCTGCCGCTGAATTATTTTATATATTCCCCTGTGAAATCTCCTTCAAATCCGCTGGATATACTGATCCCACCAGAAATGGAAGAATATGACTCAGGATGGTACTATCATAATATTTATAATAAAATGAGACTTACTTTTAGTTAGCATTTACCAGGAGTTAGTTCTGATGCCAAATAAAGATTACGCAGAAGTCGGGGTACGGGAAGCCGCCCGCGACGACGCCGGACGTGGAATAGCACGAGTCAGCATCGATATCATGAGGGCACTCGGGCTGGTAAGCGGTGATGTAATAGAAATACAGGGGAAGAAAAAGGCCACCGCAATAGTCTGGCCAGGTTTCCAGCAGGACACCGGGAATAAGGTAATCCGTATCGACGGAACTGTCAGGAGCAATGCAGGGGCAGGTGTCGATGATACGGTAAAGATCAGGAAGATCGAGCTCGGCTATGCAAAAAAGATAATTATTGCACCCACCCAGCCGATCCGCCTGATCGGAGGGGAACAATACCTCCACCGGGTCCTCTCCGGAAGATCAGTGATGGAGGGGCAGAACGTGCGGGTGGACGTAATCGGGAACCCGATCACATTCGTCATTTCGAAGGTCATCCCGAAAGGTATCGGCATTGTTACCGATGACACAGAAATAGAACTGAAAGATACCGCATATAAGCCTGAAGAGGGTAAACAGGAGGTCTCTGACGTCCACTACGAGGACATAGGCGGACTTGGCCGCGAGCTGCAGCTCGTGCGTGAAATGATAGAACTGCCGCTACGGCACCCGGAAATCTTCGAGAGGCTGGGGATAGAGCCACCAAAGGGAGTACTCCTCTACGGTCCGCCAGGCACTGGAAAGACACTCATCGCAAAAGCGGTGGCAAATGAAGTTGAGGCCCACTTCATTACCCTTTCCGGCCCGGAAATCATGAGCAAGTACTATGGGGAGAGCGAAGGGAAGCTCCGGGAAGTCTTTGAAGAAGCACAGGAAAATGCACCGACAATCATTTTCATCGATGAAATCGACTCGATTGCACCAAAGCGTGAAGAGACCAAAGGTGAGGTGGAGCGTCGCGTCGTGGCACAGCTCCTTGCCCTGATGGACGGACTAAAAGGCAGGGGACAGGTCATTGTCATCGCCGCAACCAACCTTCCGGACTCAATCGACCCTGCACTCCGCCGGGGTGGCAGGTTTGACCGGGAGATAGAGATCGGCATTCCCGACAAGAAAGGACGGTTTGAGATCTTCCAGGTCCACAGCAGGGGGGTCCCCCTTGCAGATGATGTCAACCTGCAGGCATATGCGGATACTACCCACGGGTTTGTCGGTGCTGACATCGCGCTCCTTGTAAAGGAGGCTGCAATGAGGGCACTCAGGAGGATCATCCCCCTGATAAAACCTGATGAAGAGATCCCTGCCGAGATCCTTGATGACCTGAGGGTCACCGGGGCTGACTTTGACGAGGCACGGAAACAGGTCGAACCAAGTGCAATGCGCGAGGTGCTCGTAGAAATCCCGGATGTTACCTGGGATGAGGTCGGAGGCCTAGATGAGGTGAAGAAAGACCTGCAGGAGGCAGTGGAATGGCCATTAAAGTACCCCTTTGTATTCGAGCAGCTCAAGACCAAGCCCCCGAAAGGGATCCTCCTGTTCGGGCCACCCGGGACAGGGAAGACCCTGCTCGCAAAGGCTGTTTCAAACGAGTCAGAATGCAATTTCATCTCCGTAAAGGGTCCTGAACTCCTCTCAAAATGGGTAGGGGAGTCTGAAAAAGGGGTCAGGGAGATATTCAGGAAGGCCAGGCAGGCGTCCCCCTCGATCATCTTCTTCGATGAAGTTGATGCACTCGTGCCAAAGCGGGGTTCTTATGCGGGTTCATCCCATGTGACCGAGAGCGTGGTCTCCCAGATCCTCACCGAGCTCGACGGCCTCGAGGAGCTGAAAAACGTCACCGTTATTGCGGCGACGAACAGGCCTGATATGATCGACCCGGCGCTCCTGCGCCCCGGAAGGCTGGAGCGCCATATTTACGTGCCCCCGCCCGATGAAGAGGGCCGGAAGAAGATCTTCGGTGTCTACCTGCGGGATGCGGGTGCGCTCCTTACCAGTGACATCAGCATCGATGACCTTGTCCTGCAGACCGACGGGTATGTAGGTGCTGATATCGAGGCACTTGTCCGACAGGCAAAACTTGGTGCAATGCGTGACTTTATCACGGTAATGGCAGATACGAGTGAGAAGGAACGGCAGGATGCCGTGGTGAACATCCGAATCACGAGGATGCACTTTGAAGATGCAGCCAAAATAGTCAAGGGGTCTCTCGACCGCGACGCCCTCGAGACGGCTGAACGGCAGGCATGGGAGATGCTGTACAACCATGATCAACGGGTAATCCTTGAAAATTCCCTTGCCAGCCTGAAGCGGGCAGAACTCCGGAAGGTAACAGACAGCAGTACGGACATTCTCAGGAAAGAGACCTTTAAAACTAAAAAAGACTTCAGCGAGATTAAAAAACTCACCAGCCAGCTGGATGAGCAGTTGAAACAGACCACATAACAATTGGGAATACCATTATGACCAGCGCACCAGATGAAAATTTCAGGAACATAGGGGAGATCATCCGGAAAATGCTTGAACAGGCGGGTATGAGTGATCACCCGGCACCCGTCATTTTCAATTTCCGGATCTACGTTAATATGCCGGTATGCCCGGCCGGGCAACAAAACCTGGCCCCCTCAAGGAGTCACACGATAGAGCCTGAAGTAGAGGTCCAGCGGGTTGGAAACGAGGTGATACTGGCAACCGAACTCCCGGGAGTCTCCCCCGAGGATGTAAAAGTGATGTTTTCCGGTTCGACCGTCCATATCAAGGCAGGGGACGGGGACCTGAAATACCAGACAACTGCAGATGTCCCACCGGCGGAAAAGGACTCCGTTTCGGTATCATTCCGGCATGGCGTACTAGAGGTCACCTACCGTGAGCAGTTTCGGGAGACCGGACCTTCTGCCGGGGACGAATAAACCCATTTATTGACCTTTTTTCCAAGAACCTTATTGTTAATTCCTGGTGGATCCACGGGCGGTTACGGTTGACGTATCCTTGGGGTCCAGGACAAATTATACCTGTAATAATTACCCGGCCGAAGGTTGTAAAAAAAACAGCGCGGTTATTTTTTTCCTTCCTCGCCCCACATCCGGCACCATTACCACGATCCCGGGGAATTCCGGGTACGGGAAAAAGGAGGTTCATATCAGGTTGTGGACAGCCCATCCAGGCAGGATAATAATCCTGATAAACCCCGGAATCAAAAGACTACACGTGATCAGGGAGTCCGGTTGGATAGCCCGTGGTTTACCGAGTTGTATGGCAGAGGAAGGCAGTAAAAAATGATACTCAAAGAATTCCTTGACGGCGCAGGGACAGAAAAAAACCTGGCGGAATTAATTCTCTTTTTCAGCAGGGAAGCCCGGTCGGTGAAGATGGGATTTCTCTCCACGGCCAGGAAATCACCTGCAGATGAAAAGACACGCAATATGTATGGCGAAGAGCAGATGCCCCTGGATAAATATGCCGACGAGGTATTCATTTCAGGGTTGAAGAAGACGCGGCTTGCCCGGTATATCGCCACGGAAGAACAAGACACTATCATTGAAGTCGGGAACCCGAAAAGCGAATTCGGGGTTGTCATCGACCCGCTGGATGGATCATCCCTTATTGATGTGAACCTTTGTGTAGGGTCAATCATTGGTATCTATCCCGGGCATGTTCTCGAGAAGGGAGCAAAAATGGTCGCTGCGATGTATATCCTGTATGGCCCCCTTACCACACTGACGTATACAGCAGGAAAGGGAGTCCACGAATTTGTCCTGGATGAAACCGGTGAATTTGTTCTTAAACACCAGGATATTAAAATCCCTGACGGGAAAATTTATGCACCCGGTGCCCTGAGAAGGGATTACCTGCCAGCTCATGCACGGTTTATTGAGGGACTTGAAGCGGCGGGGTATAAACTCCGGTTCAGCGGATGTTTTGTTGCAGATGTACACCAGATCCTTCGCAAGGGAGGGGTATTCACGTACCCGGGTTTCAAAAATAAGGAAAACGGAAAATTGAGGCTTTTATACGAGGCAAACCCGATGGGAAAGATTATCCGGGAAGCAGGAGGGGCAATCAGTAACGGGCACACAGATATTCTGGATATTACGCCGAAATCAATCGGTGAGATTACACCCATCTATATTGGTGGCATGAAAGAGATCGCGATGATTGAAAAGTTTATGACACAAGGGTAAGTAAACAGGAGTGGGAAGTCTTATGAAACAGGAAGATTATGGTCCAATCTCTGGTTCAACAATTTTCAAAGGTATTTCAGGCAGGAAAGCAATAATAATGGCAGCGAACACGCGGATTACTACTGTTGCAAAGGGAATTTTCCAGGCCGCAAAAGATACAGATTCTGCCGTATTTATGGAACTCGCACGTTCTGAATGTGACCTGAAAGGTGGGTATACAGGATTAACACCGAACGATTTCGGGGAGAGAATCCGCGAAGCAGCGATGGAGGTGCAGTTTGATATCTGGGCCCTTCACGCGGATCATATCACGATTAAGAAAGGGGATGCAACTGAGATCGAGCAGACAAGGCTGCTGATCAATGCCCAGGTCGCCGCAGGGTATACTTCTTTTGCCATCGATGCCTCGCACCTCTTTAATTTTGAAGGTAAAAATGTCAGGGAAGAACTGGAACAAAATATAGCGGTCACGACAGAACTGGCACATTATATCAAGAGCAGGATGAAAGGGAAGGATTTCGGCCTTGAAGTGGAAGTGGGGGAGATCGGGAGAAAAGACGGGCAGGGCATGATCCTGACCAAGCCCGAGGAAGCTGTAGAATTTATCAAGGGTTTACATGAGAACGATATAATTCCCCAGGTCCTTGCGATTGCCAACGGAAGCACGCATGGCCATGTGTACGATGAGAAAGGGAACGTGGTCGAGCAGCTTTCGATCGATATCCCACAGACAAAGGCGGTCGCAAAAGCACTCCGGGACAATAAGCTGAATGTCGGTATCGCCCAGCATGGTATTACCGGCACACCCCGTGACCTCATTAACCAGCATTTCCCGAAAGGGGATATTATTAAGGGAAATGTCGGGACATTCTGGCAGGACGTCGTTTTGGACACCTTCAAGGTATACGAACCCGGACTCTACAAGGATATCCAGGAATGGACACTTGAGAAATACCGGGCTGCAAACCCAGGTAAATCGGACAGGCAGATCGTTGATGGCAACTGTAAATTTGCAATTAAGGAGTTTTTCAGGGAAATCTATGCCGTTAATGAAGATACAGAAAAGGCGATCCAGGCAATGGCGTATGCTGAAAGCCTTGTATTTTTTAAAGCATTCAGCTCGTACGGGTCAGCTTCACTTGTGCGAAAATATATGTCGTAACCATTCACCACAATTTTTTTCTCCTGTAAAGAGATTCTATAGTGTGAATCCTTTATGCCCAAAACCACGATTTCCGTTATAAAAGCGGATGTGGGAAGTTTTCCCGGGCACTCCCGCACCCACCCGAAGCTCCTGGAGAAGGCAGCCAGGCTGCTCAAAGACCAGGAAGGCAAGCTGCTGATCGACTCGTTTGTCACCCACTGCGGCGATGACCTTGAACTGATAATGACGCACACCCATGGCGTGGACAATGAAAAGGTCCACAAGCTCGCATGGGAGGTATTCATGGAGTGCACAGCGATTGCAAAAAACATGAAACTCTATGGTGCGGGACAGGATATGCTCGCAGATGCCTTTGCAGGTAATGTCAAGGGGATGGGACCCGGTGTTGCCGAGATGGAATTCGAGGAACGGGGCAGCGACCCCGTGCTGGTCTTTATGGCAGATAAAACAGAACCCGGTGCATGGAACTTCTTCCTCTACAAGATCTTTGCCGATCCGTTCAACACGGCCGGACTTGTCATTGACCCATCGATGCACAAGGGATTTGTCTTTGAGGTCCACGACCTTATCGAAAAACGTATGATCAGGTTTTCATGCCCTGAAGAGATCTACAGTCTCCTCGTATACATCGGGGCACCATCGCGGTACGTAATCAAGCATGTGTTCAAAAGAGATGGTGAGATCGCGGCATCGACCAGCACCCAGCGCCTGAACATGATGGCAGGGAGGTACATCGGGAAAGATGATCCGGTCATGATCGTCCGTTCTCAGAGCGGTTTTCCCGCTGTCGGGGAAGTAATTGAACCGTTCTGTACTCCGGTACTGGTGGCAGGATGGATGCGGGGGTCACACCACGGGCCCTTTATGCCGGTCGGCCTGTGCGATGCAAACTGTACCAGGTTCGATGGCCCGCCGAGAGTTGTCTGTCTGGGCTTCCAGCTCTGCAATGGCAGGCTGACAGGCCCGGCTGACATGTTTGATGACCCGGCCTTTGACCGGGTCCGGGGCCGGTGCAATGACCTTGCCGATTTGATCCGTGCGCATGGCCCCTTCGAACCCCACCGGCTCTCTCTTGATGAGATGGAATACACGACCCTTCCTGCGGTAGAGAAAGAATTAACGTCGCGGTGGGAGCCGATCCCCAGATAAAATCCAGTTTATTTTTTGTTTTCCGTCCCAAAATTGGATTGTTTCCCGGAAAATCCGTTGTATCATGATTAGGCGGGTCACGGGTTACTTCATATGGGGAGCTCGTTTTTCTGCCATATGAGAAACTTTAATTACCTGTCGCCCTAAATTAAGGCAGATGGTTAACGGAATCGTACTTCCCATAAAAAAGGTATTTTCTCTTGTTGATTCGAAAATTACCGTAGAAATAAAAGATGATGGGAGAAAATTACAGGGTCGTCTTGTCGCAGTGGATGAGTACCTCAATATCCACATGGAAGAGACAACCGAACTGAATGACAACAACCAGCGGGGAAGAAACCTCGGAACCGTCGTGATTCGGGGCAACAATATCCTTTCGATCTCACCGGTCCTCTGATGAGTGAACTTATGAACAATCCGATCGAAGAGGCACTGAAGGTAATCCAGTCCAAGCCTGAAGGCGTTCTCCAGAGCGAGCTCTGGAAGATCCTTGACGTTGACAGCCGCAAATGCTCAAGAATTGTGAAGAAACTGGTCGACACCGGGCTGATCGAACGGACAGAATTCAAAAAAGATGGTATTAAGACCTTCGTCCTGAAGGCAACCAAGCGTCCACTGGACCCCAACCAGATCCTTGCCGGTGAAGAGCTGATCCCCTGCATTGGTTGTGAAGAAGAATGTAATGTGATAGATTGCAGCAGGCTTATGGACTGGATGTACCAGCTTGCGATTGCCGAGGCTGAAGAAATAACCTGATAGATTCTTAAATCTATCTTGCCCCGGATCTTTCCTGCCATTTTCGTAAAATAGTTATACGTTCACCCCACCCGGCACCCCGGGATTTGTTAATTACACGATTAAAAAAAAAACGCTCTGTAGAAACACACATGAACGATAAATTCACACCCGGGACCCTGCCCGAAGAATATCTTAATTGGGGTGGGGCAGGGAGGGGGTGAAACCCCATCATGTCTTCGTATTTCCCTCTTATTTTTTATGACACCGAAGTGTTTCAACAAAGCCAAAAAAACCATTTGTAATAGTTTATTACCTTTTATGCCCAAGAAAAGGTAGAGGGGGTCTTTGTGGTGTTCTGCCCGGAATGTGGAAAAGAGATACCAGTAGGCAGCAATTTTTGTCTTTTCTGCGGTTCCAGTCTCGACCGTGTCAGGCGATTCCTTGAAGAGACCCAGATAACAAAGGACAAGGGTAACCCCCATCTCATGGGGGATATGAGCGATGCAACAAAGTCCAAGGCGGCTGAATGGGTTGCAAAGGGAGACGTTTGCGTCTCATCTGGCGATGATGAAGGTGCACTCAGGTGTTATACTGCCGCAATAGGTCTTGATCCGTCCAGTTACGATGCATGGAACAGAAAAGCCGAGCTGCTTGTGCGGATGGGACGCACAATGGAAGCCCGGATATGCAATGAAAATATTATCAACCTGAAAACGACATCCGGCAAAACTTCCTTACCTGAACGCTCAACAACCCTTCCTGAAAAGAGCACTCCAAAAGAGACCTATATAGGTGGACTGTCCAGCCCTTCAATAAAACTTTCACTAACTGACGGAAAGGGCAAGGACCTGGCAGGTGCAATGGGCACAAATGTCGGTGGCTACGGTATCTATGTGACGGACCGGCGGATATTTATCCTAAAAAGCCAGAAGCACGTTTTTGGCCACCCGAAGGGTCCGGCAATTGGTGGTTTCGTATATGCAGAGTTATTTGGAAGGACGATGGATAGCCTGAAAAGGACCATCGAGGACCTGGAGGTCTATAAGGAGATCGAGATCGATAAGACAGACCTGCAACAGATTTGCATGAAGAGACCGGTCTTCCTGTCCGGATATATCTCATTTGTTACAAATAACGGAGAGGTATTGAAGATCTATATAGACCATAAGAACGTGTATGAACCTGTCAGGCAGTTAATGCTCAAGTTCTATCCTGAAAAAGTCCGGATTGTATAATAATCCAGCCCTGTGGAGATCCCAGGTTTAAAAAAAGGTAAGAGGACTGCTTCGACCGGAGGGGGTTGTACCTCCTCACTTTCCCGATTAGCCCACGGTATCAGGTCACAGACAGGTGATACGGGAATGGATCATGATACTCTCATTACTACACGTGGTTGTATAGCATTCGTTGGACAGAAACTCTGGCATCTGAAGCACCCAACACAGATATATTCATTATCAACAACGGCGAGATCGCCATCCATTTTAAAAACACCCATTGTGCATTGCCGGATGCAATTCCCACACCCGTTGCAGAATAATGTATCAATGAAAATTTCCATTTCCAGTGTGGGAGAGGGTCCGATAAGCATGGCTATTCCCCAGTCATCTATAGTTTCTTGAATCAGGATATTAAAAAAACCCATTGACACCTGCGGTCACGGTCAACGCAGAGGGTCAGAAGTTTACAAAAAAGCGCTCTGTTGAAAAGCTATAATAGGCACCCAGAATCCTGATTTTTCTGAAATTTATCTACGCTCTCGGGGCTCCGCCCCGCCGCTGTGGCGCCCCGGTTGAGATAGAGACTACCCCCCCAATACTCTGAAATTAATGAGCCTTCGGGAAACCCTGCCCGAAGAATATCTTAATGGGGGTGGGGCAGGGAGGGGGTGAAACCCCCTCCTGTCTTCGTATTTCCCTCTTAATTTTTTTATATTACCAATTGGTTTCAACAAAGCCACAAAAAGATAACATTGCTCTTGAGAAAAGATAAAAATAATTGATGAAATCATCCTAAATCGAAATATAAGCAATACCCCTGGGCAGATTCGAACTGCCGTCGCCGGATCCAAAGTCCTGCATGATTGACCACTACACTACAGGGGTAATTCTCGAAACTTCTTCCAGAAATTTTTTTAGTTCCGGAATACAGTCTAGCGTATATATGCTCTGTTATCGAATAAGAATTTACACTTGTTACTGTTTGATTGGACCGTAACGCAATGCCTGGAAGCCCGCCCCATACATTATACCCTTCAGCACCGGGCGGTAACATTTATCAGGTCAAATCATGCACATTTTCTGCAATGAGACACTTGTACGTGGGCCTGATACTGTCAGTCCTCGTCATATCGGTACTTGTCCTTGGTGGTTGCACAATGAAGACCGTGGATACAACGGTCCCCACGGTAACACCTACTGCACCCGCCAATTATGTGAATACAACTGCAACACCGGTCCTGGTACCGGAGAGACCTAACCTGACGGCAGCAGATGTAGCGTTCCTTAAGAATGCCATAGACCAGGAAAGTGTTTCGCTCGCAATGATTAGAGATACCGTCATCCTGATAAAAAGTGGTCATTCTGATTCCGCAAAGATCCTCGCGGAATCAGCAGAAAAAAACCTCAGGTCTCAGTATAATAATTTATCAGCGCAACCAGTATCCCCGGCATTGCAACCGGTCAAGGATGAAATCCTGGAGGCCATACAGGATGAGATAAACGGATCGCGGAAACTGAGAAATATTGCTGTTTCTGATAGCGAAATGATGCTTGGTGCATCAAAGGACTACCGAGATGCAGCTGATGAGTTATTCAGATCGGCAAATGTTCACCTGAATAATGCACAATCTAAAATTGACGCGTTCAAAAAATAAAAAAACGGCTTTATTGAAACACACATGACGGGAAATTCACACCCGGACGATTGAAAATACCACGTTCAAAATCTCTTATGTTGATGGCCGTTCAGGCTTTTTCATGGGAAACCTTCCCTGTCTATTTTGTACATTAGGATATTCCAGGATTTATTCACGCTCCCGGGGCTTATGGCCCGCCGATTTGGCGGCCCCGGTTGGGATAGGGTATGATCTCACTAATCTCTGAAATTGCATTGAATGCCCCAATTGAACCCCGCCCACGAGTATCTTAACGTGGGTGGGACAGGTGGGGATGAAGCCCCCTCCTGTCTGAGCAGTTCTGTAAATTTTTGATTACACGTAGGATGCCAACAGACCGAAAAACAGGTCTTTGCCCGATCATGCCGGACGCCGGTGAACTATTCCCCCGGCGACGATAACAGTGCAGTTACTGTTTATCGGGGCCGGGGGGACCAACGGTGTGGAAATTCCCATTCAATGTATGATTCCCATTGATTTTCAACCCAGTTATTCGCCTTAATTTAAAAATTAAACGTCATTCGTCTGATTTTTCAGGTCCCGGAAGGAGGGATCCCAATTGCGTCCCGCTGATCGTGCAGGTCTCAAAACAAAGGATCAGCAATGGCAGGGAAAACCGGATCAGAGGAGTGAAATGGGGGATCACAAGCTCAAAAGATCATACTTATACTATATAGCAACATGCGGTTTATAAAGAGAATTGCCTGGAGAATTTAACCTCATTATGGACATATTTACGAAATGTAGCGGATTTTTCTGTGCTAAATCAACAATTACGGTCCTTCCCGGCACAACATCCCAATCTGAAACAGGAGTGATGTTTCCATGGAGAGGTCTGACATCGTCAGGCTGGTTTGTGATGGCTATCAGCTCAGAGTTCTATGAGTTAACCGTTTTCAGGGGAGCACCCCTGGTAAAACAATCTCAACACACAGAAATTGGCACAAATCCCTTTGTGACATATATCAGGGCAATACAGGAGAACTACCCGGACTTTGATGCTATTAGTTTAACCATATGAATATGTGCCGGGGATTTTCGTTTAATGACCAATAAAACCGCCTGTTTCCCGGGAGATTTTCATAGCCCGTTTTCAATATACCCCGAGGAATAACAGGTCCGAATATGACCGAACTCACGTATGGGAACTTCAGGGTTTCCTGGTATCACCAATAGTCCCGTGCAAGAGTACCTGCAGTAGGGGACTTCCTCAGGAAACCCCAAGCCAGGGAAAGGAGAGGCATGACATAGCATAAATAAAGGGTCTTATACCGGGATTTATATCTACATGATAAACAACTGACAATTGAAGTCGAATACCTCAATCAGTAACGGTATTTTTTTAATTTTTTTAAGGTCTGCAATGTGTCCACAAATTGTCCGGGGACGAACACCCAAAATACGGAGAGGGATACCCGGCCGGTGTAAATTCTTCTTTTCTCTCCATTTGAGGAATGGACCCCATTTAATTTGTTTTCCGAGAGCGATGCCTATTTGTCGCCTCCCTGTTCCGGGTTCTTGCCATCATTCTGATTTGGCTCGTCCGACAAGGGGAAATATTGCTGGTAGACGCGTTTGCGCTCGTCCAGGTCTGTATGGAGGTAAATTTCCGTAGTCTTGATCGATGAGTGCCCGAGGTTCTCCTGGACTACACGGAGATTTTTTGACCTGCGGAATAGTTCACTTGCGTAACTGTGTCGTATCTTGTGAGGGGTAATCCCTGCAGGAGCATATCTTTCGAACAAATGCTGGACGGTTCTCGGGGAGATGTGGTGCCCCTGCTGCCCGACAAAAAGAGGCCCCTCAATTCGGTTTCCGATGAACGGCTCCATCTCCCTGAGCGTTTCAGGATCAACAAAAACTGTCCGGATTTTACCCCCTTTCCCTTTTATCCGGATTGTCTGCTCCTCGAAGTCAATATCCTCGATATTCATATTGCAGAGTTCGGATATCCTGACTCCCGTCGCGTAGATTGTCCGGACCATCAACTTTTCTCTCGTATCCGGGATTGAGGCAATTAACCTGAGCACCTGGCTGTGTTTCAGGTACCGGAGCTCCTGTTCCTTGATCCTGGGCCGTTCAATTCCAAACATCGGGTTGGATGCAAGTGCACCCTGGGTATAGAGGAACCGGTAAAAAGAGGTCAGTGTGGAGATCATCCGGTGGAGTGTTTTTGGTTTGTAATTCCTGACCGAGTTCATGAACGTCAGGAAATCAGTCATCATCACGGGCTCAACCTCGACATCGGTATCGAGGCGGGCATTCGCATAATCCTTCCAGAGGTCCTCCAGCTTCTCGGGATTGCTGTTTCTCCGGAGCCACAGGTAGTACGCAAATTGTTTTACCACCTGCTCATAACTCGTGATAGTCCGGGGTGAATAATTCCGCATTCTGAGGTAGTATCCGTAGCGATTGAGCCACTCGGAAAAATAACCACCCTGCATGGTCTATTCTTTATTCAGGACACATATTAAACTTTTGCGTAGAATACCTATTCTGCGCCAGTACGTTTTCACCAGATTGTTTCTAAAGAAAATCAGAAAATAATATATCGATATTGAGGGTGGAGCTTCCAGTCACCAGTCCTTTCGATACTTTGGGACACATAGTGTCTCATCTACCCTGCTGAATGTTATGATCTGGTAATCGGATCCACCCTGAAACCAGTGTAAAAATAAACGATTATACGGGGCTTTTATTCGCTCAATACAGCCCTTTACCTCGCACACCTTATAGGAAACCCCATTCAATGAGTTTATCCTGCATTTTGAGACCACTGCACCGTTTTCCAGATCTTTTTGCTGGATCCCGGGCCTGGTAGGTATTCCAAATAACGGATCATCAACAGACCGCTGGATATTGGATCCATATTTCAGGTCACTGAATAAAAAATTATCAAACGGCTAAAAGTGTGATATTCCGAAACCGAATAAGTCTTTTTTCATTCGGGGGTCGGGTCCCTCTATCGACAGAAGACTTGACATGATTTCAGAATTAGATTCTGATGTTCCAACGGCTATCTCTGGATGTGAAAATTGATGTACCATGGCAGTATATCAGTCTGAAACCCGCATAAATCAGGGCTTATGCTGCCTGGTCTGACCTGATATTAGCACTTCAACTTACCAAAAACAGCGAAGGTCACACCAATGAATATATGAATTTTCGGCTCTGTAGAAAAGCTATATTAGGCATCCGGAATCCTGATTATTCTGAAATTTATCTACGCTCTCGGGGCTCCGCCCTGCCGCTGTGGCGCCCCGGTTGGGATAGAGATATCCCCCAATACTCTGAATTTAATGAGCCTTCGCCGAAACCCTGCCCGAAGAATATCTTAATGGGGGTGGGGCAGGGGGGGTGAAACCCCCTCCTGTCTTCATATTTCCCTCTTATTTTTTTATATCATAAGGGTTTCAACAAAGCCGAAATACCCTGAAAAAGGCAGATTGCTATGTTCTCGATCGTGGATATGATTCCGAACAAATTCATCTTCAGATCAGAACCGAAATTCATGCTGAATCTATCATTCCGATTCGCGATTGGAATGCAGTCTATGTTAAGGGGCAGTATAGAAATGAGATGGCGGAGAATTTTGATAGAGAACGATACGGTCAACGTAATAAAGTTGAAACTGTTTTCTCGGTCATTAAACGAAGATTTGGAGATGAAATTAAAGGTAGATTTTATAGAAGTCAGGTTAAAGAATTAAAACTGAAATGCATTGTTTACTCAGTTGACCTATTCTTGAAAAAACAGAGGATTTTCATTACTGACTAGGGTTTCAACAAAGCCGGTATTTCTTAATAAGGGTCTAGCATGTTTCGTGTCATGCTGCCTGCTTTTCGTAATTTTTGTACCGAGTATTGTTTGTTTTTCAGTGTCAACAGCAAGAGATATTTTAATAAAATCCCTCCTGGTCTTTTCTGTCCTCATTGAGTAATAGTAACTGAAATATTCAGTTGGGAAACCTGTAGAATCGATTGCAATTGTTGATACTCGACCGGTATTCTGATAAGAAAAGTTAGTGGCCTGCTTCTGGACCTCTGTAAGAATTGATGAACTAATTCGAGATGAAAATTTGCACAACGTTGTGAAATGTGGGATCCTAGAGATTCCCAAGCACGTTTGAATTGCGTCCATCACTTCAACTAACTCAATAATCTCTCGGTATCTTGCGCCCAGGTATTCTTTGAAAACAAGTAACGCTAGTAATTGGTGCTGATTATAGTCTTTTCGTGAAAATTTCGACGAGTATAAAGGAATTTTTGATTCTCTGATGGCATTCATCGTGGCTGTAAGAAAACTGATATGCTTCTGATTTCCATAAAAATATGGCTCTTTGAGATAGGTTTTGAACATATTCTTCTCAAGGAGTTAATGTACCTTAGCTCTATCGGTCTATTTTCTAACTTGAGCATTTCAACAAAGCCGATATTTTGGATTCTTCGGATGGCAGGCTATTTATGTATGCGTTTAAGATGTCTATTTGTTCATTCTGAATCGTTTCGTTAGATTCCTGATTAAGTTTGTTTTCTCCCGTATTTCCTCCCGGAATATATTTGGATCCACTAATGAAACTGGAAGGTTTTATTCGATAATTTGCGACGGCATTGCCTATTTTTTAATAGTTTGTCACATGAAATACCGTTGAAGAAGAAAGACCCGTGGTAGGAGTGTATGAAGGATTTGCACCACCGTTACCCGACATGGAAATGGGAAGGGTCGTAGCTGCTCCTTTTGGAGGGGAATATGTGAATGGAATAGTCTTTGGAGTAACCACGGCAGATGTAGGTGTATAATTCACCACAGGTATGGACTTGATAGCCTTCTGGGTGGGAAAATAGTTGAGGCTTTTTCCTGCGGATGCGGCAGGGACGAATAATATTCCGATAAGTGCGATGACGGCAAGAATCGCAATATAATGATTCAGGGATTTATTGACCTGTGTCAAGGATAGTCCACAATTATCGATACCTGAGTCACTGTCAATAATAAATTGTTAGGATGTGTCGGGTTCAATGGTTTTTACTTGCGGATTATTTTCAAGCGGTTTCCGGATGGGTCAAAATAAAAAAAAATCATCCTTTTTTGAACTTTGTGAATTAAGGATACACATGACAAGGCCAGGACCGAACAGGAGCAGACAATGATCAAGAGGCAGATTGCGGCGACGGATAAGGAGATCGATGAACTGGTGTATGAGCTTTATGGGCTCACGGTGGATGAGCGGAAAATCATTGAACATTCTACTGGAATTTAAACGCAATTTCGCTTTTTAAGGCATAATTAGCCCCTTAATATAGAATACTAGTTTAGAAGGGGTTTCACTCATTACCGGAATGAAACGGAACCATGATTTTTTATCCCAAAATACCTTATATAATCCTTTTTTAAGGAAATAAAGGATAAATCAACCAAATATTAATTGGAAAAAGCCTACCTCATTACCTAAATAAACCACATGTTGCTATATGAGAAAAGGTATATTTTTAACTCCTCCCATCCTACCCTAGGACTAATGGATGAGCCCGACCCTCTACCGGAGCCCGGTCCTGGTTTAACACCCGGACAACCAGATGAAGAAACGCCGGCTATGAATCCGGAAACTAATTCCCCGGCTACACCAGAGTTAGAACAAGTATCTGGCCCTGATACTGTATCGGAACTTTCACCCGAAATTCTTCCCACCCAGGGCACTGAGCCGGCAGAGCCAACAACATCCGACGCAATACCACCCCGGATTCCTGAAACAACCACCCCTGCTAAACCAGTTCCGGCACCTAACCTGGGAAAGTACGCGAAGTTTAAGAAGGTAGACGGCGCGACATACCACCGGGTCAACGAATTCCTCCGGAAACGGACGTATATCACTGCCCGTGAATGGGCGCTTGCCAGGCTCTGTACAGATTTCAGGACGCGTGGCGGAGCAGAAATGACATTCATCGGGCAACACCTGCCCGAACTTGTTCCCTTCATGCAGGAACCCTATAGCCCCCAGGCGGTCAACCAGGCGCGGAACTCCTTCAAAAAGAAGGTGAACAAGGCAGGTGCGACCTTTTTCTACGGTGCAATGTGCGGGTTCTTCACTCCCGACGAACTCGACGACATGCTGTTTGAGTCGGGCGAAGTTGCCCGGTTCCTCCTTGAAGTGGAGGGGACATCGCTTGACATCGATGAAGAGATCGATATTGAGGACCGGATCACGAGGGTCATGAGAGGGGTTGGAGAGGCAGCACGGATCATGCTGGAAAAAAGGGCAGCTTCCGACCTGGCAGAGACCGGGGAAAGAGACCTGGTCGGGCCCCATACACATACAAAAACGCCCCCGGAAATTTCAGACCTGGAAGAAACTAATGAACGTTACCAGGACCAGTGAAATGGAATGATTTTGCTATTTCCCCGGATTGTAGAGTGCAGGATTAACTATTTACCCTTAACGGAAAGCAGAAGATATTTTACGTGTCGCGTTCCCTCTGGTATTATATGAAATACGGGGCTTTTTTTGCGGTAGCATTACTGATTTCGGGTGCCCTTCTGAGCGGGTGTATTGGATTACCGTCCGGAACCAAATCAAAAGACATCGTTATCGGGGTACTGGTTCCGCTCACCGGGGACTGGAGTTCAAAAGGACTGAACTTCAATGCCGCAATTGCACTTGCGGCGGAGGACACCAATGCAAACCTCGCATCAACCGGGTCCGGGAAAAAGGTTCGCCTGCTTGTTGAAGACACGGGAACAGATCCCATTGTCGCATCTGAAAAGATAAAAAAATTACAGCAGGAAGGTGTACGAATGGTCGTCGGCCCCGCCTCAAGTGCAGAGATAGCCAGTGTCAAAGACTGGGCAGACCAGCACGGGGTCATAATTATCAGTTATGGGAGTACCTCCCCTGCCCTGTCTGTAGCCGGAGATAACGTTTTCCGGTTAGTACCGGATGATTCGAGACAGGGGGAGGCAATGGCGGGATACCTTGGCAGGGCAGGAGTCCGGGTAATTATTCCGGTTGCCAGGAATGATACGTGGGGTAAAGGCCTTTTAAACTCAACAAAAACCAAATTCGAGCAAAATGGCGGGGTTGTTACTGACAGTTACCTTTTTGAACCAGGTACCAGGGACTTTACTCCCATCCTGGTGAACCTGTCACCACGGGTACTTGCAGCACAACAACTGTATGGTAATAAATCAGTCGGGGTGTACGCGATTGGATTTGATGAGATGGTGCCTCTTCTGTCCGGGGCTGCAGGTTATCCCCCTCTTGCCACCGTTCCATGGTTTGGGAGCGACGGGGCGGCAAAAACCGATGCCCTGACAAAGAACGCGTCCGCTGCTCATTTTGCAGAGATTACCGGGTTTTATAGTCCTGTCTATGGGGAGGAAGAGGAGTCTGGAGGATTTCTCGATGTCAAACAACGGATCCGGGCAATGACCGGATCTGAACCCGACCCATATTCCCTTGCGGCTTATGATGCAACGGCAATTGCAGCACGGTCCCTCCTGAATTCCGAAGATGCCTCGTATGAGCAACTGAAGAAAGCCGTTGAACTAACGGCCGGTTATTATTACGGTGTAACCGGGTGGACAAAGTTTGTCGAATCTGGGGACCGGGCATATGCAGTCTATGGTTTCTGGACCATAAAGACCGGTAACGACACTCCCGGCTGGGTACAGGTTGCCCGTTTCCAGAGCAACCCGGGCCAGCCTGGCAGATTCACCTGATTTTTCCGGGCTTCCCAGTCATTTAATAGGAAATCTACAATTGGAATAACCCTGTTAACTGGCAGAGAGGGGGTTTAATCCCTTTTTTCTCACCTATGGAGGAGTATCATCTCCTGGCAGGACCATATTGCCGGGGACGACTGATATCTCAACCTGCCGAACATATTTCCGTTAAAATGGAAATATACTATACGAAACAACAGGTGTAACGCATTACCAGGCGTTCCTAACCGGTACGTATACCGAAAACACCCCCCTGGAGTCATAATAATGGCAGCAGAAAAATTACAAAAAAGATTATTCGGAACGAACGGTGTCAGGGGCATCGTTGGTAAGGATATGACACCCGAGCTTGTGCTCTCGATCGGTCTTGCATTCGGATCAATGCGTAAAGGCCGTATTGCAGTCGGCAGGGACACACGGACCTCGGGGGAAGGTCTCGCAAATGCCGTAAAGGCCGGCCTGATGGCTGCCGGATGTAATGTTATCGACTGTGGCATGCTGCCGACGCCGGCCCTCCAGTACCTTGTGATGCACCACTTTGATGGCGGTGCGATGATTACGGCCTCGCACAACCCCCCGGAATACAACGGGGTTAAAATTATCGAACCCGATGGTACAGAAATGGGCGACGAGCAGACGGTACTCCTCGAAGAGCGGATATTTTCCCGGAATTTTGATGTCAAATCATGGGAACATGTCGGATCCGGTACTGCTGCCACCCAGCTGGTCGATGAATATATCGACGCGATAATCCGGTCAGTGCCGGTGAATATCGGCAGGAAAATGTCAGTTGTGGTCGACCCGGGCTGCGGGGCCGCTTCTGTCACCACCCCAAAAATTCTGACAGGACTCGGTTGCCGGGTATATTCAATTAATGCCCAGATCGACGGGCATTTCCCCGGGCGTCTCCCGGAGCCTTCGCTTGACGGGCTTAAGGGGCTTGCAGACCTTGTCAGATCAACCGGATCGGCATTCGGGGTTGCCCACGACGGGGATGCAGACAGGGCCGTATTTGTCGATGAAAACGGTCGCTTCATAGAAGAGAACCAGGAATTTGCCCTTGTTGCGGATTATATCTGCAAAGAGCAGTGCGGGATTGTTGTAACGCCGGTGAGTTCTTCCCTGCTGGTGGAGACCATGGTAAAAAAACACGGGAGCTCCGTTGTTTATACCCCTGTCGGAAGCATTTATGTGGCAAGGACCATGAGGGACCTCCTTGAAAAGGGTGAAACAGTCGTATTTGGTGGAGAAGGGAACGGGGGCCTTATATTCCCCGGTCACCAGTTCTGCCGGGATGGTGGCATGACGGCCTCGATGATGGTGGCAATCCTTGCCCGTTCAGATCTCCCGTTATCAGGGCTCATTGATCAACTGCCAGTGTTCCACATGATAAAGGAAAAAATCCAGACTGCCCACCCGGAGCGTTTGATCGAACGTCTGGCAGATTCCTGCAAGGCGTACCATATTGACCGGACCGACGGGCTTCGGATCACAAAAGGCGACGCCTGGGCACTTGTCAGGCCATCCGGCACAGAACCATTCGTCCGCATTTCCGTGGAATCGGCGTTAGATGACTCCGCAAGGCAGTTTTACCAAGAATTGATGGACTATATACGTCAGGTCATAACATCAGAGTAAGTTTCTTCCGGATTTCTTTATAGATCCATGATTTTTTGGGATCCGCAGAAATTATACGCGTAAAAAAAATAACAGGACTGCTCGTGCCGGAGGGGGTTTCACCCTCTCCCTGTCCCACCCACATTAAAATATTCTTGGACAGGGTTTCTCGGTTTTTAAAAGTATTCCTGATATTCCAAGAGGTAAGCCTCTATCCCAACGTGGGCGCCATAATGGGTGAGGGAGCTCCCGGGAGCGTGACGAAATTTTTGAATTCCCAATCTGCAAGACAGATTTGAGAGCCTGCCAACAGAGCCCTGAATCAGTAACATTCAGTTGGAGGATTTCTACCGGGCTGATTGTTGGTAGTATTCTGGTATGAAATCCAGTGTTTCATTATTGTAACATGGTTTCCCTGTACGGCACTAAAAAGAGAAAGTCTAATATGACATTTGTCCAATCTCAACCTGTCATAAGAAGGACCGCTGAATGCCTGACATTATGAGAATCAGTTGTTCCATATCCCATAATTCAATCCGGGATAACGGGAAGATTCTGACCTGAAGGAGAGAGAATGCAGACTATTGAGATCCATGTCTCGGGAAAGGTCCAGAAAGTAGGATTCCGGAGTTGCGTAAAAAGAATTGCGCAGAAACTGAACATCCATGGCGAGGTGATGAACCTCCCTGACGGTTCAGTACGTATTATTTCGACCGGTGAAAAAATTGTACTTGATAAGTTTGCCTCGATGATTTACGGGTGTCCACGTGCAGTTATCAGGGATATGAAGATGTTAGACAGGGAATTTCAGGATTTTAATGAGTTTATGGTAGTAAAACCAAACACCTGAAGGTTAATAGCCCCGTTTTTTTGAGTGGGTCCTTTTTCTATGCCGTAATGTAATTTCCCCGAATCAACTGGATCATGCAGGTCCGATGGATTACCATACCTCTTCTGCATAATGAACAGGAATTCCACAATTCCTGTAAATATTGCACAATATTGCTGTATTCCTGATAATTATTGTTATTTTTTTTATACTATTCCCGGAGAGGAACATTAGTATAAACCTTATGTTGCTATATCAAAGCATTTATCGCCTGCCGCATCTATAGAATGGTCTTCCGATAAACAAGTGACCGATTTTCACATACCAGACCCGGCATATAATACATTCTCCGGATCCCCAATACCGTATTTGAGAGGTCCCGCCTATACGTTTAAAAACCGGTGAGAATGAAAAATTATCAGTGTATCACGTCAAAAAAAGAAAGAACTTGATCGGATAGTACCCGGAACAACATCACCACTCTATGAGGTAGTCAGTTTTTTGTTCAAGAGAGTTGCGGAGTGTTGCAACCTGGCGGTCAATAACATCCTGATCGATGGTCTGGTGAAATAGCCGGATTAGTTCTTTCATGCAGGGGTCTGACATGATACACCGGGCAGGGCCACATTCGTAGTCCTGTTCATGGAGGTCCTCCCTGATGAACCTGATCGCTTCCCGGTCAATCATGTCCGCCTTAAAGGGTTCCATGATATCGTAGACAAGGGATGACTCGCCCCGGTTTAACATACCCGTATCAGGATCAAGACCAGCCCCTGTGACCGAAAACATCACATTCCCAAAGAGCATCGCATATCCAAATGCAATTATCGAATTCACCGGGTCATGGTAAGGCCTGTCTGTGCGCCGTCTGAAACCGAACTCAGGGGGAAGTACACGGGAAAGGACTTCGTAGTACATGTCAGTTGTCAGCCGCTCAATTCTTCGGATCTCACTGATTTTGATAAGGTATTCCAGTTCATCAAGCGCATTCGAGAAAATCTGCAATTCGCCTTCATAAAATAGCTCACGCCCCGCAATTTCACCAAGTCCCCCTATAAGGAGGGTTTTTGATTTCATTGAGGCCCGTGCTATCGAAACCGCATACCGGTAATTGGGTGCATTCTTCTGGATTTCCAAAAATTTCGCTTCTTCATGGTTATTAAATGGACGTATTGTCCCGAGGGGTTTCCCATCCGCTTCAAAAAATGATATTCTGGCACCTTTTTTCACGAGGTTGGCAATAACAGGAGTATGCAGGGTATGGCCACCAATAATCAGCAGGTGGCGCACTGACTCAAGCGGGTATTCCTCGATAATTCCTTCTTTTTGCACGAATAGTGTGTTCCGTGTCGATTTGATATGGGCACCGAAACCAGCCACTATAAGCCAGGGGACATCCACGTGATTCCTTTCCTAAAAAGCCAATATTTTGCCTCTATAGCTATTAACAGCGCGATACCAATAAATTAAGGCATCGTTTTTTTGCATTCCACGAGACCCGGGTCACCAGTGGTGGCAGGTCGAACCAACCAACCGGTGGTACTTCCTGGAATAAATGCTGTCAGGAGATCATATCTTTACACCCCTCACATGTCGAGAGACCCAAAAAACCAGGTGTCACGAGAGGGTCCATGTAACCATGCTATTCTTTGACAACCTTTTATACACGCCACGATAATATTATTTTAAGATAGTAACCGAAATCAGGCAAGAATCTAGCAGGGAATTCGGGCTGGGTGAAGGAATGAATATCCGAACAACAACCGGGAGATTATGTGCAGCCAGATCGGTTCCGGGAGGAGAGGCCCGTCATGTTCTGGGATAAAGGTAAAGAAACGCTGACGCCAGGTGATCTGGCGGAGCTTCAGCTGAAACGGCTGAAAAAAACATTGAAGAGCGCTGAGAATGTAGAATTTTACCGGAAACAATTCTCTGAAGCCGGGATCCGCACTTCCGACATCCGCACCCTCGAGGATGTAAGGAAACTGCCGTTTACAAAGAAACAGGACCTCCGGAGCGGGTACCCCTTTGGTTTTCTGGCAGTGCCGCTAAAACAGGTAGTCCGGATCCATACCACCTCCGGGACAACCGGTAAACCTACGGTAGTAGCTTATACCCGGAATGACCTGGATGCCTGGGCGGAACTAATCGCACGAAACATGACCATGGTAGGGCTTGGTGAGGATGATGTATTCCAGAACATGGTCAATTACGGCATGTTTACCGGGGGTCTCGGGTTCCATTACGGGGCTGAGAAGATCGGGATGACCGTTATCCCAAGTGCAACAGGTAACACGACACGACAAATTGAGATGATCCAGGATTTCGGTGTCACGGCAATCCATTGTACACCCAGTTATGCCATGCACCTTGCGGAGGTTGCGGAAGAGCGGCATGCCGACCTACCTTCATTAAAGACCGGGATCTTTGGCGCCGAGCCATGGTCTGAATCGATGAGGACAGAACTGGAAGAAAAACTCGGGGTGACCGCATTTGATTCATACGGCCTTTCGGAATTATTCGGGCCCGGGGTTGCCTTCGAATGCATGGAGCGGGATGGCCTTCACATATGGCATGACTACTATCTTGTTGAAATTATCAACCCACAGACAGGCGAAGTACTGGGAGATGGAGAGCGGGGAGAACTCGTTGTAACACCCCTCTTAAAGGAAGCAATGCCCATGGTCAGATACCGGACTGGTGACGTGACATTCAGGATGGAAGATGGCTGCCTGTGCGGGAGAATGCAGAAAATCGGCAGAATTACAGGCAGAAGTGATGATATGCTTGTGATCAGGGGGATCAATGTCTTCCCTTCACAGATTGAACACGTCCTCCTCTCGCTGCCCGAAGTCGGGAACCAGTTTATGGTATATATCGACCGGGTGAACCATCTCGATGAGATGTCAATTGAAGTCGAGATGAACCGTGAGTATTTCCATGGCGAACTCCAGGACCTCGCCCGGATCCAGGCAAAGGTCGTAAAGGCCCTGCGGGACGTGCTAGAACTCCGGACATCGGTAAAGCTGGTCGAACCCGGGTCCCTCCCGCGGTTTGAAGGGAAAGCAAAACGGGTCATCGATCGAAGGGGTGAGATGTAACGTGGTGATGTGGGATCAGCAGATAGAAACAATGCCAACGGAAGATATCCGGAAACTGCAGTACCGCCTGCTGAAGACACTGGTATACAAGTTATACAGCTTTTCACCGTTCTATCACGAGCGGATGAAACAGGTAAAAGTCCATCCTGATGACATTAACTCCCTAGCTGACGTGAAAAAACTCCCGTTCATGTACAAGGCTGATCTCCGTGATAATTACCCGGACCGGATTTTTACTGCCTCCCGGGAAGATCTTGTAAGGTATCATGTTTCATCGGGAACAACCGGAAAACCAACCGTGGTCGGGTACACCCGGTATGATCTCGATAACTGGACCAACTCACTTGCGCGGGGCCTTGTCTCGTGCGGGCTCGGACGGGGCGATGTGATACAGGTCAGTTACGGGTATGGGTTGTTCACAGGGGGTCTTGGACTCCACTATGGCGCAGAGCGGATCGGTGCAACGGTACTCCCCACGAGTGTCGGGAATACCGAACGCCAGATCGAACTTATGCAGGACCTGCACGCGACCGCAATCTGCTGTACGCCTTCGTACCTTCTCCATATGGGTGAAGTCGCCGAGAAAATGGGCGTAAGCATTAAAAACGATACAGACCTTACAACAGGTATCCTTGGTGCCGAACCATGGACCGACGTGATGCGGTCCCGGATACAGGAATGGCTCGGGATCAGGGCTTATGATATCTATGGTACCAGCGAGCTTTCCGGCCCCATGTTCGTTGAATGCACGGAGCAGAAAGGATTTCATGTCTGGTCCGACCTGGCACTCGTAGAGGTTCTTGATACGGATACCGGCGAGACACTGTCCCCGGGAGAGAGGGGTGAACTCGTGATTACGATGCTCCAGAAAGAGGCACTCCCGATGATCAGGTTCCGGATAGGTGATGTATCTGTCCTTGAAGAAGATCCCTGCCCTTGCGGACGGACACATCCGCGTATCCGGCGCATACAGGGGAGGGTTGATGATATGCTGATTATAAGGGGGATTAACGTCTTCCCTTCCCAGGTGGAACATACCCTGATGTCGATCCCGGAAGTAGGGCAGCATTTCCAGATCGTCGTCGACCGGCGGGGAGCTCTTGATGACATGCTCGTACGGGTTGAGATCTCGAAAGATGCATTCTCAGACAAAATCAACGACCTGATGCAGATCAGGTCAAAAGTGGAACATAAGCTCCGTAATGCGCTTAATGTTGGTGTAACGGTGGAGTTGGTCGAACCTGGCTCATTACCAAGGTTCGAAGGTAAGTCAAAAAAGGTTATTGACAGGAGGAATCTGTAACCATGGACGTAAAGAACTATATTATCCGGCAGATCTCGGTCTTTTCCGAGAATAAACCTGGAAGGCTGGCATCGATTGCAAAGGCATTCCAGGAGGAAAGAATCAACATCCTCGCGTTCTCTATCGCTGAGGCAGACGGGTTCGGGGTCGTGCGGGCACTGGTCAACCAGCCCGACAAGGCATTCAGAAAGCTCACATCTCTCGGCTATAACGTGGCGTTTACCGATGTGATCGCGGTAAAAATGAAGGACGAACCAGGGGGCCTTTTCGCGATTGCAGAACTCCTCGGAGAGGCTGGGATCAACATGGAGTACGCATATGCATACAGCGGAAAAGAAGCAGCAGTACTGATCATCAGGGTTGACCATGTCGATGAGGCAGTCAGCCGCATCCTCACCAAGGGTGGAACACTGCTGGAAGCGAAGGTCTTCAGCTGAAATTATTACGGTAACAAGGCCCGGACTATCTCTTTTTCTCCCACTTTGTAAGGGCTGAAACCTGTGACAAGGTGCTGCCACGGCGGATCTCTTCCCTGATACGCTCTTCTGTCTTTTTCACCTCGAGGGCGCGGCGTGCAACTTCATAGGCACGTTCTTTCGGCACCACAACGACCCCGCTCTCATCTCCGATAATCCAGTCACCCGGCCTCACGTTCTGCCCACAACACGATATTTCTGCATTTATTTCCCCCATTCCCTTAGGTTCACCGGCATTCGGGACAATTGCCTTTGCAAAGACCGGGAATTTTAATCGCCTGATATCGTCGATGTCACGGACAGCACCATCAATCACCACGCCAGCTACCCCTTTTATCACGCAACTCATCGTGGCAAGTTCTCCCCACGGGGCGACATGAGTACCGGCATCGTTATTAATCACGATCACATCCCCGGGACCTGCCACATCGATCGCTTCGACGGGTTTTGCCCAGTCCCCCGCAAATGTCTGGACGGTAACTGCCCGCCCGATCATCTTCACATCCCCGCACAGCGAAATAATGCCGTTCATCGCACCTTTGCGGTGCATTGCGTCGGATATGTTAGGGGACGAGACCTTCTGGAAGATGGCACGGGTCTCCTCCCCTGCCGGGGGCACCTTTGTAACTACCAGGGCAGGTGAGTCAATTGACGCCCGTATCAGGGCAGTGCTTGAGTTCACATCTGCAGAACGGGTGATCCATCCGCCTACAATTACGATATCGGCACCTGAACTGACTGCCTCTGATGCAGTGTCACGGTCAAGACCCCCGGCAACAGCGATCGGGATTGTAAGATTTCCTGCCAGTAAGGAGAGGAGGTCGATGGAACTTTTTCCGACCATCTGCTGGTCTATCCCCACATGGGCAACGATAATATCGATACCGAGGGCCTCAAGCTCTTTCGCGCGGGTAACCGGGTCTCGTGTATTGATCAGGTCTGCCATCAGCCTGACACCAAATACAGAAGCTGCCTTCACGGCATCGGCAATGACCGCATCGTCAGCATCACCGAGAAGGCAGACCACGGTCGCACCTGCCTTGGCTGCCATTTCAACCTCCATCGCACCGGTATCTGCAACTTTCATATCGGCGACGATGGTACGGTCAGGGAACTGTTTTGCCAGGGCACGTACTGCTGCCATACCCTCGCTTTTAATTAGGGGGGTGCCAGCCTCGATCCAGTCTGCACCGCCAAGAACGGATTCTTTAGCAATTACAAGTGCACGGTTTAGTTCTAAAAGATCGAGCGCCACCTGCAGAACGGGCTTCTTCATCAGAAGAGAGATGTGAAGTGTGTGATGTTAAGACTTACTTAACCGGGGCAGATAAGGAGACTTTTAAGCAGTCATGATTACCGGATGAGCCCCGGCATTCCGGGACTCGTTATATTCCCGGAAAGTCACGAAAATCTATGAAAATGCCCCAAACCGGATTTTTTCTTTGATCCGGGTGGAACAAAAAGAATGGATCAGGTTCACGGCAATCCTGTACCGGCTGATAACGGACCATTTGAAGGTGTAACCAAAACCACCTCACATCCCGATCTCCCCTGCACTCAATCCGCACTATAGGTATCAGAGAATGTGACAGCGCCGATATCCTTCTTCTCCGGGAGGGTAATGTCAGCGGCAAACCCGGCAGGAATGAGTGAGACGAGAGTATATGCTTCCGGCACATTGAGGAGTAACCTTACCGGTTCCGCGTAGACCTTTTTATCGCCTGCGACCCAGCATGAGCCGATACCATAGGACTGGAGGGCGAGGATCATATTTTCAGTCGCGGCACAGCAGTCCTCAAGGTGATATTTTGCTGCTTTTTCCCCGAATATTGCAAAGCAGACCGGGGCACCGGCAATGAATTTTCCGTGATCCGTGAGATCCGCGATTTTTTCCTTCAGGTCAGGGTCTGTGATCGTACCAAAGAGCCATGGCTGGCTGTTCATAGCGGTAGGGGCAAGCCTTGCACATTCGAGTACATCCCTGATTATCCATTCATCAATGTGGGTGTCTTTAAATTTCCGGACGCTGTGACGGCACTTGATGATCGTTGTACCAAGATTCATGAAATCCCATTCGTCGTGCTTTTAAAAAAGGTTACTGAATAAGGAAGGGTTTTCCTTATAGCGCATGCAGACTACCGTGACCCCCGCCATGTCAGGCAGAGCAGTCCGGCACCGATGCAACCAATTACAAGGATTACCCCAGGTGCAGGAACTGTTGTTGTCGGTACAGGCACCGGAGGCTGCGTAGGCGGGAAGGACGGTGGCATCGGGGGACTTGTTACAACCGGTGCCGGTTCAGTCGTCGCAACAGTTATGGCCGGCAGGGTAACAGGGGGACTTGTTGTTACGGGTACAGCCGCTGTGGTCTTTAACGGGACCACAATTGTGGGTATCGGGGAGGAGGTAATAAGCGGGTTAATACTCTGGATCAGCAGGTTGCCCGGAGGATCAACGGGGGTAATCGTCTTGCCGGGTAGGTTATAATTATCATTCATGTCGTTTGCGTTGCATTCAGCCCAGACCGAATAGGTCCCTGATGGGTAAGCCCCGGTGTCCCAGATCGGGCCGGTGGAATAGGGGGATTTCCCGACAGGAATATCAACGAGGCTGTTGCCTGATACCGAGGAGTACTCCGCACCGTCAGGTGAACGGATCCTGATGGTAACCGGTGCGCCCGCTACACCCGGCCGGTTTGTCATCTGGTAGAGGTTCGAGACAATACGGAATCCAATCTGGTCTCCTTTTGGCACCCAGCGGGTAGTCCCCACCACCTGGAAGTCCAGGGTCTCATCGTATATCTGGAGGGTCAGGGATGGTTCTTCAACGTAAAATGCAAGTTTTCGCCCGGGAAAGGTAAACCATGGCCCGGTTTTCCCGATAAATGCTGACGGGGCGATATAGTAGTTCCCGGCATCATCAACCAGGTAGGTCGTTGTCGGTGCCCCGGTCTGCACATTGGCATTTCCGAACCACGCAATTGTCGAGCCGGTTGTTACACCGGTGGCCCGGATATCGAGCCCTTGTTCACCAATAAATGCGGTCCCGCCAGGGGGGACGGTATTAATTGCCGCTGTAACCGGCATTGCCAGGAAAAACACCGCAATAATACACGCGATGTAACAGGTTATATACAGGTCTTTCATGTTCTCACATCCAGGCATTGATTATCCGCCACTACACCTGGTACTGACTGGATAGGTCAGCATTGAGATAAACATTCTTCTACCTGATCGGTGACGGGACATAGGTCGATAAAATATAGTATCTGTTTACGGCCTTATGAGACCATCATTTCAAAAAATACAGGTTAATTGGTAGTTTTTACCGGAAATATAGCTATATTTATCCCGGACTTGGGGTGTCATGGAAAATGAGGGGAGATCTCCAGGTCCTTACTGCCCGAAAAGAGAGGTAAGGGAGGCCCACATATTGCTAAAGCCCTGGGTAATAATAACCCCGGGGTCAACATGGAGGATTGGGATAATGAAAAATATGTACGCGAAGGTACCTATTGTACTTCCCACATTTGCCATCGCCGCAACGATAACCACCCGGAACAACGGGATGCGCCACATTTCAGTGAAATTCTCTGCCTCGAAGATCCGCTTGAAATCCGAAGGGGCTGGTTTCCGGATCTTTGCTTCAACTATTGCACAGAACCAGCCTGCTGCGATAAGGGGATTTAATGCAGTAAACCAGGACACCGCAAACCCTGTCAGCGCAGAAAGCGGGTGCCCTTTCGCCGCAAGACAGAAAATTGCGGTGAGCGCCCCATGGATAACAACCCAGTAAATCAGGGCCATAATGAGGACTTCCCACCCGACCCCTGAGAATGCGATCGCCACAATAAACAGGGCAAATACCAGGGTGACCCCGATACCGAATATTGTTCCCCACGGGACGGGCTTGATATCCTTAACGAGTTCCTCCATGGGCGGAAGCGTTTCAGGCGCATCAAGGTACTTCTTTACCCCGTCAACATGACCTGCCCCAATCACGACGAGCACACGCTCGTTATTCATCCGGAGGCGGTTGACCTGGTCTGCAAGATAGGCATCACGCTCATCAATAAGGGCTTTTGCACCGTTCGGAGAGAATTTCCGAAACTCCGCCATGGCCATCTCCATGACGTCCTGTTTTTTCAGCTCCTCGACGTCAATTTTCTCCTCGCTGGTACTCAGTACGGAAACGGCCAGGATATAGACCATCCTGATCTTCTCAAGGAATGACAGTGCATGCCAGAAACGGTGGAGCGTGATTCGCAGGTCCCGGTCGATCAGCCCGATACCAATCCCCCTCGACTCTGCCTCATTAATCGCTGCTTTCATCTCTGCGCCAGGCTCAACGCCGACATCCAGCCCGACCTTGCGCTGGAGGTAGGATAATATCCACTGTACCAGGAGCTGGTTGAAGTTGCCGGACTCAATGACCTCTGATACATTCGGTGCCGCGGCCTGCTTTTTCAGAGCTGCGTACCGGGGGGCATCAAGTTCTACGGCGATTACGTCCGGGTTAAATTCCTGGACTGCCTCCCTGACCTCTTCGACACTTTTCTGCGAGACGTGTGCGGTCCCGACAATTCTTACTTCACTCATGGATGACCCCTGATTTCCTGAACATCGATATCTCCCGGGCCCGCCGGATGGCAGCGGGTGTGCCGCAAGTAATTCATTGGTAATATTTTCCCTGACTATTTCGGTATCCGGCCTTTCAGGCAGATTTGTTGTAATTGTGCAGGCCTCATCATCACCGATCTTTGCCCTGATACCCGGGCAGGGAGATTGTATCCGGGCTATCGGAATTGAGACAGAACGGCCAGGTCCTGATTCAACGTGGCCGGTGGGATTTTTACCCGGACTGTCCGTGGGTTATCCGGTTGAAATTTTCATATACCAGCCGCCCGTTTTCACTATGGCTCACTTCAGGGTGCCACTGGAGCCCGTATATGTGCTTTTCCGGGAGCGCCACGGCCTCGTTGCCACAGACAGCCGACTTCGCGAGCCTTGTGAACCCCGGCGGGACCGTGACAACTTCATCGGCATGGGATGCCCAGACCCGGATTTTTTCAGGGTACCCTGAAAGGATCCCATCATTCTCTATGATCTCGATATCTATAGCACCGTAACCACCGGACGTACCAGGTTCAACCTTACCGCCAAATGCCGTGGCGATCACATGGAGGCCCAGGCAGATACCCAGGACTGGAAGGCCGAGTTTGCAGTATTCGCCGCAGTTACCCGCCCTCTCAATTGCCGGGCCTCCACCAAGGACAATTCCCCTGCAGGAAGCAGCCACCTCATCCGGGGGTGTGGTGTTGCTGATCATCACCGAGTCAATATCGAGATCACGAAGCATCCGCTGGATCAGGTGGTTAAACTGCCCGAAATTATTGACAACATAGATAGGGAGCATTCGCGGGAGAAGTTTTGACGCCGGGGATGATAAGTCCTGTTCAATAGTACCTGCTGACGGTCGAAAATATCTGGTGCCTGATTCGTTCAGGTGTGAACCCCTGCAGGCTGGCAAGGAACATTGCACCCCCCGCACCCATGCCCTCCTTCACCTCGCCAATGCAGTACCGTGCGAGGCCCGGGTGCCCGATTTCCCCAAAGCCCGGGTCAACCGAGAAAATTTTCGCGCCAATTGCCTGTCCTGTACCGGTAATATCCGCAACCGGGTCATTCCTGACATAGCAGGTCATTGCAATACCCGGTAATTTTTTACCCATTGCCTTTAACAGCGCTGCTACGGCAAGCATCTGGGTCCCTCCCGCAAGGAGCACGTTCCCGTTGCAGCCACTGACTATGCCCGCCGCAGCTGCCATCATGGGGTCCCCGGTGACCCTGACGATCTCAAGGGGATATCCGGGTTTAAAACTCCCTGCCCGTGCCTGTACAGTGTCCCAGATCTCCTCTTTGATACCAACAGGGTTCATAACATAACTGCTACTAACCCGGGCCGGGTAGCCGAGCGCCCGTAATACACAGAGCGCGGTCGTAGTTCCACCCGGGACACACTCACCAAGGACGAGGAGATCAGAATACCGTGACAGCAGCCTGCCAACCGACTCGCCTTTCAAAAAAATATCATTGGCAGTGGGCACAGCATCAGCATACCGGGGGTCCTCACCCGGTGAGCTGTAGAGGTCAAGGCAGGCCACCGTGGGGGTATGTACAAGCCCTGCGTTGATAAAAAGAGGGGTAATGTTAAGGAGCTCCATCATCGCCCTTGTAATGGTCGCAGGCGTCGGGCAGCCGGTCGGAGTGTTTGGCCTGACAGGCATGCTGGTGATGGCCCCGTTTGTGATCAGCTCTGCATCGAGTACCGGGGTGAGAAGGGTTTTCTCAGCGGTTGGACCGGCCCCGGAAACACCCGGGACGGTGGAAAGCATGGTGTTTGCAAGGATACCGACAAAAAGCGGGTTATCCGCCTTCTGCAAACCGTGAGGGGTAACAAATTCCATTATCCTTATCACCACCGGGACCATTTTGAGCCCCTTCCGTGTATACTTACATATTATGGGTTTTTTTAATCATCAAGGTATCCCGGGGGAATTGTTGTTCTCGCAGGTCCATGAGGACGTGATGTCCACCTGACAGGTAATCGCACTCTATAATTACAGGCGGGAGAACTATTATGATAATGTTTGAGATTGAGCAACGCCTGCTGGAGAAAGGAGTGAGCACCGGGGCGATTGTTGACAGTGCGATGGAGTTGTACGTAGGACACGGGATGGAGGCCGCAGAGGCACGGGGTGTGCTGCACACCAAGATAATCAAGAGTTTCGATGACCCGAATGTCTCTTCCCTGTTACTTGGTGCAATTCTTCTCGAGGACGAACTCTTCTGGAAACGGAAGGACTCAGAAATCAAAGACGACCCCGTATTTCTCCTCTCGGATGAGATTATAGGTATGGCAATCGCCGAGTGTATCGGTGGTACCTATGCCAGGTTCGAATTCACCCGATACGACCAGAAAAAGCCAGGTATCCTCAGGACCCTCGGGCCGTTCCTTGATGATGCCGTGGCAGGACTGATTGCCGGATGTACTTCGCGCCTCTACACAGAATGTTTTGAATGTGCCCAAAATCGATCATAGCCCTGTTGCAGTTCTGCACGGTCTTACCCCTCGGTAAACCCCAGGAATTTGAGCAGTTTGCAAAAAAGACCTGGCTGTACCCTCTTGCAGGTTACGTAACGGGAGGGTTCGCAGCGCTCGTATCCTTCTGGATAGCCGACCCTGCCATTGCAGCTGCGTTTGCTATTGCAGGCCTGCTCCTGATTACTGGTTGCAACCATTTTGACGGGCTCCTCGACCTTGGTGACGGGCTGATGGCCCATGGCGGGAGAGAGAAGCGTATCAGCGCTCTCACTGATCGACAGATTGGGACAGGGGCATTTGCCCTCGCAATTTCAATTGTCCTGATCACCTGGGCCGGTCTGCAGGCGGCCTATCCGATCATCTGGGTGTTACTCCTGTCTGAGGTGTGCGCCAAATTTTCGATGGCCTTCCTCACGGTATATGGAAAACCGTTCCGGCAGGGGATCCACGCGTTCCTCCATGAAAAAAGCCATCCCCGATTTGTACTCTACGCCGCCATTCTATGCCTTCCCCTTGCATTGTTACCGGTTTCTCCCCTGAAACTGGTTGCAGCGGCCGTACTCATGGTAATTGTGCCCCTGGTTCTGCTTGTTATTTCAGGCAGGGCATTTGGTGGTGTGAATGGGGACGTCGTTGGTGCCTCAAATGAGATCACAAGGGCTTTCATCATTATTGCGGTTGTAGTGGTCTGATGACCTGAAAAATGACCTGAACTATCATAGAGTTTAAGAACGAAACTAGGGTAAGAGTGATCCAGATGAAACGTGATACCGAGATACATATGAAGGGCGGTGTGATTACCGAGCGGGATGCCGACTTCTGCACAGTCAGGACAAGAATTCCAGCCGGAATTGTTACGCTGGAGCAGGTCCGGGGTATTGCTAAAATTATGAAACGATATGGTAAGGACATGATCCACCTAACCACACGCCAGACGATCGAGATCCCACATATAGACCCGAAGTTTCTCCCAAAACTGGCAGCAGACCTTGAAAAAAACGGTACACCGATAGGATCGGAGCGGGACGAAGTGGTAAATATTGTTGCCTGCCCTGGTCTCGAACGATGTGTTTTTGCAAATATTGATTCAGGGATGATAGCAAAAATGATCGACAAGCGCCTGTTCGGAAAGGAAATGCCGGTGAAGGTCCGTATTTCGATCTCAGGGTGCCCGAACGGCTGTACAAGCCCGATGCTGAATGAAATCGGCATCAGCGGCAGAGTTGACCCCCTGAGGACACCGGGGCTTTGTACCGGATGCGGGAGTTGTGTGAGTTATTGCCGTGAAGATGCCATCAGTATTAAAAATGGGATATCCGTGCTCAATGAAGACCTTTGCGTCAGTTGCGGCACCTGCGTGCGGTCCTGCCCGTTTGATCTCTTAAAATCCAGGGGGGTCCGCTACCTGATAACCGTAGGGGGACGCAGAGGGCGGCACCCGCATATAGGTCGTGAACTTATCTCACTCTCTGATCCCGAAGAGGTCGCAATAACGGTTGAAAAAGTGGTGGACTGGATTTACAGGAGGGCATGGAGTGGGAGGCACCTCTACGAACAGATGGACGAACTACAGTTTGAGCAGTTTAAAACCGAGATCACATCAAAGGCTACGGTAACGAAAGAGACGACCTGATGCATCACCCTCCGGAAATTCACCGGTAACGGCTCTGGTACCCGGCACCTGCATCATCACCACATTCAATCGCATCGCCATCGCGGACGAGCAGGTTAAACTGGAGTGCGGCATTCATTAGTCCTTCGTCATCCGGGGCACCACGCTGGATTTTGTTCCACACCTGTTCCTGGGGTGAAGGGTACACGCGAGATCCCATACGGACACCCCGGCAGTGTTTGCAGTATGCGCAGTAGCGGTACACGGACAATATTCCCGTGCTGCATTCAACAGTGACGTCACTTTTTTTTTCTTCACGGTGCATCGGTAATGTCTTCATATCTACCCGGAAGATACATCATTTCGTGATATCACTCTACCGGTTTACTTGGAAATCCGGGGAATTGCCGCGATTCGGGCGTATCGAAATGATTAATATAGATGCGTTTCCAATAAGTAATACTCGCATAAATAGGCTGTAGAGAGACAGTCCCATATTTATCGGAGGATGGTTATGGCAGCTGAGAAGCCTCACATGAATCTGGCAGTTATCGGACACATTGACCACGGGAAGTCTACTACCGTTGGTCGTATGATGTTCGAGACTGGAGCTGTACCCGCGCATATCATCGAGGGGTACCGTAAAGAAGCCGAATCGAAAGGAAAGGCAACATTCGAGTTTGCCTGGGTTATGGATAACCTGAAGGAAGAAAGAGAACGAGGTATAACAATTGATATCGCTCACAAGCGGTTCGATACTGCCAAGTTCTACTTTACCGTCGTGGACTGCCCGGGACACAGGGACTTCGTCAAGAACATGATCACCGGTGCATCACAGGCTGATGCGGCAATTCTTGTCGTCGCAGCAGCTGATGGTGTAATGGACCAGACAAAGGAGCATGTTTTCCTTTCAAGGACCCTCGGTATCACCCAGCTCATTATCGCTATCAACAAGATGGACGCCGTTAAACCGCCGTACGACCAGAAACGGTTTGAAGAAGTCAAGAAAGACCTCTCGGCACTACTCTCGATGGTTGGATACAAGCCGGCTGATATTCTCTTCATCCCCATCAGCGCCCTTGGTGGTGCAAACCTCAAGGTAAAGAGCCCTGATACCCCATGGTATACAGGTCCGACGCTCCTTGAAGCACTCGACACATTAAAAGAGCCGGAAAAACCCACCGATAAGCCATTCCGTCTTCCAATCCAGGATGTCTACAGCATCTCCGGTATCGGGACGGTCCCGGTCGGCCGTGTTGAGACGGGTATAATGAAGAAAGGTATGAAGGTCTCCTTCCAGCCCGCCAACAAGGACGGGGAAATCAAGTCTATCGAGATGCACCACGAAGAAATCCCACAGGCATTACCAGGGGATAACGTCGGGTTCAACGTCCGTGGTCTTGGTAAAGGGGATATCCGCCGCGGTGATGTTTGTGGCCCGGCCGAAGCACCACCGACAGTCGCAGACGAATTTACCGCACAGATCGTCATTCTCCAGCACCCAAGTGCGATCACCATAGGGTATACCCCGGTGTTCCACTGTCACACCACACAGACCGCGTGCACATTTGTCGAGCTGAAGAAGAAACTTGACCCACGATCCGGCCAGACCAAGGAGGAGAACCCGACATTCCTGAAATCGGGGGATGCTGCAATTGTCCAGGTCAAGCCCACCAAGCCCATGGTTATTGAGAACGTGAAGGACCTCCCGCAGCTCGGAAGGTTCGCCATCCGTGATATGGGGCAGACGATCGCAGCAGGTATGTGTATCGCGGTCCAGCCCAAGCAGATGAGATAATATCAATACATTTTTTGGTGAACCGTTATGCAAAAAGCCAGAATACGCCTTACAGGCACGGATTTCAAGAAAGTAGAGATGGTATGTAACCGTATCAAGGAGATTGCGGAACGCACCGGCGTGAATCTGGCTGGTCCAATTCCCCTCCCGACAAAGAAACTGGTAGTCCCTATCAGAAAAAGCCCGGATGGAGAAGGGACTGCAACATGGGACCGCTGGCAGATGCGAGTCCATAAGAGACTGATCGATATGGACGCGGACGAACGTGCACTCCGCCAGTTGATGCGCACCCAGGTCCCGAAAGATATCGGCATTGAGATCGTTCTTGAGAGCTGAGGGACGGCGTGTCAGCCGCCAACTTTTTTTCGGGAATTACAAAAAGGCTCTCATTTGAGAGATGTTTTCTTTTAGTAATCATCCTCGCAATCATACTTCGGTTCGCATTCCTGGACCTGAAGCTGTTACACCATGACGAGGCAATTCACGCATGGTTTGCGTACGAACTCGTGACAAAAGGGGTGTATAGCTATGACCCGATGTATCATGGCCCGTTGCTCTATTACCTGACCGCCGGCATGTACTGGCTGTTTGGCCAGTCGGACCTTATCGCCCGGTTCCTTCCCGCCCTGTTCGGTACGCTCCTCGTACCGCTTATTTATTTTATTTACCGGCTCGGGTACCTTGACAAGAGGCAGGCACTTGTCGCCGCGTTATTCGTTGCAATTTCTCCTGACCTGGTCTATTTCTCCAGGTTTCTCAGGCATGACATATTTCAGCTCTTCTTTACTCTCCTGATCCTTGTTGCCCTGCTCTATTACCTGAATTCAGGCAAGCTACGGTACGCGCTTCTGGCGGGGATAGGGGTCGCCGGGGGGATGGGCCTTAAGGAAGATATGCCGCTCTTCCTCCTGGTCTTCCTGGTATTCGGGCTTTACCTTCTTGCCAGTAAAAAAATTGTGCTGCCCAAAAACTGGAAACGGGACGCTATCCTCGGTATCCTTCTTGCGGTGGCAATTCTCACGCTCCTGTATTCATCATTCGGGATGCATTACGAGATTCTTGAAACGGGACTGATGAAGGCATGGAACCACTGGACTGCGATGCATGGGCAGTGCCGGATATGCGGGCCCTGGTTCTTCTATATCCTCCTGTTCCTGCTTTACGAGGTCCCCATCATTATCTTTGCGATCGTTGGTATCGTCCAGTTTGCAGGGAAAGGGGGCAGGCTGAAAAACTCATTTAAAAGATTAACCGGGTATTTCAACCGGTTTAAGAAACAGCCAGAGCCGGAATCATCCACTCATTACCTCGCAGGGGTGAGTATCAGGCAGCTGGAAAGCAGGAGGGCCACGCCGGTCCTTAAAGACAAGAGGGATGATTTTTTCGTATTCTGCCTGTTCTGGCTGGTTATTTCACTTGCAGCCTATGCGTATATAGGGGAGAAAGTGCCCTGGCTGATCATCCACCAGTTGTTACCGATGATCTTTATCGCCGTCTACATGATGACGAAGAAGAAGATGGTCATCGCGCTTATTACGTGTATATTCCTCATTGTCATGACATGGCATGTCGCATTTGTTCCCGCAGATGTAAACGAGCCGATCGTACAGGTGCAGAACTCAGAGGATGTACGGACTATCTTAAAAATTATTGATGCTTCAGATATCGTTATGATCGCATCGAAAGATTACTGGCCGCTCCCATGGTACAATCGCGGGCATGGCTGGGATAAGATACGGTTCTACGGTGAGATCCTCAATACCGATGAGATCTACCGGCAATTGCCTGACATGGTCATCACCCATGACCTTGAGAGCTATCCGGAACTGGAGGGATATCATAAAAGGACGTACAAGCTCTCATACTGGTTCTCAATCGTTGATAACCAGAACCGTATACCGGAGTATTACTTCAAACGTGATGGCCAGATGGGAAGTATAAACCTTGATATTTTCACCCGGATCGGGACAACAGCAGATGATGTAATGATGAATGGACCAGTAAGCGGGGGCAGCAGCTGGGACTTCGCATTATCAAGCGGCACCGGGATCCAGAAAGGAACCCCGGTTCCACTGGTATTTCCAAATCCCTTTTCCAATCTGACCAAGGTATCGAACAGTTCGCGTGGTTAGTCTTTTTTTCCTTACAGGGCGGTCCGGATATTGCCGGGTTCCTTTTTCCGAGTATTGCAACGAGTTGGAATTCAGGCATATATAAAACCCTCTCAATCTATTTTGACCAGTAATTGGCTCTGTAAGAAACACACATGAACTTTCTGTTCAGTTGTGTTTCAACAGAGCGTGCAATTGAGCATCTTAGCTCAAAGATGAGCATTAAAATAGGTGGCCTTTCAGATCGTTTTGCCGGAGTTTTTCATACCAGCCTAATCTTTCAATAGTTTCTGCAAGGCCAGTTATTCAGAAAAATAGATGTAAAGTGTTTCCCGGGGCCGGTATCTACGCAAGCTCATCCCAATCAGACTGCCTGCGGCGATAGAGAATGATTCCAATTACAACGACAACCGCAATAACTGCAATTATAGCGATATAGATGAGGATGCTCCCAAGTCCGCTGGCCGCACCTCCAAAAATTCCGCCGATCCCTTTTGATACAGAATCCAGCGGGTTTGCCTCACCAACGTCCTTTCTTAATGCAAGGGCCGCATTATAACTTTGTGTTGCCATATCTGAAGACTGTAACGCCTTATCCTTTGCACCTGAAAAATCGTTTTTCGGCAGGAGGTCGTTTGCTTCCGATAACAGGTCTGCTGCCCTGTCGCGCTTCTGGATGATCGGGGCAAGTCGCGGATCATTTCCCATGCTCCGGTTCACTTTGAAGTAAGTAATGAGGTCATCTGTCTGGTCAATTGGCGTTTGTGCCTCGTTAATAACCTGCTGTGCCATTGCCCTGTCAAGTGCCTTCTGACCGTCTTTAAGCAGTGCCTGCGCATTATTCATGTAGGTCTGGGCTGCTGCAAATGAGGTGGATTTCTCGGCATTCTGAATTGCAGCATTTGCAGCAGAATATTTCTCCATCGCTGCTGTTGTTTCAATTCCCTTCTCTGCCTCTTCGTCAATTGATGCCCGGAATGCAGCGAGTGCGGTTTTTACATCAGATATTGCCTTGGTTTTATCAGCAGGATTTATGACATAACGTTCCCTGACCACTTCACTGGCTGCTATCGATTCAGACTTGCCACTCAGTTCAGCGACCTTGATAATGGTTTTGTTACCTGATGCCGTCACCTTGGGTACTTCCCCATTCAGGGTAACACGCATAGACAAGTCCCTTTTTGAAGGATACGAGAGAACCCACCCGTTGATATTTAAATTTCGCCCGTTGGCAGTAACAGCTGGATTCGGATTGCCATCGAGGGAGGTGATATATGACCATTGCCCGTTTTCAAGGTCAGTTGACATCGTGAGAGTCTCCTCACTCGGGAACGTTTCGCCTCCTGTAGGATTAAAATCTATAACAAAAGTTACCGTAACAGGATTTGGCGGGGTCTGGCCCGAAACAAGGTCCCCGGTCGGGGTAATTGCAATGTTTTTTACACTTATCGACGCAGATGCAACAGCAATTCCTGCAATAAGAATTATCAGGACAATAAGGATTGTCTTCAATGTACTCATATAATGCGGCCCTCACTCAAACAGCGGTTCAATTGACTCCTGCTCGAACATTGTTGATTTTTGACCCCTGTCAGGTTTATATACATCATCTTTCGTCTCTTTGGCAATTTCAAGGAGTTCCCTGATGCGTGGTGCGTTCCCAATACTGGCAAGCACAACCACAACAGCAACATATTCACTGTTTACCGGGTAGTCTCCACCACGGACTTCGACCCCGGCAATGTTCTCTTCCACCCAGCTCTTCGCCTTCTCGATCCCTTTCCTGTCGAGCTCATTCGGGGGCCCGGCTACGAGGACAAGGGCCCTTTCAGCGGTTGAGAAATCACAGGGAAGCGTAAGCCTGCCGAGCATCGCCCGTCTCACAAGCGATATGACCTTCGCTGTCCTGTCCTCACCCAGAAGACCTTCTTCTACATTGTCCTTCCGAATAATTGTGTCTCTGATAGTGGTGATAAATGCTCCGACATTATTCTGTTTCTTTTTCGAAGATACACTGCTGATTGCGTACCCGACAGAGGTGATACCCCCGCCCCGCAGTGTATTAATAATCTCGCTGGAATCGACAACCATCTCACCGACACCAAATTTCCCGGGTTCGCCTGCACGGAAGAGAATCCCGAAACGGCGTACAATTTCATCGTTTAACCGTTGAAATGCACTTTTAACGCTTTCACCCTCGTTTTTCCAGGCCGAATTATCAAAGAGGAAGGTATTGTCAGCTTCGTTGATGATCGTCTTTAAGCTCCTTGCAGCATTGTATGAATAGAGCCTCCCTTCTTCGGGGGCCGGCAGGATGCCGAGGACATATACCGGTTCCTGGTAAATTTTTTTCAGCTCTCGCGCAAGAACGGGGGTGCCGCCCGATCCGGTACCACCACCAAGCCCTGCAACGATCATGAAGGCGTCCACATCATGTGTGCCCACACGGTCGATGGCGCTCATGATACCGTCAACCTCATCAAGGGTAATCTTCGCGCCTGCGGCATTATCCGTCCCGACACCATGGCCTTTCACGACGGTCTGGCCGATCAGTATACGGTCACGCATGGGGATTGTCTTTAACCCCATCAGGTCAGTCCGTGCGGTATTGACAACAATTCCCCTGAAACTTTTCGTGCCGAGCCGGTTGTCCTGGGAGAGGAACATATCCACGATCTTTCCTCCCGCCTGTCCAAACCCGATGAAAAATATCTTCATGAAATGACTCCCGGCAGCCTGATTATGACTTATATTATCAGTTTTATCTCCTAAGAACTTATCTGTCCGGAGTTCAAATACTTTCTTATAACCCCGAACTGCCGGGGCCGCTATTTTGTCGATAGTCAGGGGCGGAGCCTTTTTTATCCTGCGTTTTGTTAATACTATAGGGAGAATGATCAGTCAGGAACCAGCTGTTCCTGGCATATCAGCAATACCATGAAGATCTGTATCATTGGTGGAGGACTGACCGGCCTTACAGCGGCGTACGCGCTCTCCGGCCGGCACGATATCGATCTTTTTGAAAAGACCTCCACACCAGGCGGCTGCCTCTCCTCGTACCAGGTCGGGAATTACTGGATCGAGAAATATTACCACCACTGCTTTTCAGGAGACCGGGCACTTATCTCATTGTTTGGCAAGCTGGGCCTGGCAGACAACCTTGAATGGAGAAGCGGGACAACAGGATATTATGCCAGCGGGAAGATTTACCCCCTGACGACCCCGTCCGAGATCCTCCGTTACCCGGAGCTGGGCCTGGCAGACAAGGTTCGGCTTGCATTGCTTACCATGAAGGCAAAAAATATGGATACGCTGCCTCTCGACTCGGTGACCGCAGAAGATTTCATCCTTATGCATGTCGGGAAACGGGTGTATACTTCATTTTTCGAACCATTGCTCCGCAGCAAGTTTGGGGAACGCCGGTCGGAAGTTTCTGCCGCCTGGCTGATCAGCCGGATCAAAATCAGGTCTGACCGGGGCGTCTCCGGTGAACGGCTTGGATACCTGAACGGGGGCTTCCACCTCCTTGTTGATTCGCTTGTGTCTACTATTTCCGCACGGGGAACCCGGGTTATGTATAACGTACCTGCGACAACGCTGGTAAAAAACGGGGACACCTGGAGTGTTAATGGTACGAAGTACGATGCAGTTATCTCGACAATACCGCCAGGCCAGCTCCAGCAGATGGGAGGGCCGGATTTGCCGGAAATTCCCTACCAGGGTGCAGCCTGCATGACGATCGGGCTCGACCGTGATGTTGCTGAAAATATTTACTGGCTCAATATGAAAGACGATGCCCCATATGGGGCCGTTGTTTCCCATACAAATTTTATCCCTCTGAAACGATACGGGGAACATGTAGTGTACCTCGCATCATATTTTTCAGGAACAATCAGGCCTGGCCTGGACAAGGTAATGATCGGGGACTTCTGCAGGAGATTTTCCATTCCGAAAGAGGCAGTCTACTGGCATAAACTTGCCGTTGACCCATTTGCCGGACCTGTCTATACAACAGGGTTCCGCCGTTTAATCCCATCATACGGTGAAATGGGGCTTTACATGGCAGGAATGTTTTCGGCCGCAAATTATCCTGAGCGGAGTATGGAAGGGTCAGTCCAGGCCGGGTTCGGCGTTGCAGGCGTGGTTGACCCCGAGGTCCGGGAATGACTGCCCCTGCCATTGCTGCCGTGATACCGGTATATAATGACCGGAAGGCACTGGAAAGTGCAATCCCGGTTTCCCTTCAATACCTTGGAGAGATTACACCGGATTTTGAACTGATCATCGCCGAGGATGGCAGCACGGACGGTAGTGCAGAGCTGGTAATGGAAGCCGGCAGCAGGGACCCACGGGTCCGCCTCCTTCATAGTGATGAGCGTCTTGGACGGGGGAGAGCATTGAACCGTGCGTTTCGTGAGACTTCTGCACCGATTGTCCTTTATTATGATGTAGACCTGGCCACCAGTATGGAGCACCTGCGTGAACTGGTAAGTTCAATACAGGAGGGTTATGATATCGCAACAGGGTCAAGACTACTCCCGGACAGCCGGATCAGGCGGACAGGCGGGAGGGAATTTGCCAGCAGGGGATATAATTTCCTGGTCAGAACAATCCTTTGGAGCAGGATTCACGACCACCAGTGCGGGTTCAAGTCATTCCGCCGTGAACGGGTTCTTCTGCTAGCAGAAAATGTCAGGGAACGTCACTGGTTCTGGGATACCGAGATCCTGGTCAGGGCCCAGCAGAAAGGCTACCGGATAAAAGAGTTCCCGGTGCACTGGGAGCAGGGGCCTGGCACAACGGTCCGCAAAAGTGATGTGACAGGTATGGGACTCTCGGTAGTGCGGTTGTGGTGGCGGCTCCATGTTCAGAAAAATTAGTGCGATTGTTATTCCCACGCTTATTGCCGCCGGGATTATTATCTACATGCTACTTTCGGTATGGGATGAGTTGCTGGTGGCTCTCCGGCACGTGGTTCCGCTTTACATTGTTCCGGCAGTGCTCGTCTGCCTGCTGGCATGGATATTACGTGGTGCCCGGTACATGGGCATCCTCAGGAGCCTGCAGGTGAAGGCAGGGATGCTTGTTTCCACGGCCTGCATATTTGTTTCCCAGACTGCAAACCTCGTGGTCCCGGCCCGGCTCGGTGACCTTGTCAGGATTTTCATCCTGAAGCATGAGTATGACACATCAGTATCTACGGGAATCTCTTCCCTCGTAGTAGAGAGGCTTTTTGATATCATCATGGTCGCACTCCTTGGGGTTCTCATGCTCCCCTTTGTCCTGAATGTGCCACAATGGTTTTACATTGTAATTGTAGCCCCGCTCATTATCGGGGCAGTATTCATGGTCGTCCTGGTCGCCCTGGGAAGGGTTAAATCAGAAAATAAATATATCCGGCTTGTCCTGAACATGCTGGAGGAGGTACGGAAAGCCTCGCTCAGTGCAAGGTCACTCCTCCAGTTCTCCATATTATCGGTCGTTATCTGGCTCCTGGATATTGGCGTATGTATTTTTGTGGCGTACATGTTTGGACAGAACATCGGGTTGCCGGTTGTAATACTTGCGATTGTCATCGGTAACCTCGTGAAAGCCGTTCCGCTGACACCTGGTGGTGTAGGTACCTATGAACTTGCCGTGGCTCTTGTCCTGCAACTGTCGGGAGTGGAGCCGGCCCTGGCATTCCTCATTGCCGTTACAGATCACCTGATTAAGAACCTGGTCACAATAATCGGCGGGGTTATTTCAATCTATTATCTTGGAGACTGGGTACTCTCAACAATCAAATCTGCTTTCAACAAGGAACTTGGAGAAGGGGTGGATGGAAATTCCAGGCGCTGATATACAGGTCCTGTCGGTAATCTCGTGGCTGCTCATCCTCACCGTACTCCAGCTCTCACTCTGGCCGTACCTGAAAAAAGCGATCGGGGACCTTGCTTTTCCCGTGGCATTCCCTGCATCCGTTTTACTATTCACCTTTATTTCATGGTATTGCGGACTGGTTCAGATCCCTGTATATCTCACAATGGTCCCGTTTATCATCCTGCTTCTCGTTGCCCTGTATCGCGGGGAGTATTCCTTGAACGGACTTAAAGGGGAGTGTAAATGGGAGTTCCTGTTCCTGGTCTGTTTCCTGTTCATGCTTAATGTAAGGTTTGTGAACCCTTCGATCTCCTTTGCCGAGAAATTCATGGACCATGGGTTCATCGCCTCGGTTATGCGTGACCCGGTTGTGCCGCCACTTGATCCGTGGTTCTCCGGCGGGTACATGAATGTTTATTATTACCTCGGTTACTGGGCGATCGGGGCCCTTGGGGTTGTAAGCGGGGCACCATCGAATATCGTGTTCAACCTTGCACTCCCGACCGTCTTCGCACTCTCCGCAGTCACCATGTATGCCCTCGGCCACCTGCTCCTTGAACGATTCAGGTGGCTCCCGCTCGCGACGTTCCTTATTGTCAACCCCTCCTTTGTATTCGAGGCCGTCCGGGGAACCGCCGCCGGATCGCTCTTCTGGAACAGTACCAGGACGATTCCGGACGCGATCAATGAGTTCCCGCTTTTTTCACTCCTCTGGGGTGATGTCCACCCCCACCTCATCGGCATGTTCAACCAGGTTTTTTTCATATTCCTCCTGGTATTTTCATTGAAGCGGTGGGGGAGTCTAACCTGCCAGGGACGCTGGTGTGTAATCGGATTGGCCGCCCTTTCACTCGGTGCCATGCCACTGATCAATACCTGGGACATCCTCCTGTATGCACCGTTCATGGTTGTTATCGGGGCGTTGATCTGGTACGTGACGATTCACCCGGGAGGTATCAGTGTCACCAATGGAATAGCAGGGGTTGTGGGAAAACTGTCCTTCTGGTTCCATTCTACGCTGAAGTGCATAGTGGATGCAATCAGGGAATGCATTGCACAGCTCATAAAATCCCCTGGGCAGATTGCTGACAACCCCTGGGGATTCCTCTTCATCGTCCCGCCCCTCTCCGTGCTGTTATGGATCCCGTTCTACTTCCAGCTGAACACGCAGGGTATCCAGGGAATCGGATTTGTGGTATCCCCCACGGGTCTGCCAGAGTTCCTGCTGGTCCACGGTATTTTTCTCCTGATATTTATCGCCTACCTGTGGAGAGATATCATAAAGCGGCCCTGGCTCATCCTTTTTGTCCTTCCATTTGCTCTTGCCGGTTATCTTTCCGCAGCGGTCGCGCTTGTCCCACTCGTCTACCTTGTCGCACGCTGGAGACCAGAACCCGTGGAAATCCTCGCAATCGCAGGGCTCGTAATCATCATCTTCTGCGAATTTTTCTACCTTAAGGACAACATGGGGGACGTTTATTACCGTATGAATACCGTGTTCAAGTTCTATTTTGCAGCCTGGCTCCTGCTCGGGGCATCGGGGTTTGCGATGGTTGGAATAATGCTTGCCAGGTGGGTCCGGCCATACACTATCCCCCTGCATGCCCGGTATATCCTGGCCTTTGTTCTGGGGGTCGGATTTATCCTCCTGCCGCTGGTCATACCAGCCACCATGATCGAAGGCCCGAGGTCCCTTGACGGTCTTGCCTACATTGATTCCAGCCATCCGGGTGATGCAGCGGCTGTGGCATGGCTTCGTTCCCTGCCGGGCAATATAACCATTGTAGAGGCTGAAAATGGCGATTATACCTACTATTCACGGATCTCTTCTTTTACCGGAATACCGACTATTATAGGCTGGCCATTCCACGAGTTTATGTGGCGCGGTGACACGTCGGGATGGTATGGTACCCGGATGAATGATGTCAGATCGATCTATGAAAACCCGGAAGATACAGTGACACTGATGAAGAAATATAATGCCACGTTGCTATATGTCGGTGATTCAGAACGGGCACGGTATCATGTTGACCTTGATTCCGCGGATATCGTCCCGGTATATGACCGGGATGGTGTGAAGATCTACACACCCCGTTCGTAAATTCCCGGGCATGCTGATGAATCTTGGGGAGGAGGGAAAATGTGCAGGTCCCACGGAAAAGGAAAGCGCTGGCCCGGTGAAAATAAGTGCCCGGGCCCATGATAACAAACCTTTATTGCCACTCCTGTTAAAATAATATGGCTACATCGTCGCTGACTGATGAGTGATGAGGGAGACGCTACTCCTGAATGAGGTGAGTTATGGCAAACGCATTTGTGAAATTCCAGGTACCTGAAGAGATTCAGAATAAGGCGCTTGAGGCGCTCGAGATCGCAAGAGACACAGGGAAGATCAAGAAGGGTTCAAACGAGGCCACGAAAGCCATCGAGAGAAGCATTGCAACCCTTGTGCTGATTGGCGCAGACGTGGAACCAGCCGAGATCGTGATGCACCTCGGACCACTCTGTGATGAGAAAAAAATCCCCTACCTGTATATCAATAAGCAGAATGACCTCGGTGCTGCAAGCGGTCTCGATGTCGGCTCTGCTGCTGCTGCAATTGTAAAGCCCGGAAAGGCGAAGGAAATTATTGACGATATCGTTAAACAGGTCACTGACCTGAGAGCGTGAGGATATTATGGCAGACGAAGGAACACCCGCGGAGGTGATCGAGGTGATCGGCTCAACCGGAATGCATGGCGAGGCGATGCAGGTAAAATGCCGGATCCTCGACGGGATCAACAAGGGTCGTATTATTACCCGCAATACAGTGGGTCCAATCCGTGAAGGCGATGTGCTGATACTCCTCGAGACCGAGCGCGAAGCAAAGAAACTATCGAGGCGGTGAGCAGAAATGGTTGAGATGCGCAACTGCTCATTCTGTGGCGGAGCAGTAGAACCCGGTACCGGGAAACTCTTTGTCAGGAAAGACGGGAGCCTGTTTTACTTCTGCAGCACAAAATGCCAGAAGAATTACAAGATAGGCCGCGTGGCCCGTAAAGTTGCATGGACTGCAGCCGGCCGCAAGGCACTGGGAAAGGAGTGAGCTGGTTTGGAGCGCACCTTTGTAATGGTCAAGCCTGACGGGGTCCATAGAGGACTTATTGGTGAGGCGGTCGGACGGCTTGAATCCAAGGGCCTGAAGCTCGTGGCTGCACGCTTCGAGCTGATGCCTGACAAATGTGTGATTGAGCAGTACAAAGAACACCAGCAGAAACCGTTCTTTAATTCGCTTAAAAAGTATATCATGAGCGGGCCAGTGTTTCTCATGGTCTGGGAAGGAAAGAATGCCGTAAAGATCGTGCGTACCGTAATCGGCGCCACGAACCCGGCAGAGGCAGCTCCAGGAACAATCCGCGGGGATTTTGGCCTTGATATCGGAAGAAATGTTATCCACGCTTCTGACTCGGTTGAGAGTGCAAACCGCGAGACTGCTATCCACTTCACCGCAGATAATCTCGTCAGTTACACCCGGATTGACGAAACGGTCCTCTACGAGTGACTGGGCGGGACCCGGTCATTTTTTGATCCTTTTTTAAAAAAGCAATACTCTTATCAGATAAGCGCTAACCAACGCGTATATCAGGGGAGATTATCAGGTCCCTTCCATTCAGGATATCATATTCGGGGCCCTAGAAATATAGAGAAAACCCTGGGAGGGATGGTATCATGGTAGTAAGGATTGCCATTGCACAGGTCACACCGGTATGGGAAGACCCAGGCGCGACACTTCGCAAGGTTGAACCGTTTATTGCGAAGGCCGCGGCGGATGGTGCATCAATTATCTGTTTCCCTGAACAGTTCGCGACAGGCTGGGACCCGGGCTCTGTATCCAATGCACAACCGGCTGATGGTGAGATTTTTCATACGCTGTCAGGGTATGCAAAAAAGCATGATATCGCAGTGCTTGGCTCACTCCGCCTGCAGGAGAAGGGCAAGTTATTCAATGCCTGTATCGTTGCAGGTAGAGATGGGACGCTCATGACCAGTTACCGGAAAGTCCACCTGTTTTCACCCCTCATGGAAGGGGCAGGTTACCACCCGGGAGAGAACGTTGCAATGTTCCATCTCGGGGGTATGACCTTCGGGGTGGCAATCTGTTATGATCTCCGGTTCTCCCCGTTATTCCATGTCTATGCGGCGGCCGGGGCAGAATGTATGCTTGTACCGTCAGCCTGGCCGGCCTCACGGATGGACGCGTGGGAGCTCTTCATCAGGACCCGGGCCATGGAAAACCAGATATTTGTTGCCGGAATTAATACGATCGGGATCACCCCTGTTGACCGGTATTCAGGAGAATCGATTGTTGCCGGACCGCTGGGGACCATCATCAGCCGGGCACCTGACTGTGAGGGAATTACCTTCACAGACCTCGATCCTGACGCAATCAGACATGCCCGCCAGGCAATGCATGTAGAGGAGGACCGGCAGACCGGGCTCTATCACGACATGGCAAGGGCAGCAAAAAAGAATGACGGTATATAAGACCGCCACGAGGGGGGGCCCTGTGTGAAAACGGAGAGGATTAAGGTCCTTTTTATCTGTTCCCGGAACGCAGGGAGGTCCCAGATGGCCGAAGGGTACCTTAATACACGGTATGGTGACCGCTATGATGCCAGGAGCGCAGGGTTTCGTACCAGTTCCCTAAACCCAATCACGGTCCGTGTTATGGCGGAGATCGGGGTTGACACGGGGACACACTATTCAAAGACCTATAGGGAATTCAGTGATGAAACATTCGGGTATATTGTAATCCTAACAGAATACCCCAATGATGATCTGGAGCTTCCGGAAGCAACAACCTGTATCCACAGACCATTTGCAGACCCGGGGCCTTATTACGGAAATGAGGAAGAAATACTAGGCAGGTTCCGGGCTGTCAGGGACGATCTTATGGAATGGATTGACGGGTACTTCGGTCGAGGAGATAACCCGTAATCGTCGGGCAGGCAGGTCGCAGGTGCTACTCCCAGGGACGCTTGAGATCAGACAGATGGCTGGCAGACAGTGTTTCGCTGTAATCGTCCTCCTGGTTTTTATAGCAGCATTTGTCGGCTGCCTGGTACCGTCCATGCAGGGTGAAAAACTTCGGCTTCGTAATGCAGGAGCACTATAAAAACCGCCAGATAAACGCATTCCGGCTGTTAAGGGACTGCGGAGAACCTTGCCTATATCTACCCGGAAGACCCATTTCTGTATATGTACCGTCTCGTGTGCGTCCATTGCAAAGAGACCTATGCACCCGACGAGATCATCTATAACTGCCGGCGGTGCGGTCACCTGCTCGCAGTACAGTATGACCTTGACAATATTCCAGTTTCGAGATCAGAATGGAACAAGCGGCCGCTCTCGGTCTGGCGTTACCGTGAGATCCTTCCGGTAACAATCGACCCGGTCACGCTGTATGAGGGTGGGACCCCGCTCTACCATTTAAAGACAATCGGCAAGGAGCTCGGGCTCCCCGAGCTCTATGCAAAACATGAAGGCATGAACCCGTCCGGCTCGTTTAAGGACCGGGGGATGACGGTCGGTGTCTCCATGGCACTGCAGCTCAAAAAGACCCATGTTGCCTGCGCAAGCACGGGGAATACTTCGGCGAGCCTTGCCGTATACGCGGCAAAAGCCGGCATCCCGGCAGTCGTGCTCCTCCCTGCCGGGAAGGTAGCCCTTGGAAAAATTGCACAGGCCCTGATGCACGGCGCCAACGTGATCTCAGTCCGGGGGAATTTTGACAAGGCACTTGAGATGGTCCACGACCTCTGCCTGTCTCATGGACTCTACCTGCTGAACTCTGTCAACCCGTACCGGCTGGAAGGCCAGAAAACAATCGGTTTTGAAGCGATTGACCAGCTTGGCGGCGTACCAGACCGGATTGTACTGCCTGTCGGAAATGCAGGAAATATATCGGCAGTCCATAAAGGACTCAACGAGCTTATTGAACTTGGTTTCATCGACCGCCTCCCCATGATGACCGGTATCCAGGCAGCGGGCTCCGCACCCGTGGTCGATGCCATACAAAACAACCTTCCTGAAGTGGTCCCTGAAAAGAACCCGGAGACCGTGGCCACTGCCATCCGTATCGGCGCACCGGTCAATGCAGAGAAAGCCCTGACAGCAATACGGAAAACTGGCGGGACTGCTATAGCTGTCACCGACGCGGAGATCCTCAAAATGCAGCGCGACCTCGCCCGGATGGAGGGGATTGGTGTCGAACCTGCATCGGCAGCATCGGTGGCCGGGGTCCGTCGCCTTGTAGAGGACGGCGTTATTGACCGGAACGAACGAATTGTCTGCGTGGTTACAGGTCACCTCTTAAAAGACCCGGAAACGGTGATAAAACAATGCGAGCCCCCTATCGAGATAGACGCGGACCTTGCGTCTCTCTGCTCTGCCTTGCGATTGTAAGCCTGCTGGCAGTGGCCATTGTGGCACCGGTACAGGGCCTTTCCATAGAGTACCGGGTCCTTCCTAACGGGACGGCCTACAATGGGACAGTCCAGGTGGAGAAGAGCACGGGTTACCAGTTTTACGAGACCGGGGCGATGGGAGAACGCCTGCCTGTGAAGGTGACCAACATCTCACTTAGCGGGGAATGTTCCCCCTGCACCTACAACCTCTCCGGTGATTCGGGGATTTCGTACCCGGAAGGGAATTACACGATCTCCTACCAGGGACCGGTACGGGAAAACCATATTATCACCTCGTACGAAAAGCCCTACAATGTAAGCGTAATCCTGCCATGGGGGCTTGATGTACGGAACCAGTTCCTCGGCGTTGTGAGTCCCGGCGGAGAGATTACAGCGATAAATAATACATCTGTGAATGTGAACTGGACCGGTGTAAGATCAGTGGAACTGCGATTTTATGACCAGAGCAGGGAGTCTTTACTTTACATGTTTGCAAATTTCTGGTTCATCATCGCATTCGTCCTCCTGACACCGTTCCTCATCACGATGAGAAGGAAACAGAAATGATGGAACAGGCTGGATCCCGTTACCTTCGGATTCGTGCGAAAGAATGGTTAAAATCCATTAATCCGTTTTAATCTATGCTTTTTTACATCAGATGCCAGGATATCCGATATTGAACCCCCAACTAAAAAATTCATAAGATCTCAACAGCAGACTCTGTTGACATCCTGCATGATGAGAGAAAAAGCGGAAGCGTAGAAATCTTGGGGTCCCCCCTTCTCTGTTACACCCCCGTAAAGGTATCCTTTGGGCAGGGTTCACCACAAGGGTTTCTGAATAAATCAGACATTACAAATAACGGTCCCTCACCCTACCGGTGTCGCCAAAGCGGCGGGGCGAAGCCCCGGAGGCGTAATTGAATTTCAGAATAAACCAAATCAAAATCAACATATTTAAAGATGGCAACAGAGCGTGCAATTAGCCCCTCGGCTCATAAATGAGCATGAAACGGATGGCCTTTTTGATTGTTACCGGAGTTTTTCCCAACCTGAAAAAATGAAAAAAATGAAACGTCCCTTCCCGCCAACCTACGGTGCTGCAGGGTCAGGTTTATTTTTTAATTTCAGGTCGGTACCATATTTTTCTGCATTTTTATCGGCAATCGCCTGGATTTTTGCGATCTCTTCGGTATTTACCTTTGGTTTGAACAGGTGACGGAAGCGCTTCTGCTCTTTTAAGTAGTTCTCAACGGGTTTCCGGACCACTTTCTTGACACGTGTGACCATCCCGTCCTCCATCTCGAAATTCACCCAGAGCCCGGTCTCAATTGCAAGTTTTCCAATTGCAAGGGTTTTTTCACCCTCGAATCCCCATCCGGTACAGCAGGGTGCGTGGATCTGCACGTAACACGGGCCCGGCGTATTTATTGCCTTCTCGATTTTCTTGACTACATCGGAGGGATACGCAATTGAAGCCGTCGCGACATACGGGGCACCGTGGGCTGCAAGGATCTGTGGGAGGTCCTTTTTCTGCCTGGCATTCCCCATCGAACACTTACCGGCAGGGCTCGTTGTTGTACTCGCATCATAGGGTGTTGCCCCTGACCGCTGGATACCGGTGTTCATGTATGCCTCGTTATCGTAGCAGATGTAGGTGAAATCATGGCCACGTTCAAATGCTCCACTCAGGCAGAGCATCCCGATATCGAAGGTCGAACCATCGCCCCCGATTGCAACTACTTTCTCTGTTCTCCCCTGTTTCTTCAGCGATGCGCAAATCCCTGATGCGACCGCAGAATTGTTCTCAAAGAGGGAGTGGATCCATGGAACTTTCCACGCCGTTTCAGGATACGGGGTTGAAAAAACTTCCATGCAACCGGTTGCCGATACGATAATCGCATCCTTTCCGGTCGCCTTGAGGATCAGCCTCGAGACGAGCGCTGCACCACAACCGCCACATGCCCGGTGACCACAGTCGAACAGCTCACAGGTCTCGGCCATCAGAGCACCTCCGTGCGAAGCCCGTAAAACTGGTCCCCTTTACCGGATTCAGCAAGTGAGACAATATTTTTGACATCTGATATCCTGACATCACGTCCTCCAAGACCAAGGATATAGCCCAGTACAGGTATGGTCTTTCCATACAGTGCATCTTTTACTTCTATTGCAACGGCCCCCTTTGCACCAATGGAGATATTCTTATCAAGAACGGCAACTCTTTTGACATGGGACAGGGCGGCTCTTATCTCTTCTGCAGGAAAAGGCCTGAAGCACCTGATTTTCAGGAGGCCGACCTTTTTACCCGCTGTCCGCATCTCGTCGATAGCGTCCTTGACAGTCCCGCAGAGGGAACCCATCGCGATGATGGCAGTGTCTGCATCTTCAAGCCGGTAGCTTTCGACCAGCGCCGAATAATCCCTGCCAAACATCTCCCCGAATTCCTTTCCTGCCTTATGAATAGCATTTTTCGCACGCTTCATCGCCTGGTCGTGTTCGTACCTGAACTCGAGGTAATATTCCGGTGTTGCATACATGCCGAAACTGATAGGATCAGCCGCGTCAAGCTTCTGGGCGGGTTTATATGGTGGCAGGAATCTGTCTACGTCCTCCTGGGAGAGCATATCAACCGGTTCATACGTGTGGGAGAGGATAAACCCGTCAAAGCAGACAAATGCCGGTAACAGGACTTCCGGGTTTTCCGCGACCCGGTAAGCGATATAGTGGAGTTCGGTCGCCTCCTGGTTGTCCTCCGCGTAGAACTGGAGCCACCCGCAGTCACGAAGGGCAATCGAGTCCTGCTGATCGTTCCAGATAGAAAGCGGTGCGCCGAGTGCGCGGTTTGCAATGGTCATCACAACGGGAAGACGCATTCCGGATACGTTGAAACAGACCTCAAACATCAGGGCAAGGCCCTGTGAGGTAGTCGCCGAATAGGTCCTCGATCCTGCCGCACTTGCTCCAAGGCAGGCAGAGAGCGCTGAAAACTCGCTCTCGACCGTAATATATTCCGCGTCCAGTTCGCAGTCTGCAACCATATCTGCCAGTGTTTCGACAATATGAGTCTGAGGGGTAATCGGGTAGGCTGCAATCACCTGCGGGCGGGACATTTTCACCGCTTTGGCAACCGCATGTGAGCCTTCTGTGATCTCGAGCATCTACTTCTCCTCCTGTTCCATGGTGATCGCATCTGACGGGCATTCCTCTGCACAAAGGCCGCAACCTTTGCAGTAGGACTCGTTGGGGATGAAAAATTCATCCTCTGATTCCTCGATACAGCCTTCGGGGCAGATGGTTTTGCACATCCCGCATTTTGTGCATTTATCGTGGTCGAATTTCGGCTTGAAAACACGCCATGAGCCTGTTTTATTATTCGGTGCCTTCCCCGGGCGGGAAGAACAGCCTAATCCCAGCGCCATTCAGGCACCCCCTTTCACGATCTCGTATGCCTTCTTTGCGGCCATGATATTTTTGTCTGCAAGTTCACCCTTGAACCGGTGCCGGAGTGCATTTTCCAGGGCTGAAAACTTTATTTCCCCTGTCGCTGCAGCAAATGCACCCATCAGCGTTGTATTGGTAATAGGGAGGCCGAGTACCTCAAGTGCAATTGAAGTCGCGTCAATCGTGATCAGCTTTACCCCGGCGGGTACACTGGCATCGACCTTTTTCCCCGAATTAACAATCACAACGCCCCCGGGCTTAACTCCCAAAAAGACATTGACATCCCTGATCAGCGTGCTGTCCTGCACGATAATGTAATCAGGTTCATATACCTGGCTCCGCAGCCTGATCGTGTGATCATTGAACCGCACGAATGCCTGGACCGGTGCGCCACGACGTTCTACCCCGAATGCGGGGAACGCCTGGGCATACACGCCCCCTTCAAATGCAGCAACTGCAATCAGTTCGGCGGCAGTGACCGAGCCCTGTCCACCCCTGCCATGAATACGCAGCTCTCTCAAAGAAAATCCCACATAATCTTACATGATTAATCAATATAAATCTACAGATCTACATCGATACCGAGAATTGATCGGCTGCCGGAAAAGACGTCTTTTGCTATCTTCGCAAGTCCACGGGACGCGCACCATTCATCATACACCGTAACCGGCCGGTTCAGCAGATTGCCCACCTCAGGCCCTATAACGGGTGCAAGACTACCGGCGAGCGCTACCTTCGCGCACGGGTTGAGAAGGAGGAGTGCAGCACATTCCATTGCAGAAAACATCGCAATGGTCAGTTCACGCTCTTCAGCTGGCATGGTGAATGCAGCGCCTGCACGCAGGAAGGATTCATTCGCACCCGCCTCACCACGGTCGATCCTCCGTATCGCATCGACGTCAAGGGCCCCGTGCTGCATCCCCGGGGCGAATATACAGGCATCAAAAGCCCCGGTCAGCCGCCCGTCCTTGACGAGCAGGGTGACCGTGTTGGAGCTCACATCAGAGACAACAACATCCGGGCCCAGGACACCCACCACATAATAGGCAATTCCAATCTTTTCGGGGCTCGCCTGGTGTGAATACGCCTTGAACCTGATATCTGTCGGTGAGCCGCGGTGGAGACCTGGTACGGCTACTGCCGGAAGACTACTGCGCCTGATCTCATCAAAGACCCGGGTCCCCCCGCCGATATGTTCACCTGCGCCCTCGCGGCTTACAACACCCCGGTCTTTTATTTTTGACACCGGGGTGATGCTGGAAAAATTATCCCCCATTGAATAGCTTATTGCAATTCCTTCGATCTCCTCCATGGGGCAGAGATGGTCGAGATCGGTATAAACAAAACTGGTGGCATCCTTTCTTGAGATCTTAAACTCGCAGCCGTCACCGGCAAACCTCATTGCGGTCGTACCATGGTCGATCCCGATATACATAGCAGTAATCCTATAGGCATTAGGCTCCCTATTATGTTATGATGTTGTGTGTCGTTACGGGCGGGGCCGGGTTCATCGGTTCACACCTCGTGGACGCCCTGGTCGCCAGGGGCGATCGCGTGGTTGTTATCGATTCGCTGGTGAACGGTGATCGCCGGAATATTGAAGGTCATATTGAGGCAGGCCAGGTAACACTTGTCCAGGCAGACCTCCTGCGTGACGGGTGGCAGGAAGCACTGGCCGGGGTGAAAAGAGTGTACCACCTCGCTGCAGACCCGGATGTACGGCAGGGATCGCTGACACCCGACAGCCAGGTACACAATAATATCCTTGCCACCTACCGTGTGCTCGAAGCGATGCGTGCCCATGGAGTGCCGGAGGTTGTATTCACTTCTACCTCAACGGTATACGGCGATGCTGCCGTCATACCAACACCCGAGTCCTATAACCCGCTTGAACCGGTCTCTGTGTACGGGGCAAGCAAGCTCGCCTGTGAGGCCCTTATCTCCGCATACTGCCACGGGTTTGGCATGAAAGGATGGGTCTACCGGTTTGCAAATATCATTGGGGAGCGGAGCAACCACGGTGTAATCACGGATTTTATTAAAAAACTAAAGGACCGGCCCGGGGAACTCGAGATCCTTGGTGATGGCAGGCAGACCAAATCATACCTGGAAGTGAGGGCATGCATCAGGGCGATGCTGTTTGCTGCTGAAATGTCTGACGACCGGTTCAATATTTTCAATATCGGTTCCGAGGACTGGATTGACGTTGTGACCATTGCTGACATCATCGTGCGTGAAATGGGCCTTTCTCAGGTGCAATACCATTTTACCGGTGGTGAACGGGGATGGGTTGGCGATGTCCCCCGGATGCAGCTGGGGGTAGCAAAACTGAAAGCACTCGGCTGGCAGCCTGATGTCGGATCTCTTGAAAGTGTAGAACTTGCTGTAAGGGCAATGCTTGGGAAAAAAGTATAGGAAATCAGGTGTTTTAGCGATATGAAGTATTTACTCGTCCTTGGGGATGGCATGGCCGATGAACCGCTGGCCGGACTCAGCGGTATGACACCGCTCGAATATGCGGATACACCGAATATGGACATGATTGCACGGGAGGGGGCGTCGGGCATGCTCCGTACCATACCGGAAGGCTTTGAGCCCGGCAGCGATATCGCGAACCTTTCAGTGCTGGGCTACGATCCAAGGCGGTATTATACCGGCCGTGGCCCTCTCGAAGCGATGAGCATGGGGATCCCGCTCAGGGATGATGATGTTGCGTACCGCTGCAATATCTCAACCGTGGTTGATGGACAGATGGCAGATTTTTCTGCCGGGCATATCTCAACGAGGGAGAGCCGCGATCTGCTGGAGGCACTGGGTGAAAAGGTACCGGATGTATTCCTCAAGGAGGGGATCAGCTACAGGAACCTCCTTGTGATCAGTCATGGAAAAGGGTCGGAGACCACGCCACCTCACGACATTGTCGGGCAGGATATCAGCCCCTATCTTCCGCAAGGCGGGGACGCGGATATTCTCAGGCGCTGCATTGATGAGAGCACCAGGGTTTTTAGCACCCACCCGGTAAACAGGGTACGAATTTCCGCGGGAAAAACTCCGGCAACACAGATATGGCCATGGAGTGGGGGAAAAAGACCTGCCCTGCCATTGTTCCAGGATAAGTACGGTAAAACCGGCGGGATGATCTCGGCTGTTGACCTCCTGAACGGGATCGCCAGGTGTGCCGGGATGGAAGTAATCCGGGTGCCGGGGGCAACCGGGTACCTCGATACAGATTACCACGCAAAAGCCAGATACGCAATTGAGGCGCTCAGACATCTTGATTTTCTCTATCTCCACGTGGAGGCACCGGACGAGGCAGGTCACCTTGGCAGTATCGAGGAGAAAGTAACGGCAATCGAACGGGTCGATGAAATGCTAGGGATAATTATGGAAGAATTTCCCGGGGTCATTGCCATATTACCCGACCACCCGACCCCAATCAGGTTAAAGACCCATACACGCGAACCTGTACCATTTGCAGTCAGGGGACTAAAAAAGGACAATACCGGGCGATATTCCGAGCGGGAGGCCCAGTCAGGCGTTTATGGCACTATTGATGCCATTGATCTTCTATCCCTGCTCTTTTCATGATTTTCTGGTTAACGTGGCATCAGGCCCCTGCATCATCACGAATCAGTGGGGGTAACTTTCATCATTTGCCATGCATAAAATATCCCAATTATTGCCTGATTTTTGTTTTTTATGCTGCTTTTAGCATTATTATTTCAATTTGGATTGATATAATTCAACAGAGATCTATTCATGCCAATGCGTATAAGACTTTGGTGTTTTCAGGAATTCAGCAGAATAGGTAATACCTCGGAATAGTCACAGGAAGAGCGGGCAGGAGGGGATGTACCGGGTAACAGGAACCACCGTATGAAAGGTATATCCCGCGGTATGAAAAAAACAGGATCATGCATATCCGGTCGCTCCATGTTCTCCATGACACATTCCCGACGGGGGATTTTTACCCGTTTAACCTTGAGATCTTCAAAAAGACCGATATATTGCAGTTCAACCGGCCCATCACGTTCTTCATCGGTGAAAACGGTACCGGCAAGTCAACGCTGCTCAGGGCAATCGCCCACAGCGCCGGCATTCATATATGGGGAGAGCATGAGGGCAGGATTGATCGTCACAACCCGTACGAAGACCTGTTGTACCAGTCTCTCCGGATCGAATGGATTGACGAAAAAGTCCCAGGCTCCTTCTTTGCCTCGGAAGAATTCCACCATTTCTCCGAGATCCTTGATGCATGGGGTGCGGCCGACCCAGGCTGCCTGAAATATTTCGGTAACAGTTCTCTTCTTGTCAAATCCCATGGCCAGTCGCACATGACGTTCTTTGAGAACCGCTTCAGGAGAAAAGGGCTCTACCTGATGGATGAACCGGAGAACGCTCTGTCGCCCAAAAAGCAGCTCGAGCCTGCTGCGGCTCCTGCGGCAGTTCATCATGCGGGGAGATGTGCAATTTATCATCGCCACCCACTCCCCAATCCTTCTCGCATTTCCGGATGCGGTGATTTACAGTTTCGATACCAGCCCAATCCAGGAGGTCCGGTATGAGGATACAGAGTATTACCTGGTCTATCGCGATTTCCTGAATGACCGGGAGAAATATTTGGGGGAATGAGGCAGGGGGACCGGCCTTAACGTTTCTTCATCATAATATCAGGAGAATGTTGTGCCTTTATCTTTATTTTCATTCATAACATGACTACTGATTCATTCTTGGTAGACTTGATAACGCAGGTTTTTTTACCACAGTAACAGGCATTGTTGTTTTGAACTGCCTGGCTGAAGAGACTGTTGCACCACCGGAATGTGTTGTTGGTGTTCTAACGGGTTTGACACCAATCTTGAATCCTGACGACGTAACCGCCAGAGTACCCAGGTTTACGGTAGCCTCCGGGAGGTCTCCGAATAGCATCTTGATTGGTCCGGATTTTGTCTGGACCGTATTCGAGAGCCTGAACATTAGCTTGTAGATCCCGTCCTTCATCGGGTATGGCACGTTGATTATCACCGTGAACCTGTAGGAGTTCCCGGGTTGTTCACACAAAGGCTTGTCAATAACGGGTAGAATTCACGGTATAACCCCAAACACCCGGAAAAAATCACCCTTAAGACGATCGATAGTACCAAACCAACCATGGCATACAAAGCCATTAAAAATGCAGCCCAGAGAATATCCCTGGAATGTCCTACAAAAACTCAGGGGTTCCGGATTAGGGGCCTCTATTATGTGCCCTATAAATGTTATCCGCAACCACCACTAGCTGATTCATCATAGGAAGCAAGCACGACCAAACGAACGGCCGGGTGCTAAATAGGTTGGACCCCGAAGATAACGGGCATTGATAATTACATCCACAGATGGCCTGCCCGACGTTATTTGTTCCTGATATACGTCCTTAGTAACCGGATTCAAGGAGTATGACGGGTTCATGGTTGCTGCTGCAACCGGTGTTGCGAGAAGAGCCAGTGCTAGCACAAGCACTCCGATGACTACGGTCAAGAGGAGATGACGATTCATTGTAAACATTAGTCTATTCATACGTTTTTATACCTTCAGGTACCGCCATGAGTCCTTATGGAACCCGCCAGCGCTGAAAGATGAGCGCGAATAAAATGGCCACGTCATTCTCAACACTTATTCGTATTTTTTTTCACTTCATGGTATTTTCGTGGTTACCGTTTGGCAGGAATAACACAGTTCACGCATAGACCGGTAGAATTACACTACCGCAAGAGTTCCCGGTCCAGGGAATATCGTATGACTAACGTTGAAAAAGTCAGGAATAGACGTAGTAAGGATCCGGATATTATCAAACCTAAAAAGGTTTGTCGAAGACCGGGTAACCACCAGGAGGAGTGATCAAGTGGTCAGAGTAAAATGCAGAACCAGGAGATACAGAGGTGGAAAGACCAAAAGAACGGGCATTGATTATGATACCCACAGATGGCCTGCCCGACATTATTGTTCCCGGATATACGTGCTTCGTGACTGGGTTCAGGTTGTATGACGGGGTCACAGTTGCTGCTGCAACCGGTGTAGCGAGAAGGGCCAGTGCTAGCACCAGCACTACAATAACTGCGGTGAAGCCAAGCTAACGGTTCATTATGAATGCACCTTCATTCATTCCTAATTAATCTCTTCCCCGGTGGTACCAGGCTGATTCCCGATAGATCATATCCGTGCCGGGGGGGTGTTTGGGGTCATACACCATCAAATTATTCCCCTGTTTTTTGGTTGTACATCGGATAGGATCACGCCTGCTGTAACAGCGCACCCATACCACCCGATTATAAGGACATCGTCGCGAGATCCAGATTGGCATAACACGGGGTGGAATACCAAGATCTATAAACCAAATGACCAAGTTGGAATCTATGGGCTTACAACATATTCAATCATCCACCCAGGACTTAAATATCCGGCTTACCCTGATAACATATACGGCAATAATATCGCCAAATATCAAAATTAACACCCCAAATGCTTTGAAATAATAGCACTATTTTTTTAACAGTCAAATTCGCAGAGACCAAATCAAAATTCTTTTTAGTCATGTGAAGATATATGGAAATACTGGCCGGGTGATCAAGCCCGATGTTATAATGTGAACGGCCCTGATCGTTTGCGATTACTGGGGGGGGAAGATGGAAAATTATAAGGAGACGCAGCTCCGGGAGACCCGGGATGATAATATTAGAGATGAGACCTTTGATGAGTTTTTACTCCGTGCGTACAACCAGCTGACACCTGAAGAGCAGATAAAGATCAGGCAGAAACATTAGAGACCCCACTTTTTCACCCCTTTGGATAGTATGACTCTGTTGAAATATCTTTGGGCGGGACGTTCATGTGTGTTTCAACAAAGCGTGCTATGAGCCTTTGGCTCATAGATGACCATGAAAAAGTGGTTTTCCAGAATGGTCTGCCGGGAGTTTTTCATATCAGCTGATATTTTCAATTGTTCCAGCCAGATTGCAGGGTATCGTATTTGTTGCCACCAGGTGATTTTGGCGTCTGCAACGCTCACCGGAGAATTGATCCTTGGCAGGACATGACATTTCAGAAAAATCACACCATATTTTTGAAATTATTCAGGAACATACAACATCATCGTGGTTTAACCATGTCAGGACACCGTCAGGGGTATATGGTGCAGGACTCATATGCAAAAAAGGAGTTATATAACGTGCAGGAGAAGGTTGTAGGATGAAAAAGGATCTGCTCATGTGGGATGAGACTCTCTTCCGGGACCCTGAGGTCTTTGAGATTGATTATGTGCCAGAGCAGTTTAGTTACCGTGATGACCAGATTACTGAACTCGCATTCCAGATCAGGCCGGCACTCCGTGGGGGCCGGCCACTTAATACCGTCTGCCGCGGGCTCCCTGGGACGGGTAAAACGACCTGCGTAAAAAAACTCTTCGAAGAGATTACAACCACAACAAAAAAAGTCCTGCCGGTCTATATCAACTGCCAGATAGATAATACAAAATTTGCAATTTTTTCACAGATCTACCGGAAACTTACCGGTCACCTGCCACCGCCTTCCGGGACATCCTTCAAGACAATTTTTGATGCAATTGCCCGGATGATAATGAAGGACGAAATTGTCCTTCTAATCTGCCTTGACGATGCAAACTACCTCCTGTATGAAAACGAGATTAATAACGTCCTTTACCCGTTACTCCGTTCATACGAGTCCTTCGAGGGGACACGGATCGGGGTAATCCTGATCCTGTCCGATATGGCCGTCGACCTCTCACGGTCCATAGATGCCCGTGTGTCTTCCGTGCTCTGTCCGACTGACATCTATTTTCCACCATATTCCGAAGAAGAAGTCCGGACCATCATCGGCGAGAGGGTACTGCAGGGGTTCTACCCGGGCGCCATCAGTGCCGAGATGGTGGACCTCGTTGTAACCCAGACACTGAAAGGCGGGGACCTGCGGGTCGGGATAGACCTCCTGAAGCGTGCCGCACTCAGCGCCGAGCGGAAAGCGAAGCGTACAATAGAACGCGAGGATATATGCGGGGCCTACCTGATGTCCCAGTACCTCCACCTCTCATTTTCACTCAAATCCCTGAAGGCAGAGGAGCGGGAGATCATAAAGAAACTTGCAGAACTTGCAAAAGACAAAAAAGACATGGGCGCAGGGGAGGTTTATAAAACAATAAGGGAGTCAACCGAGATCAGCTATACCAGGTTCTACGAAATGGTGAAAAAGTTTGACCTGATGAGGCTGATTGACTTAGAGTATCGCAGCGGCACCGGGGAGAAGGGGAGGACACGCGTGATCAGTCTCCGCTATGACCCGGTAAAAGTCATCGAATACCTCGTCTGAACCAGATCATTTTAACAAATCTTATCTATTACGCAACCATTTTTTATGGTACAGGGGGACTTCACGTGCTCAGTGTGAACGAATTTGCGCTCGAAATTTTTGATTATTTAGCGGATGAACCAGAACAATATAACGTTGCGTATCATGAACTCGATAATGGTGCGAGGATTGTAGACTGCGGGGTCAGCACCCGCGGCGGATACGCCGCAGGCCGTGCATTTACCGAGATCTGCATGGGTGGTCTTGGAGAGGTCAATTTCAGGATGGGAAAAGTCAATGAATTCCCGGTCCCGTTTATTGATGTTTTTACAGATTTCCCCTCGATTGCATGCCTCGGGTCTCAAAAGGCAGGGTGGACCATTAAGCACAACAACTACTTCGCCATGGGAAGCGGTCCGGCACGGGCCCTTGCATTGAAACCCAAACACACATTTGAGGTCATTGATTACCAGGACGAATATGAATCTGCAGTTATTGCACTCGAAAGCGATCATCTTCCGAATGGGGCAGTAATGGAAAAGATAGCAGAGGAATGCGGTGTCGATGTGGCGAATGTAAGCGCGGTAGTCGCACCAACAGCATCACTCGTTGGATCAGTCCAGGTCGCGGGGCGTTGTGTTGAGACCGCAATATACAAACTGAACGAGCTTGGTTTTGACACAAGGAAGATTACAGCAGGAATGGGTTCGGCCCCCCTCCCACCAGTAAAAAAGGATGCCACACAGGCAATGGGAACCACCAACGATGCAACCATCTACCACGGACAGATCATGCTCACCATGAAGGCACCTGAAATCAAGGACTACCTGGAGAAGATCCCGTCCAACAAGTCGAAGGGTTATGGTAAGCCGTTCTATGAGACGTTCAAGGAAGCGAAGTTCGACTTCTACCAGATTGATACATCATTGTTCTCACCCGCAGAGGTTATCATTAACGAGCTTACCGACGGTATCATGTACCATGTCGGCAAGGTTAACCCTGAGGTAACCCTGAAATCCTTCGGGCTGCTCTGATCTATTCTTTTCTTTTTTCACTCCCGGTTCCGGTAGTATTTATGGTACCAGGTGCAAAATTCCTCCCATGATATTCCCTGACAACCGGCTCCTGGAGGTATGGGACTCTGATTATCGGACGAGGGGGCTGTTGTGGGGTGGCAACCCTGCACCGCTGCCAGCGCTTCCCGAAGGTTCAGGAGTTCTGGAGCTCGGTTGTGGGAATGGAAAAAATCTCCCGGGGATGATTGAAAAGGGCTGGGATATCACGGCAATGGACTGTTCCATAACGGCACTTCAACTCTGCCGGCCGGTTGTCCGTGATCCCGGGCGGGTCCATTTTGTTGTCGGTAATGCCATTTCTCTTCCATTAAGGGATGCGGTTGTCGATGCAGTATTTTCACTGCATGTGGCCGGTCACCTGACAGGACCCGGACGGTCTCAGTTGGCCAGGGAAGTGTTTCGCGTGCTGAAACCGGGTGGACAGATTGTATTCAGGGATTTCGGGGTTGATGATTTCCGTTGTGGTAAGGGGCAGATGACAGAACCGGGTACATTCCACCGGGGTACAGGCTCATTTACCCATTATTTCACCGGAGATGAGGTTTCCCGGCTATTCATCGCCTTCAAATGTAAGTTCATTGACGAACACCGATGGGTAATGCGAATTAAAGGACAGGATTACCAGAGGTGTGAAATCACGGCAATATTTGAAAAATCAGCCTGAATGTATGGGTCGCTGGTTGGATAGATTTGTTACATGGAAATATCCCTGGCAGACCCGGCAGAATCCGGCCGGTTTCACTTTTTTCCCAGAACTAATCAACAATCTTAATACCAGACGGGTCAAAACTAGTAAGTCAGTTCAGGGCCCGTGGTCTAGTCGGTTATGACGTCGCCCTTACACGGCGGAGGTCGCCGGTTCGAATCCGGCCGAGCCCATTCTGTTTTTCTATGAATTTTTTGATACCGAAGAGTTTTCCTTCGATATTATTCCATAACCATGTCAGACAATTATGTAATGTTATTCGAGGTATTTTTCTCCCGCTTCAACAACATCCATACCGTTACCTTCGAACAGGTTGATCTTTTAAGGCATAATTTAACCACCAAATCGACCAAATTCGGATCTATGAGAACATCATCATCAATTTTCATCATTTTTGATTGGGCAGGGAGGATCAATAGGAGAGGCGTACATGATTTCAGCGCGTTGTTCAAAAAACTCCTATAATGACTACGTTCACAGATCTACTATCAAAAACAGGGAGATTTTCAGGCCAATATCCCATGACAACCGGTGGTCGACGGTTCGTATCTGGCGTGGCAAAGATCCAGGCAAAGGCCAGTATTCATAAATATGTCAGGACCTATCAAATTTAGGGTTGAGTTGCCACTTACCGGTACCCCTTCGCAAGGCCAAGGGCTTCCTGAATGTCGATATCATTTTCCACGAGGTAGATGATATGACGTTTTGTCCGTTCGATTGCCCTGTTGGGGTTCATATGTTCCCTTATCGCATCCCTTACAAATGCACTGATATCCTCATACTCCCCGCTATCAACGAGAGCCTGGATCTTCTGCTTGAGTTCTTCACCCACCCTGACACGGATGGTATCATTCGGTGTCTCAACCAACGCCTACAGCACTCCTACATTGTGTTCCATCTCATCCTATATATTACTATGTTGTAGCACAACTTACCACAAACGATTGAGGAGCCCCATTGTTGTAGCACAATGTCCGGTTCGGAACAACCTTTTGATCCGCGTGAAGGGAAAAAAGATGATCGGTTGTAAGGTCCAATAATTCGATTGACAATAGTTACGTTAGTTCGCCCACGGGACGGATGACAAATTTACAGTGGTCATCCCCCATGGCATAACAACGGAGCTCCGTTGCCATGTGGTCTGCCTTAAAATGGCCGGAAAAAATTGCTTCAAGAATTCCGGCGTCAAATGCACATGCCGGCCGTCCCAGGTAGGGCAGGTCATCGCACTCAAAACAATCATATACGATCAGTGTCACGGGAGAGCGGTTCTCTACTACGATCTGGCCAAGGTTATGCTCTTTCCAGAACTTCACCGTTTTGTCGAGCAGGACAGAAAGGTCAGGGCTTGCAATTGCTGCATACAGTCCCTGCCCCATGCGGAACCCGGCTTCCCTGAGGATCGGGTCAATATTGATCCCTTTTGACATCAGGGAAACCCTGATCGTCCGGAACATCATTTTGTAAAAGGTGGATGGATCACTACCCTCGAGGAATGCGGCCACCATATGCCCGGGATCATCATCCTTGCATGTAGTATCGGGGGATATCTCCCCGAGGAACCGGGACCGGATGTAAAATATCTTCCTCCTCGAGTCCGCCAGGTCTGGTTTCTCACCAATAATCCCCTCTTTCAATAATGCCCTCAGGTGTGCAGAGACCGTAGACTTGGCTTTTTGTGTAGACAGGACTATCTCCTGGAACGACAACTCCCGCCCACCAAGGACCGCGAGGATTTTGCTCCGGACTGGTGACTCAACAGTCCGGATACCATCTTCCGTAGCGAACAGCCCGATAGTCGGGGAAGATCCCGACCGTGCAGATGTACCCGGTTCAGCCTTCATTCAGAGCCTCTTATGTTAATTCTTCTTATTAAGATATCAGATGGATAGTACTAAAGCATTCGGCAGGTAACGGAACAACATATATTATAGTGATAATAACAACTATCACTGTAAGCCGATAAAGCATTATATCAGATGATTATGCAGGTGTCATGCATTGATTCAGATGGAAAATGAAGTAGCTCGTATACGGGACCTCCTGAAGGAGCACCCGAAAGGGATGACTATCGAAGAAATATCCCGCCTTTTACCGTTAAACAGGACATCCACAGCTAAATATTTAAATACGCTCCTGATCTCCGGCCAGGCCGATATGAGGACGTATGGGCGTGCAAAAGTATTTTCACTAACCCAGAGGGTCCCGTTATCCAACCTGATGAGCCTTTCATCAGAACTAATTCTGGTCCTGGACAGGGAACATACCATCAGCTATGTAAATAGCCAGTTTTTGCAAAATTTTCACCTTAAACGGCAGGAATTGATCGGAAAGATTATCGAACAGACCCCACTCTCCTACTACCTTCCCCCCCAGTTCCTAAACACGATTAATGGCGCATATGATGGAAAAGAGAGTGTCGGGGAGCAACATATCAGGATCCGGGACCTTGACTATTATTTCATCTCCAAACTGGTCCCCATGGTCTTTGATAATGGGAATGCGGGCCTTGCACTTATTCTTGAAGATATTACCCAGTTAAAAGAATATCAGCTGCACCTTGAAAACCTCGTGGAAGAACGTACACATGAAATTATAAAAACAAATGAAAATCTCGAACAGGAAATCGCCGACCATGAGATGGCCAGAAAAGCCCTGGAGGTCGTAAACAACAAGCTCAACCTCCTGGCCAGTGTAACACGGCATGACATCCTTAACCAGATCACCGCAATATCCGGATATCTTCAGCTCCTTGATAATGAGTGTTCCAGCAATCCAAAGGTGTCCCCTTATATCCAGAGGATCGAAAACGCCATCAGCACAATCCAGCGCCAGATCACGTTTACCCGCGATTACAAAGACCTCGGTTTAAAAACCCCGGAATGGCAGCGTGTGGAGGAGGTAATCCGGCGGGCGGTTTCATTACGTCCCATACCCCGTGTCAACCTCCTTGTTGAAACGGGTGATCTCGATATTTTCAGCGATCCGTTCCTGGAAAAAGTTTTTAGCAATATCTTCGATTACTCATTACTCCGTGGAGAGAGTGTGACTGAGATATCGGTTACATTCCAGGAACAGGGGGAGTGGGGGGCCCTCATTATCACTGATAACGGGGCCGGGGTTCCGGCATCCGGAAAAGAACATATCTTCGAATACTCAGGTAAAGAAACAGGATCCAACCTCTTCCTTTCCCGTGAGATCCTCTCGATAACCGGCCTTTCAATCAGGGAAACTGGTGAGGAGGGAACTGGTGCGAGGTTTGAGATCCTTGTACCGGGTAACGCCTGGCGTATCGGAAACAATTCCGATTAAATAAAAACCGGCCATTTTTCTGTAATAAAAAAAAGGTCCTGACTGATCCTACCTTACTTTTTCACAATATCCACCAGCTGGATATTGAATACCAGGTCCTGTCCTGCAAGAGGATGGTTCATATCAACCGTTACCGTGGTCTCATTCGAAGCAATAATCGGACACATCGCCCGACGCTTCCATCCGGCATGGGTACGGTGATATACGGTTTTGGATCAGTCTCCGGGTTTTGGCTGGTAGTCTGCAAGTGCCCCGGTTATCTCAGGTGGTGATAAGAAGGTCCTGATCTTTTAGGACCATAAGCCTGGTCCGCCGGCACCGTAACGGTCTTATTCTGTCCGACGCTCATCCCCAGTATAGCATTATCAAAGCCTTTAATGACCATTCCCGATCCTGCCACAAATTCTATAGGGGTCCCGTTAAGCGATGACTCGAACTGCTGCCCGTTTGAAGCAAGCGCTGCAGTATAATGGATCTTAACGGTATCATTTGGCACTACTACTGCCTTCTGCGAGGTACACCCTGCCGCAAGAAGGGCTGCAAGTAGAAAAATTATTGTCATTCCGAGAAAAACACGGCCAATTGGGCCTTTTCTCCCGTTCCTGCTGTTAACCGACATAGTACTACATTGTATTGATCGGATAATAGAGCTGTGCTCCAGGGTTCACCGGGACCATTTCAGATACTACCTCTGAAACCGTGCCGTGTCATTTCTCGAATTTTATATAGCCGGAGGAAGAATATACTACTGTTTATCATGGCCGAAGAAGGGTACCGGGAAACGGTAATAGAGGGAAAAAAGGTCCAGTGGGATCCTGAGCAACTCCGTAAGATTCAGGAACACCCCTGCTTTTCCGAGAAGGCATGCCACGGATTCGGGCGCTGCCATGTGGCGGTCGCTCCGAAATGTAATATCCAGTGCAACTACTGTATCAGGGACTTCGACTGTGTCAATGAAAGCCGCCCGGGAGTCACGGCAAAGGTCCTGGACTCAGGCGAAGCGATAGATCTTGTAAAACGGGTGGTTGAGAAATATAACTACATCAAGGTGGTCGGTATAGCCGGGCCTGGCGAACCGCTGGCAAACGAGGAGACCTTTGAAACACTCCGCAAGCTCCATGAGGAATTTCCAAACGTTATCAAATGTATCTCGACAAACGGGCTCCTTCTTCCAGAAAAAATCGATCTCCTCCAGAAATATGATGTGGGAAATGTCACCGTTACCCTGAATGCAATTGACCCGGAGATTGGGGCGAAGATTTACCAGTTCATCGAATGGAAAGGCAAACGCTACACCGGTGTAGAAGGTGCGAAAATTCTCCTCGAAAACCAGTTGAAAGGAATTGAAGAGGCCGTAAAGAGAAAAATGGTCGTAAAAATCAACACCGTCTATATCCCGGGTATTAATGATACCCATATTGTCGATATCGCAAAGAAAGTCGGCGAAATGGGCGTTTACACGTTCAATGTTATCCCGCTTATTGCCCAGTATAAATTTGCCGATATCGCTCCGCCGACCCCTGAAATGAAAAAGGCAATGCAGGACTCCTGCGCTCCGTATGTGCGCCAGATGAGGCATTGTCAGCGTTGCAGGGCGGATGCCATCGGAAAACTCGGGCACGATGTGAACAGCTGTCTCAGTGCAGAGAAGTAGAGAGAGTTCAATTTTCCCTGCTCTTTTTTTTCCTTCGGCTCTTTTTTCACCTCCCGGAATAATTCCTGGAAGTTAATCAGGACGCTCCCGAAAGAGCCTTCCCATTTAGGCAGAATACCGGGGGATCTGAAAATCATCAGCATACCCGGTGTCCCGGATACTGACAGATAACCGTTATCAATGAGAATAAGTGTGAAAAACACCATTCGGGCGGCCCGTTGCACATGCCACCCGCACCATCCTGCCTTACCCGCCTTGCAACAGGGCAAAAATTATGAGCGTATTGAGCTGTTTCCTTTCACGGAAATTATGTCGTTGAGATTATCTATCACCGGCTGGAGAACTAATGGCACTCCGGTGTCCTCTGCCCTGACCGTGTAATTATGGTAGGTAATCGTGTAGGTGAAATAATCAGCCCCGGGCATTGGGGCAGAATATGACGCATTCATCCGGGTGAACCCTATGGAATAAAAAGATTCCCTGATAGTGCCCAGCGTGTTCGGGTTCACGATGAATGCACCACGCCCACGCTGCCCTGAATACACCGCTGCTCCGTTCTCGAAGATCACAAGGTGGTCATCGAATCCCCCGATACCGCCCGTTCGGGAATAATCAACCAGGATTGCGGGGCCGGGTTCCGGGGTGGTATTTTTTACCGGCTGGTCCATGCATCCTGACATCCATACAAGAGCCACAACTAAAAGGAATGCAGCTGACGTACCCAGGTGGACTGCTCTTCCCATACTAACAATTATTCTCCCTCAGATTAAGATGCTTTTGTTTACGCCACAGAATTAGAGGACTCCTTCCGGCATTGCTGCCGCAGGTGTCCCGGAATTTTCACCCTAGATCTCCAGGATATCGCCACTGCTTTTTTTCGCACCCTTTTTTTCGGGCAGGACTTCTTCAACTGCGTTGAGCAGCTGCTCAAGTTTTTCATTCCCGAAAACCTGCCGGAACGCCAGTAGTTCAACCCTGCTCATAACCATAATCCCCTTTTTCTTCATCGGCCGTCCATTCTCATCAACCGGGTTTATATCCATGGCAAGTGATGCCGGCCGGCTCCTTGTTGCGGGAAGCCGGATTATCGATACACCGGGTAATGAAGTGTTCTTTCGCTCCCAGTCCTCACCGGTATCGAGGAACACGCGCAGGTTTTCAGTTATTTCCATGACATTCACTCCGGTTCCCGCCATAAAAGTTTATGCCACGCGGGGTGAAAGAGACGGTTAATTCCAAAATGCGTTCTTCACCCAGACCTGGCCGTGAACCGGTGTTGCATTTATTACCCCAATCAGAAATCCTCCGGGATGTACAACCCGGCAGCTCACTTTCACCCCGCATGTTCCATGTCTTTATCCCCTTCGGGCCCTGAACAGATCCCGGAGAAGATGGACCTCGAATTGCAGCCGGATATCCTCGTCCCGGAACGCATGATCACCGTGATTATCGGCCCGCCGCAGGTTATGGCAGACAGTATGGACCACTGCTCCGGAATGATGCGGCGTTTCCCGTTCCTTTACGCCTGCAGCAATTATTCAATGGTCCTCCCGCTCCTCCACAGGACTACCTTTGAGTTCTCAGTCCGCCGCGGTTTCACCTCCGACCAGGTCTCAACTATTATTGGCGAATGTGATGCCACGTACCTCATCATCGAACACGACCCCTCGCTCTACGAAGATGACAGGAGGCTGATACCGTTTGTGGTGAACAAAATCAGGGGGTTCGCCCGCGATGACGGTACGGTAATCGTGTACTCCCAAAGGGCAGACCCCTTCATACGTCATCTTGTCCGGGCAGCCCACCGGGTATACCTTTATGCCAACTGGGGAACTGCCATCCGCCTCAACCAGTTGAAACAACAGAACAATTTGCGTGGAGCAGGTGGAAAGGTCCTTTCCTGCCAGGTGCGGTTAGATGTGTCCGGGGTCTGAACGGGGACCCGCATGCATGTGGAATACCTCCCCTCCCGCATCGACTGTAAAAATATTCCCGGGCATCCTTTTATCAGGCCGACTGATGACTGGATCAGGTATGAAAGGGTGTCATGACCCTCATTCCGGACCTGTGCGGCTACCATCACGCCTGGTATTTTACCTTGGAAACTACACAGGAGGTGCCTTTTCTGCCCGGTGGAACGGTAACGCCATCATCGTCGAGGAGACCAGGGGGGGAAATTTTAACGGAACTCCACGAATCATTTCACCCGGGCCGGAACACTGGGCGCAATTCTGGAAGGAGATTGACGATACAGGGGTCTGGGCGTGGGACGAGGTCTATACAAATCCGCACGGGTGTTGCGGGGTTACCTACTGGCAGCTGGTACTTGAGACAGGAACCAGATCTGTTTCCTGTTCTGGGGAAGACCGGTTCCCAGGCGGGGAATCGCCGGAGCTGACACCTGGTTTCAGGGCACTGGTATGCGCGATAAAAACATTGTGCGGGAATGCCACCTGATCAGGGGATCACAGGAGGTTTCCTGGTTATCAGTCGATGTACCGGGGAGTCATCGGTATGCCCGTTTCCAAGCGGTTAATGCCATAACCAGCAGATAGTAAAGGTAGTAATATGCCCTCCCTCACCCTTTCAGCCGATCAACCCTTCAGCCTGGATAAAACACTCTCGTGCGGGCAGGTGTTCCGCTGGGCAGAGAGTGGTGAAGGGTGGACGGGGATAGTAGGGGACAGGGTAATCAGGATTCAGCAGGACAGGGACCGTCTCACCTGGGATGGCGCGGACGAGTCCTTTATCCGCCATTATTTTTCGCTCGACCTTGACCTTCCCGGGATCCTGTCTGAAATTGATCGTGACCCGGTCATTCACCGGGCAATCGAAGAGTGCAGGGGGCTTAGGATTGTCAGGCAGCCACCATGGGAATGCCTGGTTTCCTATATCATCGCAACCTTCACGAACATTCCCTCGATCAAACGTCGTATCAGCTTGTTATGCAGGGAATTCGGTAATGAAATCAGTCCGGGTGGTGAAACTGGTTTCTCTTTTCCAACCCCGGAAGCCCTTGCCGGGGCAGAGGAGTGCCAGGTCAGGGCTTGCAGCCTCGGTTACCGTTCCCCGTTCCTCTGCCAGGTGGCACAGGCAATTGAAGGGAACCCCTGGTGGGCCGGTACCATCCGTAATCTGCCCTACGAGGAGGCACGGACAGAACTTATGCACTACCGCGGGGTTGGACGTAAAGTGGCAGACTGTGTCCTCCTTTTTGGCTTTGAACGGCTGGAAGCGGTGCCGGTTGATGTGTGGATAGAGAGGATCCTCAGGCAGCATTACCTGGAACCCGGTGAAAAAGCAGATTACGAATATATCAGGCGATATGCACAGGGTTATTTCGGACCTTACGCGGGGTACGCGCAGGAATATCTCTTCTGTATGAGAGATGCTATTGCAAAAAAAGAATGATATTTCAGACCTTTGGTTTCCTACTGCCCCGGGTACCGGTACACCGGATTATGTACCGATATCCCAGCTGGACATGTAGGTGCGCTGGTCAGGGGTGAGCGAATCGATCTGGAATCCCAGTGCATCGAGTTTCATCCTGGCTACCTGTTCGTCAATCTCCTGTGGGACATCAAACACCCCTGCACCCATCGTTTTGCCGTGTGTTACGACATGCTTTGCACAGAGCGCCTGGAGCGCGAATGACAGGTCCATCACTTCAACCGGGTGTCCCATCCCCTTTGGCGTCGCGAGGTTGACGAGCCGGCCTTCCGCGAGGACATGGATGTTCTTTCCGCCGACACGGTACGAATCAATGCCGTCACGGCGTACAACACCATCACTATGGTGTTCGAGCCAGTCCACATCAATTTCAACGTTGAAATGACCTGCATTCGCAAGAATTGCCCCGTTTTTCATTACATTGAAGTGCCGTTCGACAATGATATGAGTGTTCCCTGACGTCGTGATAAATATCTCCCCTGTCGCAGCTGCCTGGTCCATCGGCATAATGGTGAACCCGTCCATGTATGCTTCCAGTGCCCGTCTCGGGTCAATTTCAGTAACGATTACCCGTGCACCAAGCCCGTGAAGTTTCCGTGCAAGCCCCCGCCCGCAATAACCATATCCTGCGACCACCACGTGTTTGCCTGCAATCAGCACGTTTGTCGTCACCATTATCGCGGTAAGGGCACTTTCCCCGGTCCCGTGTACATTGTCAAAATAGTGTTTCATCGGGGTATCGTTCACCGCAATAACCGGGAATTGTAATGCGCCTTCACGTGCCATGGCCCGGAGGCGGTGTATCCCTGTTGTTGTCTCCTCGCACCCACCAATGGTTGTTTCGAGGAGTTCCTGGCGCTTGGTATGGATCTGGTAGATGAGGTCCATACCGTCATCAATGGTAATCTGGGGCTTCGCGTCGAGCACCTTGTCAATCGCTTCGTAATATTCTGTATTATCAGCACCACGGCGGGCGTAACAGTGTACATTCCTGACCCGGTTTAGCGCAGCGGCCACATCGTCCTGTGTCGAGAGAGGATTGCAGCCGGTAATGAACACTTCTGCGCCACCCGCGGCAAGTGCCGATACCAGGTTTGCGGTCTTTGCTTCGACGTGAAGTGCCATGCCGATCCGGATGCCACGGAACGGCTGGGACTTCACAAATTCTTCCTTAATTATTGAAAGCACCGGCATGTACTGCCGTGCCCATTCAATTTTCAACTCTCCGGAATCCATTCTTCACCAACGTTTTCCTGCAGGGTACAGGAGGCCGTCTGCCCCGTGTAGTGTACCAGGGACAACACCCGTTATAAAACGGCGCGACCCGCCGTTTTTCGAAACGGCGACCACCTGCAGGCCATCCCTTACCAGATTGACCTGCAGATTACTTAATAGCACTACTAGCAGCACAGATACCGGTTCGGTGAGGCATAACCATGATATACTCTTCTCCGGGAATGGTACTCCATGGTTCTGACCAGGCGGATCATCCCTTGTCTCGATATAAAAGATGGCAGAGTGGTAAAAGGGACTAATTTTGTCGGGCTCCGGGACGCGGGTGACCCTGTGGAACTGGCCCAGCGATACAATGACCAGGGTGCAGACGAGGTCGTTTTTCTTGATATCACGGCCTCAAAAGAGAACAGGGGGACCCTTATTGACGTGATACAGCGGGCATCAGACCGGTTATTTCTGCCGCTCACCGTGGGCGGGGGTATCAGGAACCTTGACGATATCCATGCAATCCTCCGTGCCGGTGCAGACAAGGTGAGTATCAACACGAGTGCCGTCCATGATCCTGACCTCATCAGGCGTGGTGCAGAACGGTTTGGTACCCAGTGTATTGTGCTTGCAATGGATGTGCGGCGAAATGTTACCCCGAACCCGGAAGGGACACCGGTCCTGCTCCCTGACGGAAGTACCTGCTGGTATGAAGTGGTAATTTACGGCGGGAGCAGACCCACCGGGATCGATGCAATTACATGGGCAAACGCAGGGGAGGAAATGGGAGCAGGAGAGATCCTGCTCACCAGCATGGAAACAGACGGCACAAAAGGTGGTTTTGATATCCCCATCACGGCTGCCATCTCGGACGCTGCCGGTATCCCGGTCATCGCAAGTGGCGGTGTCGGTACCTACGAACATTTTTACGACGGCTTTACGCGGGGGAAAGCAGATGCCTGCCTTGCAGCCAGCGTGTTCCACTACGGCGAAATGACAGTACAATCGGTCAAGAACTACCTTGCATCCCGCCAGATCCCCATACGTATCTGAGGTCAATCTCGAACGCGGCAACGGATTGTTCCAGATCAAACGCGTTCAGCACGTAGGGATGTATCTCGCCAAATACCCCTGCTTTTTTGCCGGCCACGATGATATCAGCCCGGCGCCCGTCAATAAATGCCTGGTCGGCTGACTCCTTCACGGTATAGTCTATAGAGAGCTCGTGGAGCACTGCATCGGCTGATGCATAGGCTTCCGAGAAATCAGCGTCCCTGTGAAGGCTGACGCCTGCGGCCTTCTGGTAGGTGAGGCATGAGTCCACCACGTCCCCAACCGTGAAAAGGCGCTGCGGGAGTTCGCGATGGCGGTTCAGGGTTAAAAATTCAAGGAGCAGGGGGAGGAGGTCGGTCCTTACCACCGTGTTCTCGATACTGATCGGGTGCATAACGCGCAGAACACCAGGGTGTCCCGGCCGCTGCATTTTCCCGTAGAGTACGTCCTCGTTCGTCAGCGTGAACGGCATAACCTCGAGGTAGCCCAGGCCACAGAAGGCCTCGCGGGCAAGGGCGGCGTTGACCTGTACCGGGTGTGGTTTTCCCACGGTGAAGGTCTTCGGAGGAAGGTCCTGGATCCTGTCGTACCCGTACGCGATTGCCACATCCTCAAAGAGGTCCCAGTCGTGCATGATATCCGCCCGGTAGCAGGGCACCTGCACCTTCACCTTGTCTGCTCCCACAGGTTCTGCACCGAACCGCATCTGCTGCAGGAGCGACGCCATCGACAACGCGGTCAGCTCAACCCCGAGAAGCCGGGAGCACTCAGTAACACTCACCGTCCGTTCCACGGGCGCGAGCGTAGGGGTCTGCACCCCGCCGATTCCGACACTCTCGATTTTTGCACCTGCCTCAGCCATCGCCGTGCAGATGATGTTGACGGCAACGCCGACCGCCCGCCTGTCAGTGCCGGTCGTATCGAGGAGGATGTTTTTCGTATCGATAGTCACCCGTGTCCGTTCACCGTTGATGATAGGGGGGAACGAGAGGACATGGTCACCGTCGTCGACGATCAGCGGGAAGAGCGGGAAGTCCTTCACGATCTTCGCATAGTCCCGGCCCTTCGGGTGCTTTTCGAGGATCTCGTCCATCGTCATCTCTTCGGTATAATCGAGCGGGACAAACTTCCTGCTCCTTGGTGAGGCGATGTAGCGGAACGGGGGTTTGACCGTGTCAAGGTCATGGATGCCGATCGCCACCTTGCTCCTGCCCCTGCCGACCGCCCAGTGGAGCGACTCCTGCAGGGACATTATGCTCTGGATCGACTCGTCATCGAAGTCAACACCGCGGATGACCGCTGCCCCGAGAACCGGGCGAATGCCGGCAAGCTCCGGGTCGACCGTAAACGAGATTCCCGAGGGCTTCACCGGGTACGAGGGCAGCCCTGTTTCAATCCCGAGGTAACCCCGCATGGCCCGGGCAACGCCTTCCGGCGAGAAGAGGTCGGGGCGGTCAGGGAAAAACTCCACGTCCGCATGGTCTTCTTCGATCCGCTCCACGTCAGAGCCGATGAGGGCGACCTTGTCGAGGATCGTCTTCCTGTCGGTGCGGGTGAGACGCTCGAGGTACTTGTAGGGGAGGGTTATGACCGCCATTTCAGACACCCCCCTTCGTGTGGCGCAGCACGGGCGTTTCACGGAGGAACGCGATATCGCTCTGGTGCAGGTAGCGGAGGTCTTTCAACCCCAGCCTGAGCATCGCGATCCGGCTCACGCCGAGCCCCCATGCAAGAACCGGGTAATTAATACCGAGCGGAGCGGTTACCTCCTCGCGGAAGACACCCGCGCCACCCATCTCGATCCAGCCGAGGCCTTCGACATAGACTTCAGCATCGAGGCTGGGCTCGGTATAGGGGTAGTACGAGGGTTTGAACCGCACGCCAAGAAAGCCCATCCGGTGGTAGAACTCGCGGAGGATCCCGAGCAGGTTTCCAAACGTTACACCCTCGTCCATCACGATCCCCTCGAGCTGCTCGAACTCGGCAAGGTGGGTGGTATCGATGGTTTCACGCCGGTAGACCCTGCCTATGCAGAACGCCTTGACGGGAGGGGCGGGGTTCTTCGCAAGGTGCTGGATCGAGACGCTTGTGGTATGGGTCCGCAGCACGCACTGCTCAGCTTTCTCCTCCTTCCAGACCCCGCCCCAGCCGGTCGAGGAGGTCTCACCACCGGACTCGTGCATCGCCTTTACTTTCTCGTATCCTTCGGGGAGCGGGAGGTTTTCACGGAGGTAGAAGGTGTCCTGCATCTCGCGGGCCGGGTGGTCCTGCGGCTGAAAGAGGGCGTCGAAATTCCAGAAAGACTGCTGGACGATACCCCCGTACAGCTCCTCGAACCCCATCTCAAGAAGGATCTCCCTCATCTCGGCGATGATCCGCTGGTACGGGTGGACCTTGCCGGGATACGCCTTCTTCGGGAGCTTAGTCACGTCGTACCGGCGGAGTTGTAAACTTTTCCATTCACCTGATATGATCTGCTCGGTGGTGAGAGTTCCGGTCTCCTCGCGGAGATCGAGACCTTTTTGTGCAAATGCGAGCCCTTCAGTAGTGATGGAAATTATGTAACGGACTGTCTCGGTCTCCTGAAGGAGGCCACGCTTGATAATCTCTATTGTTGCCGTGTCAGTGGCAGAGGGGTTTTTTAAGGCAAGTTCATACGCTTCGGTGGAGGCACCAGTCGCCCTGACAATGGAGTTACCTTCAACCTTCACGAGGCCTTTCTTTCTCAACTGACCGAACCCGATCTTAAATGCCTCGTGTTTCTGGAGGTCAGCTAGCGTTGTGCCCGGCAGGATGTCCTGTAATAGTTGTGTCTCCGGGAGCCCTTTCTGTAAGTAGACCTTTCCCTCGTCCGTGTATACGAACTCCTTTGCAACAATCCGCTCGACCGTAACAAGCCCCCTGTCCTGTGCGAGGTGGGCCCACTGCACCACTGCTTCGGGGGTAGCTTCCAGCAGGCCGGCAAGATGCGGGGCGTCTGCCGTCTTCTCTTTTTCGAGAGCGGTAAGCAACCGTTTCTCGTTCTGTGTCAGTTCTGCCATGTCACACCCTGATCCTGTCTGCGCATGCGTCCATCTTTTCCCTGAAATCTTTCAGAAACACTAAAACCCGCTCGGCGGTATCCTTCTTGCACTGCCCGCAGGTGACCTCGCCGGCGGTGCACTTCTGCCGTATCTCTGCAAGCTCTGCGTCGTCTGTTACCATGTGGAAGAGGTTGAGGAGGAAGATCGAACATTGTTCTGGCTCACCGCCAAGGCGTTTCTGCTCTTCCAGGGTCATCCTTCCGCCAGTGATCCCACTCATCACCTTCTTTCTCACCGTGACCTCGGGCTCGTAGAAGGAGATGATGCTCTCCGGGACGCTCGAGGACATCTTCCCACCAGTGAGGCCCGGCATGAAGATATGGTACGTGGACGAGGGGGTGTAGAAGGCAAACCCGCCGTGTGCCCGCTCGATCTCCCGCACCCTTGCGGCAACATCGGTGCATTGCGCCCCCCTGATATCGACATGCCCTGTGTACTTCTTCGCGTGCGGGAATGCTTTCCTAACCGCCTCAAGCGCTTCTTCAGGAGCATTTTTAGAACGGACACTGATATAACCATCCCGTTCCTCAACCGTGAACATCCGCATCTTGTGGGCGATTCCCCGGGTGAGCCGTATATGCGGGTCCTGGTCAATGCCTACTGGCACGAGGGTCGGTGCCGGCTCACGGTCGATTTGCGGGTAGAGGATGTCGGCAACCTGCGTAATCACGCTGTCAGCGTGTGCGAGGTCGGTATCGGCTCCAAACCCATAAATTGCCGCGAGTTCCGAGAAGTTCACCTTGGTCGCCGCCTCGAAGGCAAGGTCCTTGAGCCGGTCGTTTTTGCTCTGGGAGTAGGTCTGTCCTTCAAACCCGAGTGCATAGAGGCAGGAGAGGTACTCCTTCCCGAACTCATTGCATTTCTCCCACGGGAGGCCGCGGACCGCATGGGCTTCGCGGTCAGCAATGGTGATGTAGCCGTTGCCTCCCTGCCGGACGTGCCATACGACCTCTTTCATCACCATCAGGTGACCGAGGTGCGGGTGGCCGGATGGCATGAACCCGGTCAGGATATGAAACTGGCGCCGGTTGTGTATTGCTTCAGCGATCACCTGGTAATCACGGTGACCGAGAACGATCCCCCGGCGAATAAAATACGGGACTTCGGGAAGGTTACTGATTGCATTCCCAATCGGTGAAATGCCAAATTCAGAGAATGTTTTCTCGATCTCAAGCGACGGCTGACTCGACCATGGGTTGATCTCCGGGGACATAAGGCGGGCACGTTTCCTTTCTGTTTTATGATGCGTATCGGATCATCTGCATATATCAGAGTTTTATCCGGGCAAATTCGATATAATGAATGCCTGCAGTATGTACGCAGCCAAACAACATCTTCTTTTTCACACTGTGCGAGAGGCGGACTGAACGGGAAATGGTGCTCATCGGCATTGCCCCGGCGGTGGCAACAGCGTGCACGAGCATCTCAGAGTGGACCTTTGTCCCGGTATACACCCTGAAATGGTGCCCGAACTTGTAACCGGTCTTCGGGGTATAGCCGTGCGCACGCAGATCACTGTAGACCAGTACCTTTTCCCCCATTTCCAGGTCTGAAATTGTTGCAATCTCAAGGTATTCGTCCATGGTAACGGGTTTTCCCTCGCAGAGAAGCACGAGGAGCCCTGCCTGCATCAGGTAAAGGGTCTCGAGCGATGACAGGACTAACCGTGTACGGTCGAACCGCATGCCGAACGAGCCGGTCAGGGAACCGGAAGATCCCGGGATCGGGGTTTCGGAAGATACGCAGGGGAGGTCGGAGGTTGTCCTCTCCTGTATACCCTGCCGGGATACTGCTGATGAGGTCCCGGATCCTTGACCCGGTGGTAAATCATCCGCCGGCGGGACACCTCTCATGTCATCAGGGGCAGGAAGAACGGCGGATCTTCCAAATAACGTACCTTTCAAAGGGCCAGGGGTCACGGGAGGTCCGATCTCAGGGAGGGACTGAACTTTGATCTCGTAGTAGGTGAGTTCATTTTCGTCATCAACCACAGCGAGAACGTGTTGTTTTCTCATATGGGCAGATGCTGAAAACTCCCGTACCAGTACACCGAAATCGATCATATCACGTTCTGAAAGGACACGGACCATGTACTTCGACTGCCCGGTACCGGGCCGTTCTCCCCGGCGAAAAACCCTGAAATCGTGGGGCCCGGTCTGTACCGCATACCCCCTCTCACGGAGGTCCCGGTACACGAGATAACTCCGCAGAAAGTTAGGTTCTGTTGTAAACGCAGATAATAACCGTTCAAAATCATACCCGGGGATTTCAATACGGTTCCGGTGGATGAGATAGAGTGCCTCAACCGGGGCAAGGCGGAGCAGTGAGCCATCCTTCTCCGGCCTTCCATACCCGCTCTGCTCGTAGAGAACCCTTGCATCTTTTCCAAGCCGGACTTCCTTACCGTCGAACTGCGCTTTCACGTCCAGTATGAATACGTTGTATTCCTTTATAAGTGACAACACCGCCGGACGAAGGGTTTGCCGCTGCCCGGAATGCAGGCGTCCCTGTTTTCAGGGGCTGATTACACATTTTTTTCTTGGCTCTTTCCGGACCTCTAAATCAAAACCCTGCTGATTTACAGTCCTTCATCCATACAATATAAGTCTGGGCATCCATTCCGCGACCGGCGGGTATCCCCCTTGCGGGCGCACTATGATTTCCGGGTTGCATGAAGATACCCGAGGAGCCCGAGCGGGGCCTGGCTCGGCATATAATCGATCTGGAAATGGTAATTATTGCTGATATAATCAAGGAACCGGGGATTGGGAGGGCCGCTGATGGGGGGAAGATGGAGTTCCATTTCTATCCGGCGGATACCCGCAAGCTCATGAGGATCTATCAGCCACTCTGCCCCTTCACAATCACATTTAAGAAAATCGCACCCTCCGGTCATTCCGATAAGCGTTTTCAATGTAACGGTCTGCATGTTCCTGCTTACCCCGTCCCAGGTAATACCGGTAACATTCCCGCACCCTAATGCACAATCCAGGACTGTTACAGAAACCCCGTTCAGTCTGATGTTTTTCTTCAGGATTTCCTGGGTAAGGGGTTCGACCGCGTAGACAAAATCAGAATAATATGCCGCCCTGATACAGAAGGCACCGACATTTGCACCGATATCAACAACGATATCATCCTTCCTGATATCGGAAAACCGGTATTCGGGAACTTCTAAAATCTGGCGGTACCCGGCGGGCACATTTATAAACTGGATATGGTCACGCGCAACGGTAACGGGTGGTTCAGGACCTTGCTCACAAAAATCTTTCATATCCCCGGCATCCGGACGGGTCGGGGTATTGTCAGCCCCGATATTCCGAACAGCAGTGTTTTCCGATCCGGGACGCACAGTTTTAATCTCCTGCGGGTTTAATAGCCTGTTTTTCCTTAATAAAGGTCCCGTTGCGATATTCAAAAAATGCCTGCCGGAGCTCTTCCTGCGTATTCATTACAATCGGACCGCCCCAGGCAACAGGCTCCCGGAGGGGCTTCCCGGTGAAAAGCAGGAACCTGAATGGCCCTTTATGAGAAACGGCATTCACCAGGTTACCATCTCCGAAGAGAAGCAGATCACGGTTTTCGACGGGAGTCCCGGGAATATCCCCGAAAATACCTGCCCCGCCGATCACGTAGGCAACCACGGTATCTCCATTTCGTACCGGGCAGGTGAACTCCGCCCCGTCTTCCATGCTGATATCAAAATAGGAAGGGGAGGTGATGATATCCTGCACCGGTCCTTTCACCCCGCCTAGTTCACCGCAGAGGACCTTTACCAAAACCCCCGGTGAAGGCGTTGCGGTTGGTACCTTTCGGTCTTTGACCTCCTGGTAACGGGGCCCCATCATTTTATGGGACTTTGGCAGGTTCACCCAGAGTTGAAACCCACCCATCCGGCCATGTACGGCCTTTGGCATTTCCTGGTGAATAATCCCCGACCCGGCAGTCATCCACTGGATATCCCCGGCACCTACAACCCCGGAATTCCCCATGCTATCCCCGTGTTCAACTTTTCCTTCAAGCATATAGGTAACGGTCTCGATACCGCGGTGCGGATGCCAGGGGAACCCGGGAAGGTAATCATGGGGGTCATCACCGGCACGGAAATCGTCAAGCATAAGGAACGGGTCAAAACGTGGGGCTTCGCCATAACCGAATGCCCGGTGAAGGTGTACCCCAGCCCCTTCAATGGTTGCATATGCCCGCAATACCTGTCCGACATGCCTCACCTGTACCATACAGGACAAGGGGATTATTATCCCATGAATTTTTGTATTGAAATTATACCCTTTTTTTGCAGGCTGACCGTTGGGAATTGGAACGGGGCCGGTTCATTCCCCTCTCCCATAATGCATGGTAAAAAGCGCAAGGTACTCATCGGCATAACAGGTTGAATCACACCGGATAGTAAATTCAGGGCCGAGTTGTGAAGAGAAGAGCTCATTCCACTGGCTTCGCAGCATGTGGTAATCGGTGCGTACCCCTCTCTTTTGGGTCATGATGGAGACCAGTTCGGTCATCAGGAACGAGTCCACGCAGTCAGTGACCACGTCAACGGGAGCATCGTGGGCATAGACAAAGTCAATAATTCTCCCGTAGGACTGGTACACGGATACGGCAAGATCCGGTGAATAGAGTTCGGGAAAATCGTTGTTTGCATCGAGCTCAAAAAGCAGGAAATGGTTAATCCATGGTTTTAACTGGGAAATATTGGCCCTTTTATCACAGGCAGGCATGTGGTGATAGGCCAGCGAGTCTGAGTGCAATATCATAGCGGTGGTCGATACGGCAGGAAAAATCCTGGATCCTGCAGTTTTCGGTCCTGATAAGGGTGTCGGGAAAGGCATCGGTAACAGTATTTTTTGCAAGGTTTATCATGGCTTCTGAAGGGTCTACCAGCAGTACTTCCCGGAGTTCGTCTATCCTCCCGATATCCAGCAGGTGGGAGAGGAGCCGGACGGTCAGTGCACCGTCCCCGCACCCGATATCCATGAAGGAGATGGGTTTCGTAAACCTTGGCAGCGTATGACCGGCCTGCCGGATGAAGTTCGTACGTGCCTTCATCATGACAGGGACACTGGCAAAGTGAATAAATGGCCGGGGGTCTTCAAATGCAAGGGCGGGCATAATAAGTTCACCGTTGTGTCGTTCCAGGAACCCAAGAAGAAACGTGGATGAAAACAACCCGTCCTCTTCATTCAGCGCCCCGGAACGGAGCCATTCAACAGCCAGGCGGTTGTTCCCCCTGGCTGCAAGGAGTGTCCCTGCATAAAAATGAAAGGCGGACTTGAGGTTTTCCCGGACATCCCCAATGAAAGAACCGGGGGGGATATTCTCTTTTAAAATGTCACGGGAGAATCCAGCCCATTGTTTTTTTTCGTTTTCTGATAGAAACAGCATAGTTCACCCTTGTCCCTGGAATGGGGAGTTACTGCACCTGATGTTTTTAAACTGATTTTTCAGGACTCATAAGCATTTGGAAGTGTCACGCTATTGTTGCTGTACCAGACGGTCCGGAAAAAGAAACCAGCACCATTTTAAAAAACACGGGCCAAGAATTTATATAAATAATTCGGGTAACCGGTGTGAATGTACTAATTCTCGGGGCAGGGGCAGTGGGTCTTGGAATCGCTGCAAAACTATCAGAAGTAGTCGGGGTAACAGCATTAACCAGGGAGGGGCCTGCAGGGACCATTGCAGAACATGGCCTTACACTTGAAGGGGCATGGGGTAACGGAACATACAGGTTCCCCTGCAGCAGCAAGCCGCCGGCTGGCGTGCATTTTGATTATATCCTGATCACCACGAAGGCCTATAGTACACAGGAGTTGTGCAGGTGTTATGCGGGATTGCTCCGGAATTCCGAAGTGGTCAGTCTGCAGAACGGCCTCGGGTCCGAGGAAATAATCTCGGGTTTCACGGAAAGCGTGATTGGGAGCGTCGTTATGACGGGTTTCATACGCCGGGATGAGCACTGTGTGCATGTTACTGCAAACGCCGGAGAGACCATTTTTGGAAGATTCCCCGTTGGAATGGACAAATCAGTTCAACAACTGGTAGAAATTTTTTCAGAGGCGGGTATCCCTGCGAGGGGAGTCGTTGATATTAAAAGCAATTTGTGGTCTAAAAACCTTATCAGTTGCACGTTAAACCCGATTAGTGCGGTCCTGGGAGTCAGGTATGGTATGCTTACCCGGGATCCGGGCTGGCAGATCATCGAAGGCATTACACGCGAGGTTTTCCTGGTTGCTGGTGCAGAAGGAGTGCCCCTCCTGTGGGAAAACCCGGAGGACTACCTGGCGTACCTGAAAAATGAACTCATCCCGGTTATGTCCACCCATACCTCTTCGATGCTGCAGGATATCACATTCAGGAGAAGGACAGAGGTCGGTTTCATGAACGGGGCCATCAGCAGGTTTGGAGAAAAACACGGGATAGCAACCCCTTACAACGAATGCCTGACGAACCTTGTGCATTTCAGGGAGCAGGAACACATGGAACCCGGGGTTTGAAGCGGCCTGCTATTTTAAAAATTTTAATACCGTCGCAGCCCACGTGAATCCGATAGCACTTCCCGCGAGCACCACGAGATTCCCCGGCAGCACCCGCCTTTCTTCACGTGCCATGGCGAGAGCAAACAGGGTATCCACAGAACCCATATGTCCGTACTCTTTCATCGTTATCATAGTCCGGACCGGGTCAAGGCTGAGACCTGCCATGATATTTGCTGTCAGGCTCCGTTTGACCTGGTTCATGAACAGGTGATCAATATCACGGGAAGAATACCCGCTTTTTCTCAGTGCTTCGTTGATGATATACAGGTAATTTTTCAGGTAGATACGGGAAAAGATCTGGTCGAGACCTGCCGGGTCATCCACACATAAAAAATAGTCATTTTCATGAAGTGGAGGTTCTGACGGGGGGTTCTTCGTCCCTCCGTGGGGGATTTTTACATGATCAACGAGCGTTCCATCTGTAATACCGGCATACGCGAGGAACCGGTTACTTTCATTGTTTTTACGAAGGACCGCTGCCGCTGCCCCGTCTGCAAATGAGAAACCGGATAGAGAACCTGGGTCCCGGTAATTGATTGTCATGGAGAGCTTCTCGCTACATACCACAAGGGCATACTCTTTCTCAGGATCGCCAAGCAGGAGCTCTTTTGCGGTATGCAACCCAAGGTTTCCGCCATTGCAACCGTTCCTGATCTCAAACGCGTATGCATTTTTTGCACCTGTTTTGTCCTGTATTTTTGCAGCAGGCGACCAGAACCGGTAATCATAGTAGCCGAGACCGCAATATGCCACAAGGTCAAGCTCCCGTGGATCTATCCCTGCATCTTCAATCGCATTATTTGCTGCATGAACCCCCATTTCTGCAGGATGAAGGCCAGGGCCGGCGATATGTTTCCTCTCGATCCCTATCTTCTCCAGAAACACGGATTCGGGGATCCCGGAACGCCTGGACATCTCCTTGCTCGTAAGGATGCCGTCGGGAATGAAATATCCCATTCCTGAAATACCGACAGTATCCCGGTAGGAAGGCCCTTGTACAGACATGTATCACCAGTTCCGGTACAACCCATGTTGTTTTCCGGTGTTAGTATGAATATTCCCGGGATGCGTCATAAAAACAGCGGGTTCACTCCATTTCCGGCCTTTAAATTGTCCGATCCATGTTTTTCCCCGACAACTTTATGACCTGCGGGTTTTTCTACCGGTCTCTTCAGATCGGGGAATTTTTATCATGAACAATAGATCTGTGTTCATGGAAATCAACATCCTCCAAAGTCTGATCACGCTCTTCCAGATGATATGCGTGATCATCGTTTTTGCATACCTTTTCACCAGGAGCAGGTATTTTCTTGAAGTCCTCGAACACCATCCCCGGCTCTCAACCCAGCTCCTCCTTATTGTTGTATTCGGGGCCCTGTCAGTGTACGGGACCATTAGCGGGGTTGTATTATACGGTGCAGTGCTCAATGTCCGTGACCTCGGACCTATTATTGCAGGGCTTACCTGTGGGCCCGTTGTAGGGGTTGGAGCAGGGCTTATCGGGGGTATATACCGGATGGCGCAGGGCGGGCCCTACATGTACACGGGATTCGTTGCCCCGGTCCTTGCAGGGCTTCTCAGCGGGATAGTCTATGTCGTGAATAAAAAGGAGCTGATTTCCAGTAAATATGCCGTTATTTTTACCATCCTCGTTGAATCGTTAATATCCCTCATAGCGATCGTTGTCGCTACCCCGGCATCACAGGTCGTAATGATCATCACCGTCGTGGCAATACCGATGATTGCCATTAATGCGCTTGGAGTGTTCATTTTCACGACCATCATCCACAACCTGCTGAACGAGCGGAAGACCCGCCGGGAGAAGGAAAAGCTTGAACACGAGATCGCAAGAAAGAACGCAGAACTTGAAATTGCCGCGGACATACAGCGCAGTTTTCTCCCTGAAACAATTCCCCAGATCAAAGGGTTTGATATTGCTGCGACCAGTCTTCCTGCAAAAGAGGTGGGGGGTGACTTTTTTGATGTCGTCCCCCTTGAAGTGATCCCGCTTTCCGAAAGTCGTATGGGCATACTGATTGCGGATGTTTCCGGGAAAGGGGTCCCTGCAGCCCTGTTCATGGCTCTTTCCCGGGTTATTGTGCGGGTATCGTCCACCTGGTTTAAAATTCCATCAGAAATAATTGCCCATGCCAATGTAATTATTTCAGCTGATGCCAAGACAGGGATGTTTGTCACCCTTTTTTACGGGGTCCTCGATGAAAAAGAGAGGAAACTGACCTATGTCAATGCCGGTCATAACCCACCGATAATTTTTCGTGGGAACAGCGGAAAGACAGAGGAGCTTGAATCAACGGGTGTCGCTATAGGTATCATGGATGATGCGGCGTATTCACAGGCTGAAGTCGGACTCTCACCGGGGGATATCGTCCTTCTTTACACGGACGGTGTAACAGAGGCAATCAACGAGAATGAGGAGATGTTTGAAGTTGAACGCCTCATGGACACAATTACAGGTGCACCTTCTGGTCAGGCAAGTGAGATTATGGAGAATGTTATCAGGGCAGTCTTTGCATTCAGCGGAAAGACACCCCAGTATGATGATATCACCCTGATGGTTGTCAAGGTGCTCTGATTAGCCTGTAAAAAGACTATTTTTTTGCTCTGTTGAAAAGCTATAATAGGCACCCAGAATCCTGATTTTTCTGAAATTTATCTACGCTCTCGGGGCTCACGCCCCGCCGCTCTGGAGACCCCGGTTGAGATAGAGACTATCCCCCAATACTCTGAAATTAATGAGCCTTCGGGAAACCCTGCCCGAAGAATATCTTAATGGGGGTGGGGCAGGGAGGGGGTGAAACCCCCTCCTGTCAAGGTAGCACCACTTGCTATAACACAATGCAGGATAACAGCAGAGCCATTTTTCCGGCAAATAGGGGCAGGGAGGGGCCCTTATAGTGTATTCCCCGATCCGCAGTCCTTTGTTCAGGCGGCATTTTTAATGGTAGCACCGGTGAGACTGGCAGCTTTCACAGGCCCGTTCATTATCATTGAACTCCGGAATTTACCCGGCGAGTTCCCTGACTTTTGCGATATTTCCCGCATCATCCCGCCGGGCATCAACAGGGGTCTCGCAGACAAGGGGGAGACGGGAAAATGGTTCGTGCCTGAGTATTCTCCTGAACCCTGCTTCGCCGATGCTTCCCATCCCGATATGCTCGTGCCGGTCAAGACCGCTGCCAAGCTCTCCCTTCGAATCGTTACAGTGGATCACCCGGATTTCTCCAAGCCCGATTACCTCGTCAAATCTTCCGGTTGTCCCTTCAATCGCATCATCGGTGCGGAGGTCATAACCAGCCCCGAAAGCATGGCATGTGTCAAAGCAGACCCCGGTACGGCGGCGGTCCACAACACCATCCAGCACAGCTCTGATGTCTTCGAAGGTATTACCCACCCCGTTCTTTTCACCTGCCGTATTCTCAAGGAGCAGCATCACGTCATTGGGAACTTCACCAAGAGCCTGGTTAATTGCGCTGATGACATTCTTCCTGCCTTCTTCTATGGTCATTCCAGGGTGATGGCCAAGGTGGGTGACCAGGTATGGGATCCCCAGCTGCCCACAACGCCTGAGTTCAGCGGTAAGCGTAGCAATGGATTTTTCGTAGTGTTCCGGGTTTGGCCCGGCAAGGTTGGGGAGATAGGGCATATGGTCGACAGGTGGAAATATTGAAGTTTTCTTCAGAGCGTCCCGAAAGGCCTTTATATCTTCTTCTGCGAGGTCTTTCCACGCCCATCCCCTCGGGTTCCTCGAAAAGATCTGGAATGTGTCAGAGGAGACCACCTCCGCCCGCTCTACGGCTTTTGCAATCGACCCTGCGATTGATACATGTACACCAACCTTCACCATGTTGCGACTCTCCTCAATGTGCCGGTATATTTTGTTACCGGTTTTCTGTTACCTTTGCTGCATTCTTTTTTTCAAATAATACTGGCAGGCTCTTTGCCCACTCCTTGATCATGTCCCAGTCCCGGAAATCCCCTGCGGGTGCTTTCATGAGGGATATCATGGTTTTCGTCATAAACGAATGTTGTGCGGGGTCCAGTTTCCCGGCAAACACCTTCGCCGCCACCAGGTTTGCGGGTCCGACCATGCCGCGGAGTTGTTCTTCAAGGGCTGCAGACGACCCGATTTTCGGGTTTACCGGCGCCAGTCCCACCGCAAATGCTGCAACGGGAATTGTTTTCAACCCGTTTTTATTCCTTTCGACAAATTTCCGGAGATGATCATCGATATGCCCCGTATATACCGGAGCCCCCATAACCACCGCATTATAACCTTCAGGCGCGGATACGTCCTTGAAATGGGAGACCCTGACCTGGTGCCCCCCTGCTTCCAGTTCTTTCCCGATGGCCGATGCAATTTCCTCTGTTGATCCCTTCCTTGATGCATAGGCAACCAGTATCTGCATAGACAATGTTGTACTCCCGCGGAAAATTAAAAGGTGTCCATATTTGCGCTCTGTAGAAATTCTCTCAAATCTATCTTGTAGATTGGTAATTCCAAAATTTCGTCACGCTTCCGGGGCTCATGCCCCGCCGCTCTGGCGACCCTCGGTTGGGATAGAGACTACCCCCCATTACTCTGAATTTAATGAGCCTTCTGGAAACCCTGCCCGAAGAATATCTTAATCGGGGGCAGGGAGGGAATGAACCCCCTCCTGTCTTCGTATTTCCCTCTTATTTTTTACACACCGAAGGGTTTCAACAAAGCGTGCCATGAGCCTCTGGCTCATAGATGGGCATGAAAAAATTGGCATTTCAGATTGTTTTGCCGGAGTTTTTCATACAAGCCCTTATTTGAAAAAAAGGCGAATGAAGGGAACTGGTTCACACGGGGATTTAATATTTCCCGCCCCCCATCCCAAGCGTCTTCAGGACCGTTGCTGTGCCGGAGGGATCTGATGGAGTGACCTGGGAACTGGTATCGCTAAAACCACCAATAATGTTCACCACGCTCTGGCCTGACGGGACGATAATCTTCGTATTCCTTTCAAGGGAGGCCTGGGTCACTTCCAGTTGCTTTAATTTTTGTGCATTTTCTATGAAATATTTATTCGCGGCCTCGTTTACAAGCCGGATTGACTCTGCTTTACCTTCCGCTTCAAGGATTGTCGCCTGCCTGATACCTTCAGCCTGCTTGATCGCGGCACGCCGCTGACCATCGGCATTGGTCTCAGTAGCGGTGGCGAAATCGATTGCGGCAACTTTCTCATTGAGTGCTTTTACCACCTTGTTCATGGTTTCCTGCACGTCAGGTGGTGGCTGAATCTCCTTTAATTCTGCACGGACAATGTCGATACCCCATAATGACGTCTCTTTTTTAAGCGCTTCTGCAAGGTTGTTATTGATGGTATTCCGTTCACTGTTGGCTGTTTTTAAGGTCATTCCACCGATGATGTTACGGAGCGTGGTGCGTGCGAGCGATACGATCTGGTACTCGTAATTGAACACGTAGTACTGGGATGCCTTTACATGCACTTCGTCTTCCTTCACTTTGAAATAAATCTGGGCATCGACGAAGGCGTTCAGGTTATCGCTGGTGATGATCTCCTGCCGGTCTACATTGACAAGCTTTTCAGTGATGTTCACCGAATACAGTTTCTGGATACCGGGGATAATCCAGTACAGGCCCGGCCCGCCATAACGCTGGTACTTACCGAGGAACTCGATAAGGATCCTGTGGGTCGGCCTTACGATCCTGATACCGATCAGGATATAACCTGTGATCAGGCCCGCAACTGCCGCCCACAAGAATGACGATGTTGAGATATATACAAGGATTGCCACCGCAATTGCACCGGTGATGGCCATTACGCTGTTGCCGGTCAGAGTTTCATTTGCCATGATGTATCGTTCCAGTTATCTGGCATCATACTATACTAACTTCCCTGCCACCAGGTCTCTGGTCTGGCGGGTAATAACTAAAAAATACCCCTCTTTTACAAGGACGAAATTCCATTACAGGTTACACATGGTCCCGTGCAGAAACCCACTGCAAACCGTTTCCTCAAAGAAGATATTATACATTGCGTAACAGACAAAAAAGGAGATAATATGAGACCAACGAACCTTAAAAAGACAGGGTCTGCAGTATGCGTCCTGTTTGCCATACTCCTGATAGCAGCGATTCCGGTATCCGCTGCAGGGAATGATACACCCATAATGATGTCAAGTCAGAATATGGAGGCCATCAAGGCCTACAACAATGGTGCCGATCTGGCATCATCCGGGAAATTACAGGAAGCCCTTGTTGAAACTGAAAAAGCGCTGGCAATCCAGCCGAATTTTACCCTCGCACTGACACAGAAAGCGGGAATACTTAATGTCATGGGAAAATACCAGGACGCTCTGGCTGCCACCGATGCGGCAATCTGCAGGGAACCCGAATGTAAGTGAGGCGTGGGCTAATCGGGCCGATGCACTGGTCCACCTTGGCAGGTACCAGGAGGCGGTAGATTCTGCAAGTCGTGCTCTCACGATCGATCCCACTATCGAAGGGGCGAAGACCACCAGGCTGGTGGCGACGAAAATGCTGGAGAATGGCGCGTACCTCCACGCCAACACCCACGAGAAAAGCCCCGGTATCCCTGGTACCGGTAACTGGTGCACTTATTGTGGCCGGATACTGGTATACCTCCGGAAATGGCAGAAATAAAACCAAATAAAACCTTTATTTTAAAAAAGAAGATCACCCAACCCCGACACAGTCCAAGCTCCTTAAGCACCGCCTCTCCAAATTCCTTTGTCCCAGACAGATCCTCCAAGGTCCCGGGTCTTTATCCCCTTTGAAAATACCGTCTGAATCGCACATTCGATCGCATCCGACCCTGGATTATCCCCTGCATGCCGGAGCAGGAGCGCTGCACTCCGCAATGCTGCAACAGGGTTTGCCAGATTCCGGCCCGCAATATCAGGAGCACTGCCGTGGACCGGTTCAAAAAATGCATGGCGTTCCCCGATGTTGGCACTGGGCAGCATACCAAGGCCACCGACGAGATACGCAGCAACATCCGACAGGATGTCCCCGAACATGTTCGTCGTCACGATAACATGGTACGATGCCGGGTGGAGGAGCACATCCAGGCACAACGCATCAATGAGCCGGTCATTGCAATTCACCCCGGCAACCGACGCTTCGTGGAGGCATATGTCCCTGAAGAATACGTCCGATTTCATCACGTTGGCTTTGTGGCCGATGGTCAGGGTCCTGCTCCCTGCAAGGTTGCAGGCAAACCGGGCGATACGCTCACATTCGTGGCGGGTAATGACCCGGAGCGTCGTCGCCCTGTCCACCCCCACCTCTTCGATCCCCGAGTAAAGACCTTCGATGTTCTCCCGCACAATGGTGATGTCAAACCCGTTGCCCTTCACCGGCCGTACATTGGCAAAGAGGTCGAGATCTTTTCGTATCCGAAGCAGCACGCTGCGGTAATCGGGAGCAGAAGGTGTTGTTATCGCACCAAACAGGATGGCATCTGCCGATTTGAGCAATTCAAAGTCATCATCTCCCATCGCCTCGCCCGTCCGCTCCCACCGCTCGTACCCGACTTCCACCGGGAATAATTCATACTCAGGGTGGAGCAGGGATAGCACATCCCTTGCAACGGGTATTACTTCCTTCCCGATACCGTCCCCGCATACGATTGCAACACTTCTGACGTTCGCCATTATTTCGATCTCCAGCCGTGTTACGAGGCCGTCGATGGCCTTGAGAATATCACGCGGCGTTGCACCCCAGTGGACAACCGCCCCGAATTTTCCATTATACCTGCCAATCCCGCCCCGTTCCTTCTGGCAGCACCGGGTGATGAACGGTTCTTCTGTGACAGTTCCGATGGGACAGATGTCGATCAGGGTAAAATCATCCCCGTAACATTCCTGGTATATCCCGGAACTGGCCCTGCAGCCTGCTACCGTTTCACCACCAACCATCGGGTCTGCATCAAGAGTCCTCGGGAAACCTGCCGCCCTGCAGGGGTGGACATCGGCACCGGTCTGCGAAATATCGGTGATATGGTGCACGAACCTGATATCAAGTTCCCCGAACAGCCCGATCGCCTCCAGCTCCTTTACCCGGTCTGACAGGACCGGGAGCGGGGGCTTCACGTCGTAGACATGAACGGTCAGCAGTGTTGCAGGGTCAGGGTCGAGCACGAATGTCACGTGTTCGTCGTGCCCGGAAAAGATAGTGCAGCGTCGCCCTGATTCCGTTGCAAGCCGGATGAGCCCGGCCCGGTTGGCGATATTGACCTGTTCCGGGTACCAGGTGACCTCATCCGCGGACGCTATCACTTCCTCGGCGATCACCTTCCTCATCAGCCCTTTTTCGGCGGGATCGGTTGTCACCCGGACGATCTCATGGCCGGTACCAGTCTTGTGGATGAGGTACTGCGAGAGAAAATACACGCGTCTCCCGCACGGTTCCGTATCCGCATAGCCGATGTCTTTGTATTCACGGGGGAAGATCATGGCTTCTTTGACCTCCAGAGGGGAACAAGCCCGCCTGCAAGAAGGATCTCCTTCATCCTTGCAGACAGGGGCCGGATTGGAGCACTGGAGCCTCCGCAGGAAACAACCCCTTTGTCAAGGTCAATGATCACCTCGTCGCCATCGGCACAGTGGCATTCCCCTTCAACAACCGGGAGTCCCACGTTTATGGCGTTACGGAAGAATATCCGGGAGAAGGAGGGGGCGACAACAGCCTGCAGCCCTGCTTCTTTAAGGGCAACGGCGGCCTGTTCGCGTGAAGACCCGCACCCGAAATTCCTGCCTGCAACAATGACCGATCCTTTGAGCCTGGCCCCGAGCGACGGGTCGAGGTCTTCGAATACATGTTCGACCCAGACCGTCCGGTCCTTTGTCCGGAGATACCTCCCGGCGATGATGACGTCGGTGTCGATATCGGGCCCAAGGCAGATCGCCTTCCCTTCAATGTGCATGATTCACGCCTCCGGGACGGTCAGGACGCCGGTCAGGGCGCTTGCTGCCGCCGTTGCAACCGAGGCGAGATACACGCTGCCACCAATACCCATCCGGTTCGTAAAATTACGGTTTGCCGTCGAGAGGCAGACTTCACCTTCCCCGATTACCCCCATATGTGCCCCGAGACAGGGGCCGCAGCCGGGTGTGCCGATCGTGCAGCCTGACGAGATAATGGTCGAGAGGACACCCGTATCGGCTGCTTTGCGGAGGACTTCCGCCGAGGACGGGATTACGATGGTCCTCACGTTCACCTTCTTACCCCGGACGATTGAAGCAAAACGTTGTAAATCTTCAAAACGCCCGTTTGTGCAGGTACCGACAAACACCTGGTCAAGGGGCAGCCCTTCAAGCGATTCAACGGGTCTTGCCGAATCGACCCGTGGCGGCACGGCAACCACGGGGACAAGGTCCGACAAGTCAATCGTTATCTCTTTTCCATACGAGCAGTGCTCAGGTACCTGGTTTTCCACCCGGTGGCCGAACTGCAGGAGGTACTGGCGGGTCACGTCATCGGCATAAAAGAGGCCGGTTTTTGCACCGGCTTCAGTTGAAAGATTTGAAATGGTGAGCCGGCCTTCCATGGAGAGCGATTTCGTCCCGTCCCCGACATACTCTAATGCCTGGTAGGACGCTCCCTCCATGCCGAGCTGGGAAATAACCGTAAGGGCCAGGTCTTTCGCCTCAACCGGATAGTTCAATGTCCCTGACAGGTGGATGCCGATTGTTTCGGGAACACGGAACCACGTAGAACCCGATGCCCAGATGGCAGCCATATCGGTCGCCCCTACACCTGTTGCAAACGCACCGAATGCACCAAGGGTACAGGTGTGGGAATCGGCCCCGACCACGACCTCCCCGGGGAGCACCTCCCCTTCACCCATGAGCTGGTGACAGACACCGCCCCCGATATCGGAGAAATGGATCCCGTGTGACCTTGCAAACTCCCTGAGCTCCTTCTGGAGCGTCGCGGTAGTGCTGTTGTTTGCCGGGACGATGTGGTCGAAGAGGATATACAGTCGTTCCGGGTGCGCCGGGCCCGGGCAACCCATCTCCTTCCAGGCTTCGAGGGTGAGTACACCGGTACCGTCATGCACGTATGCCCGGTCAACCTGTACATCGACATAGTCCCCGGCCCCTGCACCGAGGATCCGTTCGGAAAGCGTCCTCATGCCAGTGACCCCTCTCCCTGGACTCTCTTAATCAGTTCAAGAAGGCGTTCGGGAGTAACCACCGTTTTGTGCTCCCCTTCAGTTTTCACCAGTTCAAGCACACGGCATACCTGGCCTTTCGAAAGCTGGAACCCGAGTGCAGATACCACGTATTCGAGCGCCTTCGACCCGGTATGTTTCCCGAGAATGAATTTACGCTCGCCACCGACCATTTCCGGGGAGAAATATTCGTACGTTTCCGGGTCCTGGAGAATTGCAGCGATATGGATGCCACTCTCGTGGGAAAACGCATGGGCACCCACGACCGGCTGGGTCCTTGCCACCGGAATATTGGATGCTTTTTCAACCAGTTTTGAGAGGTTCTGCAGGTGGGTGAGGTCATACCGTTCTACCCCTGCTTTCATGCGGAGGGCTACGAGAACAGACTCAAGGGGAGCGTTCCCCGCCCGTTCGCCAATGCCATTGACCGTTGTATGGAGCTGGAACGCCCCGGCCTCTGCAGCAGTAATCGTGTTCGCCGCAGCGAAACCCATGTCGTTATGGCAGTGTGCACAGACCGGGACACGGACGGTTGATACGAGGTCCCCCATTACCTCGTACATCTCAAGCGGGGTGAGGCACCCGACCGTATCCGCAAAAGACAGGAGGTGGGCACCGTGGTCTTCACCCTGGCGAAATACTTCCTTTAAGAAACCACGGTCTGTCCGGGAGGCATCTTCAGCGGCAAACCGGACTGCAATCCCATGGTCGTGGACGAATTCAACGATACCAAGTGCCGCCGAAAGGACCTCCTCCCTTGGTTTTTTGTATTTATGCCTGATATGGAGGTCAGAAGTTGCGATGAAAATACTGACCAGGTCTACATCGCAGTCTATCGCACACTCGGCGTCCTCTTTCCGGGCCCTTGCAAGGCAACAGACCCGTGCATCAAGGCCCATCGCTGCGATCTCGGTCACGCACTTTTTTTCTTCTGCTGATACGATGGGAAACCCGGCCTCGATTACTTCGACCCCGACATCGTCGAGGACGCGGGCAATCGACTTCTTTTCATCGCAGGTGAATGATACACCCGGCGTCTGTTCTCCATCCCGGAGCGTCACATCGCAGATTTCAACATTCCACGGTTTCATGGTGTCTCCCTTCCGGACAGTTCCCTTCAATAATCACAACTACCGGCGATTCCCGGCGGACGAGAGTTTCCCGGAGGCGGGCTTCATCATCAGCCCGGCAGATTACGGGGTTGGCCCAGGCAATATAGGGGAGGATATCGTAGGCCTGCTGCCCACCGGTCATCCCCATGCAGTTGTTTTTCATTATTATGCACAGCAACGGGGTTTTTTTCTCAAACACGTCGATCAACGCAGGGAGCCCGGAATGAAGCAGTGCATAATCGCCGGTAAGTGCAACGCCCGTGCTTTTCGCAGCCACCCCGATTGAAGACCCCATGCCATAACTGACAAGGCTGGTTTTAAACGGCGGGTTCATGCAGAGGACGCAGCACCCTGCATCACAGGTGACCAGAAATCCCCCGTTCGTCCAGGATCTTTATTGCCAGGATAAAGGGGCAGTCCTTGCAGAATGACCGGTAAAAACCACGGTCTTCCCTTCGCTCCGGTTCCGTGTATGCCGGGGGGTACCATCCTCCGGTGTTCCCTGACAAACGGTCTCCCAAGTTCTTTTACCTCTTTTAACCTGCCGAGCCCGCCGTAGGAGGATACACGGTAATTATTCTGGATATCTCCCCGGGAAGGGACTGGTTTATCCCCGGCCCCTGCAGCACCAACGAGGGCGGTTGTCCCGTTCATCCGGTTCAGTGGCGATTTTTCAGACCACTCACACATCGGTCCGAGCAGGTTTCTCGCCCGTTCAACCCTCCCTTTCATGGTGAGGTGTAACGGGGCAATCGTCCCGGTTTTTCCCTTTCTTTCGGCGTTCCCGGGGGTTACTTCTGCTTCGAGAAGGTCCGGGGTAAGGCGGAGGATCACGATCCTTGAAAATGATTCCGACGCCCTGAATGCCTCTTCTACGGCTTCGTGGATGTTATCCGGGCCGGGTTCTATTACCGGTACCTCGGCGAGTTCCCCGTAATATCTCGAGTCCTGGGCATTCTGGGACCCCTCGGCCACCGGGTCATCCCCGGCTACAATGACCACACCGGCGATAAGTCCCTGGGTAGTCGCCTCGACAAACGGGTCTGCACAGGCATTCAACCCGACATTTTTGAGGATTACTGCGGCTCTCCTGCCGGAAAGCGAATCGCCAAGGGCATATTCTACTGCCACCTTCTCGTTTATGACCGATTCAGCACCTGTTTTTTCCAGCACCCCGCTGACAGGAAAACCGGGTACCCCGTAAAACCGGTCTGCGGCAGCAAGGAGTGCCTTCGTTATTGCATCTTCACCTTTCATAGCGGCTCTCCCGGGACGAGGTCACAACCCCTGCACCGGACACACATGGTCAGGGCGTTCCGGGGGTCCAGTCCTTCATCCTGTAATGCTTTTTCATGATATCCGGCAATCAGGAGCATCCGTTCAGCACCCGGCCTGCTGGAGCCGGAAAATCCTGCAATCGGGTTCAATGGCCTGATAACAGGAATTACCCCCATTGTTGTGAGTTCCCTGATACATGCATCCATCTCTTCATCCGTCTCTCCAAGGCCGAGAATTACGTTTGAAAACACGTGGCCGCGTCCGAATAACTCTACTGACTTCTGAAGGACCCGGATAATGAGATCACGGTCATGGCCCGGGCATAATGAGGCAAACAATTCCGGAGTGGCGCATTCAAGGTTGAACTTTACTTCCTTTACCCCGAGTCCGTGCAGGCGGCCGGGTGTTTGTTCTGTCGGGTAAATTGAGACCCCGATCGGGAGACCGAACACTGCCAGGTCACGGACAACCTCGCAGACATACTCTTCTTCCTCGTAAATGTCGGAATATACACCGCTTGTTATGGAGATTGCATCAATCCGGTCTTTTATTCCATCGACCATGGCATGGATTTCCTCGATTGATTTTCTCCGCTTTGGCAGGCGCGGGACATTGCAGTAACGGCAATTGAAGATACAGCCGCTGCTGACGGTAATATAGGCCTGTTCCGGGCAGTGCAGGCCAACCGGGTCAAGCCGGCCGGGCAGCACAATTTCACCATAACGGAGTGTTGCAGCCCCTTCACCTGCATGGATAATTTCAACGGGGCTTGTCTCTGAACGTGCAAACCGCACCCTCATACCATCGGATGAAAAGAAGACAGACCCTTCTCCCCCTGCGCCCGGACCTGCGGATGAACTCGAAAGGTAAGGAGTCGCATCTTTTCCGGTGAGCCGTGCTTTTCCAACGGCAAGGAGGGCTGCTTTTAATTCCTGTCCGTGCATAAGGTCAGGGCCTCCTCGTATCTTCGTGTAAAACGGAATTGCCGCTACTGCACCAATGATCCCACGACCATTCCTCACGATCCGCAGGTTGATATCATCGATATCCAGGATCAATCCCTGCGTCACTTCGCCACGTTTCACCTTCCACGCGAATTCCAGGAGGTTTGAGGGGTCAAACCCCGTGTATACCGCCATGCCGGTATCTTCAGAAAGGGTATAGCGGTCCAGCAGTCCTGCAAAATGATCGACCAGGCGGGCAGGGTCCGATGATGCAAATTCGGCAACAATGCTGACACAGTTTTTTGTCCGGTACGGGACAGGGTACAACTGCACAATCGTATGCGACAGGTAGCGGGACTGCTGGTCCTCAACAGCCCTCGCAATATTATGGACGAGTGTCCAGGTTGCCCCCTGTTCAGGTGTATCGGTATCGTCCACGCCAATCAGGACACGCTGTCGCCTTGGCAGCCAGACTGTTGAACCGGCACGTTTTCCACCCCCGGAAGGGTCATTTGTACTTCGCGTAACACCCTGTGCATAGGAACGGCATATGGACGCACCGACACCACCGCCGCCAAGCCCTACGTAAGATACCCGGATTTCATCCTCATCAACGGAAACAGCACTTATTCCGGCCGGGAAATGTGAGCCCTCAAGTGCAAGGTCCGACTCCCCCGGGCGCAGCATGTACCGCATGGTCGGTCCGATATTCCTGGCAGAACGGACAAGCGGGCTCTGTGCATAATGGTGTTGTGCCCACATCGCACCCCCGGTACAATCGAAAAATTCGATCAGTTCGACACGTTCGCCGGCGGAATCCGCTACCGCGACAATCTGCGGGTACCGTATGATATACGGTTCAGGAAGGTTCACCATAGAGACCTGCCGCTTCGATGCCCCTGTTGGCCCATAATACAGACCCTAATGCACCAATTCTGCCCTTTCTTCCTGCAGTGTCGATAAACCTGATCCCGGCAGATGCCGCAATATCCTCGGCATCCTTCAGGCTTACGATCTCGGTCTTTATCCTCCGGCAGGCACCGTTCATTATTTTCGGGAATTCAATACCCCGGTAGTAGGCAATACCCGTGTCGTCACTGAAAGAAAACTCCTCGATATAATCGCGGACATAGGCAAGAAGTGCATCAACCGACCCGGGTCTGACGGCAAAATTCAACGCAGACCCCACGCAGTTGGTTGTTTTTTCCGGGACCCGCGGGTTGAGCTGGATCAGCCTCATATTAAGAAATTCCACGCCTGGTACCGGGCACTGTTCACCGCATTTCAGGGCAAGGACCCAGGTGGCTCCTTTTTCAGATGTGTCAGTGTCATCGATCCCGATGGTGACCTTCTCGTATAGCGGTGAAAAAATACGTACCCGGTTCACCCTCGCACCGCCGACTACCAGGTCCTCTTCAGTCGGGTATTCAGCCCGGGTCACACCCGGTGCCTGCGGAAGGCAGGCAGCAATACCAAGACCGGCACCGGCAATACCTGCCCAGGATGTGACGACCTCGTCACCCTGCACCTCGACACCTTCGAGGGCCTGGCCCCCGATATTCTCCCCGGCAGCCCCGAAATTCGCCTGAAATGAGCCGATTCGTGCCAGCATCCTCATTTCAGTGCCTTCAACACGGGCAGAGACTGTGGCCCCTTTTGCACGGATGCGGTTCATCGCGTCCCACTCGATAGGTCCCCTCGCATGGCACTGCTCGATGATCTCTGCAAGGCCGGCACCCTTGTCCACCATCACGAGAAACCGCCGGGAAAAGAGTGATCCATACTTCGTTTTTATTTCTTCGGGCTTTTTGACAATCATTTTGTCACCGGAAATATCGTTAACAGAATAATCGGCGATATATTATATAAGAAGATCGATCGGGTTACCCCGGCCCGGACCAGGAAGGAAAAAAAGATTAAAGGATTTTGTGGAGTTCGAACTTGAACGGCCCGAGCGTGCCACCATAGTTACCGGCGCTGATGAATTTTACGCCTTTTACCATGCAGGCGGCACGGATACCTGCTGCCATTGCCTCTGCAACTGCTGCTTCGGATACACCGTCAATGACGATTTCGAACACGCCATTAATGCCGTCCGGGATCTTGCTGTCCGGGACCTTGCTCTTCAGGGATGGACAGTACAGTTCGTTTGTGCTGGCATTCATGAATTTATACTTCTTGCTGCCTACTTTCGAGCCGCTTCCGACAATCCCACCCGGGAATGACGTGATAACGCCACAGACTTCATTGACCGCAGCCACGGCGGCCTGTGCACCGACCAGTGCTGACATGGTGCTGTCACCCATGATAAAGAAATTGCCACCTGCAACACCCTTCACGACGCCAATCTCTTCTTCTGTCAGGAAATCTCCACCCATCAGGGGAATTGCCCATACACTCCGGTCTCCGACCTTGGTCTGGTATTCGTAGCCGTCACCAAAGAAATGGAGTTTCATCGGGAGTTTTTCTTCGCAGTCAGTGATACCGTTAAACGCTGCGGTGGTTGGTGCAGTAAGCACACACTCTGCGATACGCTCAATCAGCTGCTCTTTTAATTTTTTCTTGCTCGGGTGGACAATAAGAATACCATATCCAGGCCTGCCGTCAGGGGTCTGCTGCGGGGGGACATACTGGTCAATACCTGCTTCTGCCGGACATGCGATAACCGATGTCCCGAACCCGGTCGCTTCGACTGCTGAACTGTATGCGAGTTCCTTCGTTGCAGCGGTAATGATTACAGAGCTGACCCATGCGGGAAACGCTTCTGCAAACGTGTTGTCAATCTTTACACCGTTAATTTCCATATTCAAATACCTCGGACAAAGAATGTACCATGGCCGTGATAGAATAAATTTTCTAAGTGGTTTTCAAATTGTTGACAGGAGGACGGTAGTACATACGTGGCGGAAGTTACTCACGGATGGACGGGATAAGATAACGGGTAATCCTTCGAACATGCAGATTACCACTATTTCTCCCGATAAATCAGCCCAGGATAACCCCGAAATAATCACAAATTATGCTGTAATTTTTGTTTTTACGCGATATTTCATCTGTAAATACCTCATCACAAAAAATCGAGTCGCATCCAATCATAAACCATATAATGCTATACACTAAAGGGCATAGTTTGCCACCTGCCCGGGTTACAGGAAACGAAAGAAGTGAGAGAAACGCCGGGATGCCCCGGTTCGTCGAAGTATCACCGGGGTCTGGCTAAAGCCAGGGATTCCACAGAACCTGGAGTACCAGCCAACTATTATTACGGGCGACGGTGACCAGTGTCCTGTCACAATTATTTCCGTGGATTGTGAAGATGGCAGGAGATCAGAAGTTACCGGGAGACCCTTATGAAGCAGGCGACAGTAATGGACTGGCACATCACCTGATTGCCATCTTTGCCGTGGCAATTGTTATCCTGATAATTGCAGGAGGAATTCTTCTCAGCGAGGCAGGGAAAAATCCGCCGCCGGTTCCGGAAAAAACTACCGGGGAACGTGATGTCCTTTACCAGGTATCAACCATTGATGCACTGGTACTGGGTGCATATGAGGGGGTGCAACCTGCGGGCGAAGTGGAAAAACATGGGAATTTCGGCATCGGAACATTCGATGCACTTGACGGGGAGATGATTGCCGTTGATGGCCGGTACTACCAGGTAACATCAGATGGTGCAGTCCGTGAGGTTGACCCCTCGGTGATGGTGCCGTTTGCAACCGTTACATTTTTTGACAACGATTCGACTATTACCGTAAGCGGGAGCAGGAATTTGTCCACCTTCACAAACGGGATTGATAAAGGACTCCCTTCGAAAAACCTGATCTATGCGGTCAGGGCTGACGCTACGTTCCCTGAAATGGTCGTCCGGGCCATTCCAAGGCAGGAAAAACCATATCCTCCGCTTACCGAGGCAGCCACCCACCAGGTGGTTACCAGGCTGGAGAATACATCAGGGACCATTGTGGGGTTCTACCTTCCTGCATTTATGAAAGGGGTCAATATGCCCGGGTACCACCTCCACTATATTTCATCAGACAGGAAAAGCGGAGGACATATCCTTGATTTTACCCCGCCTGATACCCCGGTCATGGTGATAATTGATCAGACCCCGGATTTTTCCATGTCTGCCCCCACAACAGGTGATTTCGCAGAGATGAACTTTTCCGGGGATGTTTCAGCAGGATCTCATCCAGGTCGAACGTTAAGCGGAAATGAAGTCCCGGGATAGTTCACCCGTGGCACCGAAAGACATCCCACCCTAAACCGGAACTAACACCATTCCGGCCTTAATATTCAGAAAAAACAGAATATTGAGAGGGATTTTTTTCCCACCCTTCGATCGGTAAACGGGGCGATTATCAGGGAGTATATTTTATTAAAAGAGCCCTGATTTCATTCTCTTCGGATTAAACCCGGAAAGATGCGATCGGCCCCGTTTTCAGGTCAACAAAAGCCCCGGATTTCGCCCCGATTTTTCGCATGGTTGGATAACTAGCGAGTAATGTATGGATATTAATTGTAACCTGGATCTTCAGATATCTTCCATCCGTGATATTTATATTACTCCAATTCAATCCCGGGTGAATAAAAAAATTGACCTGATAATTCCGCTCGAATTTGCGATCCGGGGTGGGCGTCACAGCGGAACAATTTAATACACCCGATTTGCCTTCTTTTTCGGGGAAAATTGAAAAATCCTGCTAAAAAGCGCACAAATTGTTTCCTCCTGATGTAAGGATGTACACTTTATTTCATTAACAGTTAATAGTTATACATTAATTACCGGATTAAACATGCAATAAATGCCCGTTGCAATTCAGAAGAGTTTATCTATCTTATTTTACAACTTTTTTTATATCGATTTTAATGATCGATCGAGCTGGTGCGTGATTAAGAATGGCATTTGCAGTGCATATTAACATGGAGCATTGTACCGGCTGTAACAATTGTGTGGTGGCATGCCCGGTTGACGCATTGGAGCTGCATACCGTAGATCCAGTTACCAAAGATAAGATCTACAGGGTCAAGGATGGAAAATCCGTCGTCCTTGACTTCAAGGCAGAACTTTGCGCCGGTTGTGGCGTATGTGTCGAAGCATGTCCACATGATGTTATCAGACTGGCCGGACCCTGGAACACAGGGATGGCTAAAGTACAGTGAGTGAACGGAGTGAGTAAAATACATGACATTGTTTCCTAAATACTCCAAGGTACGGGATGGAGTCAATTTCGTGAACTCGCAGAAACTTCTGCAGAACACGAGTACCCTGATCCTGAATTCGGAGGTCTGTACAGGGTGTGGCGTTTGTGTTGATGCCTGTCCTGAAGAGGCGATCGTCCTCGGACTTGTAGGGGCTGTAAGACGGGGTGCAGTTGATTATGCTGCACCGGTGGATATTGACGAGCAGAAATGCGTTTATTGTGGCGTCTGCGTCATAATGTGCCCATTCAATGCACTTACCCTGAAAGTCGACGGCGAAGAGAGACTCCCGATTATCGAAAAGGAAGGGTTCCCACAGTATGACATAACAGCAAAGATCGACCAGGAAAAGTGTGTAAAATGCACTATCTGCGATGAGGTCTGCCCAAGGGACGCAATTCTTCGTGATGTCCCGGTATATGAGGGCGTCGATGCAGCCGCAAATGAACGGCAGGTTGCATTGAAGAGCAAGACCACGTTCAAGGTCGATGACGAGAAATGCACACTTTGTGGAATCTGCGGGGCAGTCTGCCCGGCAATCGTTGTGAAGCACAAGCCGTTCACAGCCGAAAGCGGCAAAGTCGAAGGGGAAGTTGTGTGGGACGAGACAAAGTGCGATGCATGTAAAGTCTGTGTTGAACTCTGTCCGGAAGAGTGCATCACGGTAGAACGCGAGGTTGTCAGCGACAAGATGGCCGGTGAAGTCAACATCGATCAGAAGCAGTGCTGCACCTGTACATGGTGTTCAACGAACTGCCCGACAGAAGCCATCACGATTGAAAAGATCTTTTCCGGCGATATCGAGTTTAATGCAACAAAATGTCCCGGCGGTTGCTCAACCTGCGTGGATATCTGCCCTGCAAATGCCATCTACCTGCCAACCCCGAAGGCAGCAGCTGACATGAAAGGCGAGATCGAGTCCACAATCGCGGTCAACAAGGATTTCTGTATCCTTTGTGGTGCATGTGTCAATGCATGCCCGGGTGAGGATATTATTGTTCTCAAGAGAGACGGGATCCGGATAAAAGGCGAAGAAACTGACCTGTTCAAGAAGATCAAGGCAAAACTCTTCGAGAAGCGGACATCAAAAGTCAAGGAAGATATCCCGGCCCAGGTTAACCTGAAAATGATGGAGAAGGCGTGAGGTAACAGGTATGGCAAGAATAAAAGGATACCCTGAAGCATTGGAGGCAAAACTCCGTGACCGGTATATGTATGGGGATGATGCTCATCCTGAATTCACGGATTCGGTAGAGAAAATCTCGATGTCAATTCCCCATATGTGCTACCAGTGTGGTACCTGTACCGCCTCCTGTCCGTCAGCTCCCCGCAGCTCATACCGGATCAGGAAATTTGTAAGGCGTGTTGTGCTTGGTCTCGAGACCGAAGCACTGACCGACCCGGACCTCTGGCTCTGCACCACCTGCTACAGCTGCACTGACCGGTGCCCGCGTGATATTGCACCAACCGATGTCATCATGGCGATGAGAAATCTCGCCTTTAAACGTGATATCATCCCGGTCAATTTCTTAAAGACCGTGCAGGCAATTTATACAACCGGCCATGGTGTCCCGAATAATGATGTAAACCGTGCAGCCCGTGTGAAACTGGGAATGAATGCCGATCCACCAACAACCCACACCTATAAGGAATTCATACCCGGCATCCAGAAGATCCTGGACTATTACAAACTCAAGGCAAATGCCGACAGGATCGTCAAGGAAAGGGAGGGGTAAGCAATCATGGAAGCAAAACATAAATACGCATTTTATCTCGGCTGCATTGCCCCCAACCGGTACCCCGGTTCCGAAGCGGCTGCAATCAAGACAAGTAAGAAACTCGGTATCGAACTTGTGCCCCTTAAGGGTGCAAGCTGCTGTCCTGCACCGGGTGCATTCGGTTCCATTGACTTAAATGTCTGGTATGCAATGGCAGCACGTAACCTCGTGCTCGCCGAGCAGATGAAAATGGACATTGCCCTGCTTTGCAATGGGTGTTACAAGTCAATCTGGGAAGTAAACCACAAGCTGAAACACCACGATGAACTCCGTGACGGGGTAAACGAGGTGCTGAAAACGATCGACATGGAATACAAAGGCTCGATCAATGTCTACCACCTTGCAGAACTCCTCTATGACAAGAATATCGTCGGTGTTGACAAGATCAGGGACAGCGTGACCAACCCCCTGACGGGTGCACGGATTGCAGTCCACTATGGATGTCACCTCGTAAAGCCAAGGAAAGACCGTGAATTTGAAGCGACGGAGTTACTGAATACCGAAGCACCGACCTGGATGGAAGAACTGGTTGCAGCCCTTGGTGCAACTCCGGTAGAATACCGCCAGAAGATGCAGTGCTGCGGTGCCGGTGGCGGTGTACGGGGCTACGATATTGTCCATGCTCTCGATATCGCCAACGAGAAACTGATCAACCTGCAGGAAGTAAAGGTTGATGCCCTTACCGATATCTGCCCGTTCTGTCAGCTCCAGTTTGACCGTGGCCAGATTGAAATCGAAGAGAAGTTCGGGGTTAAATACAACCTTCCTGTACTTCACTTCTGTGAACTGCTTGGACTGGCACAGGGAATGAGCCCGCAGGACCTTGCACTTGATCTCCATGCGATCAGCTGCGAACCGTTCCTGCAGAAGGTGCTGTGAAGGAGGTACTGAACATGGCTGAAAGAAAAACCAAGAAAGAAACAGCGTCCAAGAAAGAGACCACCGCTGCAGTAAAGAAGCAGGCACCAGCGAAAGCCGCAATCGGAGAACAACCCGAAGGCAAGAAAGAGGCACGGATTGGGGTTTTCATCTGCCACTGTGGTACAAACATTGCCGGTTCAATGGATATCAACGCAGTACAGGAATATGCAAAAACCATTCCGAATGTCGCCTATGTTGACAACTACAAGTACATGTGTTCGATGCCCGGGCAGGCTGTGATTGATAAGGCAATCCATGATAACAAGCTCACCGGTGTCGTCGTCGCTGCATGTTCACCACGTCTCCACGAACCAACGTTCAGGACGGCAACCAAGGAAGGTGGCCTCAACCCGTTCAAGTTCGAGATGGCAAACATCCGCGAGCAGAACTCGTGGGTGCACATGCATGACCAGGAAGGGGCAACAGACAAAGCAAAGGACGCAATCCGCATTGCCGTTGCAAAGGCATCGCTCCTTGAAGACCTCTTCCCGAAGAGTGTTCCCGTTGAGAGGGCCGCAATGGTCGTCGGTGCAGGTGTTGCAGGAATGCAGGCCGCTCTCGACCTGGCAAACGCCGGTATCAAGACCTACCTGATCGAGAAGACCCCGACCATTGGTGGTCGCATGTCCCAGCTCGACAAGACGTTCCCGACCCTCGACTGTTCACAGTGTATCCTTACACCGAAAATGGTGGATGTCGGAAGGAGCGAGAATATCGAGCTGATGACGTATTGCGATGTTGAATCCGTAGAAGGGTACATCGGTAACTTCGATGTCACCATCAGGAAGAAAGCCCGTGGTGTCCTTACTCCCAAAGAAGCAGAGGCAAAGGGTATTGTCGGTGGTGGCTGCAACGGTTGTGGTGACTGTGAGACTGCATGCCCGGTCGTCCAGCCAAACACCTTTGAAGAAGGAATGAAGCCACGAAAGGCAATCTATATCCAGCACCCGCAGGTCGTCCCCCTGATTTACACCATTGACAAAGAGTCCTGTATCAAGTGTGGAATCTGTGTCACGGTATGCGGTAATGAAAAGAAGGCTATCGACCTCGACCAGGAAGATGAATTCGTCAAGGTAAAGGTAGGTACAGCAATTCTTGCAACAGGGTATGATATCTTCCCAATCGAGAACAAGACCGAGTGGGGCTACAAGAGGTTCGAAAACGTCATTACCAGCCTCGAGTTCGAACGCCTGATCTGTGCATCCGGTCCGACCGGCGGCCACATGGTCCGCCCGAGTGACGGGGTCGCACCAAAGAAGGTCGCATTCCTCCTCTGTGCAGGTTCAAGAGATAATACCGGGATCGGCAAGCCCTATTGTTCAAGGTTCTGCTGCATGTATTCACTGAAACATGCCCACCAGCTCATTGAAAAGATGCCCGGTTGCCAGCCCTATATCTTCTACATGGATATCCGGTCCTTCGGTAAGATGTACGAAGAGTTCTATTACCGTATCCAGGACGAGGGTGCAAAGTTCATCCGTGGCCGTGTCTCGAACATTCTCGAAGACCCGGTATCAAAGAACCTCATGGTGTTTGCAGATGACACCCTGCTTGACCGGCCGATGAAACTCGAAGTAGACCTTGTCGTGCTTGCTGCAGCAGTACAGCCCGCAGCCGACACGAACCGGACCAGGAAACTCTTCGGTGTATCCTGTTCCATGGACGGATGGCTCCTTGAAGCACACCCGAAACTGAACCCATGCGGTACCACCACAGCCGGTGTTTTCCTTGCAGGGGCCTGCCAGGGACCAAAGGATATCCCTGACACGGTTGCTTCAGCAGAAGGCGCTGCATCAGCAGCAAGTATCCCGATCCATACCGGACACGTTGAACTTGAACCGTACTTCGCCCAGTGTATCGATGAGAAATGCGCAGGATGCGGTATGTGTGTCAATTTATGCCCGTACACCGCACTTGCACTCGTAGAAAAAGATGGAAGAAAAGTCATGCAGGTTACAGAAGCGAAATGTAAAGGCTGCGGTACCTGCGGTGGATTCTGCCCTGGTGGCGCAATCTGGATGAACCACTTTGCAACACCACAGATTATTGCTCAGATTGATGCATTCCTCCTCGGAGGCGAGCAGTAATGGCAGGACATGAAGCTCCCCCGAAACGCGAGGAAGGCGCATTTAAGCCCAAGATCATCGGGATCCTCTGCAACTGGTGTTCGTATGCCGGTGCAGATCTCGCCGGTGGTGGCCGTATCCAGTACCCGCCTGATGTCCGGATTGTCCGTGTCATGTGCACGGGACGTGTGGACCCGCTCTTCATCATGAAGGCATTCACAGACGGTGCAGACGGGGTATTGATTTCAGGCTGCCACTTCGGTGACTGCCACTACCTCGAAGGGAACTATAAGGCTGCGAAGAGGTTGTTCCTTGTCAAGAACCTGTTGAAAAACATCGGTCTTGAGGACAAGAGGTTAAGAATGACCTTTGTTTCTGCATCAGAAGGAGCAAAATGGGGTAAGGTTATCACTGACGTCGTAAAGACAGTGGAAGAACTTGGCCCAAGCCCACTGGCAGAACTGACGAAATAATAGCATAACAATTCCGGCTCAAGGGTCCGGCAGGAACTGGTGACAGAGGGGGGAAAGACCTCTGCCGCAAAAGTCTGCCTTATAATTGAGCTGGATAATAAAATAAGAGGAAAAAATATGGCAAAGATTACCCTGAACCTTATTTCCGGCCGGACTATATCCCAGGGTGTGGCGATGGAGGGAGGAAAAGAGAAAGACCTCTATCGCAAAGCCTGCGGGATTATTGAGATGGACGATTCTGACTTCAAGAAGCTCGGGTGCTGGAAAAATACCAATGTCCGCGTGACCAGCCCGTATGGCACCGTCATTGTAAAAGCACAGGAGACCTCCCAGGGACCACACCCTGGTGTTGGTTTTATCCCCATGGGACCCTGGGCCAACCTGATCGTTAACCCGAACACGTACTCGACCGGTATGCCCACATTCAAGGGAATACCCGTTGAGGTTGAAGTCGCAATGGACCAGCCTATCCTTCTCGGCGTTGAACTTGTACAGAAAGCATGCAGGGGTGAATCCTGATGACAAAGACAGTTACTGATGTTGTGTGCCCATTCTGCGGTACCCTCTGTGACGATCTCGAGGTCGCAGTTACCGATGACGGTAAACAGATCCTCGACGTGTACAATGCCTGTGCAATTGGTGCAGAAAAATTCCTGCATTCACAGGCAAAAGACCGGATCACCAGGCCGAGACTCCAGCAGCCGGACGGGACCTGGAAAGAGATCAGCTACGACGAGGCGGCAGATTACACGGCAAAAATGCTTGCCGGTGCAAAGAAACCGCTGATGTACGGGTGGAGCTCGGTCAATTGTGAAGCCCAGAGCGTTGGAAACGAGATCGCAGAGATGTGCCGTGCATGTGTTGATAATACGGCAGCAGTCTGCCACGGCACCACCCTGATTGCAGTGCAGGACATAGGCCTGCCTACCTGCACCCTTGGTGAAGTAAAGAACCGGGCTGACACCATTATCTTCTGGGGATGCAACCCCTGTCACGCCCACCCACGCCACATGTCCCGGTACTCGATATTCCCACGTGGATTCTTCACCGGAAAAGGACATAAAAGCCGTAAACTGGTGGTAGTTGACCCCCGTGTCACCGACACCGCCAAGATGGCAGATATTCACCTCCAGGTCACCCAGGGACAGGACTACGAACTCCTCAACGCCTTCCGTGTTGCATTCAAAAACGAATGGCTGCCGGATGTCGTAGCAGGTATACCAAAAGAGAAGATCATCGAGGCTGCAAATATCATGAAGGCAGGCCGGTTCGGGATCATCTTCTTCGGTATGGGTGTTACCCAGTCGCTTGGAAAGAACCACAATATCGATGAGGCAATCGCGGTCACAAAAGACCTCAACGAATACACGAAATTCTCCATCATGCCAATGCGTGGTCACTACAATGTGACAGGCTCCGGAGAGGTCCTCGCATGGCAGTTCGGGTACCCGTATTCCGTTGACCTTACCCGCGGGTTCCCGCGGTATAACCCGGGCGACACGAGCTCTATCGACCTCCTTACCCGTGGTGAAATTGATGCAGCATTTGTTATCGGAAGCGATCCGGGAGCACATTTCCCAATCAGTGCCGTCAAGAAGATTTCACAGGTCAATTCAGTATGCATCGATCCCCACATCACACCGACCAGCGGTGTCTCAAAACTTCATGTGCCGGTTGCATTCAATGGTGTTGAGACCGGTGGAAACGCATACCGCATGGATAACGTCCCAATCGACTGCCGTAAGGTCGTGGATCCTCCGGAGGGCATGCTCACCGATGAAGAGTTCCTGACAATGGTCCGCGATCGTGTGAAGAAACTCAAGGGGGTCGCATAATTATGGCAGAATATATCATTAAAAACGGATTTGTATTTGACCCCGTCCAGGGTATCAAGGGCGATAAGTCCGATGTTGCCATCAAGGATGGTAAAATCGTCAAGGACGTCTCAAAATCTGCAAAGGTCATCGATGCCGCAGGAAAGACGGTAATGGCCGGTGCAGTGGAGATCCACGCCCATATCGCAGGCCCGAAGGTGAACCTCGGCCGGATCTACCGTCCGGAAGACAAACTCTTCACCTGTACTGCAACCAAGGGAATTGAACGGACAGGCTCCGGGAACTCGATCCCGAGCACCTTCAAGACAGGCTACGAATATGCCAAGATGGGTTACACGACGGCATGGAGGCAGCAATGCCACCCATGTTCTCACGCCACGTGCATGAGGAGATCCGGGACACCCCGATCATTGACGAGGGTGCATTCCCTGTCTTCGGCAACAACTGGTTCGTGATGGAGTACCTGAAAAACAACGAGGTAGAGAACACCGCTGCGTATATCGCCTGGCTGCTCCGTGCAACCAAGGGATACGCCGTCAAGGTCGTCAACCCCGGTGGCACCGAAGCATGGGGATGGGGACTGAACTGTCTCTCGATCCATGACCCGGTACCCGTACTTCGATATCACCCCGGCAGAAATTGTGAAGGGGCTTATCGAGGCAAACGAGTACCTCGGTCTCCCGCACTCGATGCACATCCACCCGAATAACCTCGGGAACCCCGGATGTTACCAGACAACCCTGGACACCCTGAACCTCGCAGACGGCTACAAGGCAAAGAACAAGTTCGGTCGTGAGCAGGTCATGCACATTACCCACATGCAGTTCCATTCCTACGGTGGAGAGAACTGGGGTAATTTCGAGTCCAAGGCCACAGAGATCATGAACCACGTGAACAGTCACAAGAACCTCACGATTGACACGGGTAATGTTACTCTCGACGAGACCACCACCATGACAGCCGACGGTCCGTTCGAGCACCACCTGACAGGTCTCAACCACCTGAAGTGGGCAAACTGTGACGTGGAACTCGAGACTGCAGCCGGTGTCGTGCCGTATATCTACAGCCCTGATATCAAGGTCTGCGCAATCCAGTGGTCAATCGGTCTTGAACTTGCACTCCTCGCAAAAGACCCGATGCGTTGTTTCATTACGACTGATCACCCGAATGCAGGACCATTCACCCGGTACCCCCGTGTCTTCAAGTGGCTGATGTCAGAGAAGGCCCGTAACGAGCGGCTCAACACCTTCAAGAATGCTGACAAGGTAATCGCTGCATCAACACTGTCAGCCTTGACCGTGAGATCACGCTCTACGAGCTTGCCCAGATGACCCGTGCAGGGCCGGCAAAGTCCCTCGGACTTGCCAGTATCTGTGGTGGCTTAAAACCAGGCATGGACGCAGACGTTGCAGTGTATGATTTCAACCCGGACAAGCCACTAGCTGACCCCGAAATGATTGAGACTGCATTCTCACGTGCGGCATATGTCTTCAAGAGTGGTGTGCAGGTTGTCACTCATGGTGACATCGTGAGCACCGGTAACAAGCGTACCCTCTGGGTCGATGCCAAGGTAAAGGACAACCCGCAGGTAATGCGTGATATCAGGGAGAAATTCCTGAAGTATTATAGCATGACCCAGGCAAACTACGAATCACTCGGGCACCACTTCGTCCCGAATCCATTTGCATTAGAGGTTGATGCAACCCAGGTGTAGGTGTAGAACATGGAAACCGTAACAATCACCATGAAAAACCCTCCGGCGTTGTACCTCGAAGCAGAACACATCTGCCCGGATGAATTTGCGGGAAAAACAGCCGCACAGATCGCAGAACTCCATGTATACGAAGGGAATACGAAATATACACTGGGCAAGTATTTCGAAGTCTCCGGGAATGCAGGGGCAACAGCCGCAGAGACGAAGATCGTTGTCAGGGGCGATGTGAAGAAAGTCAAGTACATCGGCATGAAGATGAGTGCCGGTGAGGTCGTCGTCGAAGGCAGCACCGACCTGTATGCCGGCGCATGGATGTCCGGCGGCAGGATGCTTGTCAAAGGCGATATCCAGGCCTTTGCAGCAACAGGCAATGAAAGGCGGGGAACTCATTATTGAGGGGAACGCCGGCAATTACCTTGGTGCTGCATACCGCGGCGACTGGCGTGGCATGTCCGGCGGGAAGATCCTCGTAAAGGGGAACGCCGGCAGTGATGTTGGCATGTACATGACGGGTGGTGAGATGGTCATCAACGGGAACGTGGATGTCCACCTTGCGACCCATGCGGAAGGCGGGAAAATCATCGTCAAAGGAAACACACCAGGCAAAGTTGCAGGACAGATGGTGGAGGGAGATGTCATCATCTTCGGTACCATCGATGTGATGATGCCGGGTTTCAAGTATGTCGATGATGTAGACCTTGAAGTCGAGGGAACCACCGCAAAATTTGCCCACTATATTGGCGACACCGGCGAACGCCACAAGAAAAGAAAAGGACAGATGGTATACGGTAACTTATACCAGAAAATCTGATCTTTTTCACCAAAAGAGCGCACTGCAAATTCATACAATTGAAGTATTAACATAATACTTCGTAATACTATTTTTACTTTTATTCATACCAACTTTATTGATGATTCCGAATATGGGGGTAATATTTGAATATTCCCCCATTATAAGTAATTATTTTAATAGTATTATATTAAAATTTAAAAATAAAAAACACAACACTTATATTAAGAGTATATGAATATACAACTGTCCCATGAGGGGACGTGCAATAGTGACCGTCAACCTGCATCCGTGAGCCGTGGCGCTCATACACTCTCAGTGAACGTATTGTACAATTTGGTAAACGTAAATTAACGGAGGAAAATTATGGCAAAATACAAGGAAACAATTGACCTTTATGACGATGAGGGGAAGCTGCTCAAGAGTGGCGTCACCCTTGAAAAAATCAGCCCACTGGTCAACCCGGGGATGAAGAAGATCATCGACCTGACCAAGAGAACGGTCGCAGTCAACTTCGCCGGTATCGATGAGGCATTGAAGACCGGAAAGGTCGGCGGCAAGAGCAACCAGATCCTTGGGCGCACCATGAAAGTGGACTGTGTCAAGGACAGCGATGCACTCTCAGCCAAGATCAAGGAAATGGTCGAAGTCACCGCCGGTGACAACACCAAGATCACCAAGGTCGGCGGCGGCAAGATGATCCTCGTCGAGTGCCCGTCAGCCCGTCTTGACTCAGCAGCAACCTATGATGCAGCCTCAACGGCAGTTGCAGCAGCAACCACCTATGCACTGATGGAACAGTACAAGGTCGACATGTTCGACATGTCGATGGTCAAGGCAGCAGTCTGGGGTACCTACCCGCAGACAATGGACATGCAGGGCGGCAATGTCGTCTCAATCCTGTCCATCCCACAGAACAACGAAGGTCTCGGGTACGCACTCCGTAACATCCCTGCGAACCACGCAGCAATGATGACCCACCGGAATGCAATCCAGGGTGCAGCACTTTCGTCCATATTCGAGCAGGCCGGAGAGTTCGAGATGGGTGCCGCAATCGGCCCCTTCGAGCGTGCACAGCTCCTGCTTCTCGCATACCAGGGACTTAATGCAAACAACCTCGTCTACGACCTCGTCAAGAAGAACGGCAAGACAGGAACTATCGGTACCGTCGTCCAGAGCCTTGTAGAGAGGGCACTTGAGGACAAGGTCATCAAGGCAGGAAAGAAGGCCAAGAGCGGTTACACATTCATGGACACCAAGGACCCAATGATGTGGAATGCCTACGCCTCAGCAGGAACCCTTGCAGCAACCATGGTAAACTGTGGTGCAGGACGTTTCGCACAGGCAGTATCTGCAACCCTGTCTGTACTTCAACGACCTGCTCGAGCATGAGACCGGCCTCCCAGGCTCTGACTTCGGTCGTGCAATGGGTGTCGCAGTCGGGTTCTCATTCTTCAGCCACTCGATCTATGGTGGCGGTGGCCCAGGGGTCTTCAACGGTAACCACGTCGTGACCCGTCACGCCGCCGGTGTTGGTATGCCCTGTATCGTCGCAGCATGTTGTCTCGACGCAGGTACCCAGATGTTCGGCCCAGAAGCCACATCGAAGATCTACGCAGGACACCTTCGGCCAGATTGAAGAGTTCAAGAAGCCGATGCAGTCAGTTGCGAAAGTTGTATAACTTCATTAAGGATTCGAATGACAGATGCCAAATATCCTCAGGTAAGGATCGTCACCGAGCGTTTACTCAACCCGGAAACCGTGGAACGTCTCCTCAACCAGATTGTTACCGTGGAAGGAATCCGGAGGATCATCCTGAATGGTCCCCGGCTGCCTTCCACGGTCCCTTACGGGCCTGCCCGTAATGTAACAAATCCTCATTCCATGAGAGGAATGATCAAGGTTGGCGAACAGGAGATGGAACTCGCCGTTCATGTTGGAACATTACTGCTCGAACTTGAAAGCCGCGATGTGATTCCATCACTCAAGGCTGCATGTGACCCGGTCTTTACCGAGTTTACGTACCGGATCCAGGAAGGACGGTATATGAAGACGGAACCATCACTGTCTGACTATGCAAAATACGGACCGGATGCGGATAAGAGTATTATCGGAATGGCGGATCCGAAAAGCAAAACGGGCCCCGTAATTCTACAGGGAATAAAATAACTATGCCGATGGGAAGAGTTACCCAGGTTGTCGATTGCCGCGAGGCGATGGGCATGGGAAAAGGTGGTGGAATAGCCCAGCGTGGGACTATATCAGAATGCCGTTACCCGGATGTTATCGTGGTCGGCATGTCCCCGGGACGGCGCCATGTCACCAAGCCCGTGTGCGATATCACCTCAGCACTCAGACAACAGGGGATCGAGTACAGTATCAGTACCCTGGTGCTGAACGCCGGAAGCGGCGTACCACCCGATGCACAGCATATTGGCGGTGGCGTACTCGGAGCATATTTCGGCATAACCGATAAAGAGATCCGGCAGATCGAGAAGCATAAACTAGCCATTCTGCACCATGGAAATGTACGCTCCCATGTAGTCCACAAGGTGAGATATATTCTCCAGGCATGCGATATCAGGGCAGTCGTGGTCTCCCAGGCCCCGATTGACTTTGAAGATCTCGCAAAGGAAGGCGTAAAGACTGCGGTGGTAATGCCCCCCGCGGATAAGGTGAAGACCAGGGGCACCGTCATGGCAATTGTCAGCGGTGTTACACGAGGTCAGACACCAACACGTGAAAAAATGGCAGAAGTCATTCATGCAGTAATGAAATTAATGAAATCTGAAAAAAATCAGGAGAGATAAAACATGGCTTACAAACCACAGTATGGACCTGGTTCATCCACTGTCGCCGCAAACAGGCGCAAGTACATGGACCCGGATCAGAAGCTGGAAAAGGTCCGCGATGTGACCGATGAAGATATCGTACTGATCCTCGGGCACCGTGCACCAGGGTCTGCATACAAGACTGCCCACCCCCCGCTTGCAGAACAAACGGAACCAGCATGTCCAATCAGGAAACTCGTGACCCCGACAGACGGCGCAAAGGCCGGGGACCGCATCCGTTACATCCAGTTCGCTGACTCGATGTACAATGCACCCTGCCAGCCATACCTCAGGTCCTACCTCGAGGCATACAAGTTCCGTGGCATTGACCCAGGTACCCTTTCAGGACGTCAGATCCTCGAATGCCGTGAGAGAGACCTTGAAAAATACTCCAAGGAACTCGTCAACACCGTACTCTTTGACCCGGCACTGACCGGTGTCCGTGGTGCAACCGTGCACGGTCACTCACTCCGTCTCGCAGAAGACGGGATGATGTTCGACATGCTCCAGCGCTGCGTCCTCGACAAGAAGAGCGGCATTGTAAAATACGTCAAGAACCAGATTGGTGAGCCCCTCGACAAGGAAGTCAAGGTCGGAAAGCCAATGGATGCAAAGTGGCTCAAGGCACATTCAGGTATCTTCCACTCACTCGTCGGTGTAGCCTTCCGTGATGATGCAGAATATATCGAATATGTCCAGCGTGTCCACTCGCTGAGGACCAAATACGGCTTCATGCCAAAGGAGTGATTGAAATGGCAACAAAGAAAATCGAAAGAACCCAGAAGCTCTTCCTGAAGGCGCTCAAGACAAAATTCGCAGAGGACCCACAGGCAACCCAGACCGTGTTCGCACGTGAAGGCCTGAAACAGTCCAAGAACAAGATGGATTTCGTCAAGGAAGGCCAGAAGGTAGCAATGGAACGTGGAATCAGCCAGTACGACCCAATCCGCTGCCACCTTGGTGGTATCCCGCTCGGTCAGCGCCAGCTGATGACCTACGAAGTCTCCAACACCGGTGTCTTCGTTGAGGGTGATGACCTCCACTTCGTCAACAACGCTGCCATGCAGCAGATGTGGGACGACATCAGGAGGACCATCATCGTAGGACTCGACCTCGCTCACCAGACCCTCCAGAAGCGTCTCGGTAAGGAAGTCACCCCTGAGACCATCAACGAGTACCTCCACGTACTGAACCACGCAATGCCCGGTGCAGCCGTCGTTCAGGAACACATGGTCGAGACTCACCCATCCCTCGTTGACGACTGTTACGTCAAGGTATTTACCGGCGACGACGAGATGGCAGACGACATCGAGCCACAGTTCCTGATCAACGTTGAGAAGCTCTTCCCAGGCAAGAGTGCAGAGGCACTCAAGGCCGCAGTCGGCAAGTCAATGTACCAGGCAGTTCACATCCCAACAACCGTATCAAGGACCTGCGATGGTGGGACCACCTCAAGATGGTCAGCCATGCAGATCGGTATGTCATTCATCGGAGCCTACCACATGTGCGCCGGTGAAGCAGCAACCGCAGACCTTGCATACGCCGCAAAGCACGCCGGTGTCATCCAGATGGCCGACATCCTGCCAGCCCGCCGTGCCCGTGGTCCAAACGAGCCCGGTGGTATCAAGTTCGGTCACTTCGCCGATATGATCCAGGGCGACCGCAAGTACCCGAACGACCCGGTCCGTGCAGCCCTTGAGGTTGTCGGTGCAGGAGCAATGCTCTTCGACCAGATCTGGCTCGGGTCCTACATGTCCGGTGGTGTCGGGTTCACACAGTATGCAACCGCAGCATACACCGACAACATCCTCGACGACTACACCTACTACGGTATGGACTATGTAAAGTCCAAGTACGGTGGAGCCGGCAAGGTACCATGCAAGCAGGACGCAGTCAACGATGTTGCAACTGAAGTCACGCTCTATGGTATGGAACAGTACGAACAGTACCCGACTGCACTCGAGACCCACTTCGGTGGCTCACAGCGTGCATCCGTACTCGCAGCAGCAGCAGGTCTGTCAGCTTCAATCGGTACCGGAAACTCCAATGCCGGTCTGAACGCCTGGTACATGTCGATGCTCCTGCACAAGGAAGGATGGTCACGTCTCGGCTTCTTCGGCTACGACCTGCAGGACCAGTGCGGTTCAGCAAACTCGATGGCTATCAGAGGCGACGAGGGTTGTATCGGAGAACTCCGTGGACCAAACTACCCGAACTACGCAATGAACGTCGGTCACCAGGGAGAGTACGCAGCAATTGCAGCCGCAGCTCACTACGGACGCAAGGACGCATGGACCCTCAGCCCCCTGATCAAGATCTGTTTCGCAGACCCCTCGCTCAAGTTCGACTTCTCCGAACCACGCAGAGAGTTCGCAAAGGGTGCAATCCGCGAGTTCATGCCCGCCGGAGAGCGCTCACTGATCATACCAGCAAGGTAAGATCAATTCATCCATTTTTTTTCCTTTTTTTGCGTAATCACTTTCCCACAAACACCGCCCCCTCCCTGTTCCTGCCATCCAGCACCACTAATACCGATCGTAACAGGCCATGTGAAAAAAGCGGGATTCTGACACTTGTTAATTATTCCGGGAATTTTGTGATGTGCCAACGGAACTAAATTATTGTTGAAATTATTGGTTTGGTACTTCACCCGGTTGATTACCATCTTTACCCAGATGATTACCGAACGCGTTAGTATCAGAGTGGAATTAGCTGGAATTATCCTCATTATCCTGATAACCAGGATGTGTGGGGGGATTGTAAATTGAATGCATGAAAAAAACAGAGAATATCGGATTAATTCCCCCTAACTATTTACATGGATATATATCATCGGTATCTGAGACGACAGTTTCGCCCCAATACAACCAGTTCCGATAGATGATTGGGGTGATAATTGTCGTGACAAGACTCATCATGACAAGGGCAACGTAAATATTCTGGTCGATGATCCCCTGCTGGAGCCCGATCAATGCGACGATCATGGCCTCAAATGGCTACCCTCATCCCATGTCGTGCAAGTCAAGCTTACACCAAACGAAGTCACATTCCTTTCGCAACTTGTCCAGCTTTTAAAGACCTTTTTCTTCATTTACCTCGGCATGTCGATTATCCTCAGCAATACAGAGGCGTTGAAGATCGGGCTCGTTATTACCCTGATCCTGTTTGTTACGAGAATCCTGATCGTACGGTTTTTCATCCCGAAATCCATTCCATTCTGGGATGCGAGCATTATGGCAGTTATGATCCCGGAAAGGGCTTGCCGGTGCGGTCCTCGCCGCAAACGACGAACTTCTGGATGATACCGCCCTTGCCTTGCGGACGGATAAAGGACTGGTCATCATCACCGGTTGTTCGCCCTCGGGGATTTGCAATATCACAGAACACGCAAAAATGGTATGTGAAGAGGACCGTGTTATAGTTTGGATTATCCTGCCCCGGACGTATTTCCGAAATATCAAAAATTGCGTACGGGTAACAAAAAAGCAACTTGTGACATGCCGGGTCAGTAATCTTTTTTGCCGGGCCTGAACTATCAACAAAATGGGCAGCAATATTCTGCACCATTAGATCATGTTTTTACTCATTATGCGCATATGTGTAATTATAGTGCGGGCAACCGTACACCAAGGGTAGACACAATGCCAGAACAAACAACAAACAAAACCAGCAACGAAGAATCAGTTACCCCCGTTCGAAGGGGTTGTATCGATGAAAACACCTGTGCTTGCGGAGAAACGCACGAGCACCATGAAGGTGATGGCAGCCACCGGGAAGCCTGCACGTCCCCGATGAAATTTGGAAACACCTGCTGCTGCGAACCTGGTGAAAACGCCGATAATGCGCCCCACCGCTGCGGGCACGGGCCCCGCTGCCGATAAAAGGTACCCTTCACGAAATAGTGAGCGTGATATCAGATTATCGTGTATTCCTGAATGAATGGAAATACTATACGCGGGTATTGATAGTAACAAGGGTTTTTCCGGTACCTGTTGTCCTTTTACAGAGCAACAAGTGATCGATGCAGGACCCAAATCACCATACAGATTTTGAAGCAGAATGAATTTTCTGCTCCCACCGTTTTTTGAATTTCTACGCAGGAATTGTCAGGAAGGGCCCTTATCCTGCCATAACAGGTAGGAATGAATCGATAATAAGAGGGAAAAAATGTATGGCTCCAACTGCGTTCACCGTTCGGCACATCCTATACAGGGATCTATCGATAGCACAATTACCGGCACATCCGCGAGGTCGCATCCTTTCAGCGCTTTTACGAGGAACGGAACATTTGCAAATGTAGGTGTCCTGACCCTGTGCCGGAGCAGATGACGGGTCCCGTTTCCCTTTACATAATGCATCACTTCACCACGGGGCTGTTCTGCCCGTGCCCAGCACTCACCATTGGGCGTTCCGGTAACTTTAACTTCAACCGGTCCATCGGGAATGTTATCTACCGCCTTTGTGATAATATCAATCGATGTCAGCAGACTCCTTTCCCCGGACAACACAGCGGGCATAACAATCTCCACTTGTTTCCACCACGGGCTCAAAATCGATCTTGTCATAGGCTGCATACCCAAGCATTCGGGCGTCCTCTGCAATGCCACTTCCACGCCCTGTCGGACCGACTGCACCAAGTTCATAGGCCTCCTTTTCCGGAATTATCCCAATCCCTTTCGTACGGTGCCGGACCGAACTGTCATTGAAAAAAACATTGTTCAATTCCCTTATTTCAGTCCCCAAATCTTTTAGACCTGTGACCATCTCGTCGAGTTTCTTACTCTCAATATCCCTGCGGACACCTCCAATCTTGCACGCCCCCTGGATAACACGTCCTCCTGTGGTTGCCTCAAGGTCGTCAAGGATATGTTCCGCAACCGCCACGACTGCATAAAGAGGTTTTCAAATCCGAGGGAATCGGCAAACAAACCAAGCCAGAGGAGATGAGAATGCATCCTTGAATATTCAGACCATATCGTTCGAAGATACAGGGCCCGCTCAGGGACATCGATACCCATAACCGTCTCAATTGCTGTCACGTACGGTACTGCCATGAATAAAGCTACAAATACCGCATATCCGTTCCGCAACGTACACATATTCAGGGAATTCACGTTTTTCGACCAGTTTTTCCAGCCCACGGTGGACATATCCTATAGAGGGAATTGCCTCAACCACTATTTCATCCTCAAGGACGAGGTCGAGGTGGATAGGTTCCGGTAGCACCGGGTGCTGTGGCCCGAATGGGATGATTATTCGCCGGGACACGAGTCATCCTCCTTGCGGTCGGTATTTACACTGAACGGGTATTTGACAGCGGTCCGGAAGAAATTTCCATTGAAATCGACAGCATTCCCATCAACGGTAATACCAAAGAGATCATGGATCTCGTTCTGGTACGGGAACGCAGCCCAATAAATCCCGGTGATACTGGGAAGCGGGGTTTCCCGCGAGATAAGCAGGCGTATCGTCCGGAATGAAAAATTAAGGTCAAACGAATAGTCCACCTGGAACAGCTCACCGAGTTTGGTTATGCTTATCGCAACGAGCCTGTACCCTTCATTCCTGAGCGCGGAAACACCGGGTAAAAGATCTGGAGTTTCAGTTGGAATAACAGGTTGTTCTTCTGCCTTCATACTCATCGATCACCCTGCTTTTGCAGCTCCTATAATTTCCATATCCTTTTGATGATGATGAATTGATTATCGACGTAATGAGCACGTGCACATCATTACTGAGGAGATGTGTCGGGGAATGACACGGATATTGATTAAGAATTTTCATAGGCACGATCTATTAGCGCTCGTATGAGTAAAAATTAACCTTGGTGCCATTTTATTAAAGACAGGCAATATTGGATCAACATAAGGCTGAACTGTCGAAAAGATGTTGCATGCCGGACAAAGACCAGCATACCGCAAGATACGATCCATAATTTTTCCTAAAAATCCCCAGGACATCTGCTGCGATCCATACATTTATACTATTATGCGCATATGAGTAATAATCAAAGGTTGAGATCATGAAGATTATGTTTTACCGCAAAAGGGGCAACCCTCGACTCCCTGACAGAGGACAGGTTCGGACGTGCACCGTATTTTATCATTGTTGAGAGCGAGAACGGATCCTTTGAAGCAATCCAGAACCCGTACGCCGATGGTGCGGGAGGCGTTGGCCCAAAAGCAGCGCAGGTACTCATCGCGACACAATGTCAAGGCATTGATCAGCGGGCAGGTGGGCGGGAATGCACAGGAAGTGCTCGCTGCCGCAGGAATTGCGATGTACACGTACAATGCCGGCGGATCGGTGAAGGACGCATTCGACCAGTTCACGAACAATACCCTTGTACGCTCATAACAGGGAGACGCAGGGAAGTATCGCGGCAGGAGACACGCCAATGAGATCACAAGGTGGATGAAGCCATGAAACTCGCAATTGCAAGCGGTAAGGGCGGTACCGGTAAGACCATGGTGGCCGCAAATCTTGCCTTCACGCTCTCCCGGACGGAACAGGTCACGCTTGTTGACTGCGATGTTGAGGAACCCAACCTCCACCTTTTCTTTCCGACAACTGCCACGACTAACGGAAATTACCGTACCGGTGCCGGTTATCGACGAAAACACCTGCCAGCATTGTGGACTATGCGGGGAGTTCTGCCAGTATCGGCGCGATGACGGTACTTTCTGACCGGGTCCTTTTCTTTCCCGAGCTCTGCCACTCCTGCGGGGGGTGCATGCTGGTCTGCCCGAATGACGCCATCCATGAAGAGCCAAAACGGATAGGGACCGTGGCAATTTCCACGCCTTTGCCCCACCTGAAACTTATTTCCGGGATGCTGGACACAGGGAATCCCTCATGCAGTGCCGGTTATCAGGGCTGCAAAAAAGCTGGCAGCAGGACGACCCCCTTGTGATCTGCGATTCGGCACCAGGCACTTCCTGTCCGGTCGTCGAGACACTGGACGGGTGTGATGCCTGTATCCTTGTGACGGAATCAACGCCGTTCGGCCTGCACGACCTCCGGCTTGCCGTCGATGTCGCTGGCCGGCTGGGTATTCCCACAGGGATCGTCATCAACCGGAGCGATGGAAAGGACCAGGCAACACTCGAATTCTGCAGGGACCAGGACCTTGAGGTGATGATGACCATTCCCTTCGACCGGGAGATTGCCGCCATCCAGAGCAGGGGAGATCTCCTCTGCCAGGTACAACCGGAATGGCAGAAGGCATTTACCGCTCTGTTTGTTAAATGCAGCAAACTTGCCGGGGTGACCCGATGATCCGGGTTGCGGTTATCAGCGGCAAGGGTGGGACGGGAAAGACAATGATCACCGCTGCGCTTGCCCAGTTGCTCCCCGGAAGCCTCGTGCTTGCGGACTGCGATGTGGACGCAGCGAACCTTGAGCTACTCCTTTGCCCGGGACTCATCCGGACAGAACCGTTTATGGGGATGAAAACCGCGGTGATCGATCCCGCCTGCTGCAACCAATGCGGGGAGTGCATGGAGCACTGCCGGTTTGGTGCAATCGGACATGACGGGGATCAATACAGGGTAAATCCGATCCGCTGTGAAGGGTGTGCCGTATGCGTCCATGTCTGTCCCATCGCCATCACGATGCAGCCACGACAGACTGGAGAGGTGATGTATTCAGACACAGAACGGGGCCACCTTGTACATGCCAGGCTTGTGCCGGGCGCAGGCAACTCCGGTCTGCTCGTCCATGCGGTGAAAAAAACTGCCATGGAACGGGATCGGAATTGCGACCTTTTCCTGATCGATGGTCCACCCGGGACCGGTTGCCCGCTCATCTCCACGATCAGCGGCGTGGATATTGTACTGATTGTAACTGAACCGAGTGTTTCAGGGTTACATGATCTCAAGCGGGTGGTAGCAGTCTGCAGGCAGTTCCGGCCACGGGTCCTTGTTGCCATTAACAGGTTCGACCTGGAACAGCACACTTACTCAAGCAATACAAACATGGTGCAGTGAAGAGAATATTCCGGTAATCGGTAAGATCCCCTTTGATCCTGCAGTCATTGAATCAGTCCGGAAAGGAGTTCCCGTCACGCAGGCAGGAACATCTCCCGCAGCAGAAGCCATTCAAATGCTGAAGTCTAATCTTGAACAGGAGTTGATGCACTATAGAGACCAGCGGAAATGAGGGGGCCTGCTGCCGGCGGCGTGGAAGACCCCGGATGAACCGGTCATTTAATGGCTCACCATCTGCACGGTGCTATGCGCCACGATGCGGCCCGGACAACAACGGGGAGTGTGTTTCGCTGCTCCCCGAAGAGCTGGCAGTACTTGACCTGATCGACCTTCAGGGCCTTGAGCAGGAAATGGCTGCAGCAGCACTTGGGATTTCCCGGAAGACGGTCTGGCGGGATATCCATGAGGCACACCGCAAGATCGCCGATGCTCTTGTTCATGGTAAAGCCCTTGAGATTGGAGGATGCCTTCGCAGGAGAAACGGGATATGCCCGCTTCGGAATACAGGTATCTGCCCGAAAGATAAGGGTAGTAACGGTCACCTCCAGCCAGATGACAGGGTGGACGCAGAACAGAGTGATATCTATCAGGAATAGCGATAGTAAATTCTGAGGAGGCTCGTTGGATCGAATAGTTTTTTTCCCCTATTCTTATTAAACGATGATTCATTGGCAGGCTATTTCTCTAAAAAATCCCTAACAGTAATAGAAAGTTTTCTCATCAGGAGCAAGTGACCATGGGAGATACAATCAAACTCGGAATCATCATCTGCGACCGGTACCGGACCTGTGCAGGGGGCAAGTGCATGCGTGCGCTGCATAACCGTGAAGGCGCGTTTGAGCGGTACAAAGGAAAAGACGTGGAACTGGTCGGGTTTGCCACCTGTAACGGGTGCCCCGGCGGCAATGTCGAGTACGTACCCCAGGAGATGAAGAACAACGGCGCTGAGGTCATCCACCTTGCTACAGGCATGATCGTCGGGTATCCTCCGTGTCCCCGGATTTCCTATTTTTCCAGGTTCATTAAAGAAAAATACGGGATGGACGTCGTGGTCGGCACGCACCCGATCCCGGAAAAATATTATAAAACCCACCAGGAACTCGGCTCGTGGGATACAAACGCCTGGAAAGATCTCATCGCACCAACGCTTTCTGACGAGAAAATGCGGCTCGCATATGATTAGGGAGTCCTTGAACTTTTGAAAAAAAAGTCTGGTCTTTATCATATCCCCACACCAACAGTCCACGGATGACTACCCGATCGACCATGACCATTCCGGAAGCTGCTGGGGTGCTGGGTATTACCGGTAAGGAAAGCCTGAACGGAATTCATGCCCGATTCCATTCACTGATCAAAGAGTGGCACCCTGATGTCTCACAGCATGATCCTAACCTTTCCCATATCATGCTCATCCGCATAAAAGAGGCATATGTCATTCTGGTGGAGTACGGTATGAATTATGAATTGTCGTTCAAAGCAGAGGATATCAGGAAAGGCTCTGAATATGACTCAAAGGAGTTCTGGATGAGTCATTTTGGTGATGACCCTATCTGGAACTGAGTAATATCCACAAGCACATCCGGTACCTCCATCATTACGTAAAAAAAAAATTACATAGAATTTAACTCTGGCGTGGTAGGTACAACGGTTTACTCCCCGGATATCAGAATAAAAATTACTATGATGCAGGATTGCAGCCTGTCACACGATGGTTGCCCTTAACAATCTTTTTAAGTATTTATGCGCATATGAGTAATTATGGTGCCTGAGTGGTACCAGGAGAATATCAATGCCAGTATTAAATGGAACGGGACCACAAGGAAATGGTCCATTCGGCGGCAGAAGATTTCGCCGATGCCACATACCAGAGGTCCCCTCACAGGAACCGGTAACAGCGGCACTGCCAGATCAGGAAATCAATGTGGGTGTGGTATCACAGGATTCCCCACAGAAGACAACATTATACGGCCGGGGCCGTGGTGGAGTGCCCTGTGGGTGCGGACCAGGTTTAGGTTTCAATGGCTCCAGGCGCCTCCAGAGATAGTCCATTCAATATTTTTGAGGTTTTTTTATGAAAGTTGCTATCGCAAAAGAAGGAGATATGGTATCCGAGCATTTCGGCCACTGTACTGAATATGCAGTGTTCGTTATCGAAAAGTCAAAGATCATCTCACGGGAAATTCTCGAGAGCCCCGGGCACGAGCCGGGAAAGTTGCCGCCATTCCTTGCCTCGCATAAGGTTACGCACGTCCTCGCAGGCGGCATGGGCCCACGGGCAGTAGACCTGTTCTGCGCAAATAATATCGAGGTTTTCCTTGGGGTACGGGGCAGGATCGATACCGTGATTAAGGATTTCATAGCAGGAAACATCGCACAGGGTGAGAGCAGCTGCACCCATGGCGAAGAAGGGCACGAGTGCAGCGGGCATTAACCCCCGTTGATCACTGCACCACCCTCAGTGATGAGGATGCACTCCGCATTTTACTATGATGGGAAGGGAATCTTCATTCAATAGTTGAAAAACGGCCCCTCAATCGTATAATTTGAATAAACTGGGATTAAGACAGTAAATACTCACGAGCACGATACCAGGATGAAATCATTATGACCAAACCACAATCTTCCAAAGCATCGAGTTGCGATGAGAACTGCAGCTCATGCTCATCAGAACAAGCAACGCATGCCCAAAAAGGGCTTCCACCAAAAGCGAACATCGATGTGAAACATGTAATCCTTGTGTTGAGCGGCAAGGGAGGCGTTGGTAAATCAACCGTCGCCGTCAACCTTGCCTTTGCGCTTTCCAACCACGGAAGGAATACAGGGTTGCTCGACCTTGATTTCCACGGCCCCAGCATTCCGAAAATGCTCGGCATCGAAGACCAGAGGCCTGCTGTGCTTGATAAAGCCCTGGAGCCGGTCCATGTCACCGGCACCCTCGCGGTCATGTCAATGGCATTCCTGTTGCCGGACACGAGCAGCCCGGTGGTGTGGAGAGGGCCGATGAAGATGGCTGCAATCCAGCAGTTCCTTACTGAAGTGAACTGGGGCCCGCTTGATTACCTGGTCGTCGATCTGCCACCAGGGACCGGAGACGAGGCACTGAGTATCGCGCAACTGGCCCCGAACCTGCGTGGTGCGGTCATCGTCACGACACCACAGGATGTCGCCGTCCTTGATGCCGTCAAGGCAATAAAATTTATCGAAAAACTGGAGATGCCGGTGATAGGAGTCATCGAAAACATGAGCGGGATGGTCTGTCCACACTGTGGGGTTACGATAGATCTGTTCGGCATGGGTGGCGGGGAGAAAGCAGCACATGATTTCGGCGTGCCTTACCTGGGAGCTATCCCCCTTGATCCGGCAATGGTAAAAGCAGGTGACGAAGGACGCCCGTACATCCTTCGCCATGCAGATTCACCCACCTGGAAAGCGGTGGATGCCGTGATGGAGAACCTGGTTAACGTGGTTGAGTCATAATGAAGATTATTTTTTTAATGGACCTTAATTGAACGTCACGAGGGTGTGCCTGGTATGGGAAGGTATTCCGGTATTCCCGAACTGCTCGAACAGTTCATGGATGAGCATGAGACTGATGAGCGGTGGATCACCGTTCACGAACTCCGTGACCGTTTCAACCTCACACGGTACCAGTGTAATACCGTTTCCGGGTTCCTGCGCCGGCTCAAATTCGGGACATTCGGGCGGTTCCAGTTTATTGTCGTAACAATTGAGCGGGTGCATGGTGCGAACCCGTCAGATCCTAAAAACTGCCGTTACCTGGTCAAGCGAAAAAGCTGGCTGCTTCAAAAGAACAGTCTGAACGAAAAGATGGAATGAAAACCTGGTAATTAAGAGATAATTACTCCACGAACTGATGACTACCTGATCGCCAACATCGCTGCATCCCATCTGCCCCGGGAACACCGCCAGTATCCTTCACAGGTCCCGATCATTTGAGCGATACGCTGTGTCGGTCTTATCAGATTTTTAAGCCCGAATTCATGGAAAATCGTTGTATCAGTCTTCTAATCGGGAGTGCATGGTTCTTTTTCCGTAAGAAAACGACCACCTGATTCGCAAATAGTTTATTCAAAAACGGGGCAGATACCCTGGATTGATAGTATGATTTTTGCATCGGTTGAGTGTGTTGTTAACAGTTCATCCCTTAATTATTCAATTGCCGGATAACCTCTTCTCGCACCTTGTTCAGGGGGATTTTCAATGTTCGTGCGATCTGTTTCAGGTCCTCGTATTCCGGCTTTTTAGCGATGATGCTGCCATTCACGGTGGAGGTCTTCACACTGATAGCAAATTCCTGCCCCCGGACTATTACCTTCATCGTTTGTCGGGAACGATGAGCGACTAACCTGGGAATATCAAGAATCCTCACGCCAAGAGTCCCGGTTTCTTCCATCAGAATTTCCATTAGCCCCGGGTAGTCCAGTTGATTCGTAATGACATGCAGGATCTGTACTGGCCGGTTCTTTTTTCCGGATGCCGTTGTGACATATACGTCAACGGCACCTGCTTCGCGGAGTCGTTCAAGCGTGTAACCGACGGTTTCTCCTGGGACGTCATCGAGATTAGTCTCGAGCATGATGATCCGGTCCTGGATAGCATCAAAATTTGTTCCTTCAACAACTCTCAGGACAGAGGGCCTTTCCTTTATGCTCCGTGAACCTGTCCCATAACCTGTTTTCAACGGTGTCATGGGCGGATATGCATCGACAATTCTCTCTGCGAGGTTGGCAAAAATTGCGATTCCTGTCGGGGTAGACAACTCCGTATCCGCCGGAAATGATGAATACGGGACCTGGTGGCGACAGAGGATCTCTAATGTTGCAGGGGCCGGGCAGGCAATTTCACCGGTTGCAATCCGGGCAAACCCGGACCCAAGTACCGGAGGGGTCCCGTAAATTTGCCCTTCCAGAAATCCGTGGTGATCGAGAAGGGATATTGATCCGAGAATGTCAAAGAGCGTATCGACAGAAGCCATCTCGCGATGATGAAAACCGGAGCGATGGAGTTTCGCATCGGCTGCAAAAAGGTCAGAAATAATGGATTGTGTTTTTTGTTGTGCTGTCTCTGACAGGCCTGCCTTTTTTGCGATAGTGTCTGCTGAACTCCGCATATCGTCATGATTCCTGTGATTTTTCTCCTTGATATCGAGGATAAGTTTCTTTGCAGAAATTCCACCTGCGTCGACATCCTGGACCTGGCAAGAAAAATGTTCACAGGAGGGTAGCTCGTTGATAGCATCCACCAGTGGAACGAGAAGATCGCCGGACCCCGTAAGGTCCACGAGCGCTGCAAGAAGCATATCTCCGGATATTCCGGCAATTTTAGGGTCAATTACCAGGACTTTCATGCCAGATATTTCCTATGCTGCCACGGGCTGGTTCAAACGGGTATAGATCTTTTTTGCGAGCCGGGCTACTTCAAACGCCCGGTCACGGGCACCGGGTATCGCCTTGGTAAGGTAGGCACCGGTTTCTGCCCGTTTTGATGCGGCCTTTGCATCTTCGCCAAGCAGGGTCGCGACTGCTGCGGGTACTGTTACATTGATGATAGTATGGCCGATATATTGCAGTTCCTGGGTGAGTACAGCTCCTGCAAAAAGAGCCGTCCCCATATCCGGGTTTTCCCGGGCTTTTTCGTTGAGAGCGAATTCAGGGACGGCTTTTGCCGCCAGGTTTTCAATGTGGTACGGTTTACCATCAATGGTGATATCATAGGACACATGGGAGTCAAAGGCCCAGTACCTTTTGGTGAATTCGTCAGTCCGTCTCCCCTGTGGTTTTATTGTGGTAAATTTCAGTGAGATTTTATGACCGGTAAACCCGGATAACACCGCTGAACCACGGGACTCGACTGCCGCTTTTCGTTCTTCATCGAGTGCTCGTGCCGCCTCTTCTACGGATTTACCTGCCTTCATCATCTCGTACACCGTTACTGCCCGGCGGTAGATTGCCCGGTCACGGACATCCTCGCTTGCAAGGATGCAGGCGTGGGAGACTGAACCCCTTGAAACCGTCTCGGCTTTCCGTGCGATGGTATTGAGTGAGCAGAGCGCCATCTCGGGGTCGATAAAGGAATTCATCTTATAATCGGTGATGGCTTCAGCAACAGGATATGGATCTCCCCTGTGTTTGATGAGCAGTCGAATTGCAGGCATGCAGTCCCCGCACACATGACCCAGGGGCGGGTTGACCGGACCTCCTGAGAACCCTGCTCCTATCATCGGGGCCTCTTCAAAACCCGCAAATATTTCTTCGAATGCCATTGACGCAATGACTGAAGGGCCGCCGATATCTTTGAGTATGAGTCCGAAATCCCCGATTACCCTGGCTGTATCATACTCCTCATGGGTCCCCCGGACATGGATCTTCGGGGGTAGTTTTGCTGCATCTCTCGCACCCTTTCCTGCAATATAGGCAGTATCAACATCCCCGAAGGTCCCGAATTCCTCCCCGAGTGCTGCATCCGGATGAATCATCTCGAGCGCCACAGCCGCTCCAATAAGTGCCGGCCAGAGCGGGTATGCAGTTATTCCGGCGCCATGCATGCTTTTCAATATCGCTTCGGTACCCACTCTTGCGGTATTGCTGGCAAGCTCGGGGATATTAATGTCCTCCCCAAGCGCACTGTGGCCGTAAATCGCCCCACCTGCAATGAATGGCGGAAGCACCGCCCCGTCCACCCGGGTGAGTTTCTTATCCATGAGCTCGTTATAGACAGCCAGGTACGCAGGGAATGCAGGTATTTTATGGGTAAACTTTCCCGTCGTGAGTGCGATTGCACTCGTCCGTGGCGCTCCCGCGTGCATCCTCGCGATCGCACCGAGCTTCCGGTTCCCGAGGGGGACGCCTGACCGTGCACAGGAACCTGTGAAATAGGCTAGGGTTGCGACGATCAATGCCGCATTCTCGGGAGCTGCACCGGCCAGCATTGCCTGGCGGATCGCCTTTTGCATTACCATGTCAAGCGGCAGACTTCCCGCAGCAGCATCAACAAGAGTCATCCGGCTCAGAAGTTCCATATCCGAGGAGCCTGTACTGCAGAATACGTCCTCTGCAAGTGAATTTGCTGCACAATAGACAGGTATTACTAATGATCCGTGCCCTTTGGTCGCCGCTTCAAGCTTGTCGTTTGTCATATAATCTGGTTTAAAGGTGGCTGCAGCCTGTGTAGCCAGTAAGATCTTCTCCCTCTCTTCGGTCATTATTCAAACCCCGGTTTCTAATTGGTAATAGGTGGTGGTTCAGATAATAGTTGGGATGTGCAGCGGTCAATATTTACGCCCATTGTGGCCTCATTCGACCAAGCATTCACCCGCCTGGAGGTCCGCTTTATGGAGATCTGCTGTATGAGGTCCGATTTTTAATATTCACACATATTGCACAGGTTACCCGTATACCCGGGGCCATTGGTCACGATGATGATATGAACCAATTAAAGGGGAGGGTTACGATGCATCCCGCCTCATCGGACAAACATCTGCCCCTTCCAGCTCCCCGCCTGCCCATGCATACCGGTCCCTGATCGTGGGGGGAAGATCGTTCTCCCCAATCGGGATGAACCCGAACTGGCGATAAAAGTCCACCAGGTGCAGCACTGAATGCATATAGAGCGTATTTTTTCCGCACGCTTCAACCAGGCCGGCAACAACGCCCTTCGCAAAGCCGTGGCCCCTCATCGGTTCTGGCGTAAACACTGCATCCAGCTCGTAACCATCCGTATGCTTCCTGCACCGGGCAAGGGAAACAGGTTCATTTTCCCTATAGGCTGCGAATATCCGGTCTATTCCAGGGTCACCTTTTGTCTGATGATAATCCACCCAGAGCGACGCTGCAATCGGGAATTCTGCACTGAGCAATTCCCTTACCTGGATGCCATTCATATTATTCGTGCAATTACTCCCTGATCCACGCTGGGAAAGGCCAGCGGAAGGGATACCTTCGCCGGAACCTTCAACCCGGTAACAGGCTGCCGGAATATGGATTTCAAACCTCGCTCCCCGGCCTTCCTCACCTGTTTCGACGATGGTCATCCCTGAAACTCCGACAATCTGGCTACAGATAAAGAGGCCGATCCCCTTGTGACCCCCGGAATCATATTCAAATATCTCCTGCTTTTTCGATTCCGGGATACCCGGGCCGTTATCTTCAATAGAAAGGACCAGTCCCCCCCCGTGTTCAAAATACCTGACAAGGAGAAGGTCGAACCTCCCTGCATACTGGAATGAATTTGCAACAATATGGCGGAGCACATCCCTTATGAGCGGGTCTGCATTCACTTCCAGTCTCTCACACCAGAACCTGACGGCCACATCCTCTCTCATTTTTGAAAGGGCCATGGATACGAGATATCCCTGGACCTGTTGCCATACCGGCGGTGTGGTCCCCAGGTTCCTGTACGATAAAGAAAGGTCGAGGCGGCGGGATATCGTCGATATCTTCTCCCCGATCTTTGTAAAAAAAACATCCGAAAGCGTGTCACTGACCTGGATTTTCGCCTGCCTGACTATCTCCTTGATCTCGTTGACATCCCGCTGGAGATGATCTGTTGATATACTCGACAGGAGGTTGAGCTTGTCATTTGCTGATTGTAATGCGTTTTCAGCCCTGACCCGCGGAGTAATATCGATAAACGTCAGGATTGCACGGCGATCAGGAAGCAATGCCCCGGAGACGATTACCCGGGCAGACCTCTTCTCTCCGGCAATAAAGGTAGTCTCACCGGAATACACGGGCTTCTGTGCAGTCAGGCTGGAAAGTACTCCATTTTTCCCACCCTCGTTTTCCCAGAATAATGTTACTGGTGCCCCTTTGAGGTCCGGAAGGTCTTTCTTGAAAAATTTACGGGCCCGGTCATTCGCTTCCTCAATTACCCACCCTTCAGGCGTATCATGGACAAGGAGACTTCCCGCCCATGAATGGTCAAAAAGCCCGCGATACAGGGCCTCATTCTCGCGGAGCCGGGTAGTAATCGTTGCCACCAGCCATCCGATCCCGATAATGACGGCAAGTCGCAGGACAGTTTCAAAAAGGACTCCTGAATCAGCCCCTAAAAAAACAATGACCATGATAAAATATGTCCCACCCAGCAATATCGATGTTAACAGCCCGTACCGTGGGTAACGGTATGCTGAAAGGACAACCGGAATATACAACAGATGAGAGAATACAACAGTAATCCCGGAGAGGAGGCCGCCAAGTATCAGGCCAAGGCTAATGGCACTGCTGGCGATAATTGCGAAATTCCATGCCCTGTCACGTCGTTTGAGTATAGATAATTCCATGCGATCCTCTCCTGGATAATTGCCACACTATTGGCCGGGAATCAATTATGGTACAAATAATGTGAGTTCTGAGTGAACTGATGACCCTCACAAGGGAAACCGGGACATTTGTATAACATGAAAGAGTGTACTCCGGGAATATAGTCATTTCATTTTAGATCTGCCAGGGGTTGATTGGCTACCTCTCATAAGGGTTTCCTGAATCTTATGCTCCATCCTGCTTATTGGCATTGGAGTCTCCCGACAGGATCACCTGATAAAAATACCAAAATAATCCCCTGTCAATCGTACGATTGTTTTTCCTACATCCCCTTCATCATATTCCTTATCTGTATGACCCGTGCTGCAAAAATAAATCCAACAGAGGCAATGAAGAGAACACTACAGTCAACAAGCGGGGAAAATACTGATCTCCCGGACATGGCCGCGTTGAACAGATCAACCAGGTACGTAAGTGGTGAGCAGTACGCAAGGGTGAGAGCCCATCCCTCCATCTGCTGTAGCGGGACGAATATCCCGGAGATGAAGATGAGCGGGAACCGTATAAGGTTGGAAAAAATCATCACGTTGGGCGGGCTGTCGGATGCCGGAGACGCAAGCAGGGCGCCGAGTGCGGCACAGGAAAGTGTGCCGAGGAGGAACGCCAGGACAAAGAATTCCGGGTTTGCGATCGCAATCGGAACGAAGAATATACCCGCTATCCATACGAGCAGCGATATGCCAATCCCGAAGATCGCTCCCGCCATAACGTCACCCAGTATGATACTATCCTGCGTTATCGGATACGAGAGGAGCCGTTCATACGTCTTTTCCCTTTTTTCCCAGGGTGTGATAAGCGGGCCAACCGATGATGCAGTGAAAAACAGCATCATCGCGAGAAACGCCGGGAAGAACGTGGTGAGGTCGAGATGACGGCCGACAAAGAATGCGAAGAACATGAAGAGCGGGAACAGGAGCCCGAACATCAGGACGGGTGGCTTGGTATAATACAGCCTCATATTTTTACCGGTAATGACGAGGATGCCACGCAGGGACAGCGGGATTTCCATCATGCACACTCCGTGATCTGGACAAATGCTTCTTCAAGGCTCGGGCCGGAGGTCGACAGGGAGGTAATTCCGAGGGATTCACGTTCAGCCCGTCCGACAAGGTATTTTAAAACCAGGTCTGGATTATCGGTATACAGCCGCCACTTGTCACCGCACGGTTCTGCCCGAAAAATCCCTTCCACTGCAAACAGGTCCCGGGTTACGGTCCGGTCAAAGGAGACTTCGACCGATTGCGTGGTATCAAACATTTTTTTGAGCCGTTCGGGGCTGTCCTGCGCAACGATCTTCCCCTTGTTGATGATACAGACCATCTGGCACAGCGTATTGGCCTCCTCGATATTGTGGGTGGTGAGAAAGATCGTGCTGCCCTGTTCATTCATGTCATGAATCGTCTCGATCACGAGCCGGCGGCTCTGCACATCAAGTCCGCTGGTCGGCTCATCGAGAAACAATACGCGGGGCCGGTGGATGATGGCGCATGCGATACTTACCCGCTGCTTCATTCCTTTTGAGAATGACCTGACAGGGTAATGTCTTTTATCAGAAAGGCCAAGCCGCAACAGGATCTCATCAATACGCTCTTCTCTGAGTACCCGGGGCATGCCATACATTTTTCCGCTCAGCTGGAGGTTCTGCTCCGCGGAAAGGTCACCGTAGACCGTGCTGTTCTCCGGAATGACTCCCATCTGCATCTTGGCGTCGAGCGGATGGCGGTGGATGTCAATGCCGTTGATCTGGACGGTCCCTGCATCAGGTGTGAGGACCCCCGTAAGCAGCCGGATCGTGGTGGTTTTCCCGGCCCCGTTGGGCCCGAGGAACCCGAATATTTCTCCTTCTTTCACAGACAGGTTTACATCATCAACAGCTGACACCGATCCGAACGTCTTCTTCAGATGTTCAGCCCGGATTGCGTCCATGTAAACCTCCTGAAAAAAATTATTCCGTCAGATTGCACAATTCTGAAGTTCGTAGTCATTTACATCATTCTTCGTGAGTTGTAGTTGAATACAATTTCTTAATGCAGCATAAGATATTGGTTTTAGATTTTCCCGGGCTTTTGAAACCCTGCATAATTAAAAAAAAAGAGGGAATCCGTTGACAGGAGGGGGTGAAACCCCTCCCTGCCCCATCCCCGATAAGATAGTAATTAACATGGTTCGGGGGGGCATTCAGGAAAATTTGCGAGATTTGGATAGGATTCCCTATCCTGACCGGGATCGCCACAGCGACGGGCCATCAGCCACGGGAGCGTGACTAAATTTTTTAATGCCTGCACAATGATGTGATTGCACCAATTCATGAGAAAAAGAAAAGCATGGTGGTTTACAGCTTTTAATCGTAAACCGGGCTGAAAAGAAAACTATTATGCTACCCTGAACAGTAATCTGATTGTAATGAAAAATGCATTCCATATCATGCTCATCCCGACATTAGGTTGTCCCTCAAAATGCAGTTATTGCTGGAGTTCCGAGGAGGGATCGCCGGTTATGAGTATTGAAACAGTACAGGAAGTGGTTACATGGTTAAAAGATCTCAAGAAGAACCGGATCACTATTACATTCCATGGGGGTGAACCACTCCTTGCCGGGGCTGATTTTTACCGGAATGCATTACCACTCCTTTCAAACGGTTTACGGCACCAGAACCCGGAGTTTGCGATGCAGACCAACCTCTGGAAGATGACCCCGGAAATAGCCAGGGTACTGGCAGAATACCATGTCCCGATAGGGTCAAGCATCGACGGTCCTGAGGATATCAACGATTCACAGAGGGGGGACGGCTACTTCAAAAAGACCATGAACGGTTACCGTATTGCGAGGGAACATGGTCTTACGGTCCGGTTCATCTGCACATTCACATGTGAATCAGTGAAGTCCAGGGAGGAAATAATTGAATTTTTCCACCGGAACGGGTTTGTACTCAAACTGCACCCGGCATTACCCTCTCTGCGATCAGAAAACCCCAGACAATGGGCCCTGGATCCGGAAGATTACGGGGACCTGCTCGTGTACCTGCTGGACAAGTCCCTTGATCACTACGGGGAGATGGAGATCATGAATATCAATGACCTCTGCAGGTGCGTATTTACCCGCCATGGTTCGGTCTGTACCTACGTGGACTGCATGGGGACCACGTTTGCCGTGGGACCGGATGGGAGCATATACCCCTGTTATCGTTTTGTAGGCATGCCGGAATATGTCATGGGAAATGTACGTGATCGCCCCACTCCTGAAGACCTTGCCGAATCCGGACCGGGAAAGCTGATGGCCCGGTACAAGGAATACGTGGACAGGGAATGTGGGGAATGCCCCCATATCAGGTACTGCAGGGGAGGGTGTCCGTACAATGCAATTGCACCGACAGATGGAGAAATAAAGGGTGTTGACCCCCACTGTATCGCATATAAACGGATATTTAGTGAGATCAGTGAAAGGCTCGATCGGGAGATGTTTGAATCACCCCCCATGGAGATGGCAGGTTTCGGTTCAGTTCACGGGAAAAGAAAAAAACCCGGAGTAATGGCACTGATGCATAAGTCCGTCTCGGACTATTGACAGCTTTTTTCTGAAACACAAGGGCAATCACCCGTTACGAGTGTCACTCCCGGACACCGGGGATAGTCATATCGTTTCCTGTTACAGGCTGTTTTTCCAACATGTGCAGGAATCCCGGAGCGGTGAGTCCGGATGGCCAATTGCAGATATGAGCGCTCAATACAGTATATATACCAAAACATCTGCACAACTTTTTTTTAGTTAATGAAATATAACATTCGTTGATATACCCATTATGGCATTATTTTCTTAATCCGGCCAGAATAACGCCATTAAACCCTCAAATCGTTTCGAAACCTTTAATTAAGTTATAACCAACCTCTTAATTGAACCACAAAGGGTTTGTACTCGATGTGAGTCGTAATGCAGCATGAACACTCTCGTGCACTATTACAGCACGCAGGAGGAGGCTAAATGGACAACATTGTATTTAGCATTGGAATTACTGCACTGGCAGGAGCACTTGCCGCTGTAGCCGGTGCTGCGGAAAATGTTGAATCTGATATCGGATCACAGGGAGACCCGAACTCACAGGTTCAGCTGGCACCGCAGATGGGTTACATCCATAGAATTTATAACAAGGCAATTGCTGGTGAACCACCCGCCTGGGGTCTTTGGATCGCGTTGGGGGCTGGAATTGCATGGGCATTTATGGCCATGCAGATCAACCCGATTCTCGCGATCGTCCTCGGGGCCGGACTGGCCACCTTTGTCCAGGGAGTATATTCAACCACGGCTTATTTAGGAAGGACCGCAAGTCTTTCCAAGTTTGGACAGCCGGTGTATATCGATATCATCAAGTCGATGACCACCGTGACCATGGCACATGCATTTGTCGCCATATTCGCAACGGTGACACTCTGTCACCTGATGAATGCCGCACTCGGCCACCCGTTCCCACTGCCCTTACTCGGATTAGTATGGGGTATTGCACTCGGTGCAGCCGGATCTGCAACTGGCAACCCGTACTACGGGAAAGAACGCCAGTACCAGACACAGAATTTCGGTGCAGGCGTCCCGATATCAGCATCGGGTAACATCGTCCGTTACGCAGAAGCAGGCGAGCGCAACTCGCTTGATAATGGTTACTTCACCGCTAAACTCGGCGGGGCTGCAGCAGGGGTCTGCTTCGGACTGATCGTATTCCTTGAACTCTGGAGGACAGTTCTCTTTGAGAACGTTGGTGCCGGGTGGGGAGCGATTATCGTTGGTGTTATTATTATCCTTGTCTTCACGGTAATCGACCGCTACATTGAGGTCTGGGCACGGAAGAACTACGGACCATACACAAAACCAACGGAGGAGACGTCCTCATGAGCGCTCTTGGAGGTGCGAAGCCGGCAGGAGGCTCAACAGGGATTGCGCCTGTTCCGGCAGTAATCTCGCTGGTTATCTTCGTAATTATTTTCGCATTGATGTACATGCTCGGCACACCACTTGCCATGACAGCCCTTATCGGGATCGTCATCGGCGGGCTTCTCATCGGTTTCGGTGTGCACTTTGTTCCGGTTGGCGGTGCACCCGCTGCAATGGGACAAGCCCCGGGTATTGCGACGGGTGTCGCGATGCTGGCAGCTGGTGGCGGTCTTGCCGGTCTCTTTGGCGGCGCATGGGCGGCCTCACAGGGTACCCTTGTTGCCGTCGTCACCGGTGCTATCGGTGGCGGCCTTATGCTTGCAATCACGTGTTTCTTCGTGAACTTCGTTTATATCTATGGAATGGGTATTCCTGCTGCGTCCGGAAAGGTCAAGAAAGACCCGATTACCGGAGACACTCAGGCTGAATACAAGTCCCAGGGTACGGAAGGTCATGGATTACCGTTTGTATCGTTTACGGGCGGAGTCATTGGCGGTCTCCTTGGTGGTGCAGGTGGCACATTGATCTACCTGATGCTGCTCGATGTATACCAGGCATCCCTGCCGGGTGTCATGAAGGCAACCGCAGTCCAGGTCGAACCAATTGCAGTCTCGCTCGCCGGGATGTTCGCGATCGGTATGTTCCTTGTTATTGCAGTGCTTGCAGCATACAACATCACAGGAACGATCGAAGGCCCGCACGACCCGAAATTCAAGCGGTTCCCGCGTGCATTAATTGCATGTGCCGTTGCATCCGCACTCTGCGGAGTCGTAGCAATTCTGCTGGTAATGGTGTGAGGTGTTAGAAAATGTCGGTAAAAGTTGAAGTTATCGAAGGTGGTGTACCCCACCAGAAGATCCTCATAGCCGGGCTCGTCCTCGCAGTGATCGGGCTTTATCTCTCATACCTCAACGTAATTGTCGGGACGCAGATGTTTGCATTCTTCGGCGGGCTTGCAGCAATTGCAGCCCTTGTCTGGGGTAGCCACACAATCAAGGTCCTTGCAAGTTACGGTATAGGAACAGGAGTTCCATCTGCCGGTATGATTGCATTCGGCTCAGGTGTTATTGCATTCCTGTTTGCGACAAAATATGGATTATATGCCCCAATCGTTGCGATAATTCTCGCAGCGGTCATCGGTGCAATCCTTGGTTACCTCGCAAACGAAGTGCTGGCTATGCATATCCCGGTGATGATAAAGTCTCTCACAGAGATGGCCGTGGTCGGCGCACTAAGCCTCATGGGATTCTCTGCAATGATTACTGGATCGTTCACGTTCTCTCCGCAAGGTACGTTCATATTTTCACTGACCACCGGGTCAATGAAAGTCCTTGGCATGAGCCTGCCGTCCTACCAGTCATCTTACATTGGCGGGGCGCTCATTGCAACCGTCTTCATGCTGGGAGCAATTGCGATACAGCACGGATTTAATGCCTGTCTCGGACCTGGCTGGAAACAGGACCGCATGCTTATGCTCGTTGCTGAGTGCGGGTTCCTTTCCATGATGGTCGCAGCAGTTATGTCAGCAGCATTGATCAGTCCGGCCGCAGCAATACTCTCGTTCCTGATCGGGCTCGTCGGGTGGTATTACACCTACATGAAATATATCGAGCTCTCAAAGAGGGATGCAGCTGCATGGCTTGATATGAAACCAATTCCAGAAGTGGAGGGACACTGATTATGTATATCCAGGTACTTCCGGAATATGGACTCGTTGCAGACCCGATGGTCGGAATTGTCACAACAGCCGGAGAATCGCTCTCACCCATACTCGAGAAAGTAGCGATTCTTGAGGCAGTCTCAGACGACCTTGTGAACATGCTCTCAGGGGAAGGCAATTACCTTGCTTCATTCCCCGGAAGAGAGAAATCTCTGGTTATTGCCGGTAGCATGAACGCGTTCTGGTATGGACTCGCTATAGGCCTGTTCATCGCAGGGATAATGGTGTTCCATCTTATTTGAGGTGAAAAAAATGGCAGAAAAGAAATCACCAGCAAGTGGATGGCCAATCGCAAAGGGCGACTTCCATTCAGGAGATGCCAACAGCCCGGTCGCAGTCGTGACCATGGGGTCTCACCTTGATGAACAGGGTATCTGCGATGGCGGCGCCGCACTCTGCGGTTCCTGTAAGACTGAAAACCTCGGTCTTGAGAAGGTCATTGCAAATATTATCTCCAACCCGAACATCAGGTTCGTGCTCCTCTGTGGTACAGAAGTGAAAGGTCACCTCTCCGGACAGACCCTCGTGGCTCTCCACAAGGGCGGGGTCAAGGAAGGCAGGGTTGTCGGTGCAGAAGGGGCTATTCCTTTCATCGAGAACTTAAACGATGCCGCTATCAAGCGCTTCCAGGAGCAGGTCGAATTCGTCAATATCATGGAGTCTGAGGACGTCGGGGCCATCAAGGCCAAGATCGGCGAACTCACAAGCCGTGATCCGGGCGCATTCGCCGCTGACCCGATGATCGTCGAGGTCAAGGAAGCTGCGGGCGGAGAAGAGGCGACCGGAGAAGTGCAGCCACTCTCAGGAGAGGTAGCACTTATCCACGCACGGATGAAGATAATCGAGAGGATGGTAACGGATATCGGATACCGCGACAAGTTTGCCGCGGGGGTCTATGGCGGTAAAATAGAAGGTCTCATGATCGGCCTCCTGGTATCGTTTGCCATCATCGGGTTCATGTTGATGGGGTGATAAAGATGGCAGAAGAAGAAGTTAAAACAGCAGGACCCATCCGGATGGTCGCAATAGACAGAATGGTGGAGCAAATCCGCTATAAGGGACAGATCCTGGCCCGGACCAACAAGCCCGAATCGGGGATTATGGACTCGGGAATGATAGGATTTGCAATCGGAATGCTCATTGCCCTGGTCCTGATCGTTGTGCCGGCATATCTTGTGGGGTGAAAAAAATGGCAGAAAAGAAATCACCAGCAAGTGGATGGCCAATCGCAAAGGGCGACTTCCATTCAGGAGATGCCAACAGCCCGGTCGCAGTCGTGACCATGGGGTCTCACCTTGATGAACAGGGTATCTGCGATGGTGGCGCCGCACTCTGCGGTTCCTGTAAGACTGAAAACCTCGGTCTTGAGAAGGTCATTGCAAATATCATCTCCAACCCGAACATCAGGTTCGTGCTCCTCTGTGGTACAGAAGTGAAAGGTCACCTCTCCGGACAGACCCTCGTGGCTCTCCACAAGGGCGGGGTCAAGGAAGGCAGGGTTGTCGGTGCAGAAGGGGCTATTCCTTTCATCGAGAACTTAAACGATGCCGCTATCAAGCGCTTCCAGGAGCAGGTCGAATTCGTCAATATCATGGAGTCTGAGGACGTCGGGGCCATCAAGGCCAAGATCGGCGAACTCACAAGCCGTGATCCGGGCGCATTCGCCGCTGACCCGATGATCGTCGAGGTCAAGGAAGCTGCAGGCGGCTCAGAAGTCGCTGCTGCAGGTGTAAACCCGCAATTCCTTGAAATCGAAAAGAGACTCGACAAGATTGAGAAAAATATTGAGTTTACCGATGCGGAGATTGCCCAGCGCGTGGGCAGGAAAATCGGTCGCGATATCGGTATACTCTACGGACTGGTCGCAGGATTAATGGTATTTGTCATGTTGTTAGTTTTGCTGCCAAAATTGAATGTATTGCTGTAATGGAGGTCGATAAAAAATGTTCAGATTCGAAAAGGAACAGAAAGTCTGGGATTTCAATGGCACCATGATAGGTGGTCAGCCGGGAGAATATCCGACTGTATTAGGTGCATCCATCTTCTACAACAAGCACGAAGTTGTTCTTGATGACCACAAAGGCACCATCAACAAGGAAACGGCTGAGGCACTCTGGAACCGCTGTCAGGAACTCTCTGACATGACCGGTATCAAGCACTTCATCCAGATCATCGCCGAGTACGGCGAAGCTTTCGAGAGCTACTTCAACTGGTTTGACAGTATTGATAACAAGACTGCATTCCTGATGGACTCTTCGGCGCCAGCAGCACTGATTCACGCATGCAAATACGTGACAGAGGTCGGGCTTGCAGACCGTGCGATCTATAACTCGATCAACGGATCTATCCTGCCGGAGAGTATTGAAGCGCTGAAGAACAGCGACGTCAACGCGGCAATTGTGCTCGCATTCAACCCCGGTGACCCATCGGTTGCCGGAAGGGAGAAAGTGCTCACAGAGGGTGGCGTCGCAGGGCAGTCAAAGGGTATGCTCCAGATCGCAGAAGAATGCGGGATTACCCGCCCGATTCTCGATACTGCAGCAACACCCCTTGGCCTTGGTTCCGGTGGCTCATACCGTGAGATCCTCGCCTGTAAGGCAATCCACGGCTACCCGACCGGTGGTGCATACCACAACATGACGGTATCATGGACCTGGCTCAAGCGCTGGAAAGGCTCAAAGAAGAACCCATCCAAGCTCGCAGAATCCTTAAACGGCAAGGATTTATACAAATCCCAGCTCTTACACCACTACCAGGGTGGTATGGAAGGGGTCATCCAGGCCGCCTGGTCGGCCCCGGATATCGGCTGTAACATGATCGCAAGCACACTCGGTGCAGACTTAATCATGTACGGGCCTATCGAGAATTGTGAGGCAATGATGACGGCGCAGGCCTACACGGACATTGCAGTCCTCGAGGCAACCAGACAGCTCGGCATCGATGTCAAGGCTGATGAGCACCCCATCTTTAAACTCATCTAATTTTTTTTTGCTTTTGTATCAGATCTAATTAATTCCGGCTTATTTGCCGATTTTTATGTCCCATCATGATATAACCTTATAGCACTAATGATACTGTATCACAAAAACCACAGAGGCGCCAGCGGCCATCATCAACAGGATGGATGGGGAAAGATCCGGGCCTCAATCACGTACAGGTTATACAGTGAGACTACCACCAGATCATACAAAATGACAAAGGAATCCTTAATCCCTACTATTATCGGATCGAGAAGCGGCTATGCGATCCGGTTCACGTGTCCCTCCTGCCATAATGAAAATAAAATTTTGTACAACATGCCAAAACCGTATTATAAAGAGACCCGCGAGGCGAATTGTAAGCGGTGCAGGACACGCTACACCATACTTGTTCCTGATGATAACTCCAAAAACGTATTGAATCCAATTTAACTATTGTTTTCCGGCTGATTTCCGAGCCAGAAAAGCCTCCGGTTGTCAATATCACAGACATTGTTGTTACGTTCCCGTAACGTGGAATTTCCCCCGCTGTTTATGGTTTTCCTGGAGCCCGGTCCTACAACAGGTTCTTTTAGTCCTAAAACCTCCAGATCATTATGGAACTGGAACTTAAGGGAACGGATATTCCCACCAGAATCCGCCAGATGACTCGGGGCGAAGCGGATACAGCTATTGCCTGGGCCGCAGACGAGGGGTGGAACCCCGGCCTGCATGACGCGGATGCATTTTACCAGACTGATCCTTCAGGGTTTTTTTCTATCGAAACCGAAGGCAGCATGATCGGGAGTGTATCGGTCGTCCGGTACGACAATACCTTCATGTTCGGTGGGCTGTATATCGTCCATCCCGACTACCGGGAGATGGGAATCGGACGTGCAGTTTACGATTTCGTGATGAATTATGCCGAAGGAACTAACCTTGGGATCGATGGGGTTTTTGCCATGCAGCCCGTCTACGAAAAATCAGGGTTTAATTTCGCATACCGGAATATCAGGTTCGAAAGCGTCGGAAAGGGGATTATTGACAAAACACTCACCCCGTTGAGGGAGGTCCCGTTCCCCCGGATCCTCGCATACGATAGTTTGTTCTTTCCCACCGTGCGGGAACAGTTCCTGAAGCATTACCTGTACCAGCCCGACTGCAAAGGATACGCAAGCATTACGAATGGATCGCTGGACGGGTATGGTTTTATCAGAAAGTGTTTCACCGGTTATAAAATCGGACCCCTGTTCGCAGGTAATTCACAAATTGCGGAAAAAATATACTCGGCCCTTTCTGCGTTTGCCGACGGCATGCCGGTTTTCCTCGATGTACCGGAACCAAACGCTGCAGGTATGGCTCTTGCAAAAGCACACGGGATGACAGAAGTCTTTGGAACGGCACGGATGTATACCCGGGAAATCCCGAAATTACCAGTTGGGCAGATATTCGGGGTAACTTCGTTTGAACTCGGGTGAAAAGGAGGACCTTAATGCGGATATTTTTTTATTTTTTAAAAAAAAACTGGTTCTAAATTTTTTTTCACTCATACAAAAAGCGGCTCGAACCCGTTTGTCCCAACCGGTCCGAATTCCTTTTTTATCTTCGGGTCCAGGTTGCAAACAGGGCACCGGTAATCATCGGGCAACTTTGAAAACGGGGTACCGGCTTTAATACCCCGGTGGGGCTCACCGCGGCTCTGGTCATACACGTACCCACAGACACTGCAGACAAATTTCGTAGGTACCCATTCATCGAATCCCCACTTTCCGATCTTGCCTTTCCCTTCCATACCGCAGATTGGGCATACATAGGTCTCGGGCAGGTCTTCGAAAAGCGTCCCGGCAGGGATCCCGTTGTGCGGCTCTCCACGCAGGGGGGAATATACATAGCCACACAATTTGCATTTATATCGATTTACTTCCGCCATGGTTTTAACACCACCATTTTGCAAGCCCATTCCAAAATGAACAAGCCTGATATATAGTGATGGTACCTGGATCACATAAATGTGAAGGATGTGGTAATTCAAAGGAGCTACACTTTGGAGGGTTATCAGGAAAAATTGCAGCCTTCACAAGGCTAATCACCTCCAAGATTACAATATGGTTCATAAAGCGGGTTTGGAATTATGATGCATGATGAAATGAAGGATATTCAAAATGGATGTTAAGCGGTCACTGTTATTAATTCTCATTCTCGCGGTGGCAGTGGTATACGTCGCAGATATCTCCGGGTTGTTAATAAAACCGGGGGTGCCGGAAGCCAATACCAGCAGGGTACTTGCCGCTGCCGAAGTACGGAATTACCAGGGGGAGAAACTATCCTCTGTCACGGATTTTCGCGAAAATTCTATTAAAGGGCCTCAACATGTGAATATGAGTAATTACAGGCTGCAAATCGGCGGGTTGGTGACTACACCCCGAAGCCTGACCTATGATGAAGTGAAGGGGTTTCCAGGTTACCAGAAGGTCATAACCCTGCATTGCGTGGAGGGGTGGGACGCAACAATTCTCTGGGAAGGTGTTAAAGTCAGTGACCTGATCACTACAGCAGGTGCAAGTCCCGATGCCAATACCGTGATCTTCTATGCATATGATGGCTATTCAACGTCATTGCCTCTTGATTATATCGAAAATAACGATATACTACTCGCTTACGGGATGAATAACGTGACCCTGCCTGAAGACAGGGGGTACCCGTTCCAGCTCGTAGCAGAAGATAAGTGGGGCTACAAATGGATCAAATGGGTAACAAAAATTGAGCTTTCCAACGATCCGTCCTACCGGGGATACTGGGAACAACGCGGGTATTCCGTTGGGGGGGATACACGCAGCTCATTCTTTGCATAATACTATTGCGAAAACCAGGCAGTTGTAAATATATGAGGAAAAACTAAAAAGGTCATCTGAATGAAAGATCGCGATGTAAAACGGCTGGTCATCTGGCTCCTCGGGGGGGTAACGGTTATATTTCTTCTTTCCGGATTCGGGATTACAAATCCGGATCTGTTCACACCACTTACCCTGGGTGTTTTTTCGAAATCGTTCTCCTACCAGTTGCATACCTATCTCTGGGGCCCGTTCCTCATCCTTCTCCTGCTCCATATCTACCTCGCCCAGAAAAAAACTCCACGCCTATAACAACAGGCATACCGGATCACCAGTCCCAGAATCCTGTAACATGGAGCAGGTCACTATCTGATAACAGAACAGATGGATAACAGGAATTAACTCCGGGTGTAATTCCCGGGGTAATAACAGAACAGTTAAGAGCGTTCACTCAATACAGTTTCGTGATGGATGAGCCCCGGTATTATAACAAGGCAGTAGAGACACTTGGCCGCGATGACCTTGATGCCCTGATCGATGAGCGTGTCAGCTATACCATTTCTTATGCCGCAGAACATTCCCCATTTTACCGGGACTGGTTCCGTGCACATCACATTGACCCACGGGATGTCAGGACCCACGAGGACCTCCTTTCACTTCCGATAATCTCCGGAAAGACCGTGCGGGAGAACCAGCCTCCGCAGACACCAGAGTTCCGTTTCAGGAGTGCTCCCATGGAAGATATTTTTACTATTCATGAAACGAGCGGAACATCGGGGGTACCAAAGAGTTTTTTCCTTACGTACGAGGAATGGCTCAGGTATTCTGAAAAATATGCCCGAATATTTGTTTCACAGGGTTTTAAAAAGGGTGACCGGGTGGTGGTCTGCACCACGTATGGTATGAACGTCGGGGCAAACACCATGACCCTCGCCGCTCACCGGATTGGCTTTACCATGATCCCCACCGGGAACTGTAATTTTCCTGTACGCACACTGACGAGTTACCACCCGACCGCGATAATCGGCAGTGTATTCAAACTTCTCCATCTTGCACGAAGACTTGGCAATGAAGGGATTAATATCCAGGATCTGGGCCTTGAGAGGCTGGTTGTCGGAGGCGAGGGTTTTGCACAGGAAGCCAGGGAATATGTCCGGGAATTGTGGGGCTGTGGTATCTACAATACATATGGGAGCACAGAGGGCAGCATGTGCGGGGAATGTGACCAGCTTACCGGGCTCCATGTACCCGAAGACCTGGTCCACCTCGATGTTTATGACCCGGGGATGGCAGAATTTGTGAGGGAGGGAGAATGCGGACGGGCGGTCCTCACCACCCTGCTGCCAGTTGGTGCAAAATGCGGAACGCTCCTGATTAATTACGATACCGAAGATACCACGGTTGTCATTTCCAGTGAGCAATGCTCCTGCGGCCGGACACATATGAGAATCATGAATCCGCAACGGGAGGCCGAGACCGTCTGGGTAAACGGGGCCCCTTTTAACCGCGTCGATATTGAACGGGGGGTATTCCAGCATGAAAATATGCAGTACCTGACCGGTGAATATGAGGCATTCCTCTACTCCGGCCATGACGAGCACGAGACCATCATGAAGGTAGGGCTCGAAAGCGAGGAACCTGACCACTGCAATACACAACGGATCGGTGAGCGGTTCCTTGATGCTTTCCTGAAAGGGCGCCCGGCGCTCTCAGCTGCACATGCGGACGGGTCCTTTAAAATCCTCTTCGGGTTTACAAAGATGGGCGGGCTTGAATTGCATACCCTGAAAGGGCGCCCGAAACGACTCGTTGACCGCCGCTGACTACCTGCCAGGAGCCGGTGCGGTGGAGGAACAGACCCCACATGAAGTTTGGGAACTGCACCAATCGACGATTTATTTACTATAAACTGCATACGATGTAATGCTCTTGATATGGCACCTGGCTTTATTGTTTTGCCGGACCCCCCAGAAACTGGCATCAACCCCCTAGCAGGTTGTCCAGATTCAAGAGCATTTTACTTTCCCAGCCGATTTTGACGTTATAATTCAATTGTCATTTCATCAATCAATACCGGCGGACCCTTTCCGGCGATCGCGGCATTAGCCTTCATTCAACTACATAGGAATGAACGGTATCCAGTTATCAGGGGATGTAATGGACCGGGACTGACCACCTGCTTTATCCGTGAAAAAACCAAAAATACTGGTTAGATTTATGACGGATACGATCTCTGCAATAGTATACTCCTTCGGGGCCCTCTTTATTATCCTTGATCCACTCCTGTCGGTCCCAATCTTCACTGCAATGACAAAAGGACAGTCGAAGGCGGAGATCAGCAGGCAGGCACTTATCGCCGTTGCTGTTGCAGGGTTCCTGATGTACATCTTCCTTTTCTTTAACTTCCTGATCTTTGACGTGCTCCGTATCAGCCTGCCGAGTTTTCAGGTTGCCGGAGGTATACTTCTCTTTATTCTTGGTATGCAGATGTCACTTGGCATTGATATAGGAAAATCAAAAGACCATTCAAAAACGGTTGCGGGTGTTGTAATCGGAACTCCCCTCCTCTGCGGGCCCGGGGCAATAACAACAGTCCTCCTCCTTTCGAAAGATTACGGGATCCTGGTGCCGGCCATTGCAATAGGCCTGTCACTCCTTGCAACGTTCCTTATCCTGAAATACTCAGCCTATATCCAGAAGATCCTCGGTGACTGTGTCACAGACATTATGGCAAAAGTGCTGGGAATGCTTGTTGCTGCGATTGCGGTAAAAATAATCATCGACGGGGTTATTGCACTGATCCCATCAGCCCTCTGATCTTCTCTCGCGTGAGAAGCAGGGGTAACAGTACCAGTTTCTATTTTTAACGGTACTGAATTGGAGGACCCTAAAATGAGGGGATCCATGGTTTCAAACGCACCATATACCAGTTATTAGAGGCTTTATTGAGACCCTGTGGGTTGAAGGCCATTAATTTCAGAGTATTGGGGATAGTCCATATCCCAACCGGGGCCACCAAAGCGGCGGGGCCATGAGCCCCCAGCGTGGATAAAATTCGGAGCTGCCGAAATCGATACTGTCATTACAGCATTTTTAAAGAGCCGTTATTGCTCTATCCCAGGTGAAGATAGCGGCCTGTCATCTCCAGTGATTTGGAACAGCCCGGGATACCACAGCAGGACCGGTTTTTTTTAACCATACAGGCATTTGAATGGGTTTCCTGGTAATCGAATCCTTTTTGAGGCCGGAAGACATGTTGTAGGTTTTTAAACTTGGGATTATGAAGGGTAAGATTGTGAAGAACGAGATCGAAGACTCTCTGGATTATACATTTAATAACCGCAATCTGCTCGAGCGTGCCCTGACCCGCAAGGCCTTTGCCAATGAACAGGGTCAACGGGGTATCTCATGCGAAGACCAGGAGATATTCTGCACGCTGGGTGATGCCGTGCTGAAAACAGTCCTGATCGATCTCCTGATCCGGAACGGTATAACCACACCCGATATGATTACCAGGAGAAAGATTGAACTGGAACGTGAGGAAAACCTTGCAGCAATTGGCAGGAAAATTAATATCGGCCCTTTTATCAGGCTTGGTAAGGGGGAGGCGAAACATAATGCAGGTGAACAGCCATATGTCATTGCGGAGACTCTTGAGGCAGTTGTCGGTGCGGTTTTTCTTGACGGAGGATATATCTGTGCAGAAGAGCGGATCAAAGAGTGGTTTAAAGGGCTCTATTGAAACAAGGGATTCTGTTGAACCACACCTGAACAGGAAGTATGGAGCCGGACCATGAAAATGCCCGTTTAAAATCTCCTTGAACAAAGGGTCAGTTCAGGCATGGAAGGCAGATGGTTCCTGCCAGCTCCTGACAAAAAAACGGTTATCCGGGAGTTTGCGGTTTCCCGCACATTAAAGAGGCCGCCCGGGCTGCTTCGCAATCACGTTGATGAGGTCTTCTTTCCTTGCGTAATACACCTCTATCATGTGATCCGGGTGGTACCGCATCTTTGCCTCGCGAAGCCCCGAAACCCCCATATCACTTTCCCGGTTTATAAAAGGGAACCTGTCAAGAAGCAACTGGGCGGTTTCTTTATTGATGGATTTGTAAATACCCTCACAGTCAGGCAAACCTTTCTCAAAATGCACGAGTGCCGTGGTCTCGTTAAGAGGCTCAAACAGGGCCATGGCACCAATGGATCCCTTCACACGGATCGCAAGGCCCATCAGGCCAAGTTCCAGGAAATGCGAGGCTGCAAAGAAAACCGCATCTTTCTCATGTGCAAGGAACGGTTCGGAATCACAGTTCTTCCACTCGCACCACCGGATAAGAAAATCCCTGACATCATTCAGGTTTTTTCCGGTAATGGGTTCTATTTCGGGCATACAGTTCCTCTGGAATTTATTCAGGTGGTGCCGGATAGTCAGGAATTTCTTTCCGGGGAGGTCTGCGAGGTCCCTTGTGCGATAAAGGTACTCGTGGTAATTACGGTCCGGGTAAAGCGGCAGACCAGGATAGGTGCTCGTGATCCATGATTTCGAGGGGTTATCCACCAGGACAAGGGGTATATCATCGCCTTCCGCTACTGCGAGCCGGATTACATCAGCCAGGACAGACTCATCCCTGGGACCAATCGGTGGCCGGAAGGTTGTTTTCTCTTCAATGGTACTGGATAAAACGAGGTTTCCCCGGACATATGCATATTCGTAATGTGCATAATGGTTCCAGCACACCATATTCGTAAATGTATTGTCGCTGTGCACCTGTGGGTATTTCTGGTAATGGCGTGCAAAGAATTCCCGGTCGCCCATTGTCACCGGTCTGAAATCACGTTTGGTCAGCATGAAATTTTTCTCCTTTTTTAGGATTCTGAAATATCATCGGTACATAACCTTCCATCCTTTCGAACCCCGATGGCAGGTAGAACTGCTCAGTCCCAGGTTCTGCAATCAGCGCAATCCACGTAATGCCCCGGTCCTGGCAGTACCTGACAAGTGTTATGAGAATTTTCCGGCCGATACCGCTTTGGCGGTACTCTGATTTCACGACCATATCCTGGATATAGGCATCAGATGAACCATCTGATATCACCCTTCCCATCGCCACCGCCCTGCCACTTTCGTGGTCAACAGCCACGGCAAATGCCAGTGAACCCGATATCAGGAGACTGAGGTGCGCGGGGTCCCATTCTTCTTTCCACCACCCTGCTTCCCGGTATAGCGAGCGGATCTCCTCTGTATCCCAGTTCCTTACAAGGAGCACTTCGGTCCTGTCCCCCTTTGCACCATTATCCATGATATTGCCCTGCTGTCTTTGATGATCGGGTTACCCGTAATACCGGATTAAACCTTATGACATGGTAACATTGTTTTGATCATTTGCCCGGCCTTCCCCGGTATAGTCAGATGAAAATAAGTAAGAACCTTCAGATTATTTCCTGGTCACCGCAATCGCGGTATCAACAATCGCACCAAGCTGCTCAATACCCCAGTGCTCTGAGTTCAGGATCATATGGTAGAGCCCGAGGTCGGTGATATCAATCTGGTAATACATCCGGTACCGCAGCGCTTCACACTTTTCCCTCTCTTCGGTCGTATGTTTCGCTGTTTCCTCGTTAATGACTTCATCTCTGGACTGGATTCTCCTGACCCGGCAGTCAAGTGGAGCATTAATCCAGATCTTTAAGTCCGCGGAGGGGACCATCCAGCCGGACAGCCTGCCCTCAACAATGATATTATCCCGGGATTCTGCAATTTCTTTCTGGCGTTCGTCAATCATCCGGTCAAACGATGGATCACTCTCTGCGAGCGCACCGAATTCAGGAAGGTCCATGTTATGCTCTTTTGCCATCTGGCGAAAGACCTCCCCTGCGGAGATCAGTTGAAAATTATGTTTTTCAGATAGGTAGCGTGCCAGTGAGGTCGTCCCGCTCCCGGGAAGTCCGCTCACGGTGATACGCATCAGAGGCCCCCGATGTTGAGGGACTTCCTGATTACCTGGCTGATCGCAAGGGAACAGAACATGTACCAGAGCATCCATGCCGGGATGGGGCCGATGACACCTGCAGCCAGTGTACTGGCGCCAAAGAATGGCATCACGATGGTACTGGTATCGCTGGCAAGCCGAAACAGCAACCAGAAAAAGATTGGTACCGTAAGCAGGAGAATGTACGCCATCGGTTTGAACTGCTGCTGTGAGAGTTGCAACTGCTCTTTCATCATCCTGTCACGTTTTACATCAAGTTTCTTGACCCGTTTTTCGTCCTGCGAGAGCTGGGCTTCCCGGTATTCTTTCTGGAACTCCTTCATCCGTTCCTGCGTGTCCTGCATTTTTTCGTAGTCAATCGTATACTTCTGGATGAGAGATGAATAGAGTGCTGTGATTGTCGAGAGAATGATAATCAGGATAAAGAACGGAATTTTCAGCGTATCAACAAGCGGACCGAAAGCTGTATCAATGCCCTGTCCGACAGCAGTATGGATGAACGGGATACTGTAGGAAATGATCAGGAGCATCGCCAGTACAAGGGCGATGTACCCGCTGTATTTTTTCAGGTCCATTTAGTCACCTGAGGACATCGGCCATGTCCGTTGTAGCCCTTTCAAGAAGGAAGTCCTGGTTCCGGATAATTTTTACCGTGCAACCAGTAGTCATTGCATAGGAAGCACCAAATGAGCGGTTAAACTGCTGGTGTTCAGCAATGCCACCCGCGCCTTCCATATCACGGACCCTGGTTGCATCACTGAGACGCCTGAGCAGGATCTGGTCCTCATCCGTCTCCACGAGCACGATGAGGTCGGGCATCAGTTCCCGCAACACCCATTCGGGGAGACCGGGGAGGTACCCTTTCGGGGTCTTCACTGATGCATGGGTATCGATAAGTACATTCCCTGATATCTGGGACATTGCCTTTGCTGCGAGTTTCTGCAGGTTTTTCTGGACGTCCTTGTCCAGCTTCCGCATCTCATCCCGGTCCTTTGCATACCCTTCCTTCTGGGCGACCTCAAACATGAACGTCCCAAAATTGAGGGACTGGTAGGTGATCCCTTCCTCTTTCAGCTTTGCAAGGGCCCCGTTTACAACGGTAGTCTTTCCCACACCCGGTACACCAGTAATGATCACTTTCCTTCCGGCCATCTCTCTCACACCAATCCTGAAATTTTACTCTTTACCAAAGAATGTTCTCATGAACGGATACATTTCCATAATCTGCTGGCTGGCAATCTCTTCGTAGAGACGATACGTAATACTTACCGTCAGTAACAACCCTGTGCCGCTCACACCGCCGATTACACCGAAAAGGTTGGCAACGACACTGAGCACACCGATTGTTACCCCGCCGATCACCGTGACACGGGGAATATAGCGGTTAAGGTACTTCTCAAGCACCTGCGGGTTTCTCCGGTACCCGGGAATTGACATCCCGGAACCCTGGATCTGCCGTGCCACATCTTTCGAATCGAGCCCTGCGGTCTTGATCCAGAACAGTGCAAATATTGCACCACCGATGACGACCACGGCGGTATCAATCCCAAGGCGGATCAAGATCTGCCATGGCTCATTAACAATTGGATATGCCCACCACATCCAGTCATAGGGCCCGTTAATTGGTGCAAGGTAATACATCAGGCCGTTAATCGGCGTCGTTCCCACATAGGTCCCGAATATCGTTATCCCGATGTTATTGAGGAACAACCCGATCATCTGGATATTCGCCTGCAGGACACGGACAAGGATCATCGGCAGGACAGATGCATAAATCAGTTTTACCGGGAACCTTGCCCGTGCACCACGGACCTGGGCATGGGCGAGAGGGATCTCGATACGGGTGGATTCCACGTATACAATGATGAGGAAAATAACAACCGTCGTGATGAGCGCAAGCATCTCGGGCCCCATATACTGCAGGAAGTTTGCACCACTGGCGATAACCGCCACGATCCTCGGGAAGAAACCAACAGGATACTGGTCACTGAGTGGTGCCCAGTTGATAAACCCGTTGACAATTGCCTGAGATATACCTGCAATAATGAAGAGTCCCACACCGGATCCGATTCCCCACTTGGTGACTACTTCATCCATGAATACGACGAGCAACCCACCAATACAGATCTGGACGAAAATAATGAACGAAACGGCGAACAGGTTCCCGCCAAAGAAGGTCATGGCAATCTGGGGATCTGGTTGCATGAACCCTCCGATAAGGTTGGGTGCCGCTTCGAGTATGATCATGACAAAGATGAGTAACTTCTGCAGGCCCATGTACAGGACCTGGCCCCTTGCTTCAGAGGTATCGATATGGAGAATGTCTGCCCCTTTCAGCAACTGCAGGACGATCGAAGCCGTCACGATTGGCCCGATACCGAGTTGCAACAGTGAGCCGCTCTGACCTGCGAGGAGCGCACGCCAGTAGGAGAAAAGGTCCTGTGAAGTGGGAGAAATCCCCCAGAGGGGGACGTTAGTCAGCGCAAAATACAAAATTAAAATACCCGCCGTCCACAGCAGCTTGTTCTTGAAGTGAACGTGGCCATCGGGACTCCTCACCGTAGGCATTGCTGCGAGCAGGGGTTCCATTCGATCCAACAGGCTTCCCATTATTTCACCTAAAAACTATTCAGTGATCAGATGACCAGTGCCTGGCCACCTGATGATTCAATTTTTACCTTCGCCTGTTCAGAAAATGAACCTGCAGAGACCTGGATTTTGTGGGTTACTCTTCCACTGCCAAGGATTTTATCAATCCCCATATCTGCAGCATTAAAGATAACCTTACCGCCTTCTTCTTTTGCAAGGCCCTGCTGGATTAATGAAGGGATCATCTGGTCAATGGTCCCGATATCCACTGCTTTGACATGGGTTGTAGTCGGGTTTGAGAACCCGTTTTTACCAAATACAGGTCCTTCCTTGAGGTAATACCGCACAAAATGGTGAGCGTTGATACCTGCACGGCCCCTGCCGCCACGGTTTCCTGCGCCGCGCCGGTTCTTATGGGTCCCGCCGCCACATGTCCGCGATCCTCGGTATTTAGAGCGTTTATTGACTGGCATCTCTGATCACCTCATCTTATAGAGAAGCGCGTTGATCTCGTTACCGTAGTAACCGAGAGCACCACCCTGTGGAAACGTTCTCTTGATAGTCTTATATCCCTTGCGTGGCGGGTGGAGCCTGAGCACAGGCTTGACTCCCGGCACATCCATAAGACGTGCATTCCCTGATGAAAGTGCGTTGGCAAATTCTTCAATACCACTGTACGTTGAGTGTTCCCGGATATATTCGTCGGTCAGGGGCAGATCTCCGGTAACCCTTCCACGGGTCTCGAGCAGTGTCTTGACCGTTGCCGGGTCAACTTCACCATAGGCAACATAATCTTTGACCTTCCTGATCATACCAAGATTTTCCGGGGTATCGGGAACCAGTACACAGTGATTGATGTGGTGGAGCCGCAACATTTTGAGCGTATCCTTGATATCACGCCGCACGTTTACCACTCCACGCACCTGTACAATACCGTACATTACTGTGCTCCCCCCGTCCGGGTCATATTGGTAGCTTTCAGTGCATTGAACGTGGCCTTGGCGAAATTGATGGTCGTCCTTGTCTGACCGCGTGAGAACGTCCAGACGTCCCTGATACCTGCAAGTTCCAGCACCTTTTTGGAAACCTCACCAGTAACGAGTCCGATCCCCTGGGGTGCCGGTTTGAGCATCACGAGGACACTGCCAGCCTTGCCTTCCACTTTCATGGGGACAGAGTGGCCGGTCCCGCACCCGCATTCCCAGCTGCCACATCCACGTTTTACTTTTATTACATTGGTCTTTGCATGCACGATTGCTTTCTTGATCGCGTCGCCGACCTGTACATCTTTACCCTGGCCGAACCCGATGTAACCATTCCGGTTACCAACGACAACGACTGCCCTGAATTTGACACGGCGACCGGAGTCGGTCATTCGCTGCACCATCTGGATATCCAGCACCTCGTCTTCGAGATCGGGCAGGAACGCATCTACGATCTGCGGCTCCTTGATAGGCCTCCCGCTCTCGAGGACCTGGTCGATGCTGGTGATTTCCCCGGCAGCGACCTGTCTTCCGAGACCGGTAAGAGGTACCCATTCGACTTTTTCGTAAGCCATGTTATTCCAGCTCCTTCATAATGGCGTCCATCGTCATTTCCACGTTCTCGACCAGGCCTTTTGCCCGGTCAGGGGCAAATTTCTCAATATGCCCGCCTTTTAGTCTTTCCTCGGCAGGAATAATTGATTCGCCGAACGGAACATCGAGACCCGCATCTACTGCCCCTTTAAGGGCTGCAAATACACGGGCACCAAATGTTGCCCTGTTAAGTCCGATGTCAAGGACGGCGGCAGACTGGTCCAGGTTCAGTGCCCGCACCGCGAACAGTACCCCAGTGAGGTATGCTGCCGGCGTGTTTGAGAGCGACCCTGTGTACCCATACCGGACGAGGTCCTTCGAGTTCGCGGAGACCAGCGTAAAGTCCCCTTCCATCCCTGCAGTTACCATCTGGACAATGATATGGGTGTTCGTCTTCCGAACGACCATCCTTGGCCTGTCAGCTACCACGAGGTGCGTCCTCTTGTAGTAATCTGTCTTGCCCTCCCTTCTCCGCCGGAAAGGGACAAAGTATCTCGGTCCTGTTGCCATTTACTTCAACCTCCCGGTCATTATCTCAAGCTGGGCTTTTAAGTGCGCTACGCTCCTGAACTGGCCTCCTGCGGCCTTCCGGTACATAAGCCTGTACACATGGGTGTCAACAGATCCTGTTGCACGGAGTTCACGGAGACTCTTTCGTATGGCACGGATCTTCTGCATCCACTGGTATTTACGGGGGTGCCTCGCACCTGCTGCACCTTTCCGTCTCCCAGGGCCTTTACAGTGCCCGTATGATCTCTTCGCTTCAAGCAGGCGGGCCCTTCCACGACTTACGCCTTTCTTCTGCTCGGCCTTAACGGCACCTTCACTGATAAGACCACGGAGGTCTTCGCGTGATATTGCATTCTGGATATCGGTGCTCCGCTCAGGGTCAAACCATACCCGGTGGACACCGCATTTCAGGATCGCTGCGGACATCCGTTTCTGGTTGGTGAGATCAGTCATTGGAGGACACCTCCTCATCCGGTGCAGTGGCACCGGCTGCCACAGCCCTGGCCTTTCCCGGGTTTAATACTTTTAATCCTGCTGAATTTGCTTTTTCGAGGATTATTGCCCGCTTTCTGCCACCCACTGATGCACCAATCCGGATTGCATAACAGGCCGGGTCGATGCCGGTGAGCTCGTCAGGGGTAAAGACCCGGACTTCAAGGAAACCGCTCGGGTGCATGCCCCTAACAAGGACCGGACTTCCATATCCAGGAGTCGGGTGTGCACCTTTTGCTTTCTTCTGCCTCCGCTGTTTGTTGTGAAGCCCACGCGGCCTTCTCCACGAATCTGATATCTGGGGTTTCTTGCCGAACCCGTCCCGGCGGAACTTCGCACTTTTATCTGCCCGGGTCCGGATCAACCTCTTCTTCTCGTTGACCATTATCTACACCTTCCGTGTTGTATAAATGCCATCCTGGAAAACACGGGGGTCCCGATCTTTTATCTTCGTGGCAATTTCTATGTTCGCAGCGGTGGTCCCGACAGATTCCTTGTTGATCCCACTGATTACAACTTCATCAGTGCTCACTTTAGCGGTGACTCCCTTTTCAATCCTCGCGTACCGGGCCTTTTTCTCGCCAAGGAAATTGGCGATCTCAAGTTTTTCACCCTGTAATTTGAGCTGGATCGGGAAGTGACTGTATACCACTTTCATGTGGTATTCGTATCCGTCTGTTACGCCGATGCACATGTTCTTTACATGGGCGGCAAGGGTGCCGACCATTGCGATGTTCGCCTTCCTGCCTGAGTCTGTTGAAATGATTACTTCGCTCTCATCACAGGTGACGGAGATCTGCGGGTGCCGGATATTGCGCTCCTGCTGGCCTTTAGGACCTGTTACGCGAATATAGACGCCATCTATCTGGCATTTCACACCGGCAGGCACCTTATACTTTCTCACTGTCGTCATCTGCGCACCTCAATAGACATATCCAAGCAGCTCCCCGCCAATGCCTAGTTTTCTCGCCTGCTCATGAGACATCACACCACGTGAGGTCGAGATAATGAGCATCCCGAAGTTCTTGGCTGGCAGGAACTGCTCCTCAAAGTATTCCAATTCATCGAGCTGAACTGAGTATCTCGGGCAGATTGCACCGCATTTGTTTATACGGCCGTTTAAGTGTACCACGAACTGGCCACCCCGCCCATCGTCGATATAATCGAATCCGGTGAGATAGCCTGAGTCCTGCATAATCCGGAACATTGACCCGAGCAGCTTGCTCGCTGGTTCTATGACGCATTCGGGTCTCCCCTTGTCGGCTGCATTTTTCAGGGTGCTCATACCATCTGCAATTGGGTTAAGTCTTGACATTGTATGATCACCTCAGTTCATCTTCTTGAAGCCCATCTTCGGGGCCCATTCCCGGAAGCACTGCCTGCAGAACATGATGTGGTAACGGCGGACAAGCCCCTGCTTGCGCCCGCACATCTTGCACTCGTTTGCACCGCGACCGAATTTTTTCGTGCGTTCTCCAGCCATGATCATACCTCCACCTTGTACCGGGTCTTCAGGAACGCTATCGAATCTGCGACATTTACGTGCTGTTTTTCCGGCAGCTTTTTCTGTTCATGGTGTCGCCTGCTGATCCTGAGACCTTTTCTTGCAAGGACGACATTGATGTCCATACCATAGATACCGATTTGCGGGTCATATGACATCCCAGGGAAATCAGTGTGTTCTTCAATCCCGAATGAGAAATTACCCCGGCGGTCAAACTGCGTCGGAGCAATCTTCCGCTCAATGATGTTGAGCGATGTCTCAAGGAATGCCTTCGCTTTCGGCCCGCGAAGAGTGACACGGCACCCTATGGGGGCCCCTTTCCTGATCCCGAAGGCAGGCTGTGTCTTCTTTGCAATGCTCCTGACCGGCGTATTCCCGGTAATCGTCTTCATGATATCGATCGCCTTTGAGAGCTTTTCTCCGCTCTCCCCGACACCCATGTGGACCACTACTTTATCGATATCCAGCTGATGCATCGGGTTCTCGATATCGGTCTCGTTCTTTGGGTTCATCCTTCAATCCCCCATTCAGCAAGTGCGGGTGTTTCACGGCCTACCATGTACACAAAGGTCTCCACAGTTTCGAAGTGCTCCTTTGTCTTCTCATCCTCGAGTTGGACACGGTTGGTAACGCTGCCTGGCACGACGGTGATGGCCTTAATGCGGGCTATTTTACCCGAGTGCCGCCCACCGATCACCATTGCCATGTTGCCAATGGCATAGGGGAAGTGGTCAACAATTTTAAACCTGCTCTCCGGGTCAATTGAGAGGACAACTGAATCCTTTGGCTTGTAGGTATTGTCCCCGAGAATGTTCGAGCCGTCACGCATGTTGAGCTGTATTTTTCCGTCTGATACCACGGTCTTGTTGCTGATCTTGCAGAGGCGGGTCTTCGCGGCCTCGATATCGATCTCGATCGTCTTGTGACGGCCGTTCTTGTCGCGGAGTATCCTGTAGTATTTATTGATCTTTGGCAGCGAGACAATATCGAAGATGCCAATTCCCATCTTCGGGTCTCTGCAGGCACGCCCGTTGACAATTACATCACGCTGGTGAAGGATCTGCTTGACTTCCTTCATGTTCCGTGCGAGTCCCATCTGGTCACGGAGCCAGACTGCTACCGGGAGTGCATTTGCATTGTGCGGACCCGGGGCTGTCTTCGTAATGAACTTGTTTGTTTTCTTGGATATGTGCCACGAATCCGGTGCCTTGAACCGCTTCAGGTGTTCTGACATTATTCATTACCTCCGGCAAGTTTCATTTCCCTCTTCGGGTCTTCCAGGTTGAGCTTGACAATCTGGACATTTGAAGGGTCCACCGGCCTTGGAACTTCCGTTCCATCAGCCTTCGTCCCGGTAACGCCGTGCACCCAGATCTTATAGTTCTTGGTGCAGACTTTATCGACAAGTCCTTCCGTTCCTGCAGAGTTGCCCCGGGTCATTTTGACGGTGTCACCCATGACGACACGGAAACTTCTCCGCTTATATTGCTCCCGGAGGGGTTTTGCAAGCGGTGCCCTGAGGAAATCCCCGCGGACATGTGCAGGTGCATTGTACCTGATTTTTCTTTGTTTCCTTGGTTGTGAGCTGATTATTCGTACCATGATGCACCTCACACAATGATAGTCGCCATGGAACCCAGTTTGGGGAACCGCTCAGCCACTTCACGGGCGACCGGCCCTTTTATCTCTGTTCCGCGTGGTTCATTCTTCTCATCGACGACCACGATGGCATTGTCATCAAACGAGACACGTAGCCCGCTTGGCCTTCTTATTTCCTTTCTCTGCCTGATTACTACTGCACGCACAAGTTTCCTGCGCATATCAGGAGTACCTTTCTTGACGCTCACTGTTGCGAGATCGCCCAGGCCCATTTTCGGCTGTCTGCGACGTACACCGTGGTACCCGAACACAGAAACTATCTGGACTTCACGGGCGCCGGTATTGTCAGCACATGTGAGCCGTGTCCCGGTTGCGAGTGCCCGCGGGGTCTTTGACTGTTTTGCCTTCATGATGCCTGCACCTCGACGACGACGAATGTGGTGGTCTTGGAGAGCGGCCTGCACTCGGCGATCCTTACGGTATCGCCGGTCTTTGCCTGTATACAGGGGGAATTATGTGCATGGAGCTTTGAACTGCGTTTTTCATAACGCTTGTATTTCCTCACATAATGCAGGTACTGGCGTTCTACCACTACCGTCCCCATCATACGATCGCTCACGACCTTGCCAGTGATCACCTGGCCGCGCACAGACAAAGTGCCGTGAAACGGACAATTAACGTCACTACAAACCTCTTTTGGCTGTGGGACGTTTAATCCTATGTTGTTTGCCATATCGAACCTCTATATTTTCTTATGCAGATTGAGCCGTTTTTCTGGTGCCATGACCAGTACTGAACCCTGTACATCAACCAGTGTCCCGTCAGGAAGTGTGAGCCTGAACACGCCGGTATTCTTCTGGATCCGTTTTATTCCGGACCCCGTGCGAATAATCAGCATGTTTTTTGTCTCATCCACGATCTGTCCCGTAACACCCTGGTAGGTAGGGTTGCTGGCATGCACCACCAGAACGTCAAGGCCTATCAATTCATGGCGAATGACGTTCCGGGGCACTATCATACAGTTCTCCTGTGGTTTATCTCAGTCATCATTCGGGCGACAGTCCTGCGGAGCTCTTTTATACGCCCCGCGTTTTCTGTTGCACCCCCGGCACTGACTTTTCCGTAGTGTTGGATCAGCTCCAGCCGGATCTTGCTCATCTGTTCCTGTAACTCGACATCAGAGAGCTGCCGGACATCCTTCGCACGGAGAATTGCCATTTACTGCTCCTCCTGGAACTCTTCTTCTCCCATGGAGAGGTCAATGTCTTCGTCGATCTCCTCACCTACATCAGTAACAACAATTTCGGGCTTCCTTGGAGCCCTTGCTGGTGCCGCTGTCATAGTCCAGTGGTCAGGGAGCACGGCATCAGGCGGGATGATCCTGACCTGGACACCGATGGTCCCGAGTTTCTTGATTGCTACCGCGTAGCCGGTCTCGACAATCGTGATTGCGGGCTCGCCACAGTGCTTGATATACCCTTCGACGAACTTCTGGGTCCTGGCACGTGCACCGGTGAGTTTTCCGGCAATAATGACTTCGCAACCAAGGGCTCCCGAGTCCATGACCCTCCTGATGATGCTTGAGCCGGCTTTCCTGAAGTACCAGCCCCTTTCAAGGGCATTTGCAAGTCTCTCTGCCATGATCTTGGCATTGAAACTTGGGTTCTGGACCTGCTGTACCTCAATCTGGGGTGACTCAACACCGAAGGTGGTGGCAAGGTCCTGTGTCAGCTGGCGTACAAGTTTTCCGCCCTTACCGATAACGATCCCCGGCTTTTCCGCGAAAATCGTTACCTGGGTACCGAGTGGTGTCCGGACGAGGTCCATACCACCGTAACCGGCACGCTTGAGCTCCTTAACAAGGTGCTTCTCGACCCTGGCCCTGCGAACGCCTTCTGCAACAAACTTTCTCTCTACTGCCATTCATTCCACCTCTTTTGCAACTATCTCGATGTTGACGGTTTCCCTTCTTTTCGGGGTTGCCCGGCCCATTGCACGAGGGAAGAATGCTTTCTGTCCACGGCCGCGGTTTGCAGACGCATGGACAATGACGAGTTTCTCAGGGTCAAGCCCGATGTACTCTGCATTTTTCTTCACTGACGAGAGCAGGCGGATATACGCAAGGGATGCCTTTTTCGGGTACCGGCCTGCGTCCCAACCCTCGAGACCACGTTTGTGAGCGACATCACGGTTGAACCGCTTGAACGGGATTGCCTTTTTCTGGGCAACTACCAGGTTCAGGTAATCGATTACATCATCGATATTCCGGTTCCTGATGTAACTTGCAATCTCAATTGAGTGCTTTGGTGAGATCGGCAGCTCGTTCGCTTTTCCGCGGGCAATATCGTCCCCGGAAATATCCTGTGAATATGCTATTCTTGCCATCACGATCACTTCAGCGGGACATATTTACTCGACCTGGTAGCACCGATACCGGCACTTCCGTGGGCGACTTTTCTTCGTGTCAATGCAAACTCACCAAGACAATGGAAGACAGATTCAGGCTGGAGTTCAACTTTCATGAACTCTTTGCCATTGTATACTTCGATCTCCTTTCCAAGCATCTCGGGCATGATAATCATGTCACGCAGGTGAGTCCGGATATTTTCATCACCGGCCCTGAACCTGGTAAGGAGGTGCTCCTCACCGCGGCTCAGGCCTCTTTTAATTTTGCGACGGGCGCGGGCTGGCATCACGGGGAGGAGCTCACTGATTCCCATTGTCTGGAGTTCCTCGACCCGGAAACCATGATAGGTGAACTCCTCACGCCGCCTCGGTAACCTCTTCTGAGTTTTCTTTGCCATAATTTACCCCTCACTTCCTCGCGCGGCCGGTCTGCCTCGCCGCAACATGTCCGACCGTCCTTCCCGGGGATGTCCCACGGGCAACAGTCTTCGGACGACCAGGGTGCTGGTGACCGCCACCACCGAACGGGTGGTCGATGACGTTCATCGCTACACCCCTGACACGAGGCCAGTTCGATGCGGTGTTGGCCATCTTGTGGTATTTATTACCCGCCTTCACGAACGGTTTTTCTCCACGGCCACCACCGGCGACAATCCCGACTGTCGCACGACACCGTGAATTGAACCATTTGGTCTTTCCGCTCGGCATCTTCACGCCGACCTTGTCTTCAGTCTTATCTACAACAATCGCCTGCACACCACTTGCACGGACAAATTTTCCGCCGTCATTGGGTTTCGCCTCGATATTGCAGATATATGCTCCAGTCGGGATCCCTGACAGCGGGAGCGTGTTGCCGTTCCTGACTTCAATACCGTCACCCCATGCGACAATATCCCCGATACCGATACCTTCTGTGACCAGCATATAGACTTTTTCCCCGCTGTCGAGTTTTACGAGGGCTATGGGGCAGTTCCGTGCCGGATCATGTTCGATGTCAAAGATCGTCCCGCTTGTGGTCACGTCCACGTTGCCCACATGCTTGAGGGCTGCCTTATACCGGTGTGAAGGTGCCCTGTATGTCGGACCGCCTTTTCCACGGGCCTGGGTAGTTATTCGATGTCCCATTTTTCACACCTACATTATTCCTAGCCTGCTGAGGATCTCCTCGGCAGCCTTCTCATTCGCAAAACTTACAATTGCCTTCTTCTGGCCATGCGTTGTCATTATTGTCCTGACGCTGGTCACTTCCTGTTCGAAGGACTTCTGGATCTCACGCTTGATCTGGTGCTTCGTAGCTTCGTTGGTGACAAGGAACTGAAGTTTACTGTCCTTGTCGAGCATCATCATTGCCTTTTCTGTAACAAATGGATATTTCAGAACCATTTATCTCCCCTCCAGCATCTGAAGTGCTCCTTCAGTCCAGACCGTCAGACGACCGGCCTGTGAACCCGGTGCCAGGAGTTCGGTGTTGAGCTGGTCAACCGTGACGACATCGACACCTGCGAGGTTCTTCGCTGCACGAAGCGGCTGGTTTGCTGTTACAATAAGGAGACTCTTTCTCTGTTTGTAACGGCGCCCACGCATCTTACCACGGCCGGCACGTACCTTCTTGCTCGCCTTCGACCGTTCAATATCTGCATAGACCCCTGCGTTTGTAAGGGCAGTAATGACTTCAGTTACCTTTACGAGCTCCTCAAACCGGTCTTCCATGACCACGGGGACTTCCCCCTCAAACCTGTGTCCTCGACCCTTGACGAGATCCGGAAGGATGCTTGCGGCAACTGCAGAGCAGAAAGCCTTCTCCTTTTCCTTCTTGTTGATGAACTTTAACAGGATTTTCTGCACTTTCGGAGGATGTGCTTCACGGCCGCCTTTCGCCTGTGGGACTTTTGCCGCACGTGAACCGTTCCTGATACGGGGTACATGAGACATCCCCCTGCCACTTCCCCATCCTACTGCGGAAGACCGGATACCGGCATACGGGTGTGTCCCGTGGGGCTGCCTCCGGGTGCTCTGAAGTGCCATTACGGCCTTTCTGATCAGGTCCGGGCGATATTCTTCCCCGAAGACCCGGGGGAGTGTAATTTCCCGTGAAATCGCGCCATCGAGTGTTCTAACGTTTGCTTTCATCTCTCTCTACCCCTGTTTACTCTGGACGCTCATGAACTCGATAACCGGCAGACGTATGTGGTGTTCGCCCTGCCTGATTGCCGGCCTGATCCGTATAAGTCTCTTTACCGGGCCGGGAATAGACCCTTTAATCAGAACATACGGGCTTCTCAGAAGTCCGTAATGAAGGAAACCACCTGCAGGAGTAACATCAGCGGCGTTATCCCCCATTTTCAGGACACGCTTGTTGAACTCGGTACGCTGCTGGTAACCCAACTGGCCCATCTGCGGGACCTGCCAGCGGATGTGGTGCGGGGTCCACGGGCCAAGAGTACCAACGTGCCGCTTTTTTCCGCCCCGGGAGTGCTTTCTCTTCCTTAACGCGGTACCCCACCTCTTTACGGCGCCCTGGGTACCTTTCCCCGTGGTGATCGCGGTTATATCGGCATATGCGCCGGGCTGTATGACCTTGTCAAGCGATACTTCCTTTCCAAGGAGACCTGTTGCAAACTCATACTGCTGTTCAACAGTCCCGCCTGCCACTTTTGTTTCCATGAGGTCTGGGACCTTCTTCGGAACACCGGTAAGCCCGGCAGGTACTGTGTACATCAATGCAAAGATCTCTGTCACCTGTCCGGCTGCAAGGGCGTCAGCAATACATTTTTTTGCCGCTTCGCCGGTGTATTCCTTTGGCAGGTTGATCCTGCGGCCGAGGTTGCTGTCAAGCTCTTCGGCCCATACTTCACAAAGTGGATGTTTTCCATAGGTATCACGGACATAGGCACGAACCGCGGCAACCCTCATGGAAGGAACTTCAATAATGGTAACGGGTACCATTATGTCCTTACCTTCTGTCGGGCTGTTCTTGTGATCGTCCACCATGATAACATGCGTCATTCCCACTTTGTAACCTGCAAAACTCTGCAGCAGGGGTGCCCCATTATATTGCGGCCATGACTGGTATTTTGGAATCGGGCTCTTTGCACGCTTTCGGGGGCTGTATGCAAGAGAACCTCTGCGCGGCCTGTTTATTTTTGGCATGTTTCAATCAATCCTTCGTTCGCATTTCGTGACCATAACCGGGTTTTCCCGGTACGATCGTTTTCGGAACTCCCTGGTGACAGGTGTCCGTTCTGGACTTTCCGGGGATTTCCACCGGATCCGAGACTGATGTGATGCTCCACGCTCAGTACCTGATATAACCCGCGATCGTTCGTATTTCAGACCTCGTCCCTTCCGTATCTCCCCGTTTTCCGGGAAAAACACAAGGGATGTGTCTTTTTATTGGCCCTCCAATGGACCAGGCTGGTATTACCAGACTACCTGTCTCGCGAATAGATCCTGATATTCATGCGTCCCCTGAAAGGAGTAACAGTCTTTTCAGGGCGGGCCGTTTTGGTACTCGTCCACCCTTGACGCACTCATCAGATCCAGCTATGTCAGCCCGTTGTGAATTGTTCCACAACTCCTTCTCGGTAACTCCCATGGAGGAGTTACTCACCTATGAGAAATCATATGGCCGCAGCAAGGTACCGCCTTCACCATCAAACGCAATCTGCATTGTATGCACATAATTGCCTTTTTATGGATGGCCATGTACCCTACCCGTCGTCAAATCCTCATATAGGCTTCCATAACAATTGGAGGGAAGCAAATATATATTTATTGTAAACACGGGCATTCAAAAAAAAAGAAAACAGATTTCTGGTAACGGGGTTTGCGGAAAATATTACACTTATCCGAAATATAATTCGCCTTCCTCGTTAATATACACTTCAATATTCTCACGCACCTGCCTTGCCTTGAACCGTTCGGGAGTGGACTCCCGGATTTTGTTAATCAGGGAGATTGTGTCATATTTCACTTTTATACCAAGCTTTTCCGCTTCTTTATAAACAAAAGGGGAGACTTCAAGCAGGTCAGTGCCTGCATGTATCGTGCAGAGGTGAGTGGCATCAAGGGTATACAGGAAATCAAGGGTATCTTTTGCCCGCCTGATATTCTCCATTGCAGATTTTTCGATTGTGCAGACATTCGCCTTGGATGTATCGATAATATCTGCGATCTGCTGCTGGGTCAGGCCCTGTTTCCTGTACCTGAGCACCTCTTTCTGGCGATCCGTAAGCAACCCCTCTTTCATACCAGATCTCTTTAACTACAAATAATTAAACGCTTTCGGTTAACTGGTAAACTATCTTTGATAGGGCGCATAGATAAATTTTCAGATTCGGAGTGAAAACACCTTTAGGTCGAGGCAGATTTCAAAATGTTTATATTTATCAGGTCATATAAACGTGATATAAAATTTTTGAGGTGTAAACATGGTAGTTAAAGTAGGAGTTGCGAAATTAGGCAACATTGCAAGCGGCGTAATGGCCGAACTTCTTCTCGACGAACGAGCAGACCGTGAGGACATGCAGACATTTATGGCAACGAGCGGAACCAAGCTCCAGCCGGAAGATATCGAACGTGTAGTTTCCAATATGAAGGCATGGAAACCTGACTTTTGTATCGTGGTTTCCCCGAATGGTGTCCTTCCAGGCCCGACCGGTGCCCGTGAGCAGCTCGCTGCGGCAGGTATCCCGGTTGTCGTTATCACTGATGATGTAACAACCAAGAAAGAATGGGCAGAGCTCAAGGAGAGCAAGTTCGGTTACATCATCATGAAGGCAGATGCCATGATTGGTGCACGCAGGGAGTTCCTCGACCCGGTCGAGATGGCAGACTACAATGGCAACCTTGTGAAAGTCCTCTCGGTCACCGGTGCGTTCCGCAAGATGCAGCTCGCACTTGATGAAGTAATCAACCAGGTCAAGGCCGGCAAGAAGGGCGCAGAACTCGTCCTGCCAAAGGTCGTCATGACCTCCGACAAGGCAGTTGCGGGAGAATTCTCAAATCCCTACGCACTCGCAAAGGCACGTGCGGCATACGAGATTGCCTCCGCTGTTGCAATGGTCAACGTAAAAGGCTGCTTTATGACGAAGGAATGGGAACAGTACGTCCCGATTGTTGCAAGCGCCCACGAGATGATGAGGGCCGCCACAATCCTCTGTGACGAGGCCCGTGAACTTGACAAGGCAGTCGATGGTGTAATCCGCAAGCCACACAAGAAAGACGGTGTGCTTGTCGCTAAGACCAAGCTGGTCACAAAACCAGAGTAAAACCTTTTTTTACTCTTTTTTTTACTGTTCCTGAATCAGTTGATTTGGGTTTTCTGACAAGCAATCCCGCGGGGCAGTTACGCAACCCCCATCCTCTGCTTCCTTCTGCATAGACAACGACAAGGCTGGAGAAGGTGTGGGATATATCCCGGTTGAGATTAGGTTAGTATGGCCTATAGAAATCCTCTCAAATCTGTCTTGCAGATTGGTAATTCCAAAATTTCCTCACGCTCGGGGCTCATGGCCCGCCGCCTGGCGACCCCGGGTGGGATAGGGATTAATCTCCAAATCTAGGAAATTTTGAGGGATACTACCGTTGAACCCTGCCCGAAAGGTTATCTCACCGGGGGTCGGACAGGGAGGGGTTATACCCCCACCTGCCTTACGTATTCCCTGTTCTTTTTTCTAAACACACAGGGATTTAACAAAGCAGGAATCCCCGGAAACGACTCTATTGGTTTTTCCTGTACCATGCTCCAAGGTCTTCGGGGAGCGTAAGGATAACAGGTTCCAGGTGGAGCCTTTCCATGAATGCGGAATCCGCCAGTGACCGGGCATTAGGGTTAATCCTTGAAATTATCGAGCAGAATGCCCTGTATCCACGATCCGGACCGCACTTGTCAAAGAACAGCGAAAGATTGAACGCATGGGTACCAAGGTCCCGGTAGAGGCCGATGACAGAAAGGATCCCCTCAATAAGGGTATCAAGATAGTTTTCGGAGTCTTCCAGGGTTGCCACCGGCAGGACCCCCCTGACTTCGCGTTCTCCAAGGGGCACAGCATGTGCAGTCCAGCAAATTTCATCCCCGAAAAGGTACCGTTCGGACCCTTCTTCGTGCTCCCTCCATGCGTCCCAGTAACACCTGCCATGGCGCTCCAGGTAACGCTCACCATTATTCATATACATCCCGGCAACTACCGGCGCTTGTTCATCCGCAAGCCCCTGGAGGTGGGGGTGTGCAAGACTGGCACCCGCTGACGGCAGATAATTCCAGTTAATACTCGGGTAGCCCCCGGCCTTGGACAACGAACATACCTGGGCCATAAAGGCATCATACAGCTGTTTTTTATTAAAAAACTCCACAAAGTGCTCAGATGTAATTACAGTAACCGTGTGATAAGAGGCAAAAGGGTACAGGTTAGGAAACGTTATACTCTCCCCAAGGCAGATCCGTCCACCACCGGGAAATTCAGGGGTCACTGAAAATACCTGGTCCGGACAAAATGGACAGCCATCCGAGTCAGGAGAATAAGAATAGGGCACATCTAATCCCCGCTTGGTCCGGTCCGGGCTGATCCTGCACCGAAGTCCGGTCAGCTTCTCCATGCGGTACTGGAGGACCGAATTTTCCAGTTGCAACTCCCGTATCGTAAACATGGCTGATATACTGCCTATTAGGATAATCGGAAATTTAATAGTCTCGATCTGAAATTTCTAAAAAAAAGTGGATTGTTTTTTGAAGCCCTTATACAACGTACTTGCCAAGGAGCCGGATAGATGTGGTCATGTCCGGACCGAGTGGTGAGCCGAAGATAATCTGGGTAACACCGGATTGGGTCAGTGCTTCACACTTTGCCTTTACCATTTCAGGTGTTCCGGCAATTGTGAATGCATCGATCTCTTTGTCGCCAACGAGTTCTCCGACAGTTTTGAAGTCGAACTTGCCCAGCGCATCCTTGATCTTTGCAACATTGTTCAGGTCAAGACCATGACGGGTGAGGAGTTCTGGTGGTGAACCGGCCGCAATGAATGCTGCAACTATTTTTGCTGCATTACGGGCTTTCTTCTCGTTCATGTCGATAGACATGGCGGTGTAGGCACCGATATCGAATCCTTTCTTGCCGACCTTGTCACAGGCTGCCTTGATGATCGGGATTGCAATAGCAAAGTCCTTCGGGTTTGATGCATTGATTAATGCGCCGTCTCCGATGGTCCCTGCGAGTTCGAGCACCTTCGGGCCCTGTGCACCGATGTAGACGGGTATGCCTTTCTTTCCTGGCAGGTTCACACCTGTGAGCTTGGCACCGTCGTAGTCAAAGAATTCCATGCCGGACTTCTTGATTTCCTCTCCGCCCCAGAGTTTGCGCATCTGGATTACTGCTTCTTTCAGCCGCGCAACTGGTTTATCTGGCTTTATTGCAAGCTTTGGAAGGGTTGAGAGGTCTCCGGGTCCAATACCCATTACAGCACGCCCGTCCGAAATCTCGTTTAATGTGCAGGCAAAGGATGCCATTGCTGCCGGAGTGTCGGTGAACGCATTCATGATACCCGGTCCCATCTTCAGGGTGGTTGTTGCCTGTGCAATTGCGGCAAGCGTGGGGTAGCAGTGGCGGTTGTTGTAGTGGTTGGTGATCCATGCAAAGTCAATATCTTTTGACTCTGCGAGTTTGCAGAAATTAACTACCTGCTTGACATTAACATTTCCTGGTACAAATTCTATTCCATAAGTCAAGGCTAATTCACCTCACTGTGTACCTATCGCCCGTGCGTTTAAATAAATTATTATTTTCCTTTCTTCCCAACGTGCAATTTTTAACAGCCCACTGGTTTCCGGGGAGTTTCCATTCGCACCGGGAGCATGGATTATGTAAAAATATGCTGAACGCAGAGAGATAACCAGTATCCGGATATAAGGAGGGATAATCGCCTCCTGGAGAGACTAAAAAAGAGCAGCAGGAAAAAAGACAGGGGAAAACCGGAGAATATGACAGGGGAATCATTGACCTATCACAAACACTTTAAGAGATTAGTTAAAAATCTTGGGTAAGAATAGTTTTCACGGGAAGTAAGAGCCCGGATTTTCTTTGTACTGATATTCAGGATTGCCAGCAGTTGCCCAGGTCAGGGAAGTGGCCCCGGCCAACACAAGGGGGTAATTGACATCCGGGCACCACCCGGACCTGCGTGCAGGGGAAATTATTCAGAAGGAACAGGTCAGTATGCGGATATTTGCGATCGGACTTGGAGGTGCAGGATGCCGGATAGCAGATATGCTCTATGGCCAGGACCACCAGTTCAGTAAGGTCTCATGCGTGGAGGCCATTGCAATTGATCGCGATGCCGGTACACTCAATCACCTTGCCCACATCCCCGTAGGGAAGAGAATATATTTCCCCTCTGTATCACTCCAGACGGAGGATATTACGGATGATATAACGATTGATGAAATCATTAACCTGCTCCACAATCTCGATACCGGTGACAAAGACGCGATTATTCTCTGTACCGGTGCAGGGGGTACCATGGCAGGCGTGGGAGTTGCCATCCTGGAAAAGGTCAGGTCGGTGGTAGTCGAGCCGGTTTTCGCACTTGTTACCCTGCCTGCTCTCGGGGAGGGGAGAAGGACTTCTGCAAAGGCTGCGCAGGATATTGACCGGCTTCTCCCGCTGGTCGAAGGGATCATCATATTCGATAATGAAAAACTGCCAGGCCCTGCAGAGGCAGATGGGAATGAGAGCCGGAAGAATGCCTCCCGGAAACTAATCCCGCCTGCCAAAGCCCGATCCACTGATGACAGGCAGGTGAAATATAAAGCCCAGAATACCGGCATCGCAAGGCGCCTGGGGTTATTGCTCAGGGCGGGTGAGATCAGCGAAGGGGGGGCTATTGAAACCGGAGAAGTGGTCCTTGACGCCGGGGAAATCCTCAATACAATCAGGGGGATGGGATTTATTGCCATTGGATATGCCGCAGCTGACACCGGCGGGGGAAAATTCCATATCGGTAGTCTGTTCCACCCTTCGGGAACACAGGTTGAATCCGGACATAAAAAGGCTGAAAGGCTGGTTGACCTCGCAAAAGAGGCAATATATGAGAATATTTCTGTACCGTGCGATTTAACAAGCGCAGAAAAAGCCCTCATTCTTGTTGCCGGGCCCACACAGGCAATAAGCATGAAAGGTTTTATGACCGTCAGAAAATGGATTGACCGCAGTATTGCAGGCATGGAGATGCGTTCAGGGGATTACCCGGTAAAAAATACCCGTTATATTGCCATTATCATCATCCTTGCAGGCCTTTCCAATATTCCAAGAATTAACGAAATCCGGGGGATCAGGGATGATTACACGGTCGAAAACCCCGGGTGGGAGCGGGAGTGGCACAAGCAGGCGTACCGGGTGCCGGACCACGGTACCGTGGTGCGGAAAGCAACCGGTCTCCAAGGCACCCTCGCTGGTACGATCAGCGCCGGGCAGGAGAACATCCAGGCATTCATTCGTACCCGGATCCCCGAACACGGGCAACAGAAATCTTCCGCAAAACCTGAACATGGCAGGGGGGCGGTAAGAAGCATCCCGTTTTTTGGCAGGCACAAGGCCCCGGCGACCAGGGAAACGGGGGTTCCTGGCACCCCTGCGCTGCCAGGCAGAGATGATAAGACGCCCCCTGTGCATGAGATCGGAACGCCACTTCCCGATAATACGGGACATAGAACAGTCATTCCTGAAATTTCGCACGATACACCAGGTACCGCGACAAGTGATAGCAACCCCGGTGGCGAGAAAAAGAACCAGGAGCCCCCCTTAAACGCCAGAAACGGACCTGTGCCACCATTAGATGAAGAGACGAATAAAGACCTCGCCTCAGTCGTCGCCCGGGCCCGCGAAGATCTGAAAAAGATGGATGAAAAACACTAAAACCGGTTTGTGGAAAAATACACAATCACGGTGTGTTCACACCCGGACTACGAAGAAGTCCCTTCTAAATCTCCTTATATCCGGGTTTATTCAAGTAATTTCATAGGAAATGCTCTCAAATTTATCTTGTAGATTCTGGAATTCCGGCTCTGTTGACATGCTCGCAAATCTCTTTTTGGGATTAAGGGTGTTCCCGGATTTACCCGCGCTCCCGGGGCTTATGGCCCGCCGCTTTGGCGACCACGGTTGGGATACGGGATGACTAAATCACTGAAATTTTCTGAAATACGATACTTGAACCCTGCCCGAAGGAGATATTACCGGGGATGGGCCTGAGGGGGTGAAATCCCAACCAGTCTTCGTATTTTCCTCTTACTTTTTATGACACCGAAGGGTTTCAACAAAGCCCTGTTCTTTATTACCAATTAGGGTTTCAATAAAAACGCCAATGACCAAAAAACGAGTTACTGACACTTTTTTTGGAGAGGAAATTCAGAAGACTTCAAAAACCCAGAGCAGAGCGATGAAAAAAAATATCATGGGACCATCCGGTAACCACCGTTAATCCATGTCAACAATTTTCGAAAACCTGATATTGCCGGCACCGATTTCCGTGGTGATGCGGACACCCTGTTCTGTTGCATTCGCAACAAAATTCATCCCGCTGAAGGATGCAATTGAGATCCGGTGCGGGTTCGGCTGGAGGTTCAGGACTTTGTTACCCATCTGTACCGGGAATACGAACCCGCATTTCCGCATCAGAATGATCAGTTCTTTTACCCGGTCTTCCGCTGTGCAGGGGACTTCCCGGACATTGGCAAGCCCTATTCCCGCCTTTGTTCGGACCAGGGTCCGAATCGACGTCAGACCGGCAGAAACAAATAACTGGAGGGGATCGATCGTAGTCCCGCGGTAACCGATTAGGTCAAGGAAAGCGGTCGGAGTCCCGTTTTCGATGGCCAACCTGCCACCATAGGCCATTTTTACCGGGATGCCGTTTCTCTGGAATACACCATCCATGCTGATACTGCAAATCGTCATAATACCAATGCAGTCAGATGGGACCCTCGGGTCGTGATCAATGATCCGGTAGGAACTAAAAAACCCACATTCTGCCTTTATTACTTCGTCGAAGACCGAAACCACCAGTTCTTCCTGGTCTTTCGGTACGATTGAAAGGTTATAGCCAACATCCCCGGTCGCAGTTTCGGGATCGAAGGTGGTCCTGAACGCAAGCCGTTCGAGTTTTGAGATGATGAAACCAATGCGGTCCCCTACAAGGGCATTATTGGTCTCTGCAATCCCGGCCTCGGTGAGAATACGTCCCAGGTTGCCCACTTTCTCGGTATAACCCATCTCGTCCAGGTACTGAAGATAATACTGGACAGCACGGTCAGTAAGGATGAACCCGCGTTCAGCCATGATCTCGCTGAGACGCTTTGCACCAACGGGCTCACTGTGATCTTTCAGGATCCGGAGGATCTCGATATATTTACGTTCTGTACGTATCATACGGCCTCACCAATCCCATCCTGATCCATTGTCGGCTCTTATTAACGTCCTCATATTCACGCACGTGTACTCTGTCCCTGTTAACTCTGGATTTATTCCTTAATAGTTGATCTGTCGGCTGATGGGATCAACCTTTTGTGCCCCTGATCCTGGCTGATCCTTTACAGGAGGACCCAAATGGCTTATGACAGATCTACTCTTCCTTCGAATGGATTGCGCCATGGCTGTCCTGGTACCTGCCATTGTAGAGCCTGTTTCCACCTTTCACTTCATGGATAATCATCTGGACAACCCGGTTATGCTGATACAGGGGAACATCTCCGGGCCCCATATTAATTAGACACAGCGTCAATTGCCCCCGGAACCCCGGGTCGACAAAACCCGCTGCTATCATTACTCCCTTCCGGCCAAATGATGACCGGCACCGGAGCGTGGCTGCGAGGTCAGCAGGTAACTCCACCCACTCAAGGGTGGGAACAAGACTACATGCACCCCGTGGCAGGAGCAGGTCATGCGCAACCCTGAGGTCATAGGATGCAGGCTGAAGGCATTCCCCGGAGAACGGGGTGATGATGAGATCATATCCATCTGCGGGTGAAGAATTGGTGGTATCAGCTACACCATCGGGTGCACAGGTATCATGACAACCGCAGGCAGCTGTCTCAGGAATACAACCGTCCGGCCGGTCATTGATGCAGCCTGACTCATACAGTCTTTTCGCTATCTCATGGGCGGAGAGAATCATCATTACTCAGTCGGTAGAAAAATGCTTAATAGGTTACGATTGCAATATGCAAGGGCTGGATCCATAGGGTAGAGGACATCCTCTTGGGCTTCGAACCCAAGGACGCGGGTTCGATTCCCGCTGGGTCCGTTTATTTTTTTTCCTAACCCTTCGTACCATGTTAAGCCCCGGAGCATTGTATTGGGAATGCCCGGTTACCCGGAGTGAAGCATCCCGGGATGAACAGAAAGTTAGAACGGTTTTCCGAAAGATTACGAGAATCACAGGTCAGTTTTTCGTTTATTCAAAGGTTTTACAGGCTGGTACCAACGATACATGGATATTTTTAAGAAGGAAAACGCTAAATATAATCAACCAAAGGCGTAGCGAGGTGATTGTATACCAACGAGTAAGAAACAGCTGGTAAAGCTGAACCAGGCAAAGAAGGCCAAAGCAGAAGAGCTCTCGAAGCAGGCGGCTGCGGGTAGCCAAGAGGCCAAGAAAAAGCTCAAGAAGCTCGAGAAAAAGCTCAAGTGAGCCGCCTGGAATTCCCAACTCTTTTTATGTTCTTTGTAAGAGCTGATATAAACGAATAGAGCTCTGCAAGTCGCAAAATACTCGTATCCGGAGGGGAACGGAAGGCACAATGTTCAAATTAAAAAAAAATATGGCCTTGTTGAAACCCTTCGGTGTCATAAAAAATAAGAGGGAAATATGAAGACAGGAGGGGTTTCACCCCCTCCCTGCCCTACCCCCATTAAGATATTCTCCGGGCTGGGTTATCCGAAGGCCCATTAAATTCAGAGTATTTGGGGATGGTCTCTATCCCAACCGGGGTCGCCAGAGCGGCGGGCCGTGAGCCCCGGGAGCGGGACGAAATTTTGGAATTCCCAATCTGGAAGATATATTTGAGATTGGTTTCCCATGAAAATGACAAAACGGATCCCAGTATATGGAAATTTTGAACGGGGCATTTTCATAGCCCTGGTGTGAACGTCCTGTTCATGTGTGTTTCTACAGAGCGAAAAAAATATGCAGGGTTTCAATAAAACAGATAATTGTAATGATTAAATCTCGCCTTTTTTCCCGCCACCACCATTCCCATGTCCTTTATTCGTGCTGTGAGAAGACCTGGTTTTGGGTTTTCTCCTGATAACCAGCAGTATCACGAGGATTACTATGATAATAATGGCTATGATAAGGCCTGCAGTCAGGAAAATACCAATGTTCAGGTCTTTTTCCATAGAGAGCGTAACGGTTGACGAGGTGCTCCCGGGATCGATCCTGGAAGTCATGGTGGCCGGTTTGTAGCCTTTCATCGTTGCCGTAATATTATACTCGGTACTTACCTTGACCTTTGTTGTAAGTGCCCCATTGTCATCGGTAATTCCCGTATTCCTGCTATTCAGGGAGATCGTCACACCGGGTATCACATGGTAGCTTTCATCTTCAACAAATATGGTAAGGTCTGCCTGCTGGAACGGCAATTCCACGGTGATGTCCTTACCAAGATCATCCTCCCCGATTTCTCTTCGCAGGGATGAAAATCCGGGATGTTTCACTTCGAGGATATACTGGCCGGAGGGAAGGTCACGGAACGTGTACTTTCCATACTGGCTTGTGTTACCAAGTGCCTTTCCGTCGATTATTATGGAAGCCCCTGTTACTGGTGCCTTCGTTTCATCGAACACATATATTGAGGCCTGGTACGGGGCAACCACCATCGACGCGGTGACAACTGCCTCATTATCGCTGATCATCTTCTTTTCAAAATAATCCGTGAAGCCAGGCCTGGTGATTTTTATATTGTACACTTTATTCCGTGGAATTTCAAGAGACAGGATCCCCTTCCCGTCAGTTTTCCCCTTGGATACGCCGTCGATGAATACTTCTGCATTTGCGATCGGGGTCTGGTCACCTGCACTTTTTGCGAGTATTGAGAACCTGTCACCCCGGATAAGAAGGTACTGGATATTTTTTCCTTCCATGCCCATTTCGACAACCTCATTCCGGTTCTGGTAATTGGTTGCCGTGATCTGGATATTGTAAATACTCGCTGCCTGCGCCGGGAACGTGACTGACCCGTTCTTATCAGTCATTTTTAAAGATTCAGTAATATTCGGCCCCATCACCCGTACCTGTGAATTGGTAATCGGGAGGGCGCTGTCAGCATCAAAAATATCTATGTTAAGCACCAGTTCCTTTTTCCTGAGCTGAACGAGAACTGAAGATTCTGCCATGCCGACATCATCTTCCCAGGGTTCATACCCTGGCTTCATCACCTTGACCGTGATCGGACTCGTGCCAGGGTGTGTAAATGTGAAGATGCCATCAGTACCGGTTTTCCCGGCGAGGGCACCGTTTACAAAGACCGATGCATAGGGTATTGCAGTAACATTGGTTGTCTTTTCAAATACATTCACGTAGAGGGTAGCAGCCTGTGCACCACCGGCGATGAGGAGGAGACAGAGGACCATGAATATCAGACGGCGGGTAACTTTCATACGAATTAATCCCTCGGATTATATTTTTGAGCACATGATTTATATTTTATCTGATTCCAGACCACAAAATAAGTTTGATCTGTCTCATTCGCATGTATAACCGTTACTGCCATTTGTTATCACCAGGCACGCGGTCAATAAGCATTCCCTCGATCACCACGGGCATCAGCCTCCTCCCTTCCTCAACCGCCTTCTCAAGTTGCCATTTTCGTTCTGCATAAATGGTAAAAATCGGGTCCCCGGCCTGCATCTTGTTACCTTTCTTTGCATGGAGAAGGACCCCTGCACCGGCATTCTGCGGTGCACCGGCAAGGCGGGCAATTGTTATCAGAGACTTGTTATTGAAATCGGTAACATACCCGGTTGTCTGGGACTTGACGACAAATTCGTATTTCCCGGGTACGATATCAGATGAGGTCACCTTGGGGTCGCCACCCTGGATTTCGATTATCTGGCGTAATTTTTCCAGTGCTTTACCATTTCGCAATAGCTCGCCCGCAACATTAAACCCGGTACCAGCAGCGGCCTTCCCCGACATTTCCAGGGCGATCCCTGCAATCGCGAGGCTTTTTTGGATTAGCGAACCTGGTTCCTCGTTTCCTTCAAGCGCTTTTAAGGCTTCTATCACTTCAAGGTTCGGACCAATGGCCCGCCCGACAGGGGACCCACCATACGTAACGGCACATTCCACCCGGATATTGAGCCTGTCACCGATTTCAATAAATTCACGGGCCAGTTTCCGCCCTTCTACAAGGTTCGCAACTTTTGTATTTGGCCCGACCGGGATATCAATGACTACCAGGTCTGCACCGATGGCTAGTTTTTTAGCCATTACACTGGCGAGCATCTGACCTCTGGCATCTATCTTGAACGGGTATTCCTGGACAATAATCTTGTCATCAGCGGGGGCTATATTCGTGGCCCCGCCCCACACAATCGTCCCACCGACCTTCAACGTCATCCTCTGGACTTCCGTAGCTGAGAACGCCACGGGTGCGAGGACTTCCATAAGGTCAGCTGTGCCCCCGGCACCGGTAATCGCCCTTGAACTGGTCTTCGGGATCTTTAGCCCGCTTGCTGCAATTATCGGGACAACAATTAAGGATATTTTATTACCCGGGACACCACCGATTGAATGCTTATCAACAATCGGATGGGTATGGAAATCCAGGCGTTCTCCCGTGTCCACCATGGCCCGGGTCAGGTGTTCAACTTCATCCATGTCGAGGGAGTTGATGTAACTTGCAGTGATGTATGCAGTAAGCTCGGCGGCACTGAGATCATCGGAGACAACGTCCCGGATTATTGCATAGGTCTCCTCCTTCGACAGCCGCTCTCCGTTCATTTTTTTTGTAATAAATTCAAGGGACTGTGGCCGTGCTGCTTCCCTGACTTCGAGGGGGACGCCGTCCATGACACAGAGACGATCGTTACAGATCCTGTAGATACCGATGGTCCCCTGGGGGACAAGTGTCGCTGTAATGTCAACGCCGGCTGCCGCTGAAATACCGGATACTTCATTAAGGACCTGGACGCGGTCCCCGTGGAGGACCCCGAGATTCCTCGCATCGGCGGTATTAAGAAGAACACCCCTGTCAGCAATGTCAAGTAACCGTGCTGTTAATTTCATTACCCAATCCCTGCCAAGATCTCATACGCAATGCTCATATTACCTAATGTAGTCTTTGGGTTTTTATACTTCATAAAAGAGACGAGCCTGATAACAAGCATTATTCCGGTTTATTGTATCATCAGGGAGCTTTTTATAAGGGGATTAAATAGCCCGGATCCACCAGTGGGAGTTCTTCCGCTGGAATACACCCCATGAAAGACCTGTTTTTGTGACACGCCGTACATGCTGAAAATGGAATTCAGCAACACGGGAAGTCTTATTAAAACTGTGACAGACAGCCAGAAACCTGGCTCACAGGTGGCGGTTTTAAAAAAAAATTAGATGATTAGGTTAGTGCTTGCGCACTACGAGGAATGCTACAGCTCCGAGACCGATCAATGCAATCAGTGCACCAAATCCAGGCTGAGTTGTCGGCTTGGTGGTTGGGACTGTTGTCTTAACGGTGGTCGGAACAGGTGTGTTGTTGACCGGTGCAGTGGTGACCACTGTGGTCGGAACGGGTGTTGGTTTGAACTCAACGACATTGAACAGAGTTGATGCCTGTGCTCCTGATACAGTGATGCTCTGTGCCTGGACGATGTACTCGTCGGGCTTGAATGCAGCTGCATCTACTGGGAAGGACCACTTGTTCATGCCATCGGTTGCCTTCTGGACCTTTACGGTTCCGGTTGCTCCACTGAATTCACCGCTCTGGGTCTTTGTGGTTGGCTTGAATGACGAGGAAACTACCTCAACGAGGAGTTCGTCATCGACTGCAAGGTTGGTGGTTCCCGCAATGGTGAACTTGTCGCCGACCTGCTTCTCGCCTACCGGGAGAACAGTGACTTTCGGTACTTCGACGAGGAACTGGAGCTTCGCGTAGGTATCATCAACGCTTGGGTTGTTGAGTGCCTGGACGAGTGCTTCTGCTGCGTCAGATCCCTGGAGGCTGCCTGGGCCCTGTAACTTGAACAGAGTGTTCCCTGAGACCGGGTAGCTGCCTAATACAAGCTCCCTGTTTGCCGATGGATATACATCGTAGATTTCGTTGTACATCGGGTGCTGTGCAACCACGAAGTACTGACCTGCTGCCATGTCTGCTGTTGTACCCTGGGTGACTTCGTACTCGAAGGTACCGTCAGCGTTGACACTGGTTGTGGAGTAGATGACTTTGTTCTTACCCATGATCCAGACTGCGACACCCTGTGTGGGCTGTCCTGCAGCGGTTCCACGGACGAACAGCTTGTCACCAGCTGCTACTACAGACTGTGAGGCCTGTGCGCTGATGAATGGCTTCCTGATGATGACTGATACGGTTGCATACTGTGCGTTGGAGAGACCGTTCTTGTCAACGGGCGTTGCAACTGCGTAAACGGTGTAGGTACCTGCATCAATGTTCAGGTTTGCGGTCTGCCACTTGTATTCCCAGGTGTTGTCTTCAAGCACATCTGATGGCTGGAAGGTTGATGTAACGCCTGAAACTACTGGCTCACGCGGGTTGGTCATCTGTCCACCGTTTGATGGAAGGTTCGGACCGGTGATGAACATGTAGGTGAAGTCAGTCTCTGAGTTTGTCCCGGTGAACTTGACCTCTTCTCCGAGGAAGTAGTTCTGGGTACCGGCTGCCACGACGGTGACTGCGCCCTTCTCAACCTTGACGTCGACTTCATCGCTCTTGAACTGCCTCTCTGCGCCAGTGTTTGAGGTTGGCGGGTTGTATGGCTCAGGCCGCTCTACACGGATGGTGTACTTCTTGTCCTTGGTGTCCTTCGTGGTCGAGAACCCGACAGTGCGGGTACCGGAGTTGGACAGAGTGACTGAAGCATAGTAGACTGTACCGTTCACATCGGTTACGCCGTAGAACTTGGGTACATCAGACTGGATGGTCTTGGTTGAACCCTGGTAAACGTACTGACCAATTGGCCATGGTCCTGCGACTGGGTCCATCTTCACATTGTCCTGTGAGAGAACAATGCTGGGTGGCTGGTCGAGGGTTGAACCTGTCATTGAACCGGTGCCCTTAACCCAGAGGTAGTATGCACTGTTTGGTTTACCAGTGATGGTAACTGAGAACGGGTTGCCACGTACGACTGAGTCCTTGCTGGCCTCGATCTTTACGGTGTCAGATGCAATGGTAACGGTTTTGACTGCAGAGACGGTCTTCCCGGTGTAGTCGTTACCGGATGCGTCCTTGTAGTTGTCTTTCATCCCATTGAGGTTGCAGTCGGTCCAGAATGTGTAGCCGCCGGACTTGTAAACCCGGTTACCTTCAGATCCCATGATCCCGGTTGCCCACCCTTTTTCGCTGCCAATGACGAGCGGAATGCTGTTCCACATGTATGGCATTGCATTCGGTGCCTGGTTCAACAGGCTCTGCTGAACGGTAGCACTCTGGAAGAGGCTGGTGTAGACAGTACCGTCGGAGGTCTTGACCTTGATGGTCATGAATCCTGCAGTTGTCTGACGTTCTGACGGGATGATGTTCATGTTGGTTTCAATACGGAATACAAGGAAATCTCCTGCGGGAATGCTCTTCCCTGTAACATCCTTGCCTGACTGCTGGTCGTACACCGAGATGGTCGTTATGGGGTCGTTTACAACAATCCCTACAACGGCGGTGTTTCCAACATACCAGTTTCCGGTGCGGCTGACGAAATCAGCCGGTGCTACATAGAAACTCTGTGCGTTTCCGACGTTAACTGTTGCTGCCGGGGCACTTACGCCCGGGGTCTGGGTACCGGTATAGTAGGCCAGGGTTGTCCCTGATGCTATCCCAGTTAAATTAAGGCCCTGTTCACCGATGAATACATTACCACCGGCTGGGATGGTGTTTAAGGCTGCAAGTGCCGGTACTACCAGAATTGCAAGCGCTACGCACATCATCAGTGCTATGCTTAATCGCTTAGTCATATATTTTCCTCCTTACTCAATTGTCCATAGTTCTGTACGTTCAATCCAATGCACCCAAACCGGATCAGGTTCGACACCTGTCGATTAACGGTTCACAGTGCTCCATACTCCGAATCACGGAATATGAATCAATATTAGTGAAACACTTAATATATCCTTTTTGGTTGATCGCAGGGATTATTGTGCGGATGTACGGGGTGCTGGGACAAATCAGTGGGTACACCACCCCTGTTTTCATCTTCCCGGGGAACCGGCACACTCTCCTGAGTAATACCGGTGTACCGCAATACCGTTGATATTACGCGCACCTTACCATACACGGTTAAAGAATTAGTATCTCCGGAAAATGCCTGTTATAAATTAGAGCAGCCCCGTCTTATTACTGACAGATCGTACCCTATATATAACAAGATCCAACATCTGAAGCATGAGGATTATCAGGGCACCAAGTATCTCACGTGCTCACGAGCTCGTGATAAAAATGATACTTGAGAAAGGGTTTCCCCTCGTCACCGAGGAGAATGAGGCAACAATAGAATTCGAGGAGGTCGCAATGAAAATTGATAACCCCCTTGCCGGACCATTGGTGAGCCCTGCATCAAGATTCCAGCAGCGATTCATGGAGAAATACGCACACGACCTGATCGATGGATCGGATTCTGTATTTGAGTATGATTACCATGGCCGGCTTTTTCACTGGGGGGATCCGTTATCATCCGGGGGGTCACCTGTCGAAGTAGACCAGGTATCATATATAATTAGTAAACTTTCGTCCGCTTCCCAAAGCCGGAGGGCTCTTGCAATTACATGGAACCCGGTTTCCGATGAAAAACTTGCGAATTGTCCCTGCCTGCAGCTGGTCCAGTGTATTATCCGGGACAACAAACTCCAGATGAAAGTTGTATTCCGGAGTAACGATATGCTGACGGCAGCCGGGGCGAATATGTTTGCCCTTGCCCACCTCCAGGAGCACATTGCAAAGCAGCTCGGGGTAACACCCGGGTCCTACACACATATCGCGCTCGTCCCCCACATCTATTATAAACGGGACATTAATGACATTGAGTCTGTTCTGCCGCAGGGGAGAGCATATCCGCCCGATACGCGAGGTCTGTGACGCGTGCGGCAAATGCCCGGGATCGCGGTAGCTGAAGAGATTAATCAGTCAGGTTAATTAGTCTTGGGCGGCAACAAAATAGGAGAACACAGCCCGGTAGTGTAGCGGTCAATCATCCGAGACTCTGGATCTCGGGACAGCAGTTCGAATCTGCTCCGGGCTACTCTTTTTCGCAGGACAATTTCTTTTCAGCCCGTTGCATGTACAATAAGAGGTTCAGGTCCAGTCCCTGACCCAACCGGGGTACTTCAGCAGCGGGGTGGAGCCCCGGGAGCGTGGATAGATTTCAGAATAACCGGGACCCATGGTTCAGGTTATAACTTTTCAACAGGGGCGGTTTTAGAGGAAAATGAATGATGAAACACCCGTGCCCGGTGCCGGAACTTTGCATGTTACTCCCGGACAGGTAAACATAAGATCGCGGCATGGTCCTGGTGATACGGGTGGAGCCATTTTGTGTCCAGCACGGTGATCCGGGCTGCTTCAAATGCAGCCACCGAGCGTTCAAGTACCACAACCGGGTCCTCAGCAGTATCAATGCTCCTTGTTTTGAGCATGACCAGCATCCTGCCACCATCCCTGAGGAATACACTGTTCCGTATTGCAATAGTGACCTGTTCCGGCTGGGCGATATCCTGGTACATAAGGTCTGCAACCTCAAGCAGCGGGGCATACCGCTCCGGTTGGGCTGCATCCGCCATCAGGGGGACCACGTTGTCCCTCCGGCGGGCAACCGCGACCAGGTCCTGCATAGGCCGTGGTGCAAATTCGATGGCATATACCGTCCCTGCATAATCTGCAACATGGGATACGGTTGTCCCATTTGCAGCCCCAAGGTACAAAACGACAAGGTCCGGCGTAAGTTCAAACTCCCCGCCAAGATAGTAATATGCCGCGAGTTTGCTCCGGTAGGGGTCCCAGACGCGGAATTCCTTAAGCATCCGCTCACCGTACACACCCCCTTCTCCCGATGATACCAGCACATTTTCAACCCAGATCATGTAACCCTCCCGGCATTGTCAACCGCGGCCTGTGCAGCCTCCATAAACTCCGGCGCCAGCTCCTGGCGGTACTGGTCAATACGTGCGGCAATTGCGAGTTTTGCCGCTAACACCCGGGCCACCTTCCCCCTGACTTCCTTCGGCGCATTGTGGACCCTGCGGTGCTGAAAGATAATCCCGTGTTTCGGCGGCGGAGTACCACCCCTCATGTGCGAGAACAGGGCCGTGCGTGCCCCAAGGACCTGTATCGAACTTCCCGGAAGTATTGAGAGTGCTGCAAGGCTCCCTGCCTGTGAAACAAGGCGTGCAGCAACGAGTCCCCCGAGGAGGGCGCTGCAGTTTGGTACTACTTCATCCGCACGCCGCGACACTTCCTTCATGAGTGCGTTCCGTGCAGCCGCGAGGTTTTCAATTTCATTGATAATATGGCGGAATGCCGGGCTCCCGCCCCGTTTCATCATCGGCAGCAGTTTCTGCTTCGGAAGGCGCATGTATTTCCTTGAAAAACCCGGGTTGATTATCCGGTGCCACTCGAGTGCCCGCTCTGTCAGTACATTGGAGACCTCATCAAGCTGGTCAAGTGTCCGCACCATCTGGAGCAGCTCTGCGTCCCTGCTTTCGTACTGCCTGGCAATCCCTGCCTCAGAAAGATAAAAGCAGAGCTCCCGTAATTTTCTTATATATTCCCCACGATCGCGGGTGAAACTGCAGCTCCCTGCCGTTCTCCAGTCAAACGGGACAAAACGGTCAGGAGAGATTTTTATGGTTTCAAGCCGTTTTGCCAGGGCCTCCGGCCCACCCCGGTATGGTGTACACCCAGTTTCATCTATATCGCCAAACCAGTACGACTGCATGGAAATAACTGGGTTATTCCCAACTATTATACTAGTGCACATGATCACCCCTGATCAGGACCCGGAGTCCCGCAAGTATTGCCTTTCAGAAAAGACCAATTCCAAATGAATAGAGGATTACCGGCACCATTATCGCCCCCATGCAAAACACCCGGGAAATGTTGACCATCCGGGGGATAAAACCCACAAGGATCGCAAGGACAAGGATGAAGAGGCCGAATGGTCCGGCAATAAGGAAGCTAATCAGGACAATAAACCCGATTGCGGTATAATTCAGCACCGTTCCGTCTACCCCGTTCAGGCGATCGGCATACCCTGACAACCATATCGTCACCGGGTATGCCAGGCAGGCGGCAAGCGCACCCGATACCAGCAGGGATGCCATGGAAGGTGCTCCGACCGATGAAATGGCAACCATAACGCCGTTCCGCTCTCTGCCGATTGCAAACAGGGCTGCAAGCCCTATAATTGCATTTGCCGTGTTTGCTGCACTCGTGGAGAATATATACGCCCTCCTGTCCCGCCTGTAGTCCGTTTTCGAACAGATCACCGCATTTGCGGTCGCATTCGAGAGCCCCGGAAGCCAGCCTACGATGGTGCCGGCAATGGTTCCGATAACGGTCCCCTTCCCAATCTCGCTCCGGGTCATCCCTATCCCGCTGAACCGCTGTTCCGGCACAGGCCCCCGCGATGAGAACAGGAGCACTGATATACCGAACATTCCGGTCAGCAGGGGCATCAGCACCCCTGATTCTCCCAGCGTGTGCCACCCGAGAAATGCATACCGGAACGTGAATATCCCAAGAAGGCCTGATATTCCGAAAATTAACAGCGCCCAGCCCGGGGACTCGCTTTCTAGTACCAGGTACCCGACAACGGCAACAAGTATGATACCCACCCACCAGTCAAGGTAAGGCTGAAGCGGAGGAAGTATGAAGAAGAGGAGGACCGACAGGGGTATCGCCAGTATGACAGCGCAGGTACTGCCAAGTGCCGCAATCCTGACGGCTTCCTGCCCTTTGCCTTCAAGGCAGAGCATATGAGAGGGGAGGACTGAAAGTGCGGTATCAGCATCGGGGATGCCAAGAAATGTGCTGGGAATGCTGTCAAGGAACGTATGCGTGATCAACGCGGCAAACATTGCAGCGGCCAGCGCTTCAAGACCAATGACCGGCAGGAGGAACGCCTGCATCCCGAGCAGGGAGGCCGCAAGCGTATTTGAGTGGACACCGGGAAAAAGCCCGCTGATTATTCCAAGGAACACCCCTGCCAGCGTACCGGCAATGATCCCAATCACAGGGTACGCTTGGGAAGACCGGGGATAAAGGAATCGAAATACATACTGTGATATATGAGGGGGGTGATGATATGGCAATGAAGATTGCAATCACACGGCTGAAGGGTAAGGAGGAGAAGGATAAGGAGTATTGTGCCAATTATGGCCATGAATGCTTTATTGTCTCCCCCCTGACCGCTAAGGTCCACAATGACCGGGTTGCATCTTTTGTAAAGGCTGTTGAACGTGAGGATTTCGATTGCATTTTCTTCACGAGTGCACTGCCAGCCCATATTATCGCGCCACTCATCACCCGGCGGCCACGGGTGATTGCAATCGGCCCGCAGACAGCGCGGATCCTGAAATCACACGGTGTTGATTGCGAAACGCTACCGACATATTATTCCAGGGATTTCGTGCCCTACCTCGGGACCTGGATTAAAGGGAAGAGAATTGGCATTCCAAGGGCAGATGTCCCTAATCCCGATCTTCTCGAGGCAATTTCAAAAGCAGGGGGAATTGCCACGGAGATCAGGTGTTACTCGCTTGTACCTACAGGGCAGGTACTGGACCTTAAAGATGCAGACGCAATACTTTTTACCAGTGCAATGTCATTTAAACAGGCTAAATGGAAGCGGAGCCCTGATCTGCTGATTATTGCAATTGGTGATGTGACCGCATCCGTAATGGTGGCCGACGCTATACGCCCGGATGTGATCGGGGATGGATCACTTGAAGGGACACTCCAGAAGCTGAATGATTACCAGAAACAGGCAGGATAACCGAAGGTCGGGAAATTGCAGAAAGATTGTAACAATGGGACCGGAATGAACAGGCCGGACCCGGACGCGGTGGGAACAGAAGAAGCAGTGCCCTCGGGCATCCTTGTTATCGATAAACCCAGGGGCCCTTCAAGTCACCAGGTGACTGCATGGGTGGGGAAAATGCTAGGGGTCCGTGTGGGTCACGCCGGGACCCTTGACCCGCAGGTTTCCGGAGTCCTGCTGGTCATGCTCGGCAGGGCAGTCCGGCTCGCACCCCTCCTTCTCCAGCACCGGAAAGAATATGTCTGCCTTATGAGACTCCACGGGGATACTACACGGCAGCGGCTGGATGAAGTAATGGAGGAATTCACCGGGAGAATTTACCAGAGGCCCCCACGGAGAAGTGCCGTTGCAAGGAACCTGAGGATCCGCACCATCCACTCCCTTACTATCCTTGGTATCGAGGAACGGCTCGTCCTGTTCAGGGTCACGTGCGACGCAGGGACCTATATCCGTTCCCTGTGCCACCATATCGGTCTCACCCTTGGCACCGGGGCACATATGCAGGAACTCAGGAGGACGAAGTCCGGTGCATTCGGTGAAAGCGACGCATATACCCTCCACGACCTTACGGACGCCATATCGTCCTTAAAAAGAGGGGACGATTCGCTTCTCGCGCAGATGATCCAGCCAGTTGAAGCAGGGACAGGTGACCACCCGGGCATAACGATCAGGGGGTCTGCAGTCGATGCTGTTGTAAGGGGGGCCGCATTGGCCGGAGTGGGGGTGATCCGATCCGACCAGTTTAAGAAAAAGGAATTAATCGCAATCAAAACTGAGGCTGGGGAGTTTGTAGGTATCGGAGAGGCCCTGCTTGATTCAGCCAAAATTATCCCGGGGAAGCCGGGGCTTGTGGTCGCCCCGAGAATCGTATTCATGCTGCCGGGGACCTATGCAAAAGGATGGAAAACGCACAAACCCGCAGTCAGGCCGTAAGGTTAACGGGCCCCACCATTCTTGAACATTGCCGGACTTCCCCGGGTGGGCGCGAACATCAGTTCACCACGAGGAACCGTTGTCATCCCGGCCACTCATAGAAGTCCGGTGAGATAGCATTAAAAAAATACCGATGTAATACTAGAGATACACTTTTGCTGAGGTTGTCTAGTCCGGTAAGGCGCAGGCCTGGAAAGCCTGTGGGGCGTCCAGCCCCTCGGGAGTTCAAATCTCCCCCTCAGCGTTCATTTTTAGGCATTTCACCAGGCAGGGTTACCGGTGCCAGGGGGACTTCCACAATTCTTTGCCTGTCATCCATTCCCCGTATACGATTTCCACACTGTTGCGGAGAGTCGTTCATTGGCAAACGACAGATAGTCCTCTACAACTTCAAACCCGATAAAATGCCGCCCCATCTCCTTTGCGGTGACGGCAACGGTCCCCGAGCCAAGGAACGGGTCAAGTACGATATCATCGGGGTTACTCGAAAAACGAAGAATTTTCCGGACGATCTCTGATGGCAGTTTTGTAGGGGTTTTCTTCCTTCCTTTCCAGTATTCACGCTTTATATCCCAGACATCCTCCGGATAGTGCTCCACTTTATTGAACGTGTACCGCTTCGGGTCTTTCACCACAAACAGGACATGATAATGGCTTGTGACATACTTTTTCTTCGTAAAAACACCGAACTGGTATTTCCAGATAAGGTGGTTCTGGGTAGTAAAACCAGCTCCGTCAAGACCACCGAGGATATCTTTCAGGTGGTTCCAGCCGGAGAACACGTACATGCTGCCCGACGGGGACAGGACGCGAAAAGCCTCTGTCATCCATTCACGGGTAAATGATTCATATTCATCGCCCGCTATCTCCTGGTACCCTTCGAGGACATTGGACCCGGTCCGGTTGTAGTTCAGGCGCTGGGCACGGAAATCGATGGCAAAGGGTGGGTCTGTGACGAGGAGGTCGATGGTGGAGTCGGGGAGGTCCCGGATCAGCCGGATTGCGTCCCCCTGATATACCCGGTCCTCCTGGTACGGTCCGAGATTCCTGTCATTCACAACGATCCCGGACCCCGCTCAACAGGAACTGCCTGCCTTTCTTCCCAGTTCGAATGCCTTCAGGTTGGCCTCCAGTGTTTTGGGAGGGACGAGGCGGCTGACTGACTGTACAAGTGATTCCTGTTTCAGAGGCAGGAACTGTGACGCAGCCCCCATCATGACAATGTTCTGGGTCAGCGGGCTGCCAGCCTCCTTTGCCAGACCTTCCGCATCGATTACACAGAGTTCAAAATCCGAAAGGCGTCCCGATATCTCCCGTTCAGTCGGGACCGGGAGGCCCTGCATGAACACCGAAGTCGGTACAACCAGGCGGCTGTTGGTGATAATTTTACCACCCGGCCGGAGGAAATACGAATAGCGGAGCGCCTCAAGCAGATCGAACGAGAGAATAAGGTCCGCGGTGCCTGGTGCGATAAGCGGGCCAAAACGCCCGTCTATCCGAATATGACTCTCAACGGAACCACCCCGTTGTGCCATGCCATGAGTCTCGGCCCCTTTTACCGGCCGGTTTTCGATCATGCAGGCTTCACCAAGGATATTTGAGGCGAGGATCGTCCCCTGTCCACCGATACCGACAACAAGGATATCATAGCTCTCCTTCATTTCCTTCCCCCGGGCATGATGGCCCCTGTCGGACAGATTTGTGCACAAAGTGAGCACCCACTGCATCCGCTCGTGATTACTGCGTTTTCGCCCGCCATTTCAATCGCCGGACATCCGAACCTGACGCAGGAACCGCAGGCGGTACATTTCTCACTGTCGACCTCATAGGGCCGTCTCGATATCCCGGCCCGCCTTGCAGAGATCACGCAGGGGTGCCGGGCGATCACGACTTTCACACCAGGCCGTTCTTTTGCTTCTTTTAATGCATTTACCATGATGGTCAGGTTGTACGGGTCGACTGTCTCAACAAATGACACGCCACAGGAGCGGCAGATCGATTCAAGTGAAACAGGTGGGACAGGGACTCCGCAGGCGGTAATCCCTGTCGAGGGGTTCGGCTGGTGTCCGGTCATTGCAGTAATCCGGTTATCAAGGATCACCACCGTTATGGTTGCATTATTGTACACTGCATTCAAGAGGCCCTGGATCCCGGTATGGAGAAATGTTGAGTCCCCGATCGTACAGACAACATCCCTTTTCTCACCAGAATGGGCTATACCGCTCGCCACGGTGATGGATGCACCCATGCATATGGTGGTATCAACACCCCCAAGCTGAAGACCAAGGGTATAGCACCCGATATCACTTGGAAATATACCTTCCCGGAAGACTTTTTTGATCGCGTAAAATGCAGCCCGGTGCATACACCCGGCACAGAGGATTGGGGGGCGGGGGGGGACATCCAGTGGTGGATCTGCCACCGGAAAGTCCATATTAGTTGCGAATCCTGCTGATTTCATAATCCTGCCCACCGCGGCAGGGGAAAGTTCACCTTCGTATGGTGCATTTCCGCTTTTCTTCCCGAATACCGGGATCGTCCCGGCGACCTGCAGTACCTCTTCCTCAACGAACGGTGACAATTCCTCAACAACCAGTACCCGGTCATGGTGGCTGACAAACTCCTTCAGCCACGTTTCATCAATGGGGTATGCCCCGATCATTGCAAAGGAGGTCGTGGGGGGAATGATTTCAGAGACATACGACGCAGCGATACCACTTGCAATTACTGCATCCCGGCCCCGCACTTCGGCCTTGTTATAGCCCAGTTCGACAAGCCGCTTTTTAATATTTGCCTGTTTTTCATTCAGTTTTTTATGCAGGACACGGGTATGGGCCGGTATTACCACATACTGCCTGGGGTCCCTGTTGAATTGCCCTGTGCGCCCTGACACCTGAATATCCCCGAGAGTGACATCCCCTTTTGAGTGACAGATCCTTGTGGTGGGACGGAATACTACGGGAAGGCCGGTCTCCTCTGAGAAGCCGAAGGCATCCCTGACCATATCATGGGCCTCCTGTATACTGCACGGGTCAAAGCAGGGGACCTTTGCGAACTTTGCATACATCCGGCTGTCCTGTTCATTCTGGGAACTGTGCGCGAACGGGTCATCCGCACTCATGATCACAAGCCCGCCTGTCACACCGGTGTAGCTGCTTGTCATTAACGGGTCTGCGGCCACGTTCAGGCCGACATGTTTCATCGTGCACAACGCACGGATACCGCACCACGCCGCTCCAAGGGCATTTTCAAGGGCCACTTTTTCGTTCACGGACCACTCGATATAGTAATGGCGTTCCGGCTGCCCCCTCAGGATATCCACGACCTCAGATGAGGGAGTCCCCGGATATCCGCAGATAAAATCCACGGGGGATTCAAGACAGGCATGAGCTATTGCCTCGTTTCCTAGAAGATAACGTCGTTCCATGATCCCATTTCCGCTTGTACTTTCAAGAGTACCACAATCATGGGGTTTTAATGTACCGTTTTCACCCGCGATTCACAACTTATAAAAACTCCCGTACACTAAATTAATAGTCAACTCTTGTGGGCCCGTAGCATAGCCCGGTGGTGCGCCCGGCTGATAACCGGGAGGTCATGTGTTCGAATCACATCGGGCCCATTCATTACAAACCGGATTTTTGATCTTTTATGAAACGTAACCAGCTCGTAATCATCGTAGCAGGACTGATTATATGCGCCCTACTATCAGTAATCAGCATATACCTGACCGGCATTGGAGTTATCCTCGTAATTACCCTCGCGATGTCCTTCCAGATCTTCCAGGACTCAGAGCGCCTCACCGATCTGGCAGTGGTCCTGTCTGAAAACGCAAAAGTCGTCAGCGTAATAAACAGGGGTAACATGCCGATACGGAATATCGTCGTTTCCCTGGTCCCGTTTGACATGGAATTCAAAGTATCTGAACTCGCCGTGGACGGGATATTCCCCTATGAACTCCCGCAGATGATACATGAGGCAAGGGCTATTGTTGAATTTGAAGATATTACCGGCAAAAAATACAATAAGTCGTTTCAGCTCTCTGCACTTCACAGCGATGATGACCTGCTTAAACCAATGTTTCCAACATTTGACTGGAAAAAATAATCGTCAGTATAGGTCCAGTAACCCCGGAATAATTGCCACTGATAAAAAAAATGGGACCAAATAATTATTCTTCTTTTGCAAAAATAAAGTTAATCGTCTTTTCAAGCGCCTCAAGAAGTGCGTCCTGGTTTTTCAGATAGTCGTGCAGTGCCCGGTAGAGCATGAACATAATTTCGTACCCGTAGAGGTCAATTACTTCACGGGGCGTAAGCGGGTGAAGGTAAGAGTCTACCAGGAACCCATCGGAGCTGTACATGATCTCATAAAATTTCCCATCTTCTGAAAGGAGGCAGAACTGGTCATCCACTTTTTTACTGATATCATCAAGCCTGAATTTGACCGGGTCGGTTTTACCGAGGACTATCATCTTCTGCGGGTAAAATGAGGTATCATATAATTCACCGCTTCCCTCCTGTTTCCCTTTCTCCAGCATGTTAAGACCGATGGACCGGATGACAGGCAGCGCCATCCCTCCCATTTTCTCTATCAGGAGAGCGTCATTTTCTTTAATTTCTTTTGCTGCAGCATCCGTGCTTTTCGTCATCCCGTCGATTTTCTCTGTTAGTTTTGTGAAGCCGGCCTCAATTTCGTCCATGGTAGTATCCTCATTACTGCTGGTTAATCGTTCCAATCTCATTTGGTGAAGACAGATGATGAAAATATAGGTTCCTAAAAAATCCTCCTTTAGTATCGCATTTCCACACATAAACCGTATGATGCGATATGATACCGCGGCTCTGTCAGAAGCACCGGCGGAGTGCCCTCTGCAACGCAGTTGCCAGGATAGAAGCAGGGATAAAGGAGATTTGTATGCCCGGGTCCGCAGGATAAGGAATCTTAAAGGGGGTCCGGAACCTGTTCCTGGCAGTAAAGGGGCTCATACCCTCGAGCCGATAAAATAATACATTCTTTCTTCGGTAAGAATGGCATTGCCGGTCGTGCCCATGGGCAGGTCTTCCTTAAGGACCACCCCCAGGTACGACGGAGTCCGGGCAACCACGGAACCTTCCCTGATTTTCTCAGTGACAATAAAGGGTACGGTTTTACCAATCCACGAGGCATTTATGGCATGATACACCTCTTCGGAACAGGCGTTCATCATTCTCGACCGCTTTTTCTTGATATAATCGGTAAAATCATGTACCCCTGACATATCAGTGCCCTGGCGTTTTGAAAACCGGGTGATATTCACCTTATTCGGCCGGATTGTTCTTATAAGGTCGAGCGACTGCAAAAAATCCTCCTCCGTTTCCCCGGGAAATCCGACAATTATGTCAGTCATGATAGTGATATCCGGGTACCACTCCCTCATGGTATCAATAAGTGCACAACAATCCGCAGAGGAGTACCCCCTCCGCATCCTTTTGAGTACCGTATCCGAACCCGACTGGATCGGTATATGAATGAACTGAAATATCTTTTCACCTTCGAAGACCTGTAAGAGGTCCGGTATTATCCGCTGAAGCGTCACCGGGTTCATCATGCCGATGCGGACCCGGAATTCCCCCTCAAGCCGGGAGATAGTCCTGATAAGCCGGGGTAGTGATTCCCCGGTATCGGACCCCCATGCACTGATGTCCTGTGCAGTAAGCTGGATTTCCACCGCACCAAGATCGATGTGCTGGCTGACCTGGCTGATAATTTCATCACCGGGAAAACTGACCAGTGGGCCCCGGGCATACCTTGTGATGCAATAAGAGCAGTTTCCAAGGCACCCCTGGGCAACCTGTACAATCCCGGGCGTTGTTTTTTGTATGGCCGGATGTAACCGGTAGGCCTCCTGGATACACCGGGGTGGGATAAAGGCAGGGTTGGAGATAGCGAGAATTCTGTCCGCTTCCACGGCAGGCATGCAACCCGTAATGTAAAGCCGTGAATCGCTGAATGCCCCTATCGCACGGAGGACCTTTCGCGCGGTGCTCTCCACCACAGTACAACTATTAATGATAATGGCATCCGCACCACCGGGAGACCCCGATATCACGCACCCCTGGTGCCTGAGGACCTCGATAAGTTTCCTGGTATCCCCGTGGTTATAAGTACATCCGAATGTCCGGATATATACCCGGGCATTTCTGATCTCCCGGAGCGCCTCGCACCCACTTGCAATAATTTCAGGGACGGGGTCTTTCTCATTCAAAGCCAGGTACCTCCCGCTCACTCATTTCCTGTACTAGATTCCCTTCCGGGAAGTTATGGGTTCTCACGTTTCTGATGACCTGAAGAGTCCGGGGGCTTATTCCCCATCTATCGTCAGCAATAATCCTTCAGGCAGGAAATGAGGCCACTTTACCGGTCATTCCCACAAAGGAATAGCATTATAAAATAATTTCCCTGATTTCAATCAAAATAATTAACCGATCAAAATCCAGTATGTGTGTACAATGATCAGGATCGGGTTAATCGGCTGTGGAAATATCGGACATATCATTGCAAAATACCAGGATAGGTTTGAGATCCTTTCACTATTCGATATTGTCCCCGAAAAATCCCGGGAGCTGGCAGCGATCTGTGGAGGGGCCGCATACGATGATTTCGGGGCATTTATCTCCAGCGACTTCGATATTGTCGTGGAAGCGGCATCAGTAAAAGCAGTCCGGCTCTTTGGAGAGCAGGTCCTGGACCACAACAAAGACCTTGTGATCATGAGCGTGGGAGCACTGTCAGATAAAGCATTTCTCGCATTGCTTACCGAAACAGCGAGGAAAAACCAGAGAAAGATCTATATCCCGAGCGGTGCGATAATGGGCCTTGATAACATTAAGGCGGGGCAGATCTCAGGAATTGACCGGTTATTGCTCAGGACTACGAAGAGCCCGGAATCACTTGGTTTGGAGGCCAGTGAAAGAAAACTCCTCTTCTCTGGGAAATCTAATGAATGTATCAAGGAATTTCCAAAGAATGTCAACGTCTCAGTCGCCCTCGGCCTCGCAGCGGGAACCGATGCAGATGTTGAACTCTGGGTAGACCCCGGTGTTGACCGCAATATCCATGAGATTTTTGTTGAGGGAAAATTCGGGGATGCCTACATTAAAGTCAGGAATGTACCGAGCCCGGATAATGCGGCAACCAGTTATCTTGCAGCCCTGTCCATCCTGACACTGCTCCGGAACCTTGAAAACCCGCTTGTTATCGGGACCTGAACCCGGATATAAATGATAATATCATGACCGAAGTACCACTGGAATATCTCCTTTCTTTTGTTGAAGAAGATGCACCGTCCGGCGATATTACCACTGATGCAATAATCCCGCCTGATACCTGTTGCACGGCCATGATCATCGCAAAGGAAGAGGGGATTATTTGTGGTCTTTTTGAGGCGGGGCGCCTGTTTACCCATTTTGGTATCGAGGTCACACAAAAGTACCGTGATGGGTGTCCTGTAAAACGGGGCGAGGTCATCCTCTCGCTTAAGGGGAACGCCCCCCGTATCCTTCTCCTTGAAAGGACAACGTTGAATATCATTGGCAGGATGAGCGGTATTGCTACAAAAACAAAATCCTGCATGGACCAGCTCCGGTCTGTGGGTAGTACCTGCCGCGTGGCGGCGACCAGGAAAACCTCCCCGGGTATGAGGATCCTTGATAAGAAAGCCGTTATGCTCGGTGGCGGGGACCCCCACCGTTATTCCCTTTCAGACGGGGTCCTTATCAAAGACAACCACCTTGCCCTGGTACCGCTCACTGGTGCAATAGCATCTGCGAGAGCACGGTCGTTCTACAGGAAAATTGAGGTAGAGGTAGAGGACCCGGATTCGGCCGTCGTGGCAGCGGAGGCAGGAGCGGATATTATCATGCTGGATAACATGACGCCGGAAATGGTTGTGCATACCCTGAAGGAATTGAATTCCAGAAACCTGCGTTCTGGCAGGGTTATCGAGGTATCAGGAACTATTAGTGAGGATTCAATCCGAAATTACGCGGTCCCGGGTGTTGATGTGATCAGTATAGGCGCCCTCACGCATTCAGTCCGGAATTTTGATGTCAGCCTCGAGATCAGAAGCCCCGGATCCCAGGTAACTGAATAATTACACAAGGGCACATGGTTTTTTTATGACAATTGGGTTGTTAAAACCCTCTCAAATCTATGTTGCAGATTTGGGTAATTCCAAAATTCAGTCACGCACCCGGGGCGTCGCCCTGCCGATTTGGTGACCCCGGTTGGTATAGGGAATACTCTCCAAATCCCATAGATTTTCCTGAATGCCCCGGTTGATCCCTGCCAATCACTATCGTTTCTGAGGTGGGGCATAGAGGGAGTTTCACACGTTTTTCAGGTTTCTGAACGATTTCCGGTAGTCGGGTGTCCGCAGGGATTGGGATGTGTTATCCTTCGGCACCGGTTCCCGGGATACCGGCATCCACGTTCAATAACACGGCTTTATCGAGCCCCCAGAGCGAAACCGCTGCAAGGGCCCCGATTACGCCACGTCCGCCATGGAGGATAACATCGTTATTACGGGCAACACGGTCCGCAAGTTCGCGGTCTACTACCGTGGAACGCACCAGTCGGCCATACCTCCTGAGTTCCGGGGGTATACGGAACCCGGTCCTGATAGCGACACCCCATTCGTGAGACAGGGCCTCATCACTGACGAATTTTAACACCCGGTCTTTAATCTGGTCTATCAACCCGGGTTCGGCAGCAACATCAATGAAACTACACGAATTTCCGGCAGTCTTACCGGGAAGCGCAGGGTACAACATTGCAACATGGTGCCCGATGGGGATAAGCCCCTCCATTCCCGCTATATGCTGGAGGAGTGCAAGTGCAAGTGCAAAGGTTGCACCCCCTTTCGGGCTGTCGGTATCATCGATCCCGATGATCACGTGAGTAAGTGCCCGGGTATACACTTCGCCTTCCACCACACCTCCTTTTTTTCGGACTTTCACATGGGCAACACCTTTCGCACCCGACATCATGTCAGTGAGCGAATAGGCAGGGCCACCGATGCAGCGGATCTCCTGCACCACCATGTCGCCCTCCCGGCGTACCCCGGTAACACCGACGGCGGGAGACGGGTATGCCCCGATAGATATCTCCCCTCGACAAAGCTTTGCGCATTCCCGGAGTAATGTACCATCTCTCTGGACGTGGTTGAGCGCACCCCCTGCCATCCGGTGATGATACCCGCAAAATGCGGCACAGGCACCACTCATGCATTCGTGGTAGATCTCTACCCATTCACCGTCCACCGTGGTAAAAATCCTCCGGCATGCAGAGGAGGGGACCGCACTGACCGCTGCATACCGGGCAGGGATACGGCCCTGCTTCCGTTCCTTCACCACCACACACCCTTCAGAGACAAGGCGGTTGACCCAGTCCTGGGCCGTGCTCCTCGGCACTTCCGCCGCGTTCTGTAAATTGGTTACCGTAAAGTAGCCCTGTTCAAGAGTGACCTGTCGCATCAGGTGCAGGTACTGCCTGCGTCGTTCAATTACACCGTACATGGGACGAAATAAACAGGATATCCCCTATTATTGCGCTAGCGGTCTCTATCGACCCTGCCCCTTTTCCGATCAGGGTGATCTCCCCCGCCATGTCGGTCTCAAGGGTGATGGCATTTAAGGTACCTTCGAATACCAGCGGGTGGTCTTTCCTGATGATCCGCGGTGAAACACGGAGTACTCCTCTTTCGGGAAAAGCCTCGGCGATCAGCCGTATCGTGCAGTCTTTCTCTTCGGCAAGCCGCAGCGCATCGGTAGTGAGAAGATCAATCCCGGTGATATCCACGCGGTCAAGAGTTGCACCATTATCCCATATGGTATTCGCGAGAATTACCAGCTTGATTGCAGCATCGATCCCTTTCACATCATAGGTGGGGTCGGCCTCGGCGTAACCAAGTTCCCGTGCTTCGGCAAGGGCCTGGTCATAGGTGAGCCCTTCTGCGGCCATCCGCGTGAGAATATAGTTGCAGGTGCCGTTCAATACGCCATACAACGCTTCGAACTTGTTTCCTGCAAGTCCGTTACCAAGCGTATGCATGATCGGTATAGCACCTCCTACGGTTGCCTCGTAACGGACCAGTACACCCTTTTCCTTCGCGAGGTCCTTCAGTTCTCTGAGGTTCAGGGATATTGGCCCTTTATTGGAGGTGACGATATGCCTGCCCCTCTCTATTGCCAGTTTCATGTACGAAAGCGCAGGTTCCCCGCTTCCGGCATCGGTAGGGGTGACCTCAACAAGGACGTCGTAATCTGCACGTGTGACCACATCGTTTGCAGAGATAGACGGATTCCCACAAAGTCCAGTCTTTTTTGAAGATAGTACCGCCCCGATATCCAGGCCTGACGGGTCAATCAGCCCGCTTTTCGAGTCTGCAACCCCGGTCACGATAATATCAAGGTCCTTTCTGGCGATCATCTCCAGTACACCTTTTCCTACCGAGCCAAGGCCGAGGACTGCGACCCTGATTGTCATACGAGTTCCCCCTCAAGCGGCTCAATAATCAGCAGTTTTTTTGTTTTTGCAACCTCGCGAAGGATATCGAGCGCGGAGTCCATATCCTTTTTTGTGACTGACTTGATAGTCAGGCGGGCAGAAGAGGGTTCATGAATCGCAGGCATCGCAAGGTCAAGGGCGGTAACTTCGGCAAACCCGGTGCAGTCTATACGGTCAACGGTATCTGAGAGGTCGGTATGCATGAGGTGGCCGATCATAATCACCGTCTGTTTGTAGAGAAGGCGGTCCTTCCCGATCCGGAGGATATTCACACCCCGTTCTTTAATCATCGATACAAGGTCAGTAAGCCGGGATTCGGCGATCTCCAGCACAATCTGCACCCCCAGCGTATCTTCGCGGGACGAGAGGTCACGCTGGTGGATGACCGCGATGATATTTCCTCCTACCTCAGAAATGGGCTGCAGGGCCGAGACGAGCTGTCCCGGCGAGTCCTTCATCTCAAGCTTCATCGATACCTGCACTAAAGCACCTGATGATACGTAGAACGGCACCAAAGATAAGTCTTTTACATGTGATTCACGGAGCAGGGGAAGATTGGGGTTACAATCGGTGTGAGATCCCGGAAGGTTAGAGTGAAAAAATGTACTCCCGTTACATTTCCGGTTTTTCCCGGACCATCCGGGCATGGAGAGGGACAAAGATAACAGGGACAGACGATCTCATGGATTTTGTCAGCACCTTTGTATCAGGGAGAACGCATCATTCCCCCGTCACTCCCGGGAAGTTCGTTTCCGGCGTCTGGCTCTTTTCCGGCGGAATTTTCACCGGAGCCTTCAGGCAGACCTGCATCGGGGGGGTTTGCGATTACGTAATGCTCAATGAAGAACCGAAATGACTTGTTCTTTTCGACAGCGATGCTCAGTGAGAAATGTTTCAGGACTTCGATCATAAATGCGATTTTTGACGGGTAATAGCGCGGGATCCACCCGATAAAATGCTCCTTCGTAACAAAGTCAGTACGCGCAGGGGCATGGATCCCGAGTGCTTTCGCCCCGGCATCATCAATGCCGGCGAGATACCAGCTCTCAATCTCCTGGATGATCACCATTATGTGCTGGTAATCTGCCTCGGAAAACCTGGAGAGAATGATATTCTTTTTGGCAGGAACACTCTTTTCAAAGTCAATATCAGTGACAATGATGTAACTATGGTGCATGGCGTTGATGCCACGTATAAACCGGTCCACCTTGACAGATTTTGTACAGGCGAAGGTGATCAACTCAACCGACTCAAATGCATGCTGAAACCTGGGTTTTATGATTGTTTCAAAGAACCGCACATCATCGCTTCCCTCAACAAAAATAAAAAGGCGCCTTGCTGCCATCTCAACCTCATTCGAGACCTATAAGGTCCTGGATAAAGAGTTCGTCGATACCTATCTCGTGCTCAAGGAATGTCCTGACCTCCTGTTTGTCAACCGGCCTCGAAAGGTGGGAAAATCCTTCCCGGTCCCTTGTGATGAGGGTAATATCTTCGATATTGACATGTTTTACCATCTCAGGGTTATGAGTAGTCACGATAATCTGCTTCTTTTGTGAGGCATCCTTGAGTATGGCGACCAGTTTTGCGATAAGGGCCGGGTGAATATTTCTTTCCGGTTCTTCAATAATTGTTACAGGGCGCTCTTCAAAGAAAAGTGCAACAATCAGGGCTGCGATATTTATTGTCCCATCGGAGATCATCGAGGCCGGAATATACTTATTTCCGCTGTATACTTCCCGTACCTTCATAAAAAGTGACATATCAAGAAACTTTTCAACCGCGATATCATCAACAAATGGCAGCATGTCCCGTACGAGATTAATGAACGCCATTTTTCGGTCAGGGTCTTCACAAATACCCTTGACAACGATGGCAAGGTTACTCCCATCCTTCTCGAGTTCGGTTTTACCGAGCATCGGGGCCGCTTTCTTGAGAAGCCGGGGGTCGAAGTCATATATTTTGATCCCACGGAATATCCATTCAAGAGGGGGTATCCCGGGGACATTCATGGGAATATTGGCAATCAGGCGGGTGCCGGGCTTTTCCTGCGACTGGAAGAGGTGCGGGAACAGGTCTTCATCATGGACGACAAATCCCGGCGGGGGGATGAGGTCAAACCGGATCTCTCCGTCCAGGAGGGATAATTTCATACACCCCGGCCCGATCTTCTGCCCGGGGGTCAGGGGTCCGAAAAAATCCCCGTTAATTTCAAGCTGGTCCTTCGGGATTTCGTATCCCGCCTGGGTATCCGTGAACCGGAGGGAGAACTCGTACACCAGGTGGCGGGGTTCGAAATATATCGGGGCGTGTTCTCTTACCCCGATTACCTCTTTTTTCCTCTCCTCAAGCGTGTATTCGATCTTAAATGAGAACTCCTCTGCAGGTCCGATAACCGTGTTTCGAAGGTAATCAACACCCCCCTGGAGCGAGATGGCATTGCCGATGCCGTATTTTGCAATATCCCGGAGGAAAATAAATACCTGGATCAGGTTTGATTTTCCCGAGGCATTTGAACCGATAAGAATGGTAAACGAGTCTGGATGAAACGACATCTCACGGAAACTTTTAAAGTTGGTGACAGAGATGCAGGTGATAGGCATAACACAGAGTCATATGCAGTGGGAGATAAGGACTTCGTTTGTATAATCCCTGGTGTCCGGAAAACGGTGACGACCTCACCCCCTGCATTTCCGGCATAAATGATAATGAGGAGGAACGCTACTGTTCTATTATGACGACCTGGCCAGTCCCCGCGAGTGAGTCTGCAGCGGTACCGGATGAGGGTAAACCCGGATCTTTCTGGGAAGACAGGGGAGACCGGTTCCATTGTGGCGTAGATATTTACGCACCCGCCCTGAGCGGGGTAATGGCATGTGAAACCGGGGAAGTGATCGATGTTGGCATCGCAACATCCCCGGAACAGGAAAGTTACTGGGACACCACATGGTATGTCCTGGTTAAAACCCGGTCCAATCTTTATTGCCGTTACGCTGAGTTCGCTGACATTTTAGTACATACCGGCGACCGGGTGCTGGAGGGGCAGATAATCGGGCACATCGGGGCCGTTATCAGGCCACACCTCGTGGACGGTTGTTCACCACTCTATATCCAGCGTCTTAAACTGGACGGCCATGTGTCAATGCTGCATTTTGAAGTGTACCGGTTGAGGCCTGGCTACATGCGGGCCTATAGTGGCGGTAACTGGTTTGGTGAAGGGCGTCCTGAAGGACTTCTTGATCCGGGACCATACCTGCGGAATGCAAGCCATGGTATAGAGAAGTGCTGACCAGATAATGATTGTACGCCAGCCAATACCCACATTCATCGCCATCTAATGGGGGGTTTGAACAATTCAGGTTGGGAGTGGCGCACAGCCCGGGCACTCCCGCCGGAGCGGGACTGATTTGGTAATAGAACAATGAGTGAATAGGTCAGTGTTTGCGGGTTGCCATTAAAAACCGAAAAGAGAAGAGCAATAAAGAAAATGGGCCTGTTAATGCCACTTTGTTATTTATTGTGATCGGGTACTGTCGTGATGATCGTATTTCCCTTCTTTATCAGGTAATAAGCGATACCAAGGCTGACTATAATAACACCCATTCCAGCCATATACACACCATCTGAAAATTCAGGGTCGAGAATGATAACTTTCCGGGCAATTGCAATGACCGCAACAAGGATAACAATCTCCACGTGGATCACATTCTCGCGGAGGTATGCCTTAAGGGTATCAAGGAGTTCAATGCCAATCACCACAAGGAGGAAGAAACCGAATATGTTGAGTAGTTCATAGTGATCAAGGCGGTATATCGTAGTCTTGAACAAAACCTCATAGAGGAGCCATACAAGCTCGGCTATCGAAAAAACAACTACCCCACCAAGGAGGATAATCAGGGTGATATACATTATTTTCTCGAATTTCCTGATGTAATCGAGCATAGTAAATTCCTGATTAATACTATTTCGTTGATCATAAGAGCATATCGTTCCTTGCACCATTCCGGTAGGAACAACACCGGGTGATGAAAAAGTCCCGGAACCACAGGGTCTTCATTGTTCCCGGGTATTCTCACGTTGACAACAGTCATACGATATTGCCATTCCGAGAATATTTTTTTCCGGGCGCGGTATCAAGGGAGCTCCCGGGTACCGTCTTTTTTCTTCGAAATCAGTGTGCCAGAAAAAAAATAATTTAGGATGATTAATAATGATAAATATCGAATGGATTGTTAGAGGGATTTTGGGTGGACCTGGTATTTTTCCTTATTCTATTCCCCTTTATCGCGGCGATCGTTCTCCTTCTTATCAAATCTGATAATGTGAGGAGTGCAGTGGTGGGGGTATCAGCACTGCTTATTGCAGCTGTATCGGTATGGCTGCTTGCAGCGTATGCAACAAGTGGAACGGTGTTTTTCCCCGTTTCACCTGAACCGTTGGGCGAATTGATGTTCCTGATCGGGATGGGGATTGCGCTCTTCATCCTGTATATGGGTGTCAGGTACAAGAATTACATTGCAATTGCCCTGACACTCATTCAGTCGGCACTGATGGTGTACTTTGAGTTCGGCATCAGTCATGGAGCTGCACCGGAAAACAATTTTTTTGTTGACCAGTTCTCCATTATCATGGCCCTGATAATCGGGATTATCGGGAGTCTCATCTGCGTGTATGCTGTCAGCTACATGAAGGACTACCATCATCATCACCCTGAAGTGAAGGACAGGAGGAAAACATTTTTCTTTATCATGTTCGTCTTCCTCACCGCAATGTTCGGCCTGGTGTTCGCGAATAACCTTGCATGGCTCTTCTTCTTCTGGGAAGTCACGACATTATCGTCATTCCTCCTGATCGGTTATTCTCAGACTGATGAAGCGGTTAAGAACTCATTCCTCGCCCTGAACATGAACCTCCTCGGGGGGCTGGCATTTGCGGGCGCACTTATCTGGCTCGCATCAACCGGCGGGGGCATGGAACTCGACAAGCTGATCGCAACGGGAGGGATTATTGCCCTGGTCCCTGCAGTCCTGATCAGTTTCGCAGGTATTACCAAATCAGCCCAGTTCCCGTTCTCATCATGGCTGGTCGGGGCGATGGTGGCCCCTACCCCGGTATCGGCCCTCCTGCATTCAAGTACAATGGTAAAAGCAGGGGTATACGTGATGGTACGGTTCGCACCGGTCCTCCAGGGAACAACGCCGGGCTTTATGATTGCCCTTGTAGGGGGTTTCACATTCCTTCTCGCTTCGGCAATTGCCATATCGCAGAGCAATGCAAAGAAAGTCCTTGCATATTCGACGATCGCAAACCTTGGCCTTATCGTCGCCTGCGCTGGAATCGGGACTTACGAGGCAATATGGGCGGCAATACTCCTGATAATATTCCATGCCGTTTCAAAGGCTCTTCTCTTCCTCTGTGTGGGGACGGTCGAACACCAGATCGGCAGCCGCGACATCGAGGATATGAACGGCCTGATCACAAGGATGCCAAAAGTAACCGTAATGATGCTCATCGGGATGGCAGGGATGTTCCTGGCACCATTTGGTATGTTAATATCCAAATGGGCGGCGATCAGGGCTTTTATTGATGCACCATACGGGGCCATATTTGTAGTTATCCTGGCATTTGGCGGCGCCCTGACCGTATTTTTCTGGGCAAAATGGATGGGGAGGCTGATATCAGTCACCCCGGCTGCAGAGGACGCGGAAAGCAGGGTCAGCCGCATGGAGTGGCTCGTGCTTTCGTTCCTTGCAGTACTAATGGTCCTTGCGACCGTTTTGTTCCCACTCATATCATCCTACCTGGTCGAGCCCTGGCTGCTTGCCATCTATGGGCAGGTCACCCTTCTCGCACAGGAAAATGTGATCATTATGTTGATCATGTTGTTCCTGCTGATGGTACTACCCGTCTCCATGTGGTATTACAGAAAGGATCACCGGCAACTCAAGCCGTACATGGGTGGTATGACCACGACGGACCGGATGCATTTCACCGGCGCCATCGGGATCGACCGTGAAGTGACCCTGGGCAACTATTACCTTGAAAATTATTTCGGGGAGAATAAAATGTCTAAAATAGGAATTCCCCTTTGTATTATACTCCTTGCAGTCATGTTTGCAGGGGTCGCCTATGCGGGGTTGGTGCACTGATGTCAATCATCTATGCATTACTCTTCCTGCTCCTTGCACCAATCGCCGGGGGCCTCATCGCCGGGATCGACCGACGGATCACCGCACGGATGCAGGGGCGTGTAGGGCCCCCGATACTCCAGCCGTTCTATGATGTAGGCAAGCTGTTTGAGAAGGAAAAAGCCGTGGTGACAAGTTCGCAGAATTTCTACGTGTTGTGTTACCTGGTATTCATCGCTCTGTCAGGGGCGTTGTTTTTCGGGGGTGGGGACCTTCTGCTGGTAATCTTTGCGTTCACCCTGGCCCACGTGTTCCTTGTGCTTGGGGCATATGCTTCCAACTCCCCGTACAGCCATGTAGGGGCTGAAAGGGAACTGATCCAGCTGATGGCCTGCGAACCGATCATCATACTCTCTGCGGTAGGCATGTACATGGTCACAAAAAGTTTCTATGTTGCAGATATCGCGGCCACAAACATACCGCTCGTAATATTTATCCCGGGACTCTTTGTGGGGTTTATCTATATCCTCACCATGAAACTCCGCAAGTCCCCCTTTGACCTGTCAACTTCACACCATGCCCACCAGGAGCTGGTGAAAGGGGTCACAACAGAGTTCTCAGGACCAACCCTTGGGAGTATTGAGATTGCACACTGGTACGAGGCAATATTCCTGATTGGGTTTGTGTACCTGTTTTTCTCGTGGAACCCGCTGATTGCCGTCATCGCGATTATAATCATCTACGTGTTCGAGATCTTAATTGACAATACATTTGCCCGTGTGAAATGGCCGCTTGCCCTGAAGAGCAGCTGGCTAATCACCGCAGTGCTCGGGGTCCTGAACCTGGCTGCACTCTATATAATCGGAGGGTTCCTGAAATGACCTACATGTCAAAATCCCCCTGGCTCCTGCACTACAATGCGAGCAGTTGTAATGGCTGTGATATTGAGATCCTCGCCTGCCTCACCCCGATGTACGATGTTGAGCGGTTTGGGATTATCAATACAGGAAACCCAAAACACGCCGATATTTTCGTCGTAACCGGCTCCATCAACGAGGAGAACAAGGATGTTCTGGTGAACCTCTATGAGCAGATCCCTGACCCGAAAGTTGTCGTGGCGATAGGTATCTGCGCGGCATCGGGTGGGGTGTTCCGCGAGTGCTACAATGTTATGGGTGGCATAGATAAGCTGATCCCTGTTGACGTCTATGTGCCGGGCTGCGCTGCAAGACCGGAATCAATTATTGACGGAATTGTGAAGTCGCTGGGGATACTCGAAGAGAAACGTGATGCCATGGTTAACGGTATCCAGGGAAAACCAGAAATGGACACCGCGGTCAAAGAGGCTGGTACAGAATGAAATACGAAGAACAACCGATCACCATGATCACCATTGATGAACTCCTGGCCAGGACAACCCGGTTCTTTTCAGAGGGCTATCGTCTTGTCCAGATCGGGTGCACCAGGGCAGATGGAAAATTTGAGATTAACTATAGCTTTGATAAGGATTACAGGTTTGAAAACCTGCGGCTCCTTCTCCAGGAGGGCGGGACCCTGCCGAGTATTTCCGCAGTCTATTTCGGGGCCTTCATCTATGAGAACGAGATTCACGACCTCTTTGGGATTACGGTAACAGGAATGAACATTGATTTCAAAGGGACGCTCTATCGCACGACGGTCAAGTATCCTTTCAGTGCTGATACAACAAAGGAGGGCGAATCATGACAAGGCAGATAATTATCCCCTTCGGCCCCCAGCACCCTGTGCTCCCTGAGCCGATCCACCTGGACCTTGTGCTCGAGGACGAGATTGTCGTCGATGTAATACCTTCAATCGGCTATGTCCACAGGGGACTTGAAAAACTGGTCGAGCGCCGTGAATATACCGAATACGTCTATGTGGCAGAGCGGATATGTGGTATCTGTTCATTCGTCCACGGCTTAGCCTATTGCCAGGGCGTTGAAGGGATGATGAATATCGAGGTACCGGAGAGGGCATTGTACCTCAGGACAATCTGGAGCGAGTACTCGAGGCTCCATTCCCATCTCCTGACACTGGGGTTGTTTGCCGATGTGCTTGGTTTCGAAAACCTCTTTATGAATGCATGGAGGCTCCGCGAGCATATCCTCGATGATATGGAGGCTACCACGGGAGGCCGGGTTATCCAGGGCTCCTGTAAGGTCGGCGGGGTAAGGCGGGACATCAGCAGCGAGAAACTTGACCAGATGGTCTCAGGACTCAATGAACTTGAAAAAGAGATGAAAGAACTGACAGAGGTGTTCCTCAGGGACAGTTCGATCAAATCCCGCCTTTGCGGGGTAGGTGTCCTGCCAAAGAAAGAGGCGTACGAGTATGGTGCGGTGGGCCCGACACTCCGGGGAAGCGGGTGGTCAATCGATGCGAGGAAACTTGGTTATGCTGCGTTTTCCAAACTGAACTTTGAACCTGTTGTCGAGACACAAGGGGATTGTTATGCCAGGTGTGCCGTACGGGCAAAGGAGATGTTTGTATCAATTGACCTGATACGGCAGGCAGTGCAGAAAATCCCTGACGGGCCGGTTGAGGTTAAAGTGACCGGGGCCCCGGATGGTGAATACTTCACACGGGTTGAACAGCCACGGGGAGAACTGGTCCATTACGTGAAAGGCAACGGGACAAAGAACCTTGTTCGGTCACGTGTCAGGACGCCGACCTTCACGAACATACCCCCACTCGTTGCCATGCTGAAAGGTTGCGAACTTGCAGATGTGCCGGTAATTGTCCACTCAATAGACCCGTGCATCGGGTGTGCGGAGAGGTGAACGGAAATGGGAATTTTTGAGATGGTAGGGACTGTTGCAAGGAGCGTCTTCCGAAAGCCTGCAACCCTGATGTATCCCGTAAAATCAGCAAAAATAACACCCCTGTCACGGGGACACGTGGTAATCGATGTTAGCAGGTGCATCTCGTGCAGGATCTGCCAGAAGAAATGCCCGAGCCAGGCAATATACGTGGAACCAAAGGAGAAAACCTGGCAGATTAACCGTCTTCGCTGCAACGTATGCAATTCGTGCGTGGAAACATGCCCTGTAAAATGTCTCACCATGGATACGCAGTATACCCCCTGCGTAACAGTACAACCCGGGGCCGAACTCTTCCATATTACCTATGTCAAACCACCAAAGCCAGAAAGTAAAGCGGAAAATCAGGAGTAGCTCCGGGGTTAACCAGGGCTTTCCAAAAAATCTTTTTTCCTTTTTCTCAATACCTGCATTTATTACAACGGGCACCAGGAATAGGAGTTTCCGGGAGAGCAGGTAGCAGGCCGAAATCAATGGCAGGTTGCGAAGATAGGGGCACCCGGAACCGGGACCGCTCTTCCGCGGCCGGGCACCCCGTTATTAGGAAAGGTCTTGTGCTTACATTGCTTAACGTTGCTTACCGATCTTCAAGTGAGCGAGATGAGCGGTGTGGTCAGACTGGCGTTTCCTGGTTTACACCAGGCAATGGACGATAGAAATGCCAGCTGGGACTGGCGGGTGAGGGGTGATCAGCATCGTGCTCGCCGAATTCGATCTCCATCAGGGCGATTCTCATTTTGAGAAGCCAGATGAAATCATCTGCCTTGCTCATGGTAATCATCCCCGATGTGGCGAGATCATGCAGGAGGTTGCTGATATCCGAGATGTCTGTTTCAGTCATCTCTTCATTCTCCCAGGCTTTGGCTTCGCATCTTTTTCTTCTTCTTCTTCGTCCACTGTCCCGTACAGATCGTTGTACATGCTCATGATCACATCGGAGAACGTCATTTTCCCCCGTTTTATGGATACAAGCGCATCGTACGCCGCTTCTGTCACCGAGACGGTCTTTGCCACAAAAATAGATTTTGTGTTGAATGTAATAAATGTATCCATAATAAAAAATAAATTTTTTATTAAAATTACTATAAATATTAAAATTGTATGCAATATTTTTTTTATTACAACTGTAATGTTTATAAAAAATATTATAATTAAAAATTAATTAAAAACACTTGTTTTTACATAATATTGATTTATTGAAGTAATAACAGGATAAGAGCATTCTATCATTGACCAGGTCAGACGGTAAATCACCTGAAAATTTTTTAGATTATTGCCGAAGAAATCTTGATTTACTAAAAAAATGGATGCGCGCATACCATTTGCAAAAACTTTCGATATTACACAGTTTATGATTCACCACCCCCTGCATCCGGGCGAACAGGCAGAGCGGTAGTCCTGGAAATATTACAAATTTTTACGGCATTATACATGCCGGATCAGTCCCGTGATTTATTGTGAACCTGTCTTTTCCAGGGAGGTTTTACCAGGATTGTTACTATGAAAACAGGCATGATGCCAAAAGGCCACAAACATACACATGAAATTGCCAGCTGGGGTTTTCAATTTTCATCCTGTTTACCTGTGACCTTCCGGCATCATGTCCGTTTACATGGGATCATGCAATCCCCGGGAATGCAGCAATATATTAATCAGTGAAACGAAGTCCGTGATGTGCAGGTGAGGTACCGATGCGTTCAGGATCAACTAATTTTTTACTCGTTGTATTAATAGCCATTATCTCCGTTTTCGGTCAATTCTGGGTAACAGCAGACTTTTTACAACCGGTTTCCAACCTGCCCTCCGGGGATTATGGTTACTACCAGGTCGGTTCCAGCCCCAGCGGGGCTGATGTAGTATTTGACGGTAAATTTGTCGGTGAGACACCCGTCACGGTCCCGGTATTCAGTTCAAGCAACCCCGGCCATACCCTGAGCGTGTCGAAAATCGGGTATATCACATGGACCCAGTCGTACTCACAAAATCCGGTAGCCGGACAGCGCATTCCAATTTTTGCCCCACTGCAACCAACAGAGGCAACAGGGTCAATAAAAGTCATATCCAACCCTTCGGGTGCACTTGTGAACCTCGATGGGATAACGGGACAGATGTCCCCCTGGACCTATACCAGTGTCCCGGTCGGGGGGCATATTATCCAGGCATTCCTTTCGGGATTCAGCCCTTACTCAGCGCCGGTTGAGGTTATTTCGGGACAGACCACGGAGGTTTATGCGGTACTGTATCCACTGTCGAGTACCGGTGCATTGCAGGTAGTAACTTCCCCTGGTGGCGCCGATCTCTATATCGACGCCATCTATCAGGGTAAGACCTCAACCGCGATAGGGAGTATCGCTACGGGAAACCATCTTGTGACCCTGAAACATTATGGGTACCAGGACCTTACCGGGCAGGTAATAATTGAGGAGGGGAAGACAACCTACCTCTCCTTTACCCTCGTTCCCTTTACGGAACCTGCAACAGGGAACCTGCGTGTTTCTTCAGATCCTGCCGGGGCGGGAATTTATATCGACGGTTCCTACAACGGGGTTACTCATGCCGGTGAGTTGGCCACCTTTACCGGTATTACACCCGGGCCACATTCCGTAGAATTGAAGCTTTCCAACTACCAGGGATATACAGAAACTGTTGAAATCGTGGCAGGTGCGACCTCGACAATATCTGCAAACCTTTCCATGAGCCCAAACCCGAGTCCCTATGCTTTGCTAGAGATCGAGCTCGGTCCCTTCCGGTGCATCGGTTTTTCTTGATGGTGCGGAGCAGGGAATTACGCCACTCACACGTTCTTCTGTCCCGGCAGGAAAACACACAATTGCCATCCGGATGGCAGGATATTCAGACTATGCTACCATGGTGCAGCTTACACCAGGTCAGAGCGCACTCATATCCGCAGCACTTGCACCCATACCGGCACCTGCACCAACGACCGCAGCCTCTTCCTGTTTATTACCGGCAATGGTCGCCCCGGTCATCGCGGCGGCACTGGTAACCATGAAAAAATATCGCATATGCGTCAAAAAATGACTTTTTCCTGACAATTTCCTGCAGCACCGGTTCAATCAGCGAGACGGGAGGTCCTCTCTGCCATAAACCAGGGTATACTGGCTTACCGGTGGCATCATCCCAATATATCCGGACAGGGTGGACACCAAGTATACGAGGACCGGATGATGGGGGGATCTCCAAAGAGGTCCCCCAATCCCGGTCCCTTCAGGTGAACGCTATGTATGTTACTAAAAATTGCAAGGCCCGGGTCATCGGAAAAAGTAAAAGCGCGATACGAAGAACAAAGCAGGCGTTGTATGCGGCTGCTGCCATCCATACCGTTGCGCCACTGCTCCTGCTGGCCTGCCTGGTGATCCCGTTTGTAGTAGTTGCACACGGGTGAGAGAGAACAGTACTATCTGACAGTACCTCCACGTAATCAATTTTTCTCTTTCGTTAATAGCATCGTATTTTTGTATTTCGTGCATTCAAGGAGAGGACTATCATCGTTATCATAGATGATCCATAAAAGGGGTCTGTTGAACACGGTAACAGGATATCCATATACATCCCTGGCATGGATTTTGCCGGATGAAGCCCGGTAAAAAGGTCAGGCCCGGTAACAGGAAGGATAACCTTTATGATCATCCCCCTGAATTAGATTATATAACCACAATGGGACTTGAATTTGCATGACAGAAGTGTATGGGGCGATCTACCACAAGCTGGATGTAATCGGTGTACTCTCGGTGAGCGAGTATGATGTGATTAAAAACGATCCGCTCACGCCGCTCTATATCGACCGGCTTGCACCTGATCGCTATGCAATTGCCCGTAACAGGATAGTGGATGGTGTTCTGGTCCCGGACCCTGATATGGAGATCAGGGTCGACCATGATAAAAAATTTGCCGAGCCCCTCACCTACCAGGACCGGAATGGCAGGAAAATCGTATACCCGGAACCTGGATCGGTCAACCTCGCAATTAAGAACGAGCTGGTCACCTATCTTGACCGATGGCTCACCGAGATGATTAACGACGGTTACCGGCGTAACTAGCAGGCAGATATGGTGTATCCCGTCCCCGGCTTTCCGGTGTTTACCCGGGCAGTCTGGTGAGAACGGGAGACCCCCTCACAGGGCATGAACGGAACAATCTGATTCGATCTATTGTATTTCCCGCTTTATTGCAGACCACATAAAAAATACCGCGGTGACCAGTGTTAACACAAATCCTGCCATGAAACCGGCCTGGTAACTCAGCGTGTACCCAAGGATTAGTCCGGTGACAAGGGGCCCAAGGGAGTGCCCGATATCCATGGTCGATGAAAGTGCCCCCATCGATGCACCAATCTCCTTTTTTGCAGCAATCTCACCAATGTATGCCCCCGTAGCGACCGTTGAGAGAGAGAGGCCGAAGCCAGCGGTGATGCTTATCAGGAGAAAAACTGCGAGGCTTGAGAAATATGGGATCAAAGCGACTGAAATACCAATCATGAACAGGCCCACAAGTATCTGGACCCGCTTGTCCACCCGGTCAGCGATACGGCCGAACAATGGTTTTGTGATGGCCATCAATACTACCTGGACCGAGAAAATAATACCAATTTCAAATGCGGCAAACCCCCTGTCATACAGAAACACAGGGAAGAATGTTTCGAACGCCCCAAATGAAAAATAGGTAGCCATTTCCACAAAAGCCGTCGCACGGAGGACCCGGTCACCAAAAAAAGTCCTAAAACTCCGGGTAAACTCTTTAAACGGTACGAAAACAACATCATGGTGGCCCTTTTCAGAATACAGGAGGGTAATTGCAAAGGCGGGTATTGCGGCAATGAACGCCGCAACATACACGAGCTGGTAACTAATAAGCCCCGGGTAGGCGGCAAAATATGAAAGGATGACCCCGCCGGTAAGAGGCGCCAATGACCGTCCTATCAGCGTGGATGAGGAATACTGCCCAAGGACTTCCCCCTTCCTTCCAGGAAAACGATCGACCAGCAATGCCGCAGCAACAGGACCAAGGATCGCGGTCCCGAGACCATGGAAGAACCGGACCGGGATAAGCATCAACGGGTCACTGATGAAGAGGTACAGGAGGGGTGCAATGACAAAAACTACACCGGAGACGATAAGGAGTCGTCTTCTCCCGATTTTATCAGACAGGACCCCTACGGGAAACGAACATAAGATCCCTGCAAACGGGGATACTGCAGCGATCATCCCGAGGGTCGCGTTGCCAGACCCTAATGCCTGTGCAAAAAGTGGCAATACCGGGCTTTTTGAGAGGGTTGTGGAAAATATCGCAAAAAAACCGAGCAGAAACAGTGAGAACAGTATCTTCCGGTCGTTTGAAAGATGGTCCATGTTTCTGCCTGTCAATACGGTGAATTAGTTTTTCCCCGATACCGGATAAGGCAGCAGGTCACTACAAACTGGCACATGCCTGACAATATAGTTACAACCAGCCCGGCCAGGGGAGCCCTATCCCTGCCACCAGGTCACGCACTTCATCCCGTATACCACTGTCAAGCCGCATAAGGAGGATGGAATAGATCAACATTCCGGTAACAACAGCACCTGCAATGATAAAGACATTCGTTTCCGGTATAACATACTGGTAACCTGATACACAGACTGCCATCACTAACGATGAAATAATAATCGATGCCACCGGTTTTTTTTCTATCCTGACCTGTATACGTTTTTTCAGAACAATATGGGCCGCCAGCGCAAAAATCCCGGTACCAAGGAGGAGCGCAAGGGCGGCCCCGGTAATTCCATACCACGGGATCAACAGTACATCAAGAAGAATAGTTGATGTGGCGCCAATCGCAGTTGCAATAAAAACACTCTTCGGCATATCAAGAGCACCGAGACACATCGTCTCAAGCGCGAGGAAAACCGTGACGATCTCAACCATGAAAAGAAGGGACAACGCGGGTCCTGCAACAACAAAAGATGCCCCGTACAGGTAGTAGAGGAGACTGCTGCCGAGGACCCATGCCCCGCATGCAGCGGGTACTGCGAGTGCCAGTGAATAGGTAATGGCACGGGCCAGTGCGGTTTCTACCGATTTTGTCTCACCGGCTTTCATCCAGGATGCAATTTTCGGATACAGTGCAGTCCGGAGGGCAAACATCACAAAAAGTGCAATGGTCGCCAGTTGAAATGCAGTCCTGTACATCCCTATTTCAGAATTTGAAAGGAAGAATCCGACAAGAATCGTATCTGCATACCCCATCAGGGCTCCGGTAAGACCGGTGATAAACGCCCACCCTGAAAACGCAAGGAGCCCCCGGATATGCCGGCGTCCGAACATTACGGGCTTCATCGAAAGGACCCGCATATTAATGAGCAGGCCGGCTATGATCCCGGCAATAAAACCCGCTGCAAGCCCCCCCAAGGAGTACCCGAGGTATACCGCAATGACCTGCACGATTACCCGGATTATATTGTTCACCAGGTCGGCAATCTGCAGGATACCGACCTTCCCGCTTCCATATACTCCCGTCGATATGATGCCAGCCCCCGTGGATATCACGAGGGCGGCGAGGAGCCAGAGAAAAAGACCTGACTGGTTGAGATCGACAAAGAGTGGCCTGGCAGCAACAAGGACCGTGAGGGTCGCGGCAAGGAGCACCCCACGCACAGCAGCATGTGCAGAAAAATACTCGTTCTGCGAGGCCCCCTCACTGATACGCTGAAGTGCTGCGCCACTGACACCACCATCCGTAAAAAGACCGATGACCCCCACATACGCGAGGAGGAGGAAGAACCCGCCAAGTGCCGCGGCACCCGCATTGTGTGCGATGTAAATCGTCGCAAAAAAGCCGATGGCCGTCACCCCGACTGATGATGAGAAGGCGATAAGGCTATGGCGACGTACCGGCCCTATATCCATCAACCGGCCGGAAAGACCCCGTGAGGTGGACATTGGTAACTACTATTTTCTGTATACGGTTAAAAAAACAGGTACTTTGAAGACAGGGTAATCTCGTCACCGGAGTGATTCTGACCCCGGTTTTGATTACCACTTTGGGTAGAGGATTTGCAGCATGGGTCATCTCGGGTCCAACACACCATACTTCCGGGTCATGGTGCGGATCATTTTTATTTCGTGCCACGACCCAGAAGAGGTATGAAATTTGTTCCGGTCATGGTTCTGTCTCTCCTCGTTATCATGCTGATATCAGGGTGTACCTCACAGGTGCCAAACCCTTCAAACGTGACAACACCGGCGTCAGGACCGCTGATGACCCGGATGGTTACTGCCTCCCCGGATGTAACGGCCCCTGCAGGACAGGTCAATGGGTCACCAGGTAGCGGGATCGGGGTTACTATCCCGCATAATGATGTTTTTTTCCTTGAACCAATGAAGGATTACCACGTGGGGGATACGATAACCCTCCACGGGACAACCATTCTCTCCGCCGGGAACCCCCTGCTTATTGAAGTGGTCTCGTCATCCTTTGGTCCTGCACCAAAGAACAGCAGCCAGTCATTCACCGGGGTATCAGGGATCGCAACGGTGACCAGAGGTCTGACGGGCGGGCCCAATACCTGGTCATTTTCTTTTCCGACTGGCGGGTTTATCGAGGATACGTATATCGTCACGGTATCGGGTATCGGTATCAATGTCAGGGACAGCACCACCTTCCTGCTGAAATCACGCCTTTAGCAGCTGTATTCACATTCAGCGCCAGAATTATGACCTGGAGGCCCTGGAAGTGGTCCCGGCCCCGGTCCTTTTTCCCTCCCGCAAAGGAGATGTAGAGTGAACACCTTATCTGATCGTACTCATTATGGAACCGGTAATCGAAGCGACAGGCCTGGTCAAGCAGTTTGGTCCGTTTACTGCAGTAGATACCATCAGCTTTGCGGTAAGGCCTGGCGAGGTATTCGGTTTCCTGGGGCCGAACGGTGCGGGAAAAACTACAACGATGAAAATGATCCAGTGCGCATCGCCGAGGACCTCGGGTACCCTGTCTGTGTTCGGCATGGACCCGGGCACACACAGCCATGAGATCAAGGCAATGATCGGCGTTGTCCCCCAGGAGACTAACCTTGATACCGAATTTTCCACCTTTGAAAACCTCATGGTCTACTCGCGCTATTTCGGGATCCCAAAAGAGGTCGCAGAAGAGAGGGCAGAGAAACTCCTTGATTTTGTCCAGCTTACCGAAAAACGGGATATTAACATCGAAAAGCTCTCGGGGGGGATGAAGCGGCGTCTTATTCTCGCAAGGGCACTTGTGAACCAGCCAAAACTCCTGATCCTCGACGAACCTACGATCGGGCTTGATCCACAGGCAAGGCACCTGATCTGGGAGAAGCTGAAACTTCTGCGTTCATTGGGAAATACCATTGTCCTTACCACGCATTACCTCGAGGAAGCTGAAAGGCTCTGTGACCGGCTTGTGATAATGAATAACGGTACTATTCTTGTCCAGGGGTCGCCTGCAGAACTCGTCAGGGACCATGTGGGAGGAGGGATTGTTGAGGCGGAACATTCACCCGGAGTAGTGGCCTGTCTGTTGGACATGGGTATCCCGTACGAAGTGGCAGGGGATAGGGTCCTGGTCGTTACTGATAACCCCGGGGCGGTTGCCCGTGAGCTCCTCGCGAAATGTGATGCGAAGCAGGTCCTCACAAGGGCGGCAACACTTGAGGACGTCTTTCTGAAGCTGACCGGTAGGGTGCTGAGAGAATGATCAGGGAATTATTCACAGTCCCCCGCCTTACCGGGAACGCATGGACCGTCTGGCGGCGTAACCTTGATGTGTTCCTGAAAACCTGGCGGGTCAACCTTGTACCGCCCTTCATCGAACCATTCCTTTACCTCATTGCACTCGGGTTCGGACTTGGCGGGTTTGTGGGGTATATCGGGGATGTCCCCTATATTGACTTTATTGCCCCGGCGATTGTCGCCGTATCAATAATGAATTCGGCATTTTTTGAGTGCACCTATGGTTCCTATGTCAGGATGTATTACGGAAAAACCTTTGATGCAATCATTGCGACGCCGGTTTCCATCGAAGAAGTAATTGCCGGGGAACTACTCTGGGGTGCGACACGGAGCATGATATACACGAGCCTCATGCTCCCGGTACTTGTCCTGTTCGGGGTAGTGGATTTACCCTCCTCCCTGCTCCTCATCCCCTTTGCATTCCTCGGGGGGCTCCTGTTCGCCTGCATCGCAATGTGTTTTACCGCGGTCACACCAAGTATCGATGCCCTGAATTACCCCTCATTCCTGTTCATCACACCGATGTTACTCTTTTCCGGGACATTCTTCCCGATAACCGTCCTTCCGCCGGCCCTGCAGGTCTTCGCCTATGCGGTCCTCCCCCTTACCAACGTGGTCAGTATCTGCCGTGGCCTCACGCTGACCATGTTTTCTCCCTTCATGCTCTATAACCTGGCATGGATCGTTATCGTTACCGGGGCCCTTTTCCTCATCTCGGTTAACCTCATGAAACGCAGACTGGTCGTATAGTAAAAGAAGGTAAAACAGGCATTCGGGGGGCAAAGCGGAGGGGCTGATCCCCAGGAGCCTGATTGTATTTCCGGCCTCCATAAGATCGGGAGGATTGATGTCAGATGATATCAACGAATTCCCATTCTGCATAAACTGCGGGACGAAAACGTTACCACCCGGCTCCCGGTAGCAAGATATCCCATACGGTAAAAACGATACAACAATAATCCGGGGATCCAGCCGTGTATACACTCCAGGAGATGCTGCTTGTCGCGTTTGCAATCGGACTTACCGGGGCATTAACCCCGGGTCCCACCCTGGTCGCGACCATCAGGGCATCAGTTGAATATGGATGGTATGCAGGACCAGTCATCACCGCGGGTCACTGCCTTGTTGAATTTGTCATTTTTATCCTGATCCTTTTAGGCCTTATCACGGTAGCAGGCCAGTACTCGGTATTTATTTCCGCATTCGGGGGAGTTGCACTCGTAATTTTTGGGATTATGACAATCCTGGGGAGCCGTACCATGAGCCTTTCAGGTGTCCTGAAGGAAGGCGCCAGCGGGGCTGGAACCAGGGGGGGACCCGCCGGAGACAAGGGGATCAGGCAGGTATTCCTGTCCGGGGTGCTTACCAGCCTTGCAAACCCTTTCTTCTGGGTCTGGTGGTTATCCATAGGGAGTGCAATGGTTGTGGCCGGCCTTGAAGGGGGGCTCATACTCGGCGCAGCGTTCCTTGTCGGACACTGGGTTGCAGACATTGCCTGGTTCACCATGGTATCGGTCACCATCCACCAGGGAAGGACATTGCTTTCGGATACCTGGTATCGTGCAATAAACACGTTATGCGGGGTATTCATGGCCTTATTTGGCATATGGTTCTTTTCTGTTGCGATCTCCGGGTAGCAGGAGAGAGACGGGAAAAATTACAAAAAAACGATGGTTAGGCAGACCTGCTCCGATTACAATTCGATAATGCAAGAATGCAGACGGGAGAGCGTTTACGCTCCACCCGGGCCATTCGTGGCTGCCCGCATTGAAACAGCATAATTTTTAAGTTCGTTCTTCATGCATTCCGGTTCATCCCTGTGCTTTTCAATAATTGAAACAATTGCACTTCCAGCAATTGCTGCATCAGCACCGGCATTATGGAGCTCAGCGGCATGGGCAGGGGTTGCTACACCGAAACCAACAGCGAGCGGCATACGGGTCTTTTCCCTCATATAACGGACGAATGCCGTCGTCCCGGGGGGCAGGGCGGATAAGGCACCGGTTACACCCGTATGGGAAACAAGGTAGAGAAATCCCTGCGCATTTTCCAGTATCCGTTCCAGCCTTTCCGGCGAGGTCGTCTCGCAGACCATATATATCTGGTCGATACCAGTCTTTGCTGCTGCCTTCATTACCGGCCCGGACTCTTCAACCGGCAAATCGGCAACCAGTATTCCATCGACACCAGCCTCCCCTGCTTCTCTGTAGAACCGGGAAATTCCACGGTGATGGATAATGTTGTAATACGTCAGGAGCACCACCGGTACCGTTGAAAACAACCTGATACGCCGGACAATTTCAAACACCCCATCCGGGGTCGCACCTGCAGCAAGTGCCCGGACATCAGCCCTCTGAATCACGGGTCCATCCGCAACAGGATCAGAGAACGGGACACCTAATTCGATAATATCTGCCCCCCCTTCGACCAGGGCCCTTGCTGCTGCTACTGAACGTTCGAAATCCGGGTCACACGCCACGATAAAAGCGATGAACAGCGGTCTTCCGGCGGACGTAAAAGTCTCTCCAATCCGTCTCATTGGAAACCCCCCTGTATTTCTGCCACCCCGGCAACATCCTTGTCACCCCTCCCTGACAGGTTGATGACCACGATCTCATCACGGGTGAATTCATCTTTCATCCTTCTTGCCGCAGCAATCGCGTGGGCAGACTCCATTGCTGGAATAATCCCTTCCCTCCGGGGGAGATAGCGGAAGGCTGAAAGGGCCTCGTTATCATTCACGGCGATATAGTGCACCCTGCCGGTGTCCTTGAGCATGCTGTGTTCCGGGCCGACACCCGGATAATCAAGGCCGGCAGATATACTGTGAGTCTCGGCGATCTGCCCGTTTTCATCCTGCAGGAGGTAGGAAAATGCCCCGTGTAGCACACCTGGAGTACCCCCGCAGAGCGTGGCCCCGTGTTCACCTGTCTTTGGGCCGTGACCCCCGGCTTCAGCCCCGGTCATAGTAACAGGGTCCCTGATAAACGGGTGAAACAACCCGATTGCATTTGACCCCCCGCCAACACAGGCGATCAGCCGGTCAGGGAGCCGCCCTTCCGCGTTCATTGACTGCTTCCTCACTTCACGGCCGATAACCGTCTGAAAATCCCGGACTATCAGGGGAAACGGGTGCGGACCAACTACCGAGCCGAGCAGGTAATGGGTATCACTGATGTTCCCGACCCAGTCACGAAGGGCTTCGTTCACCGCGTCTTTTAAAGTCCTCGATCCGGTCCGGACGGGGATCACCTTCGCACCCATCAGTTCCATCCGGAACACGTTCAGCCTCTGTCGTGCGATGTCTTCCTCACCCATATAGACCTCGACCGGGAGGTTGAGCATAGCCCCGGCAATGGCAGTCGCAACGCCGTGCTGGCCAGCCCCGGTCTCGGCAATCAACCGTTTTTTACCCATATACCTGGCAAGCAAAGCCTGCCCGAGGGTATTATTCAGTTTATGGGCCCCACCGTGGAGGAGGTCCTCCCGCTTGAGATAGATCTTCGCCCCGAGGTCTTCAGACATATTCGGACAATATGTCAGGGGCGTTGGCCGCCCGGCATAATTTTTCAGGTAGTGGCTGAGTTCCCGGACGAAGTCCCTGTCCCTTGAAATCTTCTGGTAAGACTCCTCGAGTTCAATGAGCGTGGCCATTAGTGCTTCGGGGACATACTGCCCCCCGAATTTACCAAACCTGCCCTTTTTACCTGGCATCCGGCACCCCTTTTGCGTTCTGTATGAACCTGCTCACGAGAACCGGGTCTTTTAGACCTGGCGTAATCTCAACCCCTGAGGCAACATCCACTGCATACGGCCGGACACTGACTATTGCTTCCTTCACATTGTCGGGAGTAAGCCCTCCGGCAAGGATGACAGGGACGGCCGATTCCCTGATGGCAGCCTTCGCAAATTCAGGGCTGTACAGCCGGCCGGAACCCAGGCTCTCATCGATCACCACCGCATCACAGTCACCAGGTCTGGCACCGCCGGGTTGTACAACCCGGATGAGTTTAACACCTGCCCGGACCCGCAATACAAACGGGTACGATACCTGGACTGCCGACGGGTGGAGGTCAAGGGCAGATTTGAAATCTTCCGGGGACTGCGTGTGAGTTACGAGGACCCCTGCCGTGAAAGGCCGTAGTTGCCCTAATATCTCTGATGCGGTTTCCAGCGGAACGTTCCGCGGTGAGTTACTGCAGACAACGATTCCAATCGCATCAGCTCCTGCATCTTCCGCCATCATAGCGTCCTTTACGGTGGTTATCCCGCATATTTTTACGCGAATACAAATCCCTCCAGTACTTTTTTCGGGTTGGATGAGGCCATGATCGAGCTGCCTACGAGGAACGCATCGCAATACCTCCGGAGGTACCGAACATCGAAAGGCCAGCATATGCCGCTCATCGAAATTACGGTGAGCCCTTTCCGGCCCAGTTTCTCCGATATCAGTCTTGTCGTGGTAAAATTTGTTTCCATGGTACGGAGGTCCCGGTTGTTGATCCCGATCAGGGTAGCACCGGAACTGACAACAAGAGGGATCTCGGTACATGAATGGAGTTCAACCAGTGGCTCAATGGCACACGCCCTGCAGAAGCTGACAAATTCCGGCAGGCGGTCACCAAGCACACCTGCAATAAGGAGTACTGCGTCGGCACCGAGCATCCTGCTCTCAACGATCTGGCGTTTGTCGATAATGAAGTCCTTCTGAAGCAGGGGAAGGTCGGATATTTTCCGTATACGTGAAATATTCTCTGTGCTGCCATTGAACCAGAATGGTTCCGTGAGGACGGAAAGTGCTATGGCGCCCCCATCGGTCATCATCCGGGACAATTCCTCAGGACCCCCCTCACTCCTGATACAGCCTGCTGATGGCGATGAATACTTAATTTCCGCAATAACTGCATTCCGGTTTTTTACAGAACGAATTGCCTGTTGCAGCCGCCCCGGCCCCGAAAGCCCGGATGCCGGGATACCGGTGTGATCCGGCAGCATTGCAATTCTTGACCTTGTCCGTTCAACAATTTCATCAAGCATCATACCATACCGCCGGTAGCATCGACCAGTGAGTTGAGTTTTTCCATCGCTCCCCCGCTGTCAACTGATTGTATTGCTTCCCTGATTCCTTCCTGTATCGAGCCGGCCCTCCCTGCGGTGTAGATCGCTGCACCGCTGTTGAGGAGGACAATCTCCCTGTGGGGCCCTTTTTCCCCTGAAAGGACATCGATAAGGATCCTCGCATTCTCCCTGGCGTCCCCGCCTGCAATATCCCCGGCATCCACCTCCGCAAATCCGTAATCAGTGCACCGGATTGTCCGGTCAGTGATCCGTCGTCCTGAAAGTTCAGTCACCCGGGTCTCCCCGGTCGTGGTGATTTCATCGAGACCAGCACCATGTACCACCATGGCACGCGGAGTCCCGAGTTCCCGGAGGACTTCTGCAAACACCCGGGTAAGTGCAGGGTTGTATACCCCGATCAACTGTGCATCTGCCCCTGCGGGGTTTGTCAGCGGACCAAGAAGATTAAAAATTGTCCTGATCCCGATCTCACGCCGCAATGCAGCCACCTTCGCCATTGCAGGATGATACAACGGGGCGTACAGGAAGGCAATGCCAATATCCCTGATAATTTCATTGTTCCGGGATGGCGGGACAGAGAGGTTTACCCCGAGTGTTTCGAGGACATCCGCCGAGCCGCACCGGCTCGAAACACTCCGGTTGCCGTGTTTTACCACCTGTACTCCTGCACCGGCTGCAACAAACGCAGCAGTGGTACTGATATTGAAACTTGCCGTACCATCACCACCAGTCCCGCAGGTATCAAGGAGTGTCCCTCGTTGTCCCCTGCAGACAGGTACCGCCCGGGCCCTCATTACCCGGGCAAATGCTGCAATTTCCCTGATAGATGGCCCTTTTACCTGCATTGCAGTCAGGAACGCCCCGATTTGAGCTCCGGTAGCCTTCCCTTCAATAATATCCTGCATGACCATTCCTGCCATTTTCCGGCTGATGTCCTGTGCACCCACCACCGATCGTATCGCCTGCCTGATGACCAGATCACGGCTCATGCTTCAACACCGTTCCCGTACAGGAAATTACGTATGATCCCCGCCCCGTTATGGCAGAGAATGCTTTCAGGATGAAACTGGACACCTTCAACCGGGTAATCCCGGTGGCGGACACCCATGATGTACCCGTCATCGAGACTTCGTGCCGTGACTTCAAGAGACCCGGGTAATGATTCCGGGTCAACTATCAGTGAATGATACCTTGTTGCGACAAACGGGTTTTCAATACCTCGGTATACCCCTTTCCCGTCATGGCTTACAAGGGATGTCTTCCCGTGCATCAGGTGGTAGCCCTGCACAACCGATGCCCCTGCACTATGACAGATCGCCTGGTGACCCAGGCAGACACCGAGGGTGGGAATTGTCCTGGATATGGTCCTGAGTGCCAAAAGACAAAGCCCGGATCCTTTCGGGTGACCGGGTCCCGGGGACAGGATTACCCGGTCGGGGTGTATTTTTTTTAGTATTTTTGGGTCAGCATCTGATTTCACAACTACCGGGTCTGCCCCGAGCGCCCCGACAAGCTGGACCAGGTTGTAGGTAAAGCTGTCATAGCAGTCGATGACGAGCACGTTCATGCCAGACCACCTGCTGCGCGGATAGCCGATCGCATGGCCTCCGCCTTGTCGTTTGTCTCTGTCCATTCCTTTGAAGGACACGAGTCTGCAACGATACCTGCACCTGCCTGGACAGAGGCAATTCCATCCCTCAGATCCGCCGTCCTGATTGCAATGGCAAATTCAAGCTGATTATCGAATCCGATATAGCCTACCGCACCAGCATACAGCCCCCTGGATCCCGGTTCAAGCTCGTCAATGATCTGCATGGCCCTGATTTTAGGGGCGCCCGTTACGGTCCCTGCAGGGAAACAGGCAGTTAACCCGTCAAAACGATCCAATCCTTCCCTGATCCTCCCGGTAACCGTTGAAACGATATGCTGGACATGGGAGTATTTTCCGATTTCCATGAACCGGGGTACTTGTACCGAGCCAAAACTGCAGACACTTCCCACATCATTCCGTGCAAGGTCAACCAGCATGACATGTTCTGCACGTTCTTTCTCATCATTAAGAAGTTCAAGGGCTAGGTTCGCATCATCCTCAGCAGTACACCCTCTTTTTCGAGTACCGGCGATTGGAACGGTGGTAATACTCGTTCCTTCTACCCGGACGAGCATCTCCGGACTGGCGCCGACAACCGAATGGCCGGGGAACTCCAGAAAATACATGTACGGGCTTGGGTTTACTTCACGGAGAGCACGGTAAAGGGCAAGCGGTTCCCCGGTAAAGGGGAACACTTCTTTCCTTGAAATTACCGCCTGGACAATCTCACCTTCGCGTATATATTTTTTGACCTTTTTCACCGAGCGAATAAATTCGTTCCTACCCTGGCCAGGAACGGGCATTCTTCCGTTTAGAGAGGGGTGCCTGTTCCCTGAACGTTGACCTGGTAAATTTGCGGCCTGATCATAATTACCAGGAATTTTTCCCCCGGAAATTTCATACCCGTCCTTAACACCAGACGGACGTGGTTCACCATCATTATTAATCCCGGATGGAACAGCAGATCGGGTTTCCAGAGATCGGCAGATAAATTCAAACCGTGAGATCAGGGCTGAATAGTGGCGTTCATATTCATTCTCCGGCCCCATCCCTTCTGTAATTACTGCACTGCTGATCAATGACAGGGTATTGTTGCGATGATCAAATACAACACAGTCAGTGCAAAGCATGAATTCGGCAACAGGTGATCCGGTACCTGGCAGGTGCCTGGTGGGGCCAATTCCCGGAATGAGGGAGTAAACGAGGTCATACGAGAAATACCCCGCAAATCCACCAAAGAAACGCGGGACCGGAGATGGCAGATATGTAAATACCCCTGATATCGCCTTCATCGTTTCAATTGCATTCGTTCCACAGACGTTTTCAACCAGGGTAACAAGGTCAGCGTCACCGGTGATACTGACGGCCGTACCGATCGAGATCTGGAGGACAGGGGAGATTCCAAGAAATGAGTATGATTCCGCCCTTATGTCCCGGTCCATAGATTCAAGAAGAAATCCCGGGGCACCCGCTGGGCCTGAACCCTCAGTTCCCTTATGCGATCCAGTAAGACCGTTATAGAGGTCAACCGGGGATATCCCGGTCTGGGGGATTGTAATACTCAGGGGAATAATAACCGGTCTGACTGACTGATGTGCGAGCCTGCAGAATTCAGTCTTTGTCAGGCTGATAAGATCATGTATTCCGCCTGGAGTTACCATTCCACCGGCATCACCTTTGCGTGGCAGTTTCCAGGACTTTCCGGGTACCGCACGGCTGTTTTCTCCACGGATGAGGGCATGCTTTTCATATACTTTCATCTTTAATTTGCAATTATATATACATTATGGTATAATGTTGTACAATGTTGTACAAATAATTCAAAACAGAGCTAATTTTCCTGACCAGCACGATGGGAGTTTTTGGGATATCCGGGTTGTCCCTGGACCGGAAGTGGCAATTAAACGGACCTGGCGTGTCCACCCTACGGGTTCATAATCATAGCCCGTACTATATCAGGTAGTTAACAAATGACCAGAACGCTTGAGATATGCTGGGACCACACACCTGAGCTCGCTGAAGTCCCGGTGATCACATCAGATACCAAAAAGACCTTCTGTGAACTCCTGAAAGAACTCATGCCGGCATTCGAACAGGAGGGTATTGTCCTTACGTTCACATCCAGACCAGTAACCAGTGCAGGGGGTGGGCAAAGCCAGGTCACTCTTAACGGGAGACCACTCGGGGCCCTCCTTGTTGAAGTGGCAGAAGAGCAACGGCATTGTGAAGGGAGAAGGTGCGAAATGGACACCCCGGTTACATTTCCCGTGCTTTCACACAGAGATCTTCCCTATCAGAGTGTCCCGGATCTTATCATCCGGAAAGCGCTCCTCCGGGCCTCAGGCGTCATCTGATACTGGGAAAAAGAAGCATCCATTACCCGGTTTTTTTCCCGGTCCGGTGGTTCATGGAGCAGCATTAACCTGTGGTTGTGAACTGATCTCCCCGGGACACGCGCTCCATACCACCCGCAACATCAGGAGCACCTGTGCCACCCCGGGACACTCCCCTGCTGCAATTCGAATGTCATTTCAATGGTGTATATATTGATACGATAGGCCTGGTTCAATCGGGTTACAATTGAGTTCCACGGCGTTTGGGGGGTCATATTGCATTATTTGTCCTGATCTCAAATGCCGGGGCCATCGGACGCCTGGAGCGGAAGGGATCACATTCACACCCCGCATGGGCACATTTAATACGAGCAATTAAAAAACTGGATACCTGGTAATTCATATGGAATGGAAAAAATTCATTATCTCGTGGGTTCTCGGTTCAGTGCTTCTTTATATAACGCTATTTCTGGTCTCTGCAATTACCATGGTGATTGCACCATTCAACATATTTGATATTGGAGGTATGAGATCTGCAACAGACCCCTTCATGATGCTCTATTACCTGTACCCGGTCCTCCTGTCATTCATCACTACCTATGTGTTCTCAGTTGTCCGGGGTTCACTGCAGGGCTCACATGTTGAGAAAGGGCTTATGTTCGGAGTACTGATGTTCCTGCTCCTCACGGTACCCAGTGGGTTTATCATTATCACCACGATGCAATACCCGGTTGGATTCTATATTGATATGATCCTGAACGGGCTGATCAGCTATCCGTTACTGGGTATCCTCTACACTGCCATCTGGGAAAAATGCCCGTACTGCAGCACAGCCAGCGACCAGGTATAAATCACCCGGGAATTCAAGGTATCCGGCAATTCGCGAATTCCGGGTGGGCGGGACTCATGTGCTGCAGGAAATACTATCTGCTAACGCCATTTGGACGTGGCAAAAATTCCCAGTAGTATCGCAATAACAAGCAGGACCCCTGACAGGTACAAGGATTCAAGGACCACGAGACCACCGGCATAGGCAAAAAATACGGATACAAGCCCGGCAACCCTGCCCCTTTTATAGGCAGTAATCACGGAGAGCAGGAGGAGGATTGTCGGCAATACCACGAAAAAAAATCTGACAGATGGATCATGCAGTACCTCGTCCGCTGAACGCTCTGCAAGGGTGAGAAGGACGGTCTGGGGATTAATTCCAATCGCGGTCCATAACCCTGAAAGAAATCCAAGACCAATTACAGACTCCCTGATAAAGAGGCCAGATTTTTTCCGCATGGTACTGTATCAATAGTCTCTTGACACCGGGGTGCAAAAATTCTCCCCTTCCCACCGGACACTGCCGGAATCACCCGGGACCACCGAACCCTTGCTCTTTCCGCCTTTTTTCTCATTCCACCCTGATAATTACGCCGGATCCACCACACACCAAGTCCCGGCTTCTTTAACTGCAATTAACCAGGCATCCCCCATTCAGGCAGCAGCGTGCCATGATGCAAAATACAGATCCCCTGACCCGGAATTCGTAAGGTCACCATCTCATGATACAGACCCTTCGGTTTAAGTAGTTCCAGAATAAGATTCCCATATGAAATCACTCACCCTGTTCCTCCTCCTTGCGGTTATGGCAGTAATACTCTCAAGTGGCTGTCTTTCGGACCCCCCCCAGAAAAAACCAGTGACTCCGTCTGTGACTGCTACAACCCCGGTGACCCCGGTAACGTTACCACCTTCAGCCAGCGCCACAGGTACACCGGTACAGACACCGGTTATTCCACCAGTAGTTTCTGCCCCGTATGACGACAGGATCGTGTCTGAAACAGTGATCGAAGCTCCAAATCTCAGAATTCTTAAATATAATGAAGCAAGGCCGGAGGTGGGCAAACTTACTATTACGGGGATTGCAAAGAACGAAGGAAAAACAAGTGTCCCTCATGCAGAGGTCCAGATAAAATTCTATGACGCAAATAATAATGTAATCGCGATTTCAAAAGCTTCGACAGATAACTTCGATCCAGGTAGTACATGGGGATTTTCCATCGAATACCCGGGACAGGATTCAGGGAAAGTCAAGTCCTATAAAGTGACTGTCACACCGGTGTGAAGGAGGAACCGGAACAGCTACCCGGGAAACATAAGGGTGAACGAGGGGATTTCTTTTTTTTAGCCATCCGGATAAGTCTCCTGCTTCCTGTTTACACCAGCTCCCTGGGAACAGTTGGTATTCCAGATAATTGGAAGCCACCTGATTATTCAGGTGGGGGGTTTACATGCGCAAGGCGGGAGGGCATCCCGGAAATTTTTTGTATGGCTGACATAACACCACACCGTTACCAGGGTGATTTTTAATGACGATCGGGCATTGACCAGAATGGTAAAAAAATCCATATCATCACATGTTACTATTAACAGAATGCTGACAGTGTGGACTGGTGCCCTTTCCCAAGCCCGGATAGAAGGGTACTTTCCTCGTAAAACCTGGCGGGCGGGAGTGAGAAACCGGACGTGAGATAATGGAGTGCACCCGATATTCCGTCAAACTCCTTTGGTGATGACGCCATAGCGTGCCTGACATTTTCCCTGACATTAAAAACACCGAGGGGAATATACCCCCGCCGGGCTTCACGAAGTATAATCGCCCCTGCCTGTTTTCCTTCTTTTTCAAGGGCATCGAGGACCGCCATCCTGCATGAATAATAACACCCTCCGACAGTAGAATACCCGTGTTTTTTCCGGTTTCCCTCATGATCCGCAAAGATCATTTCCTCGCGGCCAAGCACGTGCAGAAACGCCTCGATCCATTCATACTGCCATACCGTGGGCATCAGCAGGACCGCATAATGGTTATTCAGGCTGTCAAATTCATGGACACGGTAACAGTCGATTGGGGAATGCTGCCTGACCCGGGAGAGTAAATGGTCCCCGATTATAGTATCGCACGCTGTGATTGACCAGCGCGTGGGGACCAGCTTTCTTTTCCTTCCCGTACCCATTGTCCCGGCAGACAATGCCTTCTGAATACTGGAGAACGGGACACCCTGGCGGTGCAGGTCTATAACTGCCCCGGATGCACCAAGATCCGTATCATGGTAGGCCCTCTCGAGGTCGGGGTCCCACCGCCCTTTTTCAATTTCAAATTGTTCCATTCTTGCACTGGGACCATGGGGTGACGATTCCTCGGAGAACATCATACCGGCAGGAGGGGTTTCAAAAGTGACATCGCTCTCGACAGATGACGAGGAGAGAGCTATTTCCTGGAGTTTTTCCACGAACCGATTATCGATATCATCTGCCGCTACCCGTTGTTTCCCACGGACCAGGGACAACCGGTACCTGATTATCTCATCCTGGGTAATCCCGGCGGGGATCCATGACTCCGGGGAGTCCAGGATCCTCGTATCCCCGTGGAATGCAGCAATGACCGGGCCGGCATAGACCTTTGGATAGGCATGGCTGCCGATAAATACGGAGGGCGGTGAACTTCCCTCCAGCTCGCGACCTATCTCAACAGACCGCATATGAGTCGATAGCGAGTTGGTAATCTGCCTGAGGTATGCTCCTTTTCCGGGTGTCATCGTTCAGCGATACATGACCTTTCCCTGCATATAAAGCGGAGTAACGCGGCGTGAAAGTGATTACAGCCTGTATTGATGAGGCCAGTTGTTGCCCGGGGACTGATGAACCTATACGGCATCATCCCAGAAACCGGCCAGTACATCCCATATCCGTCCCTGTAATTCTTTTACCGCTGATGTGTCCACGTAACCTGGTTGATCCGGACCTCCTGTTTCACGTTCGTACAATCCCCGGTTAACCTCGATCTGTACCCATGGGATATCCCGGTGCCAGCGATGAGAAATGGAGATGAAGCCCCCCGCATACGGGCTGTTGAATAATACCTCCCCCTCATTCCCAAATTCGTTCCTGAAATGTTTCGCAAGGTCCTGGATCAATTCCCTGGGGCAGGTGGACAGCACTCCCGGACGCGGTGCCCCGTTCAGGTCACCATTATTTCCAAGGCAGATAAGTGGCCTGAGCGTTCCCTTTTCATCCCGGTCTGGTAACGCTTCCGGGAGCATGCTATGGCAGTCAAACGCAATCCTTACCTGGCATTGATCAATAAGCCGGTCGATCGCCTCGTGGTAGGGAAAAAAATATTTCACCATAAGCCGATGGACCAGGTTGATATCCGGGAACCGTTCATTCCTGTATACCGGTGTGCCAAACCCGGTCGCGGATTTGATCGCACCATCGGGGTATTTTGGCGCCAGGTGGTATGGTGGGCGGTTGAGATCGACAACCAGCCGCGACACAGGAGTATCGATAAACGCAGCAACCCGTGAACCAAAGTTATAAATTTCCCGTGTTCCCGGGTCACTATAAAATGTGACCTCCTCATTGCTCAGTGCGATACGGCCGATAACCTCATCAGGAATTGTTGTACCCCCGTGGGGGACTGAAACGATGAACGGGTACATCTCGGTCAACCTGGCCTCCGTCGGCGGACAGAGGTCTTTCAAAAAGATAGAACGATGTGGAACCATATCTAATCTCCCTTGTCCCACGAACCCATTAAATCCCAGAAATTAACCTTTATTTCTGATTTAGTCTCATTTTAGAGCATCCCGATCTATTACCCTGGTACCTGGCGGGTACTGGTAATGACATGGACAGAGGTAACATAAGGCCATCTCGAGCCTGAAACAATAATGCCAGACATTAGCGTGACTGTACTATCATTTTAAGGCATATGAGAGTATATATCTCAATATAAGCAATCCGGGCACCCCCGATCGGGGAATACAACCCGCAATGATGAGGTTAAAACCATGAGAAAGATCCTAATTGCCGGAATACTGATCGTCCTGCTCTTTGTAGGTACCGCCGCTGCCGTGAGCGTGAATTATGCTCAAACCCAGGTAATTCCCTTAAGTGCTGCCAGGGATAATGCTAACTCCGCACTATTATCATACGTGGCACAGGGCAAGCTGGGTTCCTCGGCTGCCTTATGGAAAGGGGCATCACTGTCACAGGCACCGATAATTATCTACGATCAGTCCGGAGTTGTTTACTCCTACCTGTATGATGTGATAAACAAAGACGGAAAAATTGTAGGACAGGTCAATGCTGCAGGGAATAAGCTGGCTGGTGAGCCCGTTATCAGCATAGGGAAGTCACCCCGTTCGTTTGACTCCGATCAGGTAATCCTGAAAGTCCGCGGGCTTGCTGAAAAAGAGTATGTTGATTCACAAATCGATAACGTGGTGTTCATCATGGGCCAGGACAGGAAGATCGGTATAATGGTGATACTCACCGAACAGAACGGGCTGACCCGCCGCCTTGCGTATGACCTTGAGACATTCCAGCTCCGATCGGAACGGATCTCCAATCACGGACTTATCGATGCAGCGACCCCGGCCTCATTATTCGTCTCAATGAGTAGTTCCGCCGCAACCCGCGCAATTCAGAACTACGACAGCAAAATAAAGGCAATTGCCCGTGTTGTTCCCGTAATGCGACGCGTGGTCCCGGCAGGTTACCTGAACACGACGATCAAAAAAGTTCCGGCAGTTTCTGCTGTGAAATCGGTTGAAAAGGGAACTGTTCTGTCGGAGAATAAACAGGCATTACTGCAACACCAATACATCCCCACCACCTATACGGCAACCAGGACCGTAATTATCCCGAGCGTGAAGACCCCTGTGCCCTTATCCACCTTCGGGCAGTCACTTCCGGCATCCAGGTTTAACCCGGTATAATCCCGGGTAGAATATTTTTTCCCCATTCGTTCTGTTCAGTGAGTGGGATATTAGTGTAGCACCATGGGTTCAGACAGCAGTATTCCGGAAACTAAATGATTAATTGGCATTCCGGCTCTTTAGTAATCCTCTAACCGAATTTACAGAATAGTGCGCTCTGTAGAAACAGACATGAACGGGACGGTCATACCCGGACGATTTGAAAATGCTACGTTCAAAATCTCTTCATATTGCTGGCCTTTCAGGCATTTCCAATGAAAATCCCATGGACAATTTCATTCTGTATGCTTGTGGCCTTCTGGCATCATACCTGTTTTCATGGGAAATCCTCTCAATCTATCTTGCAGATTGGTAATTCCAAAATTTCGTCACGCTCCCGGGACTCATGGCCCGCCGCTTTGTCGACCCCGGTTGGGATAGAGACGATTTCCCACAATACTCTGAATTTAATCAGCCTTCGCCGAAACCCTGTCCAAGAATAGCTAAATGGGGGTGGGCCAGGGAGGAGGTGATACACTTTCCTGTCTCTTTCAGCTCCCTGTTTTGACGGTACGCAGGGAATCGACGAAGCAAAAAAATAATTCCAGGGGTTATATTCTCTTGGTAACTGCCAGGAACAGGAGCGAAAGCCCTGCAACCAGGGCAATAAGCCCTATGACGTACACCACCCACCTCGGGACCTTCCCCAATAGTGACGAAGGCGGGGCTGTTGCACCCTCTACCTGATAATCAGGCGGAATATCAGAAGTTACTGAAAACACAACAGGTGTTTCCTCGAGCTGTCTGCAGGGGCGTGATGGCGTTTGTCACAACATCTGCAGTTACGGTAACAGCAGGTGTTGCAGTGGTCACCACGGCAGTTGAAGGGCTTGTCACCGATATTCCACCCGGCTTTACGACCAGTTGCGCAGTTGGCGTATCCGGGTTGATATACCCTCCATGGTCATCATCGATCCTGACATTCTGTATTTTCACATTTGAAGTACCGGCTGCTACCGCTTCCACGGTTATCTTCACGAGCGTCGTCCCGCTTGCCCCGTCCGAGATTGCTTTGCCAAGGTCCACGGCACTTACCGTTACACGCCCGGCAGGGAGACTGCTGGTTTTACCAAGCTTTGCCCATGTAGGAAATGAAACACCTGTGATATTACCTACCGAGGGGTTGGTCAGCTGGAAGTCCAGCTGGTAACCCGACAGCCCGGCAGGGAGCGTGTTAATACTCAGTTCATATGTCACGGTTGAACCAGGCAGCAGGGTTACACCTGGCGGACTCAGGGTGAGGGTTGTCCCTTGTGACGCACTGACTGTACCGGACGCAGCGATCACCAGGGCCATTACAAGAAACAGCAGGAGGGTTTTCATGGTATCACACAGATGTACCTGGTCTTCCTTGGGAAGTCATCACTTCGGGGAATGCAGGAACAACCTTAATCAGATTGGTGGTGCCTGCATTGATAAAAATATCGATGGGAAACAGGCATTCTTGTCTGGTCTTAATGAATTATTTCCATATTTATTTGATATATCTGAATATTCTGATATTTCGGATAATCTTATATTAGTATGACACCAACCATAAGAACGGAGTAATGAATGAAGAAAAAGGATCCAGTGGACTATGGCTGCAGAGAAAAATATGCAGATTCCTGCAGGATCGAGGCAATTCTGACTGTCGATGAACGGGGACAGATCGTTATCCCGAAGGAGGTACGGGAAACGGCACGGATGGGGGCCGGGGACAGGCTGGCACTTGTCAGCTGCATGAAAGATGGAGATGTCTGTTGTGTAATGCTCATCCACGCTGACCAGCTGACCAACATGGTCAGGAGCGCTCTCTCGCCCGTAATGAAAGATATTATCGGGGATTTCGGGGAGGCCTGACTCATGCCAGGTAATGATCCGCTACTACCTGGAAAAGGTACCAGTTCCTGCGGTTGCGGGCCGGGCGCATGTTGTCCGGCCACAACCAACCCTGAAGTGGCTCCAGGTGCCCCCGACACGGATGAGAGTCCATCATGTGGATGTTCCTGCAATAGTAATGGAAATGAGTTAAAAAGCGAAATCCAGGATCAGGATAACCCGGATGTATCCAGACCCCCGGTTATTACCCCTGTATCCAGTACGCTGACATCCAGGGATACCCGGGGACATGTTCTTGCGAGGCTCGGCCAGGACCGTTCAGGCCACCGTGTGCCTCCAGGGCTCTACTCAGTCGGTTCTCCCGGCCCCGGGTCCCCCGTAATTGTGACGGCAAACTATACCCTTAGTTTTGACGCGGTACGGGCATCGCTTGGCGACCTGGACACCTATATCCTCGTGCTGGATACGAAAGGGATCAATGTCTGGTGTGCTGCAGGGAAGGGAACGTTCGGAACAGAAGAACTGGTAACCCGGATCCACAAAACAGGCCTTTCCTCGGTTGTAAACCACCACCGCCTAATCCTCCCGCAACTCGGTGCCCCGGGTGTTGCCGCCCACGAGGTCCACAAGGCAACCGGGTTCCATGTCGAATATGGCCCTGTTCGGGCAGCCGATCTCCCTGAGTTCCTCAGAGAGAGAGTTGCAACCCCTGAAATGCGGAAAGTGAAGTTTGACCTTCGGGACAGGATCGTCCTTATACCTGTTGAACTTCGGAGTGCTGCCCTTTATGCGATAATTGCAGCAATTGCCTTGTGGTTCGCCGGAGGATGGCTGCCTGCAATGGGTTTTCTCGCTGCAGTCCTTGCAGGGACGGTGGTTTTTCCGGTACTGCTCCCTTATCTTCCTACTGCAGACTTCAGCACAAAAGGGCTGGCCCTCGGAATTATCGTTGCAACCCCTTTTGCCGCACTGGCCTTCCTTACCAGCCAGGGAACACCCCTGTGGGTTGGTGTTACCGCAGTAATTTCGATACTCTTTACACTACCAATAATAACGGCCTATCTTGCCCTGAATTTTACCGGTTGTACCCCCTACACTTCCAGGACAGGGGTAAAACGGGAAATTTACCTATATATACCATACATGGCAGGGTTTGCAGCCATAGGGGCTGCCTGTGCAATGTTGCTTGGATTAACAAAACTCCTTGAGATGTGGTGACATGATGATGTTTAATTCGTATACCAACAACACGCTCCTGTTTTATCCGGATAAATGCATCGGGTGTGAACGGTGTTCCGAAGTCTGCCCACACAGCGTGTTTTCAGTCCACGGTGAGCGGGCATCCCTCCAGCGACCGGAACGCTGCATGGAATGCGGGGCCTGCCAGAGAAACTGCCCGACAGGTGCAATCACCGTTGAGAGCGGGGTCGGTTGCGCCTATGCCATGATCTATGCAGCCCTTACCGGGAGAAAAGAGGTCACCTGCGGAGATGATGGGTGTTGTGGGGGTACCGGAGAGCGGGAAGGTAATTGTAACTGCCTGGATTCCCCGGGGCCCGGGACTGGAACAGAGAAATAATTAACCGGCGGGTATTAAAAACTCCAGTCAAACATCTGAATACCACCCTTTTTCCTTACCATATATGAGCCTGCAGTCACATATCTCACAAATCCGGCCTAAAAAATGGTGGGAGACCAATAGTCCAATGTTCTACCGTAATTTTACCTTCTGAAGTTCAGGCAGGACCTTTTTTATTGTCCCGCTCGTGCCCGGCCTGATAAAGATCAGGTGATTCCCGACAACGACCAGGTCCTCAACGGGCTTACCTTTTCCAACGGACTGCGCATTGTGGAGCAGGATGGCTGCATCCCTTGATCCGGCGCTATCGAATGACTGGGTCTGAATGGTAATCAGATTCCCGTTTTCATCTGATATGGTGTAGATTTTCCCACCAGTTGCACCGGGAAGTGGCAATGTGGAGTCAACAGCACTTACTACGGTTATCCCGGAGTTTTCCAGCGCTTCCCGCAGCGGTTCCCCGGCTACGATGTGATATGGTTCAGGGGTTGATACAACCATTATCCAGCCAACCGGAAGCAGGATTATCAATATGAGAATGAGCATAACTGCCCATGCTGAATTATCGACTTCGTTCATATACTACCTCCTTTTTGATTAGCAGAACGAAATAACATCATTTCAACTCACCCCTCCTTGTTGCCGGTCTCGATCCAGCTGGGTTTCTTCAGTTTCAGGAAGATCAGCGGAGGAACAGCAAGCAGGAATGTGCCAATCAATATTCCCACAACATAGGAGACAGTCTGGCCCGCAGTGAAGGAACCCCCCGTAGGCATGAGCCCTACGATAAAGGCGAAAATCACGCCGAATGCACCCATGCCACCGATCAGCCAGATACCGGGTATTCCACCGGGGATCTTAAACGGTCGCGGGGCGTCAGGCCTGCTGTACCTGAGTTTGATCAGTGATGCAAACACAAGCAGGTACACGATACAGAGGAGTTCTACCGTCATTGCCGAGAGGACCCAGTATGCCTGGTTAATCGACGGCAGGAATATGTAGAGCAGGGAGACAAACGTCCCGATCAGTGCCTGGATAAACAGCACCGCAACGGGTGAACCGTACTTGTTTGTACGGTTGAAAATGGGTGGCATGTTCCCTTCCTGTGCCACCACCCCGAGCCCGAGCGCCGGTCCAATCAGCCACGCCGCAAGAGAGACAACTCCCCCGATCGTGATGAGGATCGCCATCGGGGCGACAGCCCCGGGTATACCGAGTGCGTCGAAGAAGTACTGGATTGCCTGCATGACGCCTGCTGACAGGCTGAGTTCGTTAGCAGGAATGACAAAGGCGATGGCCAGCGTTGCCATGACCGTGCAGAAGAATATGATAACTGCCGATATTGCCATTGCCTTCGGAAAATCTGTGTTGGGGTTCCGGACCTCGAGTGCATGGAATCCCGCCATTTCCATACCGGCAAAGAGGAGAATAACGGTTGCGAAGAATGGCAGGGTTGAGAGGTCAAAGGTCGGTACTACCTGTGCCCAGGTGAACGGGGGAAGTACGATCGCTGAACCCGAGGTGATCCAGTATACTCCAAGCCCGATGATCAGGATGGAGGGTATTATGCTGCCAAGTATCACACCGACGTTCTGGAACTTAGAGGATACATTCTCCCCGAAGTAGGCAATTGCCGTCGTGCCCCAGAATGCAATCATCATCACGACAAACAGGTAGACCGCGTTAGTCCCAAGGGCGGGTGAAATGGCGAACGCGAGGGTTGATGCGATGAATGCAAGAACAGTCGGGAACCAGACAAGGTTATTTGACCATTCGCAGAAGACTGCCACAAAGCCCCCTTTGGTGCCGAATGCCTCCTTGCACCATGCATACACACCCCCTCCTTTATCGGAAAGCATCGTTGCCAGTTCTGCTCCCGCCAGAGAGAGCGGGATCAGGAACAGGATAGTCCCGATAATATACCACCCTATGGATGACCACCCGAACTCGGCCATTGACGGGAAATTCCGGATAGACAGCACCGCAGCGACGTTAATCATCGCCAGTGCAAAAATGCCCAGCACCTTCTTCGGCGCGAGGCCGGGTTTCTGGGCCGTAGTGGCATCTTCGCCCATTTACCGTCCCTCCCTGATACAATACATCATATATTCGCCTTTGATAATTTCAACCCCGTGCGTATCATGTTCGAAGCCGGGGAACTGCGTATCGAAGTCCTGCATGGATTTCAGGTACTGGAGCAGGGGCTCGTTTAGTTTCCCGGTCCGTTCCCCGGGGGCCAGGAGCGGGATACCAGGCGGGTACGGAACAATGCCGGTCGCCACAATCCGGTTACCCGCCTTTGAGACCGGGACCTGTTCCACATCCCCTCTAACAAGGTTCTTAAACGCATCGGCATAGCTGACGCCCGGTTCCGGGAGAATGGAGAATGCTTCCTGCAGCAGCTCACACATCCTGTGTTCCTTCTTGAATGTGTGCATCTCATCGGTCAGACTGGTTAGGGTCATCCCCCCGTACCGATCCGGATAGGCACCCGTAAGATCGGGGAAAATCTCTTCTAACGGGGTTTTTTCATCATAATGACGTTTGAACTCGAAGAGCTCGGTGATCAGCGTCCCCCATTTACCCTTCGTGATACCCATCGAGAAGAGGAACAGGATAATGTAGTCACCTGATTTTTCGTTGACGATCCCCCTGGTATCAAGGAATTTGACTACCACCGCAGCCGGGATCCCCCATGTATCCAGGGACCCGTCATCATGTACCCCGGGCATCGTCACGGTAACCTTGATGGGATCGAGCATGCAGTAATCATCGGGTAGTCCCCCGAAACCATGCCATTTCTCACCAGGGTGCAATACCCAGGCAGACGGGTTGTCGCGCAGTACCTCAATTGATGCATCCGCAAACGTGATTTTCTTTTTAGTTTTTGGATCGGTGACAGTATCGGGCTGCCATATCCCGAACCACCAGTCTTTGGATTTTTTACCCCCGCTGACTTCCTCATGGATCCGTGCCATGGTCCGCCGGAACCTGATTGCTTCTTCAATAGATTCCGTGGTGAGGACCCGCCCGGCCGCTCCGTCCATCATCTTTGTTGAGACATCCAGTGATGCCATGATGGTATACAGCGGTGAGGTGGAGCTGTGCATCATGAAACCTTCATTAAACCTGGAGTGCTCTATCGGGATCCTCCCGTTCCTGACATGGACCATGGACGCCTGAGAAAGAGCTGCCAGTAGTTTATGGGTCGACTGCGTAGCAAAGACGGTCGGTCCCTTCGGATTTTTCGCCCCATCCCGCATGGCGAACCGTTCACGGTAGAGCGGGTTGAACCTGGCATACCCGTACCAGGCCTCGTCGAAATGAATGCTGTCCACGCTCTTCCCAAGAAGTTCCTCAACCTGGGTTGCATGGTAGCAGAGACCGTCATAGGTTGAATTGGTGATAATCGCGTGAACCGGTTTTTTGTTCCCGATGCCTTTCGTCGTCGGGCATGCATCGATCTTCGATTTGATCATCCCGGGAGTCATCTCACCGGGGGGGATCGGCCCGATGATCCCGTAGCGGTTCCGGCTGGGTATCATGAAAACCGCAACAGAATGAGTCATCGTGAGGGCGTGCTCTGCTGACTTGTGACAGTTACGGTCGACCAGGACGACATCATCCTTTGTCACACGGCCAAAGAATACGATCTTGTTGGCCGTGGAGGTACCGTTTGTCACGAAATAGGTCATATCAGCGCCGAAAACTTTCGCCGCATACCGCTCGGCCTCACCAAGCGGCCCCGAATGATCAAGCAGGGACCCAAGTTCACCGACCGATATCGAGAGGTCTGACCTGAAGAGCTGTTCCCCGAAGAACTTGTAGAACATCCGTCCTGCAGGGGACTTGCGGAAAGCCGTACCTCCTGCATGCCCGGGTGTATGCCATGAGTACTCAAAATCCTTTGAGAACTTGACGAGTGCACCGAAAAAAGGGGGATAAAGGCTCTCCTTGTACCGGTTTGCCGCTGCAATAATGCGGCCCGCAATAAATTCCGGGGTATCGTCCATGATATAGATATACTCATTGACCTCCCTGATCGTATCGACCGTCAGTGCACCTGGCGCCTCACCTGTGGGCTCTGCCATCAGGAAGATAGGAATATCTTCGTTACGCTGCCTGATCTCGTGGATCAGTTGCTTTGCATCGGCATTATGTTTCGATCCGGTACCCCCGAGAGTCCAGCTGATCATGATACAGTCGGCTTCCGGAAGGTTTGCATACGCCGACCTCGCATCCTCAAGCGACGCAATTGAAGCGACCAGGATATCGAACTCATGAAGTCCATCCACAATCCTTTTTATTGTACGGCCATGGGGCGTATCTTTACCGATAGCATCGTCCGCGATGACGACGACAAGCTTTTCTTCAGGGTTCATTATTCTCTCCTGTGAAGAATTAAGTTCGTTATAACCAGCTTACGTCCGTTCATGGCATGAAAAACAGGTCCTTTTTCTTTCAATTTCTTTCCTCCAGACTAATATCAGACGACCCAGTCAGCTGCAACATGGTTGAATGTCCCTGGCAGTTGCGGGTACAGACACCTCATATGAATGAGCAGGAATGCCCCCCGGATGCGGACACCGTTAGCACGATTTCAAGGTACTACGCGTTGGACGTGTTGTATGATATTATTTAAATTTTATGGTTTTTCCAGCCCTCTTGAAACACACATGAAGGACAACCATAGTGGATGAAGACCGCTAATCCCGCAACCTGATTTACGAATGATCATAGTTGCAGACAGAACCATTCCACTTCCAGGTGAACGGCATGAAACCATTCTCTATTGTGATTCTTTCGGTTTTCCCCGGGTCCGTGGGACCTGGGCAGCGATGGCAGCGCTCGTGAATGCCAGAGGTGCTATCCGGTGAGGCCATCCCCTGTCGATCTTCGTTGGTTTGGTACAAGCAGAATACATATGAACAACGAGGGACAATTGAGCTCCTGACAGTTTTCCCATGGCAAAAAAACTCCCCCGTTACAGTCCCGGTACTTATTTCAGCATTGTTATCGTTGCAGGACTGTTAACCGCATTTGGCGGGTACATGTACATGGAAGGGAGCAATGCGGAGGTTACCATTATTGAAAAAGAGGGGGCCCCTGACGCAGTGATTATCTTCATTGCAGACCCGCACCTTCGCATGAGTAACCTGGATTACACAAAGAACGTCATACGCAAAATCAATTCCCTCCACCCGTCCCTCGTCCTGATCGGGGGGGACTTCGCCTACCGGAACGAGGAAGACTTTACCATCCAGGAGGTCTGGCGTGATATTGATGCCCCCGTATATGCCGTGCTCGGTAATCACGATTACCAGTCTGGGGACAATTCCCTTACACTCGTGAGGAAAATATCCGAGGAGGCGTCCATCAACAGCACTTCCGGCACATGGGACAGGGAGGTATTCGAAGATGGAGATGTAAATATTTCGTACGCAGATCACCTGGCAACGGCGCTCGGGGATAACGGCGTCCATGTATTACGAAACGAGTACCGGGAGCTTGATGTGAATGGCACGAAGGTCATGCTTGTAGGGATCGATGACTGCTGGGCAGGTATGGCACATCCTCCGGCCGTTCCGGAAAATAAGGATTTTACTATTTACATGGTCCACGAGCCGAAATGCCGGGGTAACTGGAGTGCAGACCTTATTCTTGCGGGTCACACGCATGGGGGCCAGTACATCCCTCCCGGCCTTGACAAGCTGGTTTCCGGTGGTGTACTGGAGATTGGAGGCAGGTTTGACTCCGGACGGACAACGACATACATAACCAGGGGCCTTGGGACCTCCAACTTTGATGTCCAGCTCAGGGCATTTGCATCCCCGGAGATCGTTGTAATACATGGGGTATGACCCGGTTCAACTCCCCGGCCGGGTATACAGACCGTACCGGAGATTCCCTGCCTGAATGGTATCCATACAGGATTCCAGGTCTCCGGAAACGGTGAATGGCCAGCCAAAAAAAACCGGGTCCCTGTTCATCATGATATACCAGGCCCGGGACCCCGGTCCTCACCTGAATTATTCATTCACCTCAATTTTTTTAAGGGTCGGCCATTGCCTGGGACCGGTCCGGCCAACCGGTATTTTTTTCTCATAGAATACCGGGAATCCTGCCCTTACAGGCAGACCATGGTATTACATGCGGACTGTTATGGATTGATCACCTTTGAACGGCCCATTTCTCCCGTTTTCTGCCCCGTTTCAAAAAATGCATCAATTGGAATGGGGGATATATTTTGTTCCACGAAAAGTATATACCGTTTTGAATAGTCTTACTTCACATGGATGAGATTCAGCTAATTGCCCAGAAGCGGGCTTTTCCAAGCAGGGGAAGGGCCCGGATTCATGAAGACGCCCTCAAGGAGCTCGAAATCGTTGAGGGTGCATCGATTGATATCGGTATATTGGACGCAGAAAAATGGATATCAGCGACTGCGTTTGCCGACTCCCTTCTTACATCAGGTCATATCCGCCTGAGCGAGGAGGACTTAACCGCACTTGGGGCGAGTGAAGGCTCCACGCTCCGGGTCCGGAAAACGCCCCCGATGGCCGACCAGATCAAGAGCAGTGTCAAAGGTGCCGGTGCGAGTGTGTCAGCAGGACTTGGTAAGGCAGGAGAATCGATCAAGGGTACATCAACTGAGTCAATCAAGGCAGGTGCTGCCGGAGCTGCTTCAAGTGTCAGCACCGGCCTTGGGAAAGCAGGGCATTCAGTCAGTGCTGCTTTCAGCAACGCGGTTGAGGCTGCAAAAAAGAAACTGAAACCTGCCGATTCAGCGACTCTTGACAAGGCACTGAAGGCAAACAATGGAGAGGTCCGTGCCGTCACGGTCGCTGCCGGTTCCGGTACCCGCACGATGTCCGGCATTGTACTCCCGAAAGGGGTCGTTATTGCAGCAGTACAACGTGGAGATGCAATCCAGACAACCGATCCATCCTTTCTCCTTATAGGTGGGGATATCATCTACCTCGTGGGAGATAGCAGTCTTCTCGATGAGGCCTCAAAGGTAATCGGAGGATAATATGGACTTGTATGCACCACCAGACTGGTTCATCATCGCAATGTTCCTCCTGCTTGCGCTCCTCTTAATTCTCATCGTAGTCTGGGCCATTCGCAGGAGCCAGGGTCACGTCCGGAAAATGGAGATAGAAGTAGAAAAACAGAAACTCGATCTCCTTGCAAAAGACCTGAACACGCAGGCGAAGGTGCACCCCTTTACCAAGCTCAGCACAGACCAGATCCAGTCAATCCGCACTCTTGAGGATGAAAACGAACTCCTTGAACTGAATAACTACCACAAGGAGAAAATCGTCGAGGCGAGGCTCCGGAAGCTTGAAAACCTGGTGCGGGAAGGAAAACTCGAGCGGATGATCCTGAAACTTGACCTCGAAGAAAAGAAGGTGAAATAATGGCTGAATTTGCAGAAGGGACCACAGAAGAAAAACAGTCATTCTGGGGTAACATGCCTGACGTCCCGGGGTACCTTGACAAGAAACTGCCAACCATGGACAAGTCGCTGGACACGTACTTTGACAAGAACATGGAGGCAATCATCGAGGAATGGGGCCTCCTGGTTGAGAATGATATTCTTGATCTCGAACGACGTGTCAACAAGGTTACCGAGGAAATCGACCAGCTGTATGACCACAAACATGTCATCAACGAACGGGTACTGAAGCTGGACGCCGTAATCTCGGACCTGGAGGGCAGGTAGATGATAGACAAGTATATGAACAAGTACCTGGATCGCCGGATGAAATACCTCGTCGAGGAATGGCAGATCGCTACAAAAAATGAGGTGGCAGATTTTTCAGCCAGATTAAATGCACTTTCTGCTGAAGCTGCGAAACTTGCCACCTTCGAGAAGAATGCGGAGGCAAAACTATCTGCCCTTGAAGCACGTGCAAAGAAACTGGAGGCGAAGAAGAAATGACACCGCTCGAAATTATCCTCACTATCCTGGTGATTGTCGCTATCATTGTTGCCATCTATTTCTTCTTCAGGGGCGCAAAGGGCAAGATCTCATTGACGCGACCGGTTGAGAGCCGGGTAGATGAATATCTTGACCGCAGGTTCGAATCGATGGTGACGGAATGGGCGCTCGTACGGACTCCTGCAGTCAACCGCTTCAAAGAACAGCATGAGCCGGTGCTGAGTCAGAATGAAGCAAAAGTATCAGAATTACAGGGCTTTGAGAAGGAAATTAACAATTCCCTGTCAAGGATGGAGGAACGGCTTGACGATCTGGAAAAAGAGCTCTCAAAGACCTGATACGTCCGGGCAGAAAGGGAAGAACAATATCTACCTTGAACTGAAAAAGGAGATAAAACCTCTTCGTGAACAGGGGGAGTTCCCGACAAAAGTACCGGGGAGTTTCGGAAGGCATTATTGTGACCTCTGCAACTCCACATTTCCTGTTGAAGAGCTCCGCCAGTGCAGCCTTTGCGGGAGATGGGTGTGTAATTCCTGTTTTACCAACGAATACTACATCTGCAATTCCTGCAACGGGATTACAAAACTCTATATGACCAGATAACAGGGGTGGGCAGTGAAGGGTTTTTTTCCCTGTCTCTGCAATCCCCTGAATTTTTTCATCCACAAAGGATATCAGCAGGCTGCTTTTTTCAGAAGTGATCATGAGTAATCTGACAGGTCAGGGAATCATTAAGTATATCGGGCAGCGATATTTTCAACCAGGCCCTATAGAGATAAATTTAAGAATCGGCGGGGAACTGGAGAGGTCTTTTCCATCCAGTCCCGGGATCTATATGAGACCAGAACAGGTGAATTTCTTCATGCCGGGGAAAACACAACTGAACAGATACAAGGGAGAGAAGGTGTACCATGATTGGTAATCTTTACGGGGACTACTACCGGTTCCGTAAGGACTGGAAACGTATCCGGATAACTGGCTGGATCAGGGTAATCCTCTCGGGCCTCCTCGGGGGTATCGGGATCGGACTTATACTGGCCCCGGTCCTTATGCTGTTGCTGCATTCCTGGACCGTGGAATTTGCACTATCCGTGGCTACCATGAACGTCCTTGTCGGTCTCATCCTGGCAGGGACAGGGAAATGGATCTTTGACAGCACAAAAGACCACCAGATAGTATCCTTTGTGTATTATGCCGGCACTTTGATTTCCCTGGTACTATTCCTGATTGTTACGGCGGTGTTCTACCCCAGGTTCACCTATATTATCGCCACCGGATAAAAGGAACCGGTTTGTGGTTGTCCAGGCCGGGAAAAGATTATTTCATCCACGGGAACAGGCCTTTAAAAAAATCAACAATTTGTGAGATAACATCCTTTTTCTGCTGGGCGGCTGCAATGGCGTCCACTTCTGCCATCTGCTGTTTTTTGTACTCAAGCCAGGCTTTTCCGGTAAGAGTTGGGGTAGGGGATTTTGTTTTACCCGTACTGACCTGGCCTGAAATCTCATCCGGACCAGCAACCGGTGTTACCCTGGTTCCAGCCTGGTAATCATTGCCCGCAGAGCCGGATAATACGGCTCCCGACGGTTTATAGTCAGAGGATGAACTTACGGTGATAAAGTCCACCTTTTTGACGATTTTTCCGGCACCCGATGAGTTGACCGTCAGGGTGACCGTATAGGTACCGGGCTCTTTATACGTATGAACCGGGTTCTGGGAGGTTTCGGTTTTTATATCCCCGAAGTCCCATAACCAGGCAACGGGAGTCCCCACGGTGGTATCGGTGAAGACCACCGTCAGGGGGGCGGTTCCAGACCGTGGGGAACCATCGAAGGCTGCGAGAAGGTTAGAGGCGGATAGTTCAGTGGCAGTCGTCGTAGTGGTTGTTGCAGCCGTTGTTATCGCGGTTGTTGTTGCGGTTGTTGTAACTGCCGAGTCCACCATAATATAATTTTCCCGGGTAGCGGACAGACTGCCCGTACGGGTCGTGGCGGTCAGTCTGACGGTATATGTCCCTGCATCTGAATAGGTATGGGACGGGCTCCTGGACGTATCTGATGTACCATCACCAAAATCCCAGTTCCACGAAGTCGGACCACCCGTAGACATGTCTGAGAACTGGACGTCAAGAGGTGCGGACCCGTCCGTCGGTTCAGCAATGAACGCTATGATTGGATTCACCTGCGATTGGGCAGCTGTTGTCATGACAGTAGTTGTATGCGACGTCGCAGGTATGGTAGTCTGAGTCGTAGCTATGGCCGTTGTCGTCGAAGATGTCGCGTGGCTCGTTGTCTGGGTCGTTGAGGGAATCTGGGTTGTGACAGCAGTTGTAGCATGGGATGTTGTCTGGGTGGGCGATACTGTCTGGGTCGTGTTCGCAGCACCCACAGGGAACACCACGATTGCTGCGCAGACCAGAACAACGAACAATACAATCGTGACAGTCGGTAAAGAATTGTTAACTATAGCCTTATTCAAAATGTTCCACCCGGTATTGTTAGTTATATAGCACATTTTTCAATTTAAAAACTCCTGTTTGCGGGAAAATATTCAGAAAGATCACGTAAAATGAACCCGGAATTTATTTTTTCCGCATAGGAACCGGGAAAAAAATCCAAAAACAATGCCATGCGTGGGGATACCGCGAAAAGAATGAACCCCGGGGTAACAGAGGAATATCAACAGGTGAAAAAAACAGGATTGCAGAATAGTCCCGCAGTGAGGGAGGGAGGGGGGAGGTCATTGGTGCTCCAGGCACCCGAAGGCCTTTCAGAGACCCGGCTGACAAAGCTTGACAGGGATGGGACAGGCAGGGAGTGGAACTGCCTCCTTTCTGATAGGTCCTGGTAACGGGGGCATGAACTTGCTCTGATCTTCACAAGACTGACCTTAAAACGTAGTTTTCACGGGTGTTTTTATGATACATCGTCTATCGGGTGTGCTATAAACCCTTTGTACCGTAGATGAATATGAAAAAGGCTGGAATTCAGATGTTGGCCTGGTGTTTTTCATACCAGCCAAGATCCTGTTTTTTTACGCCATCTGATGGCAGATCATCACAGAATTTATCATATCCGAATCACCATTCTCCTTTTAATATCACATGTTGGGAAGCAATCGCCTTGTATTCGATCCTCTGTGTTGATGATGAGCCCGTTCTTATCGAACTTGCAAAAACTTTTCTCGAGAAAACCCGGGGATTTGAAGTTCAGACAGACTCTGTCAGCAACCGAGGCGCTCATATTGCTTAAGTCCCGGCACTTTGATGCGATCGTATCTGATTACCAGATGCCTGAAATGGACGGGATTGTTTTTTTAAAATCAGTCCGGAAAGACCATGGAGATCTCCCATTCATCCTTTTCACAGGAAAAGGGAGGGAAGATGTTGCTATCGAGGCGATAAATAACGGGGCCGATTTTTATCTCCAGAAAGGGGGCGAACCAAAATCGCAGTTTGTTGAACTGGCGCATAAGATCAGGATTGCTGTCGATAAAAAACGGACAGAGGACCAGTTGGACGAGTCAAAACAGCGGATGGCAGACATTATTAATTTCCTGCCCGATGCCACGCTTGCAATTAATAAGTACGGGGTAGTTATTGCCTGGAACCGGGCAATCGAAGAGATGACCGGTGTCCCTGCTGCAGAAATGATTGGGAAAGGTAATTATGAGTACGCGGTCCCCTTCTATGGAGAACGGCGTCCTATCCTGATCGACCTGGTTTTCAAATCTGATGTGGAGCTGACCACACGTTATTATTCAATTATCAAAAAAGAGGGAGATATTCTCATCGCGGAGACCTCCCTGCCACGTCCGCTTGGTACCAAAAAAATTCTCCTCGGCAAGGCTTCGATCCTGTATGACAATAAGGGGGATGTGGCGGGCGCTATTGAATCAATACGGGATATCACTGAACGAAAAGCCGTGGAGATTGCCCTGGAGGCAAGTGAACAGCAGTACAGGAACGTGGTCGAAGAGCAGAAGGAATTTATCTGCCGGTTTTCACCAGACGGTACACATGTCTTTGTAAACGATGCATATTGCCGCTATTTCAACAGGAGAAAACAGGATATCATCGGTGAAAAATTCTCACCGCGGATCCCTGCAGCAGATAAAAAACTGGTACTGGAGCATTTTAACTCATTAACCATCGATAACCCCATAGCAACGGTTACCCACCGTATTATCATGGACGATGGGAAGGTACGGTGGCAACGCTGGAGTGACCGGGCAATTTTTGACGCCCGGGGGAATCTGGTAGAATACCAGTCGGTAGGCAGGGATTTCACCGATCAGAAAAACATCGAGGAGGCATTGAAAGAAAGTGAAACCCGGTACCGGAATGTCGTTGAAGATCAAACCGAACTAATTTCCCGTTTTCTTCCTGATGGGACTCATATTTTTGTGAATGACGCGTACTGCAGGTATTTCGGAATTAATAGAGAGGACCTTATCGACAGGAGATTTATGCCGGATATGCCGGATAAAGACAAGGCAGAAATGCGGAAATTTCTTTCCTCGCTTACCATTTCCCATCCCATTGGGACGATTGAACATGCGATCCTGATGCCCGACGGGGAGGTCCGCTGGCAGCAGTGGTCTGACCGGGCAATTTTTGATGAGGCTGGCAGGGTAAAGGAGTACCAGTCTGTCGGCAGGGATGTTACTGAGCGTAAAAACACTGAAATAGCTCTTGAACAATCGCGGATGGCTTTACAACGCGAAGAAGCCCGCCTGGAGATACTGTTAAAATTTTACCAGATGGACAAAGATTCCCAAAAAGACCTCTTGATCTATGCAATTGAGGAAGGTGTACGGATGACGGATAGTACAGTCGGGTACCTCGCTTTTGTCAGCGATGACGAATCCGTCTTAACAATGTACGCCTGGTCTGAAACCGCGATGATGGAGTGTTCGACCAGTAAAAAACCAATCGAGTACAAGGTCTCGGCTACCGGCTTATGGGGGGAGGCAGTACGGCAGAGAAAGCCGGTGATTACCAACGATTATGCAGCTCCAAACCCCCTCAAAAAGGGACATCCGGAGGGGCACGTTTCTATCACCCGGCACATGAATATCCCTGTTTTAGATGGCACCCATATTGTCCTGGTTGCCGGGGTAGGTAACAAGCCGTCAGACTATAATGATAACGATGCCAGGGAGCTGACCCTCCTGATGAATGGCCTGTGGAATGTGATCAGGCGGCGGCGGGCAGAAGATGCTCTTCAGAAGTCCAACCGGAAGCTCCAGCTGATGAATAATATTACCCGTCATGATATCCTGAACCAGCTGACTGCACTCAATGGCTACCTCGAACTCTCCGGTGAATGCACTGACCAGCCAGGTCAGATAATGGAATATATTGAGAAAGAGAGAAGAATTGTTGGAATTATTGAGCAACAACTCGCATTTACGAGGGATTACCAGAACCTTGGTATCAATGCACCCACATGGCAGAGTGTGAATGATACCGTCCGGAGGGGAACCGCAATATTGCCAATGAACGATATCAGGGTCCAGTATGACCCCCGGGATGTGGAGGTGTTCGCTGACCCGATGTTTGAGAAGGCATTTTACAACCTGATCCAGAATTCACTGAATTACGGGGGGGACCAGATGAAAACAATCCGCGTCTCATCGTACGAGTCCAACCAGGTGACCAGGATCATCTATGAGGATGATGGCAAAGGAATCTCCCCTGAAGATAAAGAACACCTGTTTAAACTCGGATTCGGGACACACACAGGATTCGGGCTCCATCTGTCCCGTGAGATCCTGGCGATCACCGGAATAACAATAACCGAGAATGGCGGGCAGGGTAGGGGTGCACGATTTGAGATAGTGGTCCCAAAGGGGATAGCCCGTTTAAAGGTACCGGAATAGCAGGGTTTAAAAGATGTTTTATACCCGGGATATATTTTCACATACTACACCGTTGACGAATCACATCTTCAAAAACAGGTCGTACCGGACCTTTCATGCTGTTCGATTCGATGACGGGTACCTGTTGTTGTAACTCTCTTCAAAGGGATCCCGGTACCATTCGTAAAATCAGACAGGGGAAACTATTAACCTCTTCATATGGGAACATCCTGTTCATGAAGATAATGCTCCACAACCAGAAATTATTGGTCTGCCACCTTATGATAGCGGCCATGTTATGCCTGATTGTTATCCCGGTATGTGCAGAGGCCGCAGTTGTTACAACGAACCCGGATGAGGCCACGATGGTAATGATGCCGATTCCCGGGAAGGAATACCGTCAACACGTCAAGTGGTATGAGCTGTCACCGAAGGTGCTGACGAAGAACAAGTATTTCCTGACTTCGCTCGACCTTACCTCGTATATCCCTTACGATCCCAAGGAGAGGAACCAGGGGAATATCAGTAACTGCTGGGTATGGGCAGGAACCGGGGGTATGGAACTTGACCACAGCAGAAATGATGATGTAATGGACCGGTTGTCGATACAGTATTTCGACTCCCTCTATAACGGGGGTAAAGGTGATTCCTGGGCGGGAGTCGGAGGGTACACTACAGATTTTGTCGCTTTTTACCAGAAGAAGAAAATTGCTGTCCCCTGGTCCAATAAAAATGCCGCTTACGAGGACTACAGGGACTTGTGCTTCACTGAAAAAAAATCGTGGTCGGTTATTACCAACACCCCGGTAAGTAAAATGCCTCAGTACCCTGTGGATGCAATCGAGACCTACCCGATTGCCACATCTTCAGTATCCCAGGGTGAAGCGATTAAGAATATCAAGTATCCCCTCCAGCACGGCGGGGCGGTGCTGGTCAGCCTGTACTTTGCCGATAAAAAATCAAGCCATGATTTTATGACTTTCTGGAAATTCCAGGGTGAAGAGGCAGTATTTGACTTTGACCCTTACAACGGACAGGTGATGAATAACAGCGAGTCCTCCTCTCACCAGGTCCTCTGTGTTGGATATGATGATGAGAGCGATTCATGGCTGATGCTGAACAGCTGGCCGACCGAATTTCCAGGTCTGGCAGGTCGCCCGAATAACCTTTTCCGCATTAAAATGCACTCCAATTACAATGCCGAGCTGTTAAAACCCGTTGATACGGAATGTCCCGGATGTCCGGAGTTTTTCCACCAGGTAATCACGGAATGGGTTGTTCTGAAAACAAAATTTGCCAGTAAAAAGACGTCTTATTCAGTAATGGACTCCGTGGCCTATTTCGAGGCCGGAACATGGTATATCGATCTCAACAAAGATGGCAAACTGAGTGAAAAAAATGACCTCGTGTACCGGAAGTTCGGGCAGGCCGGGGACATCCCGGTCCAGGGTATGTGGGCACGTGGACAAGGAACGGTTGCGGCGGTTTTCAGGAACGGGAACTGGTTTATTGACAGCAATGGGAACGGGAAATTAGACCGGGGGGTTGATGCAGTCTACAGGGGACTGGGAGACCAGAAAGGAGATGTGCCCGTTGTCGGGGACTGGAACGGTGATGGTCTTGATGAAGCAGGGTTCTACCGGAGCGGTCAATGGTATCTCGATACCAATGGTGACGGGACATTTGACAGAAGAAATGACACATATTACCCGCAGTTCGGAGGCCGGAAAGGGGATATACCACTTGCCGGCCGGTGGTATGCCGAGGATGAACGGGATTACCCGTGGATATACCAGGGGGATGGCACCTGGCTCATCGACTCAAACATGGACGGCTCATACAACAGGGATACCGATGTTACCCTCATGGGGTTCGGGAATTCAAGGCAAAGTCCTGTCATCGGGGACTGGAGAGGAAGCGGGTCGGATTACCCGACACTGTACAGCAAGGGGGACTGGCAGCTTGACACCGAACCACCATTTGGGACATTCTCGGATATTGATGAGAAACTTTCAGGGTTTGGATCGAAGGAGAGTATCCCGGTAGCCTGGCGCCCCGTGATTGCCAGGTAGCAGGATGGCCGGGTTAAACCACACCCTCAAACAATTTCCATTACCTCACAAAAAATATGCTGTTCACCTGGAGCCGGGGGTCCCAATACGGTGAAACTGCTGAAGGCCGCAATCAGCCATCTCCACGTATCTCATGTTGAATCGCTTGCGGTATTTCCCGCCACCAGGTGCCTGTCGCCCCCCATTGTGCAACATTCCGGAACGTAATACCGCTTCCCGCCGCTTAACGTCTTCCCGCAGAAGTCACGGCAGGTAGCCGGCCGGGTCTCGTAGATATCACACACCCACTTCCGTAGCTCGCTGCCATCAGGTTTATCCTCACATAAGTGCCGGCATGGTGCATCGGCAAGGAAATAGCCTTCTGCTTCCTTAAGCCCCCGTTCCCGGAGATACTGAACCTGGTGGGGCTTGCACTGCCGGACGGGGACGATGGGGAGCCATCGGCAGCACTCACCGCATCGATTGCAGGTGCCGGGTAATGGTGAATTTTTAGACGGTTTCATCGTAGTACCTGGTTGGTTCGGAACATGGGTAAACATTGAGGATCGGGAACGAGGTTTTACTATGATTCAATACCAGTCCGGAAAAAAGAATTATTCTTTATATCCCGTCTTTTCGTTTAGTTTCTTCTCAAGGTCCCAGAGGAGGAACATATCAATATCAGCATAGGTCTTCTCCCCGACCTCGAACGGGTTGTCCATATCCCTTATCAGGAGCAGGAGTGCGGTGAGCAGCATGGAGAGGACCGTAAACAGGACAAGTCCCTCGTAAAATGGGTCAAGTTTCACAAAAAACAGTAAGATTATCACACCTGCTGCAGCGAGTTCTGCAATAGCGTACGCTGCCGGTATGAACGATGTCTCTGCAATGGTCTTGACCCGGTGCGACAGGCGGTCAACTGCCGTAAGTTCACTTTTAAGTTTTATAATAAAATTCGGGGGGACTCCCTCGTCAACCAGGGTTGAAATGTCTGCGGTGACCGCATCAATGGCAATGTCCATCGCTTCAAGGTCCCAGGTATTGTTCCGGAAGTTCTTGTTGATAGAACGCGTGAGGGCAGCTGACATTTCCCTGCATTCCGGCAATACACGTCATATCCTTCACCCGGACAAGGCTAAGGTCGCTGTAAAGTGACCTGATAGAAGTCACAATCTCGCCAGGGATCTTCTCGCTTTCCTTGTAGTCAGTCAATGTTCCGGCAAAAATGATCGCAATGGTAAAAATCGCACCACCAATAAACGCGGTGATCAGATTCGTCACAGAGAGAATGTCAAAATTAAGGTAATCAAAAACCATCCTGAAGATAAGCAGAATGATTGTGATCCCGAATGCCTTGAGAATGAGGCCCCATTTAGTCATGAATGATCCCATACGTATCACACGATATCCCACGTATACCTGATGTTTTGTTATTCATTCCGGTTGACCAGTCCTGCCGAAATAGCCACCTGAAATGCCCTTGTTGATCCGGATGGCGGGTATTATAGTTCTTCATACGTTCCTCGCATTCCAGTACTTGAAACACTCAAACCAGACGATACTTAAAGCACCGGCTGAAGCGCAAACAATGAGTTCTGATACTGGCACAGTCCCGAACCCGAACAGGTCCTGAAGCACAGGAATGTAAAGGACCAGCAGCAGGCAGCTGATCGTCCCAAAAAACACCCACCACATCGCCTTGTTGGGCGTGCGCAATGTAGTCAGTGCAGTTTCAGACCAGGACCTGTTGGTCAGGATCAGGAAGAGATTTGCGACCACGATAGTCGTGAATGTCAGTGTCCTCACCTCATCCTCACTAAAACCCCTGGCCAGTGCATTCACATACACAATGAGGACTATCCCTAATACAACAAACCCCTGGAGCAGGCTCAGTGCCAGGGTCCGCTTCGTGAAAAGCCCCTCGCTTTTCTGCCGGGGTGGACGGTCCATTACGTTCCGTTCTTCTTTTTCTGATTCAAAGACGATCGAACAGGCCGGATCTATGACCAGTTCGAGAAAGACGATTTGCACCGGCAGCATGACCAGCGGCAGGTTAAAGAGAACGGGAATAAGCGACATGCCTGCGATAGGGACGTGAATTGAAAAAATATACGCCATCGCTTTTTTCAGGTTATCAAAAATTCTCCGTCCCAGCCGCACCGCGGAAACAATCGAGATGAAGTTGTCGTCCAGCAGGACAAGCGACGACGATTCACGGGCAACATCAGTACCCCGGCCGCCCATGGCAATCCCGATATCTGCAGATTTCAGCGCCGGGGCATCATTCACCCCATCCCCGGTCATGGCAACCACTTCACCGCTGGTTTTGAGGGCATTGACAATACGCAGTTTCTGTTCGGGGACTACCCTCGCAAAGAGTGATACTGTCCGGATACGCTGAATAAGCTCTTCTTCGCTCATTTTTTCAAGTTCAGCGCCAGTGATGCACTGGTCAGTATATAAAAGCCCGATCTGGCGGCCGATATTCTGGGCGGTAAGCGGATAATCCCCGGTAATCATGATTACACGGATACCTGCCGTATAGCATTCTCTCACGGCTTCTGCAACCTGGGGGCGGACCGGATCGGCAAATCCAACAAGCCCTAGGAAGGTAAAGGTGAAATCATGCTGCCCATCCGGAAGTTCGGCCCGGGAAAACGACGCCTTTGCCACACCAAGGATACGGAGCCCCTGTGAGGCCATTTTGTCGATATCCAACGCAATTTCCTGCCGTTTCTCCTCGCTGAAGTGGCAAAGGTCTGCGATTGCTTCGGGGGCCCCTTTCGAGGCGATAATGTAGTCGTTCCCCCCGGGAGATCTCCAGACATTGGACATTGCAAGGAGTTCGGGGGAGAGGGGGTACTCCAGCACGAGCTCCCAGCCGGAATGGATATGCTCAGTTGCCCCGAAATCCCCCTCCCCGAGCTTGAAAAGCGCCTTTTCCATCGGATCGAAGGGGTCTTTTTTACAAGCGAGAATGGCAAACTCAGCCACTTCATGACAGATTTCTGCGACCGAATTGTTACCGGTGGCATCGTGTTCGCATATCCGGCCTGACGAAAAAAAATTCTGGACCGACATCCTGTTCTCTGTCAGGGTGCCGGTCTTATCCACGCACAGCACGGTCGCAGAACCAAGGGTTTCAATTGCTGGTACCTGGCGGGTCAGCACATTTTTCCGGGATATCCTCCATGCCCCGAGGGCAAGGAATATAGTCAGGACGACCGGAAACTCTTCCGGCAGGATTGCCATCGCAAGAGTGATCCCCGCTAAAAACCCTTCAATCCAGTTACCACGGGAAACGCCATATACTACCACGATAATTGCGCAAAGGAAGATCCCCACGATTGCGATCGTCCTGACGATCCTTGATATCTCCCCCTTAAGTCGGGTTTCCCCCCGCTCCACGGTTTGCAGGACGGTCCCGATCTTCCCCATCTCGGTCCCGGCCCCGATTGACCTGATTTCTGCAAGGCCCTGGCCCTGCACGACCATCGTTCCCGAATAAACATAAGGCTGGTCATCACCGCCGGGACGTTCGGCGTGCACCCCCTCTGTCCAGGCAATTTTCCGGACCGGGACCGATTCTCCGGTCAGGAGCGATTCATCAACTGACACGTTATTGGAGGAGAGAAGGAAACCGTCAGCAGGCACCCTGTCCCCTTCGACAAGGATGACCAGGTCCCCGGTCACCACTTCACGTCCCGGTATCCTGACCTGCTCACCGTCACGGATAACCAGTGCACGGGGACTTGAGAGATTTCGCAATGCTTCCAGTGCCCTTTCTGTCTTCTGCTCCTGGTAGACCGTAATACCAATGATGACAAGCACAAAACTCATCAGCATAAGGCCTTCGGATATATCACCGAGTACAAAATAGATCAGGCCGCTTGCGACCAGGAGAATAAACATCGGCTCGTGGACTACTTCAATGATGATACCAAAAATGCTGCGTTTCTTTGACTCGGGGAGTTCATTATATCCCCCGGTTTTTAATTTTTCGGCAGCTTGTTCCTGAGAAAGACCAGTAAAAGACTCAATATCAAGGACTGGCATTATGGTGTTCCACCCGGTGCTGGTAAGCGCGTAGTAGTGGTTGTGGCCTTAAGATTTTTTGTTATGGCAGGGGGCAATACCCGCCTGAGCTGGTCAGCCCTGATTAATTTTTCATTGGGGACCTGCAGGTAAAATACCGGCAGCAGGCTAAAGAAAGTGTATTTTCTGGAACATAAGCGTAATTCCTGATTAGTTGTGCGGGAAACATGGTTGATAAAGGGAATGCTCATGCTTAAACCAGAACATTACAATTGTGAACATAAAGGGTTTCCGATGGAACATTATTTCTCCATTCTGAATTTTCCTGTATATATGCCGGCGGTGTGCAACACAGACTGGAAGAAATAACAGCTTTCGTTAAATGATCCTTCAGTCAGCAGGACATAAATGACACTAAAAGCAGTACCCGGATTTTATCAAAGAGAATCGACTTTGCAGACATCCTGGCTCTGTAGAAATGCTCTCAAATCTATGCTGCAGGTTCGGTTATTCCAAAATTTAGTCACGCTCCCGGGGCTCATGGCCCGCCGCTGTGGCCACCCCGGGTTGGGATAGGGAATAATCTCCAAGTCGCGGAAATTTTCTTCCAATATCCCAATCGAACCCTGCCAATGAATATCTTATCGGGGGTGGTGCAGGGAGGGGGTTTCGCCCCCTCCTGTCACCGTATTCCCCCTTTTTTAAATATGAAGGGTTTTCAACAAAGCCGGACTCCTGAAATTTCCACACACCCCGGGAGGCTCCACCCCGGTACTCTGGCGGCCCCGGTTGTGATGGGCCCTGTTTATTCCACCTCTGAAACCAGAGGAACTCCCTGCCAAAAGAATATCCCGGCACCCAAAAAATCCCCCTGACATGGTACCATCATAATATCCAAATATTACCGGGGAGATCTCGAATATATGAAGATCCTGATCGCTATTGCACCCGAAAAATTCCGGGACGAGGAGCTCGCCGGACCTGTCGCTGCGCTTCAAAAGGCAGGGATTGCAATGGATATCGCTTCCACCCGGAGGGGGGCCTGTACCGGGATGCTCGGGGCCAGGACAACCGCCACACTCTCGTTTGAGGAGGTGGATCCGGAACACTATGACGGTCTTGTTATTGTTGGCGGGTCAGGCTCACAGGTCTACCTCTGGAATGATGAGGTGCTTGTTCACCTGGTAACATTTTTCCAGAAATCGGGAAAAGTTATCGCCGCGATCTGTCTGGCCCCTGTTGTTCTCGCCCGTGCAGGGGTACTGAAGGGTAAAACGTCTACATATTTTGAGAGCACCGCTTCCGATTTCGAGATGAAAAAAGGTGGTGCCGTCGTTGTCAGGGCCCCGGTTGTCACCGATGGGCGGATAATTACTGCCAGCGGTCCGTTGGCATCAGAAGAGTTTGGAGAGGCTGTCGTGAAAAATCTCACCGGTCCGGGATGGTAATCAGTTAACGGGTATTGACACCCGTATTTCCGGTGCACCGCCATTTTTTGGTTCCGGGGCCTTCACCTGCATCTAGTTACAGGGGTCCCGGATAAGAGGGGGGCTGCCACGGGTTGATATCCCGGTACACAAGGGCTTTTCCTCAGGCAGGTCTTTTCTTCATCATCGCAATCCTTTATCTGGGTCCCGCTCGTGAGTATGATACATGGAAGATTTTATCTCGCTGCAACACCGGACTACCTGCTATCACTGCAAGGAGGACACCGGCCAGATCATTACCGCAGTCCCGAATGGTGCACAGGTCGTGTGTGGCAATTGCGGGGCCACGAGGTCGTATATCCCAATCATCGAAGATATCAGTAAAAAAGGGGACTACGTCAGGCCCGGGTGTTATGATATCTGGAACCTGGTGTCTGCGGCATTATGCAGGCAGTGCAGGGTGAAAGGCCCCCATGATGTAACTATCGGGTGCAGGAATTTTACGGTCCGGTGCAGGAATTGCGGGTTTACACACCTCTACCGGTTCAGCCTCGAGTTCATTGACAATCCGGGCAAACCACCGGGATGACCTCGAAACCAATCGGAAGTGCGGGAACAGAATAACCAGGGGTGTTGCAGGAACGGGGTATACCGGGGCTAATCCCTACAATTTCGCAGCCGGTATTGTTCCATTCCTGTAACGGGACCTTACGCCGACACCCTTCCCCAACATCTAAATCAATGTACTCTTCATTACCACGTATGGTCACGTACGAAGATATCGTCCATGCAAACGAGGTCATAGCACCCCATATCATCCGTACGCCTCTAATTTACTCGCCTACCTTTTCTGAGGTGACCGGGGCTGATATTTACCTGAAACTCGAAACCCTTCAGAAAGCTGGTTCATTCAAAGTCCGTGGGGCAACATACCGGATCCTCAACAATATCAACAAGATCGGTGAGGCGGGTGTGATCGCGGCCTCTGCAGGAAATCATGCGCAGGGTGTGGCAGTCGCCGCCCGCATGTCAGGTTTCCACGCGACCATCGTTATGCCAGTCCATGCTTCCCTGAGTAAGCAGGCCGCAACAAAGAGTTATGGCGCAACAATAATCCTTAAAGGAGAAAACCTCCAGGAATCAATTGAAACTGCTTCGGCACTTGCCATGAACGGTGCACTATTCATCCACCCTTATGACGATCCCGATATCATCGCAGGCCAGGGCACAATCGGGATTGAAATAATGGAAGACCTCCAATCAGTAGATACTATTATTGTTCCGGTCGGGGGAGGCGGCCTTATCAGCGGTATTGCAATTGCCGTGAAAGCAAAAAATCCGGCAGTCCGGATCATAGGGGTGCAGGCAGCGGCCTGCCCGTCAGCATTCGAAGCCATGCGGGAAGCTGAAGTAGTTACGGTTGTCCCCGACCGTTCGGTTGCTGACGGTATCCTGGTTCCGCGGGTCGGTACATTGGCCCTGCCCGTCCTCGAGTCGCTTGTTGATGAAATAGTTCTTGTGTCCGAAGAGGAGATTATTGATGCCATGCTGCTCCTCCTCGAGAGGAAAAAAATCCTGGCAGAAGGTGCGGGTGCAGCCCCCGTTGCAGCATTGCTGAATAACCACATTTCCATTCCAAAGGGCAGCAACGTTGTGCTGGTCATATCAGGAGGAAACGTCGATACACCGCTGCTCGCAAAGATCCTTAATCGCGGACTGGTACGCAAAGGCCGGATCATGCATACCTCGATCAGGTTACAGGATGTCCCGGGATCACTGGCCGGTCTTCTTTCGGTAATTGCACAATGCGGGGGAAATATCATCCATATCGGGCACGGGAAGGAGGATCCTGATCTGCCACCAGGGATGGTTATCGTGGATATTGATATTGAAACACGTGGACCGGGCCATGTGCAGGAAATTGAGCAGAAAATCCAGGAGGCGGGGTTTTTAACCACGTGATTTCTTCGGGGTGTCCCGGACGACGCAAAGTAGCGGGAATGGTCTTTTTTGGAGATTGAAGGCTTGTTTAAAGCGTTCGAAATCGCTCCTTTTCTACCTTAACCCACCCATAAGACGAGTCCGGTTATTGTAAGCCAATGTAATTACGACAAGCTTGTGATTATCGTTTCACCATAAACCACCGGATATTGTTCTGCCGGGTCTGACCCGCGTCCAGGTTTTCAGGTACTGTCAGTTAGTTAGCATTTTACTAGGATACGGTACAGAAGATCTATGTACCAGCCAGGATATCGTCTCATACCGGGCAATCTCCTGGCAGGACGTTTAGGTAATACAATGAAGTTCAATACATCGAAACGGGGTTTCATCCTCGTCCTGATAGCACTCTGTCTCACCGTAGTCGGAGTAACCGGTCCTTGCTGATGAAACGACAGGTTACAATGCAGACTCCTATACCGGATTGTTTGCCCTTAATCCCATGGTCTCATACAGAGAGATTATCGAATTGATTGAGGTGATGAATGTGATTCAAACACACCTGGGAATTGCTCGAATACCTCATTTCACAACGCTGAAGAAATTTTCATCACGGATTAGTTCAACAATCCTAACCGAGGTTCACAAGCAGGCCACCAGTTTTGCTTATCGAGATACGGGACGAGTATCAACAATTGCAATCGATTCTACTGGTTTTCCAACTGAAAATTTCAGGTTACTAGGACTCAACGAGGACCGATAAGATCAGGAAGGATTTTATAAAAATCTCTGTTGCAGTTGATACCGAAAAACAAACAATTCTCGGTTCTAAAATCACTAAAAGCAGGCAGCATGATACAAAACATTCTAAACCACTCTTGAGAAATACTCTGAGAAAGGCAGATTTCTATGTCCTCGATCGTACGATATGATTCCGAGCAAAGTCACCTTCAGGGCAGAACCAATCCCCGTGCGACATCCATCATCGCTATTCGCGATTGGAACGCCGCCTATTTATGAGGGGGGATGAGACGCACAAAGGATCAAGGGACTTCCCTGCAAACTATATTTTTAATTCCATTGGCCGCCGGGAGTATAAAGGGCCACGAACCTGGGTATTTTTATCATGGATCTGAAAAATCCGTTCTTATTCTCCTTTTGGGTCGTTGACCTGACGGCCGCCTGATATACCCGACCAGGCCTTCCTTTCCCGGTTTGCCTGCCAACACCATTCAGGGTATGATTACCCTCCACACCCGGTCTTACGCCCCCATTTCATTACCCGGGGCCGGGGTGCCCAAAGGATAGCGAAATACCCTGGTCACCCGGCAGTGTTCAATAGCTTTATTGTACATAGTCACAACTGTTCAGTACCGCCCGATACCAGGGAACCGGGAGTCCCAGCAGGTGAGTTCTGTCTATGCAGCCAATTACCCCTAAAAAGTTATTGTTGTTAGATATCTGCATCATCGTCAGCACAATTACGGCCATTCTTGTTACGTGGTGGAGCCTTTCGATCGGTATTTACGATGTTTTCCCATTCTTTTACATCATCCCGCTCGTACTCATTGCGTTTGCACACCCGAAACTTGGTATTTACGGGACCATTCTCCTGGGCTGGGTATACCTGGCCCTCGTCTTTCTTTTCGGGTTACCTGATGCCCGGAGTTACGCAATTGCGACCATCTGGTTCTATATCTTTGTCTCTCTCGGTGTCCTCATCTCAACCTATTCAAAAGCATATCAACGGGAGGGGGAGAAAAATTGCGGGTTATATTACAATTCCCAGGCCGGGGCATTCAGCTACGATAAAGTCAGCCTTAGAATAAACAAGGCAAACCAGAAATTCTGCACGATACTGGGGTACAATTGTGACGACCTGAAGAAAAAAACAATCACCGACATCATTCCGGATACGGCGGCCCGGGAGAGTTTTTTAACCCAGGTGTACAACGAGCACCGGATCAGGGATATTGAAGTGGGCCTTGCGGCTTCAGACGGTTCTCTGCGATGGGCGCTGGTTTCCGCAGTCGACTGCGAAACACCGGTAATCATCTGCACCGCTGTTGACATTACCGATCAAAAACTGGCCATGGAAGCCCTGTCCCAGGCGAATAACAAGCTCAACCTTCTCAACAATATAACACGGCATGACATCCTTAACCAGTTGACCGTGCTCATCGGTTTTCTCGAGCTTTCACGGGGGGAAACTACGGACCCCCTGCAGATCACGTACATTACAAAGGAGGAACAGGCCGCAGAAGCGATCAGAAAACAGATCCTTTTCACCCGCGATTACCAGAATATCGGGGTCCATTCACCCGGGTGGTACAATATCGGAGAGACCGTGTCGCTCGCTTTGGCAACGATTGACCTGGCCGGGATCAGGGTTTCCGTCAACCTTCCACAGGTTGAGATCTATGCCGATCCCCTTCTTGAAAAAGTATTTTACAACCTTGTTGAGAATTCGATCCGGCACGGGGAATGTGTAACAGAAATTGCCATCTGGTCTGTTGAAACCCCGGAGGGCTTCATCCTGGCCATCGAAGACAACGGCACAGGTGTCCCTGATAGTGAAAAAGAGAGGATTTTCAGGAGGGAATATTACAAAAATACCGGTTTCGGCCTCTTCCTGGGCAGGGAGATCCTCGCCATCACCGGTCTTACTATCAGGGAGAACGGAATACCCGGCAAAAGTGCCAGGTTTGAGATTGTTGCGCCCAGGGGTACCTACCGTTTTGTGAGAGAGGACGGGAGGGGCAGGGGTGCGGAACTAAACGGCACATAGTCCTTTTTCCGGTATGGATTCACCTGACGATATGCGGGATTCCCCGGACCCGGTATTCACCCTCTGGGATACCCTCGTTCTGTAAGGACTGCCCGTATCTCATCGAGGACTTCCGGGTCCTCTATGGTCGGAGGGACCGAAAATACCACGCCGTCCGCAATCTTTTTAATAGTCCCCCTGAGTATCTTGCCCGAACGGGTCTTTGGCAGCCTTTTAACCACTGAAACTTCCTTGAACGATGCAATCGGACCGATCCTTTCCCTCATCATCATGACAAGTTCCCGCTCGATTTCACCCGGGACACGGGACCGGCCGGACTTGAGGACAATAAGCCCAACCGGTACTTCGCCTTTTACCGGGTCATGTACCCCGGTTACGGCACATTCAGCCACATCGGGATGGTGGGACAGCACCTCTTCCATTGCCCCGGTTGAAAGGCGGTGACCGGCAATATTGATAATATCGTCAGTCCTCCCCATAATCCAGAGGTATCCTTCCGCATCGATGTATCCCGCATCAGATGTGTAATAATAACCCGGGTATGTTGAGAAGTATGTCCTGATAAAGTCCGCATCATTCTGCCACAGCGTCGTCAGGCAACCGGGAGGCAGGGGGGATTTAATCACGATATTGCCGTTCTGCCCGGGTGTGACCGGTTTACCTTCGGTATCAAAGACACGGACATCATAGCCTGGCACAGCCTTTGTGCAGGAACCGGGGCGTACCGGGAGTAATTCAATCCCTGCACAGTTTGCACCGATTGACCAGCCCGTTTCAGTCTGCCACCAGTGATCAATGACCGGCACGCCAAGCTGTTCCTTTGCCCAGGTAAGGGTATCCGGGTCGCACCGTTCACCGGCGAGGAATAATACCCGGAGAGAGGAGAGGTCGTATTTCAGGAGATAGCGGGCTTCGGGGTCTTCCCTGCGTATTGCCCGGAATGCGGTGGGAGCACAGAATAATACAGATACCCCGTGCTCTGAAATAACCCGCCAGAACGCACCCGGGTCAGGTGTCCCCACCGATTTGCCCTCGTAGATGACGGTGGTGCACCCATGGAACAAAGGTCCGTACACGATATAGGAATGCCCGACGACCCATCCGATATCGGAAGCAGCCCAGTATACTTCGCCTGGTGACACACCGTAAATATTATCCATACTCCATTTCAGGGCGACGAGATGGCCCCCGTTATCCCGGAGGACGCCCTTCGGTTTCCCGGTAGTGCCAGATGTATAGAGAATATACAGCGGGTCTGTTGCAGCAACCGGCACACAGCCAGCCGGTGCACCCTTCATGAAGGCGGACCAGTCGTGGTCCCGGCCTTCGATAAGCGAGACCGTCTTTTCCAGCCTCTGGACGATGACACACGCCTCGGGTTTGTGCGTACAGAGTTCTATTGCTGAATCCAGGAGCGGTTTGTAGGGTATTATCCGGTTTACCTCGATCCCGCACGAAGAGCACATTACCACCCGTGGGCGTGCGTCCTCGATCCTGGTCGCCAGTTCTTTTGGTGCAAACCCGCCAAAGACGACCGAATGGATCGCACCGATCCGTGCACATGCCAGCATCGAAATAACTGCCTCCGGGATCATCGGCATGTAAATGACAACGCGGTCACCCTTTGTGACACCCAGCCGGGTGAGGCCCCCGGCACATTGTGCTGCGCTGTCACGCAGCTCCCGGTACGTAAATTTTTTCACCGTTTTTGTGACAGGGCTGTCGTAAATCAATGCGACCTGGTCGGCCCTGCCATTCTCCACGTGCCGGTCCAGTGCATTATAACAGCTGTTGAGGATGCCGCCATTAAACCAGCGTGTAAACGGCGGGTTGTGGTTATCGAGAACCTGGTCCCACTTACGGTACCAATGCACAGATTCAGCTGCCTGCCCCCAGAATTCTTCAGGGTGCTCAATTGAAAGTCTGTACACTTCATCATATCCCAATTATTCCAGCCCCTGCCATGTTATTACCCACATCCATCACCGATCCGGAAATCTGTTTATCCAGTATCGGGAACGCGGGGTTATAATAGTACTGTCATCAGCTCAGGGGAGTGAAATGGCGGCGGCGCAGGTACTGTCACGGAACGAAGTTAAAAGGGCACAATACGAAATTCTAAAGGATAACTAAGATAGCCAGCTGTTTTTCGGTGGAGTGAAAATGATCCCGTTGCATGGGAAAAAGGTTTTATACCGTTATCTCTTCATCGGCAGTATGACCACGTAACAGATTTTTAAGGTTAACCATAACCCCGCCATGCAATTCTTCATTTCCTTTTAGCTTTTTTCCACACATAATACAGTAAATTGCCTCATCGGAGGCATTGAACCCACAATGTTTACACAATGTCATGTGACCCACAACCTGGTAAGCTCCATCAATCCACTGTGAGGCAATAAAGGTATCCATCATGCAGATCAGACATGCCGCATGTCGCCAATATGCAGCTCTTTTACAGTACAACGTCTTTTTCATCAAATTTAATGTTCCGGCCAGTTCGTAGCAGAGCGGTTCATCTATAGTAAAAAAAGGAAAGCCTGGTGATCTATCACCCTCACACCATGGGGTAATACACCTCACCCATGCCCGGGAGGGGGACCGTTGAGATCGTCGTATTGATATTGTCAAGGGAATTTGCCTTGATCTGTTTCGAGGAGATGGTATAGAGGACGTTCCCGATGTAGAGGGAACGTTTTACATCCGCCCCCGAGCTGCCGTAGTAGTAGTACCCGTTGTCACCGCTACCGTGCTGCACAGTCCCTTTGAGCGTGAACCCGGTCTCGGGGGTGAGGCCGAATACGTACGCCCCGTACCATGCCTGTGGCTGGTTGTTGTAATAGCCCCCTTTGCTGACCTGGCTCATGGATACCGCCCGGATGGGGATAACGAGGAGGTTCTTGTTCCGATCGAAGAGGAATGCATGGTGGTCGGTTAGTGCCGCCGAATCAGAACCTGCGTCACCGATCTGCACCTTGTCGAGCTGTTTCGGGTTCGTAACGTCAGATACATCGAAGAGGGCCAGTTTAACCCCGCTCGTTGAAACACCACCCCATTCATTCGATGCTGTCTCCTTGCCGATGCCGATGATATGCGTTGCATCGTAGGGGTGCAGGTAATCGGAATACCCGGGGATCTTCAGTTTTCCGAGGACCTTTGGGTTTGAAGGTGTGGAGAGGTCGATTACGAAGAACGGGTCGATCCGCTTGAACGTCACCATGTAGAGCCGGTCACCGATAAAACGGGTGGAATAAATGGTCTCCTGTTCGGCAAGACGGGTCAGTGCTCCGATCCGCTCCATCTGGCCATTAAGGACATAGACATTGTTATAGGTATACTGCCCGGACCGGGTATAGACACTTGAGGTGGTGGCAACACGGAGGTTGTCGTTATACTCGTCCATCGAAAACTGGTTCTTCAGCGTCCCGGGTACTTCACCTTTCGCGACATATTGGATCTTCCCGTCCTTTATCCCGATCTTGTGGATTACCGTGGAGGTCTGGTCTGCTTCCTGCTGCCGGATTGAGTCCTGCTCTCCGCTCCGAAGACCGCTGATGATCGCCTGTCTCTGGTCATCATTCATTGCATTGAAGTCCTGTGGAACCGGCGATGATGATACGGCCCCCGATGCCCCCGACCCTTCAATCCAGCTCACCGGTGCAGGCAGGGGCTTTGCTATTTCCATTCCGCCCCTGACCGGGTAGACAACGGGGTGGTATTTCTGATAACTGACATACATCGCGTCCGGTGAGACATAGATAATATTTCCATTGCCTAACAGGTAGGTCTGTGCGTTTTTCTCAGTTCCGTTGGCTGCGTCGATTGCAGTAATGGTGGTGAAGGTGTACTGCTGGTCGGGATAATCGAAGTGCCAGACATCAGGCTGGACAACCGTCTTTGTCCCTTCACGGAGCGTGGGCACTATAATCCGGTCGTTGTAGTACGGGTATACCTGCTCGCGGGTGATCATGTAGATAATGGAGCCAATCATCCGGGCATCGGTGTAATCGCCTTCAATCGTGTAGTCCTTTATCACCTTCGGGCTGGAACGGTCACTGATATCGTAGATGACCTCGTGGGTGACCGGTGAATTATATACCGGTCGCCGTGGCATTATCTCCGCGTTTACCGATGAGGTTTTCTCCTCAGGGTAATCAGGTGACCCATATCCCTGGGTAAAGAGCACAAGACGGTCCCCGGTTACAAAGAGGTCTTTCGGGGTGTCAGAAATTTCAGTCTTCGAGACAACCAAGGCTTTTTCTGCAGGGTAGGCATCGACGATGGTGAGGGTCTGGCCTGATATCGTGTAGATATACCGTGCGTCATTCTTCACGATATCTGGCTCATCCACCCCTACAACCTGGATGTTGGTCGTCGAATAATCACCAGCCCCCGAGCTGATAGTGGAGTAATCAACAGCCCCTGCTGCAGCAGGAACAGGGATGGCCATACTGTTCTTTGCCGATTCCTGGCTCGTCTGCAATGGCAGACCCGAAGATCCCGCACCCGGGCCACCGGAGACCATGGCAGTCATTGGATAGGTACGGTACCGGTCCTGCTGGTCCGTTGCCATCGAACTCCGGATATACTGCTCAATCTCGGCCGTAGAGTTGAATTTCTTCAGGTCCATTGCAGCCGGTGCCGTTACCGGGGTTACGGCAGGGACATTTGTACAGCCCGATGCCAGTATTGCCATAAGGATGAGTGTGGCCAATAGTAATGGGATACATTTCTGGAGCGACATGGTTACTACGTGATATGGGAGGGTGACCTGATCAATATGGCGTTGACTGCGAAAAATTTCGGAGGTATAGGGCATTCCAGGAATATATCACCAGGATTCAAACCTTCGCATAACGGTTTTTCAGTCTATACCGGGCTTTTTGCTTTGTTAAAACCCTCTCAATCTATCTTGTGGATTCGCGTATTCAAAAATTTAGTCACGCTCCCGGGGCTCTGCCCGCCACTTTGATGGCCCTGGTTTGGATAGGGTATGATCTCAAAATCTCTGAGTTTTTCGTGAATTCTACCGTGTAATCTGCCCAGGGAATATCTTATTGGGAGGGGAGCAGGGAGGGGGGTGAAACCCCCTCCTGTCTGCTTATTTCCTCTCTTTAAAAAAAATAAATGTGCAGGGTTTCAACCAGGCGGGGCTTTGAACTACAACCGGGTTTTGGCCCCATTGGAAATACCACTCATCCCGAGTACACGGTTAACTGCATCTTTGCCGGGTATTTATCCGGTTGAAGAAATTTTTTTTAACCCAATGACTAAAAAAACGTATTTGTCATATTTCAGACCTGTATTACTTTGAAGGATATGGATTGCCGGTTCTCACATCCCGCCGAGTTTGTCCCGGGAGATCTTGACCCCTGCGGGGGTGATGATAATATATTTCTGTTCCCCAAGTCCGATGATGTCCCCGTTCACGTCTTTCGCGACCTCTTTCATATCCTTGAGTACACGTTCGTACATCACCTTATCAGCCCGTAGCTGTGCAATATCCATGACCACGATGTTACCGTTGTAGATTTCATCCTTGATCATGGGACAGTCTTTGATGTCTCCTACCGTGGCAATCTTGACATAGAGTGCCGTATTTGCTGCATCCATATCCTCGGGGACTTCAAGCGTCATATAATCCTCTACATTCCGCTCTTCCTCTCCCTTTCCCATTATGGAATTCAAGAATTTTCCCATAAAAAAAAGGTAGATTGAATCTTATTTAATTGTATCTATAATAATTTCTGATATGCCCGTTTTTTTATGGATTTTTACGCAGATGTAATCAGATAGCCGGGATCTTTGTTGATTAACCAGGGGTCTTTCCGTGCGGTCCGGGAGACGGGATCAGGGCAGACCGGGAGGTATCATGATTTCAACCGGTGGTTTTTTAAACTCGATAAAAGATTCTTGTTACAGGTAATTCCCATGAAGAACATGTCAATTCTGATACTTGCGTTAATTCTCGCCCTTGTAATAACCGGGTGTGCATCAGCTGAAGTGACGGTTGCGGCCAAATCCACATCAAGTACACCCCAGGCCGGAAATTCGTATACTACAGGCAGCATTTATGTTGTCTCAACCCCTCCGGGGTCATCCGCTATTCTCGACGGGGGAGAAAACCAGTTATTCACCCCGGGAACATTCTCATCTGTTCTACCCGGTGTACACAATGTAATGATTACGATGCCCGGGTACCAGCCCTCCACGTCAGTGGTAACCGTAAGCGCAGGGACGACCCAGAACGTGAATGTTGACCTTGTTAGGGTCATTTCACCCGGGAGCATATCACTCTCCTCGACTCCTAAGGGGGCAGGGTTTTATGTTGACGAGATCTACCAGGGGAAAACAGACCAGATTATCGGGAATCTTGCAGCAGGCCCGCACAAATTAGGAATTTACGAGGCGGGTTACGAGACCTGGGAAAGTACGGTTACGGTTGTAAGCGGCCAGACCACACCAGTGGTTGTTACACTTGTCCCGGAAAAAAGCCCTGATACGGGCGACCTCCAGGTCTCATCGGCACCTTCGGGTGCTGCCGTCTACCTGAACGGTAATTTCAGGGGAGTGACACCACTTGACGACTCTCTTGATATCGTCAACCTCGCACCAGGCAGTTATACCGTCATGGTGAAAAAATCCGGGTACCAGGACTACTCGGCCACGGTATCGATACAGGCAGGGAAAAATGTACAAATGAATGCAGCCCTTCAGCCGGCAAGCCAGGCCTCTGCCTTTGCAAGTGTCCAGATTGCCTCATCCCCAGGCGGGGCTAATGTCTACGTAAACGGTGCATATATTGGTATAACTCCGCTCTCATCCCAGAAAGTGAACCCAGGGACCTACACGGTAGAAATCCGGATGGATGGATATACCCCCTATACAACAACCGGACAGGTGATAGCCGGGCAGAATATCCAGCTCACTGCAGCATTGGCCCCGGTCCCGGTAGCTACCCCGACAACCAAAGCAGGTGCAGGTCCGTTTGTGCTGGTCACGGCACTCGGGATAATATGCATTGCAGGGTATCTCACATCGCGGCGCTGATACCCGTGCATCCCACCTGATGCCATTGAACAGCTACCCCTTTTTTATCACCAGGGAGACACCCGGTCATCAGGATTTTACAAAAACCCACATATGGATGATGTTTATCCGGGATCACCTGTTTTTCTCCAGGAGAACGGATCGGGACTTCACTTTCACCCCACCCGCGGCAGCTTCCCATATACCATGGTACCGAAGTACCAGGCAAATGGTTACTGCAACTGACTTCCGGCGCCTGACAGAGCGGTGGTCACGGATAGCCCTCCATTTAGAGGGTCATGATGTGAAATACGGGATTGAACTGGTGCAATTACTGGAGAGAATAAAAGGCCCCGGGCTTGCATATTTCGATGACCCGCTCGAGGCAGCGATTGTCTTTACCACGATTGAGGTACTAAAGGGAAGGAAGAAGGAACGGGGCACATTTGATCCATGAAAAACAAACTGCTATATCATAGCCAGTCCAGAAAGATATAGTCGTTATGAGCCTGCTGAATTATATCCTCACCGGGGTTTCAGTCATCGCCATCGTGTATAGTTACGCGGTTGGAAGTTCGACGGGAGTCATCATATGGGCGATCGTGCTCGGGTTAAATGTTGCACTGCTCCTGGTGGAACGATCGAAAAAGCAGAAAATAATGTAACCCTGTGTATCAGTTCACCATGAATATTTCAGGGCCCCGGGGCTTTGTTGATACCTCCTGGAATCCATTTTAACGGTTTATTGCGGTCAGGGGCATGTTTTTGCGCCAGCAGGGGCTTTTCAGCCCCGGCACTTTGGAGGCCCGGTTGGGATAGAGGCAGTTACATGCATACCTGAAATATTCAAAAACATCTGATGTGAGCCCTGGCCGGGAATATCGTAATGAGACCGGCCGGAAGCGGGGTGTAAAAACACCCTGATAAAGCCCCTGAATTCGTTTTTATGCCACCATTGATAGTACAAGAAAGCAGAAATCAGTTAAATCCCATTAATCCATAAAAAAATTAGCACTCAAATCACTTCAGCACGAATGATCGTCACGTTCTGAAGCGGCCGGTCATTTGGTGAACCGGACGTCGGCACCTTCCCGATAGCGTCCACGACATCCATTCCCCCGACAACATTCCCGAATACCGGGTAACTGGCATCAAAGGTGGGCCGGACGCTGTTGTCCACGAGGTTGATGAAGAACTGGGAGCCCCCGGTATTGGGTCCTGAATTTGCCATTGCGATGGCACCACGGACGTTCTTGTTGTGGCTTGTGAACTCATCCGGGATCCTGTACCCCGGGCCTCCCCTGCCGGTACCCGTCGGGTCACCGCCCTGGATCATGAACCCGTTAATCACGCGGTGGAAAATAACCCCGTTATAGTACCCGCTCGTTACGAGCGATTCAAAATTACCGGCGGTGATGGGCATATCGGGATCAAGGGCAATGGTAATGTCCCCCATGGTCGTCCCGAGCTTCACATGTTTTGTGCCTTTTACCGGGGTTGCTATCGACGAAGTTGTATTCAGCGATGCGGCAGGGGTCATCGGGGGGGTCCCGGCTGTGGTCACGGAGGGTGCTGCAACGGCGGTCCCGGGTTGCGATATCACCGGGGTGACCGCCTTGTCTGGAACCGTGGACTGCGTGCACCCTGCGGAGAACACGAGAGCAGCAATAAGAAGTGCGATGATACTGCACATTTTTTTCGAAGACATGGTGTATTCAGGTAGGAGGGACTGAAAAATAGATATTGCGGGCGGGGGGTTGGAATATCCGCAGGGAACTACGGTTCCAGTCCCGGAAGCCAGGATGTGCGATACCGGTCCGACTCACTATGCGGGTGATGCGGGGGGCATAGACCGCATCGACTTGTACATAAAGAACCCCACCACGCCGAACGTGATGACCGGTGAAACCCAGTTCGGGATATGGAACCCGAAACTGTCAAGCAGCATGATGATCCCCAGGAAAAATACGGAGTACATTGCACCGTTTTTAAGGTACTGGTATTTTTTAATGTTATCCACGTTCCGGATCGTGAGCTCCCGGACAATAAATGCACCGATACCGTTCCCGATAAGGATGAGCGGTACAGACATCGTGAAGGCGAAAGCCCCGACTACCCCGTCGATGGAGAAGGTAGCATCGATCACTTCCAGGTAAAAGATCTTGCTCATATCCGACATGTTCCCATGGAGCATCTCCCTCTCGGCCTCCTCGGCATTCTGCCGGAACCCGTGGACAATAAAGAAGGCAGTAGAACCCACGACCGCACCGAATGCCATCAGCGGGTTCCGCCCGAGGGCAAGCCAGACAATTGCCGCAAGGATGATGGAGGCAATTGCAAAAAACCAGACCCCCTTGGATGCGATATATTGCTCTCCCCGGAGCCCGAAATTTTTCTTTTCAAGAAAGAGCCAGTGGAGAAACAGGAGGATCAGGAATGTTCCCCCACCACTCAGGAGGATCGGGGCTGACTGTTCGATCGCTTCCAGTACCAGCGGGTCGCTTGAGAATGTCGCAAAGAATGCCCCGGCCGGACTGAGTTCCGGGGTGGAAAGCCATACTATGAGCAGGGGTAGCAGGCCACGGATGGCGAAAACCGCGATTAATAACCCCCATACCAAAAACCATCGCCGTGCCCGCTCACTCATGGTTGAGAGTACTTCGGCATTGATAATCGCATTATCAATACTCGTGATCGTCTCAAACAGGATAAGGCCGGCAAGTATGAGGATTATGGCAGTAAATTCCATTTATCTGCATATGATCTGTTTGAGAACTCATATCAATATATTGAGCAGACGGTCGGTTGGTGGTACACCAGTTATTACAAACCGGGGGGAATTCCGGCAGAATGAAAGATGACATCGCGGTATATCAGGAGCCGTATACATGGGGGGTCCTCCATTGTTTTCCCCATTACAACCCATCAGATTTGCTACCGGGCATTCCATTGTATCACCCGGGCAGGAAAGAATAAGGGGTACATAATTAAAATACCCGGTATTATTGGTATTCCTGTCACAGGAAATCTATAATTGAGATTCTGACATATTAGCAGGTACTGCCAAAATGTCCATAACATACGAGATTCTTCTCATTGCAATCCTGATTCTTATAAATGGCCTACTTGTGATGGCGGAATTTGCTATTGTTGCCGCGAAAAAATCACGCCTTCAGAACAGAGCTGAACAGGGAGACAAAGAAGCGGCCGAGGCCCTGTCACTCGCAGAGAAACCCACAAATTTCCTTTCCACAATCCAGGTTGGCATCACGCTTATCAGCATTATTATCGGGGCGTTCGGTGGCGCCACCACGGCCGAATCACTGAGCCTTGTAATACAGGGGGTCCCGGCCCTCGCCCCGTATAGTGAGGCACTGGCCCTTACCGTGGTAGTCATTGTGGTCACCTATTTCACCCTGCTATTCGGTGAAATTGTTCCAAAGTGGATTGGGATGAATGATGCGGAGAGAATCGCCGCAAGAGTGGCAAGGCCGGTACGCCTGCTCTCCCTGGCAATGTACCCGGTAGTACTATTCCTGAGTTATTCAACCGAAGCGGTATTACTGGTGTTACGCCTGAAAAAAGGCACTGAGCCACCTGTAACTGAGGAGGAAATTAAAATCCTTATTGAACAGGGAACTGAAGCAGGCGTATTCGATGAAGCAGAAGCTGATATGGTTGAAGGAGTTTTTAACCTTGCAGACCAGAAGGCAGGGAGGTTCATGGTCCTCCGTCCTGATGTCGTTGCACTTGATATCTCCGAAAGCCCGGAAAAAATCTGGGTGAAAATGGTTGAGAGCAGGCGATCTTATTTTCCGGTCTATCGTGATGAACTTGATAACTTCCTGGGAATCGTCGCGATCAGGGACCTCTGGGTGCAGATGGTGGAGGGAAAAACAATGGATATTGAATCTGCAATCACTACACCATTATTTGTCCCGGAAAGCATTCCTTTGCTCAAACTGCTCGATTATTTCAGAAAGGAGGGGTTACACATCGCAATGGTGGTGGATGAACTGGGCAATATCCAGGGGCTTATCACCCTCCACGATATTCTCGAGGCGATCGTCGGTCATCTCCCCACCGACGATGAGCCCAGGGAGGCCGAGATCATCGTGCGTGCAGACGGGTCCTGGCTCATGGACGGGTCGGTAACGGTTGAGGATTTCCGGGAAAGTATCGGTGTCGAAATACGGCCGGACGAACAGGCAGACAGGTTTCACACCCTTGCAGGGTTTGTCATGCTCCAGCTCCAGAGGATTCCAAAAACCGGTGACCGTTTCGAATGGAACGGGTTTTCGTTCGAAGTGGTGGATATGGACGGCATGAAGCTTGACAAGGTACTTGTCTCCCGCCTGCCGCCCGGTACTGAACCGGGCTGATGAGATACTGGTCCCTGGTACCATTCTCCCTTATGATTATTCAGCTACCGGTGCTAACATTCCAAGGATTCATAGCGTTTGTAACACCAGATCCTGACCAGTTCCACGATCACCAGGTCCCCGGGACCCCTGCTGTTACCATCTAGTATTTTGCCTTCAGTCCCGCGACCATCAAGGTTCCGGGGGGACAACCATAACCTGGGTGAACCAGGACTCGGCAAGCCACACCATCATCAGCGATGCCCATGGATCTGTTGCGCAGGGTGCAGTATTCACGAGTAATTCACTGGCGAGCGGTGCATCGTATTCGTTTAAGTTCGATAATCCCGGTACATACCCGTACCACTGCAGTATTCATCCCTCGATGAAGGCGACAGTCGTAGTAACGTGATTACCGGAGAATCACCTTGGGCTTGAGCTGGCAAATGAGCACGGTTCGAGATTGCCGTGCCGAATAGTATATTGCGTTCCGGGGGTAAGGATATTTGATCGTCGTGATATCCTTTACTCATGCAGGCACCGGACTGAACATGACCGCCCGGGGTAGGATGCTATGACACGGAATATCACATGGTGGCAGGTCATCGCCCTTGTCATCATCATAGCCGGGGTGCTCCTGACAGCATGGACTGCACAGCAGCAGGACCAGCAGTTACGAAAAGATCTGCTGACAAAAGCACGAATTGCCGTAGAGAGTATTGATCCTGCAATGGTGAAGTCATTAAACGCTTCATCATCCGACCTTGAGTCCCCTGACTACCAGCAACTGAAGGCGCAGATGGTACGACTGCGTGCAACAGATCCATCCATACGGTTTGCATACCTGATGGGGCAACGACCTGAGGGAATCGTCTTCTATGTTGACTCGGAACCTGCGGCAACTGGGCTTACTCACCTCCCGGTGAGGTATATACCGAGGTAACACCCCTGACCGTGAAGGCATTTTCCGATAAACAGGAGATGACCGAAGGTCCGGTTTCCGATCGCTGGGGAACATGGGTAAGTGCCATGGTTCCGGTTACTGACAAGGACTCAGGAGAGTTTGTCGCACTCTTCGGGATGGATGTCGATGCCAGGTATTGGATCTTGGCTATTGCTAAAGGAACTCTGCAACGATAATAGCAACGACTCTTCTCATCGCTGGTACTGGTTGTCGTATTCGGGCTCACCCAGCGGCGCAACCGAAGAGAACAACGAAACCTTGCAGTATCAGAGGACAAATTTTTCCGGACCTTCCATACAAATCCTGCGCTGATGGCAGTATCCTCAATTGAAAACGACAGATTTATTGACGTGAACTCATCGTTCCTCCAGGCGCTTGGCTATTCCCGGGAGGAGGTAATCGGGAGGACTATTCCGGATCTCGGCCTGTATTCTGACCCTGCCCACTGGGAATTCATTCAACGCCAGCTCAAAGAGATCGGAAAGGTAAACGATGTTGATGTGAAAGTAACCGGAAAGGATCATATCATACGGGACGGGTTGTTTTCCGCAATTGCGATTGATGTTGATGGTCAACCCTGTGTGCTCACCGTGATACTCGACATAACCGAGCGAAAGAAGGCAGAAGATGCACTGAGGGAGAGCGAATCTCATCTGAGCAGTATCATCCGTGTCGCACCGATCGGGATAGGGGTCATATCCAACCGGATCATCCGGAGAGTCAACGACCGGATTTGCCAGATGACCGGGTACACCGCGGAAGAACTCACCGGTAAATCCTCCTCGTTATTCTACCCGACGCAGGAGGAATTCGAGTATGTTGGCAGGGAAAAATACGCTCAAATCGCACAGACGGGGACAGGTTCGGTCGCGACCCGGTGGCAGAAGAAAGACGGGACAATTATTGACATCATCCTCTCATCGACACCAGTCGATCCGTCTGATCTGTCTGTTGGCGTGACGTTTACAGCGCTGGACATCACCGATCGCAAGCTCGCCGAAGACACGCTGCTGAAAGTCAACCAGAAACTCAATGTGCTCTCCCGGCTGACACAGAGGGAACTGACGAACGAGCTCTTCGTCCTGAACAGTTACCTTGAGCTGACACTACAGGAAGCCCATGGACAGGACCGGATTATTGAGAACCTAAAAAAATGTGGACAGGCAGCTATGTCAATCTCCGATATTACGGAATTTTCCAAGAATTACCAGGATTTGGGAGCAAAACCTCCGACATGGCAGAACGTGAAAATGACGTTACTGTTCGGGCTCTCCCATGTATCAATGGGGGATGTCCAGCACCACATTGAAATGGGGAATCTCGAGATCTTTGCCGATCCTTTGCTTGAAAAGGCGTTCCAGGGACTTTTTGAGAACTCGCTGGCCCACGGGGGCCACGTCACCCGGGTCCGGGCCTGGCATACAGCAACTCCCGGAGGAGTCACGATTTTCTTTGAAGACGACGGTATAGGAATCCCTCATGAAAGGAAGGAACAGGTCTTTTTGCACCGTGAGGGGATTATCACAATGATACGGGGCCTCTTCTTTACCCGGGAAATTCTCTCCATCACCGGTCTTGATATCCGTGAAACGGGTGAACCCGGGAAGGGCGCACGGTTTGAGATTACCGTGCCGGACAGGATGTACCGGTATTCCGGGAATGGGATTCGGAAAGGAGACTGAAAATGGGAACAGGAAAGCCCGCACCTGTTCCAGGTATACTGCAGGAGTAGTCCTTTTACCCTGTTGGATTCCCCGTGGCAGACTCTCCCGGGGGCAACCGGAACCTTATTTTCCCTCCTTTTTAGTCCTGCTTCTTCACCGCCTCAGCAATTCGCCATGCACCGTCCGGCACCACCATCTCAAACCGTGCCCCCTTTCCGGGCTCGCCTGTCTCTGTGATCGTAATGCCGGTGATGTCGAGGATTTCCCGGGAAAGGAAGAGCCCGAGCCCGGTGTTTTTCCCGAATTCGCGGTCGAAGACCTTCGCCTTCTCTCCAGCAACGACACCCACACCATCATCTTCACACACGATGATCTGGTCATCCCCGGATTCCTCTACAGAGAACCGTATGGTCGTGATCTTTCCACCGTACCGCACCGCATTGTCCATGAGATTGTAAAAGACCTTAATAATCAGCGGGTCTGCAAACACTTCAATACCGCCCGTAAGTTCGTTCTTCACGTTGATCTTTCCGAGCTGGGTTTGCTTTGCCGCTGTTTCCACAAGTGTGCACAAGTCCTGCCAGGCCGGGGAACTGACACCGATCTGCTCGTATTCTTTGGTAAAATGGATCATGGCGGAGATACGCTGTGCAGCAGCTGAAGCCTTCTGGAAATACTCTTCCTGTGAGGGGGCGGGTTTACTATCTTCCAGAATGGCGAGGTACCCCCGTAGCATCGTGAGCTGGTTGTTGATATCGTGCCGGGTGACAGAGGACAGGAGGGTGAATTTTTTATTTGCAGCTGCGAGCGAAGTTGAGAATTTCCTGAGTTCCTGCGCATGGTGCTCCATCTCCTTTTCGAGCTCTTTACGTTCGGTGATATCGCGGGCGATGCTCATCACGTATGGCTTATTACCGAGATGGATAAGAACTGCACTGACCTCCTCGGTAATCTGCCGGCCGTCCCGCGTATTATGAACCGTTTCAAAAACAATATGCCCGTTTTTAGTAAGTTCCCGAATGCGCCCCTCCACGTTACAGGCATGCACCGGGTCATCAACATCAACAACCTTCATCGTTAACAGTTCTTCACGGGAATAGCCCAGGCGTCTGCAGATAACGTCATTGACTTCAACGAAATTTCCTTCAGGATCATGGACCGCGATTGCATCGCCGGCATTTTCGAATACCGTGCGGAATCTCACCTCGCTCTCCCGCGCTAATTCCTCCGCACGCTTGCGTTCGGTGATGTCGCGGACAATTGAGAGATCAACATCCTTTTCCTTGTAACGGAATGTGTGGGTACTGACTTCAACGGGGTAGATACTCCCGTCTTTTCGCCTGTGGGAAGACTCAAACGTAGCATGCCCGTCTTTGAGCAGTTTTTTAATGACCACAGGCATAATTTTTTTCTGAGTCTCCTCCGGTACGATATCCCGGGGGGACAACTCAAGGAGCTCTTCTTTTGAATATCCCAGCATCCGGACAGCTTTATCATTCACAAGGAGGTAGTTACCGGGACCATGTGGGGTTCTTTCAAGCAGGAATACCGCATCGTTCGCATGGTTAAATACCTCGCGGAACAGCAGCTCGCTCTCCTGCAGCACCCTCTCTGCCTCCCTGCTCGCGGTGACGTCTTTTAATGTGACCTGCACGGCAGGTTTACCATTGCTAACGGTCCGTATACCTCTGCCTTCAACTATCACTCTGGTCCCATCAGGGCGGACCATCGGTAATTCCATCAGTGATGTTGAGACCCCCTCAAGATCTTTTTGGATATTTGTCTTCACAGCCTCGCGGAAATCAGCCTGGATATAATCAAGAACATTGTTACCGATAATTTCGTCGGGACTCGTTGCACCAATGAGGGTGACAGCGGCAGGGTTCAGGTATATGATCTTACCTTCCTGGTGGAGGATAACAGAATCCGGGGAGATCTCTACCAGTTTGCGGTACCGGTCTTCGCTCTCCCGCAGCGCCTTGTCTGCCAGCTTGCGCTCGGTGATGTCACGCACTAAGCTGACCACATACAGGATCCGGCCGTCTGGATCATGAATTGGCCGGACGAAGTGTTCAGTCGGAAACACGCAACCATCCTTCCGACGCATCTCGAACTCCCGTGTGTAATATCCGGGCACCTCGTAGGTGGCCTTAGCCTCCCGACCGAACTGCTCCACATGCGCCCGGTCGACATGAAGGGAAGTGGTCTCACTGCCAACCAGTTCCTCGTACGAATAGCCAAAGATTCTGGTTGCAGCGTCGTTGCACTCGATGATCAGGCGTGTCGCGGGATCAACGAGGAAGATAGCATCATCGAGCGAAGCGATTGTCGCCTCGAACCGGTCGTGTGATTCCTGCAGCGCTTCCTCTGCCCGTTTGCGTTCGGAAATATCATGGAAGATCCCCTCAATGCCAGCGATCATACCGTTTTCATCCCGGTAATGATGGCTGGAGGATGTCACCCAGAGGGGTGAGCCATCCTTTCGTTTCAACTGCACCTCGGAGTCCTCTATGGATCCCTTTTCTTCAATAATCCGGACCAGTTCCTTTCGTTTTTCCGGTGAAATGTAGAATGTCTCTGATATTGGTTTATTGATGATTTCATCAATAGACCCATATCCAAGTTTTCGTATACAGCTCGGACTTGCCATGATCAGGTTCCCCTCCATGTCGCTCCGGTAGAACATGTCCTGTATATTTTCGATGACACTACGGTATTTCTCCTCACTTACCCGCAACGCTTCCTCCCGTCGCCGTTCCTCAGTAACATTATGGAGTGTACCGATGGTTGCAGGTCTCCCCCCAACCGATGCTGAAGAGATATGCATTATAACCCGAATCCGGGTCGTCCCGTCATGGTGGAGCACAGAAAACTCATATTCCTCAGGAAGGGCTTCTCCTGCTGATCGTTCCCGGTGCCGGGTCAGGACCAGGTCCCGGTCTTCTGGTGCAATCAGGTCAGCGATTGATCGCCCGTAAAGGTCGGCACTGCTGTAGCCGGTCAGGGTAGCAAAAGAAGGATTGTGGAAGACCAGCAGGCCATCCTGGGCAATAAAAATTCCGTCATTGCTCTGCTCAATGACCAAGCGGTACTTCTGTCCGCTCTCTCCCAACGATTCCTCGTTTCGTTTCTGTTCAGTGATGTCCCGGATGGATTCAATTGCGCCGACAACATCCCCTTTGCTGTTATAGAGAACGGATGCCCTGCCCATCAGGACCGCATATCTGCCGGAAGGCCGGGGAAGGGACGTCTCAGCGGTGATGACACTTCCCTCTTTTCTGATGTTTGAATACCTTCCCGTTGTACGTTCATCGTCGGGAATGGACACGAGATCAATAAGGATCGGGCGACGCTCCCCGTAAAAGGGGATGGAGTATTCGTAGTTACCCTTGCCAAGCATATCACGGGCAGGGACACCGGTCATCTCCTCGATTGCCCGGTTCCATGCAATCACGTTCCCCTCGTTATCTATTGCAAATGTTGCATCAGGAAGGAAATTAGTAATGTCATGGAGCCGTTTCTCAGTATCCATTGCCTGTTTTTCTGTCCTTTGCCGGCTTACCGCCGATCGGATCTTGTGCGCCAGTTCGACGTACTGCGACTCCGGGTCACCGCCTTTCTGGATATAAAAATCGGCACCCTCGTTGAGCGCCTTAATGGCCACTTCTTCACGCCCCCTGCCGGTGAAGATAATGAACGGTGTAGTATCCCCCGATGCTTTCAGCTCCATGAGGAACATGATCCCGTCCATCTCCGGCATCAGGTAGTCGGAGATGATGACGTCATACCGCTCCGAGTTCAGCCGCGTGAGTGCCTCTCTGGCTGATGAAAGGGTATCAACTGAAAACGCCCCCAATTTCTCAAGGAACAGCTTGCTAATCTCAAGCAGGCCGGGCTCATCATCGACATAGAGGACCCGGAGTACATCTGCCATTATATTCGATGGTCTTTCTGGTACTACAAGTCTTTCGGTATGGTAATCCCGGCCATTAACGCTTTCCTGTTTTAAACTCCATAACTGCTCTGGTTTCGCAATAAGGGGGCCCAATCATGCAGATGTCAGGGCATCAGGATATCAGAAAAACGGATATTTTCCTGCAAATCCCCCATAAAAATAGACCTGCACGAAATCTCACTCTGCCCTAATACGGTCATGGAAGACTGCCGCGAGCACTGCGTCAATCACCGGTCCGATGATGTTGATCGGATGCAATAACCCGGACGATCATTCTATAAGATCCCAATCGTAATAGCAACAGGCGGAAGAGATCTCATGAAGGTTGTTGCATTCAACGGGAGTGCCAGGAAAGACGGCAATACAGCCATCCTGGTCAAAGCGGTGTTTAAAGAACTGAAAAAAGAGGATATTGAGACCGAGCTGGTGCAGCTCGCGGGTAAAAAGGTGCATGGCTGCCTCGCCTGCGGAAAGTGTAAAAAGAACCGGGACCAGCAATGCGTAATCCACAACGATGTCATCAATGAGTGCATCGGGAAGATGGTTGAAGCGGACGGGATCATCCTCGCATCGCCCACATACTTTACTGACGTTTCAACGGAGATGAAGGGCCTGATCGACCGTGCGGGATACGTTGCCCGGGCAAACGATCACATGTTCCAGCGAAAGGTGGGTGCTGCGGTAGTTGCAGCCCGTCGGGCCGGTGCAATCCATACCTTTGATACCCTGAACCACTTCTTCCTCATCAGCCAGATGGTCGTCCCCGGTTCATCGTACTGGAACATCGGTATGGGCATGGAACCGGGCGATGTAAAAAAGGACAGGGAAGGGCTTGCAACGATGAAGACACTGGGCCAGAATATAGCGTGGCTGATGAAAAAACTGGAGTAACTGGCTCTGTTGAAACATGTATGAACTTCCCGTTCATGTTTGTTTCAACATTGCCCCAGGTTTCTTAGTTCAAATAAAAGCGGAAATTCCCTTAATCCAGTGTGGTCCATACATTGCAACAGATAATACAATGCCTGACACCACAATTATCACCAGGAGAATAATTAGCCATTTTTCCCTGTTGCTTGCATATTCGGCCATTTGGGATGATACACCTCTAACAGAATTGTCGTACGGGCTTGAATACTTTTAGACAATTGGCCTTTGTTGTAACCCTTCGGTGTCACAAAAAAAATAAGAGGGGTATACGAAGACAGGAGGGGGGTTTCACCCTCCCTGCCCCACCCCCATTAAGATATTCTTCGGGCAGGGTTTCCCGAAGGCTCATTAAATTCAGAGTATTGGGGGATAGTCTCTATCCTGACGAAATTTTAGAATTCCCAATCTGCAAGATAGATTTGAGAGGATTTGAGAGGATTTCCCATGAAAACAGGCATGACGCCAAAAGGCCACAAGCATACAAAATGAAATTGCCAGTGGGGATTTTCATATTAACCGCCTATGACCGCCCCGCTGTCGGGCATAAACAATGAAATTGTCGATGGGATTTTTATTGGAAATGCCCGAACGGTCAGCAATATGAAGAGATTTTGAACGTGGAATTTTCAATCGTCCGGGTGTGAACTTCATGTTCATGCGTGTTTCTACAGAGCGGAAATATAATAATAATGGCATTTGGCCGTACCTCTTCCCACATCAGGTTTTTAAACAGGTGGGTTTATCGTATTATCAATGGTCTGCACTTTATGAAACGCCCATCTTTTCCTTTACTTGGTGCGGTCCTGATACTAGTCATCGTCACTACGATTAGTGCAGGGTGTATAGCAAGTACCCCGCCGGTAGTTCCACCATCATACCAGGATGCAGAATTGTTATCCTTAGGGGCAGAGTCCGGGAAGGCATTAGGCCCCGCAATATTAAAAGTTTCAGAAGATGCGTCCGGTAAGGATATTGTATCATTAGAGGCCGATTCAGCCAGGCTTAGTTCACTGGCAGGCAGGTATTATTTCCAGATGAGGGACCTTAATGTGTCACCAAAATACCAGGCATGGAAAACAAATTATCTCCTCGGATTACTCGATGTGCAAACGGCCGGAGACTATTTTTCAAAGAGTGCTGTTGCGGCCCGGTCAGAAGATTATACAACAGCCCTGACTTATTTAGAGCAAGGGGATACGTTATTTAAAAGAAGCAACCATTATCTTGCCATGGCAAATGAATCGATCCGGGAATAATCCGGTTTTTTTTGAATTTATAAGACCGGACGGAGAAGGGGGCACATTTTTTTGTCCCGCCGGGTCTGCCATTTTTCCGGGTCCGGCCACCATAACCGGGTATGGGACCACTCCAGTTGCCTGATGCTAACGATGCGATGCAGTCCTAATGATTTTGAATTCCTCCTTTTTTAAGGAAATAATATCCTGAGCAGAGCGTGAAGATGGTCGCTGCTGTCGCAAACATAATCAATGGGTCCAATGAACCTGGTTCCCACAGAATTACACCCCGTGCAATAGCGATGATCGCAACGACAACCACAATCTCCACGTGGATCACTTTTTCATTGATATATGCCGATAATGTTACCAGGAGTTCGACCCCTATCAGGACGAGAAGAAAATACCCAAACAGATCCAATAGTTCATGATTTTCAAGCAATCCCGGGGAATGGACCAAGAGAGTAGTAAATACAAGGTAAACGAGCATGCAGACTGCGAAAGTGACAATGACCGCAAAGAGAACGATGAGGATAATATACGTGATCTTAAAATACTGTTTCAGCAGGTCATTGATTTCCATAGTAGCATATAATTAAACCATTGATATATAGGCTGGTATGAAAAACTCCACGAACCACCTGAAAGACGACCTTTTTCATACTCATCTATGAGCCAACGGCTCATAGCACGCTCTGTAAAAAAAAACGTTCCCTTCCGGGGGTCCATCATTCGGAAAATAGAATCCCCAACCCCATTCCGGATTGCCGGACCATAGGGTGGATATTGTCATCAGGGCGTCTTCTCAATTATTCTGATAGATAAGGTATATATCTCATGTACGTATTCAATTCTGTAATATGGAAACCAGCGTCGCACTTAAAAAAACCGGACTCATCCTCCTTGGCATATTCATAATACTCGTCGCGGTTTTTGTCGTCCCACACTATATTTCCCACGACGTCCTGCCAGTTATCGAAGTAATTATCGTGTTTTTTGTTTTATTACTGGCATATTTCGTGGTATGGAAAGCAATGTGAGATGAGGTATGAAAGGAGATCCCGGTGATTTCTAAAAAAGGCAGCCCTGGTAATTGGATAACATGGGTGTGCAGTAGCTCCGCTGATTTTGCTTATCGTTTTTCCGGTTCATAGCAGGTAGTCATTACAAAAAATTCCAATGAAGAATACACGCGGGGATAGTCTGTTATTCCGGGATGATAAGATCCGGAATCTCAGGGATTTTTGCATTGTACCGGGTTTTTGGGTAGTAAACCCGGCAGCGCCGGGGATAGAAAAAGAAATAGGTACCGGGACTATCTCTCCCGGTGTTTTACAGTTTCTTTTTATAAGTCAGGTAAATAAGGCTCCCTGCAGCAAGGACAACAATGATGCCTATTCCCACCAGGACCCCCCCGGGGATGCCTCCTGAAGTCCCAGGTGTCACGGGTGGTGCAACCGTTGTCGTAGTCACAATTCCCGCTACACTCTCTGTGGTGGAACTTTGGGACCGGGTGGTAACCGGGGCCCGGTTTGAGACTGTCCCTGTGCCGGAGGGTACCGTTGTGGTCATGGATACCGTTGTAATTGTCGAACTTACCGGTCCGGAACTTCCACTGCTCACGGAACTGCTGCTGGCGGAAGACCCGCCGCCACCGCCTCCGCCACCGCTATACGAAACGCTGCCTGTAGTGGACTGGGCAACGGTAGTAGCCGTGGCAGTAGGCTGCGTAGTCTCCACCGTATTCCTTCCCATATCGACTCCTGCCTCCCCATCGCCGTCGAATTTCAGCTGGGTGATGAGGATACCCGTACTTCCTGTGCTGTCACCATGGATTGTAATGCTGGCTAGTTCGACACCTTGTGCACCTGCATCGATCTGGCCTGTCAGGTCAACGGCACTCAGGGTAACTGAAGCAGATGGCTGCCCGGACGTTGAATTAAGGACGGCCCATGGCGGGTATTTGACACTTACAATCTTCCCAGCCGACGGATCGGCGAGGCTGACCCGGATACTATATCCGGAAAGGCCGTACGGCAGTTCATCCACGATGATCGTGGCCGTCTGGGTCGATCCCTGGGTTAAAGAGACAGCTGACGGATTTGCCGATAGTGTGTTTGCGGCATAGCCATACGGCACCATAACACAAAGCGCAAGGAAAAGGATAATTATTGTTGTATACCTGTGATTCATAATTTCACCATGTAATTTACGTGTTTTGTGTGTTATATGAGTTGATCATATTTTTTTCATCCTGTAATTTGATGGTCCCGGTTCGTTCGTATGACATTGGTCAATTCCTGACTGATCTTCCAGATCGACCCAACTATTACACGGGTGGTTCCTGCCCGTTCACCCGTCCCGGAAGATATTCCGGTTCAGGTCGGGAACGTCATCCGGATTGCGGTTTCATTCGTCGTTATAAAAACAGGAGGAGTCCTGTAAAGGATATCCCTTTCTCCTGCTTTTAGCCGTTCAGGACCTCCTGGTAGAGCTGGACGACATCGTCATAGTCGATGCGCCCGTTGTTATTGAAGTCATAGGGGGAAATTCCTACCGCGGCATTATCGCGTACCCACTGCATGTTCATGTAGAAGGCTACGACATCGTCGAAATCAAGACGACCATTGCCATTGATATCTCCATAGAGCCCGTCGAAATCGGGATCTGTTGGAATCCTGGTATAACCGGGGAATGGCTCCACGTAACGGTTTGCCACGATATAGTTCGTCTTTACCTCGGTATCGGTTCCTATGGCACCTGTTACGGTAAGGTTCACCGTATACCGTCCGGGATTATCATACGTATAGACCGGGTTCTGACTGTTGCTGTCAATGGCACCGTCGCCATTGAAGTCCCATGCCCATGCTGTAATCCCGGTTCCTGTCGAGAGGTCAGTGAAATGGACCGTGAACGGAATGATTCCCGTCGTGGCATCCGCACTGAAGTCAGCAACCGGGGCCACGGGTGCCTCCGAAACGGTGATATAGTCCGTCTTCAGCTCAGAGTCGCTGCCACCTGCATTCGTTACGGTAAGCCTGACTGAGTAGGTACCTGCCGATGCATAGGTGAAGACCGGGTTCTGGCTGCTACTGTCGATTGTACCATCGTTATTAAAGTCCCATGCCCATGAGGTAATTCCTGCGCCGGTTGAGGTATCGTTGAACTGGACGGATAACGGGGCGGTCCCTGCTACCGGGTCAGCGGTGAAGTCAGCAACCGGGGCCACGGGTGCCTCCGAAACGGTGATATAGTCCGTCTTCAGCTCAGAGTCGCTGCCGCCTGCATTCGTTACGGTAAGCCTGACCGAGTAGGTACCTGCCGATGCATAGGTGAAGGCCGGGTTCTGGCTGCTACTGTCGATTGTACCATCGTTATTAAAGTCCCATGCCCATGAGGTAATTCCTGCGCCGGTTGAGGTATCGTTGAACTGGACGGATAACGGGGCGGTCCCTGCTAACGGGTCAGCGGTGAAGGCTGCAACCGGGGCAGGCACTGTGACCGTGATATAGTCCGTCTTTTGTTCCGTGTCGCTTCCGATTACGTTTGTTACGGTAAGGCTGACTGAATAGGTACCTGCCGATGCATAGGTGAAGACCGGGTTCTGGCTGCTACTGTCAACAACACCATTGTTGTCAAAGTCCCATGCCCAGCTGGTGATTCCGGTACCGGTTGAGGTATCGTTGAACTGGACGGATAACGGGGCAGTGCCCGATAACGGTGCTGCGTTGAAATTGGCGTTGAGCTGTGACGTTACGGTAATCCGGCCGTTAACAACCTCTGATGTGAGAGCTGCGCCATTTTCAGCATCAAGTTCGAGCACGACAAGGGTAATTCCTGATTCTCCCGGAGTATCCCCCTGGACGGTAAAGGTCCCCATCGGGACATTCGTTGCACCTGGCTGAATACTCTGGCCGATATCCACACTCTCAACCCACGCCGATGCAGCAGGGATGACGGACGTCCTGTTCAGGCCAGCCCATGACGGCGGGGTTATTGCAGTTATTGTTCCTGTTGCCGGGTTCTCCAGGGTGATGGATATGTTAGCACCCGAAAGTCCCTCCGGGACATTGCTCAGGACGAGCTGGAACTGCTGGCTGCTCCCTGTTGCAATGACGGGCGATGCAGGTGTGATGCGTAATACAATCCCACCTGGCTGAACACCAGATACGGTTACGCAGTTGCTTAACAATTTGGTATTGCTTCCTCCGGCATTTGTCACCGTAAGGCTTACAGAGTAAGTACCTGCAGATCCATAGGTAAAGGCCGGGTTCTGGCTGCTACTGTCGATTATACCATCGTTATTAAAGTCCCATGCCCAGCTGGTGATTCCGGTACCGGTTGAGGTATCGTTGAACTGGACGGATAACGGGGCAGTTCCTGAAGAGGGTGTGACAGTGAAGTCAGCAACAGGTGCCGGAACCGGATTCTCCTCGATTATTACCGATGCAGAGGCACTATTATCTGACAGGTCCGGGTCGGACGCTGACGAGCTACCAATACTTGCTATATTTGTCTTGTTACCTGTCGATGTGAACGAGGTCACTACAGATAACCAGGCAGTCTGGTCCTTCTCAAGCGTAGGAATCAACCAGTTAGTTCCTGATATCGTACCGGTGGTGGGGGGGTTTACTGCCATGATTACCACATCTGACAATCCGGCATAATTATCCGCGATAACGATATCATGTGCCGCATCAGGGCCCGTATTTGTGAGCGTAACAGTCCATGTGACGTTCTCTCCCACTTGTGCGTTGGAAACTGATGCTGCCTTTGTTATGGCAAGGTCCGCCTGTTGCACTGAAAGTGTAAGGTCAAATGCCACATGTGCGGTTGCTCCGGCGGTAACCGTTACCGTCTCTGAGGCAGGGATGTATCCCGCGAGGCTCACGGAAACAGTGTGGTCACCAACGGGCACATCATTGAAGGTTACCGGGGTGACCTGGTGGGTATCAAACCCGTCGATACCTATCGCTGCGCCTGCAGGTACTGAGGTAATAGCGATTGATCCATCCTGAGGGGTTTGACCAGTCGGGAATACCAGCTGGATCACATTTCCAGCGACTTTCGCACCGTCACTATAAACGGCGGTGACACTGAAGTAGTAGCTTTGGCCGGGTTGCAGGTAGCCCCCGAAGTCCCCTCCGTTATAGTGGGTAACATTGTCAATGGTCGCGTGGGTTATGTTCCTGTCGGTAATCCAGAACATATACCCATCCGCTGGGTATACCGGGTTTGGATTGTCCTTTGATATGACTACCTTGTAACCCGAAAGGTCGGCATCGTGTATAACATCCCAGTTAAGGACAACAACGGCTCCTTCAACCTGGCCTGTTACGACGGGAACGGTGTGTCCGGCTATCTCTTCAAGCTGGAAATCTGCGGTAACGGTCGAACCTGCTGTAACAATTACACTGGTATCCTGCGGGGTATACCCGGAGAGGCTGACAGCTACGGTATGAGATCCGGGTGCAACACCCGTTAATGTTGAAGGGGTAGTTGTTCCGGTCGTAGTACCGTCAAGTGTTATCGCTGCACCAGCGGGAGTTGAAGTAACAGATATATTTCCATTCTGTTGGCTGCCTGCGGAAACGGTAAAGGACGCTTCTGATGACAACCCGCCACCTGGTGCCGTATTGAACACGGTAACCTGCGAAGTCCCTTCGCTGGCGATATCGGACGCAGGTATGGGAGCAGTAAGTGTTGTCGGGGATACATACGTGGTCGTCCTGCCAGCTCCGTTCCACCGGATAATACTTCCTGAAACAAAGTTTGATCCCTGCACGGTCAGGGTAAATGTGGATCCACCTGCTGTTGCTGTATCAGGGCTTATGGAGGTGAGTACTGGCACAGGGTTATCAGGTACTGGCGTTGTTGTCCCGTCCCATCCGCCAAGCCGTGCCCACATCCACCATGCTGCATATGCCTTCATGTTGGCATTCAGCGGCTCGGTGTGTGCAGCACTGCACTGGTACCAGTCTGTTCCCTGTGTGTGGGTATTCTGCCAGGCGGTGGCCCAGTTGCCTCCATTGTAATTGCATCCGTCGTCTGCATTCAGTGCCATATAATTGACGAGGCCATCGGGATCATAGCTCTCGATGTCGGCAAAATCGAAGAGGACCTTGTTATTTGCACGACAGAAAGCACGGATCTGCTCGTTTCGCTGGTTTAAGTTCCCACTCACGCCGGTCCCGACAAGGTGCCCGGTCATGTAGACGAATTTCACCGTTGGATAGTCCAGCTCGAGCTGGTTCATCAGGGTAAGGTAGGTGTTGATGTTTGCTTCAGAGGTATCTGCCTGTCCGCACCATGACCACATAACGGTATTGATCTCAGGGTGGGAATTCAGGTAGTTTCTCGTTGCTGTTGCCCAGGCGGTATAATCCGGATTCCCCAGGTCACTCGCACCTGAGAAGGGTGTATCCCTGAGGTCAAGTGCCCCACCGGTCCCGCCGTTGTTCCACCGGTACAGTGTGCCCCCGTTTGGAGCGTTTGCAAATGAGGTAAGCCCTGTCATACCGTCGGTAATCTGGCTCCCGTGTGATGTGTGCCCGTAGGCGATATGCAACGTTGATGTTGCCTGTTCAATTGCTGATCGAGGTATTACTGCTAATCGTTGTAGTGTTGCATTGTTGTGGTCTGCGATAACTGGCTGCCCCTGCACAGGGGGTACCGTTACGGTAAAAGAACCTGGCTGGACCGTTGGTGTCAGCCGTTCATCATCATCGTCATTCATTCTTAATACAGTCACTGTTACCGTCGTTGAACCTGCTTTCAGGCCCCTGAGGGTAACGGTGGCAAGGGGTATCGACGTGGCACCATCCTGTATTTGTTCAGTCAGGTCCACAGCCTTCAGGTAACAGGAACCTGAAGGGAAGGTCGAATTTTCTTTCATCGTTACCCAGGCAGGGAATGATACCCCGGTAATTTCGGCAACCGTGGGATCACTCAGGTTAACATTGCAACTGTAGCCTGACAGACCGGCAGGAGCGGCATCGTAAACAAGGTTCACTGATGCCGAACTACCGATTGCAGTCACCTGGCCGTTTCCTACACTGATGACATCTGCAGCCGCTGCACAGATTAGCAGCGACAGGCATACCATCACCAGCGCGATCATTGAAGTTTTTTTCATAGATTTCACTTCCATTGGTTTTATTGTGGTAATCTCCACACCACGGGGGACCGGTTTCCGGTCAGCCGTGTTGCATCCGGATATTTCCGGCAGATTTTACTTTTTATATTCACATGGCGGTTCGCAAGGCTGGTGATACCTGCCGGTACTGCCCGGATGAGCAGGGGCAGCCACCGTATCACCAGCAAGGGTACAGGAATTTTTTTCGTGTAAATCCGGAGCATCTCGTTACAACTCCTTGAAGAGCATCACGATATCCTGGAACCCGATTACACCGTTTTGATTGAAATCAAAGGCTGAAACCGGCTCATTATCTGCAATCCAGTCTAGATTTCTGAAAAACAGGACCACGTCGCTGAACCCGGCCTCGCCATTGCCGTTCAGGTCTTCATACAGGTAGTCATGGTCAGGATCGGTCGGGAGAAGTGTGCTGCCCGGAAGAGCAACAACAGCTGAAATTGCACCAGCCTGTCCGGAATCCTGGTCGATCATTAACGAGGTGGAATCAACCGCTTCAAAGTCAGACCCCTTCACCCGTGCCAGTGTATGAAGGGCATCATTGTCCCACTGGTCATCCGGTACACCGGTAATAAACCAGGCCCCCCCGTTATCGCTCAGGATCATGCCGTATTTTTTCAGGGCGTTTAAGACCACCTGTGCCTGGTATGGGTAACCTGATGTATCAAATGAGGCTTTCAGCCTGAACCTCTGTCCCATTGGAGGGTACGAAGGGTCCGTAATACCGGACGCATAATGGCGGCCGGGCCAGACATACGCCTTCTGCGTACGGGGGGCTGTAAACCGGATTGCGTGGGTAATTTCCCCGTTTGCCACTTCATCGTAACGGACGAGGCCGGGAAGGATCGCGAGGCCTGCAGCATCAGCCGAAGTCCAGCCTGCAGGCCGGAGCTCGTACCCTGACAGGTCGTAAATTGCCCCTGATCCAGCGTGCCACGACCCGTCGGGCTGTTTTTCAGCCGCATACAGCTCGTATAACACCTTCTCATCACGCTGGATAATGAGCATGTGGCGGTCACCCTCACTCGTGCTGCCACCTTCAATCAGTGGATTTGCCGGGATAGGGTAGGGGCCGGGATCACTTTCATCGTCATATTCGAACGTGACGGTTGTCTTTGTCACTGAATTATCGACAATGTTAAAGGGAATTCCCATGGGAGCTCCCGCATACAGCCCTGAACCAAAATCCGGGTGAAGTGATGAAGTGGTCCCGATCCTCGTGACGTAACTGGCAGAATGCGAATCAACAGGCAAATTGTCTACCGGGGTATTCCAGACATGGTCCGCAGGAAAAATCCCGACCCCGCCGGTTTCCGTAGCAAGTCCACCCTGGATGAGAACGGCTGCGAGGATTACGGTAACAATAACCAGGCGGACAATCGTTTTCATCGGTTTATAGCTCCTTAAACAGCATCACGATATCCTGGAAACCGATTGCACCGTTTTGATTGAAATCAAAGGCTGAAACCGGCTCATTGTCTGCAATCCAGTCGATATTTTTGAAAAACAGGACCACATCGGTGAACCCGGCCTCTCCGTTGCCATTCAGGTCTTCATACAGGCCATCATGGTCCGGGTCGGTAGGCGGATTTGTGAGGCCTGGAAGGGGTGGCAGAGCTACTGTGTGGGAGAACTTTTCAATCCGGCTGTTTCCCATATCGGAGACATACACATTGTTGCTGCTGTCTATTGCAATCCCGTTCGGGTTTGTGAACTGACCGTCACCATTCCCGGGGGACCCCCACTGGGTCACATATGTCCCATCCGGTTCAAAGACCTGGATCCGGCCACCACCCCAGTCAGCGACATATACCTTGCCACCGGTATCAAAGGCAATACCTTCCGGGAAATCGAACTGGCTGTTACCTGTTCCGGCAGATCCCCACTGGGTGACGTAGGCCCCGTGCGGGTCAAATACCTGGACACGGTTGTTGTTCCCGTCAGTAACGAAGACGTACCCGCTGTTGTTTACCGCGATATCCACAGGATAATCGAACGTGCCGTCAATGCTCCCCTGTGACCCCCATTTTGTTACATAGGTCCCGTCCGGGCTGAAAACCTGGATCCGGTAGTTCAAACCGTCAGCGACATACACATAACCGCTGCTGTTAATGGCAATTCCCCTGGGATGGCTTAACTGGCCGTCGCCAGATCCCTGCGATCCCCACTGGGTGACGTAGGCCCCGTTATGATCAAATACCTGGATACGATTATTATCCCAGTCGGAAACGTACACGTTACCATCCTGGCCGATGGCGATACCTTTCGGATAATTGAACTGGCCATTGCTGCTCCCGGAAGAACCCCACTGGGTGACGTAGACGCCATCGGGGGTGAACTCCTGGATGCGATGGTTGTAGGTGTCGGTAACGAATACGTTCCCGTTGCCGTTCACGGCGATATCAAACGGAGAAATGAACTGGCCGTTGCCATTTCCACCCGCACCCCACTGGGTACTATATACCCCTGCCGGGGAAAATTTCTGGATGCGGTTGTTATAGCTGTCGGAAACCAGCACATCGCCATGTTGGTCGGCAGTAATTCCATAGGGAAGGTTGAACTGGCTGTTGCCGGTCCCTGCAGATCCCCAGAGGGTAACGAACTGTCCGGTCTCGGTAAATTTCTGGATGCGGTTGTTGTAGGTGTCGGCCACATACACATTCCCAAGTTTGTCAGCTACAAGGTCCAACGGGTAATTAAGCTGGCCTTCACCGCTCCCCGAAGAACCCCACTGCCTTACAAATACACCGTCCGGGGAAAATACCTGGACGAGGTTATTCCCGTAATCCGCAACGAACAGGTAACCGCTTGAGTTCGTCGAAATCCCGGTAGGATAGGCAAACAGGCCGTTGCCACCAGGCCATCCCCATGATCCCCACTGCCGGATATATTGCCCTGTGGGGGAAAATACCTGGATCCGGTTATTTGACGTGTCTGCAACATACAGGTACCCGCTGCTATTCACGGTTATCCCGATTGGTGCATCAAACTGGCCGTTTCCACTCCCGGTAGATCCCCACTGGGAAACATATACCCCGTCAGGATCAAACACTTCGACCCGGTTATTGTCCTTATCGACAGCATACAGGTAACCGCTGCTGTTCACAGCAATACCTGCGATTTCTGCGAACTGCCCGTTACCGGACCCGTAAGACCCAAATTTTGAGAGAAATGAGCCATCGGGAGCGAACTTCCATATGCTGAAATCGGCATCGTTTGATGCGTAAATGTTCCCAGTACTGTCAGTGGTAATACCCCACGGCAGGCTGATTCCTACGGTTGAGGGTACTGCCCACTCGAAGGTGTAATCTCCATTCCCGGCAGGAATACTCGTTGACCTGCCAGAAGGGATAGGTGTAGCCGGGTAAGTCATGGCATGCGGGCCATTCATATCTTCCCCGTCGCCGGGTGAGGACGCAAGGTTCACTGGTTTAAGCACTGTAAACTGGCCATTTACCGGATTGGTTGCCATTACACCTGTTGCTGATATACAAACGAATAGCAACAGGAAGGCCAGGGCAGTTACAAAGATTTTTTTCATGTTTGTCACGCTCGTTTTACCATAATTTCCTGAATAGTGATACGAAGGCTGAAAATTCCGCCCTCGCACTGTATTAACCCCGGTGCGTCTGCACCGGCGGTGTTCGGCATCCTGTACGCCATGCAGGTAGTACCTGCTGAAGTTGCCTGCACACCCCGGCCCGATGACCGGATGATCCCAGGGACTCCTCCCACTTTCATCTGCTTCGTTTTTCAAACCTCCCCGATTAATGATTTTTTTTAATTTTCACCCATGTTCACTGACATTTCAGAAGACGGATTATCGATAGCCAAGGCTGGAGTTACGTCTCTTTCCGGACTTCTCCTTCCGTTGCTACGACCCTTCCACAGCCCTGGCTACTGCTCCCTTTCTTTTTCGGACCTTCCTACTCCTGGTTGCTATCCTTTGCAGCAAGGGGACGTTGTTTTTACAGCCCTGGCTACTGCTCCCTTTCTTTTTCGGACCTTCCTACTCCTGGTTGCTATCCTTTGCAGCAAGGGGACGTTGTTTTTACAGCCCTGGCTACTGCTTCCTTTCTTTTTCGGACCTTCCTACTCCTGGTCGCTATCCTTCGCAGCAAGGGGACGTTGTTTCCACAGCCCTGGCTACTGCTTCCTTTCTTTTTCGGACCTTCCTACTCCTGGTCGCTATCCTTCGCAGCAAGGGGACGTTGTTTCTACAGCCCTGGCTACTGCTTCCTTTCTTTTTCGGACCTCGCTGATCCCTGTTACCACCAGTATCACCCAGGGACCGTTTTATTGATACCCCGGGGTATACCATCGTTTTTTAATAATTACGCTGATCTCGCATTCTGATGTTCCATTTCCTTACGATATCCTGAAAACCAATTCCTCCATTATTCTCGAAATCGAATACGACTCGTTTTCTACAAGCCCGTCATTATCCGGACCGGCAGGGGGACAGATGCAGCCGGGAAGTGATGCGGATATTGGCGCAATTGCAAATTCCTGGCAATTAATTCTTTCACTTCCTGTTGAGTATCTGTAGGAGGTCGGCACTGTTCCCACGCTCCTGCTGTATCCTGATATGGCATCGAACCGGTGGGTATCACTACCCGTTACCCGGATATTCACCTGACACAGGGGGAATCCCTCCCGGGTCCCCCGGCCCTGCATCCGGGTCATGGTTCTGCTATGCTCCATCTGAATGGTAATAGAATCAGGGGCATCCCGGATTGTCGTAGCCTCCATCCACCATTCTGCACAATAATACCGGTGGAGTCCCGGGTTCCAGGCAAGGGTCCGGGTTTCGCACGCACTCACGACCACCATGGTTATCTCCTTCTGATTTGCATGGCTCGTAGCAATCATAGTGTGCGGGGACCTGCCCCGGGAGTTGGGAGATGACAGTTGACTATAGTTCCTGTCAAAATTACCGCTCACCCGGTGGCCGGCTGTATCCCGGACAGGGTCTGCCGCCATTACTGCAGGCGGCCCGAATACGACTGAGGAGGCCAGCAATAACAAATGTTTTAGCATTTTTTTCACGTTAGACCACCTTTCAGTTACCATGTCTGGCATGTCAGCCTGTAACATTCTAGACTGGATATCGAGTTGATATTAAGGTAAGCAATCCGCCAAACGCTCCGTTTACATGATAGAACCTGATGGATCAATCATTCGCTTATGCATCCAGATCCCCTGTTGCATTACAATAATGTATACTGATAAGATCATCTATAGTTGTAACCTATTATTATAATGATCTTCCCGGGTATGGAGATACGGTACGGGAGCCGCCCCCGCTACGAGAGCGTATGAATAACATATCGCCGGGACAACCAGTATGAATAAGGACCAGTGAAAGATGACAACGATTCTTGTTGACAAGGATCTCTGCACACGGTGCGGGATCTGCTCTGATGTCTGCCCGATGGCGATTATTACCCCCGCCGACGAGAACACCCTGCCGGTGGTAACCGGGGCAGTGACCGGCATGTGCATCCAGTGCGGCCATTGTGAGGTCTCCTGCCCGTCAGGTGCACTCCTCCTGAACGTCCGCCCGGATGAGAAAGTGCCCCTGCCAGCCGGTGCCGGTACAATCTCTCCCGAAAATATGGCATTCTACCTTAAAAAACGCCGTTCAGTGAGGGAATTTACGACTGACCCGGTACCAAAGGAGAAGATCCTCGAAGTCCTCGATATCGCCCGTTACGCCGCTTCAGGAAGCAACGGGCAGCCTGTGCAGTGGCTGGTAGTCCATGATCCAAAGAGGGTCAGGAAGATTGCCGGGCTGACCATCGAGTGGATGAAAACCCTGCAGAATACGAACCATCCGTTGAGCGGCTACCTGCCGGTGCTGGTCGGAGCATGGGCAGCAGGACAGGATATTATCTGCAGGGATGCCCCGCACCTGCTCTTCGCCCATATCCCGGATGGCAACCCGATTGCATCCGTGGATGCGATAATCGCCCTCACCCATTTCGACGTTGCTGCGCCTGCATTCGGTATCGGGACCTGCTGGGCAGGATTTGTCGCGATGGCCGCTCTATCGTATGAACCCCTTCAGAAGGAGCTCGGTATTCCCGCCGGACGGAAAATCGCTTATGCGATGATGTTCGGCCACCCGCAATACGAGATCTATGGGATCCCCCGCCGGAAACCCCTTGAGATAACGTGGCAGTGATGCCCACATCCCCGGCCCACCGATTCTGTTTCGGCACGGTGACCGGGATGATGCGGCCATGTATGGAACGACCAGGGCCCGGAGATCTTACGTAAACCAGCCTAACGGGCGTTTTATTTGAAAAGAAGGTCCCAATCCCGTTCATTTATACATGTACATTTCCGGAGGGGCTGAAAAATGACAGGGTCCTTTAAAAAAAGAAATTAAATGCCCTTGCGCACGAACGCAGGGCTGTAGGGGGCCCTCTGGTATACCAGGGTTTCCCCTGAATTATCCGTTATTGTCAATTCCTGGTGTATATTCACCGTATAGGTTGTTGCAGCCTGCAGGATCCTGAAGTATACTGTTTCGTTATTCGTAGCGTTGGGGCAATACATCGTGCTGGATGCGAGAGGGCCAACCATGATACCGTTCCCCTGAGGGAGGACCTTGCCGGTCAGGGTATAGTGTCCATTATAATTATTGCAGCCGGAGGACCCGATGATGTTGGATTGATTGGTGAACACGGCAGTAATTTGCGGGCCCGTCATCTCAACGGGTGCCATACCACCCTGTTCTGCCATCATTTTGAGGTACCAGGTCCCGACCAGGAGTGGATCAATGATCGGGGGGGAAAGAGCAGGGTTATTTGTTACCGGTACTTCGGTGGTTACCGGGGTAACCGGTCTCGAAGCAGGCAGGCTTGTACACCCTGCCATCAGTACGAGAAGAAATGCACAGATAACTATACACGCAGTAAGAATTTTCATACGATAGAATACACCCGTCACGTAATAAAGGTGAATAATGTCAGGGAGAGCAGGTATACTCCCGTTAATCACGGGTGCGAACGACCCCTTCATACGTGCTTCAACAAGGCCAGAAAATACGAAATCCGGTACCATGGTCCCGTCATGGTCACCTGGTGGACTGACTGTTACAACTATCATCGGAATGCCCATATGCCCGTAAAAACAATACGGCAACCATCTTATGCCCGGAAAACCTAATTGGAGGTATGGAACCGGACCGGGCAGGCACGTTGCAGAAAAGTTATACACTCCTCATCATCTCAATATCACTTGCCACATTTATGTCGGCACTTGATGGAACAATTGTAAATATCGCACTCCCTACGATATCTGAAGTATTCAGCGTCACCACCAGCACGGTGAGCTGGGTATCTACAATTTACCTGCTGGTTATGGCAGGATGTGTCCTGATCTTCGGTAAAATCTCTGATGTCATCGGGTTTAAAAAAGTGTTCCTGTCAGGTTTCTTAATTTTCACCATCGGATCTTTCTGCTGTGGATTCCTCCCGGATTTAATCCATTCCTTTCCAGTCCTTATCGGTTCCCGGGCATTCCAGGCGGTCGGGGGTGCCATGATCACCGCGATCGGCCCCGCGATGGTCACGGCGTATATTCCAATGAAGCAGAAAGGAAAAGCCATGGGCATCGTGCTTACATTCGCAGCCCTTGGTACGGCAATCGGGCCGACTATCGGTGGTGTACTCACGCAGTTCCTCTCCTGGAACTGGATTTTTTTCATTAATGTCCCGGTCGGAATTTGTGCGGTTATTCTTGGTGCTAAGGTGATCCCGGCGGTGAAGGGCCGGGAACTAACGGGTGAGTTCGACCGGGCGGGTGCAGTCCTGATATTCACGGGCCTGGCCTCCCTGCTCTTTGCGTTGTCAGAAGGGCAGACACTTGGATGGACCGACCCGGTCATCCTCGGCAGCTTTGTACTGGCACTTATCACCCTAAGCGGCTTTGTCAGGTGCGAACTCCGGGCTGCAGACCCGCTGCTCGAGCTTCGCCTGTTTAAACGGAAAAATTTCCTCCTTACCAACACCACGATGGTCCTGCTGTTCTTCAGCTTTGCCGGTATCAGTTACCTGCTCCCGTTTTATCTCCAGTACGTACAGGGGTTCACCCCCTCGGTGGCCGGGTTGATACTGACATCACTCTCAGTTGCCATGATGGTGGGCGGAATCCTTGCAGGTATGCTCTATAACCGGGCAGGCGGCAGATTGCTCAGTATCGCTGCCGGGATTTCAATTGTTGCCGGGTATTTCCTGATGACACGTATCCGCCCGGATACGACCACCGGGTTTGTCGTCCTGTGCCTGGTACTGATCGGATTCGGACTTGGCCTGATGCTGACACCGGCATCCAACATGATCATGAACTCGGTCGGAAAAAAATACCAGGGCATGGTCTCAAGCCTTACCAGTCTTGAGCGGTTTGCGCCCATGACAATCGGCATTGCCATCTTCAATATCGTATTTATCCAGGGTATTAACGCAATTGCCAGCCACAACAGGATTACAGAGGTAGCACCGGCATACATCAGGACAGAAGTGCTCACGGCAGGTTTTGACCTGGCATTTTTGTTTGCGTTTGCGGTCGGCATCATTATCCTGGCCCTTGCAGTCCTTGCACGCCAGGAGACACATCCTGATTACCAGTCAGGTGACGAAGACCCGGCAACTCAACATAGTACATAAAAGCGGGGAAAACAGGGGTTTTGCTGGTATGAAAAACTCCGGCAAAAACGATTTGAAATCCACCTTTTTTCGTGCTCATCTATGAGCCAAAGGCTCAATAGCACGCTCTGTAGAGACCCTTCACATTTAATGAGTTGCAAAAGAGTAGTCGGCCCCATCGGGGCAATTACAGGAGCAGGGAGATTTCGTCTCCTCACAAAATTAATCACATGTATCCTGGTTGCACCATCTTAACCGGCAGATCAGGGTCCGCCAGCTGGTTTTGAGGAAATACCTTTTCGAAGGTCTCACACGCTCATAAATTCTCCTGACGATTACAGGAAAAGGCCGGGAGGTACTCCGGGAATCGCCCCCCTGATTATAAAAAAAAGGTTGGGTATCTGAACCCGCCAGGAAGAAAAAAAGTGAGGGGGATCAGATCTTCGGACTTTCTTTCCCGATTATCCGTGCAATTTCACCGAGCTCGCGTGCCAGGAGACGGATAATATCATCGAGGGTAATGAGTCCGACAAGCCTCCCACCCATGTCTACCACGGGTAAGCGACGTACTCCCGATGATTTCATCTCCTGGATCGCATCAAAAACATCAGTATCCTTACGGATAGTCCTGACATCTCCGGTCATTATTTCTGATATTAACCGTGTCTCCTCCTCCTCACAGAGGTACCCCCCGCGGATTGCAAAATCCCGGTCGGTAACGATCCCTACCGGTTTATTATTCTCTGCGATCACCACACACCCGATATTTTTCTCCTTCATCAACTCAGCAACGAATTTCACGGTAGTATCAGGCGTAACACTAATGACATTATTCTGGCAGACGGCGTAAATGTTCATGATAATTCTCTTCAATTATTGGCAACAGCCGGGCTTTAATCCTTGGGACGGTTTTTTACCTGTATTCAGAAAACCATGATGGAAAAAGTAAGTGGAATAGTTTGGGATTTGTAAAAGATTTTGCGATAAGGCCGGGAATGTAACTGGAGCGATTAAAAAAATTGAATTCCTAATTTTTTTGTCAGATCAGAAATGACCGGATAATGCAGGTTCAATTCACAATTCTGTCAAAGTGCATGGAAGGAACGGTCTGTACCAGACTTCTACTTCACCATCATAGTGATGGGAGAGGTCTTCGTATGATTCCACATACCCGAGCTCCCCCAGAATATGCTGCATAATATTTGAGGGTTTTACAATTCGCACATCATAGCCTTCGGATATCCATCGACGGAGAAGGTTCCGGGTATTTCCTTCATTTTTACACCGGGATATGATGTAGTGGAGATAGAGGCGGGTGTCTTTGTAGAGCTCCAGCCAGCCCGAGAACAATTCTTCGGTAAAACCGAGATCATCCCCATCGGAAGTCCCTGTTTCAATGCGTTTTGGTATTGCCTGATCATTATCCAGATGTAACACAGTAGTATCCAGATGCAGGGTGGATGAAAATAGGTATCGGTATTACCATACGGTCCAACCTGTAATGTAATCATGGTTTCTATCTGAAAAGGCCCAGACTCAGTAAAAAAGACCTCAATGTTGTTATTTTCTGTGCTCCCGCACAACGTGGAATGCAGCCATACCGAGACTTATCAGGGCGATCACGGCACCAAATCCGGGCTGGGCGGTTGGCCGGGTAGCTGGGGGGGTCGTCCTGGCGGGAAGTACGGTGGTGGTTATATTGATGACCTGCGGAGTGATTGTCACGGTAACGGGAACGGTTGCTGGTGTGGGCCCGATGACACTGGCCAGGCGTGAGGACTTTGCGCTGACGCTGATTTTGTTGGACCCGGACCCGGAGTCCTCGTCTCCCGTTGTTGAATCAGCGGGTGTTGTGTCGTTGATCGAGGTGTCTGGTCCGGTCAGGTCCACCTCATCGGGCGCAACGGTCCTGTGTGTTGCCGGGTTGAATTCGACCAGGTTGAACCGGGTTGATGCCTGTGCACCGACCGTAACTCCTGATACCATAACGATGTACTCATCGGGCCGGAATGCCGCTGCATCGACGGGGAATACCCATTTATTAAGCCCATCTGTCCCCTTCAGGACTGTTACTGTCCCGGATACACCGCCGAATTCCCCACCCCGGGTCTTCGTGGTGGGCTCGAAAGACGAGGAAATAACGTCAACGAGGATCGTATCGTCGATTGCAAGATTCGTAGTACCCGCAAGAGTGAACCTGTCGCCGACCTGTTTCTCATCTACCGGGAGAATCGTTATGTGAGGGACTTCAACAAGGAACTGCAGCTTCGCGTAAATGTCATCAATAGCAGGGTTGTTGAGGGCCTGGACAAGTGCACCTGCTGCATCAGGCCCCTGGAGACTGCCTTCACCCTGTAACCGGAACAGGGTGTTCCCATACACCGGGTAGCTGCCCGCAACAAGGTCTTTGTTGGTATCACCGGCCACCGGGGATGAGGGCCAGACGTCGAATACTTCGTTATACATCGGGTGCTGCACGACGACAAAATACTGGCCTGCTGCCATGTCATCCGTTGTGCCCGGGGAGATCTCCTGCTCGAAGGTGCCGTCAGCATTGACAATTGGGGTCTGGTAGATCACCTTGTTCTTTCCGAATATCCAGACGGCGACACCATTCTCCGGCTGGCCTGCAGCAATGCCACGGACAAAAAGCCTGTCACCCGATGCTACGGCAGAAGGTGACACCGTTGCACTGACGAATGGCTTCTTTATGATGACAGATACGGTTGAATATTCGGTAACGGTGAGGAGTGACTTGTCGACCGGAGCTGCAATTGCGTAGATGGTGTACGCCCCCGTGTCAATGTTGAGGTTCGCGGTCTGCCAGAGGTATTCCCATTCTTTGTTAATAACCTCCGCCCTGGCAAAGGTTTCGGGATTATCCACATCGACCGGCGTTCCCGGTCCGGTCATCTGCCCACCGTTTTTTGGCAGGTTCGGGCCGGTGATGAACAGGTAGGTGAAGTTCGACGCTGAACTCGTGCCGGCAAGGGCTATCTCTTCGCCGAGAAAATAGGTCCGGGCACCTCGCACGGCAGACTGGCTAGCCACTTCCACCGCTCCTTTTTCAACAGAGATATCGACTTCCGCGGTCCGGAAGGTCCTGCCCGGGCCGGAGTCTGATGATGGCGGGTCATATGGCTCCGGACGCTCTACCTGGATGGTATAATCGTCATCTTTGGTATTCACCGTAGTTGAAAAACCAATGGTGCGGTTGCCGTTACGGTCAAGGGTAACTGAGGCATAGTACACCACCCCCCTTACATTTTCCCGGCCGTACAACTGTGCGACGTCCTGCTGGATCGTCCTGGTTGAACCCCCGGATATATACTGGCCGATTGGCCATGGCCCGCCCTTCGGGTCCATCCTGACACCGTCCTGCGAAAGAATGAGGCTTGGGGGCTGGTCCCCTGCCATGCCACTCATGGAGCTCGTGTCCTTAACCCAGAGATAATAGGCACTATCCGGCTTGCCCCTGATGGTCACCGTAAATGCATCACCCCGGACAACCGTTTCGTTGCTGACCTCAATATGGACGGAACCTGATTCTATTGTGACATTATGGACTGCAGAGACGGTCCTGCCGGTGAAATCATTGCCGGATGCCTCCTTATAGTTGTCCTTCATTCCGTTCAGGTTGGATTCCGTCCAGAATGTGTAAAGGCCCGATGGGTATGCAAGGTTATGTTCCGGGCCGCGAAAGCCGGTAGACCATCCTTCCTCACTGCCTTTTTCAACTGGTACCCAGTACCACGGCATCGCATCCGGTGCGAGGTCTGCCAGGTCAAGCAGGGTAGTTTCATCCTGGTAAAGCCGGGTATACAGGGTCCCGTCAGGGGCCCTGACCCTGATGGTGAAGAACCCCTCCGCACCAGGCCGCTGTACCGGGATTATACTCAGCGTTGTTTCAATGCGGAACGCCAGGAAATCACCTGATGTGGCACTCCTGTTGGTAATATCGTTACCTGACTCCTGGTTGTAGACTGAAATTGTCTGCGAGGGATCGCAGACGGCAAATCCTACCTGATCACTGTTCCCGATGTACCAGTTTCCTGTGCGCCTTGCAAATTCAGTGGGAGATACATAGAAACTGGCGTTGTCTCCGATCGTTATGGTGGCAGATGGGGCACTCCGGCCCACGGCCTGGGTGCCGGTATACCAGGTAAGGGTAGTACCTGGTGGGATTCCGGTTAAATTCAGGTCCTGTTCACCGATGAAGATCGTGCCACCGAACGGGACGTCCTGCAATGCATCTCCCGGTGCCGGGACAACCAGGATCAGCAGTGCCATGCACATCGCCAGTGAGATCGTTCGTCGCGTAATCATCTTTTATTCCCTGTAACTTGCGTTCAACCGGGTTCTGCCAGGTTCAGTCCGGGGATTGGAAATTATTTTGGTCCGGGGCCGGGTTTTCATTCCAACCAGGCGGTCCTTTTTGTTATCTGTTCCCGTTTTCCCCAAAAAGGTCCGGGACCAGCCTGGCTGGTTCTCCACATACCGTTATGCATTCGTGTTCCGCGGTTTACCCTAACTTCACTTGCCGTTAAAAAAAGTGTTTGATCTGTACTTCCTGCTGTCGGGCCACCGGAAAAAATGATCAATTACCCGGGGCGGTACCCAAGCGAGTAGACGAACGCAAGAATCTCCCTGACCTGGTCCTGTTGTTTGTTCGTCAGTTTCCTGTCTTTCTGGATCAGCCTGCCCATCCTGACGATTTTAAGCCGTTGTTCCTGGGACAGTGAACCCGAATGATGGGACCACTTGAGGAGGTCAAGCCACTGGGTACTGTTAAATTTGAGATCGCCGTGGGGAACAGGGCCTGTTGAGTCTTTCGGAATTTCATCGGGTTGCCCCCCGTACAGTACTCCGTTCACGGGGTTTTCCAGTCCTTCCACCACCACTTTTTCAGGTTGAGGGCCATCATCCACCGATGGGGGTGCTTCTGGTGAAACTGCCCGGACGGTGTTCTCTTCTGCTGGTTCATCGGGTTGTACAGGTTCTGGTGCCGGACCCGCCTTTTTTGCTGCAGGTTCAGGTTCCAGAAACAGGCTCTCAGCACCGGAGATCCCCGATACCCGGGGGATCACACCAGATAATACACGGGGAATATCCCCGGAAGACGGGTCTTCCGGTGGTACCGGGGATTGTTTCAATACGGGAGTGCTGTCCCTGGTGACCGGTTGAGACGGGTGCCCCACGGTCACGGGGAGTCCCTGCTCTTTCGACAGGACCAGTTGGACATTTTCTGTCGGGTTAGTCCCCTCATCTGGCCGGAAGAGGGGCTGCTGCACCGGGGGACGTCCGTTGCCAGGAGCCGCATCTCCTTCAAAAATGCCGGAATGGCTTTTACGCTCATCAGCGAGTGAGGTCCTGGCGTGTTCTAGTTCAGAGGAGAGTGTCCGGACCTCCTGTTCAGCGTGTAATTTTTCCCTTGCAAGTTTGCTGACATGTGCTTCAAGGGATTTTATCTGGTTACCGGCAATTTCGAGTTCTTCTTTGAATTGGCGGATATTTGAGGCCTGGTCTTGTTTCGCACGTTCCATCTCCTCATGCGCAACACGGAGCTGCTGTCCGAGGCCTTCATGTTGCTCTTCCGCAGCTGTTGCTTTTTCTTCAGAAGTCCGTCGCAGTCCCCGTTCGGTTTCCAGCGCTGCATTTGTCTGTTCAAGCTCACCGGCAAGGGTTCGTACCTGTTGCCCTGACTGGTCCCTCTCCTGCACTGCCACACTCAGATCATTCCCGAGTACCTGGTTTCTGGTCCTTGCAGCATCCAGCTCTTGTTCAAGTGCCACGCGGATTGTTGTTATTGCATCAAGATCGCGTTCCCTTTGAGCAAGAGTCACGTTTCGCGAGTCAAGATCGGCCTTTATATCCTCATATTCCTGGCGCAATGACCCAAGGGCATTGTCATGTTCGAGAATTGTCCGTTCAAGGGTTTCTTCAATAGTACGGCGCTGGCCCCTCTCTGCTTCAATCTCATATTCCGCTTTTTCTAATGCAGCGGACAGGGCTTTTGCCTTTTGTTCTGATTGTTCCTTCTCAGCACCGGCTTCTTCAAGATTCCCCGACAGGGATTGTATCTGCTGTTCCCCGGATGCAACTGCAGACCGGGCTTGTTCGAGTTCGGTTGAAACAGCCACTAACCGGTCTTCGGTTTTCTCCTTTTCTCCAATTACCACCGCAAGACGCTCTTTTTGTAATTTCGTGGTGCTCTCTTCATGTTCCAGCGCCGCAGACGAGGCAGAAAGCGCTTCCTTCAGGGTGCCGACCTGCTGGTTGAGTGTTACGATTTCAGAACGATATGATGATTCAGATTGTTCAAATTCCCGCCGGATTGAGACCACCTGGTTTTCTGTCAGAACACGGCGGCTGGTTTCCGCATCCAGATCACTCTTCAACCGTTTCAGCTCTGAGGCCTGTTGTTTTGAAGTCTCCTCAAGACCGGTAATTGCCCGGGCCAGGTCTTGTTCAGACTGCGTTTTTGCCTTTTCCAGCGCCTGTATTTCCTCTTCTGCCGACATTGCCCGGGCTTTCTCTTCAGCAAAGGCCGTTTTCAGCTGCTCACGTTCGGACGTGAGAGCGCTGAGCGCCTTCTTAAGGGCCTCGCTACGGGTTGTTTCCTCGCCCAGTGCGTGCTGCACGGTATCAAGACTTGTTTTTTGGGCACCGGATTCTGCCGTGAGGGTGGAGATCCGGCTGGTGAGTGTGTCGGTTTGTGAACGGTGAGCGACCTTAGCACCATCAAGTTCCTGAACAAGATGTTCGATCTCCTCAGTCTTTTCAACATTCGTCTTTTCCAGCTCCTCGCACTGCCGTGTTAACGCGACAACTTTTTGTTCTTCCTGCCTGGCTGTCGATTGTATTGATTCGATGGCCTGGAGCTGCCCGGTCACAGTCCTTTCCAGTTCTTTAAAAGATTCAGAACGTTCCCGGAGTTCTGACGTTACATGCGATAAGGCCTGGGATTTGTTAACCGTGATCTCAAATGCCGAGAGAAGATATTCGAGGAGTTTTCTCCGGTTGGCAGCAACAACGTAGGTCTTGTCGTCATGGCTGACCTTAAACTGCTTTGTGATCTGTTCAGGAGTCGGCCGCTCAACAGGAGTTGCGAGCATGCTTTCAATGAGCAGGACGTGATCAGGGAGGTCATAGGGCGGCGCTATGAAATTATCGGCATTACTGTCAAGGACCTCCAGGAGGCCCTCAATGGTGGAGGCATTGGTAAGGATCAGGACCGGAATAGACCAGAGGTCGTCGTCAGCCTTGATCTGGCTGCAGACTTCAAATCCCTCCTGTTCTCCGGTCGTACAGTCACAGATAAGGAGGTTTGGTTTTTCTGCGCGAAGTGTTTCGTTGAGTTGTGCACCGTCGGTAAAAACCGTAACACGGTAATCCCTCTGTTCCAGGTTCTCCTTAAGCAGAAGAGCCGTCGTTTCATCAGTACTCAAAATGAATATGTCCAGAACATTTTCATTTCCATCCAACGGTGGGTCATTCATCGCAATCTCCCCTATACGATTAGAAACTCATGAAATTCTATACCCTAGTAGATGATCTGGGTATACTCTGTAATAGCACTTATGGTCAAACAGGACGTGCCTGTTCTTTTCCACAGAAAAAATTGCAGCAATGGGAAATCAGACCGATTTTTATATCCAAGTACTTTTTACCGGATTTACGTCAGGTTGGGTTCTGTCAATGGATTACAACAATCGCGGACGGTTTTTTAATCCTTTCGTTCAAAGGTCCCCTATATCATTAAAATCCATCAGGTTGAATCTCATCGAAGGCTTGTATCGGCTGTTAAAGACACCCTTTTTACGGCTCACGGATACTCGGTGCCGTTATTGAATAACCGGGTTGTCGTCCTGACCGGTCAAAGAAACGCCCCTTTGTCGTTCCCGGGAGGCATCTGTATTGTTTATGTACCATGGCAGTACCTGTCAGGCAGATTTTTTTTTAAAAAAAATTAGGTACCGTAAAGAATCTTTCAGCTTATTCAGGCCGGTTGGTGATGGTAAATACGCAATGTTCATCACCTTTGGACCGGCACTTGATCTCTTTGCCCTGGACCTTTATCCCGAATGAGCCCTCAATGATCCCTGTAAGCAGGCCGGCCGTACAGAAACAGACATTCTTTCCTATGTTCCCGAAGGACTCGGACTCGACGGTGTGGGAGAGCGTGATGGTCTTCGTCTTGGTCTTCTCGTCCCATTCTTCCTTGACGAAATTGAACCAGCCCATCTGGGAGTAGAAGGCAAATGCCATGTCGCTCATGGTCTTGGGATTGATCTTTTTAAGTTTCTCTTCCATTAACGGACCGTATACAATGTCTTCAGAAATTCCGACAAACAGGATACCGATGATCTCTCCTGCAGAATTCCTGATTGGCTCATACGCCACGACCATCTTTTTACCAACCACATCTGCAGTACCGTAATAGGTCTGCCCTTTTTTGATCACGGCATCATAGACAACACTTGAAATCTCGGTTCCGACAGCCCGCTTGCCATCAGCGCCAATAACGTTGGTAGATACACGGATTGCCTTATCACCGATTTTCTGAAAGACGGTGGCCTTGCTGCCCATGTCCTTTTCAACGGAATCAACAACCTCGAAGTTATCGTTGACGATATGGCTGCCAAAAGCAATCTTGCCTCCGGAAACTGAAGGAGCCCCGTATGCTGTCAAACGGCTGTGCAGCAGGGTGAGATCCTTGTCAAGCTTGGTCCTGGAGAGGTCAAACGAGACACTCATCTTCTTGTAGTGCTCGACGTTTTCCTTGCCCATGTCCTTGTATGCACGGTAGTTGACACCGCTTGCCGGCGCCTCTCCCATGGTCTTCTTCAACGAATTGGTCATGGACGTGAAGATGAAGCTGGGCATCATGACAACCGGTTCATCAATGAGGGAGATCTTGCCCTCAAGGGGTTTGTGCTCGATGAACTCGGTGATGGCGGACTCGCCCTTGACCACGGCCTCTGCCTTGAACTTCCAGCTCGCAGAGACCTGGTCGGCAACAAACTCGCAGTATTCGTCGCCTTTCGCATGGCAGGTCTTCTCGAGACAATACCATGACTTCCCGGTTACTGACGTGAGGACTCCTTCGATCCAGCCCTGGTGTATACCGCAGACAGGCATGTTCCAGTCCTTGAGCACCTGGGACTCGAAGGTATGCTTGGTCCTGATGACGATCCGCTTCTCACTGGCAGAGACCAGCTCGAACGGGGCACCCCATCCCTGCTGGTGCTGGAGCTTGAAGACCAGCATCAGGAACTCTTCGGGTTTTAAGTCCATGCCAAGTTTTTTTAACAGGTTATTGAGCCCGACGGAACCCGCCCCGACCGAACGGAATAGCTTGCGGACTGCCTTGACCGCAAGTTTCTTGTTGAGGTTCGCCTCGTACATCTCGTAAATGGCTTTGACCAGGTAATTGGGGTTGCTGGCGGTTTTTACCCCGAAAACTGAATATGATCCCGCAAGAGGGTCAAGGTCGATATACGAGGATATCGTCTTCTCGCCTTTGATCAATGCCTCAAAATCTTCACGGCCAATCTTCTTTGACTCCATACGATCACTTACATTTTTTCTATATATGGTGAATTATATAAATAAGAGCCCGGAAATTTCAGATGAAGATTGCGAACCGGCAGGCTGGATTACAGTTTGTACCTGTTTCTTAAGAGGCGGAGGACCGCCTGACAAAAATCCGGGGTTATTCAGGAACCGGCTCATTCAACAATGAGGACAGTTCAGAGTGCCGCAATAAGCCGTTCCCTGTTCTTCTTCAGGTTGTATCGTATAAGCCCGCTGCTTTCCAGTTTATCGGCAATGATGGTGACAAATTCGTTATCAGTCAGGGGCGCGATAATGATAAAGCCTTTCAGGAGTTCCATATGCATCTGGAGCAGTTTTCCCCGCGCAAGTTCCGTCCCCATTGCCTCCGATGAGCCCATGCCGGTGGATGCCATTGCACCTACCGTATCGAGATCGATGTTCCCTGACTTGACCCCTTCAATGAGAAAACCGTCCCGCCCCACAACGGCAGCTCCCGACACACCTTCGATTGCAAGGAACTCTTCAAGTATCGATTTCAGCATAATAAATCTAGTAATATTATTAGTATTTTAATTTTCCCTGAAATATTTTATTAACAAAGATTTCTATCCGGTGAAGAGATCAATTGTTTCCTGGTTTTTCGGATGTCACACTGAATTTGTGTCAGGGTAGTTCCCCAGACCCGATGCATAGCCCCACCCCCGTTATTCCCGTATTCCCAGCAATTCGTCGATAACTGACAGGGTTACGGCTTCAGAGAGGGAAACAAACCACGCCTGTTTATTTTCCATGATAACCAGCCCGACCGGATCCCTGGCGACCATACCGCCATGATCGGATACCAGGGTCATATCACGAATTACCGGGACAATAGTCCGTTCCCCGCAATCTACCGGGTCAGAAAACCGGATGGCTGCCTTCATGCGGCCACGTCTCCGGGTTTCTTTCTCATCGTTTTCATTACCCTCCGGGCTGAAGGGTGTTTTGCGATCTTCACCGCATTCACGAGTACCAGGAACGGGCAGGTGATACGGAACCGGGCAGATATATCAATCTCACAGACCTCCCCGTTGAATTCGGGCACCATGGTGAACTTGATCCGGTCCCAGGGCAACAACGGTATCAGGGCCCGGTACAGGCCATACACCATCCCGGTTGCACTCGGGTCGCCAAGCCCGATCCGTGCAGCCCCCCTGATATAATCAAGCCGGGTATGCCTGACAAGGTCAAGAAACGCCTCGAATACCGGCCCCTGAAGCTCGAGCAGGGATGAAATAATTCCGGGACCCTGTCCCGGACCGGGACCACCTCCGGTGGGTTCTTTTTCCGGGCCCATGAAGGAGGAGAGGGGCCGTGTAACCAGCCTCACACCGCCAACCACCACGGACACCTGCGGGTCTTTGCCCGAAACCAGCATTTCAAGCCCGAAAATAAACCATGATCCCACGATAATCCCCTTTATTTCCGATTCAGGGGTCTGGAATGACAGCGAGACCCGGAAGGGGAGGAGGAGAACAAGGACCTCTATGAGCAGCAGGGCAATAATAATGCCGGACACCAGCAGTATCGCCGGGATGGGGTCACTCATGGTGAAAAACCAGGGACTACTCTGGTTTCCCGGTCTCTTTCTTATCCATCTGCCTGATCGCCTCGATTATCTGGGGGGCGACCTTGTCGCTCAGGGCATTGATGACCTGGACGAGCGTGGACTCTTTCCGGAGACTCATGACCTGGATGCCGGTCGGTCCTTTCACGTCTTTATAGAGGATGATCAGGGCAACAGGCTCGATACCTGCCCCACCGCCGCTTCCCCTGCCGCCTTCCGCTCCGCCGCCACCTCCGGCGCCAAACCCGAACCCGAACCGTGTTACGGGGATGACCAGTGTTTCACCGAGGTCAACGGGTTTTCCAATCACATTGTCCGGCTGGAGGGATTCGCGTAACTCCTCAGCCGTGCTTTTTAACATTTCTTCCGGGGACATTTTGTTTTTCAACTCCTCGCGGGGTTACGCATCCATACGATGATATGATTAATGTAGTTATCGTGGGTTATATCCAGGGTTGCGAATGAGGGTACCCGGTCCTGGAAGGGAAGATAATCTGCGGGTTATTGCTGCCAGCCGGTATGAAACGTATATATGGTACCCCATGACAGTTTCTTAACAGACCATTTTTCCAGGAAAGGGAGTTGATAATCACCGTGAATGACGAGAAACAATTCAAGGTAGACAAAGCCGCAATCAATGCTGCAAATTCTTCTGCACATACCCTGTCAAAAGATGCAGGTGTGAAGGGGCAGAAGGCCGCCGCTGATGAAACAACCGGGGCCCGTACACCTGCTCCGAAGACCCTGGCGGGCGTTCCCTGCCCCAGGTGCGGAAAGATAACCCTTCGTGCAGAATTCCCGGACCAGTATGAAACATGGATCAAATGTTCGTCATGTAGTTTTTTCCTGGGGATGAGTCACGATGACTGGCACCGCATGGAGAACAGTCCCAATATCAGTGAAAAAATTAAAAAAATGGCGGTAACGAAGGGAATATTGTAAGGGCGGGGATGGTCTGCCAGGGTTTTAGTCTTTTTTGGTGCCTCTCTCCGGCCACCAGTACCGATTAATACTACCCTGGATGAGGAATTCCAGGACCTCTCCTTTATCACCGGCCCCGGTGCCGGGAACGGGTAAAAAATGGTTTTATCCGTCCCTCCTGGACTTTTTTTCCCGGTCGGTGCATGCCATCACGATTTCGTAAAGGACGGCTCCCTGGTCCGGGTCGCGACCGGCTGATCGATGATTTTGTACCGGTTCCCGTTGAAATAATTGACATATACGACTACGGCATCAGTCCCCTTCGTCCCCTGGAATGTCACCACCTCACCCTTGACCGGCTTTAATATCTTAGTAACCTTCGTCCCGTCAGACCCGGTAACTATCACCTCAGCATTCTTAACCTGGACCTGTCCGTTCCCTCCGGCAAATGTTACATCCAGGGTATTGTAGATAGGGTCCTTTTCCGCGACACTGACCGTAACCGCATTTTCCACGGGGATTACATCAGTCGGGGCCGTTGTTACGGAGTTCACGGGCACGGGGTTTGTCGTGCCTGCCGGCTGTGCAGGGAGACTGTTACATCCCGCAGAAAGCACAAAAACACCGACCAGGAGGATTGCTAAAAGCACGCTTTTCATGAGACAACATACACACGGTCTTCACTATTAATGTTCGGGATGGGCCACCATGGATCTGAAAGCACGGTAATCCATGATCCGTCAGCGGTTTTCCATGATCAGGTGGGAGCGGAACATGAAGAGAAGTTCGCTATGCAAAAACATACATGAACGGGAAGTTAAAACCCGGACGATTGAAAATGCCTCTAAAATCTCAATGTTTTAGGATCCGTTCAGGCAGGTTCCTGGGAAACCTGCATCGGTAACAAAGGGCTCTTCGCTATTATGAGTGGGCACCTGTGAGAGTGTAAAAAAATGAATTGATGGGGCTCCGCCCCAAACCCGGATTAAGAGAGTTCCGCCACCCCCTCCCTGCCGGACACCGGCTTTTTGCGGGCAGTTATGCTACCTTGATCTCTTTTTCAAATTCATGAAGTGTTACCGCGACATCCCCCTTGCAGAGAGATATTGTAGCCGAAACCAGGATCGTCCCTGTAACGTTCTGCACCCGTTTCTCTTTGAATTGTAGTACCGCCTTGTTCAGGGTCATCGATCCTTCGACCTTGAAGTATTGTTTCATATGGCAGATATCAACAGGACCGGCCCGGAGAATGAAATCCAGATATGGGTAAAACGTCGGGAACGATATGCAGGGAAAATTGTCGCCGGGGGTGATTGAAAGTTCCTTCCTGTTGTTATCAGCCGCCTCACGACATGGTTCCACCTGGTTGATTCTGTCTAGGGAACACGTGATCACCCCGTCTGTCAGGAATTTCGGAAGGACCTCGACGATCTTCCGGGTCAGGAGGTCCCATCCATCATCTTCTGTCTTGTGGGATTTTTCTGCATACCTCTGGAGTAGTTCAGAAAATTCATCTCTTTCGTCCAGGAATTCCCTGCTTTCCACCATCTGTTTAATTTCTTTTGCGAAGTCGTCCTGTGCCTTCTCTTCTGCCTTCGTTACAACCAAAATGTCACTCCTCCTTGTCATGATGTTGTATCCCGGACTCGACGTCCACGTGGATATCAGGATTATTCAATTCGAGACCCCGTGGACTGATCCCCCCGCGTGCAATAATGGTGACATCAGGTGGCAGGGGGTCCTTATCTCCCATGGGATCAGGCGTTTTCGGGGGGTCCGGGGTCGGGTATCGTCGTCGTGGCCGGTGCATACGGATGTACCATATCACCAGAATCACGATGATGATGATGATAAAACTATCAATCCAGAGACAGGGAATTGTGAATAGTACGCAGGGACTGTCGCAGTTCAGGCATTCCGGGACAGTGGTCACGGGGACTGCGGTAAGGGTTGTGGCTGGCTGGACGGGGGTACCCGGTACTGTCTGAGTCTGGCTGATTGTAGTTCCGGTCACGGGGTTCGTTATCGTCTGAAACGGCAGGACCGTTACCTGTTTTTCCTTTGAAGACGTGCCATAATCATTCGATATCACCAGTTTGATCGTGTAGTTGCCGGGTTTTGTGAATATGCTCCGGGAGTAGGTCCGCAGCTCGGAGACCAGGGTATTGTCCACGTACCAGGCCCATGTCAAGGGTGAGCCGGTTGACTTGTCTGTTACTGAAACGGCGAAGGGATGGTTCTCATATGCCTGACCGCTTACCGGGGCTATCGAAAAGTCTGCGACCGGGGGGACGGGGGCCACAACGATAACATCATTGCGAGTCCATTCGATCTGTTCGCGGTTATCCATCACCATCAGGCCTACCGCGTACACACCTGCCGAACGGTAGGTATGGGTGGGAAGGGCGTCCGCCGGTGAACCCGAAACATTGGTCAGGGGTGTACCGTCCCCGAAATCCCATTGCCAGGTGAGTATTTTCCCGTCCTGAACGGTGGACCCCGATCCATCGAACGCCACGGGGCGGCCCACGACTGCCGGTTGGGGCGACCATATGAACATGGGCTGCGGGGGATTTCTGGTAGCGATTACCGAAACAACCGTGAATTGTCCTTCACCGGTTACGGCATTGTTGGTGGACGAGGCAAGAATACGATAGTTACCCGGCTGGAATGTGGAGAGATCAACATCAAAACTGAGCAGGTTGTGTTTACGGTCCTGCCCGGAATACACGGTTACGGCCCCTGTTGCACCACTGAATTCCCCGGTCGGGCTTTTCCGGGTAGGAGTAACAGCTGTGGAAAGCACCTCGAACAGCACCGGACTGCCCACAGGAAGATCAGTCGTTGCGGTGATGGTAATTTTTTCACCGGACTGCCTGGTACCGACAGGATGAATCTGGATATAACTTCCCTGCAGAACGGGTACGGAAGCGTTTTCCCTGTACAGGTTATTTGCGCAAACAGGTGCTATGAACAGAACCAGTAGCACTACGATCAGCAGTGAACGCCAGGTAACCCGGGGGCCTGGAATCAAGATGAAACCCCTGGCCCGGGATCTTCTGTTAGCATGGGATAAATTTGAAATGGGCTGACGAGATGATTAATCTTCCTGATTGAACGGCATTTAACGGGACTAGTCCGGTCCTGAGAGTGTTATCATATCGTATTGGCAGCCGGGTTACATTCGTTGCACATAACCACCGGAACAGGTCCATTTCCGCTACATGGATACGCATTGGTGCTCCACAGACGTGACACCGTACCGGTACTACCCTCAATATATTACCTGGTTCCATTCCATTATCACGCTGTTCGTATTCATGGCCATGCCAGGGATATATTCCCTTCAATCGTCAGGCAGTGCTTTTTTGATTCCTTCCGGTTCAGGAACCGTCTTTCTTTATACCGGTCCCCTGGCAGGTAACAATGTGCTGAACAGGTTATTCATAAATACCTGTATCTCAAAGATATGACAGTAGAACCATGAAAGGACGACCGTTACCACTCGCTTTTCTTACCGGTCTCCTCCTGATTATCGCCCTGCTGTTCTTACTGCTGTATTCCGGCCCCCGTAATACCAGTCAGCCCGGGTCAGAGGGAGAGGTTTATCTCCTGTACGCTTCCTCGGGGTCAATGGTCCAGTTGCTAAACGCCGGCCAGATTGATGCATTTATCGTATGGGAGCCGATCGTTTCAACCGCCACCCTTACCGGGACGGGAAAGATGATCGCGACCCCCGGGTGGATGCCTCCGCCAGGCGAGTGGGGAGATACCGCCTGCTGTGTTCTTGTCCTCAGGAATGACATGATCTCGAAGAATCCGGATGTATCAGCCCTTCTTTCCGGCCTGACGACCGCTGCGGTTGAGAGAGTGAACGAAAACCAGTCCCTGGCGGAAAATATTACGGCTGACTGGGTATTTGGCAGTAAGCCCCTCCTTACCGCGTCCGGAACACTTGAACCGATCTCCGTCGAGCAGCAGGCCTTTACCAATATCAACTTCACCAGCCAGTCGGTCCCACCTGATATGAATGAGATCGGACTACCAGGCGAAGATACCGGCACAACACCCCGGATGGACAGAACGGTCGTCGGGCGGGGGAAACAGTTCCTGAATGGGACGCTGCCCCTGCCGGAGCCCGGTGGCACTATCCAGGTGAACCTGGGTTACCTTCCATCTTCAGACCACACGGCACCCCTGTATGTCATGGTAAAAGACTCAGACTACTTCCGCGAACGTTATGGGTTCTACCTGGCCCCGGATAACCCCGCACAAACGCGTCCGGAACACTGTACCCTGTACGTGAATGACACGCCTTTCGCAAACGTCAACCTCATTCCCGGCCAGTCCGGGGGAGGGATTATGACCACTATCGGGCAGGGTGCACTTGATGGAGCCTATATCGGGTCTGTCCCGATAGAGCTCCAGGTTGGCCTCGGGAACCCCTCAACAATGGTCCAGTCGATCAATTCCGGCGGGACCGGGCTCGTGGTCGGGACCGGGGCACCTTGTTCCGACTGGGTGACCTTTACTGAATGGGCTGAGGCCCGTTCAGCTGAAGGAAAGCCACTTGTCATCGCCACCGTGCAGAGCTCGATCCAGGAGAGTATCATCCGGAGTGCCCTGGCATATGACAATATAACGGTGATAATGTATGGTACGTAACAACAAACAGACCGTTTCTGACATGGCAAAAGGACTGGCAGTTATTATCCTTTTCCTCGTTATCTGGGAAATTGCGGCGATTATTATCAACAATAATTATATTCTTCCAAGGCTTGGCGATATTCTGCTGGTCCTGGTCCACCCGCTGGCATCCGTCCTTGGTGGGGCCTCACTGGCACAGAATGCGGCCGTAAGCCTCAGGGAAGTACTTACCGGGTTTTTTTGTGCGGTCGCCATCGCAGTCCCCCTCGGGCTCCTGATCGGGACTTCAAAAGAGGTTGATTCCTATTTGAACGCCTTTATCCAGATGATCCGCCCTGTTCCGCCCATTGCCTGGATGCCGTTTGCGATCGCATGGTTCGGGCTGGGGTTCACCTCAATTATTTTCATTATTTTCATGGGTGCATTCTTCCCGGTCCTGATCAACACGATAGACGGGGTGCACGGGGTCAGAACGCAGTGGACCGATGTGGCCCGGATGTTCCGGGCGACCTCGTTTGAAAAAGTCCGGACCGTGATAGTCCCGGGTGCAATGCCCGTCATCTGGACAGGACTCCGTGTAGCATTTGCCGTTGCCTGGATGTGCGTCGTTGCGGCCGAGATGTTACCGGGGACGAGTGCGGGGCTTGGGTTTATGATCATGTATGCCTATAACCTGGGCCAGCTCCAGGTGATCGGTGCCGGGATGGTCGTTATCGGCATCATCGGTCTTGGTGCCGATCTTCTCTTCCGTGCCGGACAGGCCAGGTTCTTTCACTGGCAGGGGAGGGGATGATGGACCCCGTACTTACGGTCAGGGACCTCGCAAAGACCTTTGTCGAGGACGAACAGGAGTGCAGGGTGCTCCAGGGGTTATCATTCGAAGCATTTCCGGGTGAAATACTCTGCATCATGGGGACTTCGGGGTGCGGGAAGTCCACACTGCTCAGGATGATCGCAGGTCTTGAAACAATTGATACCGGCTCGGCCAGCATCCACGGGGACCGGGGGGCAGGTCAGGTCAGGGCTGCAATGGTATTCCAGGACGACGCCCTCTTTCCCTGGCTTACTGTCCGCGATAATATCTCCTATGGTCTGATGCTCGGTGACCGGGGAGCAGCTGGTGAGGGGGCTTCGAAACGGGTGGAAGCACTGCTTGACCTTGTCAGGCTGACCCCGTTCTCCACGTATTACCCGTACCAGCTCTCGGGGGGCATGAAACAGCGGGCTGCCGTTGCACGGGCACTTGCCGTCCAGCCCGGGATCCTCCTGATGGATGAACCGTTCAGTGCCCTCGACCCGTTCACCCGCCGGGAACTGCAGGATGAGATCATCAGGATACGGGATGCTGCATCGGCTGACGGGCATCCTGTCGCAATCCTGCTCGTCACCCATAACCCGGAAGAGGCAGTCTACCTTGCCGACCGGATTATCGTCCTTTCAGACAGACCGGCAACAATCCATGGATTGATCGATGTCAGGCTCCCTCGTCCGCGAAGTCTTTCAGACATTGGTTTTTTAGCGATCCGTGAAGAGGTAACCGGTCTTGTCAAACGGTGACCTCAATGCATTTACGTTACAGAGGTATCATGAATCAGAAATTCTGATGCCACTATGTCAGGTCCCTGGCAGGTAGTCATCATTTTTTTTGGATTTATTAAAAACCAACGGTGATGCCTGATATCTTCAAATCAACCTGTCAAAATCTTATAAGCGGCCTTCTACAGTGAATTGTACGGCTCATCCGTGTTTCCCGCCATCAGGTAGGATTTTTTTTCCAGGCGTTTTCCCTATCAATTTCTACCTCCAACACGTTTCCTGGGCACCCGATGTATCCGGAATTCATCTCATTACATTGGTCACCAATTCGTAAAATAGCCCCATTAAGTAAGATATCGCCAAAGACTATTTATATGATAAGGTATTAATCCTCATTATCTCACCCGGATTAGGGTTTGAGGTGCTTTATGGGTACTAAAATCGGAAAAGAAAAGATTGAGCGTGATAATGGTTTTCTCTATTATCTTGGTAAGGACGGATATGTCTGGGCAGCCCCGATGAAACACAACAAAACCGGGAAGAAGAAAAAAATTGGTACTGAAAAAATTGTAAGAGAAAAGGGCTTCATGTATTACCTGGGAAAGGATGGATTCGTGGGAAAAGCCAAAATGAAGAACGCATAACAATTCCCCCTTTTTTTACCACAACCAGTCTTATTAAAAGGCTTGACATTCTGAAGCCAGCCGGACTACCTGACGGAGCCCTAAAATCCGTTATTCTTCTTTTCGCACAGAACCGATCTGCAAAAAAAAGGCCGCAGAAACGAAATAATTTTGTCCTGCCTCAACGCAGTAAGGTCACATCATATTGTTGACCAGTTGACATTCGTTGCACACATATGCCGGAACAGGTTCATTTCCACGAACACGGATCAGCACCGGGGCTCCACAGACGTGGCAATATATTTGAACCCCCCTGTATTCGTTTTCTGATTCCATTCAATATCACTCTATTCTTATCCTTGCCCGGATATGAGTTATATTCTCCTGATTCACAGGAGATTGCTGATTTACCGGTCCTCTGCCAGGAAACTGATTATTGCGCTGCCAAGAACCCTCGGGCACTGGTACTGCAGCCCGTGTCCGGCACCCGGGACCCGGACGAGTCGTGCTCCGGGGATTCGTTCAGCTAGCAGCCCGGCATTCTTCGCGGGGATGATGACATCCTCAGTTCCGGTAATAGCCAGTACCGGGCACCGGATCCCGGGCAACCGGTCATATGATCCCTGCCACCCGGTGAATGCCTCTGCCTGACGGGCTGCACTCTCTTCACTTGTTATCTCGTGTACTTCAGGGCAGTACTGCCATGGATCATGCGTTGCAAGCCACTCTCCTGGAAAGAGCACGGAAAACATCCGGTCCGCCAGATCGACGGGACTTCCGCTCTTGTCGGCGAGTGTTTCCCATGTTTCCTGCAGCATCTGTTCTGCCTTGTCTCCCCCGGAGGTCCCGGCAACGAGGATGAGCCGGTCAACCACACCCGGCCTCGCAAGCACGAGTTCCTGTGCAATGGACGCACCCATGGAGAGGCCGAATACATGTGCGCGGGAAATCCCGAGTGCGTCCATCAGGGCAACCGTGTCGTCTGCAAAGAGGGGAATGGAGAACGGCTCGTCTGATGTGGAAGAGTACCCGGTACCCCGGTTATCAAAGATGATGACCTGGAAATGCGCAGCAAGCATCGTAAGCAGCGGGGGGTTCCATGTGTCCATCGTCGAGGCAAACCCGTTGATCATGAGAAGCGGGTACCCGGACCCGATCTCCCTGTACGCGAGCGTGACGCCGTTCACTTCAACGGTTTTCACACCCTCTTCCGGCAATCCTGCCATGCCTTCACCACCTGGAATCCTGTCCTGCTCCCAACGATCCTGCTTACCATGCAGGGAGATATCCGGTCGATTGTCATTTCTTCTTTTCGATTGCTCAGATATCTGTCGTCACGGCTCCTTCATCCCCCGGAAGGTCAGGAGATCAGAGGCGGGACGAGCCACCAGGTAATCACACATACTGCATTCAGTTACATTCAAGAGTTGGAGGACGGATAGTCTGATCAGTGAAGACCTATGTGCTGGTGGTGGAAGAAAGTCAAAACTGGACCTGAAAGGAAACGAACCCGGCAGGAAACCGAAGAGGAAGAAGAGGAACGGAAGACTGAAGAGCTGATTGCCCTCGATCTCATCTGAATACATACAACTGATTATTTCTGCACCATTTCATGCAGTTTTTCATGCAGCCTGACCATCGCCAGCGTATCAAGTTTGCAGTATTCCCGCAATTCCACTCTTTTTTGTTGCGTTTCTTCTGCTGAATAGAGGCCCATAATCATCGAAGCAAACGTGATCATCGCATTCCCACCGTTGCTGATGGCCAGGCCATCATAGGAGAGATCAGGGACCAGGGCCGGAAGGACCACTTTAATTGAGGTTCTTCCCCTGAACTGCGGATGCTGTATACACTTTATACAAGGCTCCAGGTCTACAATCCGGTCCAGTAATGAATTCAAAGGGCCTTCCAGATCAGGGAATAGCCTGGATAGTCCGGTGATCATGGTCTTTTCATAACTGCTATAGGTGATGATCGAGCCATCTCCAGCCAGGTCGGTGATCAACTGCCCGGCAAGTTCACGCCGGCAGTCACGTTGTGGATCTGCCAGGTAATCCCGGTGCAAAATGATATTCCCGCAGCAGTCACAGAGGTGAATTGAATACTGGGTCGGGAATGAATCGTATGGTCCGAGATCCGGGTAACAGGGTATGGCCAGCTGGGCGGTCTCGAAATCAAGGTAGTATGACGGCCAGACCACGTGATCCAGTTTTTCTGCGAGGACGGGGTCAACAGAGATTTCCCCGCATTGTACGCACCGGACGGTTTTTGCCTGGCCAGGTGTCAGCCTGAACCCTTCAGGGATATCATGGATCGAGATATACCCTGAGGATACCAGCTCCAGAAAGGTCTTTTCACTGAGTCTTGGGATATTGAAAATATGCTCACGTACTTCCGATCCGATGCAGGTATCAAAATGATCACATTTTTTACAATTCATCGTGAGCGTCGGAACGGGTTCTTCCGGGGAATGGAGGGTTGTATCGATGCGGTCCAGGAGCGATTCAAATTGTTCTACGCATTTTTGGACCTCCTCTGTGCAATCCACCGTTACAAATAGTTGCTGCAGTGGCATCCCCAGCCGGTATTCCCTGCTGATGAGCTGTAACCGGATGTGGGCCGGAACAAAACCGGAATTCTTTGCAATCGTCATGGTATAGGCCATGTCTTCGATATATTCCTGCTTCTGCTGCACTCCTGATTTTACTTCAACAAGGTCCCAGGAATCCCCATTCCGGATTAGGATGTCAGCTTTTGCCACATAATTACCAGTGATAAAGGTCCCTTCAAAAATGATAGTGATACAGGGGTCTTCCATGAGTTCACGGGTCAGTGAAGCAGCGGTTTTGTTATCGGATGCAGAGACAAATACACCGTCAGGATGTAATTCGCGGGCTAATGTTCCGATCTTTTTTCCCTGTTCCATCCGGAATAACACGTCAGGAGTGGGTATTTCCCTGATTTTTCCATGATGGAGACGCCAGCCGAGTGTTGGGCATTTAATCGTATTGAGGAAAATATGTTTGGAAAGCCCGGGCATTGCATTGAAAATTGTGGGGTAAGGGGGATAAGGGTTATGGGGGATACTAAAAAGTAATTCAGCTATGGAATTGTGATGTCTAAACAACGTTTTGGAACCGGAAGATTTCCAATCGCTGGTCGCGGAACGGATGAATTCGTGGGCGTTAATGGTTGCCCTGATTGGCGAAGTTCAGGAGATTTGTCATTGTGGGGGGAAGGGGTGGCACAATGGAATGACGCGTTATCGGTGATGCAGGAACCATGGACGGTGCATTGTCCGGAGAAGATTACCGATGTTTTTACGAAGGCCGGGGAATTGGAGAAGAGGCAATTTTTAATCTAAAATCCAACATGAAAAAAATTGAGTGATCATTTCTCCTGACGGTTCCCCTTTCTCGTATACGGGAGGGAATACCGGTAGCTCACGATAAAGCCCATCACCAGTGCGATGGCCATCGCAGGGATGAGTGCACTCTCAAAAACGATGGCGATGATCAGGGCAATGGCAATAGGACTCCGGAGGAGTGCGACACTGATACCGGCAATGACGCAGACGAGGCAGACCGAGAGAGGAATGAAGGGAAAGAGCCGGAATACCAGGATCCCGACCGTACCCCCGATAAAGAAGCTCGGGAAGATGTATCCTCCCGCAAATCCGGTGGAAAAGGAGAAGGTTACGAGGACGACCTTTATCACGACAAGGACGAAGAGCAGGAGGATGCTCACCTCGAGGTAGTTATTAATGAGGACCTGGAGCTGTTCATTACCCATGAAAAGGGCGAGAGGGAGGAGCATCCCGGCAATCCCTAATCCAAGACCTCCAATCAGCCCGAGGAGCACCGGCCGGTGCTCAAGCGGTTCGAATATTCCCCGCATTTTCTTGTACATAAGGATAAAAAATATCCCGCATGCCCCGCCAAGCACGCCAAGACCGACCGCATAGAGCAGATCGATGTTCCGGAACTCCGCGTAGGCTGGCAACGTAAACACGTTGCCGAGGAATGAGCCGGATAGCAGGAAATAAGCCGCAAATCCTGCCGTGGCCGCAACGATGGATGGGAGGACCGCTTTCCAGGTCATGACACCTTTCTCGAGGGTGGTCTCGATGAAAATGAGGGGGCCGGCGAACGGTGATGTCAGGAATGCACCAAAGAACCCACTGATGGCGGAGAGCGATGAGAGGGTGACGACCGGAGGGGGCATCCGGGCTTTCTCGGCAATCGTGGTACCTACCGAACCGGTAGAGACGGTCAGTGGCCCCTCCGGCCCGAGGGGCGCCCCGCAGACAAGGGAGACCAGTCCCCGGATAAAGAGTTCGATCCCCCGTTTCAGGTCAAACCGGCCTTTCTCGGTAAACTCGATAAGGTCCTCTGCCATGATGGCAATCTCACTGTTACAATAATGCCGTATCAGCCCGACACCAAGCCCCCCGAGGATACAGATCACCAGGATCAATGGATTGAAGACCGGGGAGAGGGAGTACACTGGAATCCCGCTCCACAGGAACCCGGTGATGAGATCCTCCAGGAAGAAGAAGGCGACCATCAGGAGGGCGCCGATCACCCCGACAATGGAGACAAATACAAGCAGGAGATAGAACTTCCTGGTGTTTAACGAGTCCATTTCTTCATCGATCTCTCTACTGCTGACACTATCAGGCATCGCTGTCTCCTTTACAGAATTAAAAACCGGGGAGTATTAAATGCCACCGCATTTACTTCGTGCCTTGTGCAGGGGAGGAGACACAGGGATGAGTATTCGTATTTTGACTGCCGGGGGTTTCTGGCGGTGACGTGATGGCAGGGACCGGATGGGGTGTTGTCCGGTGGGGAGGCAGCGGCAGAAACAGGAAAAGAGTAATACCTGTAACAACACCAGTCCTGTAAAGGGACAGGGCATAATGGTAATTTCCGAACCCATCAGCAAGGTGAATTTAGAACGTATTACGAGCGGCATCTTTGCATTCACCATGACGCTGCTCGCACGCGACATCGTGACAGCGAACCAGTATGCGAACGCTTCGTTCATAACCGTCGACCAGTTTTTTAACCACACAATCTCATCAGTCATTGATTTTGTTGGCGTATTCATCCTTCTCGCGATGTTCTGGATGCTTTTTTTCCAGATGTTCCGCCGTATGACAACCTATGATTACCACTTTCTCCATGTCTTTATGCTCGCGTTGATGGCCATTGTATTAATTCCATTCTCCTCTTCATTCAGCAATTTAAGTGAGAATATCACATTTGCGGACCTTTTTTTCCAGGTCAATTATTTTGTGCTGGGGATAATTCTCGTGTATTTGTGGCACTATGCGAGATCGAAACCTGCTTTGCTTGACGAAGGGCTCACCAGAACAGACGCGACATTCCTCTCCTATAAGCTAGTGGTCCCTCCTTCCGTGGCACTGGCCGGGATCATACTGGCATTGACCGGCTTCAAATACCTGGATTTGCTGTATTTCGTACCGTTTATCATTTTAGGCCTGTTTTTCAGGAGCCCTCCTGCTGAGCCAGCCGATTAAAACCAAAATGTACGTGGGAGACGGTTCAGCATGATCCGGAACCGCTTGCAACGGTGATACCATCGCTGCTTCGGGAATATGCCCGGGTTGTTCACCAGGAGCCGTACATATGCTTTCGTCGATATCAAAAAAGTGAGAGAGTCAGCTGCCAACAGGCCGAGGACCCCTGGTAAGAAGATGATTAACGTCGGAACATTTTTTGTTATCAGGACAGTGAGGGGCGGTGTTGATAGGCAGTAACAACAAATGCAGAATACCGCAGTATGAGTGGGAGGATGAAAAAAATGGAAAAGAATGGAATTTCTACCGGTAATCCGCAGGCATTGAGATCACTCATTGTTGTTTTCTCCTACCATCATAAGAACACGGAGAAGATCGCAAAAGCCTGTGCCGAAGTGCTTGGTGCAACGGTAACAACGCCGCAGCAGGTTACGCCCGAAGAGATACATGAGTACGACCTGGTAGGCTTCGGCTCGGGGATCTACAGCGCTACATTCCATAAATCCGTCCTTGACCTTGCCGACAGGCTGCCACAGGCGGATAACACGAACGTATTCCTCTTCTCAACCTACGGGGCCCCGGCCTTCATCGCGAACAGGGAATTCGTGGAAAAAAACCACGGGCAGATCCGGGAAAAACTGCGGGCGAAAGGGTATACGGTCATTGGTGAGTTCGGGTGTGCGGGATGGAACACGAACAGTTTCTTACAATATTTCGGAGGCCTCAATAAAGGCAGGCCAGATGCCGAAGACCTGAAGAATGCGGGAACGTTTGCCCGGCAGATGAGGGAGAACGCTGAAGGAAAGACGTCATAACGATGGATCAGGGTAACAGCACCAGGCAGACCCTGGGAAACTAAAAAATGACAACCCGTCAGCATTGTGATTGTCACCCACTACACCATTCTTACCGTCAACTATGTATTTTTTAAAATAAGACACACTTCACTGTGATAATAAAAAAAATAACCGATATCTTAAATTTTGATAGTTAATAAGAGTTAAATCACGAATAATCGATTAAGAGGATCGTTTATGGACAAGGCACATAGTTCAACCCTGGTAATCGCTGTAATGATCTGCCTCCTCGTGACGGCAGGGTGTATAACTGCCCCCGGTACCCCCGGCACACCCGCACCGGTGACCTGCCCACCTGCAGGTCAGGCAGTCAGACAACCTCAACCCGTTTCGTTCAATGCAACACCCGTCCAGTATGCACAAGTCAACGGCGTTACGCTTGGATACCGGGAATTCGGGTCCGGAGAACCGCTCCTGATGGTCCAGGGATTCGGGGATACCATTAATTACTGGAATGAGACGTTCATTGGCATCCTTGCATCGAAATACCATGTCTATACCTATGACCACCGGGGGATGGGATATAGCAGCGAATTTAATGAGACACCCACTATTGCTCTCTATGCAGATGATGCCGCCAAACTGATGCCAGCCCTTGGTTATGACAGCATGAACGTGTACGGAGTCTCGATGGGTTCAACGGTTTCCCAGCAGCTGGTTATCGATCACCCTGAACGCGTCCGAAAACTTGTGCTGGATTCTGTGACCTACAGCATCCGGATCCCGGAGACTAAACTGCTGTACGATATTATTGTAGTGTCTGGTATCGATCCCAATATGACTAAGGGTGTCCACCAGGAGTCACAGGCCAACCTCGCGTGGAGCGGGTCCTGGGACCATCTTTCCGGCATTAATAAGAGTGTCATGCTCGTCGTGGGTACCGCAGACGTACTGACACCACCGCCGGTTACGTACCAGATCGCCGGGCAGATCAACGGATCGTGGCTCGTGCGGTTCAAGGATCTCCCGCATTTCGGATCCAACTATGCACCTGTCGAGTATGGAGCGAATGCACTTGCATTCCTTGGCAATAATGAATCGCCACCATATTAACATAAATTCTTTTTCCGGGAAATGACCGGAATATAATTTCCCCCTTGGCAATTCTTCGATAAAATTCCATTTACTCAGGCAGGGCAGGTATTTTTATTCTTCAACGATAAGAACCTCAATCACAACATGTCCCACGGGGATATTGGCCGGGAAGGGAAAAGACGATTACATGAAATTCGTCACCGGACCAATAGATCCTTTGGTGCCGTGTCATATACCGGTAGTTGTTCCGGGGAATCAAAACCGGTAACCCCGGTTTTATATCAATATTTGCAACACCGGGGAAATGGTATATACTCCCCTGCTCCATGCTGGTTATCTCTGGTAAATAACATAATATCTAAATTATTCCGGGGAATGGAGAAAACGATATCATGACTGATAATTTAAAAGTAGAGGCCAACAAGGCCGCAGATGATGTCCGTGTTGCGGCACATGCCACATACGATGATATAAAAGTAGCGACCCATAACGCCCTCAAAGATGCAGGGGATATATCAGATGATGCAAAAATCAGCGTTCATAAAACCGTATCTGATGTAAAAATTGCGGCACACGAAGCCGGTTCAGAATTAAAGAAGAGATAAACGTGGGAGGTGAAACAATATGGATTTAATCTGGCTGGCCGTCGTATTCCTCATACTGGCATTAGTGTTCTACATTTTTGGTGCAAGAGGGATCGCCGGGTTCACAATGGAAATAGCGAAGATCCTTGTAATTATCTTCATTATCATCGCGGTCATAACATTCCTCTTTGGCCGCTTCTGAATCTTTTTACAAAGATTCATGTTATCCTACATTTTAAAAACATCACAGAAAAAACAAGAGGGATTTTCCCCCGCAATCGGGGGAATTGGAAGTCCTTCCTGTTTTTTTATCTCAGAGTAGCCTTGCCCCTGACTGGTAGGTCATGGTCTTGGTGAATGAATTGATGTACCCATTTGCTGTGGATTTTTCTTCGCCCGAGAGATCTGACGCCTTTGTCAGGCTGCTGCCACTTCCACCCTGCAGATGCAGTTTCATGTACGCTGCGACAAGCCCGTAACCCGGAATAGTCCCGCTTGCGGTATTAACGCCGTGAGCATTGATGCTGTAGGCTAATGCCACCGGTATGTCCTGGGTTGCAACGACTGTCCGGCTGGATGCCTGGGTTGAGAGCGAGATAATGTTACTGTCAACGTGGCTCCCGGCCTGCGCAATATTACAGTATGCAGGGAGTGTGCTGGTGCTGGACGGTCCGAACGGACAGAGGAACTGGCCCGCAGCTGATGTCGGCATGCCTACCGTATTAATAAGCAAGCTCTCATCAGAGACCATGTTTCCGCCATTAAGCCCCTCAAATGTTATCTGACGTAATGATTCGACATTACTCTGGGCGATGTTCTTGTTCCCGGTATCGAGGCTGAAGTCCTTTACATACACGGTGTGCCCGTTCATCGCATTAGTGTTTTCAGAGTATACGGTGGTCTGGACAACTTCACTGTCGGATAACGGGGGGTTGTCCTGCATTGATCCGCTGCTGGAAGTCCATGCAAGATCAACTACGTTACTCGCAGACCCAACGACATCGATATACGTGGTCGTTGTGATACCCTGGATTTCAGGTGTCTGGTTCACGCCATCTGCTGATACGCTGATGCTGAGCGCTACGAGCACCAGGAATACAGATAGAATCCAAATTATTCCTTTTCCAATTTCCATTAACGCCTCCTGTTTGTTGCTGATCAGCCCGGTACGCTTTGAGAGGTGGGATTAATAGGTTTCTAGTCGTGACATAGTTTTTTCTCCTGGATTTCGTTCCGGAAAATGAAAATTCCAGGTTTCGCAAAATAAATTCCTGAATCTATCATATGTTGAAAAAATCCAAGTCCCGCTAATTAATTTCGTTATTGCTACAACACGCCATCATTTGAATGGAGTAGATTCGAAGATCGCAACACATTCGAATGGAGAGGAGAAATATCAAAAAAATTACAATCCTACCATAACAACAGAAGTATCTCAATATTCCCCTCAGGCGACCTTTCCTAAAGCATTTTCCAGATTCTTCCGGCGTCCCGGTTTTCATACATTAAGTGCAGGCGGTGCCGGATGGCGGTAACAGAACGTGGGGGTTGTGGAAATATGCGAAAATCCCGGCATTGCAGGTCCATAAACCGCATAAAGCTATACGATGTAGTACGTTGTTCATCCCGGGATGAACCTACATGAGATCAATCACACCCCCCTGCACACGCCCTGAGTTCATACGATCCCATACCCCAAACAGGGCATGAATTTCGATCGGCCCGATACCGCTCTGCCCCTGTTGTAAACGGCCAGTTCTCTGCCGTCCCACGCATTCCCGGACTGCATCCAAGTGTTCGTAATACCACGCGGTCCTGCCGGGGTTGTATATTGTGGATTACCTCGCCGTTCGTTGATGAGAACAGGCATCAGGTAGTCTGTTGTAACCGGGAACACGAACACTGCAAAAACCTTTTATTCCCCAGCTTTCACAGTATGACGGTATGGGAATGAAAGAAAACTTTACCGCAGACGAGTGGAAGAACCTGGTATCTCTGCCGTACGCGATCTCAATGGCGGTAATCGCTGCAGCCCCGAACATTATGGGGCTCTGGAGTGAGACGAAGTCCATGATGCAGGAGCCCCAGAACCTGGCCGCTTCGAGCGGCAGTGCCCTTGCCGGGCTTATCATTGCAGAGGCACAGGCACAGCTCAAGGAACTGGTATCCGGGCAGCAGCACCAGTGGAAAGAGGACCAGGCCGGATATCGGACCAGGGTCGTCACCGCCTGCAAATCCGCTGCGGCTGCCCTCGGCAAGGTCCCCCCGGAAGAGGCCCTGGCCTACAAAAAATGGGTGCTTGCCGTCGGCCTGAAGGTTGCCGAGGCCTCAAAGGAGGACGGGAATGCGGTAAGTGCCCCGGAGAAGACGGCTCTGGATGAGATCTCCGCCGCACTTGGCGCCAGTATGTAGAGGCCCCGGGGTTTTTTTCAACCGGCCTTTCAGGCTACAATATTTTCCAGCCAGGTTGCAGGGATGAATCCCGAAATAATGATATCATCTCGTACTGTCAGTCCCCCTTATTCACGGGGCTAGGGTGGATATATATGTCATATGACCAACATTGCCCGTATCAAGGGCATCTGGACGGGGTGGCTGGGAATACTTATTTGATAAGTAACTATTTATTCCTGAAAATGGTGTTTTATTTATATCAAGGGGGTTAAAAGCACATGACTGGTGAAGAAAAGCGGGAATATATATCATTTAAACATGGTCCCTGCCAAACAACTTACTCAATTGATGTCACGTTCATAGAAGTACCTCATAGCATTAGCAGTACAAATAAATACCAGACCTCATTCCAATGTCCAAAATGTAAGGGTAGTAGGGAGACACTTACTATACGAGGAAGGTGACGTGAAAGATAAACCCGAAGGAGAGGTGTTAAACTCATGACCGTCATTGCACGACCCGAGTTTCCAGAGGAAAAAGAGTGGATCACCTGGCAGGATACCGAACAGAAGACATTTTCTACAAATATTATTACCGCTACGGACAAATCTGAAACTATTTTTACCGCCCTTAACGGGGTATATATGGCATTACTTGCTTTTTTTGGACTATCCAGCAATAGCGTTTTAACAAATTTTAAGCCCCCTGTTGTTTTTCTATTCTTAATCCCACCCGTCTTCTGGTTAATTGGAATGTATTGTTTCATGCAGGTAAAAAAGCCATATATCGCAAAACAACGTCCAAATGACGCAAGTGCAATCAGGAGAGACCTCTATAAATCAAACATAATAAAAGCAAACAGTTATAAATGGGGAATAACGTTTTTCTCAATTGGGGTGCTCTCAATCATTTTTGCAGTGGTTGGGGGGTTGTATTTCACAAGCATACCTGTCCAGCCAACGACATTTACTGAGTCAAATATTCAACTGGTTTTCATGGATGACCAGGCATCATGGCTCTCACAAATTCCGATGGAGTTTGTCCCGGGTACTAACACAACAACCAATGTCACGCTCGTGAATATGACTGAGACTGGATATCGTGTTATGTTGGCGAATGGAGATAGTGTGGACGTCCAGAAGGCCTGGGTGAAGACAGTTATCTGGAAACCGAAACCCCCAGAACCAGCTCTCCAACCTGGTTAAATTACCAATACCATTTTTAACAGCGCCCTTAGTGTTGCATTGGTGCATAATTTTATTGATGAATTTCTACAAATTGCTAATATAATACAGAATTCTCTCCAATATGCGACATAAATACAAAACGCCTGAGTCTTTCCTTCACAAAATTCTAAAATTTTTCAACACCGTTGATACAGACTTTTCCCGCTTGAATTTTAACGGGTAGTCATCCCCCTGCCCCCTCAAACACCCCTTCCAATCCCTCAAAAAAACGCACTAATATATAGGCTCCATACGATCACCCCTCCGGAAAGAATCCCGACCACAAACCACTTGGCACCTTGCGTACCACCTTTTCTGCAATACGTTCAGGTTTTTAAAATGAACAAGTCTGATTCCGAATGCGGAGAGGCGCATTCCTATACCCTGAAGCAACTCGGCTGGACAGAAGAACATACCCTGGCCTTTTCAAAATATTCCGGACCCTATGTACCCGGCCGCGTGGCCTGCCGGCAGAAAACCATCTGGGATGTTTTTATAGACGGGGGATCTGTTGCCGCTGGGATCTCCGGAGCCCTGCGAAAACTGGGCCGCTTTCCCGCAGTGGGCGATTTTGTCGTGCTGCTTCACCAGCCGGAAGCCGGCTCCTCCACGATCGTTGATATCCTGCCGCAGAAATCTGTATTCACACGGGGAACTTCCGGGAAAGAAGGCACAGACCAGGTCATTGCAGCCAACATCGATATCGTGTTTATTGTCACGGCAGCCGGTCATGACCTCAACGCAAGGAGGATCGAACGGTACCTCACAATCGCCCATGCATCTGGTGCAAAACCGGTAATCGTGATTAATAAATCCGATCTTGCGGATGACCCTGCTGTGCTCACGGATGAAATTATCCCGGTCGCATCCGGTATTCCGGTTATTCCCGTGAGTGCCATCAGTGGTTATGGGATCAACCGGCTCGAACCGTTCCTTACATCCGGCACAACGGTCGTACTCATCGGTTCATCCGGTGTCGGCAAGTCCACGCTGATCAACCGTCTGCTGGACCGGCCTGTCCAGGAAACCTCCGTTATCCGCGACTATGACGGGAAAGGCCGGCATACAACAACCGTACGGCAGCTCTTCGTTATGAAGAGCGGGGCACTCATGATCGATAATCCCGGGCTCCGTGAGGTTGGCATTGGTACGGCATCCGCCGGCATTGCCGAAACATTTCCGGATATTCTAAAATTTGCATCCGGGTGCCGGTTCTCGGACTGCCAGCACGAACAGGAGCCGGGATGTGCCGTGCTGGAAGCAGTGGGGAGCGGGACACTTTCTTCATCACGGCTGGAAAATTATCACCGGCTCGTGCGGGAACTTGCATTCGAGCAGGAGAAAGCCGAGATAGGGCTCGCACGGTCTGAACGAAAGCGGTGGAAGGGAATCACGAAACTCGCAAAGGAGATCAAAAAGGGGAACGGGGATTTTTAAAGGAACTAAGTATGTTCGATTTTTGATTATAATCGCAGCCGGTTGTGGGTTATGTTAAAAAACGTATTGAAAATTATTACCCTTACAACCCTACAACCCGCCCTCGGGTTTCGGCATCTTTGGGAGCATGTACCGGAGGTACCAGAAGACAAGCCCGAGAACGATGCTTATGAGCACCACATACCAGCCGAACTCGCCGAGCATCGCCCCCCCGGCCCCGGTTGTTGCTGTTAACACGGGGTAGAATTCCTGGGTGAAGTAGTTATCGAACCCATGAAGGAGGACTGCCGGCCAGATGCTCCCGGACCGGAGCCGGATCCATGCAAAGAGGGTGGAGCCGCCAATCATGGCGAGGAAGAACATGACCATCGAGTACCCAAGGCCGCCTGCTCCGGAATATCCCCCGGCGAGCATGACCGGAACGTGCCAGCAAAACCAGATGAATGCGGAGATGATCGCAATCCAGGTAAACGTGGTGAACCTGCCGAGCTCGGGGACAAGCAGCCCCCGCCACCCGAGCTCCTCGCCCGTTGCCGATACGAGACTGTAGCCAATCGCAATCACGATTCCCTGCAGGAACGGCAGCGCAAGCATGGCTGCCGCCTTGTCCGGCAGGAACGGCGCAATGCCGGAAACCCACGCGGTGCCGAACATCACGAGCCCGACCGCAATGGGGATGACGATCGCAAGGAGCCACCACCGGAGCTCGCCGATCTTAAACCCGAATCCCTCAAGGTTACCCTGGAAGGCGAGACGGGTCACGATAGCCGCAACCGCGGGACACCACATGAGGAGAAACACCGAGTTTCTGAGTATGCCGGTATCTATTGCAAACTGCGGTTTTGCTGCGATGATGTACCAGAAGATCGACGAAAGTGCGAAAACGAGCACGAGGTAGGCTGCAACAACATGTTTCGGGTTGGTCAGCCGGGGTGCATCTGCCGGTTCTGCCATATCATGAGCTGGGTAGCCGGACGCTATTACGGTATTGGTTTTATTAGAATCCGGACCCTGAAACAGTCCCCCGTCAACAAAACCTCCATGCGGTCATTTTTTGCTCCCGCGTATTCGTGACGCTGCCTTTGACAACACAAGCCGGGTGCATTCTTCCGGGCCAAAACTCTACGAAGAGAGCATGATGCTCAATTCGGCCGGTGCTGCTGCTTCCGGTGTAACCTGTGGCGCAGAATCACCCGATGCAGAGGGTGCGAACTTCACCGCTACGCCCTACTGCGAGACGGTGATCACGAGATCACTGTTCATGGCTGACGACCTGGCGTATCGATCGGTTGGATCTATTAACCAGGCAGATCTGGAGGTCCCGGACACGTTTACCTTCACGGCAATAGGTTCAGGTGCGGGAATGGGATCGATGAGCTTCGGTTCGGGGAGTCTGTCGGGAATTGGTACTACGAGTGAGCCCGGTTATATGAACTGCTATCGGTAAGGACCTCATGGCCAGCGGCCGGTTCAACATCGGTGAGGACGTGCGGTGGACGTCGTTCTCGAAGACCGATTGATAGGGGGGAATAAACCCGGATTTTTATACCAGCTCTCTTTTTTTGGAGTAGTGCTGAATATCTACCAAAGTGAACGATAATGGCCGAAAAAAAGAAATGCGAGTACCTGTGAAAAAGACGCCATCGGGTACCAGGGATACGGGTGTTGCGCTGCCTATGTATGCCTGGACCATGCCGACAGGTTTGTTCTTGACCTTAAACCCGGGGAAAAACTGATATCCGGCGAATGTTACTTCGAGCGGTTCGATAACCCGGATTAAACCGTATTACAATAATCACCGGTATTGCTGCGATATGGGCATATAATTCAAAAGAGTATACATTTTTAACCGTTGGGAGATACTGACTCACCATGAAGAACTACCTGGTACTTCCTGTCACTGTTGCCCTTGTCGCGGCAATAGTGGCTGGCTGTATCAGTCCGGTAAAACAGGAACAGTCCATCGTTACGCCGACGCATACCCCGCAAGTGTCTGCGACTACCGCACTACCAACCCCTGGAACCGTTATTACTCCGGCAGATCCCCACGAACCGATAATTGGTACCTGGCGATACAACGATTCATCCGGTATTGACGATCGGTATGAGTTTGATTCACATTTTCGCTATAAAGAAAGTGTATATTCACCGAGAGCACAACGGACGCAGGTACAATATGGGTCCTGGTACCCTAATTCCTACAATTCATACGAACTAAGTTCTACCTATTACGGAATCCACACGATATTACTCTACGACCGGGAAAAAGATGTCATTTACGATACGAAATATCCATCGGCACTCTTTTCCCGCTACCAGGGAGGTGCAGTTCCGAAATAGCCAATGGACACAATTTCTGATTTTCTAAATAATCAAATTACCCGGACACCCTTGTAAGGTCTTGGATTGTTGCGATTTGATGATTGCATAATAACAGATATATTTATTTGATCAATATAACTCAAAGGCAGATTATCGGGGGGTACTTTAGAGCATCCTCCTATATCTAACGGAGTGAGTGATTTGAAGCTTAGTAAATTAGGGGTTATTACGCTCTTATTATTCGGAATGGTCATTGCATTGACCGGTATCGTGTGCGCAGATCAGCCGGTCCCGGCAGTACCGGAAACACAAACTCTTGTCGACGGTAACTACTGCGGATGTTGTCGGACTCGCCATGGAGACTGATGCGGGGGCATGGACGTTGACGAATGATCCCTGGGTCACGGTATACCATACACTGTCCACCCGGCTGGGTCACGAAACACCTGATGCTTAGCTAATGCAGATCGACGATTATAATGCCGGAGGATTAATCGCGGCTAGGCGGAAGGCTCATCAATGAGGTATTCAAATTATTATTCCATCAATCGCTGCTAAACGTTGCAACAGTTGCATGATCCAGACTCGTATACATGGGGGGATTTTGTCTCTAATCTTGTAGGACTGGGAGTCGACCCGACTTATTTACGGTGAAGGCATCCACACAGGCGCCCTCGACCCCGGGCAGGTCCAGTACACCACCGCCTATGACGCAGATATCGTCGCACAGGCAGGACACACCGTATTCACAAAAAGCATGAACATCGACACCCGGAACAAGGTCATTTCCCAGTCCAACCTGGATGCAAAGACCGGATTAACCTTTGCTGCAACCGCTGACGGGGGAAATGTGGTCGGTTCAGAGAACATCATGATCGACGGTGCAGGCATACTACCACCGCAGCAAGTGACCGGATGCTCTGTCCGTTCTCAGCCTACCCCGTCGATATAATTCCGGCATACTGTAACATCGTCCAGGCTGGCAGCAAGTACGACCTGACGATTGGATCGGTGACAACCAATGCGAACGACCCGGTTCGTCGGCACTGATGCAACCAACCCGGTTGTCCTGAACTATGATATCAGTGTCAAACCATACGGCACGTCACAGGGACAGATCCTGGCAAGCGGCTCGGCAATGGCTTACATCAAAGCACACATCCAGGAAGCCCGGGTAAACGGAACAGCAAAGGCTGAAGACATGGTATACAATGAGCAGTCAAGTGCACAGGGTACCATCACCGCCTTCACCAAGGTGATCGCGTACCAGTCAGGCAAGTCATTGCTCTGATTTATACTCTCAAAAAATACTTTTTTTTAGCAGATTCTTTAAGGAGAGAACAAGATAAGGTACCATGTTAAAAGCAGGTATTGTTGCGATACAACAATTCCGATAAAAGATACTTTTATTATCCGACAACTAAAAGGCAGATTATTTGGGGGGTACTTAATGCATCCTCCTGTTATACGGAGTGAACGATATGAAGCATAGTAAATTTGGGGTTATTACGCTCTTATTATTCGGAATGGTCATTGTATTGACCGGTATCGTGTGCGCAGATCAGCCAGTCCCGGCTAGTTCCGGAAACACAGGTGCTAGCGACGGTAACAACTGCGGATGTTGTCGGACTCGCCATGGAGACTGATGCAGGGGATGGACGATGACGAACAGCGGGGAAATATGATACCGTGAGTGGAACAGCGGCCTGTGTTAGAAATTTTAACGTGATGAAAGGCAAGTACTCGGCGAAGTTAATTGCACTCGTCAACTCGACCGGAATTATGAGTAGTCTTGCAGTGCCAAATTGATGCTGAATCAGGAGTTTAGGATTGAAGACAAGCAGGTTATTCAAGTGCAGAGGTCTGACCAAATGATGCATTAGACTATAGCAAAGGGATCGCAATGAGGCATCAGTATGCGAAGTCCACTATACAACCGCATATGATGCAAATATAGTTGCACAGGGTGGACATACTGATTACAAGAGATGAAATCGAACCGGAACAAGGTGATTTCACAGTCCAACCTGATGCAAAGACGCTTAACCTTCGCTGCAACTGCTGACGGGGTAATGTGTCGGATCAGAAAACCTGATGATTGACGGTGCAGGTAATCACACCAGCATCAGAAGATGCTCTGTCCATTTAGTAGCCGTGATGTATTCTGTATTGAAATGTAGGAAGAGATGATGAATGTTAGTAAAATGAAATGAAGTTATAGTTCTGATGAAAATGGTCTGAATAATATAGTGTAAAATACGACTTACAAAATGAAGGTGAATGGATATAAAGAAATAGAAGGTTATAAAACAGTCTACAAGCAATCACTCCTGTGAGAAAAACACCTGCAATTCTATTTTTTAACGATTCAATCAAAAGGAGAAATGAATACCCGGCACCCTTAGTATTACGAAAAGGATCCTAAAAACCTTACATTGCCCCTAAAAAGAGACGGTAAGTTAAGGCGAATAGCCTCCTTTATTTGTTTATCCGTTATTAGACAGGGTTGTCACAAAGGATGATGGAAGAGATAGTAATTGCACCATGCGGGATGAACTGTGCACTATGCATGGCATATCTTCGGGATAACAATAAATGTCCTGGTTGCAGGGAAGAGAGTCTGAATAAATCAAAAAGTCGCTCAAATTGTATGATTAAAAACTGTGACGAATTAAAAAATAACAATTATAACTACTGTTTTTCATGTGCACAATTTCCCTGTGCCAGAATAAAACATCTGGATAAACGATATCGCACAAAATACCTGATGAGTATGATTGAAAATCTTGAACATATCAATAAATCGGGCATTCGGGATTTTATCGAAAATGAACAGGTAAGATGGACTTGTTCTGAATGTGGAGGCACTATCTGCGTGCATCAAGGGTATTGCTATTCCTGCGGTACAAAGAAACAGGTGCTCGGTTTATAGGGTAAATAACCTGGTTGAACCAATGAAAAAGACCACGGGAGAGGGCTGGAAACATCACATGAAACGATATTCTCATTGTTGTCTGCTGGTAATCCTGCTGATGGTTACTATCACGGTGTCTGCGGGTTGCATCTCGAACACATCGTCGTATGATTTTACCATGAAACGGGTTGTTGCGGTAGAAAAAGGCGGGTACTTTGAAGATATTCCCATGAGGCTTGATTTAAAAGGGAATAATATTGCCTGTGTATACGAAAAAAATCAGCCATCCGGTTCGGAAAAGTGTGGGACCTATACCATTACGGGTAACGAATTACGCTTTGACATACCAGGTAACCAGATGTACGGAGGGTATATTCTTGAAAACGGAGATATTTCGTTACTGGACTGGAGTACGCAGGAATATATCGTCATGAAAAAAGTCTGAAAAACAGCCAGGGATTATCCGGCTGTATGGTTAGGTCTTCCGGGATTGTTTTGATACAGTTGCATAAATAGAGATATATTTATTAATCAATATGACCCAAAAGTCAAATTACTGGGGGCTGTTTTTTGGGTATCCTCCACATCTGACGGAGTGAGTGATTTGAAGATTAGTAAATTCGGGGTTATTGCGCTCTTACTATTCGGAATGGTCATTGTATTGACTGGTATCGTGTGCGCAGATCAGCCGGTCCCGGCAGTCCCGGAGACACAAACGCTTTCGACGACAACGACTGCGGATGTTGTCGGGATTACCATGGAAACCGATGCCGGGGCATGGACGACCACATCCAGCGGGCAGGCAATGTACATACTCACAATGCCCGCAGGTGGAGCACCTGCCCCCTTCACTCAGGGTATGTTAAACCAGTTAGTGGCTGGTGGAGGTCACTATATACTTTATCCCGGACTGACGCCCCCATGGGTAACAAGCGTATCCATTCCCCAATCTCTGTTAAATCAACAGATTGTTGATAATCCTTCGGGAACAACATGGCAGGATCTGGTTGAACTCTATGAAGTTATTGGATGGAGTGAGGCCTTCGCCAAAGGTGGATTACATACCGGAGCATTGGACCCGGGCGAAGTCCGTTACACCACCGCCTATGATGCAAATATCGTCGCACAGGCAGGACACACCGTATTGACAAAAAGTATGAACATCGACACCCGGAACAAGGTCATTGCGCAGTCCAACCTGAATGCAAAGACCGGACTTAACCTTTGCTGCAACCGCTGACGGCGGTAACGTCGTTGGTTCAGAAAACCTCATGATCGACGGTGCAGGTAACTGGACTACACCAGCATCAGATCGTATGCTCTGTCCGTTCTCCGCATACCCGGTCGATGTAATTCCGGCGTACTGCAACATCGTCCAGGCGGCAGCAAGTATGACCTGACCATGGATCAGTGACCACCAATGCAAACGATCGGTTCGTCGGGAGTGAGCAACCAACCCGTGTCCTGAAGTATGCGATCAATGTCAAGTTACGTTGCAGATCGAGCGGAACCTGGAAATAAAAGGGGGTCATTGCTGACCTCATGGCTCCTTTCCCTGGGCCCGGTCAAGGGGCACTGTACTATGTTGATGAGGACAGGGTTATAGGATGGGACCCGATCACCCTCCAAAAATAGTGTATTTTTGAGTATTCAGAGGAGCGATTTCCCTGACGGGTACGCGATCACCTTGGTGAAGGCGGTTATGGTTCCCTGTGCACTTGACTGCTCGTAATAGACTAAGTCCTCATCCTTTGCCGTTCCGTTCACCCGGGGTTGCAAAGACCGGATTAACCTTTGCTGCAACCTCCGATGGGGGCAATGTCGTGGGATCAGAGAACATCATGATTGACGGTGCAGGAACAAACACAACTGCATCCGATCGGATGCTCTGTCGTTTTCAGCATACCCAGTCGATATAATTCCTGCATACTGTAACATCGTCCAGGCTGGAAGTAAGTACGACCTGACGATTGGATCGGTGACAACCAATGCGAACACCCGGTTCGTCGGCACTGATGCAACCAACCCGGTTGTCCTGAACTACGATATAAGCGTCAAGCCATACGGCACGTCACAGGGACAGATCCTGGCAAGCGGCTCTGCAATGGCATACCTCAAAGCACACATCCAGGAAGCCCGTGGAAACGGAACGGCAAAGGCTGAAGACCTGGTATACAATGAGCAGTCAAGTGCACAGGGTACGATAACGGCCTTCACCAAGGTGATTGCGTACCAGTCAGGGAAGGCACTGCTCTGATTTTATACTCTCAAAAAATACTTTTTTCGCGATTTTTTAAAGGGGAAACGAAATCCGGCCCCATTCTTGAAAGTCAGGTATTGTAACGAAACCGCGATCCTGATAGAGAAACCTTTATTGTCCGACACTCCCAAAAGCCAAATTATTTGGGGGGTACTGAATGCATCCTCCAATTCTAACGGAGTGAGTGATTTGAAGCTTGGTAAACTAGGGGTTATTACGCTCTTATTATTCGGAATGGTCATTGGATTAACAGGTATCATGTGCGCAGACCAGCCGGTACCGGCAGTCCCGGAGACACAAACGCTAGGGACAGTAACTACTGCGGATGTTGTCGGAATTGCCATGGAAACTGATGCTGGGGCATGGACATTGACGAACAGCGGTGAAACGATGTATACCGTGACTGCGACTTCGACTAGTGATGTGGTAAAAATCCTTAATGATGATGAAATAACTCAGCTCCTCGCTGCGGGAGGAAGTGTTATCCTCGTACCGGGATCCGATCGCACCGCTAGTATTTCAGTGCCAGAATCGCTTTTAAACCAGCTTTTGGTTGGTAGTAGTTGGCAGACTTGGGCATATATTCTTGCCATAGCAGTCAGTGATGGAGGTTATGTATTGACAACTGCCCCGGGTGGGATCCATAACGGGGTCCTGAGTCCCGCCCAGATCCAGTACACCACCGCGTATGATGCCAATATTGTGGCACAAGCGGGGCACACAGTCCTTACTAAGAGCATGAACATCAACACGGGTAACAAGGTGCTCACCCAGTCCAACCTGAAAGCCCAGACTGGATTAACCTATATTGCTACTTCCGATGGAGGTAATGTAGTCGGTTCAGAAAACCTGATGATTGACGGTGCGGGAAATACAACCAAGGCATCTGATCGGATGCTCTGTCCATTTAGTTCCCAGCCGGTTGATGTCATCCCTGCCTATTGCAATATTATCCAGACCGGCAATACATACGACCTGACAGTCGGATCTGTTACCTCAACGATGAGCGAGCGTTTTGTCAGCTCCGATGCCACCAACCCGGTGCAGCTTGACCAGGTATTCAATGTTAAGCCATACGGTACCACCGAAAGGGCAATTCCGGCGATGGGTGCAACATCTGTGTACATTAAAGCCCATTTCCAGGAAGCACGAAATTACAACAATATAACCGTGGTCGTGCTTCCTGATGGTAGTCCTGGAGCAACTTTTGCAATCCCCGGCACACCGCTTAAGAGCGAAGACCTCACCTACTCTGAAACATCAAGTGCACAGGGTACCATTCTGGCCTTTACCAAGGTTATAGCGTACCAGTCTGGGAAATCACTCCTCTGAATCACTCAAGAATGCACTATTTTTTTTAGGGTGGCTTTGCTCCATCCTATAACCTTGTCCTCATCAACATAGTACATGCCCCTTCACCGGGGCCAGGGAAAGGAGCCATGGGGTCAGCAATGACCCCCTTTTATTTTCAGGTTCCGCTGGATCTGCAACGTAATGATTGCATACTGGAATGAATTTTTTTACCACCAGAACAGATACACCGTAGTTCCCCGGTCATATCGGACTCGAAGGAAAGATCCTCTGCCAGGAGGCAAACTGTGCAGCCGCCTACCCGGTGCCGGAAAACGGCAATGCAGCCCGGGCATGTTCGTTCATTGACAAGGCATTTTTAAAGGGTCCAGGTGTAAACCTCCGTTGAGTGTCTGGGGATAGTTAAACCCAACCGGGGTCGCCACAGCGGCGGGCCATGAGCCCCGGGAGCGTTGGAAAATTAAGGAATAGTCCGAAACCGGTAAGAGCATAGAAGAGGATTTCCCATGTAAATGCCTGAACGGACACCAATATGAAGAGATTTTGAATGTGGCATTTTCATTGTTCGGGTGTGGAAGTCCCGTTCATGTGTGTTTCTACAGAATAAAAAACCGGTTTGCTGGATGGTCTGATATGGTATGGTAACCTTAAAAGAGTTCGATTTTTCAATGTTTTCTTTTATCCCCCTTAATTCGCCCGAGTTTAACGAGTGTCATATTTTTGTTATGTAATATATCTGAATTATTTGGATCCAACAGAAGTCCTTTCTCATACGATACAAGCGCTTCCTGATAATTCCCCTCTTTGAATAAATTATTTCCACTCTCTTTGCAGGAAATGGCTTCTGTTTTACATTCTTCTGAGATCCTGCTTTTTGGTACAATAAAATTACGGCGTCCTATTTGAAGAAGGGCAAGTTCCAGGGCCCTGGCAAGTTTTTTCGGCGACGCGTTTTTTTCCCCTTCAATGGTGTATACCGAACGGTTGGATGGCGTGAACCATGAAATAATAATGATATTTTCACCACCCGTTATCCGGGCCATTTGTGTTATTAAATCCAGGGAGTGCAGTCCTCCCGTTTCAATGTCGACGATAAAATCAATGTAAAATGCGTCGGCAGCTGCCTGAGTCGGGTTGAGAATAATGTTATGACCCGCACACGACGATGTTGTGCAAATACCGGGTAAGGAGTTGAAGACATTTACCAGGAGTTTTATCCTGGGCTCAACCCCCTCTCTGGCGCATTCATCCTTCGCTTTTTTCTTCATGGAGTTGAATGATCGCATGTGGTCATCACCTGTTTACAGGTATACTTAGATTCCTTCTTAACTGCTGCGATGGTTTGGAGAACCTGGTGCAATCACCTGCCTGTGGCATGATACAGAGATAAAAAGAATGAGGATGGTATTCTGAACCCGGAATGTCTTTTTTCACTTCTCTGGTTCATACTGAAAATCTGTCGGGGTATGAACCACCGGAGGGTGAAAACCCTTATCCCTGGTGTTTTTTCTTCAAGATATTCGAAATAATTGCGGTTTTCCCAATATTTCGGCTTTGTTGAAACTTTTTCGGTGTCATAACAAATAAGAGGGAAATACGAAGACAGGAGGGGTTTCACCCCCTCCCTGCCCGACCCCCATTGAGATATTCTTCGGGCAGGGTTTCCCGAAGGCTCATTAAAATTCAGAGTATTGGGGGAGGGTCTCTATCTCAACCGGGGTCGCCAAAGCGGCGGGCCATGAGCCCCGGGAGCGTGATGAAATTATGGAATTCCCAATCTTCAAAATAGATTTGAGAGGATTTGTACAGAGCCAATATTTCGACTCATATCGGGAAGGGGGTCCTTACAAAAATATTTTTAAAATCATGTATGCTCTAATTGCCAAAATAACGCTGAAATAGTAAACCGAGCTGAAATAGTAAACCGGGCCTTCATCCGCGATGTACGACACAGATGTTCAAATCACCATTGTTCTGTTGGATCTTCAGGGAGCAGGAACTGGCACGAACAGGAGTCTTCGGAATAACAAAAAACCCGGAGCGGGTGTGAGATAACTTCACAGGCTGTCGCCGTATAGTTCGCGTTTTTTCTGCTCACTTCCATGAACCCACACCATTCCAACAACTCCGTTCTGGCACAATGCAAAACAGGCAGATTGATTAGACTGGCTGTGTAAAAATCCAACAGAGAGCCATGCGGTCGTTTGTTCTCCCGGTACGGTATTTCCTGTTCCTGCTCCTGATCATGGTGGCGATGGTCCTTGCAGAATTCTTCGCTACGGCAACGGCCTCCGAGAGGCTCATTCTTGTCGTAACCAGCCCGTTTGCCAATACAATATTCGGAAAAATCTTTAATACTCTTTTTTTTGCGATTTTAATTCTCATTTGTTACACAGCCGGGGCGTATTTCATCGTCAGGAAAATGCCGGATGAAGCATCCCGTTTCACAGCCACCAGGATTTTTACGGTACTACTGCTTGGCCTTGGCCTGTTGCTTGTCCTCATGGAATGGGTGGAAGACCCTTCACAGATCGTGCTTTTCCTTGGCATCATATGGGCTGCCATGGTTGTTGCACTCCGTGATCTCATACAGAACATGGTCGGGAGCCTGACCCTCCTTGTTACCCGGATGTACCGGATCGGGGACAGGATACAGATCAAGGGAGTATATGGACTTGTTATGGATATCGGGTTCTTCAGGACGACCATGATGCAGCTGGACAGGGAGTCCGGTGACCATCCGAGCGGGCAGATTGTGACCGTCCCGAACGGTATTCTGTTCCGGGAGGTGGTCATGAATACCAGCCGTGACCTCTCTGTTGCAGGGGACGAGATACGGATCACCCTGCCCTTTTCTGCCGATTTACCCCATGCCCGGGCAGTCCTTCTCGAGGTAGTCCACCGGCATACCCGTGAGATCCAGGTGCAGGCAGCAAAGGAAATCGAGCAGCCTCGGGGATAAAAAATTCCTGCCCTCGTACGAGACGAGCCCGGGTGTCTACCTTCATATCGACGATTACCAGGTCCTCATGGTACTGAAGTATTTCACGTCATCCACCAGGCGGTCTGAGATCAAGGGCCTGATTATCGAAGAAATATCCCGTCTTATCCCGGAGATTACGAAAATTGACCAGTAGGGATTGAAATGACCGAAAAATGGGACAATACAGACCGGGAGAGTTTTTAACAAAACCGGACTATTCCTTAACAAAAAAATAACCCGGTTTAACAACCACATCTCTTTATTTCCTGGGACACCAACGATCGGAATGTAACCCTCATGTCAGCGAAACAATTTCTCCTCATCATCATTATCGGAATTGCCATGATCCTTGCTGCGGGATGCACCCAGCCTGCTGTTCAGCATCAAAAGGCACAGGAAACCCCACTTGTGACGGTGACCGTTCAGGTCCCGCCGCTCACCGGCACTGATGCGGCGATATCCCGGAAACTCGATGCCTATATGACAGCGCTTACCGACGCCGGGAGGTTCAGCGGGACGGTACTGGTGGCACGGGGCGATACCGTGATCCTCTCGAAAGGGTACGGCATGGCGAACTACGAGTTCTCCATCCCCAATACACCCGGGACCGTATTCCCTGTCGGCTCGAATACCAAGCAGCTTACCGCGGCCGCCATTATGAAGCTGCAGGAGCAGGGGAAGCTGAATGTCACCGACCCGGTCACGATGGTATATCCCCAATGCCACGAAATGGGAGGAGATCCGGATCTATCACCTGCTGAACCACACCGCGGGGATCCCGTCTGACGGGGCGTTCTCCCTCACCGACCGGGCAGATCTTACACTCCCCGAAACAATGGAACGGATAACCGCCCTGCCCCTCGCCTTTGAACCGGGATCGGGTTACACGTATTCCAATAACGGGTATATCGCGCTGAGTTACATCATTGAGCAGGCTTCGGGCATGTCGTACGATGAGTACCTGAAAACGGACATCTTCCGGCCAATCGGCATGAACAGCACCGGGCAGGACAATGCCCGGGATGTCTTTCCCAGCCGTGCGTCCGGGTACACCACCATGAACGGAAAACAGGTCCACTACGACCTCCAGAACATCCATAACTCCTGGGGCGCCGGGTCCATCCATTCCACGACCGGAGACATGTTCCGGTGGGTGCGTGCCTTCCATACGCCGGGAACGATCCTTTCTCCGCAGTCAACCGCTGCCATGGTGGAACACCATTACGGGATTGAGAGCGGGAAATTGAAGAACCGCACCTTCATCGGCTTTAGCGGGCGTAACTTCGGGTTCATCTCGCAGACACTGTATTATCCTGACGAGGACGTGAGCATCATGTTCCTGACAAACCATGACAGGACCCCGGTGCTGACCCTGGTAAACGACCTCCCGGCGATAGTCTTTAATGGGACGTATTCCCAGCCGCAGAAGATCAACCGGAGCGTGGTGCCGCTGAACGCAGGAGCACTCGTGGAATACACCGGGACGTATGCACCGGCATGGGAGAAATCATGGACGATCACCGTATATAGTGAAGGCAACCGCCTGTTTTACGATGCGGTCATGCCCGGCGATAAGAAGGTCGAACTCTTCTCCGAGGGCAATGATACGTTCTTCGTGACACCGGAGTCGGACGATGCATACATATTCACCCGTAACGCAGCCGGAAAGGTCAACGGACTGAAGATGTATACCATGGAAGGCTCGTATGACGAGTCAGAAAAGGTGTCGTGAAGGCCGGTATATTTTTTTTGAAATTGGTGACCCGAAGACCAGACGTTACTTTTCACCCCGGTCAGGCACGTACTCTTTCATGAGTGAGCCGTTGACACAGCCTTTAGTCTGAACTGACTTGAGAATCGACACTCTCTGCCACCTCATGGACCGCTTCTGCCGCGACCCTGCATTCATCGCGGGTATTGAAATACGAGAAACTTGCCCGGATACACCCTTTCCCACCATCAATGCGTTCATGGACGAGCGGGGCACAGTGGAGCCCGGTTCTCGTGATCACATGGTAAGCCCGGGCAAGGATGAATCCCGCTTCATGGTTGTCAATACCGGCGATGTCAAACGATACAACCGGGAGATCGGGATTTTCGTTATAGATGGTGACGCCCCTGATAGCCTTCAGTTCGCGTATGAAAAAGCGGATCAGGTCAGTGTTCCTCTTCTCAATTTCTTCCTGGCCGATCGATGTTATGAACCGTATCCCTGCATAGAGCGATGCGATTCCGGGATAATTCGGCGTCCCTGCCTCGAACCGCATCGGCATCCCAAAGGGATGGGTGAGTTCCCGTGAATCCGTACCTGTGCCACCCTGCCGGGTGATCGCGATTGCGTCCGGTTCTGATATAAAGAGTCCACCAATGCCCGTGATGCCGAAGAGTGCCTTGTGACCGGTGAATACGAACGCACCGACCGGAATGTCCGAAAGATCGATCGGGATGTGGCCTGCGGTCTGGGCCCCGTCCACGATGAAGAAGATATCATTGGCGTGGAGGTATTCCGCTATGGTTTTAATGTCCTGCACAGAGCCGAGAACGTTGCTCCCGTGTGTCATCACTATGAGCCGGGTTTCCGGGCAGATCGCTTTTTTAATTGCCGCGAGACTGACGGTACTGCCAGAGAAAGGCAAGACCGAGAGACTGATCGCCCTATCCTGCTTCAGCGTCATGAGCGGGCGGAGTACGGAGTTGTGTTCAAGTTCTGTGGTGATCGCATGAAACGGCGTTCGGGTTTTTTTAACAAATCCGTGAATCAGCAGGTTAAGTGAGTCGGTGGCATTCTGGGTAAAGATGAAGTGTTCAGCAGGGCCGGCATGGAAAAAGTCTGAAAGGACCTCACGTACGGCAGAGGGATAATCAGTGGACCCGTTTCCCGTTGTCCTCCCCGGTTCATGCAGCGGCTCTCGCAGGCATTTTTCAACCTCCATAAGGACTTCTGCCGGCTTTGGCCATGTTGTTGCAGCGTTGTTAAGGTAGATAAGCGGTGATTGTATTTCCTGCGATTCGGGATTCATCGGTATACCTGCTCTTTTCTTTTCGTTATTGGTTTTACCCGAAGGTAAGAATTTTGTCCGATTCTTCAACCATTTTTTAGAAGATCATCCAACGTATGCAGGGGACAAACGGCAGTCCCCTCTTTGTGGCGGGATTTCAGACACGTGCCACATGCGAGTATTTCCCCGTTTTTCTGGGTGAACAGAATTACCCTGCTCCTCCACGTTGAATTTCTTATCATGGATCTCTTCGGGTTCAACCCCGCTGTTCATAAGGAAGACTTTCACCGTATGATTTGCGGTAAGTGCCTTGACGCCGAAACGGAATGCATTCCACACAATTTCCGGGTCATGGGTCCCTAAAACAACCCCTATTTTCATAAACTCTCCTCAATACAAGTGTTCTCCTGACGCTATTGTATAAACAGCTTTCCTTATCAGAACAGGGAATTACAAAAATAACTCCTTACCAATTTTATTTCCGGTACAAACGTTCCCGGATATTGTTCAGCAATCCTTATCGCTGTGGAATGTATAGTCTTGTGTTATGGCTGCGATTACTGCCGTATTGTTAAGAAGGGCAGCAGAAACACTTGGAATCCGGGAACGAGCCAGCCCTAACGAGATTCGCCCCCATTATAAAGAGAGGATCAAGGAATGGCACCCCGGTGTCTCGCAGAAAGATCAGGTTGTGTCCCATGAGATGACCATCCGTGTGAAAGATGCCTATGATCTCCTGGTTGATTCTTGCATGGACCTGTATTTTCCCGCTCGAACGGTATCCAGTCAGTCCAAGGTATAGGACACTGTTGCAGGGACAGATGCCGGAAATCCGCCCAAAGATAAAAATGCCGGGGATTGAAGGCCCAAAGGTTGCCATTCCATACCTGTCAACGCGATAACAAAATCATAAGATTTTTCGTTTTGTAATCTCAACCCCCTGCATGAGCAACCCTTTCCTGCGATATGTATTCATCTTCATTGCTGCATTCCTTCTGACCGGGATGGTCTTTTTTTCCGGTTGCACGAGTACACCACCGGCAACCGGAAACCGCGATGGCTTCGATAATTTTGTCACCGCGAAAATGGCGGAATATGAAGTACCGGGTGCCGTTGTCGGGATTGTCGAGAACGATACCGTCGTATACCTGAAAGGGTTCGGTGTACGGGAATTAGGGAAACCAGAAAAGGTTGATCCCGACACCCGCTTCCAGATCGCCTCGGTATCCAAGTATGTCACTGCCGGTGCGGTCGGCTCCCTCGTCGACGAGGGGAAACTGGACTGGGACACACCGGTTGTCACGTATTTGCCAGGCTTTGCGTTAAAAGACACCTACGCCGGTGAGCATGCGACCCTTCGCGACCTGCTCGCCCACCGCACGGGGTTCCGGGCCTACGATGGCGACCTGCTGGGCAGGCTCGGGTATTCCAACGACGATATGCTGGAGCGGATGCGCTACCTGGAACCTGGCACCAGTTTCCGGGAGAAGTACGTCTACTCGAATGCAGGGTTCTTCATCGCCGGGGAAGCTGCGGCTGCCGTGGACAACCGGAGCTGGGAGGACCTGACCGATGCCCGCATCATCCGGCCGCTCGGCATGACGCGGTCAGGTGCTCACCCGGAAACCCTGTACCTCGATGAGAACCACGTCTCCGGCCATGCCGGCTCAGGTGGGGACGTCCACACTATACCCCTCGAAGAAGCAGGGTTCCCCGCTGCCGGCCAGGTGGTCTCTACCGGCCGGGACATGACGCAATGGCTGCGGATGATGCTGAACAACGGCTCGGTTGACGGAACGCAGGTCCTCACACCGAAGACGGTCAGAGAGATCCATGCCGCGAGCCTGGTTGCAGGGCATGGAGGGCCTCTTTCCGACCCGAACGGGGCAGTCGGGCTTGGCAGCGACTCGTACAACTTCCTTGGCGAACGGGTCATCGAGAAGAACGGCGCCCTTGACGGGGTCCGCTCGATCGTGATCCTTATCCCGGGAACGAAGACCGGCCTTGTCGTCATTGCCAATAAGCAGCTGACGGTCTTCCCGGAAGCGGTCCGGGACGAGTTCCTCGAACGGTACATCGGGAAGAGCGGGGTTGACCTGCAGGCACGGGAGAAGGCTAACCAGGCAGGGTGGAACTCGCTCATCAAATCCATCGAACGGCCCGCAGATGCAGGCCCGGCAACGATCAGCCCGTCAGCGATCGCGGGAATGTACAGGAGCGACCTGTACGGGACCATGCAGGTTAACCAGGGATCGGATACCGGGAATATGACCTTCGGGATCGGGCCGGGCCAGTACCCCGGGACCCTCATGCACGTGACAAATAACACCTGGTACCTGTCATTCCCGAACCCGGACGACCAGGTAGGCTATCTCACCTTTGCAGCGGATCCGCGAGGTTCTGTCACCGGGTTTACCTCTACAGAGTTGGGCCCGTTTGCACGGGTGTGACCGGGTGGGCCCCGGGGTCCCCAACTTTTTTTCCTGTAGCGGGTTGCCTGGCATTTGCATCCGGGGTCCGAAGGAAACTATTTGGGTCACGGGAGGGAAATCACGGACGCCTGTACTCTGATTCCCAGCTCCCGTCAGCCCACACCTTAAGAATATCATAATCCCGCATCCGTGTTGCCTTGCTCATCGCCTGTTTCCGGCTCAGCATCCTCTTCTGGATGAAATCATATTCGCAGACAATTTTTCTGTTCCGGAGCAATGTTACCCGGATCGGGTGGTGCCGGTACAGGACTTTTTCCAATCCCCGGACATACCATTTTATTCTCTGGAAGGTGAGCCAGTCAAGTTTCATGGCGAGAGTGGAGTGGAACATGAAGCCTTCGGCAGAATCCAGGTCATAATTTCGTAATGAACAGTAGGGGGAGATTACCCGGGACAGCTGGTACCTGAATTGCCTTAAGGTGTCGTCAGGAGTAATCGAAACATAAACAACCCTTGTATTGTCAAAAAAACCGTAACCCCCGACCTCGTATTTCGGGATCTTCTCCTGGTCCATACAAATTCGTGTGAAATCTTCAACGAGTTTTTCTTCATGCTGGGTTGAAAAAGGCCCTGCAAGGGTGATATGCGGGATTACACATTTGTCCCTGATATTAAATTTCCCTGATAACTGGTTGCTTAACGTGCTAATCTGGTGCTTCACGGAACCCATCTGGCGGATATCTATCAGATAGTGAGCCATTTTTCACACCCTCATACAAGTGGCAACCCGATATATTATAATTACGACTTTGGTGATGGTCAATCTCCATGGCCCAGGTCATACCCCGCCGTCCATATAACCGGGACCAGGATCAACCATACGCTATGCCGATCGGTGAATCCTGTCAAAAAGGGAAAATAACCGCGTTATCATTGTTTTTTGTTAGATCTTCGTAGCTGGAATTTGCACGGGCACGGGTCTCTTATCTAAGCCAGAAGACTTATCTTAAACGTATACAGATTTTGATCACTGGCAGCGGGGGCGAAATATTCACTCTATGCCCGGAGATTTGGATTTTCATGGCATTACTACAGATTATACCCGGTAATCCGGAACGAAGCACAACAGGAACACCGTTCAGGAAGCCTCCTTTAATCCGGTGGCTCCTCCTGCTCCTCCTGATTGTTACCCTGGTCGCTGCACCCGTGGCAGCCGCCCCGGGATGGAAGTTCCATGCAGACAACCAGAACACCGGTGTGTACGATGACGGGGGGAAGAGGCCGGCAGGGGACCTCATCTGGGAATTCGGTACGGGTCATGTGGTGAGGTCCAGCCCCGCGGTGGTGGACGGTACGGTCTACATCGGGGGCAATGATGGATACCTCTACGCACTCGACGCATCCACCGGGGCGCTCCTCTGGAAGTTCGCGGCTGAACACGGGATACAGACCGGCCCGGCGGTAGCAAACGGTGTCGTCTATGCGGGGGGATGGAACGGCAACATCTACGCAGTTGACACAGGCAGCGGAGCACTCCTCTGGAACTATACGACGGGTGACAGCGTTATATCAAGCCCGGCGGTGGCGGACGGTATCGTCTACACCGGAAGCCGGGATGACAATCTCTACGCACTCAACGCGTCCACCGGGACACTCCTCTGGAATTACGCGACAGGGGACGATGTGACGTCCAGCCCGGCGGTAACAAACGGTACCGTCTGTTTCGGCAGCTGGGATGGCAACCTCTATGCCCTTGATGCAGCCACTGGGGCTCTCCTCTGGAACTACACGACGGGGGGCGAAATAAAGTCCAGCCCCGCGGTCGCGAACGGCATTGTCTACATTGGCAGCGATGACGACAGCCTCTACGCACTCAACGCGTCCACCGGGGCACTTCTCTGGAATTACGCGACCGGGGACGATGTGACTTCAAGCCCTGCGGTCGCCAACGGTGTCGTTTACATTGGCAGCAATGACGCGAACCTGTACGCACTCAACGCGTCCACCGGGGCACTTCTCTGGAATTACGCGACCGGGAACGATGTGACTTCAAGCCCTGCGGTCGCCAACGGTGTCGTCTATGTCGGTAGTTTAAATTATGGGTATGGAAAGAGCGTCCACGCACTGGACGCGTCGAGCGGTGCGCTCCTCTGGGATTACCAGACAGGGGAAGACTCCGTTTATTCCAGCCCTGCAGTCGCTGATGGGATGGTCTATATCGGAAGCGATGACGGCAACATCTACGCGTTCGGATCATACCCTGACGAGCCGCCGGAGAGCGTGACCGATCTCCATACCACCACCACGCAGCAGCTCCGGATCACCTGGGCCTGGACCGATCCCGCATCGATCGGCTTCTCCCATGTCATGGTATACCTCAACGGGGTGTTCCAGGCTAACGTGACAAAAGGAACCGGGACCTTTACTGCCACGGGGCTCTCTCCGTCTACACCTTACACGATCGCGACGAGGACGGTCGCGACGAAGGGGCAGGTCAACCAGACCTGGGTGAACCAGACGGCAACCACCAGCACTCTTTCGCTATCGCAGATCGATCCGGCGGTGGTAATGGAGGGCAGCCCGGGCTTTATCCTCGATATCTACGGTACAGGATTTACCCCGACCAGCACAATCCTCTGGAATGGCGAGGCCCAGGTGACCCAGTACCTCCAGCCGGACCACCTGGCCATGGAGGTCCCCGCTGAGAAGGTTGCATACCCGCGGCATGTAAGAATCACCGTCTATGACAGTTCCTCCGGGGAATCGTCCAACTCGTTATTCCTGTCGGTCACCGACAACCCCTCCGATACAAAGGCCTGGAAGTTCCGGTCAGACATCTACAATTCCGGCCAGTACGATGACGGGGGAATCAGGCCGGACGGGACACTCCTCTGGAACTACACGACCGGTGACGGGGTGAGTTCCAGCCCGGTAATTGTGAACGGGACCATCTATGTCGGAAGCCGTGACCACAACCTCTATGCCATTGATGCAGCAACCGGGGCTCGCATCTGGAATTTCACGGACTTCGACAATAACTGGGTAAGTTCCACCCCGGCAGTGGCAGACGGTATCGTCTATTTCGGGGGTTACCGGAACAAGGTCTACGCGCTCGACGCTATTACCGGAGCGCTACTCTGGAACTATACGGTACCATCACGCTATATGACAAGGATTGACATAAGTTCCAGCCCGGCGGTGGCGAATGGTATCGTCTATATCGGCAATTTTGACGGCAACCTGTATGCGGTCAACGCGGCCACGGGGATACTGGTCTGGAACTATACCATGAATAACTATCCCGGCGATCCCGGGGTGTATTCCAGTCCTGCGGTGGCAAACGGTATTGTCTATATCGGGAACGCCAACAGGAACCTCTACGCCCTCAATGCAGAAACCGGGGACCTCATCTGGAATTATACAACTGGAAACCAGATACATTCCAGCCCCGCAATTGCAAACGGGGTCGTCTACTTCGGGAGCAGCGATAAGAACCTCTACGCCCTCAACGCAGAAACCGGGGCGTTCCTCTGGAGTTATGCGACCGGCGGATCGGTGACGTCCAGCCCGGCTGTCGTAAACGGTGTCGTCTACTTCGGGAGTCGTGACAACAATACCTATGCTCTCAACGCAGCAACCGGTTCTTTGCTCTGGAGTTACACGACCGGAAACCGGGTATCTTCCAGCCCCGCGGTAGCAAACGGCGTTGTCTATGTGGGGAGCTCAGACAATAACCTCTATGTACTCAATGCAGAAACCGGTGCGTTCCTGTGGAATTATACGACCGGTGGAGCGGTGACTTCCAGCCCCGCAATCGATAACGGTGTCGTCTACTTCGGGAGTCAAGATAAAAACCTCTATGCACTCGGCTCTACTCCCGTCATTGTCGGTGGCGGTAAGGGATATTACCTGGTCCATTCGAACGTGGAAGGGGCAGAGGTATATTTCAACGACTGGTATGAGGGTATTACCACCGGGAATGGTACCCTGCTCGTCCAGACGTGTGTCCCATGCCCGCCCGTCCGGACATTCACCGTCAAAAAATGCGGGTACATTGCCCTGACGCAGAATAACACCCGGTACCCACACCAGAACGAGACCATTGACCTGTATGCCAACCTTACCCACCCGAAGGAGCCACTGATTACCGATTTCACCAGCAATATTACCGCAGGCCCTGCCCCGCTTTCAGTCGGGTTCACCAGGCATTCAATTGGCATTGCAGAGACCTGGAACTGGAGTTTCGGGGATGGGACCTATTCAGAGGAGAAGAACCCGGTCCATACCTACACCACTGACGGCGTGTATACGGTCAGCCTTTCGGAAAGCAACAGTGCCTGCCAGAACAGCACCAAGGTAAAGCCGAATTATATCACGGTTGGCACCAAACCCCCCTTATTAGCAGATTTCACGGTAAGTCCTGTTTATGGGACCGCCCCGCTGACCGTGAAATGCACGGATCAATCAGTCGGTAACCCATCCCGTTACAACTATGATTTCGGGGATGGTGCTAATGTCACAGGGCCAAACCCGTCCCATACGTACAGGTTCCCAGGTACCTTTACCATCACCCTGACAATAACGAAAGTTTGACAAGACATACGGTTCTGTGATCAGTAGCAGCAATTACAAAAACGAATGCAGTCACGGTCAGCAGTGTCCCGTTCACACTCCCGGTCGCGAACTTCACCGCAGCCCCGGTGAACGGAACAGCACCGCTTAGAGGTCATTTTCACTGACCAGTCCACCGGGAACCCAACATCGTACAATTATGATTTCGGTGACGGGGTTAACATGACCAGACCAGAACCCTATCCATACCTACCGCTATCCTGGCAATTATACGGTCACGTTAACGGTGTTAAAAAGCGATGCGGTAAACGGCACAATGGTGAGTAATTCGTCCGTCCGGACGGATTTGATCATTGTACAGGGCTGATAATTACCCCAATTTTTCTATGGGATGTTGTTTTGCAAATTTCCAGATATTTCCGGTTTTTAAGACCTGCGTTCACCCCTTCATCAATGTTGCCGCCCGGTTCACGAAAAAGAAAGAATGGTCAACCTGCCGGAACCCTGCCTCCTCAGCCACCGCAAGGTTCTCCCGGAACTCTTTTCCGGAGACAATGAACGGGGGCTCGGTATAGAAGAGCGTCCCACCGGGCTTGAGGAGCTGGGCAATCTCCCGGAACAGTTTTATCGGGTCGGGCACTTCATGGACAACAAAGATAGTGAAGGCGGCGTCAAAGGTCCCGTTCAGGTCGACGGGGAGGTTGAGGGAGTCCGGCTCGCACCGGTGTGTCCGGATTCGTGGCAGCAGACCTTCCGACTCCATCTTCCCCCGCAGTATATTGAGCATCTCCTCCTGCAGGTCGACGGAGAAGACCTGCCCGTTCTCCCCGACACGCTTTGCAAACTCGCGGGTGAAGAAGCCAGGCCCGCAGCCGAAATCAAGGATACGGTTCCCGGGTTGCACGTACCGCTCTGCAAGGCGGTCGGGCCGGTAGAGAAACCGCCGAAAGCGGGTATCCAGGTGCCCGGCTCTGGAAGCAGAGAAGACTTCGTGTTGATGAGAGGTCATTGGGAAAAGTTTGGGGAACGTTGCATATATAAGAATCAGTCAGGAAAAAAGATTTTTTTGGCTTTGTTGAAACCCTTCGGTGTCATAAAAAATCAGAGGGAAATACGAAGACAGGAGGGGGTTTCACCCCATCCCTGCCCCACCCCCATTAAGATATTCTTCGGGCAGGGTTTCCCGAAGGTTCATTAAATTCAGAGTATTTTTGGGTAGTCTCTATCCCAACCAGGATCACCAAGGCGGCGGGGCGGAGCCCCGGGAGCGTGACGAAATTTTGGAATTCCCAATCTATAAGATAGATTTGAGAGGATTTCCCATGAAAATATCAAAACGGACCCCAATATATAGAATTTTGAACAAGTTATTTTCATAAACCGGGTGCGAACTTCCCGTTCATGAGTGTTTCTACAGAGCGTGCTATGAGCCTCTGGCTCATAGATGGGCATGAAAAAGGTGGCCTTTCAGATTGTTTTGCCGGAGTTTTTCATACCAGCCGATTTTTTTAAAACAATATTCAGATCCACATTGGTTATCTGTGACAATGATAATTGTTGTCCCGGTTACAAGATACCCCCAATAGGCATTAAACCTATAAATAGGCTTATTTTATGGTTAAAATGGTAATCGACGTCTCACCCGTGATTTGTGGCACAGATGTTCAAATCACTTAAAATATTGAAATCAGGGTCTCCCTGCCCTTACCTTGGATTCAGGCCAGGATATATCGCCCCACCCGGTTCCGATAATCCGAATATTCCTGTCCAAATACCTTCTCCATATGGTTCTCCTCCGCGAGTACTATGGAATGATGGATAGCAATCACAAATACTGCAAGAAAAATAACAGCCGGGTTCAATGTATAGAGGCTGGGTGCAACCATCGTTGCATACATACCGACATACATCGGGTTTCTGCTCAACCTGAATAATCCGTCGACCTTGAGGCTGGTGTGTTCCTTTGGTTTCCCCAGGCGGAATGAACCCCCCATTTCGAACCTTCCGATGTATAGAAGTGCAAATCCGAAAAACCATAATGTCAGGCCGGTTACCTGGAGGACGGGGGGTGCTTCAAAAAACGACAGGCTGATCCCCCAGACTGAAAGGACCATCACCCCCCAAATGGCAAGAATCGAGTATTTACTGAAGTAAAACAGCGTCCTGTTTATCGGGGCCACCCCGTCCTGTTCAATATTGTTACGCAGAAATAACGCCCCTCCGCCGAATAAAACTACCAGGAAGCCAAGGGGAAGGATAGTTACTGCAAGAGCCGCAATCATGTCAGTCACACCAGAATTTGTCCTGCTCTTTTTTCATCCTTCAGGAAATCCTGTAGAATCCCTGGACCAGGAGCCAGATGCCGATGAGAATTAAAAATCCGGCAATGGCATACGGCCAGATTGCAGCAGGCGCATAGACAAAGCCAATCCCGATAAATACCAGGAAGGCCCCGATAAGAAGCATTGTCACATCAGTTCTTCCCGGTTGCGTGTACTCACTCCCCAGCGGTTTCCGGACGAGGGGGACCAGTCCTGAACCGAGAAATCCGAGCCCAAGCCCGACAAGGAAGCCCGAACCCACGTTATCCACGAGCAGGCCCACGCCGAGTCCGATAAGGATACCGGCAGGAATAATGAATCCGTATGGCGGGTGTTCTTTCCCGGGTTCCGTCAACCCGTTTGTTAATTCTCTACTCTTCGTGTCTGTAATTTCAGCACAACTGTTTGTTTTCATCGAATCATTCCTCATGGAACTGATTAAAGAAAAGGCAGGGAATGATGTTATGAATTGAGCCGTACATGTATGGTCATATTTATATCCCATCCATGCACCAGATCGGGTTGTATGAAGAAAATGACGGTCCGGCTTTCCGGGGATCTTTTCGATTACTGTAAATCGTACGGCCAGGTTATCGAAAGATTCGAGGTGATCTCCCTCTTCAATATGGTTGACGATATACACAGCGAGGTGTGTAAGTTTACCATCAGGGAAGGGATCCCTGTCGATCAGATTCAGTGCAATTATGTGTCGAATCTCCTGGTGCTTCAGAACAAGGGTCGTGAATATACCTGCCTCGTGAAGGGAACATTTTCTGAAGATATTACACGGTTCCTCCAGACATATGGTTCGAAGTTTGAGCCCCCTGTTGTCTTCGAGAACGATTGCCTGACATTCAATATGGTCGGGACTCCCGAGGACTTCCATACGTTCGTTTCCGATGCCACAGAGAAAGGATGGGGTCTTGAGATCCTGTCAGTCTGCGATTATAGTCCCGGGGTCAGCGGGGTCTTTGATGTCCTCACACCCCGGCAAAAGAAGATCCTGATCGAGTCCTACCGCCTGGGGTATTTCGACCACCCCCGCCGGCTCAACGCGGGCGAGCTCGCAGAAAAGATGGGAATTAACAAGAGCACGCTGCTGGAGCACATTCACAAAGCGGAGAAACGACTCATCGGGCAAATTATTGCACAGGTCGCATGAGGGATACTTCGACCTGGAACACTTGCAGATTCTTTCAAAAATTATTATTTTTTTAACATGAATACCCAATATTAGGCCTTAAATACTAAAATTACGTCTTTTTATCGCTAAAATAGTAAATGGGCCTCATCCAGACTGCCCGACTGAGCCCTATAATTCATTATTTTTCTATTCGCTTAAAACTGGTTGCAACAAACGGCATTAAAACGAAATAATTTTGCTCTTGCCGCAGAACAGCCGGGTCACATCATATTATTGACCAGCTGGCATTCGTTGCACACGTCAGGGATATCATGGATCGAGATATACCCCGATGACACGAGTGCCTGGAAGGTCTTTTCACTGAGTCTCGGGATATTGAAAATATGCTCATCGACCTCCGATCCCATGCACGTCTCGAAATAATCACATTTTTTGCAATTCATGGTGAGCATTGGGCAGGGCTCTTCCGGGGAATGAAGGGTAGCATCAACACTGTCCAGTTTTGATTCAAATTGTTCTCTGAACTTCACGACTTCCTCCGTGCAATCCACCGTTGTAAGCAGATGGGGGCCGGGGTAAAACCGGAATTCCTGGCAATCACCGGGGTATAAGCCATGTCTTCGAGGTAGTCCTGCTTCTGCTGCACATCGGATTTTACTTCAACGAGGTCCCAGGAGTCCCCGTTCCGGATGAGGATATCGGCCCTTGCCACGTAATTCCCGGTGATGAACGTCCCTTCAAAAATGACATTGATACGGGGGTCTTCCATGAGTTCACGGGTCAGTGAGGCGGCCGTTTTAGAGTCGGATGCATAAACAAATACACCGCCGGGATATAACTGCTGGGCCAGTGCCCCGATCTTTTTTTCCCTGTTCCATCCGGAACAGCACGTCAGGAGTGAGATTCTCCCTGGTTTTTCCATTATGGAGCCACCAGCCGAGCTTGGGGCAGAATATTGTTTTCAGGAAGACGTGTTTGGAAAGCCCGGGCATTGCATTGAGAATTGGCAGGTAAGGAGGTTAATGGTTATGGGGATTGATAAGAGCGGGTTACAACTGGGACATCCTTGGTCTGTAATAAGGCACAAGGGCCCAGGGGATTGCCAAACGGGGGAATGGGAAGCATGGAAATTAGATTGTTCGAACAGGAGGGTTACCTTCGCCTTCGCGGAGCGGATGAATTCCCGGGTGTTAAAACCCGGAGACCACGGGTGAGAAGAACTTATATCGTCACGTTCAGGAGAATAGTGTATAGCTTGCATCCCAATCAACCCGGGAGGAGGACTGACATGGACGTAACGATTCTCTGGCTGGTTCCAATTTCCTACGGTATCCACATGATCGAGGAGGCCCCACGGTTTGTCCCGTGGGCAAAGCGATATTTTTCTGCACCGACCTCATTCGCCCAGTTCGTTCTTGGAAACGCAATTTTCATGGCATATGTGCTTATTTCAGTATCTCTTGCAATATTTTATCCAGGTGAATGGACGCTTGTCCTCGGGTTGGCCACCGCTGCATGGATATTTTCCAATTTCTTAATCCATGCGTCCTTAACCCTCTATACCGGGGAATATTCTCCCGGTGTGGTAACGGCAAGTGCGATATATGCCCCTGTTGCCGTGTATATTTACTCTGGCTTTATTTCGTCCGGAATACTCAGCACGGTAGATATCATCGTGTCCATTATCATCGGTTTTGGTGTCATGTATGTTCCAACGCTGATACAGGTATGGAGAGGGAAGAAAAACCACCTTATTTGATTTCGCTCCCGGAATAGGTTGCATGGACCTGCCGTGTTACCGGGGGAACATCATTTCAGACGTTAAGAAGCCTCTTTGTCAAACCTGGCGTTTTAATCTGGGTGATTCGAAAAGTGGGGACTGGAAACAGAATACATTTTCGATATCTGGCGGGATATCATGCATGGATGATTGAAACCCTCCTCTGCAGGGATGCCGGTGAACAGCCCCGGCCGGATTAAATCAATGGGCATATGAACCTGAATTGCTGAATCAATTCATATGAGATCCATTATTCTGACATTAGCCATCCTTGCACTGGTCCTTGCTATCGCCGGGGCCGGATGTACCACGACGAATCCCCCGGCCACCACACCAGCCGCAACACCTACGCTGTCTCCGACTGCCATCCCGACATCCACCGTGACGGTGAAGCCCACGGCAAACCTTTCTGCCGATGAGCAGCGGTTGTTCGCGTTTGTCTCCGAGGGGGTCGTATACAGCCGTGAACACGGGAAGCAGGCCTCGCTCGCAGAATTCAATAACCCGAACGGCTCGTTCGTCCGGGGAGACCTGTACATATTCGCAGCCGATTACAACGGGACATCCCTCGCATCCATTGCCCTGCCCCAGCGGGTGAATACGTCTTTCTACAACGATGTCGATGTGACCGGCCAGTATTACATGCGGAACAAGATCAACATCTCACGGAGCGGCGGCGGGTTTATCGTCATCCATTTCCCGAATCCCGCCCATAACTTAACGCCAGAACCGAAGCTCTGCTACGTGCACGATGTTGACGGGACCTACTGGATTGGGGCAGGCATGTATAACCAGTCAAACGTGACGGCCCGACCGTGAGACCTGCTAACTGATGCTCCGCCTTGAGACCTGGAAGAATTGCCTGGAAGCAGGAAGACCGGCAGGTGTGGCCATCTGCCCGGCATTCCCCCTGCCACAAAGAAACCATCAGGGAGGAATATACAATATCCGGCAATTTAAGCCATTTTTTTAAAAAATACCAGAATGCACCCGGGTAACATAGCAACAGGATAGTAACCGATGTGAAAACCCTCCGCCCTGACAAAAAAGTCGATCAGGGAGGATTTCCAGAGGGACCTGTATTGCCCTGGGGTCCGGGGAAATGTTCGGGAAGATACCGGTTAAGGTCTCGCTGTTTTATTTAAAAAGACAATACGATGGTGGATTATATTCCGGATGCCGAGTCGGTTAATGCTTTTACTGAGTGGATGAGCAGATTGATCAAGTCCATCCATGCTGAGCAGTTTGTGGCCTGTCCCGGACAGAACTGCAGATATTGTGAGGTTCCCTTTGTGAGGCACAGGAGAGGGATTTGGAAGTGACAGGGCTGTCTTGTGATGGACTAGTCGCTTCATTACTTTTTTACTATGCGACTATTATAACAACCCGTTCCAAGATTATACCATTGATGAATCCTAAAAGCCGCTCACGAATGACCCAAAAGCATATTATTCGTATCGAATGATCGGATAATGGGGGATAGATGCGATGCCACGATTAGTGCCACTTTATCTCGAATGTATCAGAACAGGAAGTGAAGGGTTAACAGAGGAACCATATTTATGCATTTATCTTAACGAGGAACGTGTCATGGTCTGGGAACCTCGTAATATGCAAAGTGGTGACACTGAGGACCTTGATATACCCTATACTCTGGAGGGATGGCAGATCGGGATTATTCTTCGTGAAGATGACCCTGCTGATGGCCAGACGAAGTACGATGACAATCTTGGAGGTATTCAGGTGAGGGGTCCCTGGCCAGGGAATCCGGGAGAATTGAGTTATTATCCAGATAGACCCCGTATGTCCGATACATCGGACCTCTTGGGAATGAGTCGAACAGAAGAATTAAGGGAACTCGACTTGACCAGGTGTAATCGATCTCTCTACTCGGGACTTCACTATATCACGTTACCGAACCATGAAGGGAGTTATGATCATGACGAGAGACGGTACAGGTTATACTTCTATTTATTTTCGTATCGGGAGGACCCATATCTCCAACAACCGTATTGCCTGGAACTTATCTCTCTTGAATGTGAGAATGCCCAGGAATGGAAAGATTATCCCTATATCAAGGTAAATGGCCGCAAGGTATGGGGGCCATACCGGATGAGGGATGTCGGGGGGGATAATAATTTCCGACGCATAGATATCAACCAGATTATTATCTATGAAGTCACCTCCGTCATGTTATGGGAACAGGATACGTCCAGCAGGGATGATCTATTTGGCGAATTTGAGATCCGGATAGGATCGGAATTTGACTTTACCAGGGAACACCAACACACGTTTACCTATAGCAGCAAGGGGACTGCCCGCTACACCCTCACCTATAGAGTGAGGCACCGGGTGGGGCCGGACATCGATGGGAATTATTGGGAGTGTCCTGACACATGAGTCAACGGGGGGCTTCCAATTATGAATGTCACTCCTACGAGTGCAATAGCAGTGACCCTGATATCTCAATCACGCCCTATTATCTATAACGGTGAATCATGCGCACACTCTTTCTCTATATCCTCGATACCATGGCCGACTGGGAGCCGGGCCATGTTATGGCCGAGCTCCGTTCCGGACGGTACTGAAAGATCCGACACTCAGGTATTCGGTTGTATGTTGCGGTAATACCTTAGACCCCGTCACCACCATGGGTGGGCTGTATTTGACACCCGAAGTCCTCATAACAGATATCTGCCCCGTCCCCGGCGACGTGCTCGTACTGCCGGGAGCAGATACCTGGCTTGATCCGGCACAGGCGCCCGCTCTCCGGGTGGCAGGCCGGTTGCTTGATGAAGGAATACTTGTCGCTGCGACCTGCGGTGCGACGCTTGGCCTCGCAAACGCCGGCCTGCTGGACAAACGCCCGCACACCAGCAACGATCCTGCTGCCCTGAAAATGTTCTGCCCGAACTACCAGGGCGAGAATCATTATGTGAACGAACCCGCAGTGACTGACGGCAATCTCATCACCGCAAGTGGACTTGCACCCGCAGAGTTCGCGTACCATGTATTCCGGAGCATGGACGTCATGGCACCTGCAACGCTCGAAGCCTGGCACGGGCTTTTCACCACCCGGAAGCCCGAATATTTCTATGCCCTGATGGGATCCCTGCCTCGCCGGTAGGGATTCATGGGCATACATGGGGGGCAAACCTCGTCCTCTCAGTGATTGATGGACACGGGACCGGGATGATACCGGACCCAATAGTCAATTGCCGGAACTGATGGCACTAAGGTGCGCCGGTACTGATGTATTACAACGAAACATTGTTGCACGGGTTTTCCGTAAGTAAACATGAACTTACACTTCGACGAGCCACCGGGCGTAGCTCAGCCGCCCCAGCCGTTGATAATCCGCCGAATATCCCGGCTGCCACACATCATCGCGCCATCAGCGCGAACACACCCCATCCAAGGTATTCACGCGTGTACGTGGCGTAGCGTTTTGGTTCCAACGTCAGTCTGGCTCTCACATCTTTCGCGAAGTCGTCGTCGGGATTCGCTTCGAGCCATCGGCGCATGGTGAGCCACTTGGCCGCTTCGTACCTGTCCCAGCCTTTCTGGTCAGCCAGAACCATTTCCACGACGTCGTAGTTGAGGTCGCCGAAAGACGCGATCAGTTCCGGGAGCATGAGAAAGTCGGAGATAGAACTGGCATCGCATCCCCTGGCAACGTCTTCCGTCGGGGGTAACCGCTGCCAGTATGGCTCGCCGATGAGGATGATCCCTCCGGAGCAAAGACTCTTCGCCAGAAGCCCGATGGTGCCGGCGACTCCCCCACCGATCCACGTGGCACCGAGACAGGCTGCCACACCCACCTTTTCGTCGGCGACGTAGCCGGCAGCGTCGCCGTGGATGAACTTGACCCGATCGGCGACTCCGAGTTCTTCAGCGCGGAGTTTCGCCTGCCCGGTGAACAACTGACTCATGTCGATGCCGACACCGGTGATCCCGTGATCGCGTGCCCATGTGCACAGCATCTCGCCCGAACCGCTGCCGAGGTCGAGCACCCGGGTCCCCGGTTCCAGGCGCAACGCTGCACCGAGAGTGGCGAGATTTTCTGGTGTGAACGGGTTATGGATGCGGTGAGCACTTTCGGTAATGTTGAAGATACGTGGAATGTCCAATTGTACAAACTCCTTTTACTAAATTGTGTAATAACTGGAATATATCCTTCGTGACGGTAGCAGATAACGGTTTTAAGTATCAGACCACAGGCTCACCGTTTTGAGTTGTTGCTTTAGCGTAAACCGGCGCGAGCAATTGGCCCGGGAAATTTTCTGCTACAACCGGAACCCGGCCAAAATTTTTTCCGGTTCATACCGGCCCCGTCGTCAATTTCCATAATTAAAGGCACTGACAAGCGGATGGAGCATGAAAAAAAGTAGGTATATCTCAATCACGCCCTATTATCTATAACGGTGAATCATGCGCACACTCTTTCTCTATATCCTCGATACCATGGCCGACTGGGAGCCGGGCCATGTTCTGGCCGAGCTCCGTTCCGGACGGTACCTGAAAGATCCGACACTCAGGTATTCGGTTGTACTTTGCGGTAATACTTTAGACCCCGTCACCACCATGGGTGGGCTGTATTTGACACCCGAAGTCCTCATAACAGATATCTGCCCCGTCCCCGGCGACGTGCTCGTACTGCCGGGAGCAGATACCTGGCTTGATCCGGCACAGGCGCCCGCTCTCCGGGTGGCAGGCCGGTTGCTTGATGAAGGAGTACTTGTCGCTGCGATCTGCGGTGCGACGCTTGGCCTCGCAAACGCCGGCCTGCTGGACAAACGCCCGCACACCAGCAACGATCCTGCTGCCCTGAAAATGTTCTGCCCGAACTACCAGGGTGAGAATCATTATGTGAACGAACCCGCAGTGACTGACGGCAATCTCATCACCGCAAGTGGACTTGCACCCGCAGAGTTCGCGTACCATGTATTCCGGAGCCTGGACGTCATGGCACCTGCAACGCTCGAGGCCTGGCACGGGCTTTTCACCACCCGGAAGCCCGAATATTTCTATGCCCTGATGGGGTCCCTGCCTCGCCGGTAGGGATTCATGGGCATGCGTGGGGGGCAAACCTCGTCCTCTCAGTGATTGACGGACACGGAACCGGGATGATACCGGACCTCTAGATTTACAAACACGGGCGAATCTCCCTCCGGAACACCAAGATAGTCTGCCCTCCACTGGCTCACATATCCTTTAAACGCAATGACGGGCACATACCAGGGAATATTAGTCTTTACATTGACCAGGAGGAACTAATTATTTCTTTTTTCTCCGTACCGGCATAGGTTCTGCCCTCATTTCACAACATACTGCATTCATCTGTCTGCAGCAGTCCTGGATACCAGCCGGAGTCGGCCTCAACCCTGACCACATTATTGCTGGCAATCCCGATCTTTCCGGCATCCTCAAACGCTTTCGGGTCTGCTGACAGGTAGACAAAGTTCCACTGGTCCTTTTCAATCTGATTCTTTATCATCGATTCAATCTGGGAGAGGTTGAATTCCGTGCTCGCATTTTCCTCCCCGTCGGTAAGGATGGCGACAATGACGTTGTCCGGCATTTCCCCCTTGTCTTCTGTCCGGCTGATCCGGCTTTTCACGTCGTTGATGGTCCTGCCGATTGCATCGAAGAGGGCGGTTGACCTACGAGGAACATAGGTCTTTGTTGTCAGTGGAGGGACGTATCCGATCCGTGATCAGACCACAGGCTCAGGCATTGCCATGCCAACCTGAATTATTCATCGTTTCAACCTGAAGGGAATTCTCGTATCGTCATTGATAAATATTTGAGAAATGCAGAGAAATGTATGAGACTGGGTCACATTGTAATTCTTTTGCTATTCATGATGATCATCATAACTGCCGGGTGCGTGCAACCGTCACCCACCCAGATCAACCGTACACCCATCCCCGTCGTTTCTCCGGTATCTCCAACCCCCTCCGGGACATGGACTTTTGTGGTCTTTGGAGATTCCCGTGACAATACCAGGGACACGTTGACCGGAGTCAGCCCTTACCTGGACCCGATTGCCGTTGCGGTTGCGGCTGAGAAACCTGACCTGGTTATCTATAACGGCGACCTCGTGAGCGGATGGATGATCTCAAATTCGTCTCCTGTGGCTACGGATTACCAGGCCCAGTTCAAAAACTGGATGGATGCAGTCGCACCAATCTATAATTACACTTCGGGTAGCGGGATACCGATCTATGTGGTCAGGGGAAACCACGAGGACGGTCCTGACCAGACAGCGATGCCCCTCCTGGATGCCTATCGTAATTCGGTCGCTGCCGGGATGCCACTCAATGGCCCTCCGGGTGAAGAACGGCTTACCTATTCATTCACCTGGAAGGGAGCGAAATTCATTGCAATAGATGAGTATTACCCCCACAATGGCCTGAAGGAAACGGTGAACCAGAACCTGGGTGGACCATGAGCTTACTTCCGATACACGACCGTTTATCTTCGTATTCGGCCATACCCCGGCATATCTCCTGGAGGATGATCCGGAGGATATAGGGTATGACCTTGCTGTTCACCCTGCCCTGCGGGATATCTTCTGGAATAGTCTTGTGAAAAATAATGCGACTGCATATTTCAGCGGCCATACCCACCTCTATGCCAGGGGTGTAAAAGACGGCCTTCAGCAGGTTGTTTCCGGTAATGGCGGTGCGATGGGCCATACCTTGAACCTGTCCGGGGTAGACCCCTCACTTACGATCGAGTACCCGGTCACTAACGCAGATAATGTAGGAAACGATGTTGGTTATTTGGTGGTAACAGTGAATGAAACTGCAGGGACAATGAGTGCGGTCCAGAAAGTGTACGCCACTGACACAAAGACATGGCGGACTGGCGACCAGTTCACGCTTTCCAACTCCGGGGCAGTTATTTCCAATACCACAGTACCGGTAACCAGGGGATGACCCCTTTTTTGGTCCATTTTTAAAGAGAATTCTGGTTTTCTGACCAGGTCAACCTGGTTCAACTCTGAGTTCGGGGTGGAGTCCTTAATAATAATTTATTAATTGGATATATGAAATTATCACGCTCTTATTACCAAAATAGCGTAAAATTAACGTCAATATCATAATCCAATTCAATCAGCCGTGATTTGTGGCACGGATGTTTCAAATCACTTTTTTTTACTGTTACAGCCGGGGGGGAAATATTGGAAACAAATTGTATCATGGAAAAATATATGGAAAAATATTATTTTCCGTTGACCCGGATCAGGCCGTTCTGAACAGATGTATTACTTACAACCGAACCATTGGTTACATCATTTTTCAGGACCGTCAGGGTGACATTGTAGACCCCGGGGAACCTGTATGTATGAACAGGGTTGGGCCCGGTCATATTAACACCATCTCCAAAGTCATAATTATAAATGGTCGGGGTTCACCAGTCGGACTGGTCAGTAAATTTAACGGTCAGGGGTACAGTTCCATTGATCGGGGATGCGGTGAATTTTGCGATCGGAATAACAAAAGGAACCCTGCTAACCGTAATTACATTAGTTTTCGTTGTACTGCTGCTGATTAAGGAACCCGTTGCCTTATCGAATTTTGTTATTGTCAGGGTAATGGTAAAGGTACCTGGGTACCGGTACGTATGACTTGGGTTTGGCCCCGACACGTTAGACACCATCACCGAAATCATAATTAGTACCGGGTCGGGCCCCCCGTTGACATATCGGTGCATTTTACGGTCAGCGGAGCATTTCCGCCCAGGGGCTCCGCAGTGAAATCAGCATGGAGGCCAGCCGGGATTTGTATATGGACTACCCAGAAGTCTGCAAGGCCATGGTTCCCGGAAACATCCCCTCCATTTGCGTACGAGTATCCTGTCAACGAGAACATGCCTTTTCCCAACAGGTCAGGCTTGATGCACTGACCCTGGTCGAGACCCGGACCACCGAAGGATTTCTGCCAGAGGGCAGAACCGTTCTGATCAAATTCCATAACCCAGTAATCCCCGTCTCCATGGTTACCCGTGACGTCCCCGTCTTTTGAATACGATACCCCGAACGCGACATAGTTCCCGTCAGGGGTACGTTCAAGGTCGTATGCGTTGTCATAATCTGATCCGCCGAAACATTTCTGGTTGATGATACTCCCGTTCGTGGAGATCTTTACCCACCAGTAGTCGAACGATCCATGATTCCCGCTGACGTCCCCGTCTTTGGAGTTAGTGAATCCCATTACAGCATACTCTCCTTCCGGGGTGACAACAATCTCCCTCCCTTCATCGTAGAGGCTCCCGCCAAGACATTTCTGCCAGAGAAGTGTACCGGCATCATCGAGCCTGAATAACCAGGCATCGTATGAGCCATGGTTCCCGCTGACATCCCCGTCATTGGAATTCGTATACCCGATGGCGATGTACCCGCCTCCAGGGACTGGCAGGATGTTGTCACCAAAATCATCGCCTGTCCCGCCGAGTAATTTCTCCCATATTATAGAACCGTTCATATCAGATTTGACGACCAGCACATCATAGCCCCCATGGTAATCAGGGATTGCAGGATCGGTGTATGCCTGACCAATCATGATCATTCCGCCATCCGGGGTCTCTTTTCCATCATTGACAAAGCTCGAACTTCTCCCGGGGTAGCACCGTTTCCAGAGTATATGCCCGGAAGCATCGATCTGGATATTCCAGATCGCATAAGGCTTCGTGTTATCGGAAAAGTCCCCGTCATGTGACCATGTGTATCCTGATAACAGGAACGTCCCGTCACTCAGCCGCTCGATACAGGTTACATCATCATCCATCGAGCCGCCGATGGCTTTTTGCCATTCCATCCCCCCGGTGGCATTAAGCTTTACCACCCATACATCCCTCATACCGTGTGAATTTGTGACATCCCCGTTACTGGACATTGTGTCACCGACGACAAGATATCCCCCGTCACCTGTAGGCTGGATGGAGATTGCATTATCTTCACCGGAGCCTCCGAGGGACTTCTGCCATAATAACCCGGGATTGTCGGCAAACCCCGGCATTACGAACAGACAGAGCACAAGGGTAAGGGCAACGATCACAGCATTAATGGATAGAATTTTCATTTCTTCACCACCGTCGTCAGGGAGCCTTCCCCGGTAATATATTTATTCGGGACCGCACCGCCGCCACCGGCTGTATCGATAATACTCCCTGAAGCGGTGGGGCTTACCCTGATAGTTACATTGATCGTCATCGTGCTTCCGATCGGAAGTGAGCCTCCGGCCGGCAATGTGCTGGGAGTCCAGACATAACGGCTCGGTGCGATATTCTGCGGAGGATAATTCGAACTGATAAAGGTCGAACCCTGTGGAGGCACATCATAGGCAGCCACACCGACGAGGTCCTGCGTTCCGTTGTTGTTGATGAGTATGCTGTACGTGAGGAGTCCCCCTGGTGCAACTGTTGTCCTGTTGGCAGTAACGGTAAAATTGATCGACGGACCTCCCGCGACCTGGATGGGCAGGATACGGTTGCCTTTTACTGATACATTATTTGTTGCGGATCCGGTAGCTTCGGCAACATCGGTGTATACGCCGTTTGCCGTGGCAGGGAATGTCCCTGTCACCTGGTAACTGCGTGTTTCCCCTGGTGAGAGCGTCCCGGTATTCCAGCTCACCGCATTTCCTGAAACAATCCCTGCAGGACTACTCGAAAGGTATGTCATCGTGTATGGCAGGTAATCGGAAACGACCACCCCGGAAACCGGGCCTGAGCCGGTAGCAGAAACGTTGACATTAAATGTTACCGTGCTGCCGGGCCCTGTTTTTGCCGGTGCGTCCACGTTCACGACAAGCGCTGCATCGGTCGGTGGCGCCGTCCCTGCCTTTGCATACCATCCGGGTGGTACGACGAGGTCCTGTGCAAGGGCCCCCCCTGCCGATCCGGCCTGTGTGCCAACCTTCCACCAGTTCACGGTCACCGGTTCCTGGTGGGGGTTCCATGCAACGAAGGTCTCCTGGTTATCAGGCGAGATGAACGCTGCACAGAGCGGCTGCGAAAGCCCCCTTGATGCAGCATCGGTAGAATACCCGAAATATGAAAAGTCAGGTGTACCGTATGCATCGATCGCCCAGAACCAGTTCAGGACTTCCGACGGGCTCGTGGAATCATCGATCTGGTTCTTCATAGTATTCCACCATGTCCCGAGGTCATACGGATACTGACCAGGGTTGGTGTTCCGCGAGGACTGGATGGTATTCCAGTACCACCGTGAAGGGGAAACGGGTATATTCTGTGCCGACCTGTCCCTGATCCCGACAAGTGCACGCTGCTGGTTGACCACCGTCAGGTAGGGTACTCCTGCCGGATCTGAAATATTGCAAAACCCGCCATTCGGGGCGTAATCAAGGGCTCGTTCAGAGAGTTCGACATATTTAGGGTCCCTCCCGAATGACAGGGTATAACCTGCCATCGGGAGCCACATGTTGTACATCGAGGAGGTGGGTGAGATCCCGAACTGCGAGGCGGTCTGCACCACCGACTGGGGCATTTTTGGGGCAAATGATGTCGCTTTCGGGTAACCTGAGGGCATGACCGGCCAGCTTGAGGATACTTTCGGGTTCCCCCAGTTGAACCAGCGGTCCCACATGGTCTCTCCGGGTGAGAAGGCAGTCGGATCGGAGGGAGTACTTGCTGCAGCAATGTAATCGCCATGTTTAGACCATTTCGCCGCAGTAGGATTCGTAATACCGGTCTGGTCCGGGACATAGGCGAGTTTTTTATCGAACCAGTAGGCATCCGCGTTGTAGAGGTTCGTGGTATAGAGGTAAATCCCGGTATCGGCAATATCCTGCCGGTTTGTTACCGTTCCCCACATGACGATGCCTGCCCAGGCCTGCATCGTCTCACCGAGTGAGTTGTCGTCCTTGCCGTCCTCAAGGAGAGAGCCGGAACCGATTCCTCCGCCTGGTGCCGTCTGCGGAAGTCCCTGGGTCCATGCCTGGCCGGCCCACTGGTCAAAGAAGTTCATCTTCGAATATTTCAGTTCAGGGTTTTCATAGTATGCAGAATCCCGGTCAGGGTCGTAGGCGATTGCCATAACGAGCTGGTCGATGAATGTACCATAGTTCTCACGGCTGGCCCACTGGGGATCGAACCATGCTGCCTGTGCAGCAGCGGTAATCAGGTACCCGTGGAGGTAGTGAATATCGTTCCATTCCGTTGTGCTCCCGAAACCGTCCTCGCCCCACGCTCTCGGGTACGTGACATTCATATCTGCCATCGGCCAGTACCCGTACGCAGGCTCACTGTCGTCGGTGTCCGGCCCCTGGGATGGGAACATATGGAGGGTCCCGAGGGTTTTGTCCGCAAGGAAATAATAGGGGGAGTACTGGTTTGGTGATCCGGGCGTAGTCTTATTGGTCCTGAATGCCTTTTCCTGGGTAAAGAGGGCGAAAAAGTCCTCGACGCCCTGCACATTCCGGGACTTTGCAGAGCTTCGGGTCATAGGGGCTGTTATAATAATTACTATACCATTGGGTGCCCTTCCACCCGGCGCTTGGGTTCCATGGAGTTACATTATACTCGGTAATCCCGGTTATCTCCGGGTTCGTGGTGGCAATAACACCTAAATCATTCAGAATGGCAAGTTTTGCCGACATGTACCGGACCATTTTTGCGAGGTTGTAGGCTGCGTTCTGGTCCCCACCGTCAAGCATGGTAAACAACGGGGGATAGGTCCCCAGGCTCTTTGCGGTATAGTCCTGTTCATCGTTGTTGACGATGTACCAGAGCGGAACCCCGTCTATGGTTGCATTCATATCCATCGGTGGCATGAATGGCAAAAGGTTGTTGGTGACATAGGTCGTCGAAAATGAGCTCACACCGACGGGAAGGAGTTTTCCTTTGGCGATCCAGTACTGGTAATGGCCATTATTTACCGTGGGCATGGAAGAGAGCCACTGGCCGGGACCTGATGGTCCAATCATGTCCTTTGAGAGGTCCCCGTCGTAGACCGGCAGGTTCCGGCCGTCATTGAATGTTTCATACTGGTGCCTCTGGAGGAGCATGACGGTTTTCCCCCATGTTCCGGCTCCGATTGGGCCGTGGTTAGCGGTCGTCGCCGTGTAGGTTGTATGAAGGAGACCGGATGTCCGGTCCACCTGGTATTTCACGGCGGTATCCGTGACATAGTTAAAGGCATAGGGAGCGATTGACCCGGCCCAGGCCGTGGACTCGCTTATGGACTGGTTAAGGGTCGGCATGTAGGGGTCCGGGTTCACCGATCCCCGTGGATAAGCAACGACAGGCAGGCCCGCTATGACAAAGTGATGGGAGCCTCCTGCCGATAAAGGCGTGAGTGATATCCCGTGACCCGGGAAGACGGTCGCATTGAACGAAGAGGTATCGTAATACACCGCGAAGAAATTCCAGTTCGTGATGGTTTTTGACGTAACATCGCCGAGAAACAGCATGTCCTGGTTAGTCCCGACCAGGTAACAACCAAGCCCGGGGATCCCCGTGTCTGTTGGCAGGACATAGACCTGCCCCCGCTCCACGTTATTGGTATTGAATGGCGGACCGGTATAGAACTGGAAGGCCATTGACTCGTTGTCCGGGACCCCGTCCCAGGTGAACCACGCAAACGGGGACCCTTTGGCCATCGTGAGTTTCATCTGCTCATCCGAACCTTTCTTGTTAAGGAGGAAATCGATGTCCCAGTCCCCCATCCGGTCGGTCACGAGGTTATCGGGAAATGCGGTTCCCCAGCCGGGCTCGGTATCGGTCAGGTTTGCCGCGGGAAATACCCGGAGCCCCGACACCCACTGGCCTTTCTGGCTGATTTCCCTCGTTTTTCCATCAGGGGAGAACGTAGTGGATCCCGGCGTGCAGGAATTGGGGCCATACTCCGCCCCATCAGCTGCAGCAGGAATTGGCATGGAGAAGACAAGCCCTTTTACCCGGCCCTGCCCATCGACATTGGCATAGGTACTCCGGAACGTGAGACTCATGGGGTCTGCATAGAGGGTGGACTGGACGAACGGGGTCCAGCACTTCACAAACGGTTCGCTGTCAGATGCCTTGTAAGACCCGACATACTCAAGTGAGTTATTCCCCCACATGGTATAGCCGGCCCACGAATGCAGGCCATTGATGAGCTGCCCGTCTTTCATGTTTTCCGTTACCGGGGCCTGATCGGCAAGGATAGGTGTCGGGTTTAAGCACCAGTTGCAGGTGAAGGGGGCGCTTCCCCGCCACTGGCAGTTATCAGGCCGCTCGGTCTGGACATACGCCTTCCCAAGCTGGATTGATCCGGCGGTGACCACACCGGAAAATGCAAGATTTATTATTAATATTATGGCAAGAAGAGAAACAAGTTGTATTCCCGGTTTTGGATGCGATGCAGGCATAATATGGTAAAAATGTATTAAACCTATATAAAAAAGATGGATTTGAACTCCGGTAATAACTGATGAAGAATAATCAACCCGTATATTCTCCCGGAACGGACCATGCGGATTCGCGAGATCAACCCAACTAATTGACAACCTAATTGACAACCTAATTGACAACCACTATTTGACGATATATCTGGTGTTTCTCCCCAGGCCCTCACGTACGAGGAGATTCTGATCTACCATCCCCGTCAATTCATGTAATGCGGCCTGCCGGGATATGTGAAACATTTCAACAATATTACCTGATTTTACCGATCCCGTTTTATGAACGAATTCGATGATCCTCATCTGCCGTTCGGTTAAAGCGACCTGCCCGCTGGTGGCTTTCCTGTACCCATCCCCTGAAAGACGCAGGACCCGTTCTTTTACCCGGTTCAGGGATATCTCCACCCCTTCAGTGAAATAATTAAGCCAGATTGTGCAATCCGGATAGGTTTTGTTAACCTCGCGGAGTATGGTGTAGTAGGCCTGACGATCGCTGTCGTAAAAATCATCAAGAGCAAAGAACCGCTTGATATCAAATTCCCTCATGGCAAGGATTAAGGTTGCAAGTGCCCGTGCAACCCGGCCGTTGCCGTCCACAAAGGGATGGATCCTCACGAGTTCATAATGGGCAATTCCGGCAACAATAACAGGGTGCAGTCCATGGGCTTCGTCAGAGTTAAGCCATTCAACAAAGTCTTCCATTAAAGGGATTACATCAGCCGGCGGGGGTGCAGAGTATACGATTTCCCGGGTTACCCTGTTACCGACGACCACACGAACATTTCGGAACTCCCCTTCTGTTCCAGGGTCCAGAAGGGTTCCCCGGCTGACATCAAGATGAAGTGAAAGGATTGCTTGGATTGATATTTTGCCATTCTTCTGATAGGTTGTAATATTTTCGAGTACTTTGAGATAATTAAGGACTTCTGCCTTTGCTTTTCGGGCCGCCATGATATCCCGGCCTTCGGCAAGCTGGCTTACTTCTTCAAGGGTCAGGGGATTTCCCTCTATGGCCGTTGAGGCATGGGCTGCACGGACGAGTTGTTCCCGCCGAAGCGACAACTCCCATTTTGGCACAAGATGTGCATGGAGAATTACTTCCCTGGATGCGGTGATATGGGTAAGCCGGTTTACAATTTCATTGCTATACGAGAAAGTGGGTGAGAAGCTCATCGGGTCCTGCCTAGTTCTGATCCGTTGTTGATACTTGGTATGGGAATGTAATCAGTATTCTGATCTGGTTACTATTGGTAACAACTGCAAATCGTGTGCCCTGTTGCTCCCGGTCCCTTTGAAGCCTCATAATCAACGGGCCAATAGTTCTCTTGTTTTCGTACATGAAGGCCTTTTTACTGCAATGCCCCAGGTGCCAGCGTCCAGGAAAATGGTACGTTTGCTGACATTTGTGGAAAAGGTCAGTAGAAAAGGTCTGATAGGGGCTATACGAAATTTTGTTAGAAGATTTGAGTTGGCGTTCTGAAGCATTCAGCCGAGCGGCGGAACGTGATGTTCGATTCTGTAGTTTTTTTCCAGGAGAAGCGATGTGATCCGGAAAACTATCTGAAAGCAGGGTGCATCATGACCGTGATCTTCCTTGCATAATAGCCGTAACCCTCATTTATCTCCTCATCAGATAGAAGGATGAAAACATATGATAATCCACCAGTTTTTCATACCGGGGCTTTCTCACAGCTCGTATATCGTCGCGGGAGACCGGACCTGTGCGGTAATCGATCCGGAACGCGATGCCGGACGGTATATCGCTGCCGCACAGGATATGGGACTCCGGATCACCCATGTCCTTGAGACGCACCTGCATGCAGACTTCGTATCAGGACACCTCGACCTGGCCGATGCCACCGGCGCAGGTATCTATATGTCCGGGTCCGCACACTGCAGATTTCCCCATACCCCTCTCGCTGAAGGTGATGAGGTGCATCTTGAAGACATCCGTTTTTCAGTCATCGGGACTGCCGGACATACTCCCGAACATATCTGTTATATTGCAACGGATACCACACGCGGCCAGACACCGGTCGCCCTCTTTTCCGGTGACACCCTCTTTGTTGGCGATGTCGGGCGCCCTGACCTCTTTCCGGGGAGAGCAACAGAGCTTGCATCATCCCTCTATGACAATCTGCATACCAAGATCATGACCCTCCCGGACGAGTGTGAGGTCTATCCTGCACACGGAATGGGATCTCTCTGCGGACGGGCGATGGCAGCAAAGCGGACAAGCACAATAGGGTATGAGAAGAAGTACAACTACGCCCTCCGGATCAGGAGTCGCGAGGAGTTCATCAGTGCACTCACTTCCGATATGCCTGCCGCCCCGGATCACTTCCTCCGCTGTTCTGAGATCAACAGGGCAGGCCCTGCACTGATGCGGGACCTCATCCTGCCAGTACCCGTCAAGCCCAGGTCGCTTGCAGACCGTATCAAGGCAGATGATGTAATCGTCCTCGATGTCAGAAGTTACCTTGCTTTCTCTGGCATGCACATCCCCGGAGCCTGGCATATCGATCTCTCGGGGAACTTTGCCACGCAGGCGGGCTGGATCCTCCCTCCCGATAAGGAGATCCTCCTTATTGTTGAGGATCGAAGACAGGCAGAAGAAGCGACACTCCAGCTCCACCGGGTCGGATTTGACCGGGTCACGGGGTATGCTGAAGGAGGAATGCTTCTCTGGGGAACAGCTGCGCTGCCCATCAGCCGTGTCCCGGTCATCTCCCCTGAGGAAGCACATGCCCTGATTCGATCAGACGAGGCGGTCTTAATCGATGTCCGCTCACGGGAGGAGTGGCAGGATGCCCGTGTAGAGGGATCGATCCACATTCCCTGGCACGATCTCAGAACCCGGTACACCGAACTTGATCCTGGACAGCAGTATATTGTCATGTGCCGGGGGGGACAGCGTGCGAGCATCGCGGTAAGTATCCTGAAAATGCACGGGTTCAGCCGCATTTTAAATCTTGGTGGCGGATACACCGCCTACCAGAGGGCAGGATCGGTACCATGATGCGAAACCTGCTATCCGTGGAAAGCAATTCCCATACTTGTGGAGGATATTGATGACAGAATGGTTCATGATGGCGTCCTGGCCCCCCTACATTGTCGGTGCCGGGATCGGCATGCTCATCTGGCTGGCGTTCCTGCTCTCTGACCGCCCGCTTGGTTGTTCGACAGCATATGCCAAAACGGCCGGTATGGTTGAGTCTGCAATCTCCCGTAAGAAGAGCGAAGTGATGCCGTACTATCAGAAGTTTACGCCGACAATCGATTGGCAGTGGATGATCATCATCGGGGTGCTGATCGGGGCGTTCCTGTCTGTGTACCTCTCCGGCACATTTACGCTCCTGATCGTGCCTCCTGTCTTTGCTGCGGAGTTCGGGACGGACCCGATCTTCCGGTCCATTGTTGCCCTCCTTGGTGGCATTGTGATGGGGATTGGAGCCCGCTGGGCCGGGGGGTGTACCTCAGGGCATGGGATATCCGGGACACTGCAGCTCTCGCTTGCGAGCTGGGTTGCCTCAATCTGCTTCTTTGCCGGCGGAATTCTGACCGCAGGACTCATCTATGGTTTCTCGTTCGTATGAGGGGGGAAATGATGGTATTTGAGCAGATCAGAATGGACAACCGGGTCCAGATTGTTCTCGGACTTCTTACCGGCATCGTCTTTGGGGTCCTCCTGCAGAAAGGAGGGGTGACCGATTACGGGGTGATCATCGGCCAGCTCCTGCTCACCGACTTTACCGTCATAAAGATAATGCTCTCTGCTGTCCTGATCGGTATGATCGGTGTCTATGCGATGAAGTCAGCCGGGCTGGTCAGGCTTCACTGCAGGGTGGGATCGGTCGGTGCAACTATAATAGGGGGGCTTATCTTCGGAGTGGGATTTGCGATCCTCGGGTACTGCCCCGGGACCGCTGCCGGTGCGGTTGGATCGGGTGCGCTTGATGCAGCAATCGGAATGGTCGGCATCGCTCTTGGTGCCGGCATCTTCGCCCGGCTGTACCCGCGTCTTAACCGGACCGTCCTCAACTACGGGACCTTTCCGGCAGATACAATTCCGGAACTGTTAGGGATCCGTGCGGGGATTGTCGTGATCGTTGTCGCGATTCTGATCGCTGGTTTCCTGTATATGCTCACCGTTTTGGGATTCTGATTGGTTCAGTTCATGAGTGGACGGGAGACCCCGGAATAAGCGATCCAATCCTTCTCATTTTTTTAGCTGTTTCGAAGATCGGGAACGCATCTCTTCTTGGACACTGATGAACAGGACCGCAGCACTGACGAATTCCCTGGGGACCCCGGTTTGTTCTGCAAGCCGGATCCTGGTTTGAAGGGCAC
>CAVWXH010000004.1:0-22482 GCA_963758915.1 uncultured Methanomicrobiales archaeon
CTGGCGGGATATCATGCATGGATGATTGAAACCCTCCTCTGCAGGGATGCCGGTGAACAGCCCCGGCCGGATTAAATCAATGGGCATATGAACCTGAATTGCTGAATCAATTCATATGAGATCCATTATTCTGACATTAGCCATCCTTGCACTGGTCCTTGCTATCGCCGGGGCCGGGTGTACTACGACGAATCCCCCGGCCACCACACCAGCCGCAACACCAACGCTCTCTCCGACTGCCATCCCGACATCCACCATGACGGTGAAGCCCACGGCAAACCTTTCTGCCGATGAGCAGCGGTTGTTCGCATTTGTCTCCGAGGGGGTCGTATACAGCCGTGAACACGGGAAGCAGGCCTCGCTCGCAGAATTCAATAACCCGAACGGCTCGTTCGTCCGGGGAGACCTGTACATATTCGCAGCCGATTACAACGGGACATCCCTCGCATCCATTGCCCTGCCCCAGCGGGTGAATACGTCTTTCTACAACGATGTCGATGTGACCGGCCAGTATTACATGCGGAACAAGATCAACATCTCACGGAGCGGCGGCGGGTTTATCGTCATCCATTTCCCGAATCCCGCCCATAACTTAACGCCAGAACCGAAGCTCTGCTACGTGCACGATGTTGACGGGACCTACTGGATTGGGGCAGGCATGTATAACCAGTCAAACGTGATGGCCCGACAGTGAGACCTGCTAACTGATGCTCCGCCTTGAGACCTGGAAGAATTGCCTGGAAGCAGGAAGACCGGCAGGTGTGGCCATCTGCCCGGCATTTCCCCTGCCACAAGTAAACCATCGGGGAGGAATATACAATATCCGGCAATTTAAGCCATTTTTTTTAAAAAATACCAGAATGCACCCGGGTAACATAGCAACAGGATAGTAACCGATGTGAAAACCCTCCGCCCTGACAAAAAAGTCGATCAGGGAGGATTTCCAGAGGGACTTGTATTGCCCTGGGGTCCGGGGAAATGTTCGGGAAGATACCGGTTAAGGTCTCGCTGTTTTATTAAAAAGACAATACGATGGTGGATTATATTCCGGATGCCGAGTCGGTTAATGCTTTTACTGAGTGGATGAGCAGATTGATCAAGTCCATCCATGCTGAGCAGTTTGTGGCCTGTCCCGGACAGAACTGCAGATATTGTGAGGTTCCCTTTGTGAGGCACAGGAGAGGGATTTGGAAGTGACAGGGCTGTCTTGTGATGGACTAGTCGCTTCATTACTTTTTTACTATGCGACTATTACAACAACCCGTTCCAAATAATTCCATAACGTACGGGGCTGTTCTGGATTAGCGTTTGTTTATCCCCCATAGCCCCGGCGTTTCGGGTTGTTGCACGGGTGTTCTGTAAGTAAACATGAACTCATACTTCGACGAGCCACCGGGCGTAGCTTCAGCCGCCCCAGCCGTTGATAATCCGCCGGATATCCCGGCTGCCACACATCATCGCGCCATCAGCGCGAACACACCCCATCCAAGGTATTCACGCGTGTACGTTACGTAGCGTTTTGGTTCCAGCGTCAGTCTGGCTCTCACATCCTTCGCGAAGTCGTCGTCAGGATTCGCTTCGAGCCACCGGCGCATGGTGAGCCACTTGGCCGCTTCGTACCTGTCCCAGCCTTTCTGGTCAGCCAGGACCATTTCCACGACGTCGTAGTTGAGGTCGCCGAACGAGGCGATCAGTTCTGGCAGCATGAGAAAGTCGGAGATAGAACTGGCATCGCATCCCCTGGCAACGTCTTCTGTCTGGGGTAACCGCTGCCAGTATGGCTCGCCGATGAGGATGATCCCTCCGGAGCAAAGACTCTTCGCCAGAAGCTCAATGGTGCCGGCGACTCCCCCACCGATCCACGTGGCACCGAGACAGGCTGCCACACCCACCTTTTCGTCGGCGACGTAGCCGGCAGCGTCGCCGTGGATAAACTTGACCCGATCGGCGACTCCGAGTTCTTCAGCCCGGAGTCTCGCCTGCCCGGTGAACAACTGACTCATGTCGATGCCGACGCCGGTGATCCCGTGATCGCGTGCCCATGTGCACAGCATCTCGCCCGAACCGCTGCCGAGGTCGAGCACCCGGGTCCCTGGTTTCAGGCGCAACGCTGCACCGAGAGAGGCGAGATTTTCTGGTGTGAACGGGTTATGGATGCGGTGAGCACTTTCGGTAATGTTGAAGATACGTGGAATGTCCAATTGTACAAACTCCTTTTACTAAATTGTGTAATAACCGGAATATATCCTTCGTGACGGTAGCAGATAACGGTTTTAAGTATCAGACCACAGGCTCACCGTTTTGAGTTGTTGCTTTAGCGTAAACCGGCGCGAGCAATTGGCCCGGGAAATTTTCTGCTACAACCGGAACCCGGCCAAAATTTTTTCCGGTTCATACCGGCCCCGTCGTCAATTTCCATAATTAAAGGCACTGACAAGCGGATGGAGCATGAAAAAAAGTAGGTATATCTCAATCACGCCCTATTATCTATAACGGTGAATCATGCGCACACTCTTTCTCTATATCCTCGATACCATGGCCGACTGGGAGCCGGGCCATGTTCTGGCCGACTCCGTTCCGGACGGTACCTGAAAGATCCGACACTCAGGTATTCGGTTGTACTTTGCGGTAATACTTTAGACCCCGTCACCACCATGGGTGGGCTGTATTTGACACCCGAAGTCCTCATAACAGATATCTGCCCCGTCCCCGGCGACGTGCTCGTACTGCCGGGAGCAGATACCTGGCTTGATCCGGCACAGGCGCCCGCTCTCCGGGTGGCAGGCCGGTTGCTTGATGAAGGAGTACTTGTCGCTGCGATCTGCGGTGCGACGCTTGGCCTCGCAAACGCCGGCCTGCTGGACAAACGCCCGCACACCAGCAACGATCCTGCTGCCCTGAAAATGTTCTGCCCGAACTACCAGGGTGAGAATCATTATGTGAACGAACCCGCAGTGACTGACGGCAATCTCATCACCGCAAGTGGACTTGCACCCGCAGAGTTCGCGTACCATGTATTCCGGAGCCTGGACGTCATGGCACCTGCAACGCTCGAGGCCTGGCACGGGCTTTTCACCACCCGGAAGCCCGAATATTTCTATGCCCTGATGGGGTCCCTGCCTCGCCGGTAGGGATTCATGGGCATGCGTGGAGGGCAAACCTCCGTCCACTCAGTGATTGACGGACACGGAACCGGATTGGTACCGGACCCGTTGATTTACAAACACGGGCGAATCTCCCTCCGGAACACCAGGATAGTCTACCCTCCACTGGCTCACATATTCTTTAAACGCGATGACGGGCACATAACGGGGGATATCGGTCTTGAATTTTACATTGACCGGGAGGAACTAATTATTTCTTTTTCCTCTGTACCGGCTTAGGTTCTGCCCTCATTTCACAACATACTGCGTTCATCTGCCTGCAGCAGTCCTGGATCCCTTCGGAGTCAGCCTCGAATCTGACCACATTATCCCTTACAATCCCGATCTTTCCGGCATCCTCAAACGCTTTCGGGTCTGCTGACAGGTAAACAAAGTTCCATTGGTCCTTTTCAATCTGATTCTTTATCATCGATTCAATCTGCGAGAGGTTGAATTCCGTGCTTGCATTTTCCTCCCCGTCGGTAAGGATGGCGACAATGACGTTATCCGGTATTTTTCTCTGGTCTTCGGTCTTACTTATCCGGCTTTTCACTTCGTTGATGGTCCGGCCGATTGCATTTGCTGCCCCCATAAGAAGGCGGCAATTGCCCCGGGGGTCTTCGTCCAAAGGCGGGACCCCTCCCCGCATGGGGATTTGCAGGCCCTGTTAAAAAGAGTGAATTGGGTTATCCCGGAAGGAGTGCCTTGCCCGACTGGTATTGGGAGCTCTTCGAGAATTGGCTGATGATGCCACTTGCCATTGATGTCTCGGAGTAGGAGAAATCAGATGCCTTCGACGGGGCGGCCGGAAGGAGATAATATCCGGATACTGGGGTTTCGAAGGGGATTTCTACCGATACATTAGCAACGTTTTCACCCCGTGCTTCCTGGATATGTGCCTTGATGTAGGATGACACAGATCCAAGTGCCGGAGCTGTTGCACCATCGTTCATCGTAATTCCCTTTACGTTGATTGCGTAGTTCTGGACAACAGGCATTGTCGCGTCCGTGCCCACAAACCTGTTATTCGCTGAAGTTACAACAGAACCGGTATTCAGTTGGTACGCAGTTACCCTGCTGGACGATATTACAATAAGCGGGTATGATATCAACCGGCTGATAGGAGAATGGACAAAGCATTCTGTCAGATGCAGACGTTGTATTACCTGCACCATCAATCAGGATATTTTCCGATCCGACCACCATCCCCCCTTCAGATGCTGTAATGAATTGCATGTTTGTCTTTGCATCGAGGTTACTCTGGCCAATAACCTTGTTTCCAGTGTTGGTATTCATTGTTGCAAGGAAGGTGGTTTGTCCCCCGGTTGCCACAACATTCTTATCGTAGGTTGTCGTGTACCGGACTTCGCCAGGGTTGATTACGCCGGAATGAAGCCCTCCCTGGGTAGTCGCTACGGTGTAACTACCCAGATGGCCTGCAATAAAATCACTCCAGGTAACTCCCGGGTAACCCACAACCTCCTGGTTCAACATTGAATCTGGTATAGAAAACTGGGCATAAAGGCCTGGACCTGGCAGGATGGGATAGATCTGAACCACCGAACCGCCGTTCGCAAGGACCTGGTTAGCAAGATCATCATGGAAATCGCTTAGCGAAACAAATCCAGGTGCTGACGTAACCGTTGTCATCCCTCCGGTACTCGTGGTAGTAGTCCAGGCAATCGCGTCGGTTTCAGTTATGGCCCCGACAACATTTGCCGAGGTTACCGTTGAAATTCCCTGGGTTTCGGGAGTTGCCGGAATGACCTGGTCTGCGAAGACGGTACCTGCGAATGCGACAAGGCATACTAATGTTATCAGGGCGAGAAAACTTGTTCTTCGGGACTTTATAGTAAATACCTCCTTTGGCTGGCCCGGGGCTCTCGAGGACGTCACCTGATGCCTGGCATGGAGAAGCCCGGAGTGCACGGATTAAAATTTCTCACCTGATGGGGATATCTAATGTTCGGTTTATGTTTTTAAGAAGGTCCAACCGGCCAGGGAGCATCGCGACGAAGTCTTGGCCGTCAGTATCACCCCGGAGCATTCTGAAAAACCAGGGCATGATGTGAAGACGAGGAGGCCCGCAGTGAAGCGAAGCGGAATGAGGACACGAGGAGACAAACATTGCTGCCCGAACTCGAATGTGCGGCAATCAATGGTCCTCCTGCCCTCCGCTCCATGATTTCGCCGGGCGAAATTCTTTCGCGAAGCCGAAAGGGAGCGGACAGGAGGCACCGGTGGTGTGGCCCCGCCCTTTAGGCTTGGTAGGGCGGGGAGTGGGGGTGGGTCGGTCGCAGGGGCGATTGGATATGCGCTTCCGTGCATCAGATGAATAAATAATGAGAAAAATCTCTATTCGACATGATATTTATAAGGAAAATATTTCGAAGAAAATATCGCTAAATTATGCTCCAATTCGCCATCGGATTGGAACACAGTCTCTTTTAAGCCTCAGCCGTGATTTGAACACGGGACCTGCTGATTACAAGTCAGCCGCTCTGCCAACTAAGCCACTGAGGCGCCATACTAAATTGTCATTGGTCGGTAAAAAAGGTGGTGCCTTGGAACACAACGGTGACACAGAATTCATGAAGTTGTACCCCTGATCCATACCGGCTCTCCATCATACAGGATCCGGGTGATCCGGTGATAGGGGATGGCTGTTGTCCCAAACGGGGACTCCCGCTCGAAATAATAGGCATCCAGGTTTACAATCTGTCCCCCTGTCACAGAGGAGCGGTCATTCTGTGCCCCACGGTCAATATACCAGACCTCCACACGGTCAAACGAGTACCGGGGATCGTGAAAATATTTCAGGAGCAGCGAATGGCTCGTCCTCATCGTCCCTCATCACCGTCCGGATACCCAGGTATTCTTGAGAGGCAGAGCAGGTATTGGTTCTTCCCATCACGTTCGCGGGGTTTTACGGTATACCATGCCCTGGAAGATTGCAATCTTCTCCCCGTTATCGTCTGTAACCGTCACGGTATAGGTAGCGATCTTCGGGCTGATCGAGAACTCCTCTGCATCTGCATACAGGGTCCCGCCAGTGGCTGACTTTACGTATGAGATATGGGCGTTGATGGCAGCTGCCGGGACCCCGCGTGAGTTGGAGGCGAGGGCGAACGCAGTATCGGCAAGGGTGAAAATGGCACCGCCGTGCACGGTACCGTGGCTGTTCATATGCCGCTCTTCGACCTTCATCTGCACCCTGGCCTTACCATGCGAGACATCCAGGAGTTCGATCAGCTGCCTCTTTTGCCCATGTGTCCTTTTCAAAGAACGGGTCGGTGGAATTCATGCGGGTATCCTTCAGGTACACATGGGACGGGGGAGGGATGAAGGTTACGGGGAAATGGAAACAAAGGTCAGCAGCAAGGGTTAAGCCGGGTTTGAATAGTGGATCATTCCCCGTTTGTCCATACAAAAAAACAATAAAATACCTTTTTCATACCACACGGGAATCACCATACCATGAAACCACTCATTGCCCTGCCGGGAATACTCCTCATCCTCGCAATCCTGTTCACCGGCTGCACGACAGAAAAGCCGGGTGGAATACCCATACCTACGCCAATCGACACCACACCTGTCACCCCACCAGTGACATCCCCGGTAACATCTTTTGTAACAGGCACCGTTCTTCCACTTACAACGCCAGCTCATGGGGACATTTCAATCCGGGTATCGCCTGAAAAGTACATTCCCCTGATGTCGTCCACGGTCGGGATCGGGCTGACCCCCCTCTATACCGGGACCGGCCCGGTAGTCTACAGCTGGAACACCAGTTATGGCTATTTCGTCAGCTGGAATGCCCCGGACTGGAAAGTTATCCAGCATAACCAAACCGTCGATACCATGAACCAGACAATCTACTGGACATATTCGCCTGATGACATGGGAAAGGAGAAACCGCCCGTAACAATCCGCCTTATCATAAAAACACCTCCACGGACCCATGGCGGGAACGGGACGATAGCCTGGAAGGACCTCCATATCAACTGGGAAAATACCGATACGGCGGTGATCGAACAGGCTGCATGCGGGATACAGAACTGTCATGGCATGGAGATCAGTTGCGGCCCGGATGTCGTAGAAATGTGCACCATGGAGTACCAGCTGGGTGACAAGTGCCGGAGCCTCGCGTCATGCCAGAATATCAACGGGTCCTGCAGCGTGGTAAAACAGGAGGGATACACGAAATGCGTGTCATGCGTGGAGGAGTGCAACAGGACTGCCGGCACTGATCCAATGAAGGCATCCGGGTGCGAGAGCAGGTGTTAATAGTGGACCTGACGCCGTTCCCACCAACGATAGAGCAGGTCGATCACCTCATGGTCCAGGTACCGGAACCGGAACAACTCTATCAGCTCTTCAGTGAAGATCTCGGGCTACCCATTGCCTGGCCGATGGTGGACTACGGCCCGTTTAAAAGCGGCGGGGTCTCGTTCGGGAACGTAAACCTGGAGGTCCTGAACAGCTCGGAAGAGATGAGATCGCAGGGCCTGATCCCGGATGGCAACGGGATCATCGGGATTGCATTCCAGCCATCAGAACCCCTTGAGTCCACCGTCAACGTCCTCGATGCCGGCAAAGTCCCCCGTGGCCCGATTCTGCCGTTCAGTGTTGTGCAGAACGGGACATCCATGACACTCTGGAAAAACCTCGAACTCAGTGATATGATGCCCGGTTCCCTGATTTTTTATTGCGAATATACCTTCAGGGACCAGAGCGGTTTCCGCCAGCATATGGAGCAGATGCTTGCAACTGCAAACGGTGGGGAACTGGGGGTAACCGGTCTGAAGGAGATCACCATTGAATATGCAGACCCTTCAGTCCTCGGACAATGGCAGAAGATACTTCCCGGAGCTGCAGGAGGGGTACCTGAACAACGGGACGGTGGCAGCGGGGTCACTGTTCACCTGAAAAAATCTGAACGGAACATGATAGCTTCCATCACGCTTCAGGTGAAATCCCTGGCAGTGGCAAAGGCAGCCCTTGAGAGAAAAGAATTCCTCGGGAAAGTATCAGAGGGGATGATTTCCCTAAACCCCGGTAAAATATCCGGACTGCAGGTATTTATTACTGAATAGGGCCGGTTCTATTCAACATTTTTACCGGCCGGGACCAATAACATTCACTGGCCGGCTGTGAAAAATAGAAAAGCAGCCCTGAATAGATTCATTAAAAAGATATGATATCGACTGGGACGGTGAATCTGAAGCTCAGCATAAACAATTGAAACAATCCGGGTTATCACTATTGCCTGGTCTGAAAATAAGATTATTTCGGGATGTACTGCTGCAACGATTGCGAGACCGTTTCAGGAACCCCGAGATTCCCGAGGATTGGCATCAGGAGCTGCCCCGCAAGAGGCTTTCCCTCGGGACTTCCAATAAACTTCTGAATCATTGCCATCCCTTCAGGGGATGTAAGAAATTGTATGATCTGTTCCTTGCCCTCGGGAGAGTTGAGTCCCCCGCTGATAATCCCACCTAGTCCTCCAATGTTTACCATACCGTTTACCTCAGGTCAGATAGAGACACTTATGAACAATAAAGATATCCTCTGAATTTTGGGATAGTCCTGGATTATGTAATTGCCGAAACTGCTTTTTTTGGTCACATCTTCGATATCCGGGGAATGTTTCCGGATCATGGAATGCCCGGCACCACTTCGGTCCCTGCATCCGGCATTATTAACAGCGTTAACAGTTCCTGAAAGAATAGAGCAAAACGGCAGCCTCATGCAGGCCTGTCCTGGACCGGGTCACGGTTTTCTCCGTTAGGTATTCCATTAACTCCGTGTTGTCCGGGGGTGGATATGGCCAGAATAAAGAGAATACAGAATAAAGCAGGCCAGCTGCTTATTGGCAATCCGATTTTGGCTTTCCGGGCGAAAAAAAAGGTTTGGGGGGAGGGGAAGTTGGCAACTCCAGCCATTTTTTAAGGTGGAAGGGAACGTGAATAATTATGGACATGAAGCACATCACGGAGATGTTTGAACAGGGTGCAGTCCTCTTTCCGGATTTTGAAACAGATGCAGCTGAAATACCATGGAGCCCGCATTCAAAATGGAAAGGGGTCTTCTTAAAAGGCCTCGTGACCGGGAAAGATACCGATGGCAAACTCAGTTACCACCTGGTGAAAATTTTAAAAGACTGTGAGGTCGGGGACCACGATCATGCGACCCAGTGGGAATGGAACCTGATCATCAGCGGGAACGGCGTGTTTGTCATCGGGGACAAGGAAGTAACCATAGAGCCCGGCCAGACATTCGTCACACCGCCGGGAATCCATCATATCGTGAGCGCCGGTGATGAAGAGCTCCTGTTGCTGGCGATTTTTACACCGGCACTGGTCTGACTGGGATGAATTAACCATTCCCGTACCGGGGATCAAGTCCGGCAGCTTTCCTGTTGCATTCCGCCGCTTCCTCATTTTTCCCCCAGTCACGGAATGCCATTCCTTTCAGGTGCCAGGTACCTGCATCATCCGGACTGATCTCCAGGGCGTGGTCATAGCAGGTAATCGCCTCGTCGTAACGTTTCAGGTTATGAAGGGCGACCCCCTTTGCTATCCAGGCTTCGGTAAAATCCCGGATCGATTGCAAGGGCGGCATCAAAGTAGTGCAGTGACTCGTTGTACTGGCCATATTGTGTAAGGTTGGTCAGTCCCTTAATGAACAGGTCCTTTGCTTCCGGGTAGGATGTCGAAATCCCGTCGCTTTGGAATGAAATTACAATTGCAGAACCACCATAATTGGTGACCGGTCGCCGGGGACAGCAGGCAACGGACCCGGTAACGGTTGTGGATTTATTGTATGGGAGACACACCCGCCGGTAAGGCAGGTAACAACCAGAAGGATGCTGATAACCAATACCAGTCGCATGTGGATTATTCTGGTTATGGAACGTTATCTCTTATGGTGCAAAGGAAAGGCAGGTCCGGTATCCGGTTTTCGGTACTTCTTTGAAAAATTCGGGGTTAATGCAGATTTAACCCCCCTTTTGGCACCGGGGGAGTTCTGCGCCAGCCGGAAACATTATTATTGTACCATTTTTCCTGCAGGTTCCGGCCTGTCGCGACGTCCAAAAAAATAAGGTTCCCTGCATCCTTTCTTTTATCAACCAACGGAACAGGACACCTCATGAGTTTCATTTTGTACCTCGTCATTATCCTCATCACACTCGTCATCATCATCGCCCATAGCGTGGCGGTTCGCATCCCGCCGGTACGTTATCCCCTGCCCGGTATGGATGAAAGGGATGCTTGATTCCCCCCATTCCGGGGAAATGAGCGAACGTACGCAGAAAACAATCAGGCACCTTGATCTTCGGCCCGGGTTGGATGTGCTGGACGTCGGCTGTGGCCCTGGCCGGCTCACCATCCCCATAGCTCATGCAGTCGGCCCCAAAGGAGCAGTCACTGCGATCGATATCCAGGAGGGGATGCTCGAGGAAGCCGGGAACCGGTCCCGTTCGGCGAACCTCACCAATATCCGTTTTCTTCAGATCGGCGCCGGGGAGGGAAAACTTGAGCACAACCGGTTCGACCGGGCCGTAATGGTGACGGTGCTGGGAGAGATCCCGGACCGGAATGCAGCCCTGGAGGAGATCTTTCTGGCCCTTAAGCCCGGAGGTTTCCTGGTAATCGAGGAGACCATCCGGGACCCCCATTTCCAGACCCGGGGCACCGTCAGGAAACTTGCCGCTGCTGCTGGTTTTACTGAACGGGAATTCTCGGGGAGCCGTTTTTCCTACACCATAACCCTCGGAAAGCCGACCGGTGCCTGACGACGGGCCCAACACCCGAACGTCAGAAAAAAGGTTTATTTCTTCTGGTACTTCTTCCCGGCCGAGAATGCCTTTTCAACCTGACTTCCCAACGCCAAAATAATTCATCTGGGCGTAGACAATCGGGTTGATCTTTTCGACATCGGGTTTTCCATCTGTCAGGCATGACCGGTCGGCATGGATCTCCATGATCTCCCCGATATACAGCAGGTGACTTCCGCACTCAACTGACTTGAACAGTCTTGCATTCGATGTTGACCGGGCACTCTTCTGCCATTGGTGCTGTCTTCAGTTTCCCGTAAAACGACCGGAAGACACCGGTCTTGTCCTCGTTCACACCGGAGACGAGCCCGCAGTGATCGGTCTCGACTACCTGGTTTTCAGACGGGACATTCAGGCTGAAGGTCTTGTTCTCATCGATCCCCTTCGCGGTATACCGTACCTTGTTGATCGCCACGCAGACCATCGGGGGCGCCATGCAGGCGACCGTGGCCCAGGCAGCGGTCATATAGTTCGGCTTTCCTTTCACATTTGCTCCCACAAGGACGGTTGGCATAACACTCATGTACGGCATCGGGCCGAGCGTGATCTTTTCCATGGTATTCACTTCGGAATATGGTATGTGGAGGTGTTGTTTAATGGTATCTTCACCGGGTCGCAGGCTTTACCTATGACAGGTCTCGCATTGATACCTCAATGCTACAATTCTCAAAAATTCGGGGGGGCCCGGGTATTGGGGGATGAACGTTTATCCGGTCATGTTCCATTCAGGACTCCGGAATCGTTTTCCGCATGACCCATTCTCTTCCATATACAAATCCGTTCCTGATCGCAGGTCCAAGGGTCAGCCAGAATAATACCGTCCCGGCGGTCATGACCCAGAAGATGTTGTTGCCAAAATAACTGATGAATTTACTCTCAAAAGGACGGCCAAAAAAGACGGTCCCACATGTTGCAAGGAGGGCCATGCAGACGAGGGTAATGACAAATGATACCAGCCAGAAACACCCGGTGCTATAGAACCCCATCCGGATATCGTGCCCTTTCATCAGCCGGTGCCATACCAGGTACGAGAGATACGGGTAGAGGAAGTTGATGAGAAATCCAAAGATGCTCATCGGGGACCAGGAACCAAAAAGGTCTCCGGCGACGTTCCCGATGCAAAGACCCCAGGCAGCCGCCGGGCCCCAGAGGATCCCAAGGACAACCGGAAGGGCTGCTGCCGGACGGAGCGAGACCCCCGCAATATCCCAGTGGACCTGGTTGAAGGGAATCAGGATTAGCAGGTAAATAACCGCACTCAGCGCGATAAATACCAGCCCTTTCCTTTCGGTCCAGGCCCCGGCGAGCTCATGCATACTATCCGTTCTGTTTTAACGGCAAAAAAGGACCCGTCCCGCACTACAGCTTAAACCCGGGTATCGTGTCGAACAGTTGCTGGTACAGCCTGTTGAAGAGGGTAATGTACTCCGCGGCCTGCTCAGTGCTGGCATACAGGGTTTTTCCGTCATTCTGTACCCGGGACAGGTACCCGCGGGATTCGAGAAATTCGAGGTATTCCTGCCCGGTCTTCGAATTGAGGTCGCAACGGCCGATGATCCCGGTAAACGACCTCGGGGTTTTGCAGAACACAAGGATCTCCCAGTATATCTCGTAGACGGTCCGACGCCCGCTCATGTCCGGTCCAACCCCAGTTTTTTCGCCAGTTCAGATTCTGACCGTGAAATTTCATCCTCACGGTGGTCCCAGGTCTTTGAGAATTTCATGAAATAGAATGAACTCAGCAGGCTCACCATCCCAACACCAAGCGCCAGGAGTGCCGAGGGTATCAGGAGGTAGCTGTTCAGCGAGAAACTGCCCGAAGACAGGCTGAAGGAAAAAAATTCCAGGCTGTTGAGAACACCAAGGATGAGGAAACAGAAACCGCCCAGTGTGCAGACAAGGATCATATTACGGATCGGTTTTTTATTCCCGCGGTAGTGGGCAGTCATCCTTACAATCCAGCAGGTGAGAGTCTCCTCTGGTACCGGCTCTTTATGGTCCCGGAATTCCCTGCGGATCATAGTAACCCCTTGGAGAATCTTCGCACTGAACAGTACCCAGCTGAGCCCGAGCCCGAAGCATACCATGGCGAAGATGCCGGTAAGTGCCCGAAGAGTTGTTGTTGCCGGTAATCCTGTCAGCCCCAGGACGGATGAAACGATAAACTGCATCCCGAACGCCATCGCCATGGCGCCGAATACCAGGTTCAGGAGGACTAATGCAAAGAAACTGTTGATCTCTTTTTTAAACCGTGGAAGGTTTTCGGGTGTCATCTGGTTTGTTCACCGGTATACCTGTATATTGGGGTTCTGTAAATAAAGACCATGAAACTGAGATACGTACCTCCACCGGAGTACAGACCTCATGCACCCCGTTTTTGGAAGTACCTGGTTTATGAAAGGGCCGGATTCATCGCCGAACGGGCTGTTCCACATCATGTAGCCTGGGCAATGTCCGCATCACCAGTTCGTATCAGGTCATGGTCGGACTCGTTACTGACAGGGTTCAGATTTAATGGCTGCAGGGGTGAACTTGATGCAAAAAAATGGATCTGTACCGGATTCTGACAATTATTGTACGTGATTTATGAGTCCAGGAAGAACGTAACAATCCGTTCGAACTTCTCCGGGTACTGGTACATCATCCCGTGACCACCACCAGGTACCTGGATGACCCATGCACCCGGAATACTCCCTCCAATAACAAATGCATTTTCCGGGACACTGATTACGTCCTCAGCCCCGTTCAGGACCAGTGTCGGTGACCGGATACCCGGGAGGCGGGAGTATGTCCCGTTCCATGAGCTGATGGCCTCAACCTGGCGATCGTAACTCTCCGGAGGCGATGTCTCAGTCGGGAACGGGAAGTAGGTCGCGGGTTCGGTGGTCACGGAGCCAGGCCGCAGGGAACAGGAGCGAAAACAGCCGTTCACCCCGTTCACGTGCAGAACCGGACGAATTGGTGAGCTGCTCCAGGACGGCCGGCGATGCCGGAATGCTCTCGTTTCCACCGACCGTCCCGGCATACAGGATGAGCCGGTCGACCTTCCCGGGATGACGGAGTGCCAGTTCCTGGGTGATATCGGCACCCATAGACCAGCCGAGGACATCGGCCCGGCTGATATTCAGGGCATCCAGAAGCCCTGCCGCATCGTCAGCAAAGAGCGAAATGGAGAACTGCTTGTCAGACGTGGTGGTATTTCCCATCCCCCGGTTGTCGAAGATTATTACCCGGTGATGTGCAGAAAGGTTCGCGAGGACCGCCGGTGGCCAGAGGTCCATCGTAGACCCGTATCCCATGATGAGAAGGAGGGGTTTTCCCTGGCCGAAATCCTTGTATGCAACCTCAATGTCATCGACCCGGACTTTTTTAACCGGGACATGGCCTGCCCCCTGTCCAGGGGAACCTGGAGCAGGAAGCGTAACCACAGGTGAAGAGGTTGCCGGACTTTCAGGGAGCCCCTGCCCAGGTCCGGTACAGCCTGCCAGGAGAAGGAACAGGGCGAGAATAAGGATGACGAGGGGGGAAAATGAAGGCATATAGCCCAGTTAGCGGCCGGAGGGTAAAAAGATACTGTACAGACCTGTGAAATATTTCCGGTTGCCGTTATTGATATAGGGTACAGGGTATTGGGCAAAAACGGATTTCAGACCGCCCGGTCATGTCCGTACGGTATAACCAGCACTGACCAGGATCCGGATCACATGGTCGTCCCAGGCGGCATCGTCACACCCTGCCAGGTGGTTGATCTGCTCTTCGAAAAGCCGCGTCAGGGCCTCATCTTCTGAGGCCAGGTGACGCTGGCACATGATTCTTCCGGCCCTTTTTCCACCCGGATTCAGGATCAGCAGGCGCCAGCAGCCATAGTCCCTGCAGATCTCAGGGCGTGTCTGGTGGATGGTACAATATCCTTTTTCAGACGGCGCATCATACCGGAAAAACGGGCATGCCTCGGGGCGTTCGGAAAAAATACTCGTATCACAAAAGAGGGATATTTTGTCCGGGTCAACAGATACCGCTGTTTTTTCACCCGTGTACTGGTTATTCACCAGAAAATGATAATTCCCGGATTCCTCTATTATGGTATGAACCTGCCCCAGGTAGCTGCAGCATTCTCCACACTGACTACATTCAAACGACAGGGGATCCAACCTCCAGCCGATACCGGATAGTGAGGTTGTTCGTTGTACTATCACAAAAATATACCCCGGGATTAAGTTGAAAATGCTAAAAGGGGTTCCGGCTCTTTCACCACGATTCCACAAGCCCTGAAAACAAAAAGAGTTCCCCTCAATTGCGTTTCTTTATCCTTTAAATTTTTACGAGTCAGAGAGTACAGCATGAATCTGTCCTGTGTGAGGTTGTTCCCGTCATGAATTGCGAACAACATGTTTCGTGGATCAGCAGGGTTAAAGAATCGTTCCGCTGCTCCTTCGGTGAGATTGTCTTTGGCATGTCGGACGGTACCGTCTCGATTTTCGGCCTCGTGGCCGGTATGCTGGCGGGTGCCCAGTCCGGTGATGTTATCCTCCTTGCCGGTGCAACCGCAGCAATCGCGGCAACAGTCTCCATGATGGCGGGTGTCTTCATGGACCTTGAGTCAGAAAAGGATGCGGCCCGCGTGGAAGCGGAACGGCGGGCGGCAGAGATCCATCGTGATCCCGATGTTGCTGTGAAGAAACTGATGGGTGATCTGCAGGGCTCCGGCCTGAGTCAGACAAGTCTTGATGCGATCCAGGTTGATCTCCAGACGAATCCCCTCACCATCCAGAAGTTTGAGGATGCGGTATCAGCCGAGGAGGAGACGCCGGCAGAGAAAGCCCCGCCCTATGTCCATGCATGCTGGATGGGGATTGCTGACTTCATCGCTGCGATGACCCCGGTTATCCCGTTTGCGTTCCTGCCAGTTGAAGAGGCGAAGTATGTCTGCATTGCGGGGACTGCGGTGCTCCTGCTCCTGCTGGGTATCGGGCGGGCACGGCTTGGCCAGCGCCCGTTATTCCGGACGGTGCTCGAGACCATGGCAATTGCAACCGCTGCAGGTATTGCCGGTGTGATCTTCGCCCTGATTATCACCTGACGAGGAAGGGGACAAAACCGGCTTCCTTGTGCCCTATATCGAAACACTTTTTTCAACCGGAGATACGGGAATTAATTTCAAGCGTCGTGGGACAACGGATATACAGGATAGTATGTATTCGAAAGCGTCAAATCTGATTTTTTCCACCCGGAATCACGGAATGTACTGTTGATTACGAAAAAAAATGAACGGTAAGAATATTATTCATCAAGCGGTTTGAAAACACCTTTTTTTGCCTTGAGGATTTTGCATTCAGGACAGCGCCAGGTGTCAGGAACATCTTTCCATGCTGTCCCAGGAGTTATCCCATTTTTTGGGTCTCCCTTTATCGGATCATAAATATAATGGCATTCGAGACACACATACCGAATCATTTTCACCAACTCTGCCATGGTTCATTCAACTCTGTTCAATCTCATTAATTGGTTGATCATTTCAACGTGTATTCTTAAGAATTCTTTTCACGAGGCAATTCTTAATTCTCCTCTCGTACTCTCCACCGTCCGGATGGATAGCGGGTACCTGAAATGTATCGCTCCCGAAAATTGTTAGAATTCCAGGATTTCAATGAAAAATGCGACAATTCGCAGTAACCAGGCGGGGAATAAAAAAGGATGAGGGGGTTATCGGATCAGGTATGTCACCGTGACGGTTGCCGTCACGGTCACGTCACCCGGCTGGATCGGTGTTGGCGCTGCCCCGGATGCCGAATCACTCCTTGCATAGTTCTGGAACAGCACCGGGGTGTACCCCTGGCCGACATCAACCGTCTTTACCGCGGTAATGTTGACACCGAGTGCGGTGGCGACAGTCTGTGCATCGGCGGCCGCCCTGGCAGTTGCTTCTTTCAGCGCCTCGGTCCTGAGCACCTGTGCCTGTTCATCCGAGAGGAGGAACTGGATGGAGTTCGCCTGGTTAATCCCGTTCGCAACACCGATGTCAATAACCTCACCGGTCCGGCTTACATCGTGGAGGGTGACCGTCAGGGTATTCGTTACGCGATAGGCCTTGATCTTCTGCCCGATAGGGAATTTTGAATCATCGTATACCGGGTAGATGTTGTAACCGGTCGTCTTGAGGGCATCTTTCGGGATCCCGGCAGCCTTCAGTGCATCCATAACTTTTGTCATTATGGCAGCATTTTCCGCCTGGGCTGCTTTTACATCAATATTCTCTGTTTCGACAGCGAGTGAAATCTGGGCACGGTCCGGGGTACCGATAACAGAGCCGGTCCCTGAAGCTGTAATTGTCCGATCATCGCTTGTATCAGCCGCCGAAACAGTTCCAATCGCCAGAAGGGCAACGAGAACCACGAGGGCCGTCAGAATTGCTATTCTATTCTTCATGATTGATCAGGACACTGTTTCGCGGCGTTCTGTTTAATCTTTCCCTTGACTGCGAACAGAATGGCAGTCATGATGAGATCGACTGATACCTGGTATATCCGGGTGAATCACGATATTATTGCCCTGATTGCTTCCGTACATCTTTTTTTTAGAGACCTGGTATAGTAATAAGATGATTATAGGAGTAGGACCATACGTTCCGGTGCTGACGAAGTGGTGAAAAAGATATGATTACGCAGGATATTGTACAGAAACTTTGGGATGCGGCGGGTTATGGGAATGTTGCGGTATGGGAGGACGACACCATGACGGTTGTTCCGCCGGATTATCCCGGTGAAACCGAAGGTAAAAAACCGCTTGTCATCCTCAAGCCCATCGCACTCGTGAACCGGTTTGAGACTGCTTGGTTTCGCCCTCAATGACGAAGAATTGCTGGGGAACATCGAAGAAACAATCCGTGCTGCCGGCGGACAGGTGACAAGAGGCCCGAAGTCATAGCCATTTTTATAGCAGTTTCCCGCTTAGCACCGGGTTACTTCAGGACCCGGCCAACCAGGAAAAACGATGCATAAAACAAAAACAGAGGCCTCTTTTTTTCACGGAACACGCACAATTCCGGACCTGAAACATTTTTGCACGGGGCCTGCAGCGGGGACGGTGATCCGGGGGAGTGAGGTCCTCCGGGGCATCGGTCCTGTACCGATAATCAACCTTTTAGAATGTGTTGATCTGCCATCAGGCTCCGAAAAATTGTCAGCCGCCTTCAGGAAAGGTCCCGGTTGTACATCAATCAGCTGTGCCCCGATAACACCGCGAAGACCCCCGCTGATTTTCGGGAAGTGTCCTGACCAGCAAGTATATAGTTAGGTAAAGCCTGAGCTAACGAAAGATCGACGTATGACAGAACAGGGAGAGGATCTGTGTGAAGCATTTGAAGGCCTTATCCGGCTCAAAAACGACTGTTCCTGCAGTATCTTCTCTGAATGCGGGTTGTCGGATATAACGGTCAAACAGATCGCATACCTGAAAGTCATCGATCAACATGGGGAAATCACCTTCAGCAGGCTTGCCGAGATCACCCGGAACTCGAAACCTACCATCACAGAGATGATCAACAGGTTTGTCCGGATGGAATGCGTCTTCCGCGAACGATGCCCCGCTGATGGCAGGATCCTGTACATCCGCCTGACCGAAAAGGGACAGAAGATCGCAAAAGCTGAACAAGCCGCTATGCAGCGGGTGATTGAACGGATGATGAATTCACTGGATGAACATGAGCTGGATCTCCTGGTTGAGATCCTGCAGAAAGTCAGGTAATATTTTTTGTCCTGATCTTAATTTTTGGTAAATTCGAACTATATGAACGAGGAAACAATGCAACAGGCACAAACTGATGACACACAGGAAAAAATTGTCATACCGCTCTTTGAGATCGTCGTCTACCCAAACAACCGGACAAAATTCCAGGTTGACCAGGTCACCGGAGACCTCCTGCTGGCCGAAATGAAAGATACAGGGGCTGCATATGCAGTCGGGCTTACCGTAAAAAGTGGCACAAGGCCTTCAGAGCTGACCGGGGAGTCCCTGTATCAGACCGGAAACCGATTTAAGATCTCGCACGTGCAGCCTGCCAACGACGGGTACCTGATCTGTGCGGAAGTTATGCAGAGGGTAAGAGTGGTAACCCTGGCCGAAAAGGACGGGCGGCTCAGTGCCGTATATACACCGCTCCCGGATATCCAGGACCTTGGAGATGACCTTCAGGCCCGGATCCTCGAAGACATTAAAACAACCATCCACGAGATCAGCAGCAGGTTCCCGGGCTCCGAACAGTTCACCGGGCCACTCGACCGGATGGACTCTATCGAGCAGATCATGGGATTCGTTATGCCCTACCTCCCGGTTGACCTTGCCGAAAAACAGGCACTTCTTGAGCTTGACTCTGTCCTGCTGCGGTACACCACGTTCCTTGAGCTCCTCAATAAAACAAGAGATGACATCAACATCCGGATAGAGATGGCAAAGAAAGTCTCAGACCGGGTGAGTAAGTCCAACCGGGAAGCAATGCTCCGGGAGCAGCTGAAGGTGATCCAGGAGGAGCTGAATGAAAGCGAAGGAGATACAGGGGATAGCGGGTACCGGGAACGGGTTGAAAATTCAAAGATGCCGGAAGACGTGCGGAAAAAAGCACTGGCAGAGGTGAAGAAACTCGAGACCGGGGGGCCCCACAACCATGAAGGTTCAGTGATCCGTAACTATCTCGACCTCCTGCTCGACCTTCCCTGGGTGACGGAAGAGAAGAAGAGCATCGATATCGAAGAAGCCCGTAAGGTACTTGAAAGCCACCATAACGGCCTTGAAAAGGTAAAGGAACGTATCATCCAGCACCTTGCAGTAATGAAACTGAAGCAGGAGAAGCAGGGCTCGATCCTCCTCTTTGCAGGCCCGCCCGGAACAGGAAAGACGAGCCTTGGGAAGAGCATTGCCGGGGCCCTCGGACGGAAATATATCAGGATCAGCCTCGGGGGTGTCAGGGACGAGGCCGAGATCAGGGGACACCGGAGGACCTATGTCGGCGCACTGCCGGGCAGGATTATCCAGGGGATAAAAAAGGCCGGTACGAAAAACCCGGTATTTATCCTCGATGAGATCGACAAGCTGGCAATGTCCTACGCCGGGGACCCGGCCAGTGCCCTCCTCGAAGTCCTCGACCCCGAGCAGAACAACACCTTCTCGGACCATTATCTTGAGGTCGCCTACGATCTTTCAGACGTGCTGTTCATCGCAACGGCTAACTCCCTCGCGACAATCCCCGCACCACTCCTTGACCGGATGGAGTTGATCGAGATCTCGGGCTATACGAAAAACGAGAAATTCGCAATAGCAAAGGACCACCTGCTGCCCGAAACGTTGAAGGAGCATGGTCTCGATGCAGACCAGCTCCAGGTGGAGGACGAGGCACTGAAGGTAATTATTGAGAAATACACCCGTGAAGCAGGTGTCCGGTGGCTGAAAAAGCAGCTGGCGAAGATTGCACGGCACGTATCCGAAAAGATTGTTACCGGGAAGGCTGAACTGCCATTCGTGGTAAAAACAGATATGCTCCCGGGGATCCTCGGGAAAGAACCGGTACGGCAGGAAGTTGCCCGGAAGGAACCGGTCCCCGGTGTTGTTACCGGCCTTGCATGGACCCCTGTCGGCGGGGAGATACTCTTCATCGAAGGTACGTTCATGCCCGGGACCGGCAGACTCACCCTCACCGGTCAGCTGGGGGACGTAATGAAGGAGTCGGCAACGATATCGTTGAGCCTCATCCGGTCACGGCTTGCAGGAACGGAGAACGGTTTCGACTTCATCACGCGGGACATCCATATCCACGTGCCATCAGGAGTCTACCCCGAAGGACGGTCCTTCGGCAGGTGTGACCCTCTTTACGGCGCTCGCGTCCCTGATCACCGGGAAGACCGTTGACCCCCATGTAGCGATGACCGGGGAGATAACCCTCAGCGGCGGAGTGTTACCCGTAGGGGGAATCAAGGAAAAGGTCCTCGCTGCTCACAGGGCGGGAATTACCACCGTGATCCTGCCGGAGGAAAACGAACGGGACCTCGAGGATGTACCTGAAGATGTCCGGAATGAACTTACCTTCATTACCGTTAAAACCATCGAGGACGTGCTCAAAGAGGCGCTGGGGATTGAACTGCCACAGACCGTTGTGCAGTATTCCGGGAACAGTTTTGTCCCGGTGCAGAATATCTGAAGGTCAGGGTATCCGCAAAGATACGGGGAGTTGTGGGCTTTGAAAAGCCCATTCTCATTTCTTTTATTAAAGTCTTGTACCCTGATAAACCTGAAACGAAGGTGTTTGAGTCATGGTTCATTTAACAACCAGAACGGCAGAAAAAACAATACTCTCACCGGATAATTAGATCCCTGTGATCTCCCTCGTTGAACCGGAACGGGTCCGGGTACTCAATACTGCTCCCGTACGCACCGGGGACTATGTGTTGTACTGGATGCAGTCCTCGCACCGGACAGAACAAAATCCGGCACTTGTGTATGCAATCGAACGGGCTGACCATGCAAACCTCCCGCTGATCGTTTATTTCGGGCTCTGGCAGACCTACCCGGAGGCGAACCTCCGTCATTTCCAGTTCATGCTGGAAGGGCTTGTGGACGTCGCACATTCCCTGGAATCCCTGGGGATCAGGTTTGTGATGAGGATTGAAACCCCGGACGAGGGAGTCCTTTCCTTCGCGAAAAACGCCGCCTTAGTAATAGTAGACCGCGGATACCTCCGGCAGCAGCAGGTATGGTACCATGATGTTGCCGGACGGTGCACGTGCCCTCTCGTGCAGGTTGAGGGAAACGTTGTCGTGCCGGTAGAGGTGGCATCCCAGAAAGAGGAATACTCCGCCGCCACGTTCCGCCGTAAGGTCACCTACCATGTGGACAGGTTCCTGCACCATGTTGAAACGGACAGACCGGAGCGTTCTTCTCTTGCCCTTGACATTCCCACGCTTGCCGGGGAAACACCCGGTGCACTACTCTCACAACTCACCATCGACCGTTCGGTCCCTCCATCGGCTCTATACAAAGGTGGGACAACGGAAGCGAACCGGAGGTTTCTGCAATTTCTCGACAAACGACTCGGGGGATATGGTGATAACCGCAATGATCCCGGTGGTGACGGGGGTTCGGACATGAGCCCCTACCTCCATTTTGGGCAGGTATCGCCGGTTACCCTCGCAGTCCTCGCACAGGAACAGGGCGGGAACGGTACCCGGCCTTTCTCGAACAACTGATTGTGCGCCGGGAGCTTGCCATGAACTTTGTCCGTTACAATGACCACTACGATTCATTCTCATCACTTCCTGCATGGGCACAGAAAACGCTGGCGCTTCACCAGGCAGATCTGCGGGAATATAGGTATTCTCTCGATGAACTGGAGCATGCTGCAACCCATGACCCGTACTGGAATGCAGCCCAGCAGGAGATGGTGAAAACCGGTAAAATGCAGGGCTACATGCGGATGTACTGGGGTAAGAAGGTCCTCGAGTGGAGCAGAACCCC
>CAVWXH010000005.1:0-132935 GCA_963758915.1 uncultured Methanomicrobiales archaeon
TTCTGTTTTATTGAATGAAGTCCAGATCCAGAGATATAGATTCCCGGCGGCATGGCAGAAGAGTCATTGCGAGCACCCGCAGGGTGCGCGGCAATCTCGATCGAAACACCGAGATCGCTTCACGTGGTTCGCGATGACAAATACTTATCGTTGGACGCGGTCAACGGTTGAATACCCCGAAACATGTTTCGCATGCGTCATTCCCGCGGAAGCGGGAATCCATCGTGCACTCATCACAAATTCATCGTTGCACCGAACAGCCGCTCCCCTGCCGGCTCCGGTCCGGCGATGGCGGGGTCGGGCCGCAGGCGGCCTGAGGCTGCCAATCCAGCAGGCTCAGCAGTCGATCCGCCTCGTCCTTTTTTCCTGCCTTCCGCAGCTTCTCGATGACGGGAAGGATCTGGGAACGGAGCTGGAGCCCCTTCTCGCGAAGCCGCTGCAGGCATTCGGTGCTCTTCCCCGCGTGACCGGCCAGTGCGTGAGCGGCCGCAAGGAGGGTCAGGGCAGGGGGATAGTCCGGTTCCTTTTTCAGGATTTTTTCCGCCATCCGGGTGGCCTTGCGGAGATCGCCTGTGAAGAATTCCGCGGCTGCGCAGTTGAGCAGAAGCTCCCTCGTTCCGTTCGCCTGGCCGGCGACCTTCCGGGCTTCCTGGAGCGCCTCGTCGAAGCGATCCGCATTCAGGCAGGCATTGATGAGATTCACGGTTGCCAGCTTCACGTCCTGCACCGGTTTGCCGTCGAGGAATCTCTTCCACAGCCGGATCGCGTCGTCGTACCGGCCCAGTTCGCCCGCCTGGATCGCAAGCTCCAGGATCGCGCGCGGGGTGCCTCCCGATTCCTCGATCTTTTTCAGCCCGAGCAGATAGTAGCGCTTCCCCTTTTCGAGAACGCTCTCCCGGTCGAGCTTTCCCGTGTGGTGGACCGGCACGTCGCATGCGGCGATGGTCATGCCGGCCCCGAGCATCGACTGCTCGACGAGTTCGTGCACGGCGCCGGAGAAACGGATCCGGGGGTCGTTCCGGAAAAGCCGCACCTTGCCGTTGGGGTACCAGCCCGTCCCGGCCTCTTCGTCGCGGTAGGAGCCGTCATTGGCCACCCACCCCGCGGTGTTTGCCTCGACCACGTAGTTCCGTGTGGTGAGATCATAGCCGCCGGTTCCGGCCGGGCTCTTCAGCGATGAGATCCGGAGCCTTTCATGATCCCGGGACGATACGGTCTCGTCGGCGTCGATGACCAGGATCCAGTCGCCCGTTGCCCTTGAGAGGGAGAAGTTTCTCGCGCTGGCGAAATCATCTGTCCAGGGGAAGTCGAAGACCTTTGCCCCGAGGGACGCCGCGATTTCCTTCGTGCCGTCCGTGGAGCCCGTGTCGACGACGATCATCTCGTCGGCGAGGGTCTTCACGCTCTCGAGGGCCCGGGCGATCGAGCGCTCCTCGTTCTTCACGATCATGCAGAGGGAAAGGCAGGGCCGCCCGCTGCCGGAGCGAGTCGATTTATGCGCTTTCTCGGGAGGAGCCTCCGTTTTTCCTGCGTCGTCGAGAGGGACCGCAGCCATCAGCGCCCCGATGTTTTCTGCCGTCGCCGGGATGCCGAGGGATGCAAGCATCGCGGACCAGCTTTTCCGTGCCGCCTCGAGAATCGTTTCGGCGTCCTCGTTCCGGCCGGCTTCGTGGAGCTTCTGTCCGTAGACCTGGTAGAATGGGGCGCCGTTGATATTTCGTTTTCTTAATGTTTGAACCATTTCCTCTGCAGAGCCTTTCTCTCCCGACAGCAGCCGGGCCGCAGAGAGCAGGACGAACGCAGGCGGGTAATCGGGTGTTGCGGCAACCAGGCCCTCCAGGCGGCTGACGGCCTCCTTGTAACGGCCCGTGTAAAACTCGCAGAGGGCTGTGTTCAGGCCGGCCTCCTTGAGGCCGGGATCGATCGACAAGGCCGCCATAGAGGCCTCGCGGGCTTCACGCGTAGCGCCCCGTTTCGATGAGGGCGTGACCCAGGTTGAGGAAGGCAAGGTGGCGGTTCTCCCCGCAGCCCGATGCAAGGTAGCGATGCCACAGAGCGACGGCCTCGCCATATTTTTTCAACCGGGACGCCTGGACGGCAAGCTCGTAGACCGAGCGGGGATCGCCGCCCGTTTGATCGATCTTCTTTTTCCCGAGCCGGTAGTAGGACTCCCCTTTGGACGGTCCGCCGCCACCGGTGACGGTGCCGTAGTGATGGACGATCACGTCGCAGGAACGCCACGCGAGCCCCGCCCTCTTCATGGACGGCTCCACCATCTCGTGGACGGCGCCCTCGTAGCGGATGCGCGGGTCGTTCCGGAACAGGCGGACCTTGACGCTGGGGAACCAGCCCGAAGCCGCTTCTTCCGATCCGTACGAGCCGTCGTTGGCGCGTCCAGCCCTCGAGGTTCATGTCGGGCGAATAATTCCTCGTCGTCACGAGCCAGCCCGCAGAGCCCTTCCGCTTCCCGGCATGCTTCAGGAGACCCTTGAGCTTCAAGCAGTCGGCCGGCGAGACCGCCTCGTCGGCGTCCAGACACGAGGATCCAGTCGCCCGTCGCCTTGGACAGGGCGGTGTTTCGCGCTTCGGCGAAATCGTCGTTCCACGGGGCATCGAAGACCTTCGCACCGAAAACCGCCGCAATATCCTTCGTGCGGTCCGTCGAGCCCGTGTCGACGACGATGATCTCGTCGACGGCGGCCTTGACGCTCGAGAGGCAGCGGACGAGGTTGGACTGCTCGTTTTTGACGATCATGCAGAGGGAAAGCGTTTCCCCGCCGTCTTTTTCCCGGATCTCCAGGGGACCGATCTTGCCGCGCACCTCGAGGGCGGCGGCGATGAACCCCTCGTCCACGTCGAAAGCCGCCATGGCGGCCTCGATCTCTTCCATCGCCCCGGCGTGTTTTTCCTGCGCTTATCAGGAGATCGATCAGGAGAAAGGCAATGCGGCGGCTTGATGGATAGAGCCCCCGGGCTTCTCGAAAGAGGTTCTCCGCACGGCCGTCAACCTCGAGCGATGTCGATGCCGCGTGATACCGGTCGGCAATATCCTCCACATGGGGAGAGAGGATAAAGCCCCTCTCCAGGAGAGACAGGGCTTCATTCCTGTTGCCAACGGACCACTGAAGGACACCCATGTTTGTCAAGGGTTCGCCCCAGGAGGGATCGGCCTCGGCCGCTTTCTTGAAAAAGGCCTTCGCTTTCTCCGCCTCACCGCGCTTGAACGCGATCACACCCTTGAGGTTCAGTGCCCGGGCTGATTGCGCACTCATCGCCAGGGCCCGATCCGCCTTGCGGCCGGCTTCCTCGTCCTCGTCTAGCCCTTCATGGATACATCCGAGCAAGGAAACGGTTTTTTCATCCTGCTCCCCGGGGTCACTTTCCCTGAGAAGATCCAGGGCCTCCCGGAAATGCTTCGTCTGCATCAGCATCTCCGCCAGGGCGAGGTAAAACTCTCTCTTCCAGGGAGCCAATTTGATCGCTTCGAGGCAGGCCTCTGTCGCGCCTTTGAGGTCACCCTGCTGGAAGCGCTCCTTTGCCTCTCTGAAGGCGAGCATGGCAAGAAAACGCTTACCGTCCGGAGTGCCGGCGTTGAGACAGCCCCCTTTCGCCGCGAAGGTACTCCGTTTCCTCTCCCCGGCTGCGCCACAGGGGATCCCCTGTCCGCTGCCGTCTCCGTTGCCTGATCGGTAGACGAGAACGTCTCCGGCAATGAGATTCTGGTAGCCTGAATAGATCGATCTCAGGCACCATTCGTCCGGATCACATCCCTCTCTCTGCTGACCATCATGAGTGAGCCCGATTTCATCGGCCACGGTTCGTTTGAACATCATGCAGGATCTCGAGAGGCGATCGGAAAATACGCGGCGGTGCCTGTTCTGCTTCTGGAAAGCAGCGGCATGGCTTTCAAGGTTACTCGTGGACAGTCCCTCGGTGCCGGGCACGTTCTGCCGGCCTTTCGTGTTGACCATCATGGGCCCCACAATCCCGATATCGGCGCTGCTTTCAAGCGCTTCGAGCATGCCTGCGGACCAGTTTTCCGTCACCACGATGTCCGGTTCCACAACGGCGACATATTTTCCTGTGCAGGAGCGAACCCCGAGGCGGACCGGATCGGAAACAGGGGGTTGACCGTCGGTTTGAACGACTCTGCACAAGGGATCCCTCTGGCTGATCTTTTTCAGCCATTTTTTGACGCCCGAAGCCGCCTCCGATTCCACGAAGACCATTTCATGCGGCTCCGGCGTCCATTTGCGGATCGAATCGACGCAACTCCTGAGATTCGAGGCCTCCCCGGAAACCGGGATGATAATGGACAGAAGCTCCTGATGAATACCTTCTTTCCGGCTGGTCGGATCGCCTTGTCGTTTCTGCCGGACGATCGGTTTTCCGCACAGTTCACGGACACGCTTCCTCACGGCCTCTGCGGCGTGGTCCCAGGTGAAGTTCGCTCGGATGAATTCAGCGGCCAGGGCACCCTTGGCAGCGGCTTCTTCCCTGTGAGTCTCCGCATGTCTCATCAGCCGGGCCAGGCCTTCTTTGTCCGGCTCGGCAAGCCAGGGGAAATCGACCGTGTCGAATTCGCCGATCCGCTTTTCCGGCAATCTCACCTCTTTCGCGGGAATCAGATAGGATGTTTTGTCATCGCAAAAGTCAAGCGCCGCTCCGTGGCCGGTCACGATGACCGGGAGCCCGCTGGCCATGGCCTCTGCGATGGGCAGGCCGAAGCCCTCGCCCCTGTAGGGGTGGACGAGGCAGTCGCAGGCCGTGTAGAGGCCGGCGATTTCCCGGTCGCTGAGCGTATGCTCGATGTACTCGATCTCGGGAGATCCCGGATCGGCCTGGAAGCGGCCGATCCAGTCCTTCGCCGTTTGCCCCTTGTAGAAGGTCTGTCCGCCCATGTCCTTGATGACCAGGCAGACATCGTCCCCGGATGAGAATGTCTTCGTGTAGACATCGAGCAGGATGTCGATGCCCTTGCGTTGAATGGTGCCGCCCACGAAGAGGAATTTGAATGTTTTCTTCGTCTTGAGCGGATAAGGGGCATTGTCGGGATTGAACAGGCCGATGTCCACCCCGTTGGGCACGACGAACACCCGTTCCGAGGGGACGCCGCTCTGGATGTAGCAGTCGCGGACGTAATGGCTGGGGACCCAGACCTCGTCGACGTGAGCGGACATGTTGCGGACCCATTCCCTGGGGATGCTCCCGAATTCCCATGGCTGGATGATGACCCAGTGACCCTCGGGCGGGGGGGTGAAGTTGGGCGGCCACTGATGACGGACATGCACGTCGGCGGGACCGGACAGGGGTTTGTTCGTCCTTTCCGCGATCGGTTTGAAACGGGGTTCGTCCTTCGGGGTGAACTGGTCCCGTTCATAGGGCACGATGGAAACATCGCAGCCCCCCTCGATGAGGCGCAGGCACAATTCCCGGTTGACGAGGGCCAGGGAGTGATGGACAAACTGGGAGCCCTCCCAGCGGATTTTCAGGTCCGCGGCTGACAGAAATCTCTCCCGCCATGCCTCGTCGAAGGACTTCCGGAATTCCTTGAAATCCTTCACGACGGTGATCTCATCCCAGGGATCGAGAAAAACATGATCGGAGGCATCCTTCCAGTCTTTCAGGTCGTCACCCCTCAGCGCGTGAAAGACAAACGTGGGGATGCCTGCCAGCGCCGAGAACGTCTTGCCCCACGAGTCGGCTCCGATGAAGAAATCACTGGCTGCAATGAGCTTCATCTGCTCGGCGAAGGAGTAGCTGCGCATGTCGATGGCATTGCCGAAACAGGGGTATTCAGCGGCTTCATCGGGCGTGCCGATGATGACCGGCCTCACGCCTTTCTTTTCCAGGTACGAGAGCAGGCGTCCCCAGTCCTGGGTGTTCAGGGCATTGCGCTTGCTTCCCACCATTCCCTTGAGGCTGCCCCTCGGCTGGAGGGTCACCTGCCGGGGCGCCAGGCGATTCTTCCCGAAGTTCACCGCCCATGCGGGCCGCTGCCGAATGCCGTAGGTCTTGAAAATGTCGAGGTCGGCATTCCATTCCTTGTAGTCGGCCGTTGTGGTCGGCGTTGCCCCGAGTCCGAGGCAGATGTCGGAGGACTTGAAAAATCTCCGGGCGATGTAATGCCAGGTGTAATTCTTCGGGAAGGGGATGAAGTAGACCTTCTTCAGCTTCGGAAAGGCGTCAAAGAAGGACCTCATCATGACCGTCGAATTCGAAACGCTGACGATCGTCTGCTCCGGGTCGCTATCGTAGAACGCGGACAGCAACAGAAGGTGCGTCACCGGAACCGCCGAAGTGAACATGGCAGGAGGGAAAGCTCGACAGCAGGTTATGCATCCGGATGATTTCTTCCGGGCTGACCTCGTCAGGCCAGAAATGATCCGGCAGATAGGCATATTTGCCTTCCTCACGGTCGATGAGGGTCTCTAGCTCAATGCTGTACAATTCCGTTTTCCAAATTTTGCACCGCGATAGCGATATCGCCATGCCCCGTCACGATCACGACCGGCAGGGCGATGCCCCGCCGCGCCAGCTCTGCCTGAACTTCCAGCCCGTCCATTTCCGGCATACGCACGTCGAGCAGAATGCAGCCCGGCTCCGCCCGCTTCGCTTCCTTCAGGAATGCGACGCCAGACGGCCAGCTGTTGACCCGGTATCCAGATGTTTTCAGCATGAAGGCTACCGACCGGCGGATGCCCTCGTCATCGTCGACAATGTGGACGCAATGGCCGGGGCCGGTCTCAGGCATCCTGGTCCTCCGTCTGCGCGTGAATCAGGGTGAAGTGAAATATAGCGCCGCCACTTCGCCCCGGTTCTTTCTATTTTGACAATTTGTTGTTATTTCAAAAATATTCTCCCATTATTTCCCAACAAACACCGCCGCCTTCCTGTTCCTCCCATCCAATACAGCCAACACAGATCGTAAAGGAACCGTGTAATAAAAAGGCGAAATTGAAATATTCAATGCCCGTCCCGATGAAGATAATCGGGCGGACCCGAATATGGCCTCTATGCGGGGATCATGGCCCCGCTTGGGTATTTTATATTTGCATCATCCCGCCAGGCATCGGTCGGGCCCAGTTCATCAGAAGCGTTGATGGTCGGAGCATTTTACGGATATTTTACGAAGACGAGGGCTAGACTTACCTATTAGTGAATATCAGCCAGCCGGATTTCCCTTTAGGAAAAATATCTATGTTGATGACCCACCTTTCAGTTTCAGTTTTAATGCCTCACCATTCTTATATACCGAGAGCCGGTCCTCTTCGATCAGGGAGCCGACCTTGCTTTCCTCCTGGATGAGGGTTACGTGACGAAGGAGACTCTGTTGTGCATCGGGGGATTTTGCATCCTGGCTGATTACATCGATGGTCTTCAGCATGTGCAACAATACACTTGCATTGTCGGAACTGGCATGACGGAGCATATCGAAGGCAGCGTTGAGTAACTCGTCAAACGTAACCGGGTCGAAAATAAGACGCAACTGCCCATTCCTGTCATAAATATTCGGGGTTATCGGGCCCTGCCTGACAAACATCGCGAGGCCGTTACCAATATGATCCAGGCATGTCATGGCCGTGAACGGGTCATTAATCGCCGGAGACATGGCCCGGACTGCCATTTCGGTCAGCTGGTTAACCGCATATTCAGCATCCTGGGTGGGGGTACGCTGTCTTCCAAGATGGAACGTGTTCCTGATATTCTGGTCCAACTCTGTATCTATCCGTCCCGCGGGCCAGGTCCTGGCAATGACCATGCCACTTCTTACAAAATTGCCCGGCTTATTCACTATCCGTATCACGATATCGTTTTTTTCTGCGAGGGGGAGGATGGACTTAAGATCGATGTATTTGATATACCCCGTTCTATACATAACAACCAGGTGGGGTTCTGCCTCCATTATTGAATCCGGCAGATCTTTTTCGGTCTGACGTTTATATTCACCACCCCCGACATCTGTCCGGTTCTCTTCACTGACTACCTCATGCAATTCCACGCCTGCCGCAGCTGCAATATTGGGGGCTTGTAACATTGTGCTGATATGCTGGATTAACAGGATTAATGAAGCGAATGATGCTATCAAGAGGTACAATCCTACCGTAACCGTAATATTAGGTGCATCAGGGTTTATTTCGGCCGAAGGAATAATTATGGCGGAAATAATGCTGTAGGTAAATGTAGCGACGAATATTCCAAGAACGAACTGGGTCGTGCGATCACCGAGAAATATGCGCAACAGGCGAGAGCCGTACTGGGCTGCAACTGTTGATAGTGGCAGGGTGAGGAGTGTGAAGACCACCCCGGCGGTTGTCAGTATTACGGTGCCCATGTTCAACAAATAACCGCGTGATTCATCGACGGTGCCGGAAACCAGGAAACTGTAGGTATTCAGCATGTCATTGGGGATTTGATTATCGAGCCAAAATATGAAAAACGCCAGGAACACCGCAATAAGTGCCATGATCCCCGGAATGAACAGGAAGTTCACTCTCATCCGGTCCCAGGTGCGACGGCCTGCTATTCTCCTCTTTAATGAAATTTTCATGCTATATTCACTCCTGTTGTTCCGTGATTGATGCTCATGCAGGATTGATTACCATTCCTGATACCATACATAATTCATTCTTTCTACTATACATTAGGATTCGCTCATGCACGTGCACCCGATAAACGATTGCAGTTTCATCCATGTCTGGCGAGCGGAGGTGCGATATTACCGGAATGTCCCACTTTCTTTCGTCTGACAAGCAGGTCAGATCCGGATTGACAGTACCGATCCCAGATCAGCCAGGTTATGTGCTTTTTACCGGGCATATTGAGCATGGGTATGGAATCCGTTGACCGTTTCGAACATCACTACCCCCCTCGCGCCCATAGAGCACTTAATGGATGCGATAGTGAAGCAGAACATTTTTGTAGCACGCCTCGTACATTAGAACGATTATCTAAAAACAGCGTGATAGGGTGATTACTCATGGAAAATACAGATACTAACGATTTGAAATCTGGAGATCCCGGGTCCATGTCCCTGCCGGTGCCGGCATTTGCGGGTGGAACAAAGGCAATCACCAGGACTCCCGTTGTAGGTTCACCTCGACGGGAGTATGCCGATATGTTCGTCCCGGGCGAAGAAGCGCTCGAGGACGGCGAGATGCGGGTTACGGTGCTAGGAAGCGGCAATCCCTGGAACACGCGTGCCCAGGCCTCAGCCAGCATCCTCGTCGAGGTCGGTAATGCCGGGCGTGACCTCCTGGTTTTCGACCTCGGCAGCGGTTCCCTCGCGAACTATGCGAGCCTGAAGCTGCCGATCAACAAGCTCAACAAGGTGTTCCTGACTCACCTGCACGCTGACCATACGGGTGACCTCATCACGCTCTCGGGCAGCTGGTCGAAGGTAGGAAGGGCAGACGGGCCGATCTACGTATGGGGCCCCAGCGGCACCGAGCCCCGCCTTGGTACGCGGCACTTCGTTGAAGGGATTGAGGAAGCCCTCGCCTGGGACACCGCAGCCGGGAACGGGGTCATCAACCCGGAGAGTATGAAGATCGTGGTATCAGAGTCTGACTTCAGCAAAACCCAGGTGGTATACGAAGAGAACGGTGTCACGGTGATTTCGTTTCCCGTAGTCCACGCGCTGAGCGGTGCCGTCGGTTATAGAGTCGACTTCGCCGGCCTTTCGTTCGCTTTCTCGGGCGACACACGTGCCTGTTGGCCTCTCGTGCGTGCCTGCGAAGGTGGCGTTGACCTGCTCATCCACGAGTGTTTCCCACCCGCAGCGGCGCTCGCGGCCGCCTCGGGTCTCTCCATAGAGCGGGCGACGATCGCGCTCAATTCCGCCCACACCTCGCCGAAAGCTGCCGGCAAGGTGTTCGGGCTGGTAAAGCCGCGGGTGGCAGGCCTCTGGCATACGCTGCTTTCGCCCGAGGTGATCCGCATGGTCATGTCGGAACTTGGCGGCGTGTATAATGGCCCTGTCGTTCAGACCCAGGACCTGACGGTATTCAACGTGACGAAGGAAGCTGTGGTCGCACGCCAGGCAAAACAATTCGACCAGCTGCCGCCGATGCCGGGCAAGCAGCGTGTCGTCTACACGCCTGTTGCACAAATTCCTCCGGATTGGTGGGCAGAGGCACTCATCCCACTCGATTAGTTCCGGCATCCGCCATACGTGACGTATGCGGGAATCCCTGACTACTAAAGGAGAATATTCATAAACATCACAATATGGAGAAAAGTTAATCATGGTTAACCAAGACAAGAAATTCAGCACGGTACAGCTGGATTGGAAAGAAGTGAGTTGTACCAACCGGCGAAGTGCTATCCGAAACCACCGACATGGAGCGTCCCAATGAAACTACATCAGGTAAGCCAAAACTGCTATGCTGTTGAGAACGAGAAGAACCGCGTGTGCGATGCGAACTCGGGACTCATTAACTTGGGCGGCGGCGTGGTCATCGACACGCAATCGGACCTCGCCCATGCACGCCAGATGAATACATTGTTCGGCACAGTCCGGGCGGGTATGCCGAAGCGGGTAATCATTACGCATGAAGACGGTGACCACGTCTGGGGAAACCAGCTCTTTCCTGGTGCTGAAATTATTTCGCATCGAACGATACCGGACCGCATGAAGGAAGTCGCCGACCCTGCGGAAATGCAGCATCTGATTAAAATTGCCGAGCAAATAGGGGCAATTCACCCCGGTGCACTGGCAATCGCCCGGCAGCTTCAGCAGGACTACGACTTCGATGGGATCAACCTGGTGATGCCAACGACCTTGTTCGATGAGCGATACACACTTGATCTTGACGGCACAGAAGTTCACCTGATCTATGTGGGGGCCTGCCACCAGCTCAGGGGATACGATCGTCCATGTACCTAAAGAAGGGGTGGTGTTCGCCGGCGACGTGATCTTTTCCGAATGTACCCCGAATGGCTGGATCGGCACCTACGAGAAATGGTTCAAGTGTCTCGATCTCATCATCTCACTCAATCCGAAGGTCATTGTCCCGGGACATGGACCTATGTGTGGGATCGAAGGAGCGAAGGAGATGAAGGGATATCTCGAATATGTACGTGAGGAATCAGAGCGGTGCTTCAAGAAGGGGCTGACCTCCCTGGAGGCTTCTAAGCAGATTGATCTCGGCAAATACGGCACGTGGCATGCCCCGGCGAGACTCTATCTGAACGTCGAACGAGCCTACCGGGAATTCCGCAAAGAACCGGCAGACGCACCATGGGATAAGGCAATGTGCTTCGATGTGATCGGTGAAGTGGCGAAGGCACGAGGGTTAGGACTCGAATTCTAATGATCTGACAGGGATCTGAATGGATCCTCTGCCAGACCTTGACAAAACCTTTTTTTTCTCATTTCCCGGGATCCTGTTCCGGTTCACGCTTATCTTTCAACCTGATTGAAGGGCATTCGTAATTGGGATTCTTCCGATAGCAATCCCGGCAATCTGCGGTGAAATGCCCGGGCAGGGATGGGAACTACCCGTGGAACTTCTTCAGCGGTTCGCGTACCGGCCAGCGACTCGGGAGCAGCTTGCCCGTCGGTTCGGCGAAACGACAGTGGATCGTCCCGAGCCGCTCGAACGTGATCTGAATCCCGGAACCCGGGTTGATGAAATTGTCGTGGTCAAGTCCGGTACAGTCGGGGATGGTGCCAAAGCCCATCACAGAGCCAGGCTTGAGGGGAGCCATGAACTCTAACCAGGCGAAGATGGCCCCGGCCTTGTGGGCGATATCAGATGTTGATCCCTGGTACCTGACCTGCCCATTCACCACAACCGTAACCTTGAGGTTGTATGGATCGCCGACCTCATCAGGTGTGACCAGGTAGGGCCCGAGTTGGTTGCCCTTTGCCATATCCTTCGTCAGGCAGAACCCGCCGATAAATTCCGTGGCCTGGATGTCCCGGACGGAGACATCGTTGAAGATGCAGAAGCCCGCAACAGGTTGCTTATCGTTTCCATATACGACTGCAAGTTCAGGCTCGATGTCCAGGTACGACGTGTAAGCCGGCCAGGGGACGGTTTGCCCATCGCCGACGATGGAGTTCATGTTGCATTTATAATAGGAGAGCGGTTCGGGCTGACCGGCGGCGGGACTTGGTTTCGGGGCCATGATGGCTTTGGCGAACGCCTGCAACAGCGGTCCGGTCTGTGGGTTGTCCTTCTCATATTTCATCAGGGTTTCGAGAGAGTTCTTAAGATGCCGCGGCGTCAGGCCGAAGTCGAACAGGGCGGCAACCTCCACGGGTTCCAGCAGCTGGACGGCATTGAGAGAGAAGCGTTCGCCATCTCCGAGTTCGCTGATGTGTTGTTCGCCCCAGGTGTGCATCTCCTTTGCCGCGCTCTCGCTCCCGGGAAGATTGGCAAGGTAGGATCGGCTGTCGTCCAGGTGGGGTGAGGACGTGCCCGACTTTCTTTGCAGTACGGTGAACGGGACCGCCAGGTCCCGGATGACGACGCCAAAATAAGGATTCGGCGAATCGGCTGTGGTGAACCGGATCAGTTTCATAACAAAAGATTAGGATGATACTATAAATCCTTATTTTTTTAAAAAAATAAGATTAACGTAACAGAACAACCGGTCTTAATCCGCCTGATTTATCACCACGTTCACCCGGGTCAGCATATCGTATACCCGGCATTTTCTCCACAGTTTCCGGTGTTCATACACAAAATACTCGTAGGTATGCCAGACGGTCACCCAGTTGATAATAATGAAGAAGCCTATGAGAACCTGGAAGAGAAAAGGAGCCTCGGGGGTAAGATAATAGGAATATATTACACCAATACTGACAGCCAGGGTTATTATGACGTTCTGGATACTAATCTGACCCTCGCGCCATGAGGATTTTTTTTCCCGGGCAAGGTCATCCAGGCGGAATGAGAAATGGCGCCTCACGGCATTCGCCACCTCGTCTTCGCTTCCAGGAGGAACACTCCCTTCCGGTATATGCAATATTAAATCAACATCATTACGGAGGTTTAAATCGACCACCTGGTCAAATATTGTATCCTCTGCCATATCCGTCAATTCCTTTTTGGGAAACGGAAACGGATCGGATGCATCGAACAACTGGTCCAGCATTTTAAACCACATATCAATGGCTACCTTTCCAGCACTCCTGGTCGTGGTAATTCGTATCTCTTTCATACATGACTCCTGTTAACAACGATGTTACGATTAATGCCATCGCGTACAATAAGATAATTCACTGATCTAATCAATTAAAGCACAGCACCTTTGCATCCATCGGATCATACTTGGCCGGTGGACAGTCGTTTAACCCCGTGGTGTTATAGACCAGGGCTTCCAGTTTCCCGGCCTCGTTTTTCATCAGGAATATCTCGCACTGGGCATAGCCACGGGCCTTTTCAACGTAAACGGAGTTTTGTGTGTTGCTCATTTGCCTTCCTTCTTTCTGCTTTGACAATTTGTTGTTATTTCAAAAATATTCTCACCGCCCCTTTCCTGTTCCTGCCGTCCAGCACCGCCAACACCGATCGCAATGGAACCGTGTAATAATATGGCGAAATTGAAATATTCAACGCCCGGCCCGATGCAGATAACCGGGCGGACCCGGCCAGGTCCCGGGCATCGAGCAGCCGGATATCCCGTTTATCCCCGTCGAGTACCGCGTCAATATCCTCATTGAGCAGAATAAATGCCCGGCTGTCAAGGTCAGAATGGATCTCCAGCCCTTCACCACACATCGCAATCCGGCCCACTTTCGTCAAACGATTCGGCATGCACCGTTTCAGTCTTCCAGTTTGGAAGTGCAGGTTCCTGGAGGACCTTGGCAACTTCACCAGGTGAATTGTCTGATAACCCGAAAAATGACCTGAAAACAGAAACTAACCGCGAAAACAAAGGATACATCAAGCGACCCCCATTGACATCGTCCGTCTCTGTGCGTTTATTGAGCCCGATTTAGCCTTCTTTTGCTGCCGCTTCCTTTCCCGGTCTTTTTGAAGGATAATTTCACGATTCCGGGCTCTATAGGCCTTTTTTCGGAGCAGATATGCTGCATGGTTACGCTCCCTCCATGCTTTCCACCTCGGAATACCGGCTTTTCGGGCTTTTACGATCTGAATCGCAGTCCTGATAGTAACCGTCACCGTGGTCATTTCCGCTTCCACCTCGGGCACGACTCAGACCCGTATTTTCCCATAACTCATCGCGGTTCATGAGCCGGGTAATCCAGAATTTTTCTTTGCTATACACCCTGCCGTTCACTTGACGGGCCGTGATCTGCACACCCGCAAGGGCCATAATTCCCCACAAAATATCATCGCGGGCTGCGAATGTTTTGCCAGCAAGAAACACCGGAAGGTGTTGTTTGATATCTTCCGGTATCATGGGACTGCACCTTTTCTGCCGGTCCCGTTGCATACCTGGCATGGTTCGGAAAGCCGGCGTTTCCGGATGAAACCGCCCGGTCCCGCGACAGGCAACGCAGTCAATCTCCCGGTGGTACCGGTCGGTCATTGACCCGCACCTCCTTCAGCTGAGCCGGAAGTCCTGGCTTCCCGGTCGTAACATTGCTGGCAAAGATGTGTCTGTGCTTCCTTGTCGGTGAATACCGCTTTTCCGAGATTGCATACCGAGCAGCGGCCGATGTCTTTCGTGGTCCTCACCATCCGGGCCAAGGACAATAGTCCCGGGCAGGGGTGGGGCCTCGGTCTGCTCCCTTCTCTTCGATGCCAGGTAACATTTTTTGCAGATCCGCAGAGCCATCTTGTCCTTCCGTGCCTTCCGCTCCGGGGTAAGCTTCTCAATATAGTCCACACCCTTCCGGCCACAGGCCGCACAATGGGCCCGGTGTTCTGCATAGTCGAGCGGTTTGTAATCCCGGGACGATACCTCCAGCGGGCTACCCAATTTTTCAGCACATTCAGCAGGTTCCGATTTGCTGCTGTCAGTGTTACCGGCACTTTTCACCGGTGGTTTCAAAATCGGAGGGCTAACGGTCTGGTTGTCCACAACACTTTCAGCATTTTCCATTTCACACATGCGATCTGAGCTTGAATCCTGGGCCGGTACCGGGTGCTGTGCGTTTTCCGGTTTGCTGAAAGTAATAGCTTTACTAAATTTTTTATTTATTATACAAGGAGTATTTTGATTTTCATCACCAGTATCCTCATTTGTTTCAGTATCAGCACCTGCTGAAACCGTGCTGAAAGTTGCTGAAATGTTGTCAGTGTCGTGACTGTCCTGGTCATCGTCCGGCCTCAGCCATACGGCCCCGCCTGCCGCCCAGAGGCGATATACATCGAAATTGAACTGGTACGCATGGGACCTCCGCCGCACACTCCGGCCGGTGTCGTCTTCGCTCACCACGGTCCGGTCGGTGAAGCTGATCGCCGGACACTTGTCGAGGAGTCCTGAGTACGTCTGGCCCCTGCAGTTGTAGCCCTGGAGGGCCCGGTGGATTGCCTGGTAGGAAAGGTTCGTTTCTGCCTGGAGCTGCTGGATGGTAAACTCCACATCACCCCGCTTCGAGATGACAAGGAGCATCTCTGCCTCCCGCCGGGTCAGCTTGGACTCCTGCCCGCCAACGGTCCCGTTCAGTTGCCCGAAAAGGATTGCAGCCGCGTAGAAATCCTCGAGTGTGGCGACAATATACGACCCGCCTGTTTCGAGCGTTCGCCGTTCCCGCTGCATGAAGAAGAGGAGGGCATGGGCCTTGATGAGCGAGTAGAACATCTCCGGGTTCCTGCGGTTTCTCTTTGACTGGAACTCAACCCGGGTCGAATACGGGATCACCACATGCAACCGTTCCCGCCCGATAATCTCCCACATCGCCCGGCAGGTGAGGACCTCGGGCCGGGTGACGTTGAGGGTCTCCGGGACTTCCCCTTCCCGCTTTGCCATCTCCACAAGGACCGCTGCGTCCTGCTCGGGACTGTCGTCGATCCAGCAGGTGAGCATCCGGTTGAACACCTGGTCATCACCGGACCCTTCGACTTTCGCAATCCACCAGATACAACGCTCGGGAATACTGCACACCATCGACTTCCGTTCCGGGCTGACCGTCCGGTAGTTGATCGGCTTTTTGAACGACGAAATGGCCCCCTTCAGGATCTCCTGCATGTCCTCGGACAGGCATCTTGTCATCGAATACAATCGCGGTCCCGGGTTTCAGGTCGGGAATGTAAAACAGGGCCTTGTTCGACATACTCCCTTCCAGCCGGTACCGTTCCGGGACCTGCAGGAGGATCTTGTTGAACGTGTCGCTCTTGCCCTTCCCGCTCTCCCCGCTGACCGAGACGTGGAGGCCGTTGGTGTTGTCCACGTACCGGGACGCAAGGCTGACAATCAGGCATTCGGCAGGAACTGCATCGCCCACATGGTCAAGGGCGAAGGTGGAAAGCATGGCTTTCAGCGGGTCCCCGTATTGCAGCACGGCCATTGCTTCATCGTAATTCGGAATGTCATTTGATGTTGGTGCGGGTGGTGGGGACCCCGGCCCACCCGGAGGAGGAGGGCGGTTGGCCACCCCCTTCTTCCGCTTCGTCTTCGGGTCAAACTTCTCCCGCAATTCCTGCCAGCGTTGGTCGCCACCTCCGCAGGAACTGTGATGACAGCCTGCGTAAATTGCCCCGCTCGGGAACTGGATGGCGAACGCACCATCTTTATGAGAACCCGAGAACGGGACATTCGCCCAGGGTGAACAACACGCCGCCCTGGTATGGTTTCTCATCGGCAATGTCAACCGAATGGTCCCGGAGCCACCGGCCGAGGTCAATGGCCTGCCCCGCTGGAGCCGGCTTTTTCTCTGCTTTTTCGGTAATCGGTTTCGCAGTTGCGGCAAGTTGAATGAGTTGTTCCTTCGAAACCGGGACAACCTTCTCCGGCGCTGATACCAGCATTGAACGGCGATGTGGCCGGGTCTTGGTGCTGTCGCCCTTCCTGCTCACCGTCCCGTAGAGTTTCCAGATCCGGGAAGCGTTGTGGTTTGCCGTGTCCACTTCGCTCTTTTTGTCATCGAACAACAGGGCGAGGGATTCAAGCCCCCGCTTTACAAGGTCCGTGCTCTCGGCGTCATTCGGCAGGTCGATGGCATACAGGAGGTGTGCACCATTCCCGCTATCGCCAACAACCGGCTCGGGCCACCCTTCATCTTTGAGATACTGGGCGATCCGTGCGGCCTTGTCAAGAGCTGCCGTATGTTCCGCGTCACTCGATGAAACCCCGGACGGCCGGACCGCATCAATATCGACCGGGAACCATCGCCGTCTGGTAACATTCTCATCCCCGGTTGTCGGGTCCTTCTTCCCGAGCTTCATCTTGATCCGGTTCGATGACCGGGCAAGCAGGGCCGGGTCGAGTTCGTTCAGGGTTACATAAATGCCCTGTGCATTGGCCCCTTCGACTTTCTCCGCGTCTGCTGCGAGTTGGGCCATGTCGTCGTAATATCCCGATGCCATATTCCCGTTGTCGAGAATGGCCCGGAGTTCAACAACATTACCAGGTGAAAAGAGCAGGGCAAGGGCCCGCTCGGTATCTTGCTGCATCGTTCAGGACTCCTCGCAGGGAAAGACGATAAGGCCCGTAATCTCGGCCCGGGCAACTTTTTCAAACCGGTCCCGTGGGACCAGGTAGGTATCTCCTGGTAACGTGATCACCACACCCCGACCGGCCGGATGAATGGCACAATGGGTATCTGGGGTAATACCATGTTGTGAAAAATTTACTGTGTTACCAAAACACAGCAAATCCCTTAATGCTTCGCGATTGAGGGAATAGACAACAGAATTCTACCTTAATGTTGAGGTGGCCTTCTTTCGTCGGCGATAGTAATGCGTATCGTCCTGATGCATACTTATTTTGCCTTAGATTGTATAGCTCGATGTATTGCTCCCTCTTCATCATTCCGTGGAAAGTCTTGATTGTTGGGGGGGCAACCTGTTTCTTTTTCTAGCATTCTGACTCCTCGCGGATCATGATCAGTCCCCGCTCCTGGTAGAAGTCCCCGATACCGTTAAAACCGGTCGCTTTCTCGTACGCGGCCACGGTATCACGTGAATAGCAGTTTATTTTCTCCATAGTCTTTCGTTCCTTTTTGCTCCGGTTCGTGCCGGAGACGTAACTCTAAGCGACACGATAAATAAAAGAGATGGGTAGCCCGTTTGGAAAAAGAACGCAAAAGCACGCGGGGTGAAAGTGAATGAACGATCTAAAACCGGCAGGTTTATGGTAGTGGGGTGGCTTTCTTCCACTCCGCTTCCATCGTCATTGCTACCTGTTTGGCTGCGATTTGTTGAACAAAGGCTGCCAGTGCCTTCGGGTTGCTGATCACATCGTCTTTCAGCATGTCCATTGACATCACCGCGTCTTCACTCAGGGGAGTCAAACAGGCTGCGCAGAACTCGTTTGTGTGAATGTTGAACGTAGCACACGCCGGGCACTGTTTGGGGGCCATACTCTTCATCTTCTTGACTTCCGTTTCGTCGGTCAGATTGTAGAGTTTCATGATGGCCTTGTCAAGGTCCTCCCCAGTCAGGTGGGCATAGGTCGCGAACATATTTGTCGTGATGTTGCCCCAGATCATTTTCTTGATCATGCTCTCGGGCAGGCCGGCGATGATCAGGTGGGTGATCCGGGAGTGACGGAAGATATGGGCATGGACCCTCTTTTCTATCCCTGCACGTTTCGCAATCGTTTTGATGAGTTTCGATACTCCTCGGTGCTTCAGGGATTGGTCCGTGCAGGTTCAGGAAAACCGGGTAATGGGGTTTGACCGGGATCGGGTAATCGGTGAACCATTGGGCCAGGAGCGATTTTGAATCGATGAGCCGGATCCGCCTGGGCCTGCCGGTCTTGTGGTCCGTATTCACAATGACTCCCTTCGGGTCGAATACGAGATCGCCCCAGGTGACCAGGCCGATCTCACCGATGCGAAATCCCCCTTCGTACATCATCGAAATCATTGCCCTGTCCCGGGACCGTTTGCAGGCAGCAATGATACTGTCAACTTCTTCAATGCTGAAGAAATCCCCGGCAACCTTGGTCATCATGTCTTTTGATGGTGGCCGGATCGCCCGGATCTTCAGCTTCTGCCTTCCGTTCGAGAAGTTTCGGGGCCACTTCGTTGTCGATCATCCAGATGAGGAAAGTTTTGAGAATCCGGACATGATCATAGAGGGTGTTTTTCGCGAACGGTGTCCCGATGTAACTGTTGCCTTCTTTCAGGTTGCTGATACCTTCGAACACTCCGACAGGATCAAGCGAGTCGAATGGACCGATGAACCTACGCCATCCGGTCAGGGTCCGGGCAATCTTTCAGGCTCCGGATGAGTCCGATGTTTGCGGAACTTTTTGACTCAAGTAAAAACGCCTTAATGAGGGACGCGTCCCTTTCGGTCAATAAATTCTTTGCTAATCCTTTTTCGATACAGACCCGGGCACGATCACTTTTTAATCCATAAAAGCTCTCTATAGTGTTTGCCTGGGTTCCGTGGAAAGTCTGGGAGCCATAGAAGTCAGTCAATTCTTGGACTGATAAAGTAGCAGGATTGGGGATGTGGGGATTCCAACTTTGCGTTTATCTTCCCGTCCGCAGCATCTGAACCTTAGGTTTAGATCCCTTTTAAAAAAAATCTATTTTTTTGAACATTTTTTTTGACTTTTTATATTGATACCTAGGCTCTGACCTACCGTCGCCGTGTCGCGTGAGCCTTCATGGTGGGCCAACCTTTCGTTACCCGATTATAAGGTGTTTGATCAGAATAAAAGAATCTTATAAATTTCAGTTATCCTGCCTTGTGTGCGATCATCAAGAAAATGGGGAAATCTTTTACTTCTCCCGTTTTTGAACTCACTTTCGTAAGAGTTGAAACATTTTCGAACTCAATATTGGTGAATCCGGCTTTTTTGAATATTTCTCTCATATTCTCCCGGACAAATCCATTCTGTACGGTCATCTCTGGACCATGGGACTCTCCATTATCAGGATCCAGATCAGCAACAGCGATGATGCCACCGGGATTCATGAGTGAATAAAATACCTCTGCTGCCTGGGCAGTATCCACTACATGATGTAATGTCAGTGATACGATTATGATATCGAATCGGGGTAATTTTTGCAGATCGTTCCCAATGCTCCATTCAAGGGGTTCGATTGTGGTAATTGATTCAGCATTGAGCTTTTTTCGGAGGAATGCAAGTACATCCTTTGACGAATCAACTGCAACAATTTTTTTGACGGAAGGGTAAAATTCCAGTGCGATAATTCCGGTCCCGGTGCCATAATCCAATAGTACTTCAGTTCCCTGAGGAGATGTCCGGTTCAGCATTGCCTGGGCAATTTTGTGTGTCATGCTGAGACGGCCCGGATCTTTATCCCATTGTATTAGAACTTTTTCGAAGTCTTCAGACATTGGTATCCTCTATTATTTGAGGAATTCTTGAATATTTAAAAGAAGGGACTTTCAACTCTCAACAGAGAATCACGACTACGAAAAAATGTTTGTTGAATCTTTGCGCCTCCGGAATTCACCCGGGGTGTTACAATATCTTCTTCCCTGCGTCGGGGCCAGCCTTGACTATAAAGGCCTCTGTGATCTTCATGACCACCGCGGACTTGGGAACAAGGTTGGGCCTGAGCTCTTTCATCCAAGCCACATCCTGTTTAAAGACCTCGTCATTGGTATGGAGAGTTATCGAACCCTTGATCTGGAAGCCGCCTTTCTCACCCCAGTAGGATATGGCAATTTTCGGGTTTTCTTTCAGGTTCTTCAGCGTCTTATTGAAAAACTGGTCCGAAATAAGAAGCGTTTCGTCATCCAGAAGCTTAAACGCCCCAATCGGGACAACGTTAGGGGTACCCTCTTTAGAAGCTGTTGCCAGGAATACGATCTTGGTCCCTGTCAGCGATTCCTTGATCTCATCAGTCAGTTTAACCATGTACAGATTCTCCTCGTTAGATAACTACTTCAATCAAGGCTTTTAATGGTTTGCAGTTCTTCGTTCCCGGAAGGGACAGGGAACCATCTCATAGTTGCTCCTGTACGCCCAGGTCAATTCACTGGGGAAGACATATCCCAATCTGAAGGGTAAAGGGGCAGGAAGGGGTGAAAACCGCTCCCGTTTCCGTATTTTCTTTTTATGCGAAGGGTTTCCCATGAAAACGGACATGATGACGGAAGGCCACCAGCATACAGGATGAAAATTGAATACCCCAGGGGTCATTTTCATATTAAATGCCTGAACTGACCCCAATATATGGATATTTTGAACTAGGCATTTTCAATTGTCCGGATGTGAACATCCCGTTCATGGCTGTTTCAACAAAGCGTGCTATGAGCCTTTGGCTCAAAGATGAGCATGAATAAGGTAGCATTTCAGATTGCTTTGCAGGAGTTTTTCATATCAGCCAAAAATCAGAAAAGACAGACTAATAATATACCGGAAAAAGTAATGATAATAGAAATAATTGCGTTTATAGTAGCCCTGATGTTTCAGGCCGTTTGGAGAAACCACTGTGGGTAACAATGGATGCTTAAAAACTCAAATTTTTGGCTGATTGTAGCAATCGCAATTCTGTTAATTGTAGGTATTCCGCTTACCGTCTGGACTGCCCAGCAACACGATCGCTCTATGCATGATCAAATACTCATAAAAACCAAACTTGCAGGTAGTGGAATATCCTCAGCCCAGATAGAAGCCCTCTCTGGTTCGGATACCGATCTGAACTCTCCTGATTATCAGAAATTGAAAAAAACAATGGTTGCTTACCGGGCTGCAGACCCTGACATACGGTTTACCTATCTCATAGGACAGCGATCTGACGGGGATTATTTCTTTTTTGTTGATTCAGAGCCTCCAGAATCCGCAGATTATTCCCCTCCCGGCCAGGATTACCCGGAGGTGACAGCCCTCATAATCAATGCGTTTTCTGCTGGAAAAGAAATGAGTGGTGGACCTGATTCCGATCGATGGGGTACCTGGGTAAGTGGAGTTGTACCGGTAATAGATTCAGAGACCGGAAAGGTAGTCGCAGTTTTTGGGATGGACGTCGATGCCAGAACGTGGAGCCGTGAGAGGGCAATGGCTACCATACCAATAGTTGCAGGAGTAATTATCCTGTTAATCCTGATATCGGCCTTCTTTTTTATTCACGAACGTAACGAACGGGAACGCCGTAGGATCAAAGAATCTGATCAGGTTCTACGTAAGAGTGAAGAGAGGTACCGATTCCTGTTCACGCATTCCCCGATTGGTATTGTCCAGTTAGATAAAAACGGCATCATTGTCATGGTAAATACCAAATACACCGAAATTATAGGCGCAAGCATCGAACAATTAATAGGATTTGACACACTTGCTCAAATCAAGGATCCTGAGTTTTTGAAGGCAATCCAGGTTGCCATGAATGGGAAGACAGGATTGTTTGAGGGTGAATACACCTCGGTAATTACAGGGAAGCGACTTAATCTTCGGATGGTTACCCAGCCACTCGGGACCAATGAGAGCAGTTTGTCAGGGGTTATAGGAATAATAGAGGACATCACCGACAGGAAACGGGCAGAGGCCGCACTGGAGCAGATGAGCAAGAGACTTTCTTTATTGAATTATGTTACATTTAATGAAATTGGGAATTCTATTTTCACAATCAGCGGATACCTTACCCTGGCAAAATCCCAAGATGGTGAACCTGTTCAGGAATATCTTGAATCTTTGGGTAAATCTATCAGGAAAGTTGAAAAATCGCTGGCCTTTGCAAAAGAATACCAGCAACTCGGAACTAACATCCCGACGTGGCAGGATGTGCAACGATCTTTTCTTTTGGGTATTTCCCACCTGAATTTCTCATCCATTCACCGGAAGGTCCAGCTTGATAATCTTGAGATCTATACCAGCTCCCTTATTGAGCGGGTATTCTTCGCGCTTGCTAAAAATGTTCTCACCCATGCAAAAGATGCAACAGATGTAACCATAAATTATGAAATAGTCAAAGATGGTCTCCTGCTGTTTTTCCGGGATAATGGGCCCGGTATATCTGATACCAACAAAGATAAGATATTTGAACAGGGATATGGAAGCCAGAAGGGTATGGACTTGTTCCTCGTGCGGGAAATACTCAGTATTACCGGTATAACCATCAGGGAGACCGGCACGTATGGAGAAGGCACCTGTATTGAAATTTTTGTGCCTAATGGGGCCTACCGATTCGCTGACAACCAATAAGCGGGGAAATACTGGAAAACAGGCGATGACGAGGAGTATCGCGAAGAAGTCCTTGCCGTCATTATCCTCCTGCTACATTCTGAAAAACAAGGCATAAAGGAGCGGAGGAGGTTTGCCGGCGAAATGAAGTGGAGCAGGGAAACGAGGGAGCGAACATTCTGCCGGATTCGTATCAGTCAGGCCCACAATGGTCTTCCAGACCCCCGCTCATGTGATTTCGTTGCACAGCAATCCTTTCGCGAAGTCGAAGGGTCGCGGACAGGAGGCCCCCCGGTGGTGTTGCCCCCCACTTCAGGGTCGGGAGAGCGGGGAAGAGGGTGTTAGGCCGGTCGCAGGGGCGATTGCATTGCCTGAGAGAATCAAAGGGGACTGTCCCGGGATCGGTTTTCCGGGACCCCTTTTTTTGGGAAGGCCGGACCCCGGAAGTAATCACAGTCCCAATTCAAGCAAATGCTGGTACTGCCAGTTACGTTCCCTGACTGTGGCAGCATCGGCATCAGATACATCTGTGGCGTCACGAACAGCGGTGGCTGCATAGATAGCAGCGGCGACAGCATGACGGGGAACATGTGCAGTTGCCACCGCCTGACCTGCAGCACGGGCCGCAGAACGAGCCGCATTATCTTCCTGGACTTCACGTGCAGCCGCATGAGCTGCAAGTGCTGCCCTGCGTATATCATCCATCTTAAACACGCCCGTTAGTACCCACGCACGTAACATTTCGATAGCTTCCCGGGGACGATTATCTCCCGGAGATTTTTCTTCAAAATATGGTACTACACGCTCGGCACAGTCAGCCGCCCAGATTGCCAATCTTCTATGGTCAGCTCCGGCCGCAAGATTTTCTATCGATTTATCGAGGCTCGTTACTGCCATTTTAGGTCTGTGTCGAGAGACGAGTTTATATCCCGTTTCTTACCGGACGGCACCCATATCTTTGTCAATGAAGCCTACTGCCGGTATTTCGGGCTGAAACGTGAAGCGATACTCGGGCACCGGTTCCGTCCGGAGATCCCGTTGAAGACCAGGAACGCGTGAGGCAGTTTTTTGAATCCCTGACCCCGGGCAATCCTGTCGACACCATCGTACACCGGATTATCATGCCGGACGGTGGAATACGGTGGCAGCGGTGGAGCGACCGTGCAAACTTCGATCCTTTTGGAACGATCACCGAATACCAGTCGGTAGGCCGTGATATAACCATACGAAGGAAGCAGAAATTGCGCTCAGGCAAGCGAGCGCGGTACCGGACGCTGTTAACCTCGGTGAACGAAGGGATCTGGGTCATTGATACGGATGCTGTAACGACCTATGTCAATCCGATTATGGCGGTATGCTCGGGTACACGGTCGACGAAATGGTGGTACTGCACCGTATAATCCAAGTCTTTTTTGCCGAATCCGGGTTTTTTTCATTTCATAACCCTTATCCTATAGTAGAGTATATTCCACATTGAAAAGTACTACAGGAATCAGGTAATGTACCGGATACTTTATATCGACGATGAGCCGAGCCTGTTAGAGATAGCAAAACTTTTTCTGGAACGTTCAAACGATTTTTCCGTCGATATCGATACTTCCGCAGAGCACGCACTCCACACGATCGGTACACAGACATACCATGCCATCGTCTCTGATTTCCAGATGCCGGATATGGACGGTATCGACCTTTTAAAAGCCGTTCGCGGCAATCACGGGAATATCCCGTTTATCCTTTTCACCGGGCGGGGCCGTGAGGAGGTGGTGATCGAGGCGATCAACAACGGTGTGGACTTCTATCTCCAGAAAGGCGGAGACCCGAAAGCCCAGTTTGCCGAGCTGGAACATAAGATCCGGCAGGCGATAGCCCGTCGGCAGGCCGAAAATTCGCTAAATGAATCTGAAAAGCGACTTGCCGATATCATCAACTTCCTGCCCGATGCCACGTTTGCAATCGACCGTTCAGGCCAGGTCATTGCATGGAACCACGCCATCGAAGAGATGACCGGTGTCCCTGCGGCTGATATTCTGGGGAAGGGGGAGTACGAGTATGCGATCCCCTTCTACGGAAAACGGCGCCCTATTCTTATTGACCTGATTTTTAAGCCGGAAGAAGATATCAGCAAATATTATAAAGGCATTTCACGGGAAAAAGACGTCCTCATTGCTGAAACGGACCTCCCGCAACCGAAAGGAGTGCAACGGACACTCATGGGCAAGGCAAGCCCGCTTTATAGCCAGAAAGGCGAAATTATCGGTGCAATTGAATCAATCCGGGATATCACCCGGATGAAAGAAACGGAACTATCGTTGCAGGAGCAAAACAAGGTCCTCGCAAGCATGAACCAGTTCTCCCTGGAACTTGCATTGCTGCCGGCCGGTGCAAACCTCGGAACATTCATTGTCCGGAAGTTGATGGAGTTAACCGGGGGAGTGGCGGCCTGGTATTCGGATTATCATCCTGCTGACCGCACCCTTATTATCAGCCACCTCGAGTCCGGGCATGATTTCCTGGAAAAAGCGGTGAAGATTCTGGGAAAAGATCCCCACGAGATAAAGACTGTTATCAGTGCGGATGAGTACATGGAAATTGTCGGTAGTTCTGTAAAAAAGCTCCCGACTCTTACCGATGTCAGTTTTGGACAAATCCCGCCTGCAATAAGTTTTGCTATCCAGAAAGTCCTTGGTATTGACCATTTCTTCGGTCTTGTGTATGTTATTGAAGGGGAGCTCGTTGCTACTTCTGTCCTCGCGATCGGAAAAGGTAAGCCTGACCCGTCTGTCGGGTTCCTTGAATCATTCTCGCACATGGTGGCAGTATCCCTGCGCAGGCGCTCTGCAGAGGAAAAACTGTGTGCTGGTGAAGAAAAATTCCGTACTGTTGCTGATTTTACCTATGGCTGGGAATACTGGGAGGCACCGGATCACAGTATTATTTACATGAGTCCCTCCTGCGAAAGGATATCCGGTTATAGCAGGGAAGAATTCCAGCAGAACCCCTCTCTCCATGACTCCATCGTTGACCCCCGTGACAGGGAGGTGTGGGAGAACCACCGGAAGGAAGCTGATGAAACAAAAACGGCACTCAGACTTAGATTTCCGTATCGTGAGAAAGGACGGCGAGGTACGCTGGATCAACCATACCTGCCACCCGGTCTTTGATTCCGCGGGGCGCCACCTGGGCAGGCGTGCAAGCAACCGTGATATCACCGAAAAGAAACGGATGGACGATGAACTGAGGGCCGCATACGAGCAGCTTTCGGCATCCCAGGAAGAACTGCAGGGCCAGTTTGAAGAGATACTCCTGAGCGGGAAGCAGATCCAGGAGAGCGGGGAGAAGTTCCGGACATTCATGGAAGCTTCAATCGATGGCGTACTGCTGATCGAGGCCGATGGCACAATCCTTGCATGGAACCCGGCTGCAGAACAAATCTTCGGGATTCCTGCATCGGAGGCACTGAAGAGCAATATTGTAGACCTTCAGGTTCGTCTGATCGTCCCTGAGCACCAAAACACGGCATATATCGAAGACTTACGGTCGCGATTTGCCACATCTTTTCCCGAGCTCTTCTCAAGAAATTCCCCTCTGTTTCTTGAAGTAGAGGTCATGAATGCACGCGGACGCCGGATGACGGTCCAGCAGGCGCTCTTCCCTATCCCGACCTCGGTCGGGAAACGCATCGGTTGTATTGTGCGGGAAGTGACTGAACAGAGGAACGCGGAGAAGAACCTCAGGGAGAGTGAAGCCAAGTACCGTGAGCCTGCCGAGCTGCTGCCCCAGATGGTCTTTGAGATGGACCTCGATTTCAGGGTCACGTACGCGAACCAGTACGCACTGACAACCATGGGTCGTTACTGATAAGGATCTTGAGGCAGGAGTCAGTGCACTATCTTTTATCGATCCTTCAGATCATGAGCGTATCCGGCAGAATATCGGAAAAATTATTCCGCGGGGAAACGGTTGAAAACCATGAATATACTGCAGTCCGCAGGGACGGCAGCACGTTCCCCGTCCTGATCTATACCTCTCCCTTCTCCCGGTCTGGAAAACTCGCCGGGTTCCGCGGGATCTTGATCGATATCACCGACCAGAAAAGAGCAGAAAACGCATTACGCGAAAGCGAGCGATTCTTAAAGGAAACCCAGAAGATAGCCCGGCTGGGTGGCTGGAAGGCCAATCCCCATACGGACTTCCTTGAATGGACAGATGGGATATACGATATCATTGAAGCACCCCGCAGTTACCGGCCGGGACTTACCGAAGGGATGAAGTACTATGCACCGGAGGATATCCCGGTTATCCGTGAAAAAGTGGCTGCCTGCCTTTCGACTGGTGAACCCTTTGCTATGGAAGCCCGGATAATCACCGAGACCGGTAAACAGGTCTGGACAGAATTGCGGGGTCTGGCACCGGTAATTGAGGGGATCCGTTCTTATGTCATTGGTACGCTTCAGGATATCACCGGGCGGAAACTGGCGGAGGATGCACTGCGGGAGAGCGAGGAGCGGTTCAAAACCCTGTTCGAGAAATCTTCTGAAGCGCAGTTACTCCTTGATAGCACGGGGAAGGTCTCTGACTGTAACGCTGCCTTCCTGACGCTTTTTGCAATTACAGGATAACCAGGAGATCCTCGGGCATTCCCCTGACGATTTTGCCCCGGAGTTCCAGCCCGATGGCGTCCGTTCGTCAGAGCGTGGCGATGAGATTCTGGCTGCGGTGATGAAGGATGGGATGGTGCGGTATGAATGGGCACACCTGAAGCATGACCCTGCACGAACCCTGATCCTGACCGACGTGATCTGCACGCTCATCCAGATCGCCGGGCAACCGATGATCCATACCAGCATACGGGATATCACTGACCGGAAAAATGCAGAGGACGCACTCCGCGATCGCGAGGCAACACTTTCCAGCATCTTCCGTGCAGCGCCGATCGGGATCGGGTTGGTCTCAAACCGGGTCATTATCAGGGTGAATGACCGGCTCTGCGAGATGACCGGGTATTCCGCAGGGGAACTGATAGGTAAAAGTGCACGCATCCTCTATCCCGACGATGAGGAGTTTGAACGCGTGGGGCGGGAAAAATATGAACTTATCCGGAAATTCGGTACCGGGACCATTGAGACCCGCTGGCGGCGGAAAGACGGGGACATACGCGATGTCCTGCTCAGCTCGACACCTCTGGATCCGGAAAACCTTGCCATAGGTGTGACCTTTACTGCTCTGGATATCACCGACCGTAAACGGGCAGAATCAGAACTCCGGGATGCCTACGAACAGATCGCTGCAACCGAAGAGGAACTCAGGGGACAGTACGAGGAACTGGCACACAGCGAACAGCGAATTCGTGAAAGCGAGGCAAAATTCAGGGCTATCATCGACCAGTCCTTCCAGTTCATCGGCCTGATGACAACTGATGGCATATTAATTGAAGCCAACCAGGCCGCTCTGAAATTTGCCGGTATTTCAGAATCCGCTGTTATTAACCGGCCTTTCTGGGAGACCCCGTGGTGGTCTCATTCCGCAGATCTGCAGGAGGTGCTGAAGGATGCCATACAACGGGCTGCATCCGGTGAAACCGTCAGGTTCGAGGCAACCCATCGTGCTGCCAACGGGCATCTTGCCTATATTGATTTCTCGATTAAACCAATGGTAGATCCGACCGGCAGAATCCTGTACTTAATCCCGGAAGGCCGGGATCTCACTGAACGCAAGCAGGCCGAAGAAAAGCTTTTACTGCGTATGGGCAGCTTTCGGCAACCGAAGAAGAGCTCCGGCAGCAGTACGAGGAACTTGCGCAGAATGAAGAAAAGCTCCGCTTAAGTGAGGAGAAGTTCCGGACGCTTGTAGAGACAACGAGCGACTTCATCTGGGAGGTAGATGAAAGCGGCACCTACTCATATGTCAGCCCTCAGGTGCGGGAGCTGCTGGGGTACGAACCTGAAGAACTTATCGGCAAGACCCCCTTTGACTTCATGCAACCGGACGAGGCGCTACGGGTGGCCGCGGAGTTCACCAGGCTTGTCGATTCCCGGCTGCCGATATCATCCCTTGAGAACAGCTGGATCCACAAGAACGGGTCGATCGTTGTCCTTGAGACAAGTGGCGTGCCCCGGCTGGCAAAAGACAGATCTTTTACCGGGTACCGCGGTATTGACCGTGACATCACTATGCGCAAGCACGCTGAAGAGGCGCTGAAGGAGAGCGAAGAGAAGTACCGGACGATCCTCGACACAACCAGCGAATGGATCTGGGATCTTGGTCTGGACGGCCGACATACCTACTCCAATAATGGCGTAGAATCTCTTCTTGGATACACAGTTGATGAATTCCTGGGATTCTATGCATTTGATCTGATGCACCCGGAAGACAAAAAACAGGGTGAAAAGATCTTCACAACGTCAATAAAGGAAAGAAAGGGCTGGCGTAATCTTGTAACCCGCTGGCAGCACAAAGACGGTACTTACCGGTATCTTGAGAGCAACGCAACAACGATCTTCAACGAGAGGGGTGAACTGACCGGATTCCGGGGTGCCGACCGTGATATTACCGACCGCAAGCTCGCAGAAGAGGCGATACGGAACAGTGAAGCAGCGCTCCGGGAGAAGAGCGCGATGCTGGAGGCATTGTTCAATGCAATTCCTGATGTGATCGGGGTACAGGATCTTCACCACGGGATCATCAGGTACAATGCCGCCGGGTATGCGATGGTAGGGAAAAACCCTGGTGAAGTGACGGGAAAGAGATGCTATGAGCTGATCGGTCATGATACCCCCTGCGAGATCTGTGCAACCTCGGAAACATACCGCTCAAAAAAACCGGCAATGGTGCAGAAATTTGTACCGGAAATCGATGCATGGCTGGATGTGAGGAGTTATCCTGTCCTTGATGATACGGGGGAAATCCGGTTTATCATTGAGCACCTCCGGGATATCAGTAATCAGAAACGTGCAGAAGAGTCGATCCGGGAAAAGACCGAGGAGATCAACCAGTATTTCTCCACCAGCCTCGACCTCTTCTGCATCGCGGATACGGATGGATATTTCCGTCGTCTGAACCCTGAATGGGAGAAGACGCTTGGCTATACACTCGCGGAACTCGAGGGCAAACGCATCCTCGATCTCGTCCACCCGGACGACCTGCAGGCTACCCTTGCAGCAGTTGCCACCTTACGTTCCGATAAAGAGGTGCTTAACTTCACGAACCGGTACTGCCACAAGGACGGTACCTACCGGTGGCTAGAGTGGCGTTCCATCCTCCTTGGTGACCGGATCTATGCAGCAGCCCGGGATATCACCGAACGCAGGAACATGGAGAACGCGGTCCGGGAAGTCAACCGGAAACTCAACCTCCTGAACAGTGTCACCCGCCACGATGTCGCAAATCAGATTATGGTCCTCCGGGGGTACACCCAGATAGCAGAAATGGAAAACCCTGGTCCGGTCATTGCTGGCTTATTAGCCAGGATTGATGCATCATCACTGGCAATTGCCCGCCTGATCGAGTTTACCAGGATGTACCAGGAACTGGGTATCCATACCCCCGCATGGTTCAGGCTTGATGAGATCATTGCAACAACAGGGAAAACCGTGGTCCTGCTCTCGGGTACCTGCAACCAGGTTGAAATTTTTGCCGACCCCTTACTCGAGCGTGTTTTTTTCAATTTATTCGATAATGCTGACCGTCACGGTGAACGGGTGACGGAGGTTACCATTCGCTGTGAACCTGTCCAGGAAAGGCTTGTCATCATCGTTGAGGACAATGGGGTCGGTATCCCGTCAGACGAGAAAGAGAAGATCTTTGGGAGAGGGTACGGGAAGAATACCGGACTGGGCCTCTTTCTGGCACGGGAGATCCTTGCCATCACCGGCATCACTATCAGTGAGACCGGGGTTCCGGGCAAAGGGGCACGGTTTGAGATCGCGGTGCCGGATGGGGCATACCGGTTCACGAAAGACAATACTAACCGATAGCGGTACCGGGAGAAACCTAGGAATCCGGGGGGCTCAGGGTATGGGGGAGCTCAGGGTAAGAATATGAATGGTACTGGAAGCACGGGCGCTATCAGATAACCGTGCTACCTGGGATGACTGAACATAGTATAAGCCTGATTCGGTGAAAAACGTGAAACAATTAAAAAAATATAAATAAGATTTTGGTTCGCTTCACGCCCTTTTCGCTGCCCGGATCGTTGCACCCATTATGACGCTGAGAATGCCCCATACGACGAAATAGACCCCTATGAAGATTACTGCAAGGGAAACGCCGATAATAGGTCCTATAATGATTATGATACCCAGGATCAGGGACAGTATTCCCTGAAGTGCGAAAAGCCCGCGGTGGACCATTTGCTTCTCTGAAATTGCAAGGATCAGGCCGATAAGTCCCCCGATAAACAGGGCAATACCCACGAGGATGAAGATTACCCTACCCATCACGTAGGGTGACAGGATCGTTGCCAGCCCGAAGAAAAATCCGATAATCCCAAGGACTGCAAGAAGTATCGATCCCTTCAACCCGCCGGGTGCAACCGCGGACATCATTATTACACCGAAGGAGACGAGGATAAGGAATATCCCGATCAGTTCAATCAGCACTGTTGCCGTAAGCTGAGGAAACATTGCGATAACGAGACCAAATATCATTGCGACTAAACCGAGAAGGACAAATGATCCCCACCTGAGGTCATTGACCTGACCTTCCATAACAACATCGTTTGCCATAATATTACCATCTTAATTTTCATAAACTACGATATATAAATATTCCGCCGGATTTTGTTAGTTACGCCCAAAACATCGTATTGGCTGGAAAAATATTGGTTTCTATCAGTTTTTTTGGAATGAAAACCCGGCATAAAGAGAAGTAGTCTGCTCCCTCCCGCTTGATCTCAATGTCAGGAAACCTTTTTTTCCCACATTTCAAACTGAGTATATGTTTCCATATCGATAAATCCCTTTGATTAGGTTGTTATTGTCCATCGAATTAATAGGCAATTATATAATAGTAAAAAAAGATCACATTAATATATGAAGAAAATACTTGCGCTGGTAGGCGCCGTGCTCATGCTTGCAATTCTACTCTCCGGTTGTACCAGTCAGCCGGTGACACCGGCACCAGCAACAACCGCGGGACCAACAGAAATTCCGACCGGGGTATCGGCAGCGACAGGGGCAACGGGTTCATCATCGTTTCCCACCGGGGTGAACTGGCGGCTGTTTTCATATACTGATGGAAAAGGCGGGATGGCCAATGTAATCGGAGAACAGCCTGTTACTGCCCTCTTCAGGACGGACGGAACTGTGACCGGCTCTTCGGGCTGTAACCAGTACACTGCGGGGTACACAACGAGCGGGTCATCGATAACGATTACCCCTGGGATTTCCACGCTGATGGCCTGTGCACCGGCAGTTATGGACCAGGAATCACTGTACTTCTCATTAATGGCTGCTGCAACCACATACTCGGTAAATGGGGACACTATGTTGTTATTCGACAGTTCAGGGAAGGCAATCCTCGCCTACAAGCGGCCCCTCGATATCCCTGTAACCCTTCCGGCACAGGCACCGGTGGTTGGCCCATGGGACCTGTTAACCTACTATAACGGGAATAATGCAATGGTTTCGGTCCTGTCAGGCAGTAATATTACGGCAATTTTCACTCCCGATGGAAGAATTAACGGATCTTCGGGATGCAATGGGTATTCTGCATTCTACTCGCTGAACGGCCAGACCCTGGGGATCAGCCAGGTTAAAAGTACAAAGATGGCATGCGGACCCGAAATTATGCAGCAGGAAAACCAGTACCTGGCACTGCTGGAGAAAGTGAATACCTACGAAATGAATGGTGACCAGATGGTCCTGTATACGGTGCTGGGACAGAAAGTCCTCCAGTATAAGAAGGGACAGGCCGGGACAATCACCGCTCCTCCGAAATCAACCCCCTCTACCTCCCCGCGAACCCTGGTCGGTACATGGGTCCTGAAATCATATACTGACGGAAAAGGCGGGGCTGTCCCGGTCATGGCGGCCGCCCCGGTCACTGCGAAATTCCAGTCAGACGGGAGTCTCTCCGGGTCTTCGGGGTGCAACCAGTACTCCACCACCTATTCAACGAGTGGCGAAAGCATCAGTATCAGCCATGCCGCCGCGACCACGCGAATGGCCTGTGAACCGGCTGTTATGGCACAGGAGACTGCATACCTCACACTCCTTCCGAAAGCAGGGATATTTGTGATCTTTGGCGAATCCATGACATTATACGATTCGACAGGGACTGCCCTGCTAAGTTATAAGGCGCCCTGATGATTTTTGTAACAATAAAAAATATTTTTTTTAATTGGAAATTGGCCCTGTTGAAAAGCTATTACAGGCCCCCCGTATCCTGATTATTCTAAAATTTATCTACGCTCCCGGGGCTCCGCCTCACCCCTGTGGGGCCCCGTTTGGGACAGGGACCGGACCTTGAATTTCTTAGTATGCCGCTCTGTAGAAACACACATGAACGGGAAGTTCATACCCGGGCTATGAAAATACCTCGTTCAAAATTTCCTATATATAGGGATCCGTTTTGTTATTGACATGGGAAATCCTCTCAAATCTATCCTGCAGATTGGGAATTCCAAAATTTCGTCACGCTCCCGGGGCTCATGGCCCGCCGCTTTGGCGACCCCGGTTGGGATAGAGACGATTCCCCCAATACTCTGAATTTAATGGGCCTTCGGGATACCCTGCCCGAAGAATATCTTAATGGGGGTGGGGCAGGGAGGGAGTGAAACCCCCTCCTGTTTAAGTGACCATCGTACCTCTTTCTATACTACTGATGATTTCAACAAAGCGTGCTATGAGCCTCTGGCTCATAGATGGGCATGAAAAAATTGGCATTTTTGATTGTTTTGCCGGGGTTTTTCATACCAGCCTGGAAATAAAAAAAACCATATTCTGATCTCTGGATTATCGGGCATATGGCATACCGTGTCCTCTTAAATTCCGGGAATTGAATTCTTGCGGCCATTATCCCCGGAATCAGCATTGTCAGACTGGTTCAAGGTGGGCATAGAGGGTGAGGGCCTGAATATTTTTTGAGCCCTTGGTGGTCAGGGAATACATAATTGACCCGGAATGGTAGAAATCTTAATTAACGTGTAAATGAAGTACTCACCGTATTACCATGTCTGAAACAATGACCCCTTCACTGGATGTGACACCCGGGACGCATGTGTTCCCCTGGTGGCTTGTCCTCATCATGGGTTTCATCACCCTGATCCTGGGGATATTCCTGTTATACTACCCGTACGGGACACTCCTGGTGCTGGTCACCTTCCTCGGTGCCTACTGGTTTATCAGCGGCCTGATTGGCCTTTGCAGTCTTTTTGTTGACCGTACGAATGCAGGTTGGAAGATCCTCTTTGGTATCCTCGGTATTATTGCCGGTATCGCTATCCTGACGTACCCCCTGTACAGTACCTTCGTCGTCCCCTACATCTTCATCATCTTCGTTGGTGTGTGGGGCCTTATTATGGGATTCATGGGTCTTTTCGCAGCCTTTAAAGGGGGCGGGTGGGGTGCAGGTATTATCGGGATCCTCCTGATTATCTTCGGGTGTCTGATCCTTGCCAACCCGGTTGTAAGCACCTTAATGCTGCCGTTTATCCTCGGGGGTTTCGGTATTATCGGTGGAATTTTTGCAATTGTTGGCGCTTTCATGATCAAGGGCCAGACCGAAAAGGCCGCCTGAACTCCGCTTCAGTTAATCTTTTTTTTAACCAGTGGTTCATCGAAACAGCCGTATAAAGGAAGTTACCGGGACTATCCGCTCCCGGCTGTGACAGAGGCAATCTTACGACATTTTAATTCTGGTATGAACCACTCTCGAGGAGTGGTCGTGGAAAAACATGCCCTGTTGGTATTACAATACCCTCCTTCCCGGGCATTCCCGGTGTGATTCATACATTATTTTATACCAGGCAGATATTTTAGGATTATTGCGCTTTTCATTGTTCCGGTTGCAATTTTCACGCTCAGCTGTATCGGTACCTTTTTCTTTAGCCTTCAGAGTCCTCAAATGTTCCGGGTGCTCAGGATGTCGGGTGATGCCAATCCCCCCGGGGATGTCCGTAACGCTGCCATGGTTACATTGGAATGAGCCGCATGGTGATGGAAAAGAGGGATCCGGGCGATAATACCTCCAAAGGTGGTCATGTACGTCATAACTCATACAAAATGCCATTTAACGATCATACAACCCGATAATCCATTGGATAATACCAGGGGAAAAACCGGGGAGATCAATGGTCTTATAACCAATAAGTTATGATTGCTGTAACAGGAATATCATGAAGGCAATACGCTGGTTATTACTCATATTTTTCATTGGAACTGTGATATGGGGTTTTGCAGGAGCGGAAACCTCCTCCAATGCCGCAGGATACCTCCAGGTTTCATCCACACCTTCCGGAGCATCAGTTTACCTGGATGAGGTGTACCAGGGGATCACCCCTGAATCGAACGGGTTTATCAATATTACTGTCCTGAACCCCCGGGAATACAGACTTGTTCTTAAGAAACCCGTTTACCTTGATTATATTTCAACGGTGAATATCGTTTCCGGACAGACTGTGAAAGTCTCTGCAACCCTTCAGCCCGCTGATGTGAGCGCCCAGGAAAACCCCGGAAACTCCGTGATGACGGGTGTACTGGTAGTAATAGTTGTCCTAATCATTGTCGGGTTCCTTGTCCTGTATATCAGGCACCGCAGGAAACCAAAAGGACCCGCGAAGATTGAGCTGGATTGATTATAGTAATTGCACCAACTTTTTTCCGGGAATGACCCCTATACTCGTTTATCCATATTCACGATCTTCTGTCATTTCGCACGCTCCAGGAAAGCCTGGACTGAAGGTCATGCAACTGGTCCGGGCATTCCTCCTGGGGGACATGCCCGCAGTCGTTCAGTACCACCAGCTCAGATCCGGGTATTTCCCTGGATAGTTGAATACTCCGGGCAGCGGGTACAATCCGGTCGTCATCCCCGGTGATAACAAGCACCGGCATAGCCAGGTCCTTCAGGTGTCCGGAATAATTGACTGGATTGCCTGCGATGGTGAACTCGTAGAGTGCTTTATCCCAGTTATCCGCCCTGAGCGGCCTGCGATAGCCCTCATACACCGCCGGGTCTATCCTGGATGGATCATGCCATGCCATCCGGATGGTGTCATTTCCTAAATCCCCTGCGATAGTACGCACGAGCAATGGAGCCATGTTCCGTATTTGCGGTAACGTCATGAGAGGATATGCCCATTGTGGTAACGGACCTTTATTCCCGTTTCCCACGGCTGGATCCACGAGTACTAATCCCTGCACGCGTTCCGGATGTTCCACGGCGTACGCAGCTGCGACTTCCCCACCCGCTGAATTCCCCACAAGGATGGCTTTCTCAATACGGAGTTCGTCCATCAGCCCGTCCAGCAGTTCCACGTTTCCCTGGACGCTGTAGGGATTTGTACCCGTCCAGTTCCCATCCATGGGGCGTTCAGTAAGACCAAATGCGGGACGGTCATATGCAATGACACGACCGGACTCCGAGAGGGGCCCCATCACTTCACGCCATGAATACTCGCTGGCACCAAAACCATGAAGGAGGATAATCACCGGCCCCCCCTGTCCCATTTCCTTGTAATGAACGGTCGTTCCGTTCACATCCACAAAATGGCTGTCCGGGTCGGCAAGTTCATGTTCAGGAACGGTCCCGGCCAGGGGTGGGACCGGGTAAATGAGTGGAACAATGAGCAGGGTTACGGTAATGCCAAGAATAACGATGCCGAGGATTTTCCAGAAGTGCTTCACGTTATTCGCCCTCCACTGCCCGTACCAGCCGCACGGTAAGGTTAGTCGCCTGTGCCTGCTGGTCTTCAGCAGAGATCGTTGCGATGCCATCTCCCGGTTGCGGACCGTAATTACCAAACTGGGCATGGTTACCCCCTTCAATTACCTGTCTGATCGTCCCCGGCGGGAGCAGGACGAGCGTTGAATTGAAATTTTCCAAGTTTAGAACCATATCTTCCGACCCGTATGTTGAAAGACCCTTCAGGTCGGTTGCTGACAGGTCATCGCTCTCCGGAGGGTATGACGCCCATAAAAACAATCCCTGCACCCTGTAGGGGTGGCTCCTGGCATACGAAGCAGCCACTGACCCCCCGAGGGAGTGCCCCCCGATAACCCAGTACCTGATACCGGGAAATGCCGCAATCACCTCATCCGCCTTATTCACGCCAAAAACCGGCAGGGATAACGGCATCCTTACAATTGAGACCATGTAACCACGGCTGGCAATCCGGCGTGCAACCGGGGCATACGAGCGATAATCGACATGCCCGCCGGGGTAGATAATGAGGGCTGTTATGGGCTGATTTGTGACCGGGGTAAATACCACGAAATTACCATTATCCACAACACTGACAACTCCCCCCGGCTCCATCGCTGCCAGGGCCTGGTCGGTTGGACCGAGAGGGGTCATCCCCCAGGCGATAAAAACGACGACGCCGAAGAGTAATGCGCCTGCCAGCACCATTAGGGCGTTTTTCAGGACGTTATTCATGTAATCCCCATACCAGAACTCCTTTACTTATGAATGGCCTTTCAATTTCAGGACCAGGGCCTCAGCAGTACGGTGTATCGACATCCGGTCCTCTTCGATCAGGGAACCAGCCCCGCTCTCCCGCTGGATGAGGGTTACATGACGAAGCAGGCTCTGGCGTGCACCGTCGGATTTCGCATCATGGCTGATCACATCGATTATCTTCAGCATATGCATGAGTACATTTGCGTTGTCGGAACTGGCATGCCGGAGCATATCGAAGGCAGCGCCGAGTAATTCGTCGAACGTAACCGGATCGAAAAGAAGGCGCAACCTGCCCTGGCTGTCATACACATCCGGGCTGACAGGCCCCTGCCTGGCAAACAACGCGAGGCCGTTACCAATATGGTCCAGGCATGTCATGGCAGTGAAGGGGTCGTTGATCGCAGGGGACATGGCACGGACTGCCATTTCGGTAAGCTGGTTAACGGCATATTCAACATCCTGCGTGGGTGTCCGCTGGTTTCCGAGATGGAATGTGATCCTGATTATGTCATCCAGTTCTTTATCGATCCGTTCCCCGGGCCAGACCCGTGCAATGACCATGCCGTCCCGTACAAAGTTGCCTGGTTTGTTCACGATGCGGATCACAATATCATGTTTTTCGGCCAGGAGGAGGAGGGACTTCTGGTCAATGTATTTAATATACCCCGTCCTGCCAGCAACAACGAGGTGGGGATCTCCCACCATTGATGAATCCGGAAGATTTTTTTCGGTTTGAGGTGTATGTTCACCACCTGTTATTTCAGTTCGGTTCTCTTCGCTGACTACTTCCTGCAATTCTGCCCCCGCTGCGGCCGCGATGTTGGGTGCCTGAAGCATGATGCTGATATGCTGGATCATCAGTATAATCGATGCGAAAGAGGCAATTAACAGGTACAGTCCAACGGTAACAGTGATTTGAGGCGCATCAGGTTGTACTTCGGCAGACGGAATGGCCATTGCACCAATCACGCAGTAGGTAAAGGTAGCGACGAATATGCCCAGCACGAGCTGGGTCGTGCGATCACCGAGAAATATGCGCAACAGGCGTGATCCATACTGGGCGGCTACGGTAGAAAGAGGCAGGGTAAGGAGTGTGAAGACAACCCCGGCTGTCGTCAGCACAACCGTGGCCATACTAAACAAATAGCCACGTGCCTCGCCCACGCTCCCTGAAATGACGAAACTGCTGTTGTTCAGGACTTCATTTGGGACCTGACCATCCACCCAGAACATTAACCACGCCAGCAATACCGCACCAAGTGCCATGACTCCCGGAATAAACAGGAAGTTTACCGCTATCCTGTCCCAGGTCTGACGACCTGCTATCCTGCGCTTCAATCGAATGATCATGCAATCTCACCCCCGTTTAGATACTTCAATAGTCCAGTTAAGATTGATTGCGGCATCCGATAAATTGGTATGGATTCATCATCCTGCCTGAGCAGATCTTACCGGAGCCGGCTCTATACCCTGAAAGAGAATAAAGGGACGGATCCTATTTTATTTTTCGAGGCACTATCCGGACGGTGAAACAGGATAGAATTATATTGTACCAATCCAATTGGAAAAGGGTCAAAATGAGGGAAAAATCATGAAAAAGATCTGGTGGATCATATTACTCGTGCTCCTTGGAGTGGTGATAATCGGTGGTGCATACCTGCGGTGGGAATTCTGGACCGGGCTTTTTTAAGTGTGAAGGACATGGTGTAGCTGCCGGTACCGGGTTGAATCATCAACATCAATTTTTACCAGTCTAAACATGCTTAACGCGTTCCTGGTTTTGATTCGTCATTATCGGGAATATTTCTTTAATTATCTCTGTCCTGTTTTTGTGAATAAAACGCATAAAAGAAGAATGGTATCAGGCCCCTTCTTCTGCTACCGCTTTTACCGCAGGTAAACGCCGGGCCAGAAGATAGGCGACAAACGCCGAGAATGCCATAAACATCAACGTAATAATAAATGCATTCTGCCTGGAAGTATTGTAGATCCGTAATGCCTCAGCTTCGTATGCTCCGTTATCCTGGATTTTTTCCGAGACTACATCGGTTGATACCACCTCCATGCTTGTTTTCATGTCCTGGCTAATCTGCTCCTTTATTTCGCAGGGAAACACACTGCTTTGTTCCACCATCATCCCCACCCCGCCGGTTAACGCCACCACCAGGATAGTACCGATCACTGCGGTTCCAACCGAGCTCCCTAACGTCTCCAGGGTCGAAGCGATCCCCGATGCCTCCGCAGTCTGCCCGGGCTTCACTGCAGACATGATCAGGTTAACAACCTGCGATACCACTAGGCCCATCCCCAGACCGTACACAAATAAACCCGGCATCAAACCCGCGGGGGCATTTCCGATGAACAAATACACTATCATCATGAGGATCCCGGTAATAGCCGTTAAAAATCCCCACATGACCTTCTTTCTCGGTAAAATACCGAGTCCCCTTTTTGCCCCACCAAGGGCCGTCAACAAAAGGCCGGCAGTTAACGCTATGAGAATAAACCCGGTTTCAAAAGCGCTGATACCATAGGTCACCTGTAAAAACAGGGGTACCGCAAAAGTTGTTCCGGCAATCAGGGCTACCTGGATAAATCTCACATCCAGGCCGGTCACAAAATTCCTGATATTAAATATCGCCAGGTCTACCAACCGGTCCCTGCCGTTTTCTTCCAGGTGCCGCTCCCAATGGACAAACTGGATTAAACATACCACTGCAGCTCCGTATAAAAATGGGACGATGGAAAGGCCTAACGGGGCGAACTCGTAACCAGCGATAATAAGCGGTTGCTTGGCGAAAATTAATCCGTAATCTGCTATCAGGAGCGTCCCCAAGACGAACATCACCATTGCCCCCGCCTGCCATAATACCCCCACTTTATCCAGTACCGGCCTCACGCTGCCCATTACATCCCGGGGTATTACTTTGCTCATCAGTAAGACCCCCAACAGCACCAGCACTTCCAGACGAAAAGCCCAGCGCCATGAAAAATACGTGGTTAAAAACCCGCCAATTAATGGCCCTACTGCCATGGCCATGGCATTCATTCCGCCCATTATCCCGTAAGCCCTGACCCGGTCCATCCCGGTAATATAAGCCCTGATAATGGTATTCACGTTTGGCAGCATCATGGCAGCTCCAAAGCCCTGGATAGCACACCACCCCAGAATAAAAACCGATAAATTATTACTCACTGAGGCCAGCAGGCTGCCGGCGATATAAAAAAGGGCCCCGGTCAGAAAAGTTTTTTTCATCCCGATAATATCTGCGAGTTTCCCGCCCATCAGGACAAACGCAGCCATCATCAAAGCGTTGAGTGCAATTGCGGCCTGTACTCCGGATGCGGTTGTCTGTAAATCGTTGACCAGCGCCGAAATGGATACATTCATGATGGTATTGTCGAGGACCACCACAAATGTTCCCAGGGCCATTACAACAACCAGACTTTTTCCCACCGTCGAGGACATACCTTCGCTCCTTCAATATCACTATTTTTTTTAAGTTGTTATCATTTCCGGTCCAATGCGTAGGCCATGCCTGGGCGGAATTGCAGATTTTGTACGTGTTAAACGATGGTTTCTGCATGATATCCAGCCACCATCAGTCGGGGACTGTCCCACCTGTGAGACTGGACTCCTTTTCAGACAGGAGTGCGGAATGCAACATTAGGGTCCATAATAACAATATTAAAAAAAAACCGTCAATTATGTACTTTTTTTAAAAAGAATAATTTTCCTGAATCACCATCTTACGGGTTAATCCCCTTGAACGCGACTATCTGGTCGTATGTCTTGACTTTTCCTACCGTCGGAGCAGTCACCCATATCTCTACCCTGTTCTGATACTCGCTGGACGGGAATGTTACATTTTGTCCGACATAGAACGGCGGTAACATGTAGCTCTGCTGTGATGTCCCGTCCGGTTTTGTGAAGGTCACATCAACGCGGGAATCGGTATTCATACCATTTCCTCCCCTGATTGATACGCCCATGTAGGGGTTTGCGGTATTACCGTTACCCTGCACCATGAAATCAAGTTGGTAACTGGCGGGGAGTGTCTCTGTTGGCCCCGGAATACCCATTCCATCCTTCGTAACGGTTGCTGCCGGTGCCGTTGTCTGGGGTGGGACTGGTGTTGCAACGGGACTCGCAGCGGGAGTTGGTGTTACTACCGGGGGGGTTGCATTCTGGGTACATCCTGCTGTTACTACGAAAGCAACAGCGAGTACCAGGCATACTACAATCATTGAAAATTTCATAACGGTGTTATCGTGTGAACATACCTATAAGAGTATCGTACCTGAGTTTTCAGCCAGACTGTCAGTAAGAAATCGTCTTAAACAGGTAAAATAGTAATGAAATCGTTAAATAAGCCTGAAAAACAATTCTCCGTAATAATTACCCTGATAAACAAGGATGACAATGCCCGTTTTTACATGGAACAGATAGTCTATTCGGGGGGCACTGATCAATTTAAAGCCCGGATATCAATTGAACAGGTTCACCAAACAGGTAAAAAAGAGTTCGTGGGAATATCAACCCGGGAATACGGTTTATCCCGGAGATGAGGCGGGCATAAACGGTCCACCTGCCAGACTATCAATATATCCTCATTCAGGAGCCTTCGGGGCCTCACTCTTGCGGATCTGTTTGCCGAAATAAGATCAGCATGATCATACCGATTACCCCGGTTACCATTACCATAACAAGTATCGAATGGTCCGTGAACCCAAGAACTGCGATTACCCCGGCAATAGCAAGATTTCTCTGTGCTGTTCCGAATGCGAGGACTTTTTTCATCCCGGGACTGCCTCCGAACAGCCAGCCGATACCGAAGGCCAGGAGAAGAAGGATTATCGCCGCGAACAACCCCTTCGTGCCGATTATCTGCTGCAATTCGTCGAAATAAACCCAGAAGACTGCCCCGAAACTGACAATAATGGCGGCATAGGATATTTTCGATAACCACGGACCGAATTTAACCGCGGCTTGTTCCTTCTTTGACCGTACCATGAGGCCAGCTGCAAGGGGGACAACCAGGAGCAGGAGCAGGACGAGGATGATGACCGGGAGATTCAAGTTCCCGGCGGGAACGAGTGCGTAGAGGATGAACGGGATATAGACGACACTCAGGACTGTCAGGAACAGGGCGATGACACCCGCTATGGAATAATTATCCCCGCCCACCTGAACGATCCGGGGAAGGAACGGTACACCCGCAGCGGCAGCCATGATGATAAGGCCAACAGCGATCCCGGGCGGAAGACTGAGAGTGGTTGCCAGGAGGTATGCCACAAGCGGTAGCACGATAAAGTTGATGACCAGGACGAGGATTACAAGTTTTTTATCCGTCAGCGGACCGGGGAGAACTTTCCTTGGAATCGAGAAACCCAGTGCGAGCATCCCGGTAATGGCAAAGATAATGATCCCGGTATACGATGCGAACAGGAGTATCTCGTTAATTTTCGATGCAAAGAACAGTACAAAGAACGCTGCAATCAGGAACCCGGAAACGGTGAAGATGAGTGATGGCAACCGCTTCCATTTGAACACCCATGCGATGACGGGTGTCCCGTAGAGGCCGATACCCGGTATCCAGGCAATGAAACAGCAGGAAACAGCCCCATATTTCTTTATTAACGGGTGTTTATCAGAAATTTTTGATACCTTGTCGATCCAGTTCCTGACCTTTTCGGATGAGGCTGACAACCCGTCGCAGATCTCAAAAATTGCCATTACCATTCCAACAGCGAAACAGCCCATTATGACAAGGATTACAGCGGGGGATAACCCCATGGCCATCCCGACAGGGGGTGCAGCAGCCTGGAGCAGTAATGTCGAGGTGACCATTGCCAGGATTTCTGCACTGCTCACCCCAATCACGGCACCAATCAGCAGGGGGAGTACTACCGCAATCCCAATAAACAGCAGTAGCGCCTTTGATAACTTTTTTAACACAAGTCTTCCGGTACGGGGCCCTTTCTCATCCATGATATGTAGTCATTGTGATTCCAGATCTTAATAATAGATTCGAATATTCCTATAACTCCAGGAAGCGGGGACCGGGTCTTCCCACCAGGCCCACATGGGGCCGGTGTTATTCCTGCCGGATCCGAAATATGGGAAAAAAGTCCCTGGGGGTTTTGAAAAATGAACCCGATGATCGGGGAATAACCAGGTTAATGCTTTACCTTCCAGCCCGGAATGATTTCAAATTCCCAGGAAAAGAATTTCCCCGGGTGTATTAACCCAGGATCTTTTTCTTGGCAGCTGCGAACTCTTCGTCGGATAAGACACCCGATGTATGAAGGTCTGCCAGTTGTTTCAGTTGGGCAATAGTAGCATCGCTCATACCACCAGCCGCCGGGGCAGGGGCTGCTGCCTGGGCCTGTGCTGCCCCATCCTGTCTTGCCTGTTCTACTGCTGCCTGCTGGTTGCTGCCTGTGCCTGCATCTGCTGCTGGGCCTTCTGCTCACCCATCTTCATCCCGGCTGCCATCATTAACATCCTTCCTCTCATTTCAAACCCCTCCTTGTCCAAACAATACTTTTTCTGCGTACGTCACAATTTCGGGTGGAATGCGTCCCATGTCGACAAGCTCTGCATCTGCCTCAAGTAATGCCTTTTTAAACCCGATAGCCCAGACGTTTTCAAACAACAGGAGCGCCGCAGCGCTGTTCTTTGGTAATGACTCCGCGATTACTTCGATATCCGGCTCAGTGAACCATTCGCTCGTATTCTTGACCAGTTCACGAAATGCGTTGCCAACCTCTCCTTCGAGGTTCTTCGGCTCAACCGTTCCGAGTTTTCCATTTGCGTCCCTTATAAGAAAGACGAGATCAATCACGCGGACGATTCCTGCTTTTTCCAGTCGCAGGAGTTCAGGGGCAATCTTTCCGGTAAATTTATTGCCCGGAAACCTGACCATCAGGTAGTCTACCGGACCGTTAACCCGCCCCGGTTTTTTGGTATCCATTTGTGTCATAGTCAAACCTCTACTATCCTCAATGTTGAGTGTAGTTATTGGAGAGAGCACTTCTCGTATAAAATTTTCTATGATGGATCCGGATCAAAAGCAATATTCTGAATTATTGCGGAAGTTACCACCTCTGCTTGGCGGTTCACATCTTGAAATCACGGGTTGTTCAATCCACCCTTGGTATGCGAAACGGGTTTTTTGACCAGTAATAAAAAATCCTGCATCATAACCTTGTGTGTCGTTAAGAAAGCCCGGGTATTAAAAGTTACACATTTTCCAATTAAAAAAGGTTAGGTCCTGACCATCCTGGTTCTAAGCCTGAACCCGTTAACCGAGAGCATAAGCCCCAGTAAAAGGGCGATGACACCGACAATTGCCATGAGCGTCAGCAATACGCTCACCGGGTCTATGAATATCAGGACCCCGATCAGCAGTGAGAGGACTGCGATGATTACCCTGCTGGTAAAACCTTCAGGAATTGCAGCACGACCTTTTCCCGCCCTGATCAGCAGGATAATGGCGCTCGCAAACATCCATAGTGCAAGTATCCCGAGGAGTACAACAATCCACAGGGCAAGGGGCAGGTAAAATGCGATAATTCCAACCACCATGATCCCGATCCCGTGATACAGGAGACTGCCGGGAAGTACCCTGAAGGGACTGAATGCTATCCCCTGGCCTGCGGTAATGATGCCGAGGGAAATAATTGCCAGCGGGACCATGAGATTCATGAGGCCTTTGAACGACAGCATCGGGTTGACAACAATGAATATCCCGATGAGCATGAGAAGGGCCCCTACAAGGACCTGCTCTTTCCAGGAACGTTTCTGGTCTTCCAGGATTTCCTTTTCGTTACCCGTCTTTTTCCTGGTCCCGGCAATCAGGGTTATCACGGTATCCCCGATCATCAGGAGAAGCGGGGCATCGTCAATGAGATGGAGGTAGGGGTGGACCTTCGGGTCATGGTTGTCGAGGTGAACGTGCCATTCTGCCTGCTGTTCATGGACATGGAACTGCCCCTTCCGGTAACTTGCGATGGTCCCCGGGGTGGGGACATTTATCGGGGATTTGACCCAGCCGGCATCGAGCGGTTCGGTGACCGATTCTTTCAGCACGATCACCTCCCATACCCCGTCATTCAGCGGACCCAGGAATTCGTCTAATGTTGTCAGGATCTCTGTCTCCTGTTCGTAATAATGATAGAGATTTGCCCTCTATTAATAGCCTCATGTTATAATTCCTGTGAACCCGGGAACAACAATGTGCCTCCTGAAACAGGGATAGCGAACATATTTTTTCCTTCACTGCAGGTTCACAAAACTATAAATTCTCGCAGGAGTCATTAGGCGAACGTAATATCTGGAGGAATTAACATGGTAGAATTTGGACCGATATCACTGTTAGCGATTGGATTCCCGGAAATCAAGAACCTGGATGGAGCATTGATCAAGGAATTATTCGCACTGAGTGATGCAAGGATAATTAGTATCATCGGACTTATGGCAATTGTAAAGGATGATAAAGGAAAAATTGCATCTGTCCAGCTTACCGAATATTCTGATGAAGACAGGATTCGCCTGGGAGCTGCAATCGGAGCACTCATCGGCTATGGTGCCGCCGGTGAAAAGGGTGCCATAGCGGGTGCAAATGCCGGTGCTGAGGCTGCGTATTACAAGGAATTTGGACTGAGCCACGAACAGATTAAGGACATTGCAAAGGATATGCCGAAAGGTACTGCTGCCGGCTTCCTGCTCATCGAGCACCTGTGGGCCAAGAAATTCAAGGAGATCGCCATGGAAAAGCACGGGGTTGTTCTCGCCAACGGTTTCGTATCTCCGCTGGCATTCGTTGCGCTCGGTGCAGAACTTGCTGAAGGGAAAAAGACCGCAGCAAAATTAAAGTAACTGGGGTGGTATCCACTCACACCCGGATTTTTTCCGGTTTTAACCTTTACAGCAGAACAATTTTTTAGAATTCCCAAAAGTTATTACCCAATGGTTGCCGTTCTGGAAAACGAAGTATTTTTGCGGAAACTGGCCTAATTGTGTGAAATTAATCAGTATGTTACCGTTTTTTATTGACAGATCCCTGTCCGTTTCGTTTCCTTTCATCCTGCCAGGAGGAAGGAGATCCTTTTTCGTCAATGAAAACCTCTATCAGTTGAGAATCGGCGGGAAACCTGCGAAAGGTATATCCAACGTCATCTGAATACTACACTAGATATAAGACCCCGGTGTGACATGGCCGACCCTGACCGACCCTCCCCCGTTCCCGAATCAAAGCTCACCCGGGCGATTCCGATCCTGAAATGGCTTCCCTTATATAACCGCAGGTGGCTGAAATTTGACCTGGTTGCCGGTCTTACCCTTGCCATGTTCGCCATCCCGGACAACATGGCATATGCAACGCTTGCAGGCCTGCCCCCTGAATATGGCCTCTATGCGGGGATCATGGCCCCGCTGGGATATTTTATATTTGCCTCCTCCCGCCAGGCATCCGTCGGGCCCAGTTCATCCGAAGCATTAATGGTCGGGTCTTTCCTCGGTGTCCTTGCAATCACCAGTTTCACGCAGTACGCAGCACTTGCCGGCCTGACGGCAATCCTCGTCGGGATCATCGCAATTATCGCCTGGGCGCTCCGGATGGGGTTTTTAGTAAACCTGATCTCCGGGCCGGTCCTGAAGGGATTCCTTGCCGGGGCAGGGATAGTAATCATCGCTTCACAGATCCCGAAACTTCTTGGTATTTCCGGTGCCCCATCTGATTTCTTCCCGAAAATCGTATATGTCCTCCAGAACCTGGACCAGACAAATATCTACTCACTCACTCTTGGTATTCTCGCAATCGTCGCCATACTGGCAATTGAAAAGAAGTACCCCCGGGTGCCCGGCTCACTCATCATTGTTATCGCGGCCATCATTTTCATGACGTATTCGAGTTTTGTGGAGAAAGGAGTTGAGATACTGGGGTATATCCCCCCCGGTCTTCCAACAATTGGCATCCCTGAGTTCACCGCCGCAGATGTAGGGACCGTGTTTCCTCTTGCGGTAGCGTTATTTATCCTGTCGTACGTGGAGCTCAGCACCATCGCCAAGACCTATGCCCAGAAAAACAGGTACCAGGTCGATATGAACCAGGAACTTCTGGCCCTTGGTGCAGGCAGTGTTGCTGCAGGTGCGGGACAGGGTTTTCCTGTTGCCGGAAGTTTCAGCAAGTCGGCAGTAAATGACCGCAGCGGGGCAAAAACCCCCATGGCCGGGGCAATTGCCGCAGGTGTCACGATAATCGTCGTCCTGTTCTTCACCAGTTTTTTTTACAACCTCCCGGAGTGTGTCATTGCCGCTCTTATCATCGTTGCCGTGGTAAACATGGTAAATATCTTTGAACTTCAACGGATCCGGTCACTCGACAGGACTGAATTTTCAATTGCGATTGTGACCCTGCTCAGTGTGCTGGTTTTTGGAATCCTGCAGGGTGTCATCATCGGAACAGGGCTTTCACTCGTTGCCCTCCTGTACAGAATTGCATTTCCCCATATGGCGGTAATGGGGAGAGTTCCCGGTACTGAAATATTCGGGGATATCGAGAGGAAACCGGCGAAGGACCAGGTCCCGGGAGTACTGATATTCAGGGTGGATTCCCCGGTGTTGTTTGCGAATGCAAACGTGATCAGGGAACAACTCGATGAACTCATGGGAACAACAGTCCCGGCGGTGAAACTGGTAATTCTCGATTTCTATTCCTCCCCGATGCTTGACGTCACGGGAGCAGATATGATACGGGACCTGCTTACTGACTTTTCCCGGAAAGGGATCGAACTCCGGCTTGCCAATACAACCGGCCAGGTCAGGGACCTGATCAGGAAAGCAGGCCTCGTAGAAAAACTTGGAGGATTAACTGCAACAGATACGATTTCAACAGTCCTTGATGAATGGGAGGGCAAAAATCATAGGAAATAGAATTCTGGATTTAATTATATTTTTTTAAAGATTATTCATCCTGGCACGTGCTCAATTATTTATGCAGGAACGGGAAATAGCACATTCATAATTTATTGTCTTTACGGTGATCAACAATGGAAAAAACATCCGGTAAGCCTAACGTCACAATTTCAAACAGCGGCTGTGAAATGAACGAACAGGACAAAGCGACCATGGTCATGATGACATTTTCAAACCTGCGTCGTGTCAGTTTCTGCGAAGTCATACTGTGGTGCGGTTTTGGCGGGACGTACGGTACAACCGGGCTGAATGACCCGAAAGATTCATGCCCGGAAGCCCTTTACAAGGGCCTCAGTAATGAGACGCTGGCTGCACAGTACCAGGTAAAGAGTGCCTCCCTCAACCCTCCCCGGGGCCGCAGGATCTGGTTATTGGACATATTGGAGATACCTGCGTCGACGACGGTGCGGGATTTCAACGGCCTCAAGGCACATTACTGGGGCCAGGTGGGGCCGGGACCCGACGGCGAACCATTGAAACTCGATCCCAGGAAACTCCAGTATAAGCCACTGTATTTTGAACGTAATTCGGTCATCACCTTTGAAAAAGGGAAACCGGTCTTCCTGCTGGAGGACAATGAGGGCACAACATGGGTCTATAAGAACTACACGACCGCCATGGACCCGACCATTACCTATGAGGACCTTCCGAACCTCGACAAAAGACTTAAGGACCTCCCTGCAGGGTTTAAATTCCGGACTAAAACCCTTGATAAGGATCTCGTCATAAAAGCAGTTGACGGGAAGGCACGGATCATGTGGGACGAACTGGGTGGTTCCTGGGACGCACTGGACCCCGGCGTGGCAAATTATGTGCCCTAGAATGGGATCCCCTTCTATTTTTTTGGTAGTTATACCTTGAAGACCGGGTATTTGTTGTAAAAAAATGAAGAATATCTGATGAAGGTCTTATAAGACCGGATGAAACTGGTTAAGTACTACGTTGGTGATGTTTGAAATGGAAAACAGTTCGAAACGACCGGGAGATACAATCAGCCTCGCTGATGCCCGTGAGATTGCCAGGGAGGCCTATATTTTCGGTTACCCGATGGTAGCCAACAACCGTGTCCAGTATACCTACTTTGTCAACCGGCAGAGCCCCGAATTTAAGGCGCCCTGGAACCATATCTGCAATATCCCCCGGGTTTATACGCCGGATGACCGGGCAACGGTGGCACCGAACTCGGACACGCCGTACTCCTTCCTCGGCATGGACCTGCGGGCTGAACCGATCGTGCTTACCGTGCCCCACGTCGATGAGGGGCGTTATTTCAGTATCCAGCTCGTTGATTTATTCACGTTCAACTTCGACTATATCAGCAGCCGGATGACGGGGAACGATGGGGGCCATTTCCTGGTTGCCGGTCCGGGATGGAAAGGGACAATCCCCGATGGGATCAGGAAGGTGTTTCACTCGGAGACCGAACTGGCGATGGCAATGTTCCGGACGCAGCTCTTTGGCCCTGACGATCTGAATAATGTAAAGAAAATCCAGGAGGGCTACAACGTACAGACATTGTCAGAATTCCATGGGTAAGCCCGCACCCCGGGACGCTCCCAAAATCAATTTTATTGAACCATTAACCCCCGAACAACAAAAGACATCTGCCGAATTTTTCTCGGCCTTAAACTTTGTCCTTAACGTTCTGCCCGGTCCATCCTTCGGAGAAGGGGCTCATGGACCGGTTTGCACAAATCGGTGTAGGGGCTGGCAGGGATTTTAATGCAGGGGCCCTCTCTCCTGAAATGAGGGGGGCCATCGAACAGGGAATTGCCGGTGCCTGGGCCGAGTTCGCTGACCTCAAAAAGAACCGTTTCGACACCCATGAAGTGGTCTTCGGGGATGTCTACGGTACACGGGAGTACCTGAAGAATAACTATCTCTACCGTATGGCAGGTGTCGTCATGGGCCTCTTCGGGGCATCGAAAGAGGAGGCGATGTACCCGTTATATGCCGTTGATTCAGACGGGGGTGCACTGGACGGGGCTAACCATTACTCACTGCGGTTTGAGCCGGGCGACCTTCCGCCCGTGAATGCCTTCTGGTCGCTGACGATGTACGGGTTGCCTGAGTTCCTCCTGGTAGCCAATCCCATCAACCGGTACCTGATCAACTCCCCGATGCTGCCACAGCTCAGGCGGGATCCCGATGGCGGACTGACCCTGGTTATCAGTCACGATCCCCCGGGCAGGGACTGGGAGACAAACTGGCTTCCCGCACCAAAGGGGGCCTTTATCATGGCGTTGCGTCTCTACTGGCCGAAAGAAGAGGCGATAAACGCCACCTGGACCGCCCCGGAACTCGTGAAGGATGATCCGGTGAAGGCTGCGAAGAATAAATAAGTCAGGTCGCCCATTAAGAAAAAAGAGTGGATGATTATGAGCAAAACTGAAAATACTCTCTATGTTGAAAAGGCCCGTGGCTATGCCCAGTGCGAGATATTCCTGATGAAAAACGAGGCCGGGAACCTGGAAGCCCTGGTCTATAACACCACCGGGTTAAACGACTGTCCCCCGGCCAAGTATGATCCGATGGATGCAAAGGTGCTGGCACAAAAGACCCAGTCTGATGTGGTATGGAAGAACCCACGGCGCTTCTGGATGATGGACCACCTGACGTTTTCCATTATCGGCGATCCCCGTGATTTCGACGGTCTCTCGTTTAATTTAGCCGCTAAAATGCAGATGCCCCCGGGATTCGACACATCGAAAGACCAGTCCTCACAGGCATATTCGCCGATGAAGATCCACCGTGTCTCCACGTACGAGTTCCTGGCAGGACGGATGGTCTTTATGCTGCGGTCGCCGGATAACCACACCTTTGTCATGCAGACCTACACGAACCACGTTGACCACAGCCTGACCGAGGACGAACTCCCGGACCTGGGGAAACGGCTGAAACTTGCTGCCGGCTGGCAGTTCAAGGCAAAGACGCTCGACAAGAACCTGGTCATCAATACGACCGGCCTGGCCAACATCGTCCCGGACGACCTTGCGAACATGTACCAGGGCTGCATTGACGGCGTCAACAACTATGACCCCTGGTAGAGGTTTTGATATAAACATTTAGTCTGTAACGGGATGAAAAAAATACGAAGAATTGAATAGTAATACATCTCCCGTCTCTTTTTATTGTTACCGGATACCGGTTTGGATTTAGTTCCCCATCATCATCTGTTCGGGGAATGGACCCGGGTTTTCTATGCCTTCATATCTCCAGCATCCTGGTCGCGTGGCGGGTTGTGCAGGTTTCGGACAAGTATATACCCGCTGACCCCGAGCACCCATACCGGAAAGATCAGGGTTATCCAGGGGGAAATATCGATACTCAGCAACAGCACCAGCGCCAGCACGTATGTCAGGTAAGCCCAGCGACGGCGCATCGTACCGGTCCGGAGCCATATACTCGCCAGTGATATCATGAACACTCCTGCCATGCGGATGGCGTAGATATTGAAGATCTGGTACAGAATCGCCCTGTTGTAGACCAGTAAACCGCTTTGAAAGATAATGTTCGAATCGATCGCATAACTGCTGAGCACACCTGCGGACAAGGCTGACCCGATGAAGGTTAATGCAAGAAATAACAGGCCACTGCCAAGGAAAACGGTTGCGAAGAGCCTGTCCTCCAGGTCACTGAGCCGGTCGCGGATCACCCCGATGAACCATAAAAATGCAATCCCTGAGTAAGGGATCAGGTTAAAGGCCAGGGCAACTGTTCCTGCAGCTTCTGATATTCATCCTGGTAAAGCCAGATACGGACTCGCTGGTAAGAGAGAGATTGATGAGCACCATGCTGGTACCGTAGAGCAGGGCAAAGATGATGCCGGCCAGAGCCGCAGACCGGGGTGTCTTGAGCGACTCCCGGTTGAAGGAAATTTTTGTCTCTGTCATACTGTTACTCTCTCAATGTAGTTACATGGGGCGATGAATGACTCCCCTGACCTGAAGAATTTGTTTCTTGGAAAGAGTTCTCCTTAAAGTATATAAAACAATAATGGCAGGTAAGTTACGAGTAGGCCCTCTTTTTGCCCGGCTTGTAACGAAATTTTCCTTTTCCGTAAAGGTACATGCAGGGGTCATGCCAAATGTATCCTGTTTCTGATATTCACGGTGAAAATAAAAACCCACTAAATGACACCGTGAAAGAACTGATCGGGCAACATTCCAAAGCAGGTAACAACCGCCACGCTACTGACATAACTGACTGCTGGCGATAACGCAGCGGATCGGGTAGTCTGCAGGAAGGTCAGGCAGATCGGTTAACGTCACCGGGTGTCCCGCGAAAACATCCTGGCCGCAAGCAACACAAATCCGGAGAAAACAATAATCATGACAACGAAAGGATCAGACTCTCAACCGGGCAACGAGCTGCCTGAACATAAGCGGACAAGCCTGGGACTCTACGTTACCTCAAAAGAGGCATACGAGATGTGGAGGACCGAAGCCCGGGGAGGTCCACGTCGTCGATGTCCGTACCCCGGAAGAATACATATTTGTCGGCCACCCGGAGATGGCAAGGAACATTCCCCTCCTCTTTGTAAAACACCAGTGGGACACAGACAGGAAAGAGCCAGTAGTGGAACCCAATCCCGATTTCATCCGCCAGGTGAAAGGCTTGTATGCTCCCACCGATACGCTCCTTGTCATGTGCCGGTCAGGGGGCCGTAGTGCCATTGCGGTCAACCAACTGGCAAAAGCCGGGTTTTTGAACGTTTACAACATCACGGATGGTATGGAAGGGGACAAGGTGGACGACCCGGGCAGCGTATATTATGGGAAGCGGATGCGGAATGGCTGGAAAAATTCCGGGTTGCCCTGGACGTATGATATCAACCCCGGGATGTTATGGCCTGCCAGCGTTAATAGATAACATCGCCAGGACCCCGGTGAAGAACGGATTTCCGACAATGCCATTGTATGCCGATGACAAGGCGGCCATGTCAAATCCCAGTTGTTTTGCAGCTGATCCCCGGGCGATGCGGAATTTGTCCCGGATCCATGAAGAGATCTGGGGGACCAGGATGTTGAGCGTCCCCTCAGGTCCGACACTCGCACCGGAGATGAGTGTGATGATGGAAGAGAGGAAAGCGCCAGGAAAGACACGGTAGTTGGTTACCAGTTTTTGTTCCTTCATGTTTTCCACGAAACCGCCATTGATCACGGTTGGTGCATGCAGGTATTTCTGGCAAAGCCCGACCAGGAGCGAGAAAAAGAGCACTCCCACGGGTATCGTCCACCGGTTGGCCAGGACAAATTCATTCTCGACCCAGATTGCCTTGGTAAGAAACGCGTACAGGGCCATGAACCCCGCGGTAAAGGCAATGGCAATGAGCGCAATGATGATGATTGCCAGAAAGAACGTGCCTGTCCACTGGAATGGCTGATCATCATCAATCCGTGGCTCCGGTGGTACCGGGTTACCTGGTGTGTCTTCCTGAACTGGCATATTTGTTCTACTCTTCTTTTCTTCTTCCCTGATTTATAAGAACCGATTCATATATTTGGTCGATTCCTGGTTACTATTCCCATCATATTGTTGGGGCCACGGGTCCCTGCCATGATGTTTCAGGGTTACATTTCAACAGCCACCAATGGAATCCTGATTGTATGTCTGATATTCGCCATCTGGCGATAATTAATGCAATCGTATCTGTTCTAAGTAGTTGTGTCCAAAGGTCAGATTGAGAAAAAACCCTGGAGATTCACGGATCTGTTCTGAAATAAAACCTTGTCCAGAAAAAAAGAAAATCACCAGGAGACGATTAAAAAAATATGAACAGATAAATACTAAAAAATCAATTAAACCAGATTGCATAAGGAGGAATAAAAATTGGTAGAATACGGCCCGATACAGATGATTGCGATTGGATTTCCAGACATTGAGAAACTTGATGGTGCACTTCTCAAAGAGATTTTCCAGCTGAGTGAAGCAAGGCTGATACGAGTACTGGGGCTTCTCGCGGTTGTAAAGGATGAAAAAGGAAAAATTGCATCAGTCCAGATTACGGAACTTTCGGATGAAGACAGGGTAAAACTGGGTGCCGCAGTCGGAGCACTAATCGGTTTTGGTGCTGCCGGCGGGGAAGGTGCAATCGCCGGTGCACAAGCCGGAGCGGAACGGGCTGCCCATAAGGATTTTGGACTTACCAGGAACCAGATTAATGATATTGCAAAGAATATACCCAATAACACAGCCGCCGGTCTCCTGCTCATCGAGCACCTGTGGGCGAAGAAATTCAAGGAAATAGCCATGAAAAAGCACGGGGTCGTCCTTGCCAACAGCTTCATATCGCCCCTGGAACTCGTTGAACTCGGTGCAGAACTTGCAGACGGAGCCAGAGCCGCTGAAAAAGCACTCGATCAGTTACGAATTACAAGGCGGCCCATGTGGTTAAAAAGATTCTCAACATAGTTCAACTCATCATACCTTTTTAACACCCGTTTTTTGGAAATTTTAGATTGATTGATTACAGGTTGTTACGTAAGATTTTCCTTGGTTTTTTCTATCGGTATCTTTTAAATGAATCTACCAATATGTACTGTTGTTACCCATTGAATGGGTTCAGGAGACGACATCTATGATGGAAGCACCGATGAAGATTACAATGGATTATGCCCAGGCATCTGAAACCCTAAAAACCTCCCTGAAGTTGAAGGGATCCCCCGTTGCAGTGGGTTTTGCAACAACCGCGGATGAGATCCCACCCGGGATGCCTGAAATCGATAAAGCAATCAAGCACTGCATGATGGTCGGCCTTGCCAGGAACGAAGGGAAAATCTTCTATGCCACTGCAGAGAAGCACGAGTGCAATGGCGGTGCCTGGGCGTTGGGACTCAAAGACCTCTCCCCGACCCTGAAAACCGGCAAATTTTATTTTAAACTGGGAAAATATGCGAGTACACCAGCCTGTAAAAGGACGATGAACAGCATACCACACCTTGGCACGGGAGATATTTATGCAACCATGTATGCTCCGCTCGAAAAGACACCGTTCACCCCGCATGTCATCCTTGTTATTACCACCCCATGGTCAATGCTGAAACTTGCACAATCTTCATTATTCAAGCTGGGCGGCCGGGCACATGCCGAGTTCTCAGGGATCCAGTCTGTCTGTTCGGACTCAGTTGCAAAAGTCTACCTCAGCGGAAAGCCGAACTTCTCCCTCGGTTGCGATGGTTCCAGGAAATTTTCCGGTATTAACGATGATGAAATGGTAATGGGCTTCCCTGCTGAAATGCTGCCAGAGATGGTGGACGCTGTGAAAATTATCACCCAGGCGCCAGGGTCAAAGAAGATTTAATCCACATAGTTTTTATTTTACCCGGTACCCATTCATCCAGGCTACTTCAGAAAGAGCAATTTCTCCCGTTTTTTTGAAAACAACACCTTTAAAGCGGGTATTGATGGTCATAGCGTCATCAGATCATAGTGCTTGGAAAAAATATTAAAATCAATAAGAACGACAATCATGAGTTCACACTAATACAGCCGGATTTTGAAGGAATCTATCGAACAGTAACAAAAAAGAATATCCCGGAATAACCCCGGGTGTAATTCAGATAATTATTTTTTCTCTTCCTTTTTTGCTTCTTCCTTCGCTTCTTTCTTGTCTTCTTTCCGTCCTTTCACTGCTTTAACCGCTGCTACTTTTCCAAGAAGTCCCATGTTCATCTCTCCTGCCACAACTGGAACTCTTTTGATCAGTTATCTTTCCGTTGGGCTAAAGGTAAACTGTTCTTTATACGGTTTAAACCTTTGGGTGTTACAACGCTAAATTAGTGTTAATCCTGCGAAAATCAATACGCAAATCGAAGTTGTCCAGGGAAACGATTCAGAGGTCCGGGGGGTGGAGACCGTATGGTGCTATGGATCCGGAATGGCACATGTGGGAAATAAAGGCAATTTTCAGGTATTTTAGTCCTAAATCCCTCTTAAACAGGCCTGTTGAATATTGACTCAAAAGGGACATAATTCGGGCTTTTTATAGGTGTAAGGGGGGGTGAAATTCCTTGAGGATGATGAATCCCTTCTTGGGTAGTTACATCAGGGGGTTATTGCCCGCTAATTCGGTCATACTTCAGGTATTTGCTCCAACAACCCTGCGGAATTCAGGGCTGGAATTTGTTGAGCCGGATCAAACGTTACTGGCATCGGACCGTGCCTGAATTAATATAAGTGGCTGGATCACTATACCCTATACCACAGGTACGTCTGTACGGCGTAGTTCCCGGGTGTGTCGGTATGAAAGAGATAAAAATCGCAAAAACTCTGACAAATGGAAAGATCGCGATTGATATGTGGTTTAAAACGCTTGACCAGCTGTTTGATGCATCAGATCCGTTTCCGTTTCCGGAAAAGGAATTAACAGACCTTGCAGAAGACTCGATATTTGAGTCGGTCATCGATCTGTACCTCCGGAAGGATTTCGATCTGGTATTACACATCCCGAGTGGCAGTGTTTCACCTGCAGATGAAGACCAGCTTGCGAATGCCGTGAGACGCCATTTTTCTTTCCGCCTGGACGACCTTGCACGCGAAAAAAAATCTTCATGGAGAGAGGGGCAGGTAAGTGTCCTTCTCGCCATAATGAACGCATTTATTGGCGTCTTTGTGTTCTATTATCTCTATTATGTCAATTCCGCTACATCGTTTATCTCAAGTCTCGTTGTCGGGGTCTTTGTGATCATCAACTGGGTGACAATCTGGGACACGTATGAGTATTTTGTCTATGACTGGCGAAAACTCTGGAGAAAATACCGGGTATATGAAAAACTGACCCGGGTGAACGTGATCATACGACAGACATACTAGTGTCTCACCATTAGCCTATAAAGGAGCCCAACCACCTGGTTTCCAGGGGTTCCATTGGTGTGGGTGTGGCAGTGATACCGGTGGGCAGCAATGAAAAGGCCCGCCGTACCTCACCTTACCATCTGATGGTGACCCTGAAACGGGGCTTATCAACCCAAAACCCGTTATCATTCCGGATGGCCCAACCGAAAAAATAACAGCGGGCAATTAAAAAAATTCACCTGGGTGAAGAGGTCGGCGATGAACGGGGACCTGATAATCAGAAATCTTAATCAGGATGGCAGATGAAGATACTGCTGGTATTACTATGTCTGAAAACATGACCCCGTCGCTCAATGTGACACCGGGAACACACCTGTTCCCCTGGTGGCTTGTCCTTATCCAGGGTATTATTACCCTTATCCTTGGGATATTCCTGCTTTACTACCCGTATGGGACTCTCCTGGTGCTGGTCACCTTCCTCGGTGCCTACTGGTTCGTCAGTGGCCTGTTTGGTCTCATAAGCCTGTTCGTCGATCGAACGAATGCTGGTTGGAAAATTCTGTTTGGTATCCTCGGTATTATTGCCGGTATCGCTATCCTGACCTACCCGTTGTACAGTACGTTCGTCGTCCCCTATATTTTCATTATCTTCGTTGGTATTTGGGGACTCATTATGGGATTCATGGGCATCTTTGCAGCCTTTAAGGGTGGCGGATGGGGTGCCGGTATTATCGGTATCCTCCTGATTATCTTCGGTTGCATAATCCTTGCCAACCCGGTTGTAACCGTCCTGATGCTGCCGTATATCCTCGGGGGTTTCGGGATTATCGGTGGAATAGCTGCCATTATCGGCGCTTTCATGCTCAAGGGCCAGACCGCATAAATTGCCCGGAAACCCGGGCCTGTTTAATCTTTTTTATTTAAGTGTTTGAAAACCGTCCTATAACCCGGTCAAATTTCTTAATCCTGCCAACAGGAGATCCTCACGAATAGTGAAGAACCGGCTTGCCGGCAGAGAGAAAAAAGATCTATGGTAATCTGTTTTGAATTCTTTCCCTGGTTGATAAGGGATCTAACTATGAATAAACGTCTGATAATTTTTGGGAAATGAAAAACAGGTCCCTCCTGCAGGATAAAAAAATTCCCCTTATTCTCCTGAACTTCTCTCCATCAGCCCCACGATAACACTGAGGACTCCGAGGAAAACCAGGTATATCCCGAATACCTGCAGGAGAAGAACGGCAGAAGAAAGTGGCGGATAGAACAGGATAAGTAATCCGAAAATTGTGGATATTATCCCTTTCAATGCAAGAAGGCCCTTTCGCGTTTCAGCGTAGGTAATGGACAGGATCATGTTCTGGAAACCCATTACAATTGCCCAGATGGCAATTACATACACGACGATTGTGGCGGACTCCTGTGGAAAGATGATAATGATACAACCAAGTACGAGTAACAAAATTCCAATGATCATTAACGGCCACTGGAGATAGGAATCCTCCTCAGAAACGCTGTATCCGGATATGATAAGGCCGATAGAGGTGACTATCACCACGAATGAAACAAGGAGGAGCAGGAAGGGACCTGCAATGGATGGGAACAGCAGGGCAAAAAACCCGACAATTACTGCGAATAACCCGGTAAGAATACTGGTCTTCCAGTTCAGGCTTCCGAGTCCAGGGATCATGTAATCCACCTTGAATGAACTGCCATAGTAAACCACCAGTTAATCAGGGAGATATGAATACCTGTACCAGCCCTGATTTGTCCTTAATTGATCACGTCAATATTTAATACTCGTTATATCAGGAATACCTGACGGAACGGTGGGAGCCTTGACAAACTTGTCCGGGACTTTTGTGTACTTCAATTGATATAGGTAACGAAATTATCATAGTATACGCAATAATTATGTCCGTACGTTATTACTCACAGGTGTTGGAATGAAAGAGATCAAAATTACCCAGACCACGACCGATGGCAGGGGAGCTGTTGAGATGTGGTTTAAATCGCTGGACCAGCTCTTCGATACATCCGATCCCTTTCCGTTCCCGGAAAAGGAGTTGACGGATATGGCCGAGGATGCAATATTCGAGTCGTTCATCGATTTATCTCTCCGGAAAGATGTTGATTTGGTAGTACATATACCAAAAGGGAGTGTGTCTCCAGGTGAAGAAGACCAGCTGGCTAATGCCGTGAGACGCCATTTCTCGTTCCGCCTGGATGACCTTGCCCGGGAAAAAAAATCATCCTGGAGAGAGGGAAAGGTAAGCGTCCAAATCGCCATCCTCACCCTGGCATTAAGCATTGTTGTGTTTTATTTCTATTATCTCTCTCCGGTGGTCGGTTTTGCCTTCCAACTGCTGATTGGAGTCTTCATTATTGTCAACTGGGTAGCAATCTGGCATACCTACGAGTATTTTGTGTATGATTACCGGAAACTGTGGAGAAAATTCCGGGTATATGACAACCTGACCCGGGTGAACGTGGTCATCCGGCAGACGATATAAGAAGGTAGGCGGAATCCCTGCCTTAATTACTGTTTTCCCTTCTGCCAGCCCCAGCTTTCGGGCCCAATCAGGAACATACGTGGGTACCGGTTCACGGCACCAGCGAATCCCTAAAAAAAGCACCTGCCCGGGGGTTATACCTGGGCGGGCACTGCGACGGGAGGAGTTGCCGGATTGTGCTTGCGACGGCTGCGCAGGAAGACCTTCATGATCTCGTAGACCAGGAGCAGGGCGATTGCTAACCCGATGCAGAGCAGCCACTGGCTTCCGTTCAGCGAGGTCAGGCCAAGTCCTGCCTGCAGGAAATTCAACTGGGTCGGCAGGAAGATGAGCAGCAGGGCCAGGCCGTTGAGCATCAGCTGGTGCCGATCGTCTAAGATATTCCGGTTGAATGCTGTCAGGGTTTCACTGTGGCAGCTGATACCACTCATAACAACGAAGAGTGAGAACATGACGAACGCCATGGTAGCGGCCACCGCGGCTCCCACCGGCGCAGCGACTGCTTCCACGACCAGGGTACCAGCCGCCATGAGTATCCCGATAAAGCCGATGCGGACCCATTGCGAACCCGAGAGAACGGGCTGGCTGATCGGGCGTGGCTTGCGGTCCATCAGCCCGGGTGCAGGCTTGTCGAAACCAAGGGAGACGGCGACCGGTACCTGGACCAGGAAGTTGATCCACAGGACGACGAATGGTGCAAACGGCACACCGCCGGCGATGTAGAAGAATGCTGCACCCAGGTATGCCACGATGTATGCCACCAGGTTTGTCATCTGGAAGCGAATGAAATTGGACAGGTTTTCGTAGATCCCCCTGCCAAACTCCACTGCTTTGACAATGGTGGCGAAGTTGTCGTCTGTCAGGATCATCACGGCGGCCCCTTTCGAGACCTCGGTCCCCGTGATCCCCATTGCAACGCCAATGTCCGCCTTCTTGAGGGCCGGCGCATCGTTGACGCCGTCCCCGGTCATGGCGACGATGTTCTGCTGGCGCTGCAGGAGGTCCACCAGGCGGATCTTGTCCTCGGGGGCCACACGTGCCACCACACCGATTTCCGGCAGCTCTTTCATCAGCTGGTCATCACTCATGGCTTTGAACTCTGCGCCGGTGAGCGCCTTACCCCCGATACCCAGCTCATGCCCGATGGCTGCGGCCGTCACCGCATGGTCACCGGTGATCATCCGTACCTGGATGCCGGCGCTGTGGCACCTGGCGATAGCGTCCCGTGCCTCGGGACGTGGCGGGTCGACGATACCTACCATGGCCAGAAGCGTGAGGTCGGTCACCTGGTCGACCAGCTTAGCCGTCGGATCGAAGGTCTGCGGGTCGAAATCGCGACGTGCGACTACCATCACCCGTTCACCTGCCTGCGCCATGCGGTCGTTTTCCTCGTATGCAAGGGGAAGTTTCTCTTCAGTAGCCGGCATGACCTCCCCGCCTGGCATCCAGTACCAGTTGCTGCGGGCGATCAGTACATCCGGGGCACCTTTAACAAAGCAGCGGACAACCGGCCTGCCCTGCTCATTGGTCATGTTGTGAAACGTCGCCATGAACTTGTAGTCAGAATCGAACGGCACCTCGGCCAGACGGGGGTACATTTCTCGTGCCCCATCCACGCTGATCCCGCCTTTCTCTGCCAGAACAATTAACGCACCCTCGGTAGGATCGCCGATTAAGGTACCGTTGTCGAGCCGGGCGTCGGCGCACAATGCCATGGGAAGGAGGATCGGATCGAGGTCAACCCTTGCTCCACCGGAGCTCAGCAGCTTGCCTTCAGTACTATAGGTCAGCGTATTCTTCTGCCAGGGTTGTAATCCTGCTATACCTCCGGCCAGGGCCATGGCCCCCTGTGTGCCGTAGCCTTCCCCGGTTACCCGGAAACGGTTCTGGCCGGGGATGGTAAACTCGCGGGCTGTCATCTTGTTGAGGGTCAGGGTACCGGTCTTATCGGAGCAGATTGCCGATACCGAGCCCAGTGTCTCGACCGATGGCAGCCGTTTGACGATGGCGCCAAGGCTTGCCAGTGCCCGCGTCCCCATGGAGTACATCGTGGTCACGACAGCAGGCAGGCCGGTGGGTATAGCCGCAATAGCGAGGGCAATGCCTGCGAGGAATATCGTCTCGAAGGAATCCCCGTGGCCCAGGCCCAGGATAACCATCAGGACAAATGCCAGACCGGCCATGCCGGCGATGATGATGATCAACTTGTCCAGCTGTTTCTGCAATGGCGTCTTGTCGGATTTTGTCTTGTTGAGCAGGTCGGCGATGTGGCCCATCTCGGTGCCCATCCCGGTGGTGGTCACGATCATCTCGCCGCGGCCGCGGGTCACTGCGGTGTTCATGAAGGCCATGCAAAGGCGGTCGCCGAGCGGGACATCAGGACTGGTAATTGCCCCGGTGTCCTTGGGAGAGGCAACGCTCTCGCCGGTCAGGGCCGCCTCCTCGATCTCGAGGGTCGCCGTAACGAACAGGCGCCCATCGGCCGGCACGCGGTTGCCTGCCTCCATCAGCACGATGTCGCCCGGGACCAGCCCCTCCGCTTCGATCTCAACCGCTACGCCGTCGCGGCGTACACGGGTGATGTTCTTCATCATCTTCTCGAGTGCGGCAAGGCTGGCCTCGGCCTTAGCCTCTCCGTGCAGCCCCAGTATTGCGTTGAAAACTGTCAGGCCCAGCAGCACCACGGTCGTGCCCGCTTCGCGGGTGACCACCAGGCTGATCAGGGCCACACCTACTAAGAGGATCTGCATGAAGTCCTTGTACTGGCGCAGGAAAGCCTGCCAGCCCTTCTCCTTCTTCTTGGCGGCCAGGACGTTGGGGCCGTACTGTTGCAGGCGCTGCCCGGCCTCGGCCGTGTCGAGCCCTTTTGCCGGATCAACCTTCAGTTGCTCTGCAACTGCCTCCGGTGTCATCGAATACCATTTCAGTTGTTCCTGTACCGTGTCTGCCATCTTGTGGGCCTCCTTTTTTAGTATTTCTCCGGAATCCGGCGGAATGGATAGTCCGGTTCGACGTAGTCGCCCTTCGGCTGGCGCTTGGGAAGTTTCACCTTCTCACGAGGGACTTCCTTGTAGGGGATCAGGCTTAACAGGTGGGCGATGCAGTTCAGTCGCCCGCGCCGCTGGTCGTGAGAATCCACAACATACCAGGGCGATTCAGGGGTATCAGTGGCAGCAAACATATCGTCGCGGGCCCGCGAGTAGTCGTACCAGCGGCGATGGCTCTCGAGGTCCATCGGGCTGAGCTTCCAGATCTTGCGGTAGTCATTGATACGTTCCTCGAAGCGTTCGGTCTGGTCTTCCATGGTCTCTTCCAGCCAGTACTTCACCAGGATAATCCCGGATCCAATGATCGCCTGTTCGACCGGGGGCACCCAGTTCAGGAACTTTTCCACCTCTGCCTCCGGGGTAAATCCCATTACCCGCTCAACACCCGCCCGGTTGTACCAGCTGCGGTCGAAGAGTACCACTTCGCCGGCGGCCGGCAGGTGCGGAATGTAGCGCTGGATGTACATCTGGGACTTCTCCCGCTCTGTGGGTGACGGCAGGGCCACCAGCCGGAAGACTCGCGGGCTCGTGCGTTCGGTGATGCGTTTGATGACGCCGCCCTTGCCGGCTGCATCGCGGCCTTCGAAGAGCACGCAGACCTTGGCGCCGCTGACCTTCACCCATTCCTGCATCTTGACGAGCTCGATCTGGAGCTTCTCCAGCTCCTTTTCGAATTCCCTGCGACTCATCTTTGCCTGGGGTTCCACCGCGGCCTCAGTTGTCTGGCTGTCAGGTGCAGCCGGGATGCCGTCCCGCGGCCCGGCCTTTGCCTGGTGCTTCACTTTCTTCTTGTCTTTCTGCTTCGCCATAGTTACTTCTCCATGATCTTATAGTCTTAATAAATTCTGCCTTAACGATCAGGAGCGATGGAGTGGGTAGTCTTATGGGCGAAAATGTAACGCGGCCGACAATGTAACCCCTCTCCAGAAGGTATTGCAATACTAAAGAAATTTCCCGGAACTCCTGATGGAAAGGAAACGATCTGTCAGCATTTTTCCACAATTTCCTGTCGGGCTGACGTTTCCCCCCGGGCTTTTTGATAGAATCAGGCGAACCTTACGGTAGTAAGAAGTAAACAGAGCAGACTAATCCATGATTCATCAATACTATGGCCTTTGATGAACGGCCAGGTTTTCACACATGTCCATGGTCAGATTTTTCCTAATTTACGGAGTAAAAGACCACATCCTCCATACAGTGCTATCGATACAACTATTATTGAACCCCACCAGAGGATAAAACCGGTATCCCCGGAAACCAGTGCCCCCCAGAATTTCGTGATGATATAGAGTATCCCAATGGTGATGACGATTATTCCACCATAAATGATGATGACCGCACCGATGCCCTGGACGGACATATCATCCATGTACATACTGGGTAATCAGCCTATATGAACTCCGTCGTTTCCCTACAGACACTATAGTATCGTTTAATCAATATACTGTGCCAGGAGTTCGGTATAAAGACGTTCGACGTTCTCTTTGGTTTTGGGCATGGACGGAAACCCTTTACACTTCATGGCAAGAGGGATATCCTGCACCAGGTTGAGTTTATATTGGCTTTTCGAATAAAACCATCCGGCATTTTTGTAATAATACGAAAGATATTCCTGTTCAGGTTGTCCCGGTGTCGGAATGAAAAGCCCGTGATGTTTATCGAGTTCCGCAAGTTCCATCATTGAGGTATAACCTGACCGGCAGATGACAAACTTCGCACGGTTCATCAGGTGCTCTTTTTCCCGGGTGGTTGCATATGAAATTACCGTGCAGCGGCCTGAAACTGATCGTTCCGGAGTTTTTTGTGGACTCCCAAGCAGTGCTATAGTGGGCCCGTCAAGATCGGAAAGCATCGGCGTGAGGATCTCCTCAAGACAACTTCTCTGGGGTTCAGGCCCGGAGATCAGGACGAGGTAATCAAGGTCCTGTTCACTATCCGTTTTTTGTATGCTTGAAAGAATTCCTGAAAAGAAAACCTTTGAATCGGTCAGCCCCCGGACAGGACGGGACAATTTTCCTGCAATAGATGTCGCCCCCGGCGGGTTATCGAGGACAATGACCCCGGTAAAATTATCAAACAGGAAGTAATTGGCAAGGATTGAGCCAAGTTCGAAGGGCCAGAACAAAAGCGGGAGGGGATAGTGGATCTGGTGAGTAACAAAGAACGTGGGGATTTTTAATGAATACACCCCGGGCCGGTTATCACTGATGATGAGATCATACCGGTTTTTTTCAAGAATACGCTGCAGGTTCCGGCGTTCCTCTGCAAGAGCCTGCGCAATGGCTGGCAGTGATGCAATGAATTTCGGGGTAAAGAAACGGCTTGTGCTGTACGGAGCAGGATAATCTTTAAACTGGATGAAGCTGCATTCCGGGAATTCATACTGGAGCACGGTGAGTGCGTTGCCGCTCGCCGCGATGGTTACATCGTGATGATGGTCCAGGAGGGTCCTGATAATAGGAATATCCCTCGTGGCATGACCAAGACCCCAGCTGAGCGGAGAGAGCAGTACATGAGCCATTTATCACCCTGTTAATTATTCATAAGTTTAATGCTGCTTGAGTATTGAATGATTCGGAATTGAAATTACAGGAATCTGCTCAAAAATCTCATGGTATTCACTATTAATTTATCAGTTATTTAATCAAATGACTAGTTAAGAAACATTCGGGAGGGTTCGTATCAACCCACTGGCAAGACTTCTGCGGTTCGGGGAATATGGGTTATTGTCCATCACTGTCGGATTGTTCGGAGCGTTTCTTGGGTCCTCGTCTGTTGATATCGCTCTCGTCTGGCTTGTAATTTTTATCATATCCTCGTCTGCGTTCGGATTTGTGGTAAACGATATTTCAGACCGCGAACTGGATGCACATACGCCATTTCCCAGAAACCCGCTTGCAGACGGTTCGATGTCGTTGAGCTTCGCAGTCCTCATCAGCGCCTTGCTCCTTCTCGTCACCCTGGTAAGTATGGTGCTCCTGCCGGCAAAGCTGCTCTGGATAGAAGGCCTGATCCTTGTTATGTTTATCACGTATTCTTTTCTCATTGAAACGAAGAACATAGCCGGGCTTGACCTTGCGTACCACGCCGTCCTCCCGATGCTCTGTGGTATGCTCGGATACCTCCTGTATTCCCCGGTAAACCTGACCGGTATCATCTTTTTCGCTCTCCTTGCACTATTCGGGATCATCAGCGAACTCCTTAACGAGATCCGTGATATTGAAAAGGACCGGAATACACGGAGAAATTCGGTCATGATCATGGGGGAGCAGGCTGCATTCAAGTGGACCATTGCCCTCATGGTCCTCGCATTAGGTACTCTGCGCCTACCTCGTTTCAGTTCAGATGGGTTATTACTGGCTGCTCCCGTTGTTCCCGTTCGGCTTACTCCTCGTTAGACCGGTGATCAGGGCGATGAAGGATGCCAGTTACAAGTCGACATTTGTTGAGGAGATGAATACCCAGACAATAAAAGTTGCCGGGATCTCCCTCCTGGTCTATTGTGCACTCCGGTTTACCGGGATCATGTGAAGATATCCCTTTTCCAGCGAAGCTGCCGGGTTACTGTACAACATTGGTTCTTGCATTGTACCCCGGCCCCGGTTTTCCCTAAGTTGCCCCGGAGAATCACAATTTTTTTGATGGTAAAAATGGTAAATTTCTGAATTTAATTGTCGGACCTAAATATCGGGTTGAGCCGTTATCTCACCCGATTGTATCGCATCGAGGAACCTTTCACAATCATGTTCGGCCTGGTACGCATAGAGTCCCGCAAACGTCCCGATCGCCCTGTCAAATACATCAGTTTTCCCGAGGTATCCCGAGATCATCGCAGCATCCCCTGATCGTGCATGGGCACGTGCGAGGGTCCACCCACATACTTCAGCATACCGGGAGAGCTGGAGGGGATGTCATAATGGTAACATCTAAGGAGAATTTCATATCCCGGAGCTGGCGCATATAAAAGTGGAGTCCCATTTTGCCCGTTGTCCACCCGAGCATCAGATCGCTCGCCGACTGCATCAGGCGCTGGCCGACAACGACCCGTTGCCCGGGGTTGTCTGAATTCACTTTTTCCTGCATACGGCTCAAGGACGGAAGTACGTGCTTCTTTCACCTGGAGAAGCAGGGCGTCATTCTCTTCTGCCATCAGGAGTACAACACCACACCGCATACCTACGCTGCCAACACCTACGACCTTGTAGGCGAGGTCCTCAATGTGGTAACGGTCAAACAGTACCCGGCGTTCATGCGGCAGGGTTTCGCGATAGTTCTCCAGGGCTTTAATGAAAGATCCGGGGTCGACATCTTCAGCAGGGGGATGGTATATCAGCGGGAGTTCGTCTTTAATGAGCCGCTTTCCGTTCTGGACCTTGGTAATTTTTGGAAATACATATTCTGATATACTTGACCTTGCCTGCTGGGCAATCCTCTGCCGGTTTTTTTTCGCTTCGGCATCCGGTGCCGATGCGATGATTGCATCCATATCAAGCCTGGCATACCACACATCGAGCACATTCATCGTGGAGAACTGCATCATCGCTTCACGATATGAGCGGACACAACTCCTCGTGATATTCCTGCCGTCCTTATCAGAAAAACCATTATTCAGGGCGGCGATACAAAAACTGGCTGCAAGGCGCTTGATATCATACTCAAAAGGTGCAGGGAGGGTCTCATCGAAATCATTGATATCGAAAATCAGGTTCCGCTCAGGCGTCGCGAAAAGGCCGAAATTGGAGAGGTGGCAATCCCCGCAAGCCTGGACTATGAGGTCCGTTGTCGGTGTCCCGGCAATATCCAGTGCATTCAGTGAAGCAGACCCACGGAAGAAGGCAAAGACATTTTTTGACATGCGCCCGTAGCGGATTGGGATCAGGTGTTCGAGCCTTCCTTTACTGGACTCTTTTATTACCTCAACCGGGTCCGGCCGGTCACCAGGTGGTTCAAATTCGGCGTGCGAAACCCGCGGAATTGTTTCCCTGATGGCTTTTCCTTCCTGCCGCCGCTGTTCAGATGTTTTATAATCCGTGATAAATCTTGTAATGCCAAATGCATCGCGTTTTACGGTTGTCTTGTTTTTCACCCATTCTCACCCTCGAAATGTACTGTGTCTTCTGTATCAACCATGACATTCATTAGTAAATAGACATATTCCTTGTGGGTTGCACCCATGGATTTCTATCTCTCCTTCTTATTCAATCAGTTGAACAAAGGGAAACTGACCCGATTCTATAGCAGAGGCAAAAAAATTCTTCGGACCTCAGGTACCCTAAAAAAGATAACTATGTGACTAAAACATCGAGAATACCATTACAACACCTGCGGCTATAAAGGCCATAATCATTACCACCATCCCTATTTTCATCGTGGCCCCGGCGATACCCCTTGCGCCACATGCGGCGGCTATTACCCCGATAATAATCAGGATAAACGCAATCCAGAACAGACTGAACATTTTTTTACATCTCCTTTAATGAATTAAAAGGGAAGATGATCTTAGTTTATATAAAGTCTCCTTTGACATTACCAATGGAATGATGGCTCCCCGGGAATGCGAAACAGGCTATTACCCGTTTCAAACTTCACATATAACAAATGTTCCCGGCCTGTCTTATCCAAAAACCAGTAATAATGTGCTTAAATGAGCTACCGGGACTTTTCCATTGCAGATAAAAAATCAGGTTAATATAACCGGGAGTGTGAAAACCCGTTGCAGGACAATCACCAGGAATATCACCGCAATCCCGATAAAAACTAAGGTAACTACCGGCCATTTCCATTTCCCGGAGACCCCTGCGAAGAATAACACAAGTGCACCAAACACGGTGGTGAGGATATAGCTGTCGCTGTTCGCATTCGCCTGCCGGACGTTATCAAGGTTTACTGACATGTTGAGCTTCAACTGCTCCAGTTCCCGGCTTGTCTTCAGTGAGTAACTCGGCAACGAAAAAGGGGTTCCCTGGGGTATCTCGCCTGGTTTTGCTGCCTGTAACCATTCATTAAAAGCCGGACGGAATTCATCACGGAAACGGTCTTCGAGAAAAACCATTCTCCCTGTCTGGTTTTCACTTGCCGCCTGTACCCATGAGAGGAACATATTGACATCAATGGTCCGGAGCGTGTTGTCGTCATTCGTAAGGCGGATTGATTGTGCCTGTAAGAGTGCAATAGCACCAACATTCTCCATCTGGACATTACCCCATGCAGAGGCCTCGTATACGCACCATGCTGAAGCAACGGTTGCTGTCGCAAGGAGTACGAGTATAACAATTTCAATTATCCTTTGAGTTTTCTTTTTCCCTTCATCGGGCTCTTTGCCGTTACTGTTATTATTGCTTCCGGCGCCTGATAATCTCAAGATTGATAATAGACCCATGGGTACCCAAATCCAGTCGGTGTTATTCCATATGAAACATGGATTATTGAAATCTTGCGCTTCGAACGCTCCAGTTCACATGCTCCCGAATCCCCCGCATACTATGAGAAATAGTTACATGAGATAGTAAAAAACCAATGAATTCCCTGTCATGGTGCAATAAATTGATTCCGGGGATGAGGTACCAATAAATCGAATTTGTTGAAACCCTTCGGTGTCATAAAAAATAAGAGGGAAATACGAAGACAGGAGGGGGTTTCACCCCCTCCCTGCCCCACCCCCATTAAGATATTCTTCGGGCAGGGTTTACCGAAGGCTCATTAAATTCAGTGTATTGGGGGATGGTCTCTATCCCAACCGGGGTCGCCAAAACGGCGGGGCGGAGCCCCGGGAGCGTGACGAAATTTTGGAATTACCAATCTGCAAGATAGACTTGAGAGGATTTCCCATGTAAATGCCTGAACGGCCACCAATATGAAGAGATTTTGAACGCGGCATTTTCATGGTTTGGGTGTGAACTTCCCGTTCATGCATGTTTCTACAGAGCCAATAAATCAGATTTTGCTGATGGATGCCTGTCCCGGGCTTAAAAATTACCCGGGCAAATCCCGTCGGTAAAAAAATTTATTCTTTGAAGAAATGGACTTTCACCGATCATTTCCTGCATGATATTCTCTTTTCCATACTTCTTCACGTAGGTATAACAGATCAGAGCAACAATTACCCCGGAAATAAAGACAAAGATCATATCAGACATAGTATCCGTGTTGTTCGCCTGCATTGGCCCGGCAAGGCTACCACCAATAAAGGTGTCCACGGTGAACTCATAGATCTCCCAGAGGTATTCCATTATCATGCCAAACGCAACCGTGAAAAGCCCGATAAACAGGGCGTCCAGGCGATAATTCCTGACCTTGTCGAGAAACAGGATTGCAAGGAACCCTAACAGGGAGACGATGAACCCTGACACAAGGTGGGCGAGGTTATCCCAGTTGGGAATATTGTAATACCGTCCCTGTATGTATCCTGACAGGTGGATGAGGATTGCCAGGGAGATGAGGAAGTAAATGAACCACGGGAATTTAATGTTGGCATACTTTGTGATAACATAGGGTATCATACCCATGACGAACATGAGGATCCCGACTGATATACCCCCTGAATCACCGATTGCCACCGCATACAGGACATTCAGGCCTACCAGTGCCTGTACGAAGTAGGCGAGGTACATACCATACGAACGATTAGTCATAGGGTGACAATTTATGGCTGACAGTATATTTATTTTTGCGAGTAATCCATGATCTCCTCAATAACGGCGTAGCGATGGAATTCCGGATCGGAAATGAGGAGTATATGACACGGATGCCGCAATACATACTTCAGGGAAATAATACAGCAACTTTTTCTATCCGCTTACAATCCGGGCAGATGTGTGCATGAGGGAATGTTTCCGTGAGAAAAAACCGGATTTCCAGCCAGGTATAAAAGAGGGCATCTCATCAGCCCATCAGGGCTGTATTATCCGTGCCACCGTTTTGTGGCGGGGTGATATATACAATTTCGGGAGGCGATAAAAACCTGAGTTCTACATCCAGGTTGGACGTCCCTGTCCCCCGGGTTATATACGTGACGGTATCTCCCTCCATAATTTTCCCACTTAATGTGACCAGGCCGCCCGAAATGACCCGTTCGAAACCGGACGGGATAAACTGGCCACCGTGGGTATGTCCGGCCAGGATAAGGTCTGCATCCCAGTCAGTCCGGCATTCGGGTTCGTGGATCATGTAGATGACGAAAGAACCGGTCCTGGGCACTTCCGGTGGGTCCGCCATCCCCGCCCAGCCATCGTCCACGCCGACAATCACCACGCTCCTGCCGTCAATCGTGATCTCTTCATATTCATTCCGGAGTACCCTGACCCCGTTGGCAGTCAGCACGGCAGCCAGCCGGTCGGCGTATTCATAGTCAGCAGATGTATCCCGGAGACAGCTGGTGTTATAATTCCCCGGTTCCATCGGGGCGTTCTGTACCCCTATCATTTTGCGAAGGCCACTCGCTGCACTATTACCTGACATGTAGTCATGGTTACCAAGTACTGCATACGCGGGTGCTTCCAGTCCGGACCATACCTCCTGGAGGGAAAGGTCTTCACCATCTTCGTACGTAAAGTCCCCCCCGATTAACACCACAGATGGATGTAGGTCATTGATTTGCCGGATAATTTCCCGGGTATGGTTGATATTACTCGCCCGGAGGTGAGGGTCCGCGATAAACACGATACCTGCCGGGGCACCCTCAATTTCCAGCCGGGTGACCTCTGACGAGCCTGCCCTCCGTGTACATGTAGCCGACCGACGCGGGGAGAAGCACGGCGAGGAGCACAATGGTAAAATATAGTTTATAATTGGTATCAGGCAATCGAATGCTCATCAGGTTATCTACGATCGGGTGGTAGTTCTTCTTTCATATTGTTTCTGATCATGGCAAAGTTTCTCTGCCTGGATCTACCGTAATCCAGAACGTCCTAATTGTGAACTCAAAGGCAGGGTAAATAAAATCTCACCTCATCGTGTCCACGAAATTTCTCACCGGTATTTGGCCGGCATTGTACCTGGGGTAGTTTAATCTGCTCGGGTAACGAAAAAATCTGTATACGGGAGTCTATAATGGAAATTGAACTGCTAATTACCATCGGCATCTACCTGTTCATTCTTACATCAATGCTCTTTATCGGACTTGGGCATACCTACAGGGATTTTCTCGAACCTTTCAAGAATATTAAGCTGGTATTGTTTGCGCTGCTTGTAAACCTCGTCCTTATCCCGGTTGCCGGCTACCTGGTTGCTACCGTGTTTGCCCTTTCCGGTGCGATGCTGGTCGGATTTCTCCTGATGACCAGTGCACCAGGTGCCTCCTACGGACCGAGACTTGCCGAGGTTTCGGGTGGCGATGTGCCGTTTGCTACCGGTCTCATGTTCCTCCTCTGTACGGTCGCATTGGTTTCAACACCGATCACCCTGATTCTCCTGATGCCGGAGGATTCGGTAATTAATATGTGGCCTGTCATCCGTACGCTTTTGCTCCTTATGGTAATCCCTATGGCAGCCGGGCTGCTGGTTCGTGCCAAATGGCCTGCCATTGCTAAAAAGCTGGAAGCACCTGTTGTATGGACTTCATATATCATGATCCTGGTTGTAATGCTCCTGTTCCTCGCGACCGTGCTATTCTCGCCAGGTGCAGTCGGCGGGCTTACGAAACTGTTTGGGACCTTTGGAATTGCTGCAATGGTAATTGTCGTTGGCATATCACTTGTTCTCGGATACCTTTGTGGTGGGCCAACGACCGGGACCCGAAGGTCGCTTGCCACAGGTTCTGCTATCAGGAACGCAGGGATGGCCATGCTTTTTGCTACCAGTATATTCGGTGAGAATGTGAGCGAGGTCCTCCCCGTTCTTATTGTCTACATTATCGTCCAGACCGTGATGGTCGGACTCGCTGCAGGGAAATGGAGAAAACAATCTGCTCCCGGAGCGGTATAGCGCAACATAATCCCCCCTCATGGGGGGATGTACCTTTTTTCTGAACCTGTTATCCATGATACCAACCAATTGCAATTGTTAACAATTCAGATCCAAGGACGATGGTGCCGGGTTCTTCCTGCAGGAGAGACAACCCGTCTTCCCTCTTAAAAGACGGATTGTACCATACAAAGTATACTTATTAGCCTTAAAATGCTAATCCAGAGTTATTCCGCCCTCCGTGTTCCGGAGCCAGGATGGAACTGTTGAACCAGGAGGAAAACATCATGGGATTATCAAAAAGGTTGTTACCGTAAAGAAAGTTAAAGAACACTCAAAATCCAGGGTAGAGCAAAAAGAAGAATTTGCGAAGGCTGATGAGAAGAAATAATGGTTATTTTGGCTGGTATGAAAAACTCCGGCAAAAACGATCTGAAACCCACCTTTTTTCGTGCTCATCTATGAGCCAAAGGTTCAATAGCACGCTCTGTAGAAAAACACATGAACGGGAAGTTCACACCCGGGCTATGAAAATACCTCGTTCAAAATTTCTATATATGGGATTCGTTTTGTTATGTTCATGGGAAATGCTTTGCGAATCTCTGGCGACTTCGGGTTGTTCCAAAATTAACCCACGCCCCCGGGGCTCATGGCCCGCCGCTTTGGCGACCCCGGTTGGGATAGAGACCATCTCAAAAATACTCTGAATTTAATGAGCCTTCGCCGAAACCCTGCCTGAAGAATATCTTAATGGGAGTGGGGCAGGGAGGGGGTGAAACTCCCTCCCGTATTCGTATTTCCCTCTTCTTTTTTATGACCCCGCAGGGCTTCAACAAAGCCGTTTTTTTTAAAAAAAAATAAATGAATTTCGGGATTACAGGATAGGTGAGAACAGCCGGGAGAAAGAAGACCTTGCCTTGAAATAGCGTGAACGACTGGCATACCATGCAGGAGTTAGTTCGGTACAATTCGGAAGGTCATTGAGGTACGCCTGGTTAAATTCTCCGGCCACTTTTTCATCATAGATAATTGCATTTGTCTCGAAATTCAGCCGGAAACTCCTGATATCCCAGTTGGCACTCCCAATTGATGCCGCCACCCCGTCGATCACGATGGTCTTGGCATGAAGGAACCCATTATCATACGTATAGACCTTGACACCTGATTCAAGGAGCTCTTCCGCATAGGAATGGCTTGCCCAGTACACAAACATGTGATCCGGTTTACTCGGGATCATAATCCGCACGTCAATTCCTGACAGGGCCGCAATATGGAGTGCATCCATCACACTCTGGTCGGGAATGAAATACGGTGTCTGTATATATACGGTATCCAAAGCGGTATTGATCATTTTCAGGTACGATTCCTTTACCGGGTTCCAACCCGTGTCAGGTCCGCCTGAAACGATCTGCATCGTGGAACCTTCCTGGTGGGGGCTCTGGTGGAAGTACCGCTCGCCAATACCCATTGTATCCTTGGAAGCGAAATTCCAGTCGAGATAGAACCGTATCTGGGCAACTAATGCACCCGTCCCCTTGATCCTTACGGCTGCATCCCGCCAGTACCCCCACCGCTTGTCCAGCCCGAGATAATCGTCACCGATATTAAAGCCGCCAATAAACGCGGTCTCCCCGTCGATGATCGCAATTTTCCGGTGATTCCGGAAGTTCACCCGGTAATTGAAATAGGAAAATAAGGAGGGGAAAAAGACTGCATGTTTCCCGCCGGCAGCAGTAAATTCATCATAAAAATGCTTTGGCAGACCTCCGCTTCCCACCCCGTCAACGAGAAGCCGAACTTCGACTCCCGACCGGGCTTTCTCGGTAAGTGCCTTCATGATGTCCCGGCCGAGTCCGTCATCTTTCAGAATAAAATATTCCATGTGCACATGGTCGCGGGCATTGCTGATTTCCATGATTAAGTCAGCAAACTTGGCTTTCCCATCTGTATAGGGGGTGATCTGATTATTGGTCGTGATAAGAGCCCGGTTATTCTGGAGCAGCAGCAGTGCCATCCTGCGGATGGCCCCGGACCATCGACTGGTCATTTTCTCCTCCTTTTCTTTTACCTCCTTTATCTGGGCTGCCATCAGATCCGTCAATTTCTGATCGCTCTCTTTTTTAATGGAAAACAACTTTTCTTTCCGGTAATTCTGACCAAAGACCAGGTACAGGAAAAAACCGATAAACGGCAGCAACAACAGTACCAGGATCCATGAAACTGCACGAGTCGGGTTTTTTCTCTCAACGAACACAATTGTGATAGCGAAAAAAATATTTACGACAGTTAGTATCGGCAACAGGAAATAGTAAATCGCTTGCAGAAAATCAAATATCTGGACCAGAAGATCGGAAACCATAATACACCTCAGAACGTTTTTTTTTCAAAAACCGTTGAGGGAAACTTGCATATCCAATCCTATATATTATCTTTGATTTTTTTTCTATATCCCCCAAACCTTATAGCTCCCTTGGTTCGAACGAGTGTATCCAATTACTGGCAATTGTTTTCGACACATTCATATTTCCTCTCACCAATTTTCTAGCAATGAGTTCCAAAGTAGTTAACCGATCATACAAACCAAAGGACTGGGTAATAACCGTTCTCGGGGCAGTTATTTTAGGTTTTAGCGTGGGAGCGTTATTATTTCCCCCCATCGCAATTCAAAACGGACTTTCCAGCTATGTCTCTCCGTCGTTATTTTACCCCGTCACCCTCCTCATCAAGGGAATCTTAATAATTATAGGGCTGCTGATGTGGTACCAAATCCGGAGTAAGGCTCAATTAAACCGTGTTTTCTGGATAGTTACCGCTGTCTGCCTGGTTGCTGAGTTCCTTCTGGCAATACGCTACGTGTAGAATCAGGCTACAATAATTTTTTTTTAATTGGTTAAACGCTATCAAGAACAGGTGAAAGGGTTACATCTTACCAAATAACGGCTTTGTTGAAACCCTTCGGTGTCATAAAAAATAAGAGGGAAATACGAAGACAGGAGGGGGTTTCACCCCCTCCCTGCCCCACCCCCATTAAGATATTCTTCGGGCAGGGTTTACCGAAGGCTCATTAAATTCAGTGTATTGGGGGATGGTCTCTATCCCAACCGGGGTCGCCAAAACGGCGGGGCGGAGCCCCGTGAGCGTGACGAAATTTTGGAATTACCAATCTGCAAGATAGATTTGAGAGGATTTCTACAGAGCCCAAATAACCTGATCTCTTTTTTTTGTAAATATCTTCCAGGAAAATTTTCTCCATCCTGATAAAACTGGTTAAATCCAAACATATTCAATTTCCATCTGAGATGCTGCCGGAAATGATGGGCGCAATTACAATTATTACCTGGAGAACCGAAAATTCGGAACCTCGGATCTCCAGTCCTTTCCGATTACAAGACCCCGTTTCGATTCAATAAGAAGGTTGCAATCGCTTGCGGAAAAAACACCGGTGCTAATTAATACTTAACAATTAAAGAATAACCACTCAAGGAGTGAGTACGTATGGAAAAAGCACGACCAATTGGTGTACTATTTCTGGTCTTCCTGGCCATTCTTGGTGCGATTAATGCGTTTATATACACGCTGCAGATGTTACATATCCTTCCGACCTACCTTGGACCGGTGGCATTCTACCAGTTCAGCCTCATCGGGGCTGCTTTCTGGGGATTCCTGGCCTTTATCTGGCTCGGTGTAGCCGGGGCGTTATGGATCATGCACCCGCAGGGCTGGATGTTCATGATGCTGATTGCGACATTTGACCTGATATACGGGGTTATTTGTGTTCTTGGCGGGTCTTCATGGGAAGCAATGGCACCGATTATCATTATCAGCGGTCTGGTCCTGGTCTACTGCATGCTGCCCGGCACGAAAAAAGCCTTTGGAATCCTGTAGTAGTGTGACTGATCTCTAAATCCCCTAATTTTTCGATTTTAAAATAGTTTCCGGGCAGTTATTCATCGTATTTCCGGTGGGTGTAAAACACTGTTCCCGGCTGTTATTTACCGGGATAATCCGGAAATTTTCAAAAATTTGAAATCACAATGATTAAATTTTAAGAGATTAATCATTCTGGACGGAATACAATGAATAAAGAGAATATAACTCCCCCCGAAAGTAACGGTGGATCGCAGGACAACTGCCAGGAAACAGGTGGCGTTCACTCCTTTGTCCAGTCCCTGGCGGTAAGCAGCAAATGGCTGTTCAGCCTTGCTGTGATCGGGACCGGGATCATTTGTGCCATCCTGTTCATATATGGTTTCCTCCTGAGTATTTCCTCTGTTTACTATGCAATAGTGGGTTTCAGCTTTGAAATGCATACGGTCCAGGAATTCCTCGCACGGGCAATTGAGATCATTGATATCTTCCTCGTTGCGACGGTCTTTTACCTCATATCAATGGGGTTGTATGAACTCTTTATCGCCAAAGCCCCGCTACCCGGGTGGGTGGAAATTCGCACCCTTGATGATCTGAAAACAAAGCTTCTCGGGCTCATTGTCATTGCCTTAGCCGTTATTTTCCTTGGGGCTGCCCTTACACTCAGTAAAGGGTTAAGCATCCTTGAATTCGGTGCTGCGGTGGCGGTTATAATTATCGCAATTTCAGCCTACCTGTGGGTAAAACATGAATAATGCCTGGTAAATAGATGATATCCGGGTAATGCCCATTTTTTTGACCCCGGATAATTCAACCGGGAATATTACCAATTATTATTCAGTCATTCCACTACATTATTAATTCAGGGGATTTTCCAATGGTTCCAGAAGACGAACTCAGTAATGAAAAAGGGTTTGGGTATGAAATATTCATTGCCCTTGTATCAATATTATCGGTTGTCAACCTCGCTCTGGTGTATATTCCGGGTGTGAACCCGGAAGCGGTCAACGTTGTAGAAATTATCAACGTTTTCCTGACGGTTATCTTCGTTCTTGATTTCGTGTACAGGTTCACTACCACGAAGTCAAAGTCCCATTATTTCTTCCGTGACTATGGATGGGCTGATTTACTCGCCTGTGCACCCCAGTTAAGATTTTTAAGGATTTTCCGTATTTTCAAGGCCTACCGGCTTATCAAAGAACACGGGGTCAAAGAAATTACCCATTATCTATCGTATAACCGGGCTGAAGCAGCGTTATACATCCTTGTTTTCTCGGTAATCATCATCCTTGAAGTGGGCTCATTTTTAGTATTGCGTGCAGAATACAGCGCACCCAATGCAAATATCACAACAGCTGGTGATGCCTTGTGGTGGGCATACGTGACCATCACCACCGTCGGCTACGGTGATCAGTTCCCGGTTACCGGTGCCGGGAGACTGGTAGGTGTACTGGTAATGACAACCGGTGTGGGGATTTTTGCTACGTTTGCCGGGTTCATATCGAATAAACTCCTCACACCACCTGAAAAGAAAGATGAGGAAGTGGAGAAACCCAAGGAGGAGATGTCCGAATTTGAAAAGCAGGTCCTCGCACGAATTGCCGAATTAAAAAATTCCCTGTCGCAACAGGAAAGAAAAAACAACGAGATATCAGCCAAGCTCGAAAAACTGGAACGGGCTCTTGCAGATACTAAACCCTCTTTACCCGCAGATGCCGGAGAAAAGCCTCTGGAGGGTCCGGAACCTGGAGAAAAATATTTCAAAGAGGGAAAATCAAAAACAGATTATAAATCTTCGTTCTGGAAAAATATTTCCGATAAATAACCCGGTATGAACTAAAATTACCATTTTTCAGGTGGAATCCACAAACCCGGACTATCCGCAATTACAATAATGCCAGATCACGATCTGAAACCATAAACACCATGTTCTCCATGGTCCTGAATAATTAAGAAAACCCGAGGGTCTGGAAAACTATACGATTTCTTCGTCTCACGCCATGTGGATGAAAAAATTTTACCGGTATTCCAAATTCATTAAATACGTTACATCCAAAGGATCAGGTTGGTATGCTATCCCTGATACTCATTGGTGCGATCATCTTTTCGATAGCAATTTTTATCTATTCCCTGGTCTCGCACCGTATCGAGGGGTCAATTATCACAGCTCCCATGATTTTTGTAGGGATTGGCCTGCTCGTAAGTCCGGACGGGCTTGATTTCATTTCCCTTGGAGTAAATAACCAGTTAGTATTGGTCTTTGCAGAAATCGCACTGGTCTTAATCCTTTTTTCTGACGCTGCGAGGATAGATTTCACCACCCTGAAAGGAAACCGGAATTTACCCGCCCGGTTGCTTGGGATCGGCCTTCCGCTTACGATTTTTGCGGGTGCTGTTACGGCGATACTCGTCTTCACCGATCTTGCACTGGCGGAAGCTGCGCTGATAGGGGCCATCCTTGCACCCACTGATGCGGGACTTGGCCAGGTAATAGTGAACAGCCCGAAAGTCCCGGCGAGGATCCGCCAGGCCCTGAACGTGGAGAGCGGGCTGAACGATGGAGGCGCTATACCGTTTTTCGCTTTCTTCCTGGTCCTTGCAGATGCAGAGAAAGAGAACCTTCCCGCAAGCCAGTGGGTCCTGTTTGCAGCTGAACAAATCGGTCTTGGTATCCTCGTAGGGCTGATTGTTGGCCTGTTAGGGGGATACCTGGTCAACAAGGCCATTGATAAGGGACTCATGCAGGGAAGGTTCAGCTGGATCGGGTTCCTCGCTCTGGCAATAATATCTTTTATTGCGGCCGATGCAGTGGGCGGAAGCGGTTTCATCGCGGCTTTTGTAGGGGGCTTAGCCACGTCTGTTACCGGCAGACATGTGGGAGAGTCAGTAATCGAGTTCACGGCAACAGGGGGAGAGATTTTCAGTCTTGCAGTGTTCTTCATTTTTGGCATCCTCGCTGCCAGTCTTCTGTCAGGATTGACCCTTGAAATTTTAATCTATGCAGTCCTGAGCCTGACTCTTATCCGGATGCTCCCGGTCGCGATATCCCTGGTAAAAACCCGTTTACGACCAGAATCAGTGCTTTTCATTGGCTGGTTTGGTCCACGCGGGCTTGCATCGATTGTGCTGTTACTCATTACACTCAATGATGCCCCGGGTATCCCCGGGTTGCAGACGATAGCGATGGTTGTCAGTACTACTATCCTTATCAGTGTTTTTGCCCACGGCTTATCTGCAAACCCCCTCATCAACTGGTATGCAGGAAAAATTGCAACATTACCAGGGGATGCACCTGAACTGAAAGTGGTGGTGGAGTCACCAACACGAATCCCGGCGAAGGGAAAAAAGTAGTTAAACTGAACCTGGCTCTCCTTACTTCTCGTTTCTGCAGTTGTTGCAATGATACCCGGGTGGTTGCTCTCAAAGTACTCAGGGAAAAACATGCAGCAAAACGAGGGATAACCGCAATAATCACGAGATCTCCGGACCGCTTAACATTTTTTTTAATATGGGTAATGCCCGGGTTTTCAGCCCGGTGCTGGCATCCCATCCGGAAGGACCCCTGCTTTTTCTACCCTGATGGTACTGTTGATAATTCGTTTTGTACAGATTGCGATGGTTTTCTTTTCAAACAGGTACTGGTGAAGAAAAATATCAATCGGGTCCCATAAGGCAACCCAGCAGAAAATGACAATGGCGCCAACCAGAATGTCTGCGAGGACCGGGTCGGTGGTAGTGGAATACAGGTAGATGCAGAATAGGAGCAGTACCTGCAGAAATACTCAGTCCATAAATAAGTCCGTATTTTATTCTTTTCAACTGAACCCGCAACTTTCCTCCTTGCACCCTCACACCGATAGGTGAAATAGGTCCGCACTGCCTCCGGAAGGTCAGACTCTGACTTCATCTGTTACCTGCGGAGCAGGAAACCTGATCGTATAGTGGACCGGTTTTTTCGGTTCCCTGTCAATTATTGCCGTGATCATGGCAATACAGCGCATCATCTGGAAAGGTCCCTGTTTTTTACGGGTGACGGGTCATCCGGATCGAAGAACTGGTCAACACGTTTGAAACCAAGTTCGACAACCAGCTGGTCTTCCTCTTCCCTAATATGTTCAATATAATTTGATCATGTTGTTTGTAATCCTCCAGCCATCATCCGGGATGATTGCCGGATCCCGGGAATTCACGTGAGTGTATTCTACTGCATTTTTCTGCTGTACTGTATTAATAACTGTTTTGTTTCCTGAAGCCAGGAATAATATTGCTTTTCCGGCTATTTTGTTTCGTATTCTTTAAATTCGGGTAATTCCTACTATTTCCATAGTTCATTAACGAGGGGATTTTATGGCTGAAGGAATTTTCGCAAGACTGAAAGAGGGTCGTTTTGATCCGGACTATGTGCCGATCTTTGAAAGTAAGTTATTTTTTGAAGGAGAAAAAAGAGAGCGGCAGACGATCAACTTTGCAGTACTTCTGGCACTCGCCACGGTTATTGCGACCTATGGTGTCATTACAGACTCTACTGCAACGGTGATTGGTGCAATGATTGTTGCACCGCTGATGACCCCGATAATGGCTACCGGGGCAGCCGTGTCAATGGGGGCTTCAAGGCGGGCGATGAGTTCCATTACCCTTGTCACTCTCGGCGTAATCGGGGTTATTATGCTGGCGATGATCCTTACTGCGGTAGTGCCTGGTCAGCTGGTATCGCTGACACAAAATCCGCAGATAACCTCCCGTGTCAGTCCGGGCCTGCTTGATTTGTTGATTGCCCTTGCAGCGGGTGCAGCAGGAGCTTTCGCAATAGGCCGGCAGGAGATAGCCGATTCCCTGGCAGGTGTCGCGATAGCAATCTCCCTTGTCCCCCCGCTGTGTGTTGTCGGAATAACCCTGTTCCATGGAGGTTTTATCGAGGCAAGTGGTGCTTTTCTCTTGTTCCTCACTAATTTTATCGCAATTCTGGTGGCAGGAACCATCATGTTCGGCCTGATGGGGTTGCCGGGGGCGATAAAGATGGAAATGAAGGCTGAAACGCGGAAGAAAGCCATGGTTGCGATAATGATTGCAGGTATCTTGCTAATCGGAGTTCTTGCGGTAACGAGTTACCAGGCATACCAGGCGACAAATGACCAGATAGAAGCGAAGAACCTCGTAACAGAATGGGTTGGCCTCTCCCAGTACCAGGTACAGAAAGTGGTTCTTACCAGGTCAGGTGTTAATGTAATTCTCGTTGGTGAAGGTCCGTTACCCCCCCTCGAAACCCTGTCAAAGGATATGGAAGAACAATTTGGTCGGATGATGGTTATTCAACTGCATACAATCCCGGAAAAAAAAGTAACCTATCCGTCGGTTATGGCGGGGTTATAAAATATTTATGAAAAAACCCCCACAGCTTACCCCGTTCAATGAGGGATCCCGTGGAAAAAATGCCAACATATCCGGCAGCAATAATAATTGAACGTCCCGAACAACTATATCCACAGGGCACTGAAATTACTAGAGCAAACCCATACCTTTGAAAAATGAAAGAACCTGTTATAGTATCCCCGGAAGACCGGGCTCACCTTGAAATGAAGGGCGGTCTCCAGTCATCAGAAGTCCCTGAATATCGCAGTAAGTTCGGTGCAAATGTTATGACCCCCCCGGTACGGGAACCGTTATGGTTACAGTACCTGAAGAAATACGATGACCCGATAATCAAAATCCTTATTATTGCTGTCGTAATCTCTCTCATCGTCTCGATAATCCAGGGGATCAGCTTTTATGATACCCTTGGAATTATTATCGCTATCCTGCTTGCAACCGGCATATCTTTTTTCAACGAATACCGGAGCAGCAGGGAATTCGATGTACTGAATGCTCACCGGGATGATGTGGGCGTTAAGGCAGTCCGCGATGGTCACCCGTCAATGATACCCTCGCGTGACATCGTTGTCGGGGACCTCATCATCCTCGAAGCGGGGGATGCAGTTCCGGCAGATGGCTGGCTGATCGCCTCAGATGCGTTCTCGAGTGACGAGTCCGCCTTTACAGGCGAGAGCGAACCGGTCGCAAAAGACAGGGAAGATCCGGTCCTGAAAGGCTCATTTGTTACTGCCGGGAAAGGACGGATGATCACCGGGGCAGTTGGTGACTCGGCCCAGATGGGGGTAATTGCAGCATCGCTTGGTATCGACCATGCAACCGCAACCCCCCTTGAACAGAAACTGGAAGCCCTTGCAGGGATCATCAGTAAATTCGGGTATACCATGGGTATCCTGATCCTTGTCAGCCTCTCGATCCGTGGGATATTACTCGGGGAACTGACCGGGCTGAACCTTGAAACCCTGAACCATGTCCTGCACTACCTCATGATAGCCGTCGCCATTATCGTCGTTGCAGTCCCTGAAGGGCTCCCGATGAGTGTTGCACTCTCTCTTTCCCTCGCAATGCGGAAAATGACCCGGGCCAACTGCCTGGTGAGGAAGCTGATTGCCTGTGAGACGATTGGCTCTGCGACAACGATTTGCACAGATAAGACAGGGACGCTCACAAAAAACCAGATGGAAGTTGCTTCGGCATCAGGTGGAGAACCCGTACGACCTGATAATACTCCCCATACCGCTTCTGAATGGATCACGCTGAATGCCGCACTAAATGGTACTGCCTACCTGGAAGAGCGGGATGGGCGGGTAATTGTCATTGGTAATTCGACAGAGGGGGCTCTCCTCCGGTGGCTCCAGCTCCATTCAATCAATTACATGACTATCCGTTCAGAAATCCACGTCAGCAAACAATTCCTGTTCGATGGCAACAGGAAACGGATGTCAACCGTTGTAACTATTGCCGGAAAACCCTATCTGCTGGTGAAAGGGGCGCCCGAGATCCTCGCCTCGCTCTGTCTGGTCCAGCCTGACATGGGCGGCATAAGTGAGCTTGCATCACGGGCTATGAGGACTCTTGCATTTGCCCATAAGGAAATTGTGGACGGTGACGACAGCGAGTCCGGTCTGCACTGGGACGGGTTTGTCGGTATACGTGACCCGTTGCGGGACAACATTGCTGAATCGGTTGCTACCTGCAGGGCCGCCGGAATAAAAGTCCGGATGGTGACGGGTGATAACCGGGAAACGGCAAAGGCCATTGCAGCGGATTCAGGGATCATGGCGGGCGGGATTGTCGTGGACGGAAAGGAATTCCGGTCACTGACACCTGACCAGCAGGTATCAGTTGCACAAAACCTTGATGTGATGGCGAGAGCTGAACCTATGGACAAGCTCCTCCTTGTCCAGGCGCTGCAGAAGAAAGGGGATGTTGTTGCAGTCACCGGTGACGGGACAAACGATGCCCCGGCCCTTAAAAATGCCGATGTCGGCCTGGCAATGGGTATTGCAGGGACCGAAGTAGCGAGGGAAGCCAGCGATATTATCCTGCTTGACGACTCTTTCGCATCGATCACCAGTGCCGTCTGGTGGGGCAGATCACTCTACGAGAATATCCAGCGTTTTGTGCTGTTCCAGCTCACACTCAATTTCTGCGCCTGTATTCTGGTATTTATTGCCCCGCTCCTTGGATATCCGGAGCCGTTTACCATTATCCAGATCCTCTGGGTTAACCTGATTATGGACACACTTGCCGCATTTGCACTCTGTTCGGAAGCGCCACACCGTGACCTGATGAACCGCCTTCCCATTGAGAGAAATACCCCGGTTATCACCCCGTTTATGTGGTTTTCAATTATCGTGACAGGTACGTTCTTTATCATCGGCGGATTGATCCAGATGAAAACAGGTTTCCTGGGGGGTACCACGCCGGCTGAAATTACAACAGTGTTTTTCGCTGCATTTGTCATTGCTGCGATCTGGAATGGTATCAACTGCAGGGCACTTGACGGGAAGATGCCGCCATTTTTTAAAGGCAACCCGACGTTTTTCGCAGTAATGGGATTCATTGTCCTCGCACAGATCCTGATTGTCCAGTACGGCGGGTCTGTTTTTGGCACAGTTCCACTGACACTCAACGAGTGGCTAACAATTATCGTCGTGTCATCTTCTGTGCTGGTTGTCGGTTTTGTAATCCGGGTTGCGTATCACCGGTTCGGAGACCGGATCAATTCTCTCATGCCAGGTGCAAAAGCAGGAAACAAGACCCGGTATCCTCCGGAGGTCCCATAAATTTCCCGGGGAACGCAGTAATTTATTCCTGCCATCAGGGATACCAGTTGGACCCACGTTGGCATCCTCCTATAAAAAAAAGTGATTTAACGGGCCAGCTGAACAGATACGACTCATGCAAATTCAGTCGTCTGCCGTCCTCTTTTTTTATCCTGGCCTGATCAGATATGCAGACCCTAAAAAAAAACGATTATTCCCCTGCCTGCCTGTTTGAGAGGAATTTTCCCACCAGCCAGGAAACAAGAACCGCGATATACAGCGTACCGATAATCATCTCAAACATCGTCACCGTCCGTGCTGTCGATGTAAGTGCTGCGACATTGTAATTTCCCGTGGTCGTGAGGATTGAGAAACTGTACCCGATGTAATCAGATATGTACACCAGCTGGTCGGTTCTCTTTGTCACGATATCAAATGACGCTGGTGAAAAAATCTCCATTGCCATTATACCCATAGCCCATGTGAGGCCGAGGAGGAAGTAGACCGATATTGCCCCGAAAATTGTATCCCTCCGTATTTCACGTTCATGGATGACAACTAAAAAAATTGCAATGCTGACCAGGATAAAAAATACCAGGGTGACTACAACTGCGGCATGGAAATAATGAGCAATCCCGGTCAGGTAATAGAAGGAATATAAGATAATCGTGATTATCACAAGCACAACCCCGATGACCATGAGGTGCACGTTGCGACTTATAGCCTGGATTGCAAAGAATAATAAAATTACCAGCAGTATATCAGTGAAAATCCTTGCAGCTTCACTATCTTCGAGCAGGGGAAGGACAGAAAGGAAAACAATGAGTGCAATGAAATGGAATGTACATTTATTCTCATCCCTCCATTTCAGGAAAGCAGCAGTTTTGTTTTCTAATGAGCCCTTTATCATGTTTTTGCCGGGTGTGGAGGGCATATACCAGATGTATCTGCGAATAACAGATATTGTTTTATCTTTAAAATCCGGACCGGGAATATTCCCTGGACGAAGACTCCACCGTATCGTATATTAGAAATTTCCGGACGGTCCCGGAATCTGAAATGTCCCCCTGGTTTATCCGGAACCGTTACTTTCACCCTGCCCATGGCAAGATCGTTTATATGTCACTCATAGAGTGTCTAATCGTGTCAGGATCATGCTACCGGGACGAATAGAGCGGACCGGTAACTATACTGGCTGCCATATCAGCCTGTGGTGGCGGCACCAGCCTTGTGCTCCTGGCACAAAGGGGAAACCAGTGATGAATGACCCCTCAAGACAACGGTCTGTGCCATAATCGTGATAGTTGCACCGTACCAACGACCCCGGCGCCACCAGGGATCGCATGATGCAGGTGAACAGACCTGTTGGAGATCGGGAAACCCGTTGGGCCGGTAACGCTCATCCGTTACCAGGCTGCCGGAAGAGGCCTGAGATAAACTGAACGTAAGGAGTGATGTAACAGGATCAAGACCCGCCAAAACCCACCTTTACAATTGTAGCATACAACAGAGTCCGGTGTCCGGAATAACCTGAGCATGAGGGCCCGGTCCGGAAAATGGTAGATCTGCAGGGGTATACGCAGGAAATGCGTTTGCGATCTCCCTATAACCAACACGATTTAATTAATATTCAATCTCTTCAATCCATCTTTTTATTGATCACTGACGGTAACATTCCTAGAGAATTTCCTGACCGTGGCCAGGTATGCCCGGAACGTTCAAAGTCCCGGCTGCTGCTGGCTTGCACAGTGGAAGGTCCCGTACCCTTCAACCATTGCCCGGGCATTAATCCCGATTACCTCCCGGCCCGGGAAGAGTGACCTAAGAATATGTAAAGCCCGGCTATCCTTGGGATCATTAAAAACCGGGACGATAACTACTGAATTACCAATATAGAAATTTGTGTAACTTGCCGGGTACCGGAGATCCCCGTTCGAGACGCTATCCGGCATCGGTAGTTTTACAACCGTTAGCGGCCCCCCGTCCTGGTCCGTGGATTTTAACAGGGTATTATAATTCTCCTGCAGGGTACGGTAATTTTCATCGGCCCTGTCCTCCTCACATGCACAGACAACGGTGGAAGGGCCGGTAAACCTCGCAAAATCGTCAATATGACCATCGGTGTCATCCCCTGCGATACCTTCCTCCAGCCATAGTACGTGGTCGACTCCAAGGTTCTCCTTAAGGAATGCCTCCAGGTCAGGTTCTGATAATCCTTTGTTCCTGTTCGGGTTAAGGAGGCATGAACGGCTGGTCATGACGGTCCCTCTCCCGTTCACATCGATCGAACCCCCTTCGAGGATAATACCCGGGCTGAATACGGGAAGTCCCAGCCAGTCGCTCATCAATTCCGGAATTGTTCCATCCCTGATGAGGTTTTCATATTTTCCGCCCCACGCATTAAATTTCCACTGCACCATGGCAACCTGGGAAATGGCAGGATTGACAACGAAGGTGGGCCCGTAATCGCGGATCCAGACGTCCTGATAGTCAGTAACCCGGTACCGGACATGAGAATCGCCCGTCCCCTCCTTACAGAGACGTTCTTTGATCATTTCCCTTGTGCCCGTGTCCCTGACAAGCAGTTCTACCGTTTCTGACCCGTGCATTGCAGAAATAAACCTGATATAGGCATCTTCAACTGCACCAATGTCAGGGAATGTCACGGTATTATGGGGCCACGAGAGCCATACTGCCTCGTGCCTCTCCCATTCTGCAGGCATGCAAAACCCCGTGTTTCGCGGGGTATCTCCCTTGCGGACGATAAAACGGAGCCCGGTATTGTCGGGCATGGTGACGATATTCCCGTATGTATCAGGACGCCGGTTGCGGAAAAAGCCCCATGAATCCTGAATTGTCCGGTTCATCGAGAGATCCAGGTCCGCGATGATGATCTCCTCTGCATCTCCTGCACGGGCTATTACCCTGCCAAATGCATCGCTTACAAAAGAACCCCCGAAAAACCTGACTGCCCCTTCAGTTCCCACCCGGTTAACTGCTGCAACATGGATACTATTGGCAATCGCATGGCTCCGCTGGACCAGTTCCCATGATTCCTGCCAGTCACCTTCCAGGGGATCGAAGCTGAGAGGCTGGCCGATTGCCGTCGGGTAAAAAATTATCGATGCACCCATGAGAGCGGCGGAACGGGCCGCTTCAGGGAACCACTGGTCAAAACAGATTAAGACTGCAAAGCACCCGAAACGGGTGTGAAAGATCCGGTACTCATTACCCGGGTAAAAATATCCCTTCTCATAAAAACCAGGGTCCTGGGGAATATGGACCTTATGGTACGGTGGATGCAGGCTGCCATCAGCATCGATCACAACCGCTGTATTGAAAAAACGGCCATCAGTTGCTCTTTCATATACCGGTACGATAATTACGACCTGGGAACGCTTCGCGATCGTTGAAAAGAGGTCCGTGGATTTCCCCGGGACGCTCTCAGCAAGAGCTGATGCATCTCTCCGGATGTATTGTGGGAAGTAGCGGGTACGGAACAGCTCGGGGAGGCAGATAATTTTTGCACCTTTGTCGATTGCGGACTCTACCTTCATGACAGCACGCTGAAGGTTATCTTCAGGGTCTGGCCCCATTTCCATCTGGACCAGTCCGACTATAACGTTCCGTCCGTCTGCGATGGGTTGGCGCTCCATTGTTGTGTCTTATAAATGTATGAACTGAAGAGACATAATTGACTTACCCTAAAATGCCGGGGTCTAAAAAAAATCACCGCTAAAAAAAAGATGCAGAAAAGGGGCCTGCTTTCAACGCATTGTGACTATTGGGAATTCTTACGTTTCAGGTAACCTGACAGGTAATTCAATAACCCGTGGACGCCGTCAGTCTCGGGGTGGACTTCAAGGAATGAGGAGAAATCGTCTGCAGTGTACCCTTTCTGCATCAGGAATGCGATATAACTCGTGATAATCCCTGCTCCCGGGCCCGATGTTGAAACCCCCTGCAACAATCCCGTTTCAGGGTTAACGCTGACCTTCGCAAGACCCGTGGCATTGAAGGGGACTTTCCAGAACGTACCGGGACCTGCCGGCCCGGGGAGACTCACTGAGACTGTGCCGTCATTTGACGGGTTACAAAAAGCATGTTCGCTTGCAAGGCTGACCGACTGGGGAAAGTACTGGTAGTCCATCGTGGTCACCCTTCCAAGGATGTTCTCTGCGGCAACAATTCCTTCATGACGGGCGACAGGGGTAAGATACGGCGGGCCTGTAACATCCCCTGCAGCATACACCCCTTTTATGCTGGTCTCCATGTGACTGTCAACAAGCACCTCCCCACCAGGCCCCTTTTTCATGCCATGGAGGTTTTCAGATCGAGGGGAGAGCCCGGTGGCAATAAAGAGTGCGTCACATTCAATCTCCTGTTGTGATGCATCCGGTGTCCGGACGGAAACAGAGCTCAGGTGCCGCTCACCGTTAACGGTCAGCAACGAGGTCCCGGAATGGATAGTAACCCCTTCGAGCTCTGGTAATGCGACCGCGCGCTGCCGGTCGTCAAGTACTTTCAGTACATCACTGCGGGCAACCATGCTTACATCGCACCCGAACGAAGAAAAAATAAAGGCAAATTCGGCAGCCATTACACCGCCGCCGAGGACAACCATCGTTCGGGGTAACCGGTCCATCTGTGCGAGTGTATGCGGGTTATATACCCCCTCCATCGAGATCCCCGGGACGTCCGGTATTACAGGGGAAGAACCGGTTGCTGCAATAACGGCATCAGGCCTGATGACCTCGCTACCCAGCCGGACTTCGTTTCCATGGAGAACCGCATCAGTACCGTACTGGATCTCAACCCCCGTACTGCGGGTCTCAGCATCGAGGATACGGGCAATTTTTTTCTGGATTTCCAGCATTTCACAGATTAATGTTGGAAAATTTACTTGCGGTACCCGGTCGATGACACCGAGCCGCTGGAGGTCACGGGCATTCCGGACAACCCGTGCCGCGTCATTCAGCGCACAGACTACCATGCAGCCGAAATTAAGGCACTGGCCCCCGATAGCACCACGCTCTGCAAGGAGGACCTCCTTTCCGGCATGTGAGAGGTGCATTGCGGCTATGCGGCCTGCCGGGCCACCACCAAGGACGACGATCATGGGATGATCAGAGTATCTCGCACCCTTCATCCATCGGCTGGGAGAGGACTTCACCGGTGAATGCGTTCACTTCGACAATTTTTTTGCCCCTGACCTGCCAGACCGGGAAATGCACGAGGTCAATATCAATGCTGATATTCTTCTTTTCCGGCTTCATGACCTTTTCTTCGTAGAAGATGGTATCTCCCTTCACCTGCTTGATCCGCACACGCTGGGTGAGTTGCTCCACCAGTTCACCAAATATCCTGGTATTCGCCTCATCCTTCGAAGTTTTAGGTCCGACTACCTCTGCGTCCCCCGGGATTTCGCCTTTATCGATTGTTTTCGGATCAATCTCGAGTTTTAACCCGTTAATCGCGTTGATTGCACCCCACCCTTCAGAATCGAATGGAATACGGTGGTCCTGGTAGACCTGTTCGCCGCTGCTCATGTAGTGGTACACCCAGTGAGGCATAAACTTCAGGATGGCCGCCCCCTGCGTTCCGGAAATCCGTTCTGCATTCTGTTTTGTTACCTTTACCGGCAGGTGCGGGATACTGACCCCTGTACTTTCAGCTACGACCGGCTCTGGTGTGGTATCAGTTGCGCTATCTGGTATTGGCCCGGGTCCCGCTCCCGGGATGAGGGTGAGCGAGAGTTCGCGATCAAGGACCCTGGCAAGGGTTGCCTCCCCTGAAAGACGGACAAACTCCCTGACGCCCCAGATGATGCAATGCTCCGTATGAATCGTATTGTCAAGGGTAAACAGGAGTTTTTTACAGGGAACCTGCTCTCCCCCGATGATGATGTCATAGTTTGTCCTGTCAAACTCAGCAATGGTGTCAGCCTCCACAGAACAGAGCACTGCCACATATTCATCATCCCTGACCGCCGAGAGGTCAAGGGGGTCATCCACTTCCTCTACCTCGAATCCTGCCGCTTCAAGGATAAGTTTCACGGCATTTTTCGCCTTTTCCCGCGTCTCGTGTTCCATCATGCATACATTTCCCCTGTCTTATAGAACAATTTTTCTCTTTCATGATGGAAAACTGTACAATGACAAGCCCCCCGAAATTCATTAATCACCGGATAGAAGAATTTGCCATGCAGGTCACCTACAGTCCTGAGGAGAGGACCGGCACTCTTGTCTATAATCTTTCACTTATCCGGAGTGAAGACCTTGAATTTGCGATAAAGATTTTTAAAGATGCTTACAGGGCGGGTATAAGTGTGAGCGGACTTGTGCGGTTCCTGCAACCTGGTGCAATGGTAGAAGATTACCAGGTGCCAGAGGGTTGCATTGGTATGGTATCCGTCTGCAGCTCCACCCTTGATGGCCTTCTGCTCAGGCGCGGGATCCCCATGAACCCGATAGGCGGGGGTATTGTTGAGATTGATCACCGGGTCCCGAAACGGTTTATTCACATGATCCTGTACGAGCATACGACAATTGATCCTCTCCAGGTCCTTATATCGCAGGAGCTCACATCGGTAAATGCGGTCATGAGGCGGGGGAGCGGAAACCTCCTCGCAAATATCCGTGAATGCCACATGGAGGCGGAATCCCTTGTCGGGGAAGTGCTGGACAGTCTTACGGGAAGTGACCTGTCGGGCATCCTCGAGGTCGGCATGCCAAACACCCCCGCATTAGGTGTTACGGTGGACCCGCAGTACCTAGGAATTGTTGCGGTGGGTGGAACGAACCCGATGGCTGCAATCCGGGAAGAAGGGCGGTGGGAGGTAATCAGGGCAATGAAAGGTCTTATGGACGCCGGTGAAATGACCCATATCAACGAATACTGATTTCCTCTCCTTTTTTCCTGACATCTGAATTTACTCTTTTCCGGCCCATTCTCTGAAAAAACGCCAGTATGAACTGAAAAATCTGACAAACCCGTCAGATTCGGAATAGAGCCCTGTCAATCCCTCGTCCTGCGGGCCCATTATCACCATGACGCGATTGCAGTCAATTAAAAAGACCCCGCCCGCAACGGTTTTACCCTGAATTTCATGTCCGATTGGTGGTTTTTTGATAATCAGCTGAAGGTTCTGCGGGACCTTTCCCGGCCACTGGTCGACAATAATTTCTATTGCCACGCTCTTACCAGCAGTTTCAAGCTGCTCTATCATGCCGGGGGTAAAAAAAGTGTTGCTGCTGATAATACGGATGTTCTGTTGTGCGTGACCGATAAGGTCTGAAATCCTGATATGGATATTTTCCAGGCCGTAGATACTCCATATCAGCTCCTGTGTCCCGCGTTCAACCCCGATCCTCTGGCTGAATATGTCAGAAAGGACTTTTTTGGCCTCCTGTGCATTCGCCTCAATACCTGAGAGGAGGTTGCTGATCCCTTCATCAGGGGGCATTGCATCGAACCGTTTCGGTGAGGTGTTCGATACGGAAACAAGATTCTTCTGGATGAGCCGGTCGAGGACGGGGTACACCGATGCGCGAGGCACCCCCGATATCTCGTGGATCTCAGTTGCAGTTGCCCCGGCAACTTTTAACAGGGCAATATAGACGAGTGCCTCATACTTTGTGAGCCCTAGTGACTTCAGAGATTCGGCAATATTTGAGAGTTCATCCTGTGATTCGGCCATTGAATACCTATATATACGGTTGAGTAATAAATGTTGTTATAACAATAACAACAAGTGATTTCGAATGGAAATACGGTATTTTCTGATAGCAATATTCATGGTTTTTTTAATGGCGCCGGCAATGGCCGGGACATTGTATATCTCCGATGGTCCGACGTTCACCGCAACGGTTGCAGGGACTAACCAGTTTTCACCGGGTAAAGATCTGCAACTCCCGGTTAAAATTGAAAACAGCGGCCTTAACCGCCTTAAATTTGTGCAAACCGGCTATATCGAACGGGACGACCTACCCAATACAGCGAAATTTGTTACTGCATCACTTTCACCCGGGGGCTCCCCGGTGATAATAAAATCTGATTCACAGGTAATGGGAGATCTTCCCGGTGGAAAAAGTGTCCAGGTGATCTATACTATCAAAATTCCGAAACAGGCAGCTGCTGGTGAATACTTACTGCCCCTGACCATCAGCTACCAGTTCCTTGCAGGAGCTGAGCAGAGTGCCGGCGATCTCATCGAGTACCAGTACAAGACAAAGAGTGTTGTGGTAACCCTGCCCCTGACAATCGAGCCGAACGTATTCCTTGACGTGTCACCTGTAACCAGCGGGGGGCTGAACGTCGGTACCGAGGGATATCTCGATCTGAATATTACGAACAGCGGGGGGGAGGATGCACATGCTGCCACCATAAAAATTTTGAGAAGTGGCAACAGCCCGGTAACACCAACTGACAGCAGCGTTTTTATTGGAGACTTCCCTGCCGGGAATTCAACGGTTGGCAGGTTTAAAGTGTCAGTCTCCCGCGATGCGGAAGCACAGGAGTACCCGGTTGATGTTATTGCCGTGTATAAAAATCATGAAGGGGACACGGTTACATCTGCCCCGGTCACCGTGGGGATCCCGGTGAATGGAAGGATCGGGTTTGACGTCGTGAACGCGGACTCGGATATGAGTGCCGGTAAGAAAAAGGTTATTGAAGTCACCTACCGTAATTCGGGTGATGTTACAGCCTACAGCGCCCAGGCACGGATCAGTGTTGTGGACCCCTTCACCAGTAACGATGATTCTGCCTACCTTGGGGATATTGCCCCTGGAAAAACCGCTGTTGCGCGATATGAAGTAGGCGTGAGTTCCGATGCAGTAGCAAAAGACTATGCGTTCGATTCCGAGGTGAGGTACCGTGACTCTCTTGACAACAGCCAGATATCAGATCCCGTGAAGGTGCCGGTCACCGTTGTCGAGGCAACGGCCATGGATGGCGTAATGGCCAACCTGGTATTGATAGTCGCAGGGATCGTAGTGGTCGGAGCGGCAGGGTATTATCTGCTTGTAATGCGAAAGAAATAATCAATTATTGATTTTTTTAATTTTAGACCTTTTTAATCAGGGTATCCGTTTTCCACTCCTGATCTGGTTCATGTCAGCACTGTCCGTGATATCCTTGGAATGAAAAAAGGATGATGGTATTATTTTAAGGTAAGAGTGATAAACCGGACTGGTACGCCATTACCTTATTGAAGGCTGTAATCGTTCCCTGGGTAGATGCTGTTTCAGAATAGATAAGGTCCTCGGACTTTGAGGAATTTGTGCCACGGGCTTCCTGAATATGCGCCTTAATATATGCCATTGTCGAGCCACTTGCAGGGATTTGCCCCTGTGGTGTACCATATGGCTTGACATTTATTCCATAATTCAGGACAATGGGTGCAGTTGCGTCAGTGCCGATAAACCTGTCATTTGCACTAGATGTGACTGAACCGATGGTAAGGTCGTACTTACTACCAGCCTGGACGATGTTGCAGTATGCCGGAATCACATTTGTTGTTGCAGCTGCAAATGGGCAGAGAATCTTATCGGAGAGGGTACCCCAGGTGCTCGAACCATCAAGCATGAGGTTTTCAGATCCTATTGCATTGCCACCGTTATCGGTTGCAACATAGGTAAGACCCGTTTCAGCCTTGATGTTCGACTCTCCCGTTACCTTGTTCCCGGTATTGATTATCAGGCTCTTTGTGAACACTGTATGTCCCGACTGTGCAATGACATCCGCATCATAAGCTGATGTATAGGTTGCCATTTCAGGATCCAGAGGTGATTGGGCTAATATTATGTGATTATTATCCCCTGTTGTTCCAAATCCTCCAGTTAAATCATATTTGATCCCTGGCAGGATTGATGTACCCCTTAACTCATCATAACGTCTCCAATTTGGAGAACTAACTGCTGGTTGCCAATGATTAAATGTATAAGTCCCAGGGGTAAGAATTGTATCGAGAATCCCCCCGTTTCCATTCCCACCAGCGGCGGGGACCTGACCTTGGCGTAACCCGGCAGTTCCCGATGAAACTGCTACATCCCTGCCTAAAATGTCAATTAAATGTAGTTCTGCATAATCCTTGCTCCTGACCGGTGTAGTGATCTGCCATGTGACATCAGAAGTGGTCGTTACCAACCCGACAACGTCAATGGTGGTTGTAATATCAAACTGCTGGATCTCCGGCGTTGCGTTGATACCCGGATCCGCAATCACTGCATAGGTAAATATAAGGAATGCTGACAGGGCAAGAATGCCCCAAAATCTCATATTATCCATTTTTATGGTAAAACACCTCCATAAACTGAAAAATCCCCCCCCTATGAGTAGATTATCAGTTGTTGAATGTTATGATTAAGAATCCATAAAATTTTCGATAATATTAGTTCATTCACTTCATCTCTCAAAGTTCTATGATATCAGAGTTAAGCGTGTATTCCAAATTATTATGAATTTCCTGATTACTCTGGAATCGAAAATACAAAAACTCTTGTTTGAGTTATGATCGACAAGATAAAATTAATTCATATTATAATTGGAGATCTTCTGCTGGCTTTGCCAGAAAGGAGAAGAATTATTTACCTCCCGGGATCGATTCTTAATAGTATTATTACAGGCCATCAACAGGCAAATTCCTGCAGACCGAAGGATAGTGAAGCATATTTTCGTTGTGTGGCAGTTGAAAAATGAGTCATAATAACATGGTCAACAGGGGTTTATCTGGTTAAAATGAAAGAAAAAGTGATGTTTACATGGGATGGGCCCCTGCCGGAACCGCAGGTGCGGATGGCAGAAGACCTCATGCAGGTGCTGGCTGACAGGAACTGCACCATGAAAGGCCCGGCTTATTTTATGTACCGGGACCTCGCCCGCTCGAATGTGGACAGGGAATGGCTCCGGGACCAGGAACTCAGGTACGATGTTACCGTTATCCCCCCGTCAGTCCTGTGTGGGGAATATGTAAAAACGAAGGGGCATTATCATCCCGATAATCATCATGGCGTCGGATACCCGGAAATTTATGAGATTATTGAAGGGTCAGCCGAGTATCTTCTCCAGGACAAAGCGCTTTCTGATGCGGTATGTATCGCTGGAGGGAAGGGGGATATTATTCTGATTCCACCCGGTTATGGTCATGTTACGATCAATCCTGGCAATACATCCCTTGTCATGGCGAATATTGTCTCTACTGCATTCGAAAGCATTTACGCAGATTATGAAGACCTCCGGGGGGCAGTGTATTACCGGATGGAACGCCAGGGTTATGTGAAAAACCCGGAGTATCCAAAACATCCACGACTGCGGCATATCAAAAAATGCAATGCTGCAGGATTTCCAACCATCCATAACCGGTCCCTGTATGGAATAATCGGTGAGAAAGACGCGCTCCGGTTCCTGAATTACCCTGAACAATTCCGGTTCGATGATGTTGTAAAGGGTTAAAAAAGAAGGCTCGGGGTCGTTCTTTTGTGCCCGCTTTTTTTAACCATTGCCAGCACCTTTTCCTGGACAGGGGTTGTTGCCTGTTCCAGTCGTTTGCCTCGAGCGCGACCAGTGCCCCGTCGATTTCAGCATATGTCAGGCCGATCTCGTCCTCATCTTTCTGGCCATGCCAGAGTCCGGCTGAGGGGGCCTTCGTAATAATAGTATCAGGGACCCCGATTTCCCTGGCCGCTTCGTAGACCCCGCCTTTATAAAGGTGGAGGATAGGCTGGAAGTCTGCGGCATTATCGCCGAATTTTGTCGTATAACCAAGCATATACTCGGTGCGGTTTGATGTGCCACAGACAAGGCGGTTGTCCCGGTTCGCGTAATAATAGAGTATTGCCATCCGGGTGCGTGCCATAAGATTTCCAAGGATATACGAAGTCCCGGTAAAGCCCGGCAATTTCCGGTATGTGTCAAGGAAGGGTTCAATTGATATAATTTCGTGCCTCATCCCGAGTTCAAGGCACAGATCCGCCGCGTCCCTGATATCCGCATCACTCGTTATTGCGCTTGGCAGCGTGAGACCAAGCACGTTCTCCCCGCTCAAAGCTTTGCAGCACATTGCGGCTGCAACCGCGGAGTCCACCCCTCCGCTGACCCCGATGACCACACCGGCCGCCCCGCTGTTCCAGACGGTAAACCTGATCATCTGTTCAATACGGCCAAGGCCACACCCGCAGTCAACAGTCATGCAGACATCACATATCTAACAGAGGCGGATAAATTTTTTCAACTGGTGCAGGTCGCCCGTGGCAATCAGTGCATCCCCCTCCAGGATGAGTTCTCCAGGCGCAGGTTTAACGATTGCCCTGTTCTCTCCCTCGAGCCCGATAATCAGGGAACCACTTTTTTGTTCAACCCAGCCGACGGTCATACCGGCGTGCTTCATCATGTGCTTCCTTATCACCTTGTGCCCGTTTGGCAGGTCAAGGATCACGTGTACGCTGTCGGAGAGCACGACACGGGCAATTACCTGTCCACCGATAGTAGGCAGCAGGGCGACATAATCCGCACCCGCCCGGTAGAGTTTGTCAACCGAAGCAGGATCATTGGCACGGACTAAAATGCGAAGTGAAGGGTTCATATCACGTGCCATTAGCGTGGTGAAGATATTCACATTGTCATCGTTGAGCGCGATAATGCAGTACCGTGCCTCAGATATCCGGGCATCACGGAGTACCTCCTCGTCCTCTGCATTTCCCTCCACTCCAAGGACCCCCTGTGGTTTCTGGTCAATAACAACACAGGAAACACCCAGAGCGGTCATATCGTGGTATGCCGACCTCCCCACATCCCCAAACCCTGCAATGACGGCAAAATTCTCTCCGGAAAGCCCGGAAATAAATTCGTTCTCTACCAGCTCTTTCACCCTGTCTGCCCTTCCAAGCAGGAAGACCCCGCTTGAGAGGTCAATTACTTCATCGTCCCCCGGGTGGAAGACAAATTTCCCGCTCCGGGCCATGAACAGGGTATAAAACCCGTATTTTTCGTAAAGTCCAATTTCCTTTAATGTTTTGCCCGCAGACCTCGAACCGGGCATTACAGGAATATGGACTACTTTCAATACACTGTCATAGCTGCCTGAACTATCAAGGATTGCATGGTCTATACCTGATGTATCAAGGGCCCCGGGGTGGTGGGCAGTCAGCTCGGCGTGCCGTGCCAGGATCCTGCCGGTGATATGCTTCGGTGAGAGGACATACTCTGCACCGGCATGGTGAAGGTAACGGTCAAAAGACAGCTTGTCGACGACGGCGACAATCTTCCCCCGTGTCAACTCCCGAATACCAAGAATGATTGTTGCCGCTGTGCGCTCGTCTTCGCATATTATGACGGTGCCTGAATTTTTTATCCAGATATTTGACCAGGTCGACGGGTTATTGTAATCTCCCCAGACCGCGTAAACACTTTTCCGGTAGAGCCTGGCTGCTTCCTGGGCAGCCTTTTCATCCTTGTCAAGGATGACGATATCGTTTTCAGCTATCATCAGGCTCTCAACGAGCGCCTTTGTAAGCTCCCCATGCCCGACGATGATTATATGGTTTTTTAGCTCATGAGGTGTCCGCTGGGGTGGCGAAGCCCTGAGAATGGCTGTCAGGTATGGGGCGATGAGGAGCGGGACAATCATGAAGATCAGGGCAATCCCCGTAATCATCATAATGATTGCAAGGAACACCGTGTACTGGTTCTGGAATGGCAGGAGCTCGCCATACCCCACGGTGGTGATCGTTTCCACCACAAAAAGGAGTGATGAGGGCCAGGATATTGGCTTCTGTTCGAGAACCGGGTAGAGGTATTTGAACAAAACGGTATATGCCACCATCTGGAGAAAGAAAAGGACAAAATAAAGTCCTATCTTTACTTCCGGTGAACTGTGGACCAGCCTCCAGAATAATCCCCGCGTGTCACCCATACCCTGGAGCACCTCTCTTTCCAGGATGCGTTATAACAATATTTGAATTAGGTATTCTCATGAGACACGGTCCCTGAATTGTTTGACCTGTTCCCCGATATTGACGAGTGCATAGGGGATACCCGGGTGCCTGCTGTACAACCGTTCCAGCAGTGTACTGACCGGGTCCTGTAATCGGGTATCGTTCTCTGCCTTTTCATAACAACCATTCAGAAAAATCTGCGTATACAGGTGCAGTTCCTTCCCTGGTATATGCATAAAAGGCCTGGCGATCTGCACCCGCTTCAGGGTTTTTGTTGCATAACCCGATTTATGGCGCATATTCCCGGAAATGGCATTCCGGAGTACCCATTCAGCATGGTCTTCAAGTGTGTACCCCAGGACAAGCATTTCGGACTTCAGTTGTTCTGCTTTGTGCTTCAGCTTGCACTCTGTCGATGCATGGGCTGGAAACGGGGATTCATTTGTTGCACAAAACCTGTTCCCCTGTTGAATTTCTGCATTGTCATCCGGAACAATAAACCAGGGAATACCCAATGATTCAGTTATTGCCTTCGCATTCTCCATCGCAACCGGATCGTTATGGTTTATTGTTACGGCAACCAGGCTGATATCTGTCCGTTCTCCAACAAGGGTATGCATAAAATCCAGGAGCGCACAGCTTGCAGGTCCCCCGGAAAGTGCAATGGCATACCTCGTTCCGGGGATAAGCCAGAGGTTCTTCCGCACAGTTTTTTTCGCTTTATGATGAAGGTCTTGTCTGAAGTGCTGCTGGCACAGGTGCAGGCCGGAATACTCCTGGAAAATAACCCCGGGTCTTCCACATCTGCTACACCCCATACTGCTACCAGATCAACCTTTATCATCCAAATAGATAAAATGTGTAGCACAGATGGCAATTTCCGCCGATCATATCAGGACACTCCATAAGTACGAGATCGCTGTACTGCAGGCACTTGAACGGCTTATGAGAAATTACGAGTGGGTCCCGCTCGAAGTACTGGTAAGGGCGCTAGGGCTGGCAGAATCAGAGGTATCGTTCCGCATAAGCCGGCTGATGCAGAAAGGGATGGTGAGGTATAACGCTGTCCCGTACGACGGGTACTCCCTGGTTTTCATGGGGTATGATGCGCTTGCACTTCGGACCCTTACGAAAAAAGGCACAATCCAGGCACTTGGGTGCATGATCGGGGTTGGTAAGGAGTCGGTGGTGTATGAAGGGCTGGGTCTCGGGTGTGTGGCACTCAAGTTCCACCACGTAGGGCAGCGGTCTTTCCAGTCCGTGCGCCTCAACCGTGAATATAAACCCGGACAGACCCATTCGCCATGGATTTTTACCTCGCGGCAGTCCGCAGAACGGGAATTTCTTGCCCTGAAGACACTTCACCCGGGTGTAAAAGTACCGCTCCCGGTCGATCAGAACCGGCATATTGTGGTGATGGAGTACATTCCGGGTGTAAACCTCAATAACGCAAAGGTTGAAGAGCCGGAAGAATTTCTTAATGAAATAATCGGGGAGGTCAGGAAGGCGTATAAACTTGGAGTAATCCATGCTGATTTTTCTGAATTCAATATTATGGTCAATGAGCGTGGCTGTACCCTGATTGACTGGCCTCAGTGGATGGAGACTGACCACCCCAATGCAGATACGATTCTCCGGCGGGATATCAATAATATCCTCACCTACTTCTTACGGAAGTACCAGTTGTCATACGATATCGAGGACACGATGAGATGCGTGACCAGCTGAAGGTATTCGGGATTGATATCATCCGGGGCTCTGTCAGGTCAAAGTCCCGGAGACCTCTCTATGCACTGGTAAGGCTTCAGGGTGGCCAGGTCATTTCCGAAGACGGGGTCTCGTCCTTCCGGCTCTTTCGGATACTTTCACAGGAACAACCGGATATCCTCGCCGTGGACAGCCTCCAGGAGGTCTCCACTGACCAGCACGAGTTATTTGCATTCATGCAGTCCCTGCCCCCGGCCACCCGCCTCGTCCAGGTGACCGGCGGTGACCGGCGGGAATCCCTCGTTAAAGTAGCAAGCCGGTACAATATCAGTTTTAACCGGCTCGATCCGTTTGACGAGGCCCGGACTATTGCGAGGGTGGCGTCCCTCGGTGCAGGGGCCGAAGTAATCGCCTTTGAAAACAGCTCTGACGTAATTGTAACGCGTAACCGGTCCCCGGGTAAAGGTGGGTGGAGCCAGAACCGGTACGTGCGAAAGATCCACGGCGGGGTCCTGCAAAGGGCCCGCGAGATCGAAATGAACCTCGTTGCGGCGGGCCTGAAGTATGAAAAAAAGGAAGTAAAGGCGTTTGGCGGATGCAGCAAAGCCTCGTTCCGTGTATTTGCCCCGCGTGACCAGGTACCTGTATCCACCTACCGGGGGGCAGATGTCCAGGTTCGGATAAGCGGGAGGCGACTGGACCGGATCATGTTCAGGCCCCTCTCGGTCCGCCCGAAATTTATTATTGTTGGGATGGACCCCGGCACGACCACCGCCATTGCCGCCCTTGACCTTGAGGGAAACCTGCTCCACCTGAGCAGTTCCCGGCAGACCTCCCTGTCTGATGTCATTGAATCGCTTTACAAGGTTGGAAAACCAGTTGTCGTGGCGACTGATGTCCGTGATATGCCGTTTTCTGTTGAAAAGGTAAGGCGTGCCTTCAATGCGGTCGCCTATGCACCACGCCTTGACGTGAGCGTGGATACGAAACTGGAGTATACGCAGCCGTACAAGTACATGAATGATCATGAACGGGACGCGTTATCAGCTGCTCTCGAAGCATACCGGCACTATAACCACAAGTTTCAGCATGTCCTGAAACGTGTACCCCCTGGCCAGGACCTTGATGAGGTAAGGGCTGGCATGATCCGTGGGCACTCACTGGAACAGGTGATTGGAGAACTGAGTGTTGCCCCACAACCCTCAAAAGTTGAGGGCCCCGTTGTTCAGGCTGACAGGAAATCTGATGAGAGGGTCAGGGTCCTCGATGGGACGGTAAAACGCCTGCGCACGTATGTCCAGGAATTACAGGAAGAGATTAAGGGAAAAGAACGTGAAATCATCAGGTTCCAGTCCCGGATACGGAAAATCCGGTCAATTCATGAGAAAGATATCATAAAAGATGCAGAAATTGCAAAAAGAGACTTAACTATACAGACGCTGAAAAAGAGGCTCCGTCGTGAAGAACGATCGAACCGGAACCAGAAAAAGAAGATCGAGAGACAGAACAGGATTGATGAACTGGCAGGAAGCCCGGATTCGATCCCGGTCAAAATACTTGGCGCTTTTACCAGGGACGCGGTCAGGGCGCTGTCAGATGACCTGGGGGTTACTGAGGGGGACGTCATTTATGTGCTCCGGACAGACGGGTGGGGAAGGAGTGTCGTCCGGGAGATAGGCGGGATGGGTGTAAAAGCAGTCATCACGGGTCCGGGACTTACTTCGCATGCTGACCCCCAGCTCCAGGCGGCCTGCATGGAACAGGACATTCCCCTTCTTGACGGCGAAGATCTGCCAATTCTTATCAGGGGAAAGATTGGAAGTGCCGGGAAAATCCCTTTTGAAACCTCGTTGAAAGTCTGGCAGGAAAAACACCAGGAATTTGAGAACGAGCAGAATGCAAGGCGCATCGAGGGAATTTTCCGGGATTACCAGACCGCACGGGGAAAGGAGATGAGGAAAAGTGGATGAACGGGCCCTGTTGCAGGAAGTGTATGCAATTATTGGTAAGGAGCACTGTCTCGATGATTGTGCAGTAATCCCCTGCGGCGGACAGACTCCTTGTTGCTACGACTGACATGCTCCACGAAACAACTGATTTTCCTGCAGGGATAACGGACTGGCAGATTGGATGGATGTCTGCAGCGGTAACGCTCTCTGATATCGCGTCTATGGGTGCGACCCCTGCCATCCTCCTCCTGGCGGTAGGGCTTGATGACCCGTCAAGGCTCGGAGAAATTCTCAAAGGTGCCAGGGACTGTTGTTCAGAAGCTGGCGGATACATTGCCGGTGGCGATATCGATCACCATAGTGAACTGACGATTGTCAGCAGTGGTATAGGTATGGTAGCACCTGGCCATATTGTGAGGCGCTCCGGGGCCAGGGTGGGGGATCTCATCTGCGTGACCGGGGTCCTTGGACGTGCCCAGGCAGCACTCAACGGGTATCGGGAGTATGACAAAGCACTCATGGAGCCCCGGGCAAGGGTCCGGGAAGGTGAAGTCCTCGGCAGGACTGGTGCGACGTCGATGATGGACATCAGTGACGGCCTCTCTATCTCGCTCTATGACCTGCTCGAGGCAAACTCCTGCGGGTACTCCATTAACCGGGAAAAAATACCAACCCCTGCCGGAGTCCCCCCAGGCGAGGCAATAACCCTGGCTCTCTATGGCGGTGGGGACTTTGAGTTATTATTCACAGTCCCCCGTGACTGGGTAGCACCGGCAGGTTTTTTCTATTCTGTTATTGGAACTGTCATCAGGGACCATTCTGTACTTCTTGATGGAATTATGATGGAACGGAAAGGGTACCAACATTCATGGAATGGATAACCTGAAGCATTCAGAAACCCCTGTTAATGTATAAGACATGTAAAATATGGATTTTAGGGCTCGAAAAGAAATGATTTTTCTCCATCTGACTAAAACCATGTAACCTGCTCTGCATAACGATGCAACTCATTTCACATTCAGGTAATTATCCGCTGAAGTGAGGCCAGATGATCCGGATCGCCTCAACTCTGCCATAGTATGCATCGGCATTATTCGGGTCAATATCGAGGGCTGTGTCATATGCTTTAATTGCTGCATCGATATAGCCCTGTTTATACAGGAGATATCCCTTATTTGTCCAAGCCATTCCATTATTCGGATCAATCTGGATGACTTTTTCAAACACCTTCATTGCCTTGTCATACTGGCCACTTCGTACAAGTGCGATCCCTTTATAATTCAGCGAATCGGTGTTGTTCGGTTCGATGGAAATGGCCTTATCATAGGCCCGTATGGCTCCCGGATAGTTTTCAAGTGCCATCAGTGCAAATGCCTTGTTGGTGAGCGCTATGGTATTATTCGGTTCAGCATCAAGGGCACGGTCGTATGCGATGATTGCCTCATCAATCCGTTCGAGCTGGAACAGGGCATAGCCCTTGTTCATCCATGCGACGGTGTTATTTGGCTGGGACTTGAGGATTTTGTCATAGGCATGGACCGATTCTTCTTCCCGGCCAAGGCTCTTGAGTGCAGATACCTTGTATATCCAGGCCATGGTATTTTTCGGGTCTGTTTTCAATGCCTGATCGTAGGCAATAACTGCTTCCTCGTAGTTCTTCATGTTATGGAGAGCGTAACCCTTGTTGAACCAGGTGACACTGACATCCGGGGCCAGTTGAAGTGCTTTATTGAAGGATTTTACTGCCTGCTCAAATTGGCCACGCCTTGTCTCAGCAGTCCCCTTGTTAGTCCACGCTATCGTGTTACCAGGGTCAAGACTGATGGCCCGTTCTGCTGACCTGACAGCCTCTCCATAGTCTCCTATCTGGTTATAAATCATTGATTTATAGCCCCATACTACTGGACAGGTTAGGCTCAATCTTCAGGGCGTGTTCGTACGCGGCCATGGCCTCATCGTACTTTCCAACCGCACTCAACGCATATCCCTTGTTGGTCCATGACACGGCAATATCCGGAGAAAGGTTAATACCCCTGTCATAGGCCTGTAATTGCCTCAGTGTATTTCCCAAGGCTGTTCAGTGCAAACCCCTTATTGTTCCATGCCTGCGTATTATTCTGGTCCAGGCTGATTGCACGGTCTGCAGACTGGTTTGCCTCTGAAAATTTTCCCGATGCTGTTCAGTGCATATGCCCTGTAACCCCATGCATCAGTGTTATCCGGTGAAATTGAGAGTGCACGATCATATGCCCCTACCGCATCCTCATACCTGCCCGCACTATTAAAAATAAAACCAATAGAACTCCAGGTCACAGAGTTATTAGGCTCGGTAGCGAGGGCATTATTGTACGCGGCCATGGCGTCGTTGTACCTGCCAAGACCTTTTAAAATGTCCCCCCTGGCGTTCCATATGCCGGCAGGGTTGTAACCTGCCTTCAGGGCTGCGTCATACGCATTGAACGCATCCAGGTTCCGTCCCTGCATAGAAAGGACATCACCTTTTAATTTGTACGCAGATGAGAGCCCGGGATTTATTGAGATTGCCGTATCATAAGCAGCAATACTCTCATTAAGCCTTCCCAATGACCTTAAAGAATTTCCTTTTGCCTCTGCGGCAACGACCATCGCAGGATCTGCTGCCAGTGCATTGTCATAACTGATAATTGATTCATTAAAATTTTTCAGGGAGACGAGTGCATCTCCTTTCCCTTTCCATGCTGCGGCATTTTTTGGGTTGATCTTCAGTGAAGTATCAAACGATGCCAGTGCATCGCTATACCTGCCGGTTTTGAGAAGGACCTCTCCTCTTCCAGATCCATGCGACTGGCATCAGCAGGGTGTTTTATGGTGAGATTTTCATAGATTGCAAGGGATTCGTTGTATTTTCCCGCATCATAGAATAGCTTTGCCTGTTGGATCCCTTCAGAACCCGAAGAATCCTGATTATATATGCAACCGGAAAAAAACGGGGTGATCAAAAGGATTAAGATCACCAGTACCCAACAGGATTTCATAATAAATTCTCCATGTAAACCCTAATAAAGATAGGTCATCTGACGAAGATGAAATTTCAGGCAAAATGAGATTTTTTATCAAAACCGGGTTGATTGTTGTTTTGTCTTCCTCACGTGTGCGCCCACGACTGTCAGTATACTGAGAAAGTTTTTAAGTCAAGAGACTGAAATTTAGAATATAGTAGATAATGGTAGAGCGACCATTTGGGAGGAAAAAATGAAATTCAATAAAACTTGTCAGGATGTATTGTGGCACTCGTTGTGCTTATTGCGTTTATTGCGCCTGTTTCGGCCGCACCTTATTTTGGGTACAGCCAGACCGGGAGTAAGTATTCAGGGAACCAGGTATCATTGACATCAGCCCTGGGATCGACAACGACAGGCACTTCTGGCAGCCCGAACCTGGGATATTCAGTTCGTCGTTAAGGGTTATGGGACAAAAGCCGACCTATGGTGATGTAAGTGCCTATTCCAACTTCTTCAGCCAGTCCCAGGGCCAGAAGTTCAGTTATTCCGAATCCTCGAGTGCCTCGGGAATAATTTATTCGTTCAGTAAAATAATTTCAGTCACCCTTTAACTCAATATTATTATTTTATTTTCTTGAAGTTTTTCCGGCCAGAATTGGGCTGGATGCATTTATATTGCGGTTTTAAGAACATTCAGAGAGGCATCAAAAAATTGAATTCCCGAAAATTGTTGTTAAAATTTACAGTTTGCGATTGGATTTCTGATTGAAAAGTTTCTGGTGTTCCAGTTTGGATCTCGCCTGTTTCTCTCCTGAATCTCCTGAATTATATTGTATCATGCAATGAATGACAATAATGCATGATAGTATCATGGGTATAGTCTTTTTGGTAATGACACCGGGACGAAAACGTACCAATCAGGTGGTGATTTTCTTAAATAACACTCATTGGTTATAACTTTTGAAAATCCTGGTTACATTAATTTTATATACTTCTATAGCTTAATTTCGATGCTTACAACTTTATCGATCAAGGTGGCGAAGATGAAGACAAAAGTATCGATAGGTGTGATCATCATAGCGATGGTGATCCTTATTGCAGTCTCTGGCTCAGCCATGGCTGCTCGTCCTGTACCGGCTGGAAATGAAACTTCTGTTATTACTGTGCAGACTTCAGCGAAAGTCATTGGTAATTTCCAGGCACATACTGACCTTGTTCTCCAGCAGAGCACAGGTGACCTTGTTCCCCCGCTCGCGGATGGTGAACAGGTATCACTGGTTGCGTATTCTGAGAACACAATGGCAATCAATGGTGAGACAGACTACTCAAAGAACACGAACATTAATACCGGTGACGTGGTAAACGGGCAGGAGAATGTCCAGACTGACAGGATTATCACGTTCGATGCCGGAGACGGCGGCCGGATGGTCTCAAGTGAAAACGTGCTGGTCCAGACGGTTGCAAACGAGGCTACGACTGCATCGGGTTGCTGCCCATGGGGAAGCACGACCAATGCTACATTACCCGCTGAGTGCGAGACGGTCCAGGCAGGCAGTAAGTTGGACGTATTCTGAGGTCTCTGCAAGTTCCAGCAGTGGTGTACGGGCAATTGCTGATACGCCGGGAACAACGGTCTCGCTCGATTATTCGATCGACGCCCATGGCATTAACCAGACTCCGGGCAGCATGGAAAATGCAGCAATCGGAAGTGCTACGGCCTACGTCGATGGAAAGATTACGCAGGGTAACGGCACCGCACCGGGCACCAACATGGAATACCATGATGTGACATCGGTTGACGGACTCTTTGACCTGTCGAAGGATGTGAGTTACTCATCGGCTCCGAATTAACCAAAACTATCCATACCTGAGTAAAGGGAAGATCCAGTCAAAATCTTCCCCTATTTTTTTGGATTATTAGTACTGGAAGGTGCTGTTTTAGTTATTCCAGGCACTATAGTAGTCCTGCTTTATCAGGGTTTTCAGCAGATTCCGGTTTATGCGGGTTAAACAATTGCCAGGTGGATTATTTTACGATTCGCCACCATTGTGCATTATCACCTGCAATACGAATACCACAATAGTTTTCATCGGGTGTGCACGTTCCTTACATTATGCCGACTTCACCGTCATATCGTTCGGAAAGAGATCAATGGCCCTGTTGATATCAGGGGTATTTATTACCGGCCTGCGGGAGAAGGAGCTGATACTAATGCTTCCCTGAAGGTTTGGATTACCAAATTTTTTATCACTATCCGGGTTTAACGTAATAGACCGCCACATGTGAGGTCCACATTTCCATTCAGTACCATGGCACTATTCAGTCCTTGGTTTTAGGTGGGGCCCCATTCATTCCATTGTTAAATTTTTTTCTCTGCTGATGTCCTTGCGTTATGTAAAAAAAGGGAGTGTATAGGCAGGATGGGTTACCCCCCTCCCTGCCCCACCCCCATTAAGATATTCTTCGGGCAGGGTTTCCCGAAGGCCCATTAAATTCAGATTATTGGGGGATAGTCCCTTATCATAACCGGGGTTGCCTAAGCGGCGGGCCATGAGCCCCGGGAGCGTTACGAAACTTTGGAATTACAAATCTGCAAGATAGATTGAGAGGATTTCCCATGAAAATAACAAAACGGACCCCAATAAATGGAAATTTTGAACGGGCTTTTTCATGGTCGGGTGTGAACTTCCCGTTCATGTGTGTTTCAATAAAGCGTGCTATGAGCCTCCGGGCTCATAGATGACCTTTAAAAGGTAGTATCTATCATGATTCCCCATGTGTATGAAAATGAGCCATAAGCGTTTATAAGCAAGGTTATAGATTTCCCGTTTCACCTAATAAACTCTAACCGTACCGGGGCTTCGCCCCTGGAATAATACCCACTGTGACACACCTATCGATTAGGAATAGTGACTTGATTATACCAGATAGGACAATTTTCTCAGGTTCTCCCATAGGTGCCACAAAAAAAGCCATTAAAAGCCCGCCATTGGTTTCAGGTTAACGGATGTTACTGCTCCTTTGACAGTGATGATTGGGGTTAGCTGGATATATTTCCAAAAGCACTCTGAAGAAAAGAACAATACAATTAAACTTTCTCTAAAAGAACAAGGGGATGTTAGAGGATAAATCCTCCATTATCTCCCTATTCCTGGTTCAGCAACCTCAGAGTAATGACTTACCGGACTGGTAAGCGATTGTCTTGGTGAAGGAGCTGATTGTACCCTGGACGCTTGAGGTCTCGGAGTAGGTCAGGTCTTCAGCCTTTGCCTGAGCCGTTTGCACGTGCTTCCTGGATGTGTGCCTTTACGTAGGCCATTGCCGAGCCAATTGCGGGGATCTGTCCCTGTGATGTGCCGTATGGCTTGACATTGATGTTGTAGTTCAGGACGACTGGTGCGGTTGCATCAGTGCCGACGAACCTCTCGTTCGCTGCGGTTGTAACTGATCCAACGGTCAGGTCGTACTTGCTGCCTGCCTGGATGATGTTACAGTACGCTGGAATTGTGTCTACTGGGTATGCTGAGAACGGACAGAGCATGCGGTCGCTTGCTGCGGTGTAGTTGCCTGCGCCGTCGAGCATGATGTTCTCTGAACCGACGATGTTGCCACCGTCTGCAGTTGCAATGAAGGTAACTGCGGTGTCAGCCTTTACGTTGGACTGGGAAATAACCTTGTTGCGGGTGTCGATTACCATTGTCTTGACAAAGGTGGTCGATCCAGCCTGTGCTACGGTGCTTGCATCGTAGGCAGTGGTGTACTGAACTTCCTGGTCCGCAAGTGGCGGAGTCGATTCATTGACCATTGTTTGACAGAGTCCATGCGAGCCCTGCATTGTCCATTACGAGTCCGTCTGCAATGATTGCAGTTGAAGTTGTGATTGTCTGTGATTCAGGGGCTGCATGGTACGACCTGGTCGGCCATTACAACACCAGTGAGTGCAATCAGCATTGCGAGTGCAATGACGATAACGCCTGTTGTCTTCATTTAATTTCCTCCTACATTTTATGCTGATACTCTCAGCATCAACTAATGATTTTTAGCTACTGATACATAATAACCTTTCTCTCTGAATCCTCTAAAGAAGACGGTATTCCAAGAGAAAGGGTTCAATTAACCGTTCATTTGAAGCATGTAACCGGTCGGGTTATACCCATCTAATCATTCCAAGATTGTGAGACCTACCAGCACGGTACACTATTCAAAGTTCCATCGAATTCGAGCAGTGACCTGATCATACCAGATGGACATTTCCTCAGGATTCTCCCGAAGTGCGACAAAAAAGGCCATTAAAAGCTGCCATTGGTTACATACGAATGGATGTTATTGCCTTTGACAGTTGATCATTCGGGTTACTAGAAGATATAAACAATAACATTCTGAAAAAAAAGAACAATACAATTAGATTTTTCTCTAAAAGAACAAGGGGATGATTAGAGGATAAATCCTCCATTATCTCCCTATTCCTGGTTCAGCAACTTCAGAGTAATGACTTACCGGACTGGTAAGCAATTGTCTTGGTGAAGGAGCTGATTACTCCGCTGGACGCATGAGGATCTCGGAGTAGGTCAGGTCTTCGTTCTTGCCATTGATGTCGATGACCGCCCTCGTTGATGCATCGTTCCTGCCTTCCTGGATGTGTGCCTTTACGTATGCCGATTGCCGAGCCAATTGCCGGGATCTGTCCCTGTGATGTGCCGTATGGCTTGACATTGATGCGTAGTTCAGGACGACTGGTGCGGTTGCATCAGTGCCGACGAACCTCTCGTTCGCTGCGGTTGTAACTGATCCAACGGTCAGGTCGTACTTGCTGCCTGCCTGGATGATGTTACAGTACGCTGGAATGGTGTCTACTGGGTATGCTGAGAACGGACAGAGCATGCGGTCGCTTGCTGCGGTGTAGTTGCCTGCGCCGTCGAGCATGATGTTCTCTGAACCGACGATGTTGCCACCGTCTGCAGTTGCAATGAAGGTAACTGCGGTGTCAGCCTTTACGTTGGACTGGGAAATAACCTTGTTGCGGGTGTCGATTGCCATTGTCTTTACAAAGGTGGTCTGACCCTGCCTGTGCTACGGTGCTTGCATCGTAGGCGGTGGTGTACTGAACTTCCTGGTCTGCGAGTGGCGGGGCAGTTCATTGCCTTGTTGGTCAGAGTCCATGCGAGCCCTGCATTGTCCATTACGAGTCCGTCTGCAATGATTGCAGTTGAAGTTGTGATTGTCTGTGTCTCAGGGGTTGCTGGAACGACCTGGTCGGCCATTACAACACCAGTGAGTGCAATCAGCATTGCGAGTGCAATGACGATAACGCCTGTTGTCTTCATTTAATTTCCTCCTACATTTTATGCTGATACTCTCAGCATCAACCAATGTTTTTAGCTACCGATACATAATAACCTTTCTCTCTGAATCCCCTAAAGAAGAGGTATTCCAAGAGAAAGGGTTCATTTAACCGTCCATTTGAAGCATGTAACCAGCGGGTTAAAACAAACGCTCATATATTAAGTTATCTGCAATGGGTCTACAGTCAAACCCGCAATCAGTGTTCATTTGGGGAACAAATACCGTTGCTTCAGTTTGTTGTGAACCCTGCGTTATCAGGCCGTTGCATGAATACAGGGTGGGCCAGGGTGAGTTCCCCTTAAAAGAACGCAGGAATACGGAATCCTCACCTGATGGTTCACTATTGTTCTGGAAAGGAAATTCGCGCATGATCATGCAGACCATGGATCAAGGATAGAGTCTGGATGGACATTTCCCGAAAATAGTCAGATCGCCCGGGACCCGTCACATATCAATGGACTACCTGGAGATTATTTCCTTGCGACCGTGATATACCCGCTATGGCAGACACTTGTTGACGGGCGTGTGCCCCTCTTGGTCCTGGTCATGACCCGCTCGATCAGTTCATAGGCAGTAATCTCGGGGAAGAGCCCCTCCATTGAATCCATTACCACGAACATGTGCTCGAGGAACGGTGTATAACAGGCGAGGTACCCGCCGGGACGAATGAGGCGTTCCGCATGTTTCACGTGCTCACCTGTCAGTGTCATATCAAGGTGTACCACATCATACTCGCCTTCTGCTGCAAGGAAGTCGGCAGCTACAACCCGGACATTATCAAGACCGGCATCCTCAATATTGGACGCGGCAAGTTTTGCAAAGTCAGGGCGGTGTTCGTAGCTGGTAACTGTTCCCGAAACACCACCGAAGTAGATGGCCGCGATCCCGCTTCCTGTGCCTGCGTCAAGGACATCATCCTTCTTGTTCATCCCCGTGCAGGCGATCACGAGCCCGATATCCTTCGGGAGCATGGGGGCACCGCTCCGGCGTGCATGTTCAAAAAAATCGGCAGGCCTGGGGATCTTTATGGCAAATTCATTTCCTTTATGACTTGCTACCATTGTCCCCGGGGTTGCACCCGGAAGGAGCCCCAGATCAATCATACCAAGGTCGGTAGAGAGTTGTCCCGGTCCTGCACGGACAAAGTACTTCCGGTTGTTGCCGACGAGGAGGACCCGGTCCCCTGGTTCAATCATGAGGATGAGAGCCTCATGATCGCTTCTGCAATATCACCCTTTGTTTCGCCAAGCACTTTCTTTGCTGCCTCGATCGTTGCACCAGTCTGGTCAGCAACGAGGCGGACATCATCAGCCGGGATTTCCGGTTCAACCGGTTCGAACCGGGGGTCCCCGATGACCTGGTAGGTAGTAACACCCTGCATGGTCATCGCCGAGACCTCGGCATTATCAAATATATAGCGTCCCTTCGGGGTCGTGATGACAATCTGGCTGACATCTTCAATCTGCTCGACCTGCATCCCGAGCTGTTTCATCATCTGTTTCATCTTTTTCGGGTTCATTCCGGGTAACATTTTACTGACCTTCCCTGCCGTACTTTTACGGCTACTCCGTAATTAAATACCAGCATCTCGGCCCCGGCGAGCATCGCGGTGCCTGTCGCAAGAAGAGTATCCTCACCTGTAACGACCAGCACCTCGTCACCTGACCGGATCATCGGGTCTGCGGCAATAACGTGTTTTGCAAAGGCATTCTTTCCGGCCGCAACAAATTCGGCTACCTCAGCATTGACTTCTACCCTGTAGGATGGTGGGGGAAGTGCCTTCTGCAGCCTTTCTGCACATTCTATGCTAAGTGTCAGCCTTCCGTCCTCGGCCCGGACTGTTGCCAGGCGTGTCCCCCCAAGGAGGACCTGGCGGATACGGCCGGTGGTGGAGAAGCTGAATTCGCAGGAATCAGGGAAGAGTTCCGCTCCCATGCCCTTACCAAACTGGTAATCAGCAATGACCCGGACTCTCCGGACTGTGCTGTTCTCCGAGTAACTCGTTGACACGTATGACAAACCTCTCTTCACTGCCTCTGGGTATATATGCACCTGCTGCGATTTTATGGCCTCCCCCTGAGCCCCCCAGTTCTGCTGATACCTTGCTGACAACATCCTGGAGATCGATGCCCCGGGACACGACCCGCTCCGTCGTCCGCATGGACGCCTTGATGAGGGCAGGGTCTTCCGGAAGCTCGCACATGATAAGGATCGGTTTCTGCCAGTTTAATTTTGAAAGGGCCATACCGGCACCTATTCCTACTATAGTATCGGGGAACCGGTTACCGACATGGATATGCTGGAGGTGGGAGATCTCCACCACTCCTTTATCGAGGATATACTGCAGGAGTTCACGGATCACGGCACGGTGATTGGTGAGCATTTTCCTGGCCTCACGGTACGCAACTGACCGGTCACCACGGCATATCGCCCCGCCAATATCCGGCCGTGCCCATCTTCCGCATGCGTTAAGAACGGTAGCAAACTCCTGTGCATTCCGGAGCGGTTCCCCTGCGGTTTCATCGGGAAATAAGTAGGTCTCACAGAACAACCGGTCAAAAGGTTCCCCGTTTGCCATAAGCTGCTCAACGAGGGCACTCATGACCTTCTTCCTGTCCTCAAAAGGAAGTCCCTCCCAGATCAGGTCTTTCCTGCCATCATTTCCCTGTATGTCAATTTTCTTCAGAAACCTGCGTGCCCCGTTGACATCGTTGCTGATCCCGGTGATAAAGGGGTCGTCGTTATAGCTCAGGCAGACGTGGAGCGGGCGGGTTGAAGTGCCATAGCAGTTCAGGTCATGGGGCCTGACAACGATGCTCCCATGCGACACCCCGTCATCCACAATTTCCCGTGCAGGCCCGGTAAGGCCGCAATGTTCACGAGCCATCATATCCCCGACGTTTCCGATGACGGCAATTTTTGCAAGGTCAAGGTTATCAGGATCAAGACGACGTGCTACCAGGTAGGTGAGCCCTGCAGCACTCAGCTTTAACAGCCCGTAGGGGATGCAGTTTACCTGGAAATATCCGGTACTGCAGGGCTGGCTTACATGGTGGTCGATGATAAGGACATTTTCGCTATCCATTCCCCTCTCTTCAAGAAGGTTCTGCTGCCCGGCACCAAGGTCCGTAAATATTTTAAACGTACGGTCTTTTGGGACCTGGTGCATGGTGAGGGGTTCAAGCTGCCGCACAAAGACCGATTTTGTGGCAATTCCTTCGCGGGTCAGGGCCTCGGAGAGGATGGCCTCACAGGAGATACCATCTGCATCGATATGAGAGATGATGGTCACCTCCTGCTGGTTGTGGATGATGTCTGCAGCTTTCGCCACCTCCTGATCGATCCCCATCGTATCTCATACTACACGTTTTAAATTAAAGAAACTCTCTGTTAAGGCCTGATTTTCCCGTGATAACGTTTCCGGATATAGAATTGTCCCCTGCACCTGCCAGCCCGGCAGCCGATCATTTGATAGTTCACCGATGAAGAATCCTCTCCATATGATATTATGCAGGGGGAGGAACCAATGACCGGGCGGAGCAATGGTCTTTACGAGTTTCTGGAAACGGGAATGATCAGTCCGGCAGGCATGAAAGCGGTTGAAATCAACGCAATTTCACTTGGATATTCCGCCGGCCGGATGATGGAGAGCGCAGGCAGGGCTCTCGCTGACTTTGCGCGGAAACATGCCCCTGAAAAAGTCGTCGTGCTGTGTGGAAAAGGAAATAACGGCGGTGACGGGATGGTGGCGGCCCGTTACCTTGCCCGTGATATTGATGTTGAGACCTGGTACTTTGACCAGCAACCCGTAAGCCCAGGCGTCGAGCGCCAGCGCCGCCTGCTCGGGTATTGTGATACCCCGGTATCCCGGTTCCGGTGCCGGAATGATCTCGACCCTCTCCCGGGATGTCTCCGTGATTCAGACCTTGTAATAGATGCCCTTCTGGGCACAGGTGGTGATGGGCCCCCCCGTGAACCTCTTGACACCTGCATCGCCATGGCCAATGAGTCCGGTATTCCGATTATATCAGCCGATCTTCCTACTCCCGGGATAATGGCCAGGTGGATTGTTGCGTTCCACCGGCCGAAAACCAGTGGGTCGGAGGTTGCAGATATCGGTATTCCCGTTGAAGCCGAAGTATTCACGGGACCGGGGGAGGTAACTCTTCTTCCCCGCAGGGGTCCTGCGGCACACAAAGGCGAGGGGGGGCGCATACTTGTTATCGGGGGCGGGCCTTACCAGGGGGCCCCCTATCTTGCCGGTCTTGGCGCACTCAGGGCAGGGGCAGATATCGTTAAGATAGCGTCACCTGTCTTCGAACCGGTCCCTGACTTAATCTATGAACATCTCAACGGGACTGTCATAAACCGGGAGCATATTCCCCGGTTGATTGAACTGGCCTGCCATTCGGATGTCGTTGTATGCGGCAACGGGCTTGGAGATGCAAGCCATGATGTCGTGTGTGCCGTTGCACCGCACTGCAAAAAAGCGGTGTTTGATGCAGATGCCATCCGCCAGCCGCTGCCCGTTGCCGGGGTGTCAATTTATACGCCTCATGCGGCGGAGTTCACCCGTATGACCGGAAAGGTCGCCCCTTCAGACCTGGTTGGACGTGGACGTATCGTTCAGACAGCAGCGGCAGGATCAACGGTTCTCCTGAAAGGAGCAATTGATGTGATATCTGACGGAACCCGGGTGAAATTTAACAGGACCGGGACACCTGCGATGACCGTCGGCGGGACCGGCGATGTCCTTGCCGGGGTTACTGCTGCATTGTTCTGTCACCTGCCTGGATTTGAAGCAGCGACCATTGCCGCATATGTAAATGGCATGGCAGGTATGGCTGCCGAGAAAGCGATCGGCGGAGGTTTACTCGCAAGCGACCTTGTTAATTACATTCCACGCGAACTATTTGGCAAAGGTGTATCCAATGGTTGACTTTTCCCATATCACGGATTCCCGTGCGCAGATGGTTGATATCACTCTAAAAGAAGATGTAACCCGGGAAGCGACGGCAAAAGGGCGTATTTATCTCAGGAAAGAGACGATCCTCGCGATACAGGAAGGGGCGGTAATTAAAGGGAATGTACTTGCTACCGCACGAATCGCAGCTACCCTTGCGGTAAAAGACACCCCCCGGATTATCCCGATGTGCCACCAGATCCCCATTGGTGCGATAGTGGTAGAATTCAGCGAAGACGTAACGTGGATTGAAGCAACGGTCCGGGTCAGGACTGTCGGAAAAACCGGTGTCGAAATGGAAGCACTTACCGGCGTAAGCGTGGCCCTACTCACTATATGGGATATGGTGAAATCTGCTGAGAAGGATAGCGGAGGCCAATATCCTGTTACACGAATCGAAGGGATATGCGTAACGGAGAAGAAGAAAGGTGCTGTTAACAGGCAATAACAACGCCGTCCACCGGTACCAGTGATAGTACTGTCGGGTCATACCTGGTACGACGTAGTTCATTTTATATCCCGACCCGTCGAACTGTTTAGGAATACGGGATGCGTCCCGTGTAGGAATGTAGCTCTGAAAAGAGCTGAACCTTGGTGAATATCATGTCAAAATCGATGTATGCGTACGTCCGCGACGCATGGAAGAAACCCGATGATTCTCCGGTCAGTGCCCTCCAGTGGGAGCGCATGCAGGTCTGGAGACGGGAAGGGAGCGTAGTCCGTGTTGACCACCCGACTCGTATTGATCGGGCCCGGAGCCTCGGGTACAAAGCGAAACAGGGCATTATTGTTGTCCGCGTGAATGTCAGACGTGGTGGCCGCAGAAGGTCCCGGTATGTGCGTGCACGACGTACAGCAAGAATGGGTGTCAACCGGATTACCGCGGGAAAGAGTATCCAGAGGATCGCTGAAGAGCGTGCCTCAAGGCGGCACCCCAACATGGAAGTCCTCAACTCGTACTGGGTTGGTCAGGACGGGCGACAGAAATGGTACGAGGTAATCCTTGTCGATGGTCACCATCCGTGTATAATGAGTGATCGCAATCTTTCGTGGATTGGCAACCCTGTCCACCGGGGCCGTGCAGAACGTGGTAAGACAAGCGCGGGAAGGAAAGGCCGTGGCATGATGACCCGCGGAAGGGGTACAGAAAAGACCCGCCCAAGCATCCGGTCCCATGCGAACCAGGGAAAATAATTCCTTCATTTTTTCAGATATGGGCTGCCGGATGATAGCCACTGATGCGACCGTATTTCCATCCCCCCTGGGTAATACTTCGGTTCGCCGGATGGTCCTCGAGACCCGGGAGCTTGGTTTTGATAGTATCGTAGCTATCGGCCAGACAGGATGGGAAATTGATGGCTTTTCAGTAATTGGGGGGACGCTGATACGCGAGCCGCAGGTGAAAGCCGTAATTAATGCAGCACGGGCGAATTCTTCTGGTACAGGCTTAGTCGTTGTGAATGCTGGTAATAATGGGTTTAACCGTGCGATTATCCAGATCAAGGGGGTTCACGTAATCAGGCATCTTCACAAGACAGAAAAAAACTCTTTTGACCATATTATTGCACGAATGTCAGCAGAAAACAATGTTGCCATCGATATTGACCTCCGTCCAATTGTAATGTCACGCGGGGTCTGGCGACAGAAAACAATCCAGCGATATAAGGACATTATTGGTCTCTGCGAGCGGTTCGAGTTTCCCCTCACCCTATCGAGCAACGCACGATCTGTTGTTGAATTAAAATCGGTGAGAGAGATGGTGAACCTTGCCTCGGTGGTGGGTATTACAGAACCTGATGCGAGGGAAGCCCTTGCAGGGATTAGGAATCTGATCGCCCCCCGCGGCCCTGTGCAGGTGGTCGGATGAAACCCCGCCCCCCGACAATGCGGGATAAAAGAAGGTATGTCCTGGCGAGGATAACCCCGGCATGGGTATGTCCTGAAACAAAATCCATCTACCTCGTAGTGCAGGAAGCGATCACGTCCCTCTGGGGAGACGCAATGGCAGCCGGCATCCAGATGGCAGTGGTGTACGGGGATAAAGAATTCTGTATTATCCGGTGCAGGAGAGGGTGCGAGGGGTGGCTTGAGACTGCCCTCTCTACAGTATCGTGCGTAAATGACCAGGGCATTTCCCTCCGGAGTTATGCCGTTTCCGGGACAATTCATGCACTGAAACAGAGGATTGAAAAGTGCAGAAAGGGACCTGTCCCCGATGCCAGAGAGCTTATAATTGGTGAGAGAATATTCGAGGCATATTACTTCCCGGGTCAAAGAGTTGATGTATTAGAAAAGGGATTTAAAAGCCGGGAGCTATTGTTCCTCACAGAAACAGATATTGAGGAGATGTAATGCAACCACAGTATCAGATGGGTTACGACCGCGCAATCACTGTATTCAGCCCGGATGGAAGGTTATACCAGGTTGAATATGCCCGTGAAGCGGTCAAACGCGGTACTACCGCGGTAGGGATCAAGTGTGTGGAAGGCGTGGTCCTGATTGTTGATAAACGGGTCAGCTCCAGACTGCTGGAAGCATCATCGATCGAGAAAATTTTCAAGATTGATGAGCATATCGGCGTTGCGTCGTCGGGTCTTGTCGGGGATGCCCGGTCACTTGTCGACCGTGCACGAATTGAATCCCAGATCAACCGGGTCACCTACGATGAGAAGATCGATGTTGAAGCGCTATCCAAGAAACTCTGTGACCACATGCAGACGTACACACAGTTTGGAGGTGCCAGGCCATACGGCACGGCGCTGTTAATCGCCGGTATCAGCGACGGTGAATGCAGGCTCTTCGAGACAGACCCGAGCGGGACTCTTCTTGAGTACAAAGCGACGGGTATCGGCATTGGCCGCCCGGCTGCCATGAAACTCTTCGAGGAGGAATACAATTATGATGCAACCGTTCCTGATGCGATCATACTCGGGCTGAAAGCGCTCCGCGATGCAACAGAAGGGAAGTTTGATGTAAACACCGTTGAGATAGGGGTTATTGAAATGAACAACCCGGTGTTCCGTAAGATGAGCAAGGATGAAGTAGCTTCATTCGTTGAGATATTTGAAAAATAGGAGGCCCATTACATGATACCACTAGACAAGGCAGTGGTAGCGCGACTAGAGAGCCATGGGGAAAAGTTTGAGATCCTGGTGGATCCTGACGAGGCGGTAATATTTCGGCAGGGAGGAGAGATAGACCTTGAAGATGTGGTTGCAGCTCTCAACGTGTTTGAAAATGCAGCACACGGGAAGCGGGCATCAGATGAATCATTAATGAAGGTCTTTTCAACCACCGAGTTCCCTGTAGTAGCAAGAAAAATTATCGAAAAGGGAGAAATCCACCTCACTGCCGATCAGCGCAGGCATATGATTGCCGAAAAAAGAAAGCAGGTAATTACGTTTATCAGCCGCAACGCGGTTAACCCGCAGACCGGCCACCCACACCCGCCACAGAGGATAGAAATGGCGATGGAAGAGGCAAGGGTCAATATTGACCCGTTTAAAAATTTTGATGAAAGTGTCAAGGAAACGGTCAAAGCACTCCGCCCTCTCCTGCCGATCCGGTTCGAAGAATTACGTATTGCTGTAAGGATCCCGGCAGACTATGCACACCGGGCGTACGGCGAGCTTCACAGCGGAACGGTTATGGAAAAGGAAGAATGGCAGAAAGACGGCTCCTGGATCGGGGTCATCAGAATTCCTGCAGGCATCCAGGGTGAGTTCTATGATACGGTAAACCGTCTCACCAAGGGTGAAGCAGAAGTGAAAGTGCTTGATCAAGTATATTAGTCGAGATGACAAATAATATAAGACATACATTGGGGAATACGATATGAGCAAGGCAAACCAGAAAGCGAAAGGAAGGGTCACAGGCAGTGCAGGCCGGTTCGGGTGCAGATACGGGAGATTCGTTCGTAAAAGAGTCGCAGAAATGGAAAAGGTCTCACGGGCATATCACCGCTGCCCGAGATGCGATGTAATGGGTGTACACCGCAAAGGTACTGGTATCTGGGAATGCCGTAAGTGCGACTTCAAATTTGCAGGCGGCGCATACCAGCCGCAGACTCCCATCCTTCGGGTAGCCCTCAGGACAATCGAGCGCTCACTGCAGAAGGAGGCCTGAGGTCTTTTGGCAGGCTCATATAAGTGTGCACGGTGCAAGCAGAAGGTGGAGATTGACGTAAATGTCCGCTGCCCCTACTGCGGTCACCGCATCCTCTTTAAGGAGAGAGGCGCGGCGATCAAAGAGCTGACGGCCAGATGACGGTTGTCACAACCTCGAGAAAAGCAGCACCAGGAGTCCGGTCTTTTGCAAAAGACCTGGCATTTGCACTTGGGTATTCGTTTTTGACCAGGGGCAAAATGGGCCTTCAAGAACTGAATTCAATTGATACATCTTTTTTGATTATCTCCACAGAACCTGCAGGAACAAGGATGCAGATCTTTTCATGCGGGGAACCTGTTGCAGATTACCTCGTAGCAAACCAAACAATCGAAGATCGGACCGGTACGATGAGTAAAGAGGTTTCTGTCACTGACCAATCGGTTTATGATGTGATGAAACCATATATACGAGTGGCATTTAGCCGGGAAAAGGGCGGTACCATGATATTTGACGGGACCCGCCGCCGACGATACTTTCTGGGGCTGACCCCCTATGGAGAATCGTGCGGGACTGCGGATACCGCGTTATAATCGTGATATATGCCGGGAAAACCTTATGCAGCATAATGCGGTGTTCCGCTTCACCGGACATGATATCGGGCATGTATATCAGGCGATTGCGCCCGAAACGGCCGGCGAAGTCAATGCGAGGTCTCAGGTAGAGTGCTGGGTAGAAGCCCCGGACACCCTGGTCCTCGTTGTAAATGCATCGGATATCGGGGCACTCAGGGCATCGCTCAACATGTGGCTACGGCTCGTGAATGTTGCAAAGGAAATGCAGGAAATTATACATAACCGTGGTGGTTACAAACTATGAACCAGATCTCACCAAAAGTCCAGAACCAGCTTGCGATGCTGCAACAGATCCAGCAGCAGATGCAGAATGTCATGGCACAGAAAAACCAGTATGAAATGGCGCTCCGGGAAGCGAAACGAGCCGTTGAAGAGCTTGCAGATGTCCCCGAGGATGGGAATGTATACATGAGCGTTGGGACTGTGATGATGCAGAAGAAAAAGGAATATGTTATCCAGAACCTGACGGAAAAACAGGAAACCCTTGACCTTCGTATAAAATCACTTGAAAAACAGGAAAAAATGCTCCAGGGGAAATTTGAGCAGCTCCAGGCCCAGATTAAACAGGCTATCGAAGGCCCCGGTACCCCGTCCGCAGCATAACCTCCGCATCAACCTCTTTTAAAAATTTGCAGGATCAAATCAAATCCTTTTCATGGATCTTTTTTCCCCCTCCCGTCGTTCAACCCTAGGATAGCCAGTTGCCAATTATTCTGGTGCCCATGTCGCAGGGGGCCGGAAATCTCTTGATTTCAAGCAATAAAATGCCCGGAAAAACCGGTGAAAAAAGGTGATAAACCCATTTTCCCGTACTTACTGTTTCACATGGTGCAGGAGATTAATCGCATTGATCATCGCCTCCGCGGAAGCGATAACGATGTCATCACCTGATGCACTCGCATCAAATATGCGCCCGTGTTCATCCTCTACGGCGATGGTCACATGGCCGATTGCATCAGAACCCCCTGAAATTGCCTCGATATTGAACTCCTTCAGGGTGATCCGGGCTGAAACAATGCCGAGAATTGCATTCAGCGCGGCGTCAACGGGGCCGCTTCCGACACTCGAGTAAACATGCTCCACTCCTTTTACTTTTGCCCGGATGCTTGCCGTAGGAATTGCATGATTGCCGGTCATTATAGCAAGGTCATCAAGTTCAATCAGCTTCTCGCCGTTTACTGAACCCGTCACGCTGCCTGCAATTTCATAGAGGTCCCCATCGGTCACCCTCTTTCCTTTTGCTGAGATGAACTTGACCCGCTCTACAATCTCATCCAGCTGGTCATCAGTCGGGTTCACATGTGCATCAGTCAGCATCTGCCGTACTGCATGGCGTCCCACATGTTTCCCGAGTGTCAGCCTCCGGCGGTGGCCTACCATCTCCGGTGTCATTATACCGGGTTCAAAAGTAGCGGAACACGCGATAACCCCGTGGGAGTGGATACCACTTTCATGCGAGAATGCGTTATCCCCTACCACCGGCTGGGTCGGCGGGACGCCAAACCCACCGTAGCGGGATACAAGCCTGGACGTTTCTACCAGTTTTTCCAGTTTAATCCCGGTACCAATGCCATAGATTGCCTCAAGGACCATGACGGTCTGCGCGAGGTCCGCATTACCTGCACGTTCGCCGAGTCCGTTCACGGTCACCTGTACCTGGGACGCCCCGGATTCTACTGCAGCAATGGTATTACCCACTGCAAGGCCGAAATCATTGTGGCAATGCACATCAATCGGACAGGTAACTTCGGTTGCAATTTTCCGGACAAGTACTTTCATTGCAGACGGGGTGATCACCCCGACGGTATCGGGGACATTTATCACCGTTGCTCCCGCCTCTGCTGCAACCTGGAACACCTTTACGAGATAGTCCCAGTCAGTCCTCGTTGCATCCATTGCAGAGAACATGCACATGTCGCTGTGGTCTCGTACGTAACCGACAATCTCTCTCGTGATATCCAGTACCTCTTCGGCACTTTTATGGATCGTGTGGGTACGCTGGACTTCGGAAGTCGGGATAAAGACATGGACCATGTCCACGTCGCAGTCAAGGCAGATATCCACATCCTCTTTCTTTGACCGCGCAAGGCCGCAAATCCTTGAATCAAGTCCCAGGGCTGCAATTGCCTTCACGGTCTCCCGTTCGGCTTCTGAAGATGCAGGAAACCCTGCTTCAATTGTATGGACTCCGATTGAGGAAAGCTGCCTGGCTATATCGAGTTTCTGATCAAACTTGAAAGATATACCCGGCGTCTGTTCACCATCGCGTAGCGTGGTATCGAAAACAGCAATTTTTTTTGGCGCATGGCTAGCGACAAAGAAGACAATTCCCCGCAGGGACCGTTCGTTCTATCATACTTCAGTATTAGGTAATCCCTGATATAAAATGAATCCTCAATAACCTCAAAAAAATGCCCCCTATATCGATACGTTTAATACGATTATTTCCCCTATATTATGAGCGCAAGACCCCGCCTTAACTCAGCCTGGTAGAGTGCGCGGCTGTAGTATGGTTTGCCGATTGAGGCAACTGCGCGGCTACCGCGATGTCCCCGGTTCGACTCCGGGAGGCGGGATAATTTGTGCGAAACGGAGCCCAGGTAGTGTAGCGGCCCATCATGTCTGCCTGTCACGCAGACGACTCGGATTCGAATTCCGACCTGGGCGTTCTTATTTTATGGTTATTTCTGTAATTGACCTCTATTTTATCGATACCTGGAAGGTCCCGGACAGCCCGGGACAAGATCAGGCCCCTTCATACAACGTTTCAGGGGTTATGTTCATGGAATCGTATAAACCGGATGCCCAACGTATCATTGGGGTAGGAAGAGTGCAAAATGGAGCCCAGGCAAAACGTTCGAATAATTCAGGTACTCGTGATTACGTTCATTACCTGCTGTTTCATGGCCGGAACCGTGAGCGCGGGTTGTTCCAGCCAATTATTTCCGGGACTGGGTGGCTGCTGTTCCGACCCCTGTTGTGAATATAACCAGTCTCTTTGTGTATTCGGTGGACCATGTAGTGAAAGGATGACGATAGTCAGTCTTGGCATGATCGGTTCCCGTTTTTCCGGAACACCTACCTCAGGCCCGGCTCCCCTTCAGGTACAATTTACGGCTAATTCAGGACCAGATATCGCCTCGTGGTCATGGGATTTCGGAGACGGGTCCTATGGTTCAGGGATGAACCCGGTCCATACCTATACTGCGCCGGGTACCTATACGGTGAAGCTAACGGTACGGCAGGGCCAGACAAATGTTAATTACCAGACTTCGACGTCTTTCTCGTGGGGCCAGGAGAACACGTGGCAGAAAGAGGCAATGATACAGGTAACCGGACCCGTTACTACCGGAAGCCTGGGGTTGTCGGATCAGAAAGGGGTACTTATCCCGGCGACAGGGCTCATCCAGGCAGGTAACCCTGAACAGCCTGAACTCGCTACCCTGTACCAGCCTGGAATGTACCAGGCCGTTTGGAAACCCCAGCCTCTTACGTATCAGCAGGGAAAAATATCCCCAAGGGCGTCGGGGCTGACTTCATGGAAGACCGGGGTGCTTTGAGACTGGAGGGAAAGACAGACTATTGTCTGACCCGGGCCCCTGGTATGAAAGCAGTCGTTGACAGGATAGAGGATGGTACTGCCATCCTTGATCTCTGTGAAGGTGGCGGGACCATTATCCGGCTTCCGCTCTTTTTATTGCCTGATGCACGAGAGGGGGACATCGTGGACCTGATAGTCACGAGAGATGAGGCAGGAACTGCAACTGCAAGGGAAAAGAGCTGGTGAACTGATTAATAAACTTGAAAACAACTTATCTGTATGAATCCTATATGCACAATTCTTTTATCAATATTCTAACCCGTAAAAAGATATATGCTGTTTGCGTCTGTATCTTAACTATAGATATATTGGAGGGATCATATGAAGGGATGATTACTGATCTCTTATACACTCGGTTGTTCCGAATTGTATGAATCATGGATAGTAAAGAATCAGGTGAGAGTGATGATGGGAACGAAGTGTATAAAAAAATCTGTTTTACATGCGGTATTGATTGTCCTCATATGTGCGGTATTAATGATGACGGTATCCGCGACAACCGTGGATTTAGGAAAGAATAACCAGTTATTTATCCAAAAGGCGGATTGTTTATCAGATTCCACCCGGAAATCAGGAAATTCTGATCTGTTAAGATGCAACCCCGAATGGTGTATCCTGCATTCTACACCATTATCAAACCTCCTCCAATGCCTCATATTTCAAAAAGCTGGTGCATATACCCCTATTGCTAATTATGGGTACAAGATAACCCAGCCAGTTTATTATCCATCGGTTACGCCAGTGCCGGAACAGGGAATTGGAGTAATATCTGTTCCAGGAAGTTCAAATTCAACATTGGGTGGGCTTATTATTCGTGGGAACCAGGACGGGGACTGGATTAGTCTGAGATCTAATTTTTATAACCCCAGCAAGGAGATATATAATGGTCGTTGGCAAATTGATGTGGGTGTGACTCCGGCATATTGGGAAAATATGATATTACCCGGATCTTATACAATAAAAATCGCTGCAGGTACCGATGCAAAAGGGTCTTTACTATTGTGAAACGGTTACTGTAATGGCAGGACAGACAACCATCATCCAGGCTAAACAGCTTGTGCCCGCTCTGCTCAAGTTGTTAACCGGAAACGTAACATTTCACCTCACTTTTTTTGTCGAACCTTTGTTTCAAATCTGATTTGTATTGAAATTCAGGTAGAACACGACCTGGACAATAAATGATTAGTGATCAGATCACTGTTCTTTCCATAATCTCATTTTGAATTACATCGGCCAGGATTTATTGCGTGGTCTCCTTAATGCGTATGAGATGTTAAACCCCACTATTGATTCAATCGCCCTGTATTAACAGTAATTAAATATTCCGAAGGGATCTCAATTACTTATCCCTCACTAGGAATGAAATCTTCGTTGTGAATCACCATTAATTAGGGGTGTAAGATTCCCCTCCTGCTATCTGAAATAGGGTGGGAGCTGGAAAATCAATCCCACCCTTCAATTAATAAGTTTGGGTTGTTGATTTGAAGCCCAAGTTTGCCAGTTTGAATCATAACATACAGAAGAGGTAACCTATCGCCACCACTTTTTTTGTCAGTAAAAGCAATTTGACAGTTCGGTAATTTATCCCCCTCTCACCACATGAAATACCCCAGTTTGACCTTAAAACCATCATGTTAATGGCATCGAAGTTGGAGTAGACATACGTTTTGACCTTCCGTCCCCATGAGTCAACGGTGACTGTCAAATTCGATAGAGATTTTTTGATGAATTTCGTGGATATATGCTTGAGATCTGAAATTTCGTATCTCATCAGCGAGATAAATAACTGAGCAATAAATCCAATGATTAACGCCCCTTAAATGCTGTTATCAGTCCATACTCTGAGTGGTTTGATTTCAATCTCATTCTTCAGAGAATTGAAAATCTTCTCGATTGAGTCTTTTTTCCGGTATGTCAGAAGAGCCTCGGCAAGTGTCAAATTCTTACTTGATTTCAGGCAGAAAAATCCCCTCTCTGCCGGTTATGATATTTTCTTCAAGCAGTTTCACCGCCTCATCTTCGGAGAGTTCAATAAGCTTTGTCTGGATAGAATATTCGACATCTATTAGCAGATTATTGATTCTGAATCGTTTTGGAAGTTTTTTCCCATGATCGATGCTTTCCTGTATGGCCTTTGCTTCGTGCATCTGTCTCAATATTTTTCTGGCTCTGTGATTCGAGCTGCTCTTTTTGAAGTTTTTTTGAAAAGAAGAGATAATTCACACTGTTTGGTTTTTCGATTTTAATCCCTTTAATTCCATTTTCTGCGTCAATGGTAAGAGGATTATATTCATCGAATCTCGAAATTATTCGGTCGTCACTTTTGTTGAGCTTCTTGGCAGTCATATACTGCAGGTTATCTGCCTTGATCATAGCTGTATTTTCGATACTGTTCGCGCCTTTATCGAAAATTACCAGTGAGCCTTTTTTTAGCCTATCCTTTACCCGGAGATAGGTTTTTTCGAAATGTTTCTGATCGTTGGTATTTCCGGGTTCAATGGTGAGGCCAATCGGGATGTTTATCGGATCGGCAAGTTCAGTGATTCCCAAAGTGATTTGCTTTTTATCCGGCCGGTGATCGCGGCTGTAACCGTACTTTCCGAGGTTTGCTTCTTTTCCATGCAGGACTAGACTGCTCCAGTCCATATTGATATCCGTATGCTCAAAATCGTATCTTGCAAACAGGTTGTCCTGTAGGTCTGAAATGATCTCTTCTTTGTTGGCTCCGATTGTTTCAAGAATACGATAAAGCGTCCTTTCACCGAATGGTTCAAGTTCAAATATCTCAAGAACTTCTTCGCGGTTTATCCATTCGTGCGCTCGTTTTATGCTGAAATCGTCATTCAGTTTGTAACTGAAGAGGGCTTTTAGCAGTTTATTGATATCTATGCCATTCTTCTTGTGTTTCCCGAAGATTTCACTGCAATTCAAAAACCGATACAGATTTTCTACCGAATATATGGTCCCTATAGGAAAGGATATATTCTGATTGGGAACAATTTCATATGTTCTTGGTTTTTGAGGCATAATTCAATTTGACCAAGAAAAATCTTATTTTCAGTGGCAAAGTTGGGTTGAAGACATTTTTTGCACCTCCTGTATTTGCCCCGATAATAGGGCACCTCTCTGTGCCCACGGAACTCAAGCACACCCCTTAAAAATACCTTTAAATTTAGCGATAGGGCTGTGAATGACCGTTTTCTGGTAGATCCTGGTAAATAATCCTTCCTCCTGTAATAAACTACATATTGCTATACATAACTGGACTATCAATTGATGACCTGATACATCGTTCAATTAAAATATTCAGATCTTTTTTCGAAAAATAAGTGTACTAGCCTTATTTTCTTTCAAAGGATTTGGAAGACACTGGATAGCAATAAGGAATTAATTGCCTCGACTCCCTTCCGAGTCATGGCCGGATATGTAAACCCGGCGCGATTGAATCCTATCCTGGTTCACCTGAAGGATACAGCGAAAATCGTTTAATTTATCTTCCTGTCCTATCCAATTAAGTGAAGTAATACCGGCAACCCTGGAGAATTGGAAAGATATGACTGGGAAAACAGAAAACTTTGCTAAAAAAACTGAAGAACAAAATATTGAGAACGCCAAGGGGGAGATCGCCAGAAGTACGCGGCCTGGTAGCGACCCCCAGGTCAGGCAATATGCATCGATCCTCCTTGGTAAGTTAAAAGAGTCGGATGGGGTAGAGCCCCTCCTCATGGCTCTCCGTGACCCCGAGAAAAAAGTCCGGGAACAGGCCGCAAAAGCACTTGGTGAAATCGGTGGTCCGTCCGTGGATCCCCTGATACTTCTATTGGATGACCCGGACTGGAAAGTGAGATATCGTGCAGCTGAGGCGCTTGAAATAACCGGATCGAACAAAGCCGTTCCATTTCTTATCAATTCGCTTGATGATCCAAAAGATCATGTTCGGTACATGGCAGCGAAGGCGCTTGGGACATTAGGGTCCGGAGATGCCGAGAAAGCACTCATTGCCAGGCTTGGGGATGAAAATGAATTCGTACGCAGGAGTGTGGCAACGGCTCTCGGAAAAACCGGTGGCATTGCCGCGAAGGAAGCGCTAAAAAAATCCCTGGCCAAAGAACCATCGGGAGAGGTCTGCGATGTTATAGGATCTGCGTTACAACTTCTCGAAAAAAAGGGAGTGTGAGTTTTTTTATTGCTACCTGTTCCATAGGGCCCGGGGTAACAATGGGATTACCTGATTTTTGTACCCGGCTCGACAGGTGTTTCCGGTTTCAGCAGGGATGCACGGTCCCCGGCGGCAAGGACCATTCCCCTGCTTTCAATTCCGAAAATTTTTGCTGTTTTTAAATTAACAAGTACAACCACGGTTTTCCCTACTAGTTCTTCAGGCTTATAAAACTGGGAAATACCACTGACAATCTGCCGTGTCTCGGTGCCGATGTCCACCTGGAGTTTGAGAAGTTTACTCGATTTCGGCACCGCCTCCGCCGAGATAATTGTTCCTGTCCTGATATCCAGCGCAGAAAAATCCTCAATGGTGATATCAGGAATCTTTTCCTGCGGTTTTCCTGCGGCAAGAACCCGGCTGGCAAGGAGGGTATCGAGTTCTTTCAACAATGTATCATCGATCTTCTCAAACAGTGGTTTTGGTGGTTCCAGATTTCCCGGGGTCAGCCCAAGGATGGACTCACTCACCGGATGATCAGTCAGGTCGTCCTGGTACCCGAGCATTGCCCATATAGCACCCGCCTTGCCAGGCATTACGGGTTCGATAATCAGTGCCAGCGCTTTCACGATCTGGAGGCAGTTCCTGATAACCTTCCCTGCTTCATCCTTGTCGGTTTTTATTAATTTCCATGGAGCTGTTGTCTGGATATAGTTGTTACCCAGTGCGGCAAGCCCCATCATCGCATCGACCGCATTTTTAAATTCATACTGGCGAATTGCTGAATCGACGGTGGTCAGGCATTTATTAATCTCATCGGTTATTCGTGGATCAGCATCCCCTTCAGGAATGCCTCCGTACTCCTTGTGGGCGAAATAAAGTGTCCGATAGACAAAATTTCCGAGCGTATTGACCAGTTCGTTATTTACCCGTTCCTGGAATACCTTCCATGAAAAATTGAGTTCTTTTGTGTGGTTGGTATACGAAAGGAGGTAATACCGGAGATAATCGGGAGAAAGGCCTTTATCAAGGTAATCCTCGTTTGTCCAGACGACGTAACCCCGTGACTTTGAGAATTTATGGTCATCCACTTTTACCATGCCGCTCGCTACGATTGAATGAGGGATACCATAACCGGCTCCTTTGAGCAAGGCCGGCCAGAAGATACAGTGGTGGTAGATGATGTCTCCGCCTATGAAATGGGTTACCTGTGTATCACCGCACCAGTAGTTTCTCCAGTTTTTACCATGTTTCTTTGCCCATTCTTCGGTAAACGAGATATATCCAACCGGGGCATCGACCCAGACATAGACCACGAGGTCCTCTCTCCCCGGAAATTTAACCCCCCAGTCAAGCGTCCGTGTGACACACCAGTCGTGTAACTCATCCGTGACCCATCCAAGGGCATAATTGCGGGCATTGGACGTCCCTTCAAGGGTATCGAGGTAGGAAAGGAGGAAATCTTTGAATTCGCTCAGTTTGAAGAAATAATGTTCCTGGTCCCGGAATTCAGCCCTGGTCCCACACACGGTGCAGGTCGGCTCTTTTATTTCCCCGGGTTCGAGGTGGCGGCCACACCCCTGGTCACATTCATCTCCCCGTGCGGGAGTGTTGCAGTGGGGACAGAGGCCTTCAACGTACCGGTCAGGAAGGAACCGTTTACATTTCGTGCAATAGCTCTGGTGGACTATTTTTGAATAAATATAGCCATTATTAATCAGTGTGTTCATTATTGCCCGGGTCCGCTCGTGGTTCGTCGGATTATCTGTCATACCGAAATGATCAAAAATTACATTAACACGCCTGAATGTTTCAAAGAAATGCAGGTGATATTTTTCGGCAAGGCTTCGCGGTGAAACGCCTGCTTCTTCAGCACTTACTACGACAGGTGTTCCATGATTGTCTGACCCGCAGACGAATACGACCTCCTCGCCCGCTCTTCGCAGGTACCGGACATAAAAATCCGCCGGAACATAGGTACGGAGATGCCCGAGGTGGCAGGGACCGTTCGTATACGGGAGTCCGCAAGTCACCAGTATTGGTTTCCTGATCATCACACTATTTCTTGAAGTGATGATATAAATAAGATGATACAATGAGTAAAAAAATAAAATTTCAGACCTGTTCTCTTGGATCAGAGCCGGATCCAAGCCCGGATAAAGACGAACTGGTCAGTTGGATCCGGTCGAGGGCCGGTCTTGGCGGAGACCTGGCCCGGTACTGGTTTCAAAACCCCCTGCGTTATCAGCGGGAGGCTGAAGTGGACGTTCCCTGTGCAGGTGGGTTATTCTACGGTGAACGTCTGCTGGAATGCCTCGCAGGGATAGATAAGGGAACAATTACCGGGGAGTTAGGTCTTGATCCCGGCCTCTTGAAAACGGATGTAGGGGAGGTTGTCAAAAAGCCTCTCCCCCTTTGGGTCGCAATGCCCAGCCCCGGGCGGCTTGGCATTACCGATGAGTACTATGGGGACCCGGAAGAGGCATCAAGAAACATGTATCTCTTGTTCAGGCGGCTGATGCGTGAAATGCGTGATTCAGGGGCCGATGGCCATGTCCTAATCTGCGACCATGTTGTAGAGGAGGAGCTTGAATCGTTATGCAGGAAAAAAATTCTCTTTTATTTATCCGTCCCTGACCAGGAAGGTCTTGAAATGCTCCTTGAACACCAGAGAACGATTGCAGTTTCAGGCGCTGCTATTGACCTGGTCGTGAGTCTCAAAGAAGAGTATCCCGTAGATAACCTGATACTTATCGATCCCACAAATGTCGGGCTGGAAAAATCGTTAGAACACTGGGAAAAGGACCATATTAAAGCCGGAGGTTACTGCATTGAAAACTGTGCAGAATACTGGAAAAAAATTGTTAATACGGCTGATTTCCAGGCGCCGTCAGAATGATTCAGCAATTTCTGTAAATTTTTCAAAATGATGATTTTTTCCAAATAATAAGAATAAAATCCTGTCTTTCCATGTAAAATCGAAGTTACCACCGGCAGCATGCGGGTGGCCTCCACCCCGGTACTCCCGCGTAATGAGGTGACTTACCGGTGGTACAGACCTCAGGGAAAATCTACCCCCCCGGGAAATTATTACTTCTATGTCGGTACCAAGGGTTTTCCTGATATAGGCCGCGGTCTCACTAGGGTACCCGAAGAGCGGGGCAAATGCAATGTTATATTTCTTCCCCATTATCACCGCTTTCCGCCTGCTTTTTTCCATCATCTGTTCCATTTCCTGCCTGATATCGTTGTACTCTCTCTCTATCAGTGGATCGGAAAAAACACCGTTTTTAAGGCAGTCACGCACATGGGTAAGATTTTCCCGTCTCTGGAGGACCTGACCTAGTACCGCCGCTCTCGGGTCTTCGTTTTTCCACAGGTCGTAATCACAGACCACCCTTGCAACTTCCTGAGCAACAGGGTTGTCCGGTTGCAGGTCTGTAGCGCAGATCCCGCACCCGCACCTGTTCGTGTCAATATGGAGGAGGTCGACACTTTTTTCAACAACGGCGACCTCTTCATCTGTCCACCGGTGATGATCACGCCATTCGACTTTCCAATTGTTAACCTTCAATTTTTTAACGGACCTTTCTGCGCCCCGTGGAAAGCCGAGATCGCTGATGCTGATCAGGTCCCCGTTGCCAGGAAGATCTGCTATCGCATTCAGCAGGAGTGGAAATTTTCCGACAGATGAAAAAATGGAGACTATCTCTCCAAATTTCATGCGGTGAATGGCATCGGCACCGGCGGCATCAAGGTCGTTATGCGTCAGGTGAATTACATGAGAGGACCTGTCCCTGACAAGCCCAATCTCTGGCATTTCCTCTTCTGTACCCTTCATCAACCTGATACCCATCCCCAAAGGATCCAGCATGCAGATATAAAAAAGGATAGGATCGCACGTTGTTTTGTCAGAATGCAAATCATTTATTAATCTTTACGTCAAATATGTAATCCCGCGCCTTAGTAGCTCAGTTTGGGAGAGCGCCAGACTGAAGATCTGGTTGTCCCCGGTTCAAATCCGGGCTGAGGCACTTTTAATTGAGCGATTATATGGGCTTATTTTAAGATTCAAGGGCTAAAATATAGATATTTATTGTTAATTTTTCCAAATAAGGCTGGTGCAATTGACCATCATGTCCGCAAACTGTGTTGGTCCCTCCTCTCCCTTAGTCCAAGATTGCATCAATAAGCCCTGATTTTGAATCCCTTATACTAGCAATATTTACCTGGCCGGGACCATCCGGGCAAGGTCGGCTTCGACAGTCGTGTTGGGTTTGAGATCGAAATTTTTCACGAGCACATCGAGCACCGTTGGGGAGACAAACGCCGGAAGTTTTGGACCGAGCGTGATGTCTTTTACGCCGAGGGACAACAATGAAAGCAGGACCAGGACCGCCTTCTGTTCGTACCATGCGATATTGTACGAGACCGGCAGTTCGTTGATGCCGACACCGAATGCCTTGGCAAGTGCCTGTGCAATCACGACCAGGGAGTAGCAGTCATTACACTG
>CAVWXH010000006.1:0-97435 GCA_963758915.1 uncultured Methanomicrobiales archaeon
GTGCCGAGATCGAGAGAGTTGTACCGGTATTTAGCGCACCCTGCTGTGAGGATCACCGTATCCTTTGGTAGTGCCTGGGCAAAATTCGTGTAATAGTCCCGCTCTTTTTGCCTGCCATCGCATCCGGCCATGACAATGAAGCGTTTGATATCCCCGCTCTTTACCGCTGCAACAACCTTGTCTGCAATCGCGAGTACCGCACCATGGGCACAACCGGTTATGAGGTCGTTCCTGCTTCCCGGGAGGGCGTTGGGTGGCTGGCTGGTCTTTGCATACGCTATGATCGGTGAGAAGTCCTTCTTCCCGTCTTTGGAAGCGGTGATGTGTTTGGTGCCTGAAAATCCGACCAGTCCGGTCGTAAAGACCCGGTCCTTGTAGGTATCCTTCGGTGGAACAAGGCAGTTGGTCGTGAACAGGACCGGGCCGTTGAACTGCTCGAACTCCTCCTTCTGGTGCCACCACGAACTTCCGTAATTGCCATACAGGTGAGTATATTTTTTGAACGCAGGATACGCGTGTGCCGGGAGCATCTCCCCGTGGGTATATACATCAACACCGGCATTTTTTGACTGTTCAAGCAGCATCTCAAGGTCTTTTAAGTCATGGCCGGTGATAAGGATTCCCGGCCGTGATCCTACCGTTGTTTTAACGCTCGTGATCTGCGGATTTCCATATGCAGAGGTATTGGCTGAATCGAGAAGGGCGAGGACCTTTACCCCGTTTTCCCCGCATTCCATTACGAGAGCAATCATGTCGGGGACCGTCAGATCGTCCAAGGTGGATGCAAGCCCTTTCTGGAGAAATGCTGTGATGGAATCATCAGTTTTACCAAGCACCGCTGCATGGGTGTAGTAGGCTGCAATACCTTTGAGCCCGAAGAGCAGGGTAGAGCGGAGCGAGCGGACATCTTCATTGTGTTGTCGCCAGAATCCCCACGGTTTTTGCCTTCTCCAGTATGTCGCTGTCACTTTTCGGTTTCCAGGTACAGGCATCCGGTTCAGCATTACCAGTTGCCGGGAGGGCATCCCGGAGCGCAACAGCATGGTTAATCATGTCAAAGAATCGTGCTTTGTCAAAATTTACATTGGTCAGCGTGGAAAAGAGTGCGTCAGCGATGAACAATCCCATCGGTAGGATCTCCTTTGCCCTTCTCCATTGCCGCAAGGTTCCTGACCGAGATCCCCTTGCAGACGTAGATAAGCACATCCTGGTATGCAGCGATCTCGTCTTCCTTACCGCAGACACCTTTTACCGTACATCCCGTCCCCTTAACGGTCTCTTCGCATTGGTAGCAGAACATCATCGAACTCCATTATTTCTTTTTGATACAAGATATCAATTGTATACCTTATTATAAATACTCGGGAGTTTCCAAATACATACTATGCAGGATGCGTGCACGGTCAACCAGACCGTGAAATATCTGACAAAGAAATGGACATTGCTGATCATCCTTGAGCTCTACAAAGGCCAGGGGTATACCCGCAGGTTTTCCGAGCTCCGTGATGCTCTCGATGGTATTACCCCAAAAATCCTCTCGGAACGGCTGAAGGAACTTGAAGAAGAAAGAATTCTCACCCGGAATGTGGACGCAACCGCATTCCCGGTCAAGACAGAATATACCCTGACGGAAAGCGGTCTTGAATTGGTGAATGTGATCCGGGGCATCAAGCAGTGGGCGTTGAAATGGAAGATCGACAATATTCCCTGCGGTCAACAGGACTGCAAGGTGTGCGTGCTGTAAGGGATAATTCTGTGATAAAAGGAAAGCCGGATGGTATTCTCGAAAAACCAGTCATCGGCAACTTCCTGTGCATCTTTTCTGGCTTTTCTCATCCCTCTTTCTTCTCAACAAGTTTCTGGTACATCTCCTCACCTACGCATTCTTTCGCATACTTGCACCACTGGACACACGATATAATATCGTTATAGATAACAAAACCGCAGTTGCTGCATGCCACCTTGATGTCATTTGAGAAAATTTCAATTTCCTCACCGCATTCCGGGCACTTTTTTATTGAAAGTGTTGGGGTCCTGAGGTTCGCAGAACCGGGACAATGGTCAAGCACCCGTTACAACCCCGGATTTTTTATATTCCATCAGCAATGCCACGCCGTAATCATTTGTCTTTTTGGTGGGAACGTAGTTGAGCGCCTTCGTTCGTTTTAAGAGCTCTTCGGTGATAACTATGTCATCGGAAAGATTCAGTCTCCTAACCTCTGCGATAATCCAATCCAGTTTATCGATCCCGGTCTCTTTACCGTCAACAAGAATCAGCCTGATGTTAATTTTATCCGGAGGGATACCTCCACAGATTGTGCAATAGTAGCCGTCCTGATCATTCCCGCCCATCTGGTTACCCCCGGATCATAGTCAGTGTCATCTTGAATTTAGTGATGGCACTGAGTGCGTGAGGTGCGTTTGCCGGAAAGATAATAGTCTGCCCCTCTTTCATCTGGAGGGTCTGGCCTGCAACCCATACTTCACACTCACCATCAAGGATCGTAACCACAGCGTCATAGGGTGCTGTATGCTCGGAAAGCCCCTCGTTCTCGTCAAAAGAAAAGATCGTGATACTCCCGGCCTTGTTGTTGACGATCATCCGGCTCGCAACTGTCCCGTCCTGATAGGAGACAAGATTTTTGAGATCGAGGACTTTTGCACCAAGTTCCTCCCGTTTTTTGTCGTGCTTATCCGGATTTTCCAGTTTAAATTCCACCATACAATCCTCCATGAGTGTGTGTTTTGAATCCAATTATGATTTTATTCATTCGCCACTCACCGTTGATATCCCAGGGCCCCTGTAACCGGACAAACATCCGTGCATCTTCCACAGAGACAACATTCCGCTTTTTCATCATCACGTTTTGCTTTATCCGTTGGGCAAGGGACAATATAATTAGGTGATTGCTTAATTTAAGCCACTGCTATAAACTAACTGAGTGATGGCGAGCAGTGGATTGCGCACAGCGGCTATCTGAGTATTACCGGAGCCATGCAAAAAAGCATGAACGTACCGCACGGTTTATGGAACGAATTGGCATCGATACGCTGAAATCGGAATTACTTACATTAATTCCGTATATTCCAATAGAAAAGGTGAATTAAATATGAAAATTACTGAAGTTGCAAAGGTGGTATCGGGACCCAATCCCCACCATGTAGACGCACGAAAGATATACGACTCAACACATGCAATAGCCGTGGTAATAACACTTCAGCCCGGGGAATCGCTGAAAAAGCATTCAACTCCGGTTGATGTCTTCTTCTATGTGCTCGAAGGCACAGGAATTGTTGAGATCGGTGACGAACGAAATACCGTTGGCAAAGATATGCTGGTGGAGAGTCCTGCACGGATCCCACACCGGTGGCTGAATGAGAGTAAGGTCTGTGTTCCGGGTGCTGGTGGTCAAGGTACCTAAACCCACGGAAGAAACAAAACTGCTTTGATTTACCAGGCAGAGGATTAGATTATTCAACTGCCAGAAACACGCGAAAAGTTTCACCCATTAAAATTATGGTAGTCGTAACAGTTCTGTATAAACTCCTGTTTCCGGTGCTTACTCGCGTTTCGCGGTGGTTTCAGGTATCCGATCTCCGGTGTCTGCAGGGCCGGGCAGAATGGACAGAGGGCCGCATCGACATCGTTTGCCTTCTCCCGGACCGGGCAGTAGTATACCCCTTCAATGACCTCGACCTTGTCCCCACCCGGGAATGGCATCCCGACCGGGTGGCCTGGGAGTCCCTGCACGAACATGCAGAAACCTGCGAGCAGGAATTTCAAAAACCTCAGCCGGACCTGTTCATCCCCCCCCGAAGTGCACTGTGCTGCGACCATCTTCCAGTAATCACCCGCATTCATTGCAAGAGATTCCCTCATCTGGACAAAATTTTTTAGCTCGTGCATTCGCCTGATGGCCTGGTAAGTTCCGTGAAGGTGGCCGGTGATCGTCTCCTCCAGTTTTTCCCGGTAATCCGGGTTGAAGTCCTGGACCGTATCAGAGAAATTCCCCCGCATCTGCTGCAGGTCACGGGGCGAGTACATCAGGACGATAACTGCAATGGCCTGGCCGAGTTCTCCCGTGGTCTTCTTTGACCAGAGTGTTGAGCAGTCACCTGCGATATGTGTGCAATCCATAGTCAGGGGCTCCCTTTGGGGGGAAGAGGTTTGATTCTATATGTTTTATCTGCCAGCCAGATATTTAACAATTGAACCTGAAAGGTTTTTCTCGATGAAGTAAACTGCTTCAATACAGATGGGGTGCAGGAAAAAATAGTAGTGATTTGAACATCGGTGTTATGAATCCCTGCTGGATGATTGATAACCCCCCCATATCATAATCGGTGTGGGCGATCGACGATGCAGCCTCGTGATTTACCCTTGAAAAAGACTAAAAAGGCGGGGTGTCGAAAATAACCAACCATTAAAGGATTTGTTATGCAAAGGCATTGAACCATGAATGACTAAAATCCGGAATAAGGCACTTTATTAATTAGGTGATTATTAGGTATTATTTTATTATATAATACGTAATTTTGGCATATTTCGCTCTGTTGAAAAGTTATATTAGCCACCCGGAATCCTGATTATTCTGAAATTTATCTACGCTCTCGGGGCTCCGCCCCGCCGCTGTGGCGCCCCGGTTGGGATAGAGATATCCCCCAATACTCTGAATTTAATGAGCCTTCTGGAAACCCTGCCCGAAGAATATCTTAATGGGGATGGGGCAGGGGGGGTGAAACCCCCTCCTGTCTTCGTATTTCCCTCTTATTTTTTTATATCACCTAAGGATTTCAACGGAGCCGCATATTTTTTAATTATTTCTCGTACGTTCAGCGAAGGAGTGAAACCGGCACGACTATGAATTTCCCTCTTCACGAGCTTGGGTTTTATTCGTTCTCCGAATTTTTCAAGTAACTTGTCTATCCTCCGGTTGCTCGAATTTCAGGGACTGGGTCTAATCCGCCCGCTTATCACATCCTGGACGGGGTTAAACCTTGCTCCCAGATGCCAGACAGTGTGATGGAAGAATAGTTCCACACTATATAGAATTATCTAAATCAACAATGCAAAGACCGCGGATATTCACTCCTTACGATTCATGGAGGTATTTCTGCTGTAATAATAAAAAATTAAAGCCGAATCAATTGTAATATCAGGATATCTCAAACCTGTGTGAAGGAAAAGAATGCCAGCGACCAACTAGCATATATACAATAACCCGGACACGCTGTATTGGATACTTCCCCCTGCAGACCAGCATTGGTTCGTACCCGAGGTTTGGGAATATGCAACCTGGATCAGTCCCGTCAGTATTCAGGACACAAATAAGACCCGCATTAATTATTTTCCTCCTTGTAACTGTAGTGACCGGCCTGCTCTATCCAATACTGATTACCGGCATTGCACAAGTTGCGTTCCCTGATCAGGCAAACGGGAACCTGATAACACACAACGGAAGTGTTGTCGGTTCCGCTTTAATCGGTCAGCCCTTTTCTTCACCCGGTTATTTCTGGGGGCGGCCATCAGCAACAACGCCCTACCCTTACAACCCGGAACCTTCGACAGGATCGAACCTTGGCCCTACAAATCCCGAATTAATCAACGCCGTGTCTGCCCGGGTTACGGCCTTGCGGGCAGCAGATCCCGGTAATAATCTCCCGGTACCGGTTGATCTGGTCACTTCCTCGGCAAGTGGTCTTGATCCAGACATCAGCATCGCTGCAGCGCAATACCAAATCAGCAGGGTCGCGAAGACCAGGAATATGAGTGAAACTGATATCGCCTGGCTTATCGATCAGAATACACAAAAACCTCAGTTCTGGCTTTTTGGTGAAGCACGGGTGAATGTGTTATCATTGAACCTTGCTCTGGATGACCTTGCGGCTCACCGTATTTCCGTTCCAGCCTATAAAACAAGCCTCATCGAACAGGAAATAAACTCCCCCGTTCCTGGTATCAGTGAAAAAGACGGGTTCCAGTTTATCCTTTACGCGGTTCTCCTTATTCTGTTCCTTGTCCCCTTCGGCCGGTTCATGGCAAAGGTGTATACAGGTGAGCATACCATTCTGTCCCCGGTTACAGCACCTGTTGAACGCTGGATGTACCGTGTCATCGGGACCAGCCCCGATGAAGAGATGGACTGGAAAACATTTGGAATTGCCCTTATAATCTTTAATATTCTCGGAATTATTGCTGTTTTCCTGGTGCAGCAGGTCCAGCACCTCCTCCCCCTGAACCCCGCCGGGCTCGGAACGGTACCATGGGACCTTTCCCTTAATACCGCAATCAGTTTCGCTACCAATACAAACTGGCAGGCATATGCAGGGGAAACAACCCTGAGTTACCTTACCCAGATGATCGGACTGACCGTGCAGAATTTTGTTTCCGCTGCGACCGGCATGGCAGTCCTGATCGCTCTTATCTATGGACTTTCGCGAAAATCCACTGATAAGATTGGTAATTTCTGGGTGCTCCTGACCCGGAGCATCATTCATTCTCCTGCCAATCTGTCTTATCATTTCAGTCATCCTCGTCTCCCAGGGTACCATTCAGACCTTCAATGGACCTGTGACCGTTCCACTCCTTGATCCGGTCAAAGACAGTAACGGGGCCCTTATCACAACACAGATCATCCCACTCGGGCCGGCAGCCTCACAGGTTGCAATCAAGTTGCTGGGGACTAATGGTGGAGGGTTCTTTAATACAAACTCCGCTCACCCGTTCGAAAATCCCACACCATTTTCAAATTTCGTTGAAATCCTCGCTATCCTGTTAATCCCTGTCTGTCTCTGCTACACATATGGGAAGATGGTTGGCTCAGCGAGAAAGGGAATTGCCATCCTTATCGCCATGACCATTATTTTTGTCCCACTGCTTGGTCTTGCCATCTGGTCGGAAACCGGGGGAAATCCGGCATTTACTCCGCTTGGAGTTGATCAGACTGCCGGAGCTCTCCAGCCGGGGGGTAACATGGAAGGAAAAGAGGTGCGTTTCGGCGTTCCCTTCGCATCAATGTTCTCAATAGTTACGACGGCAACGTCATGTGGTGCCGTAAATTCCATGCATGATTCCTTCATGCCACCGGGCGGCTTTGCCCAGATGCTGACGATGCAGTTCGGGGAGGTGGTCTTTGGGGGTGTCGGATCAGGGCTCTACGGGATGCTCGTCTTTATCATTATTGCTATGTTTATTGCCGGGCTCATGGTGGGAAGGACGCCTGAATATCTTGGTAAGAAAATCGAACCCCGTGAGATGAAAATTGCGACGATCATCATCATTATCCCCATTGTCCTGATCCTATCCGGCACTGCTGTCGCGGTCCTCACTGACGTTGGAAAATCCGCCGTATTAAACCCGGGGGCCCATGGGTTTTCTGAAATCCTCTATGCATTCACATCGGTGTCCCAGAACAACGGAAGTGCATTTGCGGGGCTCTCAGTAAACAGCCTGTTTTATAATATCATCACGTCGGTCATGATGGTGATCGGCCGTTATGCGCCGGCAATCCTCACCCTCGCGCTGGCCGGTGCGTTTGCGCTGAAAAAGATCGTCCCGGTCAGCGAAGGAACCCTTCATGACCACCGTCCGCTCTTCATCATCTGGCTGGTATTCGTAATAGTCATTGTCGGCGCACTGAGTTTTCTCCCCGTCCTCGCACTCGGGCCTGTCGCTGAATATCTCCAAATAATTTCCGGGGGTTTGTTCCATGTCTGATCCTGACGCCCGGAAGAACCAGGTCTCCCTCTATAAACGGGCAATGATTGATGCATTCCTGAAACTTGACCCCCGGTTAATGGCAAAAAACGTCGTGATGTTCGTCGTGGAAATTGGATCGATCATAACCACCCTCCTCTGGTTGCAGGCGCTATCCGGCCAGGGTGAGGCCCCGGCAGCATTTATCGGGGCGATAAGTATCTGGCTCTGGTTCACGGTAATCTTTGCAAATTTTGCGGAAGCGCTTGCAGAAGGCAGGGGTAAAGCACAGGCTGAATCTCTCCGGAAGATGCGACAGGACACTGAAGCAAAGAAACTGAGGGATAACTACAGGATTGTCAAAAACAGGATGCCTGAAAATTCAGATTATGCTACTATCCCTTCGTCGACTCTCCGCAAGTCCGACCTCTACTACGTCAATTCAGGGGATACGATCCCACTCGATGGTGAAATTGTCGAGGGCGTCGCGTCGGTGAACGAGAGTGCTATAACCGGTGAAAGTGCACCGGTCATCCGGGAGTCAGGTGGTGACCGGAGTGCCGTTACCGGAGGGACCGTGATCCTTTCAGACTGGCTTATCATCAGGGTGACGGCGAACCCTGGTGAAGGGTTCCTCGACCACATGATCTCGCTTATCGAAGGAGCAAAGCGGCAGAAGACACCTAATGAAATAGCCCTTAATGTCCTTCTTATTGGCCTCACTGCCATTTTCATTGTCGTATGTGCGACGCTCTGGGCTTTTTCCTATTATTCGGTGGAGACCGCAGGGTTTGGACAAGTCATCACGGTCACAACACTCATCGCTCTCCTGGTATGCCTTGCACCGACGACTATCGGGGGATTGCTCAGTGCTATTGGCATCGCAGGAATGGACCGGTTAATCCGTCGTAATGTCATTACGACCTCGGGCAGGGCAATAGAGGCAGCAGGAGATGTGGATGTCCTCCTCCTCGACAAGACAGGGACGATCACCCTGGGAAACCGCCAGGCGGTGGAACTGATCCCGGTAGACGGGAATGACATAAACCAGCTCGCGGAAACGGCCCAACTTGCCTCCCTGGCCGACGAGACACCTGAAGGAAGAAGTATTGTTGTGCTCGTCAAGGAACGCTACGGGCTGCGGGGCCGGAATGTGGGTGCCAACGAGCAGGACCCGGAAATGCAGTTTATCCCATTCTCAAGCCATACACGGATGAGTGGCGTTAACATTGGGCACGTTTCCATCAGGAAAGGTGCAGCCGATGCAATTGCTCACTACATGGAAGAGGAAGGAAACAGTGTTTCCCCGGACCTGAAGGTGAAGGTGGAGGCGATTTCCGGCTCGGGAGGTACGCCCCTGGTCGTTGCGAAGAACGGGAAAGCGCTCGGGGTAATTCACCTGAAAGATGTGGTAAAGGGTGGGATCAAGGAGAGGTTTTCCCAGCTAAGACGTATGGGGATTAAAACAGTGATGATCACCGGCGATAACAGGCTTACCGCAGCGACCATTGCAGCTGAGGCAGGAGTTGACGATTTCCTCGCGGAGGCAACCCCCGAAAGCAGAGCTCCGTATGATCAGGGATTACCAGGCAGGGGGCCGAATGGTCGCTATGACCGGTGATGGTACGAATGATGCACCAGCCCTCGCCCAGGCCGATGTCGCCGTGGCTATGAATACCGGGACACAGCCGGCCCGCGAAGCGGCAAATATGATCGACCTGGATAGCAACCCCACCAAGCTGATCGAAATCGTGGAGATCGGGAAACAATTGCTGATGACGAGAGGGGCATTGACCACGTTTTCAATCGCAAATGACCTGGCCAAGTATTTCGCCATTATTCCGGCGGCCTTCATTACCACCTACCCGGCATTGGCAGCCCTCAATTTCCTCGGCCTCCATAATGCCATCCTCTCTGCGGTGATTTTTAACGCAATAATTATTGTGCTACTTATCCCTCTCGCCCTTCGCGGAGTGAAGTACAAGCCGATGACTGCGGAAGAAGCACTACGAAATAACATAATTATGTACGGAATCGGGGGAATAATTGCCCCGTTTATCGGGATCAAAATAATAGATCTCCTCCTTGTTCTCATGGGGGTGTAAATGCTATGGTGCTGAATAGCGAAATAAGACCTGACCCGGATCTCCTCCTCGCCCGCGTCCTCAATGAAGAGCGGCAAAAGAAGAGGGGCAGGCTCAAGATCTTTCTTGGTTACGTGGCCGGGGTTGGCAAGACCTACGAAATGCTGAATGCAGCACACCTCAGGAAAAAAGAGGGGGTCAATGTCCAGATCGGGTATATTGAGACGCATGGAAGGGTCGAAACTGAAGCACTCCTTGCTGGCCTGACCCTTATTCCCAGAAAAATAGTCGAGTACCGGGATGTAAGACTGGAAGAGATGGACCTCGATGCAATCATTGCTGCCCGGCCAGACCTCGTGCTCGTTGACGAACTGGCACACACCAATGCACCCGGTTCACGTCACCTCAAGCGTTACCAGGATGTGGAAGAGCTGCTCGATGCCGGGATAGATGTGTATACCACCCTCAATGTGCAGCACCTCGAGAGCCTTAATGATGTCATCGCCCAGATAACCAACATAGTCGTCAGGGAAACAATACCTGACGGGGTAATCGATGAAGCGGCCGAGATCGAACTTGTCGATCTTGCACCACCCGAACTCTTACAACGGCTGCGTGAAGGGAAAGTCTATGTCCCGGAAATGGCTGCCCGGGCCATTGAGCAGTTCTTCAACGAGGGAAACCTGTATGCTCTCCGTGAAATCGCCCTCCGCCGTGCTGCAGAGCGGGTTGATGACCAGATGCTCTCATATATGCAGACCCGTTCTATCCCCGGCCCATGGCATGCCGGGGAGAGGATACTGGTCTGTGTGGGCCCGAGCCCGCTTTCAGAACGTCTAGTCCGGACAGCAAGGAGGCAGGCAGACCGGATTAATGCGAACTGGGACGCAATCTATGTCGAGACCCCGTCCCATCACCGGCTCTCAAAAAATGCGAAGGAGCAGGTCTGGCGTAACCTCCAGCTCGCTGAAAAACTTGGTGCAACGACTGCAACTATATTCGGGATAAGTGTAGCCGATACCGCGATCGAGTATGCCAAAAAGCATAACATCACGCGAATTATCATCGGGAAAACACTTCGCCCCCGGTGGCAGGAATTTGTTTTCGGTTCAGTCGTGGACACGCTTATCCACAACAGCGGGACGATCGATGTCTACGTAATCAGCGGCCAGGATAAAGGGCCGGAAAAGCCCGTTGAAATGGAACCCCTGTTGCCGACGAATCCGCCGAAAGGATATGCGGGGTGTATAGGGCTTATTATTTTGACCACCCTCGTAGGATGGCTGCTCAAGCCGTACATATCCCAGACAAACCTCCTGATGTTCTACCTGCTTGGTTGTTGTCCTGACGGCGTACCTCTGGGGGCTCCGCCCTGCGATAGTGAGTGCAATTCTCGGGGTACTTGCTTTTGACTTCTTCTTTGTATCTCCCTATCTGAGTTTTCGGATCTCTGATACAGAGTATATCATCACGTTTATCGGTTTGATAGTGGTCGCAGGGGTGATCAGCCTGCTCGTTGCCCGGGCACGGGAACATGCATTTGCAGCACAGGTCCGCGAAAAAGAGACAAGCACCCTTTTTGCATTATCACAGGATCTTACTATTGCTCCGGATATCAGCACGGTAATCAACACCGTCACAAAACATATCGGTGAGATATTCAACTGGGAATGTATTTTCCTCATCTTTGAAAACGGCTCACTTGTCCAGAATCCTGGGAGTCCGGGGCTTATGCTTGATGCTGACGAAATTGCGGTGGCAACATGGGCATTTTCACACGATACCGTTACGGGCTACGATACCGATACCCTCCACTCATCCCGGTTGAGATATATTCCGCTTCGTACAAACCGGGGAATACTTGGGATTCTCGGGGTAAAACCTGACGAGCCGGACGGTGTAATAAACCCCGAGCAGTCAAGACTCCTGGCAGCATTCGCCAATCAGGTAGCCCTTGCAATCGAACGTGTGAATGTCACTAATGTCGATGATGACACGACAGAACGAAATAAAATGCGGGAATTCTCATCATGAGAACAATAAATTTTCCACACATCTATAATTAGGGCGCCCCTGGTTATGCTGTGTAGAGGCATTGAACCAGACATGTCACCAATCCGGGCTGAGGCACTTTGCCTTGCAGGTTGTAATTTCTGTCTTTTTATCAGCGGGCCTTCGTAAACGGATGTGAGATAGAATTACTTTTTTACTGCCAGATAGTAACCGACGCTGATTAATGTTTAATACCTGACCGACACAGGTGGTTTAAGGAGAAAAACGCATGAAAAGGCCAGCACTTCTGATTATCGATATGCAGAATGATTTTGTCCGGGCTGGTGCACCCATGCAGATGCCGGGTGCCCAAAGTATTATTGCCAACGTAAAAGTGGTGCTGGAGGCGTTCCGAGATCAGGGACTCCCTGTGTTCCATGTGGTGCGTGTTCACCGGGGCGATGGCTCCGATGTGGAACTATTCCGGCGGGAGATTTTTAAAAAAGTTCCTTTTGCCGTCGAGGGGGCGCCCGGATCAGAGATTATTGATGAACTCAGGCCTTTGCAAGGGGAGTACCATATAAGGAAAAACCGTATGAGTGCCTTCATGAACACCGATCTCGACCTGTTATTACGATCGCTGGGAATTGATTCGTTGTTTGTCACCGGTATCCAGACACCGAATTGCATCCGGACTACCGTTTTCGATGCAGCTGCATTCGGGTATCATACCTTCCTGGTTGAGGATGCTGTAGCCGCCCGTAACTCAGCGGTTCACCAGGCCAACCTTTTTGACATGGCAAACATAGGGACTGTTATCGTTAAAAAAGACCGTGTGGCGGACTTGATCCGTTGTTGATGCCAGGATTGCCCTGCGATTAAAAAAAGAGTTCCTGTTACTAATGCAGGTCTGGTAAAAAAATGTACAGCCCCTGGGACTGCCCGGGAAACCGCAGGTATTCTGTTGGGATGCATGTCTGTTATGAATCCTTTTTTTCACGGGCGTTCCAACGGGCCCGCAATGCCTCATCATACATAATAACGAGGGACAGACTGATTAGGTTCAGTGTGGTCGCTGTATACCAGAGAAAGGATTCAAGCGGGGTTAGCCTGGTTATCCAGCCGGACCAGAGCATAATGCAGATAATTGAAAAGGAGAGCAGGGTGTCAAGCGCGAGAAATGTTCCCGGTGCATGAAAATACCTGCCTATCTGCGCGATAGTGCAGTATTCAATAGCATTACTCCGTCCGAAATGGTCAAGGACTGCCCTTGCCACGTTCATAGCGAGGTCAAGTGCCGCCCAGACGATAATCAGCGCTCCCAGCAAAAAAAGGGCCTTTTCCCCCTCAATGCCATTCCTGAGGGCAAGAGATCCGAATATGAATTTGTAGATACAAAACGGTATACCGATGGTACTACTCAAAAATAATGGTGAATGAAAGAACCTTGAAATCCTGTCATCAGGTGCCGGATGGGTTGATGTACTGGGCTCTCTCGGGGACATGGGTTCTCTACACGGTTGATCGGGTTCAATAATGAATAACTCGTTAGCAGGTAGTGTATAAAATCTTGCGAAGAGCACTTCGCCAGAATTTTTCCGTGGACAGGTGAGTGACTGGTAACAATTTCAGCACGCCGTAGGTATCAGTCGGTGATAAACGGTCAAATTCGTTATGTCTTTCATATCAACGATTGTACCAATTTCCCGGGTTTTAGAGATGATCCTCAAAATAATCTAATACAACGATATCGAACAGATATATATGCGCCCACATGTGACCGTCAATTTTGCCATGAGTGCAGATGGCAAACTCTCGACAAAAGAGCGGCGACAGGTAAAAATTTCAGGGAACGCTGATTTTGCCCGGGTGGACCAGCTGAAGGCCGGGAGTGATGCGGTCATGGTTGGTATTGGTACCGTTATGGCAGACGATCCTTCACTTACGGTGAAATCTGAAGAACTGAAACAGGCAAGGGTCTCCCGCGGACTCGATGAAAACCCCCTCCGGGTGGTCGTGGATAGCAGGGGGCGCATTCCCGTCGATGCAGCAGTTTTATGCAAGGGTCCTGGAAAGCGGGTGATTGGTTGTGCAGAAGCAATTGATCCCGCGACCCACCGATCCCTTAAATCACATGCAACAGTGGTTATTGCTGGAAAAGAGGAAGTAGACCTCAAAGAATTACTCTGCCGGCTGTACGACATGGGGGTCCGGAACCTCATGGTTGAAGGAGGCGGGACCCTGCTCTGGTCTATGTTCGAGCTGGGACTTGTGGATGAGGTATTCCAGTATATCGGTAACATGGTCATCGGCGGCAGGGATTCTCCCACTCCCGCCGATGGCAGGGGATTTGGCATTACTGATCCATTTGTAAGAATGGATCTTATCGGGTGCACCCGGGTTGATGAAGGGGTACTTCTACACTGGTGTATCAGACCGCCGAAGCAGGCTGTTTAAATTTCCCTCCCGATGGGCCTCATGGTTCCTTGAAATCGCAAAGGCTGTTCCCGGACACATCACAATTACCCCGTGTTGCAGTGGTTGAAAGGCGCTGACTAAAAAAATCCCGGTCTAAACAATGGAACTTGCACTAATTATTCTCCTGGCTGTGTTTTTACTGATAGCAGTCCGCCAGGTAGGGCGTTTCCGGTTCCGTATCTGGCAGGTAATGTGTGCAGGTGCGTTGGCTGTACTTATTACAGGCCAGATATCATTACCTGATGCGGTCCGGTCCATCAACATCGATGTAATGGTCTTCCTGCTCGGGATGTTTATTGTTGGCGAAGCACTTTCAGAAAGTGGCTGCCTGCTTACCATTTCAAAGCGCCTGGTGTCGTATTGCAGTAATTCCTGGCAATTCGTTGCTCTCTTTATTTTCTCGATGGCACTTCTCTCTGCATTCATTATGAATGATACCATGGCGATTATCGGGACGCCTCTTGCACTGTATCTCGGTCGTCGTCTTGGCTTAAGCATTAAAATGCTCCTGATCTCTCTCTGTTTTGCTATTACCACCGGGAGCGTGATGAGCCCGATTGGCAACCCTCAGAACCTTCTTATTGCGACAGAATGCGGGTATACAAATCCATTTGGTACATTTTTATTGTATCTTGGAATCCCAACGATAATTTCACTTGTGTTGCTTGTTTTCTTTATCCGTTTATTCTACCCACCGGATTCCGGGGAAAAAATCTGCATTGTGGAAGATGTGCAGCTTGCCGACCCGGAGCTTGCCCGGATCCTTATAATTTCTCTCACCCTCGTTACATCCTGTATAATTCTGCAGGTCCTGCTCACCCTTCATCCATTCGGGGTAGAATACTCCGTACCATTACCTGTGATTGCAATTGCGGGAGCTGCCCCGGTTATTCTCCTTTCCCGGAAGAGGGTTGAAATAATCCGGAAAATTGACTGGCCAACTCTGGTTTTCTTTATATCTATGTTCGTCCTGATGGCCGCAGTGTTCACAACGGGTTTTTTCCAGGCTGCAGTCCCTGCCGCAGCAGCATCGTCCGTGTTTCTCCTGTACACAACAAGTCTGATAATCAGCCAGTTCATCTCCAATGTCCCGTTTGTTGCCCTTTTTACCCCCCTGCTGCAACAGGCCGGAATGTCTGTCAACGAGACAATGGCACTCGCAGCCGGGAGCACCCTCGCTGGTAACCTGACAATCCTCGGGGCTGCAAGTAATATTATTGTAATCCAGAATGCGGAACGGCAGGGTGAGACAATAACCTTCATGGAATTCATCAGGTTCGGTATACCCTTTTCACTTGTAACCGGTGTAGTATTTGTCGTGTGGCTCACGTTCGTGTGAGTATCCGGATAGCCCGGGGTTCGCCGCAACGGGAAAAATAGCATAAAAACCGGGATAGAATGAAGGAGCAATTTATATAACCGGGATGTTTTACTTCTACCATATGCCCGGGGAACAAAAGAAAAAAGCAGAACTGAAGATTTCGGGGATGCATTGCGCGACCTGTGCAATCAATATAGAAGAGTCCCTTTCAAAGGTGGAAAGTGTTTCAAATGCCCAGGTAAACTTTGGGACCGATACTGCGCATGTCGAGTTTGACCCTGCAAAAGTCTCGATAAAAGACCTTGAAAAGGCGGTTACCGATGCCGGGTACGAAGTAGTGAACCGTGAGGCGGTTATCAGGGTAGGGGGAATGGTCTGTGCCACCTGTGTCCAGACTATAGAGGCGGCATTACGGGCACTTCCGGGTGTGGCATCGGCAACGGTCAACCTTGGTACTGAAAAGGCATACGTCATCTATAACCCGTCAGTAACCGGGGTTCCCGAAATGAAATTCGCGATCGAGGATGCAGGTTACCAGTATCTTGGGCTGGCCGGGGAAATCAGTGAAGAGGCTGAAAAAAAGGCACGGGAAAAGGACCTTCACGATAAACTCGTACGCTTCTCAATTGGTTTTGCTGTAAGCATCCCCCTGATGCTCATGATGTGGGTCCCCCTGCCTGTTACCATGCAGACGATGGCGTATATCATGTTCATCATCGCAACACCGGTGTTCGTATACGTTGCCTACCCGATCTTCAGGGCAGCGCATATGGCACTCCGGAACCGTTCGCTTAACATGGACGTGATGTATGCCATGGGTACCGGGATCGCCTACGGTTCAAGTGTCCTCGGGACTTTCAATATCGTTCTTGACCCGGGGTTCATGTTTTACGATGCTGCAATAATGCTGGCGTCGTTCCTGATACTTGGCCGTTACCTTGAGGCAAAAGCAAAGGGAAGGACGTCCGAAGCAATAAAAAAACTCGCCGGGCTTGGGGCAAAAAACGCGATTGTCCTTCGTAACGGCGTTGAGGAGGAGATCCCTGTCGAAGACGTGGTGCCCGGGGATATTGTTGTTGTCAAACCCGGGGCGAAAGTACCTGTGGATGGCGAAGTGGCTGCAGGTGAGAGCTACGTCAATGAGGCGATGATCACGGGAGAGCCGGTTCCACCGCTTAAACGTACGGGGGACCGGGTTGTCGGGGGCACGATAAACCAGAACAGTGTCCTAAATGTGAAGGTGCTGAAGGTGGGAAAAGAGACGGTCCTCGCACAGATTATCCAGCTGGTCGAGGATGCACAGGCGTCGAAACCACCGGTGCAGAGAATTGCCGACACTGCGGTAACCTACTTCATCCCGGTAGTATTGATTATCGCCGCTGTTACATTCGTTGCATGGTATTATCTCCTCGGGGGCAGCCTGCTTTTCGCACTTACGGCGATGATCTCCGTGCTTGTGGTTGCCTGTCCGTGTGCACTGGGCCTGGCAACACCAACTGCGGTGACCGTAGGTGTGGGACGGGGTGCAGAACTTGGGATTTTAATAAAAAATGGTGAAGCCCTTGAAGTTGCCGAAAAAATTACCACCATGGTGTTCGACAAGACCGGCACCCTCACAAAAGGACAGCCTGAGGTAACCGATATCATCCGGTTTGGAATTCCGGAAGCGACGTTACTTTCCATTGCTGCGGCACTCGAGACCGGATCGCAACACCCTCTTGCACAGGCAATAGTCAGGGAAGCGAAGAGAAAGGGACTTTTACAGGAAACGGCGGAAAAATTTGACACGATAAATGGAAAAGGTGTCGTCGGCGTGGTACTCGGGGAAGAAGTCCTGGCAGGTAACAGGGCATTGATGCAGGACAAGAGTGTACCCGTGGATAACGAGACCGAATCCAGGATTACCCTGATCGAACAGGAAGGGAAGACTGCCGTCCTTGTTGCTGCCGGAGGAAGAATGGCGGGAGTAATCGGAATAGCAGACACCTTAAAAGAGTCTGCGTACCGGGCGGTTTCGAGCCTCGGCGAGATGGGGGTGAAGGTGGTGATGATAACCGGTGATAACCGTCGCACCGCCGAAGCAATCGCGAGAAAGGTTGGAATATCGAATGTAGTGGCGGAAGTACTCCCCCAGGACAAGGCGTCCCGGGTACAGGCGTTGCAGGAATTGGGAGAAATTGTGGCATTTGTAGGTGACGGGATAAACGATGCCCCGGCGCTTGCACGTGCTGATGTGGGAATCGCCATTGGCAGCGGCACAGATATAGCAATCGAGAGCGGGGACATTGTATTGATTCGGGATGACCTGGCAGATTCAGTTGCTTCAATCCAGCTCTCAAAGAAAGTAATGGGCAGAATCCGGGGCAACATATTCTGGGCCTTTGCATACAATGCGGCGCTTATCCCGGTAGCCGCAGGGGTGCTCTATCCTTCTTTCGGCATTATGTTCAGGCCGGAACTCGCTGCATTAGCCATGGCACTGAGTTCCGTCACCGTCGTGAGCCTCTCACTCCTGTTAAAAACATATATTCCTGAAGTGGAAAAAGGAAAGGTAACTGCACTACAATGAATAGCTGGGGGCATGGGTGTGATTCCCGATGAATTAAGGCGGAATAGTGGAAGCGGTACGAATGTGATGCAATTGTACCGCTATATCCCGGGCCTTTTTTTTTATTCAGGGAGAGTCTTTGGTAGAGAGTATCCTCCTCGTAGAAACTGCAGATAAGAATGAAATACTTATGATGAGCTATGCAGCCTGCCGGGTCTCCCGTTCTTTTTCCATTTGGAATATGTTTTTATCTCTCTTCCGGGTTATAATTCAATTAATACCCGGCTCCCGGGATCAACAGAAACCAGTTTTCTTAATGGAGCACTACCATGTCAAAACAAAAAGTCTATTTCGCAAATATGAGGGCGAGGGATCCGCGGGATAACACGGTCTCGAAGATTAATCGCCTGTTCGAATCAGCCGGGTTTGGGGAGACAATACGTAAAAACGGGCTGACTGCGATAAAATTACATTTTGGTGAACTCGGGAATGATTCCTATATTAACCCGGTATTCGTCCGCCAGGTCGTCGATAAAGTCAGGATATACGGGGGAAAGCCCTTTGTCACTGATTCCAATACCCTGTACCTTGGGAGCAGGTCAAATGCAGCAGACCATATTGAAACTGCGATCCTCCACGGGTTTGATTATTCGGTAGTTGGTGCCCCGGTAATCATCGCAGACGGGCTTTCCGGTGGTAACACAAAATCAGTTGAGATTCAGAAAAAACACTTTAAAAAAGTAATAATTTCGGGAGATATCGCTGCAGCGGAGAGTATGGTCGTCCTTTCACACTTCAAAGGGCATGAAGTTGCGGGATTTGGCGGGGCGATAAAAAACCTCGGTATGGGCTGTGCATCTGCGTCAGGAAAACAGGCACAGCACTCTGCCCGGCCGCTTAGTATCGAAGATGCCTGCACCGGCTGTGGTAAATGTGTACAGGTCTGCCCGAAAACTGCAATCACGCTCAGAAATGAGAAATCATCAATTGACAGGTCAAAATGCATCGGGTGCTTTGAATGTATGACTATCTGCCCCGAACGGGCAATCGATATTGACTGGGAGACCGAGATCCCGCAATTTATTGAGCGCATTGTCGAATATGCTGCCGGGGCCGTCCAGGGCAAGGAGTCGCGTATTGGATATATGAATTTCCTGACCCATATTACGCCGGACTGTGACTGTGTCCCATGGAGTGATGCCCCGGTGGTCCCTGACATCGGGATCCTCGCATCGAAAGACCCGGTGGCGATCGATGCCGCAAGCTTCGATCTTGTCAACAGTCAACCTGGAAATCCCGGGTCATTGCTTCTGAATAATCATCACAGGGGAGCGGATAAATTCAAAGGACTCAGGGAAAATACCGATGCATACCTGCAGATCCGGTATGGAGTTGAGATTGGTCTCGGTTCATCTGAATACGAACTGGTCCCATTGAAATGATCTACCTGCATAGAGCTTCCACCGGTGGTATCACGAATCCGTTTTTTTAATTATGATCGATCAGGTTATCAGAGAAAAGTAGAAATTTCTCTGCTATTTTATTCAAATTTCCTCTATCCTTCAGTTTCATAGCCAAATAACCATTAACTATATATGTGCAGCAGAAGGCAAGTGCTTATATCGGTATAAAAACTAAACTCTTTTGTTTGAGCCTTGTCGCTCGGACCCCCCTTGATTTTTTCAAGGCTATAGCAAGAGAGCATCAGGAGAGAGTTAATGAATCTTAGACAACCGAACGCAAACGAAGCGACCGGAACGGTAAACCGCTCCCGGGACGTATCGCCCATGTCAGGGATCTGTACCCGTTGCATCGACGGATGTAAAGGAGGCTGCGAGACCTGGTTATCATCATTCCGCGGACGTGAAGTCCTGTACCCCGGACCTTTTGGAGAGATCACCGCGGGTGCGGATAAAAACTACCCTGTTGATTATTCACACCTGAATATCCAGGGATACGCGGTTGGCGCAAAAGGCCTGCCAGAAGGGACTGAAATCGGCCCAGATAGTGCCGTTTTCTCATCAGTCGACACCGAAACCGAGTACGGGTGGGATAAGAAGGTAAAGATGCGCCTGCCGATTTTTACCGGAGCACTGGGGTCCACAGATATAGCACGGATCAACTGGGAACATTTTGCCATTGGTGCGGCAATTTCGGGTATAACCATTGTCTGCGGTGAGAATGTTTGTGGGATTGACCCGGGCCTAAAACTCGACAGTAAAGGCAAAGTGTCAGAGTCCCCTGAAATGGACCGCAGGATCGGTATTTACAAGAAGTTCTACGACGGGTACGGAGAGATGCTCGTCCAGATGAATGTCGAGGACACACGTCTCGGGACAGCCGAATATGTTTCTTCAAAGCATAACCTCGACACCATCGAGCTGAAATGGGGTCAGGGTGCCAAGTGCATAGGGGGAGAAATCAAGGTAAGCTCCCTGGAACGGGCAATTGAACTGAAAAAGCGTGGGTATATTGTTCTCCCTGACCCGACACTCCCAGAGATCCAGAAGGCCTTTAAGGCGGGAGCAATCAAGGAGTTCGAGCGACATTCCCGTCTTGGTTTTGTTACAAAAGAAGGCTTCCTCGAAGAGGTAGACCGTCTCCGTGACATCGGGTTCAAACGGGTCACGTTAAAGACCGGGGCATATTCCGCAGTAGAACTTGCAATGGCAATTCGCTTCTCGGCAGATGCAAAGATCGACCTCCTGACCATTGATGGTGCTTCCGGAGGTACCGGTATGAGCCCATGGCCAATGATGAACGAATGGGGTATCCCAACGTTCTACCTGCAGGCACTGGCCAACCAGTACTGCGAGAAGCTGAAAAAGAGAGGTATCAGGGTACCTGATATAGCGATGGCCGGCGGGTTCTCTGATGAACCAAATGTCTTCAAGTCACTCGCGATGGGCAGTCCCAATGTGAAGGCAGTCTGCATGGGCCGTGCTCTCATGATCCCCGGGATGGCAGGAAAGAACATTGAAAAGTGGATAAAAGATGGCGATCTCCCGAAGTCGGTTTCGAAGTACGGGACAAAGGCTGAGGAAATATTCGTCTCATATGAAGAACTGAAAGACAAGTACGGGTCACGGTTTAAAGAGATCCCGATGGGTGCAATCGGTATCTACACATACGCACAGAAATTCAGGACCGGTCTCCAGCAGCTGATGGCAGGGAGCAGGAATTTCAATCTCAAGACAATATCCAGAAATGACGTGATGGCCTTAACAGAGGAATCGAGCCGCATATCTGGCATCCCGTATGTCATGGATGCATACAAGGACAAAGCAAACAGCATCCTCCTTGACTAATTGGGGGCCCGAATCACTGTACCGTAAGGTCAGTGGTCTCTTTTTTTTGATTCATCAGAAATGCACTAATACGTTCTCATCGATTTGGAACTATTCCGAAATTTACCCACGTTCCTCTGGCTCTGCCATGCTGCTGTGGCGACCCCGGTTGGGATAGAGAATTCTCTGGAATATTCTAATGACCTTCAGAAAACCATTTGACCAGAGAATATCTTCTGGTGATGGGGCAAGGGAGGGGGTGAAACCCCCCTCCTGTCTTCGTATTGCCCTCCTATATTTTATGAAACCTAAGGGTTTCAAACAAAGCCAAAAAATTCAGAAAGACCTCAGCCTGCCAGTATGATTTTTAAAAAGAAATTCCCGGTACCCCGTTATACCTGGAAGCTTCAGACAGGTGTTTCCGGGATTATCACCCAGGATGCTTCCTCGTTGCCGAACCTGTAATGAAATACAAGGCCTGGAAGTGCCTGGTCCGGGACATTTGATATTTCAACGGTGCCGCTCCGTATCTCTCCGGGTTTAAGCCCCATCAGGGCGACATGCGTGGGTACACTGTATTGCCTTCCTGATCGATCGGTCGCATATAATTCTGATAATTTTTTCTGGAGTTCCGCGACAGTTATATTACCCACATTTTTTACTGTCAGTTCAAAACTTACCGTCTGCTTTAAAGGATCACGGCTCTTGTCCCTGACAGAAAAGACAAGCGACAAATTTCCTGCATGCAGTTCGGCGCTTTCCTGCACCGAAAGGTTAAGTGGCTGTTTGGTGAACTGCATGACACTGGGTGTAACAATAGTCACCGGTGTATCCGGGATAACCGGTGTTGCCGGGCCCGCCTTTCCCTGACCCGATACGCACCCTGCAACCAGGCATGTAGAGACAATAATAATTGTGCATAAAAAGCAGGATAAGAGTGCCTTATCTGACGTCATAGTTCCCCGGTAGTAATCCACTCCCCATTCTGGGTGTTCTACCTTTGGTTTATTATACCTTTTGAAAGAGGAAGAATCCGAAGAATGGCCTGAATAATGCTGTCCCGGTGCCTGAAAAGAGTGTTAATTCTGCCGGTTCATGATATCCGGTGCTGGTTTGCCCCGATTTCCATTCACCGGGGAAAATGATTCAAGGATCTGGTGGGTGATCCTCGATCCAAGCGTGGGAGTAAGGGACTCGAGCCAGAGAAAGAACCCTACTTTAGGGGGCGTCCGGCGTTCATACTTGAAATTTCCCTCCTTATCCTGAACCATTTTCAGGTATTCCCGTTTTTGCCTGGGGCGGAGATACACGAGAGGATCATACCCGGGAAGATCAGTCGCAAGAATTACCTTTGAAAAATTTCTCATCAGGTCATCGAATTCAAGTTTCTCACCCCTGATACGAATTTCATGTTCTTTACAGAGTGATTTTATTGCAGAAGGATATAGTCCGCCATAAAGAATTTTTTTAACAAGCACGGTAGTCTCCCCGGGATTGACGGTGCTCCTGGCATTGACATAGTTGCTGACCTGTGAAAAGACTTTGTTTCTCTCCCAGTCATGATACTGAAGGTATTCAAATGGCTTTTTCTTGACCAGGTCGGTTGCCAGGAAGGTTTTTCTATGTTCCCGGGCCTGTTTCTGGTATTTCTCCTCACCTTTCCGGTTTACCAGGGCTTTTATCTGCTCACAGGTAATTGTCTGGATATTGATATTATCCCTTGATTTCATCAACCGGCGTACTACGGAAAAATGTGAAATATCAAATGATGAAATCAGCAGGAATGGCACGCTCGGCTGGGCAAATAAATATCCAAGAAGCCTTTTTTTATATTCTACCTCTATTTCGAACTCTTTTAAATCAGATGGTGAAGTAACGACCTCCCCAAAAGCGATCCGGTTTTCATTGTCAAGCAGGAGCAGGTCAAATTCTGCGAGGTCCTGGCCATTGCCCCGGATAGTAATATCCCCGTTTCTTGAATAAAAAAACCCATTCTGGCCAAGGTGAATATTTCTTCTCGCCCTTGGGGCATCTGCACCCTTAACTGCCACCCCGCCAATTTCATCAGTAGTCTCTGCTGCATCCAGGAACATCTCGTAAACGATCGCTTCAAACCATCTCCCTTCTGCAGTCCGCATATGCTCAATATCAAGTGAAAACAGCTTGTTTTTTTCGACATTACTAATATGGCGTATTGCACGGGCAGAGAACGATTCGTCAGGCTGAAAAAAGGAACGATTTTTATTAAGCCAGCGAATCAGGTCTGTCATTACTTATCTATTATTTATTATTTGTGGTTTAAAAATACTCTCTTTAACAGGAGGATCCCGTAATTGCCGGGCACATTCACAAGGACTAAAATTAGCAGGAAAAATTTACTATGCTTTTTTGCAATGCTGCTCAGGGTATCATAGAAACAATCAGGCCTCGCGCTCTCCGGTTACAGTATGAACGGGGTGATGAAAAGAACGCGCACATTTCAGCACCATACCCTATTTTAAATCTAAATCCATCTGCAGGAAATGGTTTCCTTTTCAGCGAATGAGCAAATAGAACAGAATTCGTCTGTGCGAACTAGTTATATTTTGTGGGAATGTTTATATAGTTTTCTTACCTTGTTTTAATGCTGTGTGGCATGTACCCGTGGGTTCGTAGCTCAGTTAGGTAGAGCGCCTGGCTTTTAACCAGGTGGTCGGGGGTTCAAATCCCTCCGGGCCCGCTGCCACGGTACAGCCTGTGGGTTTTTATTTGGTGATGCATCTGGAGGAGACGCAATTTATGAAAGAGGGGGTTTTTAGTTGAGCACCAAGCTGAATGTGCTTGAACATGTAATGGTGCCGGACCATAAGATCATGAGTGAGGAGGAGGTTAGCACATTATTCTCCACCTACAATATAACGAGCGAGCACCTGCCGAAAATATATCATGACGAACCAGCGGTAAAAATTATCGGATCAAAAGTAGGGGACGTGGTACGGACCATCAGGACAAGCCACACCGCCGGTATAGCTGAGTCATACCGGCTTGTCGTAAAAAGACCCAAAAAATAAAGGGAGCTGATATTTCTGATCGACAGAAGCATTTTATCAAGGGCATATTTTTCACGGGAGCATGTGGCGCGCCACCAACTTGACTCCTACAACAATTTTCTTCTTCGCAACCTCCAGAAAGTTGTGAACGAGCAGCGTGTCATCGAGACTGACATCGAAATCCGTGGTAAAAGTAATATACCCGTATGGGTTGAATTAGGCAAAATTGCGGTGCGTAAACCGCTTGTCCGCGAAGCAGACGGATCGCAGGGAGACTTGTTTCCAAGCGAAGCCAGGCTCCGCAATCTGACGTATGCCGCACCGATTCAACTTGAACTCACCCTTGTCCAGGGGGAGGACCGCCAGGAACCGATTATGACCACGATCGGGCAGTTACCGATTATGATCGGATCTACGTCCTGTAACCTGTTCGGTATGAGTGATGATGAACGTGTAATTCATGGTGAAGATCCCTATGACCCGGGTGGCTTTTTCATTGTCAACGGGACTGAAAGGGTCCTCATGACCCTTGAAGACCTTGCGTCAAACAAGATCATGACGGAATTCACCGAGCGTTATAATGAGAGGATCTATGTGGCAAAGGTATTCTCACAGTACCGCGGGTACCGTGCACTCGTAGTCGTTGAACGGAACAGGAAGAACCTGCTTGAAGTATCGTTCCCGTCAGTTGCCGGGCACCTGAAATTCGTTGACCTGATCAGGGCACTCGGGATGGTAAGTGACCACGATGTCGTAAACGCGGTATCGACGGATGAGGACATCCTGACCTTCATGATGCAGAACCTTGAGGAAAGTGAGTGCGACAGCGTTGAGAGTGGTGTAATGTATGTCGGTAAAAAACTTGCACCGAACCAGACGAGAGATTACCAGCGGAAACGTGCTGAATTCGTGCTGGACAATTACCTGCTCCCACACCTCAATTACCTTATGCCATTTGGCATGAAGGAAGAAGACGAGGGGTATCGGGAAACTGTTGAGAGTGTACGCCTTGCCAAGGGACATTTCCTCGGCCGGATGGCCGAAGCCTGTTTTGACCTTGTGCTCAACAAGCGCAGGATTGATGATAAGGACCATTACTCAAATAAACGCCTGAAACTTGCAGGGGACCTGATGGAGGACCTTTTCCGAATTTCCCTCAACCGCCTAACAAGGGATATCAAGTATCAACTTGAACGGGCGAGTATGAGGCACCGTGACCTATCCATTGGTACAGCAGTGCGAGCTGATGTTCTTACTGAACGCCTGTTACATCCCCTTGCAACAGGAAACTGGGTCGGCGGCCGGACTGGTGTGTCCCAGCTGCTTGACCGTGTCGATCACATGAGCGTGCTTTCTCACCTTCGTCGTGTCATCTCCCCGCTTTCCCGTTCACAGCCCCATTTCGAGGCACGTGACCTTCACCCGACACAATGGGGCAGGATCTGTCCGAGCGAGACCCCGGAAGGGCCGAATTGTGGGCTTGTCAAGAATTTTGCCCAGATGGTTGAAGTAAGCAAAGGGGTCACGGATGAGGAAGAAGTAATTAGAATACTCTACAGCCTTGGTGTGGACCAGATCAAGGGGGATGCCAGATGAAAAAATCAAGAGTATTCGTTGATGGGGCACTAATCGGGCTTTCCGATGACCCAAAGGTGCTGGTCGCCCAGACCCGGGCAATGCGGCGGCAGGGTGCGTTGTCAACCGAAGTGAATGTATCCTACAAGGAATTTAATAATGACGTGGTAATCCATACAGACAGGGGCAGGGCGCGAAGGCCACTGATTGTCCTGCATAATGGAAAACCATTAATAACTCCGGATGATATCGAAAAACTACGTAAAAACGAGATAAATTTTAATTATTTCGTCCAGAAAGGGTTTATCGAACTGATCGATGCAGAAGAAGAGGAGGACCTTTTCATCGCGATCAATCCGGAAGATATCACGGTCGAGCATACCCATCTTGAAATCGACCCCTCCCTGATCCTCGGTATCGGTGCAGCACATGTCCCTTTCCCGGAGCACAACGCAAGTCCGCGTGTCACCATGGGTGCAGGGATGGTCAAGCAGGCACTCGGGTTCGCCGATGCAAATATGAAGTTACGGCCTGATACCCGGGGCCATCTTCTCCATTACACCCAGAAACCTCTCACGCACACCCAGGCATCTGAACTGATTGGTTCCGATGATCGCCCGGCCGGGCAGAACTTCGTCGTTGCCATCCTCAGTTATGAAGGTTTCAATATTGAAGATGCGTTGATCTTCAACCAGGCGTCGATTGACCGGGGCCTTGGAAGATCTCATTTCTTCAGGACTTATGAAGGCGAAGAACGCCGTTATCCCGGTGGGCAGATTGATCGGATCGAGGTACCTGATGAGGAAGTGACCGGTGCCCATGGGGCGGAATCCTACAAGAATCTTGATGAAGACGGAGTGATCAACCCGGAGACTGTCGTCGCTGAAAAGGATGTCCTGATTGGGAAGACTTCTCCGCCGAGGTTCCTGGAAGAGCCTACCAGTGACCTGATCACCGTTGAAAAACGGCGTGATACTTCAGTTACCATGCGGAGCAACGAGCATGGAATTGTTGACACGGTTATAATAACCGAAGGTGAGAACAGCTCACGTCTTGTTAAAGTACGCACGAGGGATTTGAGGGTCCCCGAGGTAGGAGATAAGTTTGCATCCAGGCATGGACAGAAGGGAGTTATCGGACTTATTGCATCCCAGGAAGACATGCCATTCACAGAGGCAGGAGTAGCACCCGACCTGGTCATCAACCCGCATGCCATCCCGAGCCGTATGACGGTCGGTCACATGCTGGAGATGATTGGAGGAAAAGTCGGTGCACTTGAAGGGCGCCGCATTAACGGAACCGCCTTTAGTGGCGAACTCGAGGCAGACATTCGTGGTTCACTTAAAAACCTCGGTTTCTCTCATAATGGTCGTGAGATAATGCATGATGGTATCACCGGGAAGCAGTTCAATGCTGATATCTATGTTGGTGTGATCTATTACCAGAAGCTCTACCACATGGTCTCTTCAAAGATGCATGCCCGTTCCCGCGGGCCGGTACAGGTCCTTACGCGCCAGCCTACTGAAGGAAGGGCTCGTGAAGGGGGTCTCCGGTTTGGTGAGATGGAACGTGATGTGATGATTGGACACGGTGCTGCGATGGCATTAAAAGAGCGCCTTCTTGACGAGTCCGATAAAGTAACAGAATACGTCTGTGCCCATTGTGGTATGATTGCGATGCTCGACCGAAAATCCAATTCCACGCGATGCCTGGCCTGCGGGAGCGAGACCGATATATACCCTGTCGAGATGAGTTACGCGTTTAAGCTACTCCTCGATGAGATGAAGAGCATGGGTATTGCACCCAGACTGAAACTAGAGGACGTGGTGTAGGAGGGGAATCATGCCAAGCCCAAAAAGGATAGGAAAAATTGAATTTGGCCTGCTCTCCCCTAAAGAGTTCAGGACGATGAGTGTACGGAAAATCATCTGGGCAGATACCTACGATGATGATGGTTTCCCGTATCCGCAGGGACTTATGGACTTAAACCTCGGGGTTATTGACCCTGGACTGAGGTGCAAGACCTGCGACCAGAAGGCAAGCGAATGTCCCGGTCATTTCGGACATATTGAACTCGCAAAACCCGTCATTCATGTCGGGTACACGCGCCTGATCAGGAAGCTCCTCCGTGTGACATGTAAGAGCTGTTCACGGCTCCTTCTCTCCCCCGAGGAGATTGAAAAAGTTGTCGGGACTGAGGAAGATGCGACAGGCGACGTGTTGTCGGAAAAAGATATCAAGAAAGAAAGGGTCTGCCCGCACTGCGGGGAACAGCAGCTGAAGATCAACTTCGAGAAACCTACGACGTTTTCAGAAGTCCAGGTCGAGGAAGGAAAAAAGATCGAGCACAAACTGACACCTGCTGATATCAGGTCACGCCTTGAGAAGATCCCCGATGAGGACCTCCGGCACCTCGGTATCAATCCCGACGTGGCACGACCTGAATGGACAATTCTTACCGTGCTGCCTGTGCCGCCCGTGACGATGCGACCGTCGATCATCCTAGAGAACGGTCAGAGGTCAGAAGATGACCTGACCCATAAACTGGTCGATATTATCAGGATCAACCAGAGGTTCAAGGAAAACCAGGATGCAGGAGCACCCCAGTTGATCATTGAAGACCTCTGGGAACTGCTGCAGTACCATGTAACGACTTACATGGACAATGAAGTGGCTGGGTGCCCCCCGGCGCGTCACCGTAGTGGCAGGCCATTAAAGACTCTTTCTCAAAGACTCAAAGGGAAAGACGGCCGTTTCCGAGGATCACTTTCCGGTAAGAGGGTGAATTTTTCCGCACGTACCGTGATCTCCCCTGACCCGAACCTCAGCGTGGTGCAGGTCGGGATACCGCTGGCAATTGCGAATGAGATGTCGATCCCGGTGCATGCAGCGCCGAATAACATTGATGAACTCAAAGCAATGGCCAGGAACGGCCCTGACCGGCCCACTCTTAACCATCCCTGCGGGGCCAACTATGTTATCCGGCCGGACAAACGCAGGCTTCGTCTTGCGGAAGGAAATCTGGACACTGTCGCCGATATGATTGAGCCGGGATGGACCGTGGAACGACAGCTCCGGGACGGAGATATTGTCCTGTTCAACCGGCAGCCATCCCTTCACCGTATGAGCATCATGTCCCACCGTGTGAAGGTAATGGATGGGAAGACATTTCGGTTAAACCCAGCCGTATGCCCCCCATACAATGCTGATTTTGACGGGGATGAAATGAACCTCCATATCCCCCAGACACAGGAGGCGAGGGCAGAAGCCGCAATTCTTGTTGCAGTACAGGAAAATATCCTCTCCCCCCGGTTCGGTGGACCGATTATTGGCGGTATTCATGACCATATATCGGGGGTATTCATGCTCACGAACCAGGTCCGCTGGTTCACACGTGAAGATATCCTCTACCTGCTGAAGTCTACAGACCTCGAGCACCTTCCACCTCCGGTAAAAGAAGAGGACGGTGTGCCGATGTGGACCAACAAGCAGGCATTCTCTGTCATTTTACCCGATGGGCTCAACATGGTCTTCAAAGCAAGTTCATGTGCAAATTGTGATACCTGCAAGCGGGACCTGTGCGAACGTGACGCATATGTGCAGATAATCGATGGACAACTGAAATCCGGTACAATTGACAAAAAGGCTATCGGTGCATTTGATGGCCAGATCGTCCAGCGGATCATCCGGCAGAACGGGATGAAACGTGCAGCAGATTTCATCGACGATATGACGAAACTCTCTATCCGCTCGATCATGCTGGACGGGTTCTCGTTTGGTATCGATGATGAAGACCTCTCGAAGACCGAATACGGGCAGATTGCCGAGGTCCTTGACGGTGCTGTAATGGATGTACAAAAGCGGATACGCATCTACGAAGACGGACAACTCGAACCGATGCCCGGTCGTACTCCAGAAGAGACCCTTGAGATGCAGATCATGCAGGTCCTTGGGAAAGCCCGTGACCGTACTGGTGAGATTGCAGGCCGTCACCTCGGGCTTGGAAACAGCGCCGTGGTGATGGCAGTGAGTGGCGCAAGAGGTTCGATGCTTAACCTGACCCAGATGGCAGGTTGTGTCGGCCAGCAGTCTGTCCGTGGAGAGCGTATTATGCGTGGGTACGATGACCGGACGCTCCCCCATTTCAAGAAGGGGGACCGGGGATCGGATGCCCACGGATTTATCAAACACAGCTACAAGGGAGGGCTCAATCCAACTGAGTTCTTCTTCCACGCAATTGGCGGTCGTGAAGGTCTTGTGGACACTGCAGTCAGGACATCCCAGAGCGGATACCTGCAGCGGCGTATGATCAACGCGTTACAGGACCTGAAAGTAGCGTATGACGGGACTGTCAGGACGACCGGTGGTCGTATTATACAGTTTGTGTATGGTGAAGATGGTACTGACCCCATGAAGAGCTGCTTTGGTGACCCGGTAGACGTAAAAGGGATTGTAGAAAGTATTCTGAAGGAGGAGGTTTAAATGACTCCCGAACAGGAACAGGTCATTGAGAACGAGTCACTTCCGGTTAAGACAAAGGAGCAGCTGAAAAAATTCCTCGCAGAGAAAAATATCAGCGATGACCAGTTCACAGAAATTATTGAGCGGGTTAACTCCGAATACCATAGTACAAGGATTGAAGCATGCGAGGCCGTGGGTGTCATTGCTGCACAATCCATCGGAGAACCAGGCACCCAGATGACGATGCGTACATTTCACTACGCCGGTGTTGCCGAGATCAACGTTACCCTCGGTCTCCCGAGACTGATCGAGATAATGGATGCAAGGAAAGAGCCAAGCACCCCAACGATGACGATTTATCTTGAGCCCGACTTTGGGGCAGACCGTGACCGGGCCCGTGAAGTAAGCTGGCAGATAGAAGCGGCGACCCTCCAGGAATTCGGGGACATAACGATTGACATGGAAGACATGCAGGTCGTGGTCCACCTGAATAGTGCTGTCTGTGAGAAACGAAAAATTTCAGTCAGCACGATCATTGAAACCGCTCCGCGGAAGATCCGGGAACGACGCCATTACCGTGATTTTGAACATGAGTCAGATGAAAAAGATGCGCTCATTAACTTCATGCCAAAAAACCGTGAGAGTTACCAGAACCTTTTCCAGCTCGCGGAACACGTGCGGAATGTGATCGTACAGGGTATCGATGATATCGAACGTGTTGTCGTCCGCAAGGAGAGCGGGGAGTATATACTTTATACTGAAGGCTCAAATCTAAAGGATGTATTCGATGTCGAAGGTGTGGATACCAGGCGTACCCGCACCAACAACATCAATGAGATTTCACAGGTCCTTGGTATAGAGGCTGCCCGGAACGCTATCATTCATGAAGCCGTTTCCACACTCAATGAGCAGGGTATCCTCGTTGATGTCCGGCACATTATGCTCGTCGCCGACATGATGTGTCTTGAAGGTGAGGTCAAGCAGATCGGAAGGCATGGAATTGCAGGCGAAAAGGAGAGCGTGCTCTCGCGTGCTGCATTTGAAGTTACCGTCAACCACCTGCTTGATGCAGCAGTGGCAAACGAAGTGGATGAATTATCCGGTGTCACGGAAAATGTGATTGTAGGCCAGCCGATACAGCTGGGGACCGGAGATGTAAAACTAATCGCGAAACCTATGAATTAGGAGAATTGCAATGGATTTTAATGCTTCATTAAGAAGGGCGATCAAGACTGGCGATGTCCTTCTCGGTCAGAATAAAACAGAAAAATGTATTGATGATGGAAAAGCGCAGATCGTTGTAGTGGCAACAAATTGCCCTGTTGCGTTCCTGCAGACCATAAAGACAAAAGAAGGTCTTTTTGTACATACATTTGAAGGTTCGAGCGTTGCGCTTGGCAAGGCCTGTGGAAAACCGTTCATGGTCAGCGCTCTTGCGGTAATTGATCCCGGCGAGTCAGATATTCTTTCCCTTAAGAGGGCATGATATGGTCGAAGTCAAACTGACTGAAGACTGCATGGGTCTGATCTCCCAGTTTGAACGCCTGACTGGTGCAGGGAGCCGTGACTGTATCATTGACGACCGGAATAACAGGATTATTTTTGTCGTGAACCCCGGGGAAATGGGCCTTGCAATAGGCAAAAAAGGGGCCAGCATTAAAAAGGCATCAGAAGTCATGGGGAAAAAGATCGAAGTCGTGGAGTACTCCACCGATCCGACACAGTTCCTGAAAAATTGTTTCCTCCCGGCACAGGTCACATCAGTCGAATTCGAAAATGATGAAACGGGTGAACCGGTTGCGCATATTGAGGTAAGGGACGAAGACCGCGGTATTGCAATTGGAAAGGAAGGAAAAAATATTTTCAAAGCGAAAAAACTCTCGCAAAGGCAGCATAATATCGGGGATGTCCAACTGGTTCCCCACGAGAACGAATAAATCCGTTCTTCGGTACCATATTTTTTTATCTGTTCCTTAAGGAATAGACCTTCCCGTTTTCACTAGCCCGTCCCGGTGAGTTAACCTCCCGGTGCACCGTGTGGGAAAACCTGTTGAAATAGTAGCGGGCCTGGGGGGATTCGAACCCCCGACATCCGGGTTAGAAGCCCGGCGCTATGTCCAAGCTAAGCCACAAGCCCAATTGGCTCTCTAATATATGTCAGGCTCTTCCTATGTAACTATCGCCCTATCGTACAATGGTATCGCAGATTGCCACCCAGGTGATGAAAAAAAAGGGAATAAAAGAAGAGTTCAGCTGTTATCCTGCGTGGTAACTGCAGCACTTAACAACCTCAACGAAAACAGGTGCAAACATTGAGTCCTGCTTAACAGTTTTCACCGATGAGTTGCAGCAGAATTTAACTTTTACCCGTGCTGACATGCGCTCCCGCTCTTCATAAACAACTCCCGGTGAGTACTCGATCATTCGTTTCATCGTAATGGTGATCGCGACGACATCCGCGACAATCCCCTGATCTCCAATACCGAGGTCTTCCATGTTTATTGACGTCAGGAAGATGGGCGTACCGGGCTCAACAGTGTTGAGTGTGATGACATTTTGAGTACTATGGAGTTCAAGTGTCCGTGCCCTTCCCAGCCTGAGATCCTTGATCACATCGTGAGAAATTCCGGTTAATGCTGTGCATTCCATGTAATTCACCCATACATCGGAAGGTTCTCTTTCTTCGGTATCGTTTCCTGGGATTGCACTTCCTCTGCAAGTTTATGCATCGTGGCCTCAATTTCCTCAGCCTGTTCCAGCAGGGGCTTGACATCGAGGTTAATATCGTACATTTTATTGAGGACTTCGATCGTTGAAGCGGACGCCCGGGGATCGGGTGCGTTTATTGTCTCCCCCAGGAGGCCATAGGCCGAAATCCCCCTGATTTTACACTCCGTAAGAAGGCTGCTCGCAATGCCTGATATGCTCCCCATAGGGAGGATTATTGTACTTTCCTGGATACGCGGCAGGTCCTCCTCTTTGGTGGCAACACCGAATACGCGTTTTTCTGTTTCATTTGTGATTATCCCGGCAATGGTGACAATCTCCTTGATTTTGAATGGCATCAGCCAGTCCATGATCCCATTTGAGACCTCGTAGCAGATCATGGGGTGAATTGGAATATCAGCGACGATGACCACAAGTTGTTCTTTTTCATATATCCGGACCGGGACATTAATGACGCCCTTGTTCATCATGGCTAGCGGAGGGAAGAATTTGCTTGTCATGCTGCCGATCTGTTGGAATTCCAGTTGATCAACCATGTACTGAAGGGCGATGCTTCCCACAAGTCCGCTCCCGGGAAATCCCATGAGTACAGACACCCCTTCGGTGTTCAGGGGTTTTGAAAAAATCTTTATATCAAAGCCAGCTTCTGGTGACATTAGATTAACATATACGACCTTACTAAAAAGTATTATGCAAGAGTACCCGGTGAAGAGGGGTTTTTCCAAGAATTTACCTGCAACAATGGTTGAACAACTGAAGGAATGCTTCGGTATAGAGCCAAAGACTAAGGAGGGGCATTATCAGATCAGTTATGGGGCATTAAAAATCCTCGACGCCTCCCTTGGGGCTGATGGGAAATCCGTTATTATCCGGACCGAGTCAGACCTCGCGGTTTCTGATGAGATAATCCTTGATACGAACCGGCGGTTCAGGAAATATCTTGAAGCGGTAACTGGCTATACAACAAAAGAAAGAGCTAAAAAGGCAAAAACTGTTGAATAACCGCCGTTACCTTTTTTTTAGATTACCGTATCACCTCCCGGCAATGCAGACTTAACACTTACTTTGTGTCGCAACCCCCTTGTTTGAACCCCGATCAATGAGGGGTATGGTACTACACCCGTACTATCAAACTCCTGGATAATCATTTGGTGGATGATTGTGCTATGAGTGCAGAACATTGAATGCATGGAACGCTACGCTGCGCAATCCTTCATTTTTTCAGGAGGGGATGTATCCACCGTTGCTGCAGGGTATTGATTAAAAAAACCGGGGTAATTAAAAAAGTGAAATAGAAGGCGGGGAAAAATTTCGGAGAGGCAATTTTACTCGATAATTATCGCGGGTTTGAAAGGCAATGCCGCCGCTGCCTTTGCATAGGTCTGGGGGTCTGCCGGGACTACCGTTACCGGTATACCGAATTCCTTTTCAAGGAATGACTTGGCCTTGTTAAAAATATTCTCCTCGTCCAAGCCTTCTTTGGAAATGGCCTCCACGATCTGGGGTGGAAGGCGGTGGATCAGGGTGGTGCACTGCTTTACGGCATCGGTGGCATCCTTGCCATGCATCCGCATCGTCTCATCCTTCATAATCTCCTTGATTACCTGGCTGCGGTCATCCGAGCGGGCAATCGTTTTGAATATATCATGTTTCCAGCCTGGAGCAATGCAGAGCGTGAGCGAGGACGGGGTTATCTGGATCAGTTTCATGATCGTCTCTATATCTTCCACCGTCCGCGACAGCAATTCTTCAGCCAGCTCAATTTTTGGATACACACGGGAATCGTCCACCTCCGGCCATGATGCAAAGGATGCAAGACCCATTTCACCTGTTTCAGACCAAAGTTGTTCGGATGTGAACGGGATGATGGGGGCCATCAACCTGATCCATACGGAACAGAGTTCTTTTAATGATGCGTGACCCTTCGATCCATCAGTCAGCCTGCGGCGGTACCATTTCAGGTCAGCCTCGACACCAAAGAATGCCTCCTGTAAGGCCTGCCGGGTCTGGAATTTCATCAGAGACTCCGTTGTTCTGCCGATATGGTGCTGGAGCCTTGAGACCAGCCACGTGTCAATTTCGCAATCCGGCCCGTCAGCCTGGGAAGCTTCAATAGTAGTATTCCAGAACCTCTCGATCTGTTTTTTGGTCGAACTTACGAGTTCATTTCTCCAGTCAAAATCCTGCCAGGGTTCAGCGCTTCCTACAAGGAACATCCTCACCGTGTCAGCACCGAACTCCAAAACCGCATCCTCGAGCAGGAAGACATTTCCTTTGCTTGAGGACATCTTTGCCCCGTTCAGGAGTCCCATACCAAAGACTACCATCCCTTTTGGAAGTAATTGTTTAGGGAATATTGCCACATGGTGGAATATCTGGAAGGTCAGGTGGTTGGAAATTAAGTCTTTCGCCGAGAACCGGTAGTTGTAGGGGTACCAGTAAAGGAATTCTCCCCTAATCTTCGCAAGTTTTTCCCGTTCAGGGAGATTTGGAGATTCTTTTCCAAGGAAAATATATTCGAAAACTTCAGGGGTGAGGGCTTCGGGAGCAAATTCACGGATCCGGTGGGCAATTGTGTAATAGGCCATGTATATAGTCGAATCTGAGAGCGGCTCAATAAGCCATGCCGGGTCCCATGGGAGACGTGTGCCAAGACCAACCCGTCGCGTGCATGCCCAGTCTTTTAGCCAGTCAACAGTCCGATCAAACTCCATCCTTACTTCCGGGGGTACGAGGGACATATCTTTCAGGTGTCCGGATACCTGTGCCTTCCATGCTGGATCGCTATACTGGAGGAACCACTGGTCGTGCAGGATCTTCACGTATACACGACTCCCGCACCGGCAGACCACCGAGCGGTTGTCAAACTCATACATAACGGTAGACCCGTATTGTTCGACCATCAGGGCAGCAACATCATCCCGGGCAATCCGGACGGGTTTACCCCCAAAGGTATCATAGAGCTTACCCGACGAGAATTCGGCAGCATAGACCTCCTGGGTCAGGGTCTCCATCCTCGAATCCAGTTGATTTTCAATCCCTTCACGTTCTACCGCGTCTTTTGCAGGGATCTTCCCGTACCCGGGGACGGTGATGAGCGGGACCGGCCGGATATCAGGATATTTTCCGGCCTTCTGCAGGTCCCTTAATGCAATATAATCGAAGGGTGCATGTGCCGGGACACTCATCACTACTCCGCTTGCCATATCGGGATCGACAAATTCTGCAGGAAGTACTGGCACTTTTCCGCATAACGGGTGAAAGACTTTCTGATCAATGAGGGTGGTCCCTGGAATCCGCTCCAGAACCTCAACCGTGTGGTCCTGCAGGAGTATCTTATCTGCAGCCTCCTGGCTGACGATCCAGGTATGGCCGTCCACGTTGACCTTAACATACGTAACGGCTGGATTGACCCAGAGGTTGGTGACCCCGTAGATCGTTTCAGGCCGTAGTGTTGCGGTAGGGATTAGCGAGTCACCGTACTGGAACATAACAAGGGTGAACTTCAGTATCTCTGCCTTGTCTCCTTCGAGGAGGTCATGGTCTCCTACCGGGTTCTCGCACTGAGGGCAATATCTGACCGGGTGGGCACCTTTTACGACATGGTCTCCTTCCCCGAGATGCTTCCATTGCCATTCAATAAATTTGCTGTAGGTGGGATCCACCGTGGTGAACTTCCGCCGCCAGTCAATGGAGAGTCCGCAACTCTTCATCACACGCATGTACTCCTCACTGAAATGCCGGACGATCTCAAGAGGATTGGTGAATTGTGCCAGCACTTCAGGAGGTACCTTGTAAAGGTCACGGTACAGGTGGATTGCTTTCTCATCCCCGCGCGCTATCCGTTTTGAAATGCCAATCACTGGTGCACCCGTAACGTGGAAAGCCATCGGGTACAGCACTTCAAACCCTCGCATTCTCCAGAAACGTGCAATTACATCGGGAACGATGTAGGTCCTCCCGTGGCCGACGTGCATTGCACCGCTTGGATAGGGGTAAGCTACCGTAATGTAAAACTTTGGGCGGTCTGAAGGGTTCGCCTCAAATACCTGCTCCCATTTTTCTCCCGCCGTGGCCTCGAACTGTCGCATATCGAATTCGCTCACAATATCACCCAATTTCTTTTAGAATTTTCCCGGTGTATTATCCGGTTATACGGGCCTCAGTTTAATTATATCCCCCTGGTTGTACCGTTTCAGCATCTCCTGCGCAATGGTACTGTTCTTTCCAAGGTGGATCTCCCCTGTCTCATTTACCGTCGCCGTGAAAAGGTACTCTTTTCCCGCGAATACGTCAACAATTTTACCGGCCTGCTCGGGAGAAATGATTGCCAGCTGCTTTTTATCGACACGGATTTTTATCCCTCCGCCCAGCTGGAGTTCCTCTTCCACTGGTGCCTGTGCAGGCTGGGGTTTCTCGGCCTCGCTTCTTGGCCTGATATCTATCCCGATACCTACCTTGTTTACAATTGCCGCAATATTTTTCCCACCTTTTCCGATCGCGGCAGGGACGTCCTTATCATCGATATAGACGACTGCTTTCGTATCTGAAAGCATCCTTACATCGACGGTACCATCAGAGTACCGTCCTATTTCCCTCTGTATTTCCCGTTCCGTGATCTTCCAGCCAGAGTTCTCCTCCTCCTTCACCTCTTCCTGCACTTTCAACGATGGTTCCGCCATGGCCTGCTGGGAAGGTGCCGAAATAACGATGGTCTCTCCCTCATATTTGAATATCTCAAATGCAAGATCTCCGGTTTCGTAGTTGCGGACAATTGTGACCGGACGGAGGTGCGTCTCGCCAGCCATTCCTTCAGGCACTTTTATGGTAAATTCAACATCGTAGACCTTCAGGATTTCACCCTCATCTACAAAGATAATGGTATTGACTATTTGTGGAAGGACGCCAAAATCCACCCTGTCTGAAAAGCGCTGTAGTGCATCTTGTGCGCCGATTGCATGGACGACCCCGACCATGCCGATACCTGCCAGGCGCATATCGGCGAACACCCGGAAGTCCTCATGCTTCCTGAGTTCGTCAAACACGACATAATCAGGCCGTACAAGCATCAGAATATCCGCAGTGTTTTCCATGCTCCCTTCAAGCAGGGTATATTGCGTAATATGGTCAGGAACCTGTAATTCTCTTGGTGCCTCCATTGTTTTCACAACAAAGCCGTTATCTGCAAGATATGTTGCCACACTCTGGGCCAGTGTAGTCTTTCCTGCTCCGGGAGGCCCGGCGATTAAAAGGCCTCTCTTCTTTCCCGTGATCCTGTTTTTGATTACATTTGATTTCCGGTAATTATCAAGGACCATATCCACGATTGGCCGGACTGCCGTAATCTCCATCCCGTCACTAAACGGTCTCCGGGCGATCGCAATCCTCATGGAGCCAATCTGTACAACCGTAATCCCGCGCTTTTCAACCTCGATAAATCCGTCCGGGTCCCGTTTTGCCCGTTCAAGTATCTCCTGTGCAAGCGATTTTAGCTCATAATCAGAGGAAGGCTGATCCCGGATCCTGACGAGTTTCATCTCGTTGATTGTTCCTTTCTTTGCTACCGGAGGTACGCGCTCCTTCAGGTACACCGCAATGGTATGCTCATCAAAGAACTGATCAATTCCAAGGGGTGTAAAATCCCCTATCTGGGGTTTTAAGTAGATAACATCAAGGCCTTTAGCCTTGGCTACTTCAGCCTGGACAATATCGCTCGTAATGAACCGTGCCGTATGTTCTATTGCAACATTCCGTATGAGTGCATCAATCTCGCCTCCGCTGGCGAGCTTGACCTGTTCAAGAGTAGGTCGCACACCGACGAATTTAAGTTCAATTGTCCCTTCTTCAGCCAGTTTGCAAAGCGCCTGAAGTTCCGTGAGGCCTGAAAATCCTATCTCCCGTCCCTGGTTTGCCTGTGCCTCAAGTTCTGCGATTACTGCTTCTGGTATAATTATTGTCGCGCCATTATATTCACCGGTTTTTATCATTGAGGTGATGCGACCATCTATGACAACACTAGTATCTGGTACTAATTTCAAAAAATATCACCGGTTATATATTTGATCATTGATCTTTATTAGCGTATACCTTAGCGGGATCAAAGACCTGGCGGGATATCTCGATTCCATCAATTGTTCTGAAAAAGCAGGTCATATGGCCTGTATGGCAGGCTGCCCCTTCCTGGATGACTTCGTAGAGGAGGCAGTCCTCATCACAATCTACAAGTATCCTCGACACCCGTTGTACATGTCCGCTCTCTTCCCCTTTTTTCCATATCTTTTTACGGCTCCTGCTATAGAAATGCGAAAATCCGGTACTGGCCGTTAGTCCGACTGCCTCACTGTTGGCATAAGCGACCATCAACACTTCACGTGTGGTCTGGTCCTGGACGACGACGGGGATAAGACCGTCCTGGTATTGTAATGGTAGCATAATGTTAGATACCTCCAAAGAAATTAAGGCATATAGTAAGGATATCTCCGATAAAAAGTCCAAATATTAATCCAGCGGTAATGGGGACAATAAATGGGACGCCATAGGATATCCAGACCTTTCCTGCCTGTTTATACAATGAAATTTCATGGGAATATTGTTCCGGATGTAATCTGAGGTCTTTTGTATAAATCCGCTTCCCCCCCTTGACGAGAGATCCCAGGGCCTCCCCAAGTTTCAAAAATCTCCGTTCGATTGTGCCACCAGTCACACTGATCTCTTCAATGATATATCCGAATGAATTCTGTACCTTGTCTCCATCAACCGGGTACCCAAGGAAAAGATAGAGTAAGGGCGCCCTGTTTCCCCGGTACAGGTTCACCATAAAGAGTGCAATCGGGGCAATGAGGTTGAATATCACTGCATTGACCAGAACGGTGAACGGAAAAAATGCAAGGGGCGGGTATCCGGCAAGTGGTGTGAAGGGAAAGAACGGGATCGTCAGCGATATGAACATCAGTGCCCATGCATCAGCCCCGCCAAAAAGATTGAGAAATGCAAATAAGTAAAAAAGGAGGCAGAAAAATGCGATCATCCCGAGGTACGCGTATGAAATCTGTGTCGCGACTGCTATGGCATAGTAAAACCATGAAAATGCAGCAATCAGGAAATAGATTATCGGCCAGGTATCGGTGAAACGGTTCTCTCTACCCCGGAACTCGAGCAATGTCGCGCAGGAAAAAATCAACACTGCGGCCATGGACATAAAAAAAATGCTTATCATCTCATTATAGAGAAAATAAAAGCCTGTGCAGATCTGGAGGGCAATTACTATTATCGGCCACACCAGCTGTTTTGGAGTCCTGATATCACAGTTATTAAAATATGCAAGTAAGAGGATGGCACTGGTGATTCCCGCGTATCCTGCGAGGAGAACAATTCCATTATTAAAAGAGATGAGTGCCAGTCCCGCCCCGGGTATACCGATTAGAAGGAGTGGCACCCAGGTAATAAACGGGACCCTCCGATCAATAATATCAAGATATGATGCATAGCAGAGTGTTATAATAACTGCGATGGCACCGATAACAAGCGGAACTATGATCATGGTCGTCACGTGCAATATCTGTATCAGGACTTTTTAATAATGGCGTTTTTAAGAAAATGACGGCCTCGGTCCTCTCCTCCTTGTTATGCTTGCATTACAAGGATTGCACTGCCTGGTATTGTGTTGCCCAATCCCCTATCATTTTCGTAAGCAGGCTACCTGATTACATGATGACGGGGAGATAAATCAATATAATATGCTAATATAGTACGGAAATACAGAAAGGATCCTACACAAAGAACCGGTAACGGGTATCAGCAGTCCCATGTCACTGCCCGAATATTCTCTACCTAACAGCTATAACCATTATGAGGGAGTGAATTCTGAATGGAAATCAATGAATTTCTCAACGAGCAGATGAATGCGACCACATCAGAGTACTCTTCTAAATTAAACGATCTAAAAAAATATGTAACCGATGGAAAAAAAAGTGGGATCGGAGTTGCCGATATCGGATTTGGTAAGCTGTATTTACTGTTTAAAAAAGGCGAACCAGAAGGTGCAGTAGAGATAGAAAAAAATGGAATCCTTCTTGGAGATAAGGCCATATACCTTTTAAAAGGTAATGAGGTGTTCTCTTTTCATCCGGTTGAGCTGGATGTAATCGAATCCTATATTCTCTTGTGTCGTATCTTTGACCGGAGCCATCTTACCAGTAATATGTCTATGGCAATGCCAACCATTGAAAGAAGAAATGAAGGCACAGGTTCGTTTACCGTAATAATCCTGAAAGGAAAGGTACCCCAGTCTGGTATTCATGTATCCATCAGGAAACAGGGACGGGTGATCGGTAGCGATGTTACCACGCAAGAGGGGAAGGCATATTTCAAAGTAATCTTCGGTGAATATGACTGTGTGGTAATGGACCGTGATCGGAAAATAAGGATATTTCCTGTCACGGTGCGTTCAGGTGGACGCGAAGAGACCATTGAGCTTGGTTAACCGATTGATATAAAATTGGGCAGGCTCTTCCTGCAAGGTGGCATAGGATTATCCGTTTCCAGATTGTCATTTGATATTTTCATTTAAAAAAGGTCTATCATCGTTTGATTGGAATTTCAATATTAACCAATATCTGCCTTTATTTTTAAAATTCATCAATATTTCATCTATTATCTGCCGACCCCATATGGTATTGGTTAAATAAATGAAATCAAGACGTATATCCCATGGTGCTGTATCTTGAAGGCAAAAAGGAGAAATTCGTGTCCTGCCTGATTGTCCGAGTGATTTTTCCATACTTATTTTAACAATCCCGGTTCAGGAGAACACACAGTATGGAACAACCATGACTACAATATTAGAACATGCCAGAGAGGGAATCTGCAGCCCCCAGATGAATGCGGTCGCTTACAACGAAGGGGTAAACCCGGAAGTCCTTCGTGCTCAAATCATATCCGGAAAAGTTGTAATAATGCACAGGGGGGAAGTTGCGGTGGGAATCGGTAAGGGTTTGCGGACAAAAATAAACGTTAACCTTGGTTCATCGACAAACCGTGCCCGGTTGTCTGATGAGATAGAAAAAGCGCGAATCGCTGAAAAATATGGTGCAGATACAATCAGTGACCTCTCAATGGGTGGCAATATTAACAAGATCAGGAAAGAAATTTTTAACCAGACAAAACTTCCTGTCACCACAGTTCCAATTTATCAGGCCGTTGCGGAATCCGGTCTTAAGGACCTGACTACTGAAGATATTCTCACTACTGTCCGCATGCAGGCACGGCAGGGGATAAGTTCGATCGTGATCCATTGTGTAAATGAACGGATGCTAAGTTCGCTACGGCAGAAAAAACGAATTCTTGGCATGGTCTCAAAAGGGGGAGCTATCACAAGTTCTTTTATGCAGATGAATAATTGTGAAAACCCGTTTATCGGACATTTTTCTGAAATACTAACAATAATGAAAGAATACGATATCGTCCTTTCGCTGGGGAATGCCGCTCGAAGCGGTTGCATCCATGATCTCCAGGATGAGACGCAACGTGAGGAGTTTCGACAAAATCTCGAGCTTGCCAACCTCGCACATGCTGAAGGTGTACAGGTCATTATCGAGGGGGCGGGGGGACATATCCGGGCAGACAGGATTAAAGAGTACATTGAACAGTACAAAAATAACTCCCCATATCCCCTCTTTGTTGCAGGACCACTTCCCACGGACATAGCATTCGGGTATGACCATATTGCGGGTTGTGTAGGTGCGAGTATTGCGAGTTCTGCGGGTGCGGATTATCTCTGTGCCATCACACCTGCAGAACATCTTGGGCTGCCAGGTCTGCAGGAGGTAAAAGAAGGTTTAATCGCATTCAGGATTGCAGCGCATATCGGGGATTCAATGAAGTATGGGAAAGATGAAAAAGACCGGGTAATTGCAGAAAAAAGATCAGTACTCGACCTGGAAGGTCAGATGTGCCTTGCACTGGACCGTGAACGTGCGGAAATGTTGTCTTCACGTATTTCTGAATGTACAATGTGCGGGGATTTCTGTGCAATTAAACTGATGAAAATGTTTTGAAAAGAAGCCAAGCGCCGGATAATTTACATGCCGTCAGCTTTGTTGAAACACACATGAACGTGGCATTTTCATGGTCCAGCTGTGAACTTCCTGTTCATGTGTGTTTCAACAGAGTCTTGCAGTTTAATTCATCCGAACTGAAAAAAAAGCATGGGGTTTTTAATAAAAAAAAGAATGCAAATATAAAACATCAAACCAGTAATATAAAATTATTACTATTTATTTTTAATATTTATCCTATTAAAAAGAAAGATATTTTGAGTGTTTCATGGAAATCCAAAAAAAAGATTTACATCTGGTGTCTTTTATATTCTTCGGCAGTCCTTGAAATTTCATCAAGTTCGCTTTCAGAGAAGTCAATGGCAAACCCGGCTTTATCATGTTCGTCGAGAAGTTGCTGGATCCTCCTTGACATGACATACATGAAAAAACATTGTACTATAATAATCAACCCGAACAGAATAATCAGAGTTTCCTCAATGCTCATCGTTTCCCTCTAAACAGGACCTTTGCAAAGCGGTCTACAAACCCGTCTTTTGCGGCCTGAGGGCTTTCCTTAAAAGGCATACCTGCCATATTTGCGGCGATTCTCCTTAAGGCGACGGATGCACCGGAGTCCGGGTATTTTATCACCACAGGTGTTTTAAATGATGCGGCCTTCCTGATATTCGGGTCTTCCGGAATAGTTCCGATCACTTTTACTCCAAGGACTTTCTCCATCTTCTGGCTGACAAAATCAGTTTTTTCAACCCCCGCACGGTTAAGGATGGCTCCCATTACATGACCCCCTACAACTTCGGTCAGGATTTTTGTTTTCAGGGCATCCACAATTGAAGAAAGTTCCGGATTAACTACAAGAATAACTTCATCCGCAATTGCAAGGGGGATAACCCCGTCCCTGCTTATACCCGCTGGTGCATCTATCAGCAGGTAATCACAAAGATTGACCAACTCCTTAAGTGCGTCCTTCAGTTTTTCCGGGTCAGCCTGCTGGAATCCCTGCAGGGAAATCCCGCTGGGAACAACTTTCAAACCAGCAGGACCTTCGTAAATTGCATCTTTGATGTTTGCCTTACCAGCTAACACTTCGTGGAGTGTGATCGGAACATCCTCAAGGCCAAGGACAAGGCCAAGATTCGCCATTCCGATATCAGCATCCATTATAAATGTCTCTTTCCCCAATTGGGCAAGGCATGTCCCGAGGTTCACAGTCACCGTGGTCTTTCCTGTTCCACCTTTTCCGGAAGCCAACGTGTAGACTCTGACCATTAAACACCTTCACAAGAGTTGCTTAATGTAAATTTATATGCTGGTAATTAAATCCTCTCCCTCTTAGGTACATTATATCCACCAGTTCATGATTTTTTCAGTATCCTTCTTGATACTTTCCAATGAACTGTCTGTTATCACATGGTCGGATCGTATGATTCCGATTATCGATGATCCCTTATGGGTGATATCAAATATTCTCATCCCCGGAACAGAAGGGACCTCATCTGGTTTTAAGGCCTGGCCATAGTGTGCTGCATCATCCTGCCCACTTTCCCCGGTTGTTGCAATCATCAGACCGTCTGTTGTTGACAAGGTTATTGCACCGAGATGGTATTTCGATGCAAGCGCATGGAGATTTCTTGAAATATCCCCGAGGTCCACAAGTTGTACCTTTTCATCCTGTTGTTTTTTTTCTGCAATGTCCCCATCTTTGATTTCTGCATTATCAGGAAACTGAGTAATAATCTCTGCTGGTGGTTTAATGTCCCAGATTTTAGCTGGCTCTTTTCTTCCCGCTCTGTGTTTTACCTGGTAAATCTTCATAAATAGCAGGATAATGATAATTGCTGCTATTGCTATGATCAGGATGATGACCGGAATGAATGATATCTGTCCTTGTAATATCGATTGCATGGTGTCTTCCTGCTTTAGCGCTTGTTTTTCTGGAATTTATTCTTAATCTTCTCTCTTATCTATCAGGTGATCAAGGTCCAGGTGCTCGATGGTGACCTTACAGTTCTCCCGGATTTTTTTGGTCATTTCATCAATGTCCATATTATCGAGAGCCTCCAGGTCTCGGCCAATACTCGTCCCATCTTCTGCATGCCCATTTTCATTTGCCGGTTGCTCACCGGGAGATTGTGCAGTCCCGGAGGTTGAGACCTGCTCTGCAGCAGGTTTTTCGTTTAATACAGTTTCTGTTCCGTCGTGAAGACCTTTGTTTCCCTGTGGCTCAAAACGTACTTCAGGGACTTGATCTCCGGGAATGCCTTCCTTTTTCCTGATATCCGGGGTGGTCACCCCCGTTCTGACCTGCCTGGCAGGGCCCCTCCTGACAAAGCTCGGGAGTGCTGCATGCGGGTTAAATTCCCGCGCAAGATCGAGTTGAACTGGGTTTAATGTTGTAAGTCCCGCATCGACCTTCATGTCCAGCATCTTTTGCATTTTCTGCCAGGCATGCTCCCCTTCAAGTTTGCCGTAATCTGCAATGATATAAATCCCGGAATTGAGTACCAGGGTGCAGGTCTCTATCCCGGAAGTGATCGTGCAATAGCCGGTGAACCTGGTTTTTTCTATCTCATCAAGGAGTGAACGAAATAGTATTCCTTTCTTTATGGAATGGAATGTGCCCCTTGGGAGTTTCATCAATAAGAGATATACAACGGCATATTACATAGTCCTTTTTAACACAAGGTGTTTTAGGGGTTTTAATCACGGTGAAAAGAAAGAATTATCCAAGTACCCTTTTATCCCCAGATTGATGATTAAATAACGGCTGGTATGAAAAACTCCGGCAAAACAATCTGAAAGACCACCTTTTTCATGCCCATCTATGAGCCAGAGGCTCATAGCACGCTCTGTAGAAATCATATCTTTGAGCAAAAATTGACCTGATCGACCGAAAAAGCTAAGATACAGTGCCTCCTTACCTTGTTATGCTACTAACCCATAAGGAGGTAAAATAATGTCATCAAACCGGTGTATTCAGGTTTGTTGAATTATCGTCAGGTTTGATCAAAGATACGAGGATTCCACTTTATTCCTCAAAATATTCAAAACGGACTTACAATCAGCATCAATTGCTCATCCTCCTGCTTTTAAAAGTATATCTCTCTGAAAATTATCGGGATTCTGTCGAACTCCTGGAAACCATGGAGACATTAAAAGAGACAATCAACCTTAAAGAAATACCTCATTTTACGACGCTTCAGAAGTTCTGCCAAAGTATACGATCAATTACCTTCACCGTTTTAATGAACCGGCTTATCAAAATGTTTTACGACTGGGGAGAACGAATTGCCTGCACCGCTATCGATTCATCCGGGTTCACAAGCTCATATGCCAGCCATTACTACTCCATCAGAACAGGAAATATCAGGAAAAGATTTCTTAAAACCTCAATCTCTATTGATAGCGACCGACAGATAATCACCGGTCTGAAAATAACCCAACATCACGTACACGATGTCCTCCACGCTGAAAAACTCCTGAAACAATGCCATAGAACCAGAAAATCTGAACTCTATGTTATGGACAAGGGATACGATTCAGAGGAGGTTCATCACCAGATCCGGGATACTATGGACTCAATCTCTCTTATCCCGATACGTGAAAGAAAAAGAAAGCGGATTTCCGGTCATTACAGAAGAAAAATAATGATTTCATTCGAGTCTGATCTATACCATCAACGAAACAAGGTTGAAACCGTGTTCTCCGTATTGAAAAGAAAGTTCGCTGAAGCCCTTAAGGCGCGGAAATACCGACTTCAGGTTAAGGAAATAAAAATCAAAGCGATCCTCTATAACATCCCAAGAGCGATGACCTATTTTTTTATTCTTATTGTAATTGAGGAATTCTACAGAGCCTAAATAACCTTGAATTAAAATAATGTTAGGAAACATATTTATCATCGTATACCAGAAATTCAGTTTAAATAGAGATGGTTTATATCGGGGAGATTCGGAATGTTAAAGCAGATACTGGGTGAGTTCCTTAAGGTGGAGGGTGTTTCCGCAGCAGTCGTCGTTGGAAGAGATGGATTTGTGATAGAGAGTGCAATATCCGGAAAAATCGATATTGATGCATTAGGTGCAATGGCATCCACCGGCATGGGTACTTCGGAAGCCATGGGGAATGAGCTTGGTAAAGGGAACCTCGATCAGATGCTTGTAGAGCTTGAAAAAGGACCAATCATTTTATCACCTCTTTCCTCAGATGAATTAATCGCAATAGTGGCAGATTCTACTGCCAATGTAGGAAGGATCAGGTACGAGTTGAAGAAGAACAAAGAACGACTGATGGCTGCCCTATAATAACATGAATCTGCCGGAAGGGACCCATCTCGGGTATATCAATAATCCGCTTCAGGATACGGATGTGCAGCGGATAATAGGCCATATAGGGCTGATAAAAACTACTGCTCAACAGGGTGAAGGGATCATCCTGATTGACAAGGGTAAAATAATTGCCGCTTCATTTACGTCAGGGGATAAACTCTATTATGGTAACGGAGCGCTTGAAGTTATCAATGCGACCTCCCCGGAGAAGATGGAGCTTAACAGTTATACTGCAGATGAATACCAGGTTGCAGTGGAAATATGCCGGAATGAAAATCTTCTGCTCCAGGATGAAACCCATATACCCACAATCCCCGATCTTCTCGATGAGAGCGTACTGAGAAAAATTCTGGTCCAGCCGGGAGTGATCGCCGTATCGGCATTTTCAGAGGGGTTTTCAGTCCAGTCCCTTGGTAAAGCAGACTTTGACCAGGTTGCAGCGATGGCTGAAGACCTGCTCAGGGCAGGAATAAAAATTGCAAAGGATATGAAAATTGGCCTGATCGACCAGATCATACTTGAAACAAATTCCGGGAAAATAATTATTGCTCCGTATGGTGACCTGTTCCTCTGTGTTTTTACCGGGCCTGATGCAAACATAGGCCTGATACGGGTGGTCCTGAAGAGTATCCAGAGCGATGTCAGGTGAGATGGTGTGCTTTTGGTGGATCGGTTCTTCTTCTCCGGAGGGGTAATTATTTGAAGGTAGTGAAGGAAGATCCTTTTAATAATATAGCTCAGCGAATATCATCAATGCTACACAACAATGAATGATGATGAACTTGAGGAACAGGGGTTCCTGAAAAAAATTCTGGCGGCGAAGAAAGGTACTGGTAAGGCAGACCCCCCTTTAAAACCCGATGCAGAGACGAAGACGAATGATGTGACAGACATCGATGCTTTAATGAAACGTATCGGGGTCCAGAATGTCATTACTCCCCCCTCAGTGCCATCACCCCCGGCACCATCCGGTCAGGTGGGTGCGGGAAAGGAAATCCCAGATGCAACAAGAATAGCTGTACCAGTATCCTCCCCTCCCAAACAACCCCCCTCGTCCGATTCCCCGCCCATTATGCAGTCTCCTCCCGCAGAACAACCTATTACGCACCTCGTAAACAGTGGACCTGCCCCGGTGACACGAGCTGCTGCAGCCAGGCCCGCGACTCCGGATACCCCGGTACCGGCTGTGAACGCTGCAAAGACGATGTGGTCTGATGATATTTCCGAACAGGATGAAAAAATTGTCAGCTTCGACCAGATCAAGGGAATTAGTGGACTAATTCTCCCGAAAGGTGTGACGTTTGAGATAGACGAGGTACAGCTGAAGGGCCGCGCCTCGCGATTTACCATGGCAGACGGTAGTGTTCCCGAGGAGATCGATAAGATATGGCAGGCCGGACTCCCGTCAGGTGGCCTCTCCAGCATACAAATTGACCATGATGGGGATGGTTCTGCAGCTGCTGAAAAGGGTGGTTTCCGTAATAAATTCAACCTGTTCAAACTCATCAGGCATGAGACCGTGGAATACAACCCGAAAATCCACGGCCCGCTCATAGATCTTGTAATGAAGCCAAGAGCTGGTGTTGAGGAGCTGGAGTTTTATCCTGTCAATGAGCCTTACGCCTATATCCGGGTCGTATATGACAATTCCACGCATGAGTACACCTATACCGTGCTTGAACCTGTCCTTTCGCCAGCGGAACTGGACCTTTTCTCAGAATTAAAAGAACGGATCTTTGAAAGACTTGATGTTAATTCAAGGGATATTGTTCCCGAATTTGCAAGAAATACGCTTAAAAAAGTGACGGATGACATCATTGCAGATTATGGTCTTACCCTGACTCCAGTGCAGAGGGCAAAAATTCTCTATAATATGGAGAAGGAATTCCTCGGCCAGGGCCTGATTGACCCCATTATGCATGACAAATATATTGAGGATATCTCATGTGATGGTGTAAATTCGTCAATATTTGTCTACCATGCCCGCTATGAGTCAATGAAATCCAACGTGATATTCACTAACGCAGAAGACCTTGACTCATTTGTGACAAAACTCGCCCAGAGGGCAGGGAAATATATCTCGATTGCTGAACCTATGCTCGATGCAACAATGAGCGACGGCTCCCGTATTCAGATGACGCTGGGCCAGGAAGTAACGGCACATGGGTCTACCTTCACTATCCGTAAATTCAGGGAAGAACCAATCACCCCTACAGACCTGATCGAATGGCATACTTTTTCTCCCCTTTCAATCGCCTTTCTCTGGCTTGCGGTGGAAACGGGGAAATCCCTGCTCCTCGCCGGTGGGACTGCATCTGGAAAGACAACAGCGCTGAACGCGATTGCGTTGTTCATCCCTCCACTTGCCAAGATTGTCACCCTTGAGGATACAAGGGAATTAAAACTCCCGCATCCGAACTGGATCCCAAGTATTACAAGGGCATCGTTCGACTCTGAAGGCAAGGGGGAGATCGATATGTATGAACTCCTTCGGGCCGCACTCCGTCAGCGACCGGAGTACATCCTCGTTGGTGAAGTACGTGGAAAAGAGGCCCAGACCCTCTTCCAGGCGATGAGTACCGGGCACGTGACCTATTCAACAATACATGCAGATTCGGTTGCGAGTGTAGTCCACAGGATTGAAAACCCCCCGCTTGATGTCCCGAGAAATATGCTGTCCGCTCTCGACCTTGTCTGTGTCCAGGTTCAGGCACGGGTTGGTGGCCAGAGGATACGGCGCAATAAACAGATCATCGAGATCCTCGATATTGATCCACGCACGAATGAGTTGATCACGAACGAAGTGTTCAAATGGAGACAGTCAACAGATGAAATTACCTATTCAGGTAAATCCTTCATATTAGAAGAGATCATGGAAGAGAGGGGATGGAATGAGGAGCGGATCAGGGAAGAACTCAAGAGAAGGCAGGAAGTCCTCGAGTGGATGCGCATCAAGAAAATCCGGCATTTCAGGGATGTCTCCAATATCCTTGTTTCGTATTTCAGGGATTCGGAAGCTGTGATACAAAAAGTAAGGGCTGAGCTGTATGAATAGTTACGAACGCTTCTGCTTCAACCTTCTCGGAAAAAGAGTAAAAACCAGGCGTGAAAAATATTCGGAATTACGAAAAGATCTGCTTTCCGCCCGAATACAAAATCCCTTCGAGGTATATCTCTCAACAGCTATTGTGACCTCAGTCCTTGTAGGGCTTCTTGCAGCAGTTGGCATCGGAACGATCACCTATTTTTTTCAATTGACAAAACTCGTCACCTATCGTGGAGCTGTCCCGGATGCACTCGTACCTGTTGCGAATTATAGTCTTTTCCTCGGGACCGTTGCGGTAACTATTATATCTCTCCTGGTTTTTGGAGGGCTGACATATCTGATCTACAACCTCTATCCTGCAATGATCGCCGGAAACAGGCGAAGGAATATCGACGCAACCCTTCCATACGCGATTAATTACATCACAGCGATGTCTACAGCGGGTATTCCCCCAGCTGAGATTTTCCGCCAGCTGGCAGACAGTAAAATATACGGCGAAAGCTCTGTAGAAGCCCGGTATATTGTGCGGGAAATTGACATGTTCGGAAAAGACCTCATTGATGCCCTTAGAATTACTTCTGTTTCCACGCCAAGCATGAGGATGAAGGAATTTATTCAGGGTGCGATGGGAAGCATCTCGAGTGGCAGTAACCTTACCGTTTATTTCCGGACAAAAGCCGAGCAGTATTCGGTCGAAAACCGCCAGACCCAGAAACTCTTCCTTGATACCCTTGGTCTTATTGCGGAGTCGTATGTGACGGCGATGGTCGCAGGGCCTCTTTTCCTGATTATTCTCCAGTCAATTATGTCGGTCATCGGAAACAATGCGAATCCTATCTTTCTCTTTGTGATCATCTACATGATGATCCCGTTGGGGAGTATCATGTTCGTCATTATGATCAGTGCGATGACTCCGGAGGGTTGAAATGAGCTGGAAAGATAAAATTCCGGGGTTTGGAGGAAAAAAAGGCCTTTCTGAAGATATACCTGGAAAACGTGTCAGTTATTCTGCTGATGCGGAACGTGAAATTGAAGAAAAGCTCGAATATGATCGCGCTCACAGGATGGGGTTTGGCCGGTTCATCAGGCATCCCCTGAAGGTGCTTATTGAAAAGCCGATTAATATTCTCATCGTGTGCTTACCCGTTTCCCTGCTGTTCTTCCTCATCGGTACCGCGACCATGATCCGGCAGTATGGCCTGCCAGTGATGTTCACGACAACAATTATTGATGATATCGCGGTCATTTCAATCCTTATTGCCATCGGACCCCTGGCAATTCTCTACACAAGGGAATCAAAACGAATTAACAATCTCGAGGAAGCGCTCCCCAATTTCTTCCGTGATCTCGCTGGTATGAACGACAGCGGTATGACGCTCCCCAACGCGGTCCACCTCGTTTCTGCTGGTGAATATAGTACGCTTACACCCTACATTCGTAAGATGGACAGCGAAATGTCCTGGAATGTGCCATTTGTCGACGCAATGTACCGTTTCGGCCAACGACTGCGTACCCCCCTTGCAGACAGGAGTGTCGACCTGATTGCGAAGGCCAGCAGGGCGGGAGGAGATGCCAGCGAAGTGCTCCGGGCCGCGGCAAATGACACCTATGAATTTGTGAAGCTGAAAACCGAACGGAACAACAACATGATGATCTATGTCGTTATTGTGCTTGTATCGTTCCTGGTGTTCCTGTTTGTTATTTTTATACTGGTCACGACATTTCTTACCACGATGGCAACCGCAGCCCAGGCAGGGGGGCCAGGCGGCCCACAGTTTATAAAAAACCTGAATCTTTTCTTTTACAAGAGGTTATTTGCCCATGCCGCCATGATCCAGGGAATATTTTCAGGGCTCGTCGCCGGGCAGATGGGTGAAGGCAGCGCAATTGCAGGCCTCAAATATTCGGCAATCATGTTGCTGATTGCATGGATTGCGTTCCGGTTCTTTGTATAACCGGAACATTTCCTGCAGGATAACACATGGGAAATAAATCCCGTGTGAGATTCAACCCCTGGGATCAATTTTATACAGGGAAATATCGTGAAGAGTTGGTTTTTCCGGCTGGTATGAAAAACTACGGCAAAACTATCAAAATGCCAATTTTTTCATGTGAATCTATGAGCCAGAGGCTCGTAGCACGCTCTGTTGAAACCCTTCGGTGTCAAAAAAAATAAGAGGGAAATACGAAGACAGGAGGGGGTTTCACCCCCTCCCTGCCCCACCCCCATTAAGATATTCTTCGGGCAGGGTTTCCCGAAGGCTCATTAAATTCAGAGTATTGGGGGATAGTCTCTATCCCAACCAGGGTCGCATAAGCACCGGGCCATGAACCCCGGGAGCGTAACGAAATTTAGGAATTCCCAATCTGCAAGATATATTTGAGAGGGTTTCAACAGAGCCGTTTTTCCTTACCTTTCATACGATTCCCATATCCGAAAGCCTTTTTGGGAGATATTCCTTTGTTACAAAATCAAGCCCGCGGGCTGCAAATGCCTGTTGTTCAGATTTCATCCCCATCTTGAGCTGTAAATTTATCTGTTCCCTCCAGTAGTCTGTTGCGAAACGTGGGTCGGTAAGTTCACTGTTGAGCGCTGCAATATCGCGTTCATTGAGATGGTCTGAAGGGAGGTTATAGTCCCTGATATCGCTTGGCTGCACACCTATGAACCTGGCCTGCGGGGTGGCAAGGATTTCTGACATATGGGCACTTTTAATTGCCCCATAGGCAACACTTGCATAAATCCGGTAAGACCAGGGGTCGCCATCGGTGAAAACGACCACGGGGAGCTTGAACTGATCATTTATCCTGTTCAGGACACGACGGGTTGAACGGGCAGGCTGCCCCTTCAAATGAACAAGGATAGCCTTATAGTCCTCGTCAAACCCGTTCTCGATGAGCCGTGCATACATACCCCCGGTCTCGATTGCGATAACAAATCTGGCATCGTGGTCAAGGAAATCGATGGTATCGACATTGGTTGGTATCTGGTAACCTGCCTCTCCTACATCGTCCCGGCAATGGATCTTACGCTCTCCCCTCCGTGTGACTTCCTTCAATTCAATCGGACCAAATATTGTTGCCCCATCTTCTTCAGGCCGTAAATGGAAAGCTTCCCGTTGCATATCGGTCAGAATTTCAAGGTCTTCGATCAGGAAATTGCTTTCATCCTGTGCGCCGAATTTTGCTTTTTTCCAGCCTTCCGAGATATAATACAACTCTCTTAACGTCGATGAACGGTTTTCGCCTATCTGTTTTTTCAAAAACCAGATAACCCACGCCATTTTCAGGATGTGCATCGCACTTTTTGCCGAACCTGCAGAGCGCGTACTCTCCTTTTCGCCGTATTTCCAGACTTCGCTCTCGTCATCAAATTCAATATTGTGTTTTGTCCGGGTTGGAAGGTTAATTGAGGGGATGATCCCGCTCTTAATCTGGTCATACCAGTTTTGTGCAATTGTCTGCAGGCTTTCAATTGCCTTTATATTGAGGTCTGATTTAGACATTAAGGTCCACCACCACGAGTTTTCCCTCATCTATCCCTCTGATATCAAGGTTACCACCACCCCTTCCTTTCCAGGTAACCTTCCAGCTGGCACCCGGTGTCAGGGGCACCTGCCAGACCTTGGTAAATTCGGTATCGAGTGATGTAATAAAATCCGCCTTTGGTTCGGCATCATCTGCATTGTCAGGGGATGTCTCGTACACCGATACCGTGCCATTAAATTCAGTATAATTGTTCAGTTCGATTGTAACTGTGCCACCTGATGACCGTTTCTTAACAACCATCTTTCTCATGATGCGTCCTTCTATGGGGCTTATATCCGGGACAGGCAGTTCTACAATCTCGCTTACTTTCTCTGCGATCTCAGGAATTATTGCACACACCGCACGGGCACGGTCATCTGCCAGCCGGTTCCTGTCCCTCCGTGAAAGGAACTGTTTTAAGTCGCGCCCCAGCTCCTGGAGGGCGAGGGTGATCTCCTTCTCAATTTCAGGGATCGATGCAATCGCATCTTTGCTTTCACTGGTGAAGGGTACATTTGTCGAGGCAACATGGACGAGAATGAGTAATGGGCCTGTAGGAAGGCCCTGCTGTGAAATGGAGTAACTTTTCCAGTTTATTTGGGTAATGCAGCCGGTGATTGCACAGGCCCCCTGCTGGTACATCAGTGGCACCCGGTTTGCAAACCTGAGGATCTGTGCGTTTCCTTCAGGTGGAAGTTTTCCTCCATATCCGAGTGCAGCCTCGACCATGAACGGATGTCCGGAGAATACAGAGCTTGGGCGTGTCCTTGACCTGATAAAGTCCATCGGGAACTCTTTACGAAGGCCTCTGATAATAAGGTCCTCCCCGATCGGCGATAGGCAGAGTGACGCAGACGGTGCAGGGACATTTACCTGCTGCATCGCAGCAATCAACCGTTGCTGCTCATCTTTGGTCAGTTTCCTTGCGGATTTTTCCGGGGATATTCCGGCAATCTGGCTCATTTCAAGAGCGGTTTTCTTTCCGACACGGGAGAAACCGGATACAAGGAATTGTTCAACCGGGTTATCACTTGATGCAAGCATCCGTTGCAGCTGCCCAATCTCGATGCCGTGCGGGTGCGGCTGGATAGCCTTCGGGCAAATAATGATGTCAGCGCTCACCCGCTCGAATATTTCAGTTTCATCGTCCAGGTCGACACGGATCCTTGCGTGGGGGTTTACTATAGCCGTGTAGCGCAGGTATTCGAGGAGCCTTTTTTTAGCTGCCAGGCTGCTTTTAAATTCAATCTGGACACGCGTCCCATGGGCCCTGTCCCATTCGATCTCCTGTGTGCTGATGATATCCGGTTCGTTAGTCTCTATTTTTATCTGGAGATGCACCTGGCATGCAGGTGTCGCAGCACTTGTCCGGGAAATGACAAGGGTTGGCATCCCGGTGGTAAGCTGTGCATACAGCACAGCAGCACTGATACCTATACCCTGCTGGCCCCTGCTTTGTTTAATCTGGTGGAATCGGGAGCCATAGAGGAGTTTTCCAAAGACATAAGGAATTTGTGCGGGTACAATACCGGGGCCGTTGTCCTCGACAATAATACGGAATACATCCCCTGATACCCGTTTTATGCCCACATAGATATCGGGGAGGACTTCCGCCTCTTCACAGGCATCAAGGGCATTATCGACAGCCTCCTTGACAGTTGTGATAATCCCCCTCGTGGGGGAGTCAAACCCCAGCAGGTGCTTATTTTTCTCGAAGAATTCTGCGACACTGATACTTCTCTGGGACTTGGCAAGACTCATCCGCGAGGACCACTCATTACCACCTCGTGGATCGCAGATGGGAGGTCCAGTTCACGCTGTTCCCCATTGATCAGGTCTTTTAATGTGACGGTCCCTGACTCTTGTTCACGCCTGCCGATAATTGCGACGAATTGCGCAGATTTCGATGCATGGGTGATCTGGGCCCCGATGCTACGTCCCATTATGTCAGTTTCAGTCCGGAGCCCTGCTTCCCGGAATGCCCTTGCAACCCTGAGCGCGTGAGCCCTTCCTTCAGGGGTGTAGACGATACCTACGACACGTTCTGGTTCTCCTGCAGAATCCCCCAGTGAGACCATTACGCGGTCGAAACCAATTGCAAACCCTGATGATGGCACATCATCCCCGCCAAAGAGATGAGCAAGGCGGTAAGCGCCCCCTCCCATGATCTGGTTCTCAGCACCGAGGTTATCAGCAAATGCCTCGAATACCATGCCGGTATAATAGTCGAGTCCCCGGGCAATGCCCGGGTCAATCGAATAATGTATCTCCATTTCATCAAGCAGGCCGAATGTCTCTTCTATTCTTTCATATTCAGGGATCTTTCCGGTAATTTCTTTTATTTCGTCAAGTGATCTGCATTCGAGAAGTGTCGTAAGGGAACCATAGAGGTCTGACCTGCCCGAAACACCAAGATGACCCTTCAGGCCATCATAGTCTTTTTTATCGAGATATCGCATTAAAATGCGCTGTTGTTTTAAATCCAGGTCTGAAAGGAGTGCTTTCATGAAACCCAGATGACCGATATGCAGGGAGAATGACACCCCGGAAGCTTCAAGGAGGTCACGGGCGAGCATGATCACCTCTGCATCTGCAACCGACGTATCTGCACCAATCAGCTCAACGCCAAACTGCCAGAACTGGCGATAACGTCCTTTCTGCGGGCGTTCGTACCGGAAACAATCTGCGAAGTAGCACCATCGTAATGGTTTTGGGGTAACCCGTGCCTCGTTTAGGTACATCCTCTGGACTGCTGCAGTGATCTCCGGCCTGAGCGCCATCATGCGGCCCCCTTTATCCTCGAATACATACATTTCTTCGATTATCCCATCGCCAGACCGCGCGGTGAACAGTTCAAGTTCTTCAAATTCCGGGGTGCATACTTCGCGATATCCCCAGCAACGGGCAACATCGCGCAAACGTTTTTCTACTGCTCTCCGTTGCTCCATCTCATCAGGGAGGAAGTCCCTGGTCCCCCGTGGCCTCTGTATCATTCTTCTCTCACCATTTCCAGTCATCTATCCTATTTTTTCCCATATCGTACCGAGCCTAAGAAACGCTCTGCGGTACTTTCGTCCGTCCATACCTTCTCCCGCGTACCTCTGTCCCTTAGGAAAAGTGCGGCCATCACTATGCCGATTCCGATCACCTCTGCTGAAGAACCGAGCAGCACGATTAGAAACCCCAGGGTTGCAAGTGCACCATACAGCACACCATACCGGGCTGCTTTCCGGTACCCCGGCAGACCCGTGCGGTAATATATACGGACATCGCGTAACCACAGGAATATGACGGCGACTGCCCCGAATAGTGCGACATATAAAAGATAGCTCATATGATGAACGTATAATTATACTTCAGACCATATCTTTATTATCAAACCATGCAACCGAATCAAATGCTCAGGGATGCCTTAAAAAGGCTTAATAACGGGCAGATTTCGCTCGAGGAGGCTGTCAAGGAGATCGAAGGCCTGCGGATAGATGCAGTGGGTGATTTTGCGCGCCTTGATCTTGGGAGGCCGCTAAGGTGCGGGATACCGGAGGTCGTGCTGGCTGAAGGAAAAGATTCAGACCATCTTGCAAGTATCGGCACTCACCATGCGGAGGTGGCTGGCAGGTGCCTGATATCCCGGATCAGTCACGGGCAGGCGGAAACCGTCAGGATAAAAAGTGAACAGAAGGGGTTGCATTTCAAGTATCACGAGGCCGCTAATATGGTAGTCCTCTCATTACCCGATGCCCCTCTGCCTGCAGCCACAGGAGGTGTTGTTGGAATTATCACTGCCGGAACGTCAGATATCGGGGTTGCAGAAGAGGCAAAGGTAATCGCCGAGGAGATGGGTTGCAGGGTATGTACAGCGTATGATGTGGGTGCGGCAGGTATTCACCGTCTATTCCCTGCGTTAAAAGCCCTCCTTGATGCCCACGTATTCATTGTCGCTGCCGGTCGCGAGGGTACCCTTCCAGCAGTTGTTGCCGGCCTTGTTGACCGCCCTGTTATCGGGGTTCCGGTAAGCAGCGGTTATGGATACATGGGCCAGGGGAGGGCTGCTCTTGCCAGCATGCTCCAGTCCTGTTCGGTCATCACGGTCGTTAATATTGATTCCGGGTTTACCGCCGGTGCATTTGCAGCCAGGATAGCAAATATGGTGGTATCAAAATGAGCAGGGCATTCTATATCGGGAGGTTCCAGCCGTATCATAACGGTCATCAGAAGGTTCTCCGCCAGATTGCAGAGAGTTCTGACGAGATTGTTATCGGGGTCGGGAGTGCCCAGATGAGCCACGAAATCGAGAACCCGTTTACGGGGGGTGAACGGGTACTGATGATAACAACTGCCCTGGACGGACTCGGGTGCCCGTTTTATGTGATCCCGATTGAGGACATCAGGAGAAACGCCCTGTGGGTCTCACATGTAAGGTCACTGGCACCCCCGTTTGATATTATTTACTCCAGCAATCCCCTTGTTGTCAGGTTGTTCCGTGAAGCAGGGACCCCTGTCAACTCCCCTGCAATGTATGAAAGGGCTACCCATAGCGGTACTGAAATCCGGAGACGGATGCTTGCCGGAGAACCCTGGGAAGAGCTGGTGCCCAGGGCAGTCGTCAAAGTAATCAGTGAGATTGATGGTGTGGAAAGGTTGCGCCGGATTGCAGGGGATGACTGAGCCGGGTAGCACGTTTCGGCAGTTCTCCATGGGTATGTTATCAGAAAGGATGTCTTCTTGCAGGGCAAACTGGTGTATTCATGTTTCGGCAGTTAAAGGAAATGTTCCGGAAAGAGGAAGAACCCTCCCTGACCCTGGCATCAGTTGAGGTCCCCGGGTGGTTGGCAGGTGAGTATTCAAAGGTTGAGAAAAATGAGAAAGACCATGTTAACTTGTCACGAAAAAACATTCTTGGGAACATTGATAAGTTAAGGGAACTTGTCGGACTTCTCGGTTCGGCTGAACACGAGGGGGTAGTGCATCCAAAACTCGGGAATGTAGTGGAAAAATCACTGCCCCTCTTTAAAAAAGCCATAATATCTGCACTTAACCGGCAGTACCCGGAAAACCCTGATGATTTTTATAACGCTGTTACCGAATGTCTCAAGGGGTGTATTAAAAGTACGGCAGGACCCGGACGGTACCTTATGGGAGTTTTTCCCGAGGAGATGAAAGCTATCCGGATAGCGATTGACCTGGTTGGGCGGGAAATTAACTCCCTGAATCCTGTTATTGCAGAAACAAGGAAAAAAGAAGAAGAACTTAACAGAATCAGGCAGCTGCATGATTCTTACCTTCATTCCTGCGAAGAATTACGCCGGGCAGAAGACCAGTACCCCCTGCTTACAAAACGGTCACTTATCCTGGAGGGGGAAATTAAGGTCATTAATGAAGAAATCAGCCGCTTAAGCCATGACCCCCGCACGATACAGCTCGATGATTTACATACAGAAGAGAAACAGCTGGACGAGGAACACAAGAGAACATGTGGTGAGTTCTCCGCATCCGTTAATATGATTGTTCATGTACTGAAGCGGGCTGAAAAAGTCGCCCAGAAAGACCATAACCCGGCTCTTGCCAAAAAGACCCATGCCCTGGCAGAACACCTCTCAAAAAGTGAAATTCATGAAATTCCTGTTCTTTGCCAGGAATTGAACTCCGTGCTTCCTGAAATCATTGTCATGGTTACTCACGGGGATATTTCCCTTAAGAATAAGGAGGAACACCAGTTTTTTTCCAATCCTTCAGTTCTGCCCGCTAAAATGCAGGAAATTTACCGCAGGATTCAGGTCACCGATAATCAGCTGAAAGAGACCCGCAGGAAAATAGCAGGCAGCAGTTTCGTTCATGAGAAAGAATCAATGGATCATCGCTACCATCTGAAAACGAGTGAACTGGAAGAGATAGAACGGAGTAAGGCTGCACTCGATGGGCGTCGTTCTACATTACAAGCGGAAATTCCGTCGTTACTTCAACAGACTATGGACAGGATCTCTGCATATTCCGGAAAAAAGGTAATAATCAGCTAGAAAACGCAAAAAAAAGGCCCTGGGGATTCCCCTTCCCTGTTGTGGCGAACGGCACATTTTTTTTACGTTTCATTAAAGATTTCAATAACTTTTTTCATGTCCACATGCTCCTCAAAATGCATGGCGAGCTGGTCATAAGGGTCTGCAGATCCCCCCTCTTTCAGTTGTATAAACGGTTCGCCTTTCTTTTGATAAAGATATGAAAGGAGCGCGTTGATAACAGTGGAATTGGAAAGAAGGCCGTGCATGTATGTACCAATGACGAGGCCATCGGCAGATACTGCCCCCTCATTGTTGAAAGCTTCCATGTCCTCACCTTTTTCTGTTATTCCCATATGGATCTCATACCCGTTTACCTCCCCGATTCCTGACAGTATCGGGGGCACCGGGTTGGCACGATGCCGGACCTGCGTGGTATTCTTTTCATAACTGATGAACCTCGTCACTCCCTTAAGAAATCCAAGTCCCTGATATACCCCTTCGCGGGACTCCACGCCCGAATCGTGCAGTTCGCGTCCCAGCATCTGGTAACCGCCGCATATTCCGATTATTGGTATCCCTGCATTTCGTGCCATGGTAATGTTCCCTGCCCCGCCACTCCGGTGCAGTTCCATTAGATCTTCGACGGTATTCTTTGTCCCTGGTATGATGATACAGTCATATCCTTCGAGTGAATCTCCCGGGGTGACATAGTTCACTGCGGCATGTTGTTCAAGGAGTTCGAAATCTGTAAAATTTGAGATATGTGGGTGGCGTATTATCGCTATCCTGACCGGATAGCGTCCTGCTTTTTTGTCCCCAAGTGAAAGCGAGTCCTCACTTGGGAGTGGGATATCACAATATGGTATCACACCAAGGACCGGTACCCCGGTCAGGTCCTCGATGATACTGATACCCGGGGAGAAAATCCCCTGGTCTCCCCTGAATTTATTGATAATAATCCCCATCACACGCTTCCTGACTTCAGGAGGGAGGAGTTGCAAGGTGCCATATATGGATGCAAAAACACCCCCCCGTTCAATATCCGCGACAAGTATGATAGGTATCTTCAGGGTTGTTGCAAGCCTGATATTTGCGATATCACGTGAATAGAGATTTACTTCGGCCGCCCCACCTGCCCCTTCCACGACAATATGACCATATTTAGCCTTGAGTCTGTCCGCAGATTCAACGGCAATCCCGAGAAGGTAGTCGGTCTCCTGGTAATACGCTGAGATTGCAACATCCTTGTATGGATGACCAAGCAGGACCACCTGTGACACGGTCCCACCTTTTGGCTTCAACAGGACCGGGTTCATATCAGCATCCGGTTCCAGTTTCGCTGCAATTGCCTGCATTGCCTGGGCAATACCGATCTCACAGCCGTCCTGTGTTACAAAGGAGTTCAGACTCATATTCTGCGATTTGAATGGTGCTACCCGGTACCCCCGGTTGACCAGGGACCTGCACAGGGCTGCGACAATTGTGCTTTTTCCTACATGTGATGCAGTACCCAGGATCATAACAGACATTAGTACTGTACATTGCATGCCTGAATTTTAAATACGATTGAGTTTCTTCACTCCCCTTTGTGCCGGGGGTACGAAAGCAATTCTGGGTGTGAATCAGATTAATTCTCAAAATATTGCCTGCAATTACCTTATATGAATGGAAATATTCCCGGAAAGAACCCCTTTTTCATGCCAACAAATAAATAACGTAACTTTAAAGGTACAGGTAATGAACGGTGGGATTTGTCCAACCTGTGGACTACCTAAAGAACTATGTATTTGTGAGGAGGTAGCAAAGGAGCAGCAGAGGATTAATGTCAAGGTCAATAAGAGACGGTATGGAAAAGAAGTCACCGTTATTGAGGGACTAGACCCGACTGATATTGATCTTGAAGACCTCTCGAAGTATATGAAAGGAAAGCTTGCCTGCGGTGGTACGGTGAAAGGGAATTCAATTGAACTGCAGGGAAATCATCGTGAGCGTGTTAAAGAGCTGCTTGCCGACAAGGGATACAGTGTTGACAATATAAATTAATCCCGGGAATTTCAGTGGCATAAACGGACTGAAATTCCATTGCCCATACAGTCCTGAAGTTTCTTTTTTTATTGGGCACATACAAACCAGGATACCCGGGTTCTGGAACACCTGGAATATTTTAAAAAATCGATTGAAACCCTGCCCGGAATATCCTAATTGGGATGTGACAGGGAGGGGGTGAACCCCCTCAGGTACAATCAGTCCTGTTATTTCTTCCGCATAGATCTGCAAGAGAATGAACTAAGACTATTTGCGGATCTTTTTATCTTTTCCGGGTTTAATCATTGAGTGAAGGTCGAGCAGGTAATTACCCTCCGTCCCGATTCCGACGACGCGTTCATCAGAGTTTGCAAGCTTTTCGATATTCAGCTCGTAGGTACCGGGAGCGATGATCCTGATACTTTCGACCCTGTCACGGGCCTCCTTCTTTTCATCCGCTCCTGTGCTCACTACCAGTACCTGGTCGGGGGTCTCTTTTGCAAGGGCTTCAGCGGATTTTTCCAGCATTATGTCTTTATTCCTGTCATTTTCCCCGACATAAAGGAATTTTCTGCCACCGCAACTTTCACACCCACGCAGGATTACGGGGGATGCATCCTTGTAGTCCCTCCCGCACTGCACACACTTGTGGGGCATTTATTTTCACCGTGTTGATATCCAGGCGCTAATCTGGTCTTTATCTTTTTTGATCATTTTCAACTGGTTTGCGGGCCCGATCACAGTGAGTCTTGTTGAGGCTGAATGCCTGCCGATAAGCCTTGACAGGAATGAACTCTCCTCGCGCGACGGGTATGTTTCCATCTCAATACCATTAAAATCATCAGGAAGGATCTCTTTCATGGTCATTTCAATGAGTTTGCTCTGTTCATCAGGTTCGAGCCCCTTTTCCAGAATTACAATAGTTCCCTGCCTGACTTTATCAAGGATCAGGTGAATTTTCTCCATCGATGTCATATTTTCAAGACTTTCCTGCGAGATTAGGTCGATCTGAACCCCCTGTAACATTTTTTGATCACCTGAAGGAATGCACCATCTGTTCATAGAGTTCTTCAATATTCTTGCCCTCAAGGCAGGAAATCGGTACCACCGGGTGCTGGGGGAATGCGCTCCTGATCTTCTGCGGGGCTGCATCCGGAAGATCAATTTTATTGGCGGCAATAATGACGGGGAGTTTCCTGCTCTCGATGATCCCAATCATCATTATGTTGACCTGCTGGAATGGGTCTGAAGTACTGTCAAGCATATAGACAACCCCGTCAATATCCTCCCGAAGCCAGTGCATTGCTTCAGCGACCCCCTCTGTTGCTTCCCTGGCCCTGGTGATTGCCTCATCCTTGTCAAGGCCATACTCGAGAAATTCCTTGTAATCAATTTTGGTGGTAACCCCCGGTGTATCAACGATATCTATTGTTATCGAATGCCCGTTCGCACCAGAGATACAGATGTCCTGTTTCCGGAGCGCCCTTCGGGTTTCATGAGGGATTTCACTTACCGCTCCCACCGCGTCCCCGGCCCAGTCACGGGCTATCCGGTTTGCCAGTGTTGTCTTACCTGCGTTAGGTGGCCCATAAATACCAATTCTTGAGCGCTTTTTCTTGAAAAACGCGGAGAGAAATCTTGAAAATCTATTTTTTGTCTGGACAAAAATATCCATCAAACACCTCGCTCTGATGCTGCCGGTCGTGTCATCACAATAATCCTTATGAAGAGATCAATGGCGCTGCATATTATCATATGCAATACTTCCATTTTTATTTTTTTTATGGATTATAAAACCCGGGAATCCTCTTCAGGGAAGTATATATACACCAATTTCTTTATATTGGAGTCTTGCTGTAATGGTAAACTGTAGCATCATATGGAGGTGAACTCTTGAGTAATGAAAAAGACCAGATCCATTTCGAGACCCGTATCCCGTTAAACGAAATTATGCAGAGCAATCCGACAACAATCGGGTACGAAGCGACTGTGGCGGAAGCTGCAGCCTCAATGTGCAGGGACGAAGTGGGCAGTTGCATTGTTCTCAAAAATAACCTGCCGATTGGCATTGTCACCGAGGAGGATATTAACTGTAAGGTCGTGGCGAAGGACAAGAGGCCTGGTACCGTGAAGGTCGGCGAGATCATGAGCACTCCGCTGATAACGGTATCGGCAGGAAAGACTGTCGGAGATGCAGCCCATATGATGATCAAGCACCGGGTAAGGCGATTACCGGTTGTCAACGACGATAACTCGGTAATAGGTATTGTAACGGTGCGGGATCTTCTCACGGTATCTACTGAGATTAATGAACTGATGGCGGACCTGATTGAGGTGAACCGGGTAGAAGAAATTGAAATGGGGATGTGTAACCGTTGTGGCCAGATGTCAGATGACTTAAAGCGGATCGACAACGTCATGCTTTGTTCATCCTGCAGGGAGGAGGAATTTCTTTAATGAAAATGGTTAAAGACTTCATGGTCGAGGTGCCGCTTCTCAAAAAGGATGATACGGTGACAAAGGCCCGTCAGATCCTCAGGGATGATTCCTTTCGTGAGATTTACATCCATGACGGGAAAAAAAAACTCCTTGGATATATTGATATTAGTGACGTTCTGCAAATCAGGTCAACGAAATCAAATGTGACGGTTGAGGGTTTTATGAAAGAACCCGCGGCCGTTTTGGAGAATACGCCAATTGAACATGCGGTGCGCGAAATCAGGGAATTCCGGACTGACAGTGCAGCAGTGACTGACGCGAAGCGATATATTATCGGGGGAGTGATTATCTCCGACCTGTTCCCGATTATCATCACACGGCACGAGCTCAGGGGACTGGCAGGAGATTATATGACGAAGAAAGTAATTTCCTGTGCGCCGGAGGATCCTGTTCAGAAAGTCTATAACCTTATCATAGAAAGTGGGTTTTCCGCATTTCCCGTGATTAAAAAGGATAAGTGTCTCGGGATAATTTCAAGCAGGGATCTCCTTAAGGCAGGGAGAGTCCGCAGTGTAATCGAAAATAATGTATCAACACCGATCGAGGCCATTATGACCAAAACGGTCATTTCCGTCTCACCTGAAGAGCCAGTTCAGTCAGCGGCTGCACGTATGGTACGGTATGATATCAGCCGTGTCCCGGTCCTGGAATCGACCCGCGTTGTGGGGATACTGGACCGGCATGACGTTATGAAGGCGCTGGTGCTGGCATAACCGGGCCGCGAATATCGGTGACATTTAGAATAAGGGAATTTGCCGTCAATAGAGGATTAGGGTAGTGTAACCATGCATCATGATCGTTCGATAAAACCGGTCGGTAAATCTGCCAGAACGCCCGGGAATCTTGACCGGGGCCCGGTAGAGTTTAAATCCCACATTGCCTCGCATGCTGGGGAAATAATGGCGATCGCAACAAGGGATGTCGTATCTGTTCAGCCGAGTATGAGCATCATCGCTGCAGTTGAGACAATGACCCGGTGTGGTTTCCGCCGGTTACCCGTAATTGATGCGGGAAGTCGGAAACTCCGTGGGATTGTCACATCTGGTGATATTATTAACTTTCTTGGAGGTGGAGACAAATACAATCTTGTCAAGGTCAAGCATGACGGGAACCTCCTTGCTGCAATTAACGAGAGTGTCCGCACGATTATGACCCCTAAAATGACCACGCTTCCTGAGTCATCAACAATCGCCCATGCTGTCGAAATAATCATCAGCAGGATGGTTGGAGGAATACCGGTTGTGGGCCACGATGACACGATGGAAGGGATCGTAACAGAACGTGATGTTATGAAGACTCTCGCACATGAAATATCAGACCTTTGCGTGGAGGATATTATGAGCACGTCATTACGCGTTACTTCACCGGATGCCCTGATCGGAGCAGTGACCCGGGATATGACCCGCCACCGGTACAGGAGACTTCCGGTTGTAACCGATGATGTGCTGTACGGGATTATTACCACAACCGATATTGTACGGTATATTGGTGAAAAAAAGGTTTTTTCAGGCATGGAGACCGGGGATGTGAAAGAAGTGATGTCCTTATCGGTTAGGAATCTAATTTCGGGAAAGCTCTTTACCACGGTGCCGGAAAGGAATGTCAATGATGCGGCCCGTGAAATGTTTGAACGGAATGTCGGGGCGCTGCCGGTAATCGAAGACGCAAAACTGATCGGTCTCGTAACCGAATTTGACCTTGTAAAAGCATTCGCACAGGGGAGACCCGGATGATTGCATCGGATATAATGACAAGCCCGGTATATGTGGTCGGCTCTTCAGAGAACGTTGCACATGCAAGGAACCTGATGTTAAAACACAAAATATCCAGGTTGCCTGTCGTACAGGAAACGGGCCTTATGGGTATCATTACCAAGAAGGACATCGGTTACAGGCTGCGTCACACCGAACCCGTATGGAGGAGGAGACCGATTGACCTGGTACCGGTGGAACTGCTGATGACACCCGACCCCTTTTCGGTGAAGCCCGGTGAAGTGGTGAAGACAATTGCAGGTATGATGGTTACCCATGATATCAGTGGTCTGCCGGTCATTGAAAGCCATAAAATTGTGGGGATTGTGACAAAATCCGACCTTTTCAGGTCGGCATATCTTGGAACCATGACCCTCGTGGTCGGAGATCTGATGGAAGATGCAATCCCCGTCAGCCGCTATCACTCGCTTGACCATATTGTGAACCTGATGATCGAACGGGATGATAAACTCGTGGTCGTCAACAACGATGGGACGCTCGCAGGGATCATTACTGAAAGCAACCTTGCGTTCTACAAGTGTACAGATAACAAGAGCGGGGATATGCCGGAAAAGGATATTATGCGGCTTAGAAAGGAGGAATCAGCAGGGAGAAAATATTACCGGGATGTTATATCAGTATCCGCGGTGGCTGAAGATGTGATGACAAGACCCGTGGTAACTATAAGCCCCGAAGCCGGGATCGGCGAAGCTGTCCTTCTCATGCGTGAGAAGCATGTAAGCAGCCTCGTTGTGGTCGAAGGAGAAGAAATCAAAGGAATCCTTAAAAGAGATGATATCATAAAGGAAGTGGCAAAATGAGCGAAGAATTACTTATCCGGGACATCATGTCAAAGCCCGTGACGATTGCAAAATCTGCAGCCATCACCGAAGCACTTGACAAAATGCTTAGTGAGGCGGTTGACCCACTCATTGTAGTAAATAACGGTTCAGTGGTTGGGACTATTTCAAGAAGGACAATCGCGGAGACCCTCGGCAGCAAGAAGAACTCCGGACTTTCCCCCTCCTCAATTCATGTTTCAAACTCAATGGAAGAAGATTTTACCACGGTGTATCCTGACCAGGACCTCGATGTACTGGTACCGCTTCTCCAGCATTACAAACTTGTTGTGGTCTATGATGAAGATCACCGGCTGATTGGTCAGGTCAATGCCCAGAACCTGCTGAAAGTATACAGGCCCGAGGGCAGCGTGAAGGAACTGATGGAACCTGCCTGTACCATCGATGCTGAAGAGCGTGTCGTCCACATGCGGCGGAGGATGCTCGATGACAACATTCACAGGTTTGTTGTGACTGAAAACAACAATGTTACCGGGATAGTCACTGAAACTGACGTGGCTACAGCGATGAGGAAATTCCGCAAGATGGTTGAGGACCGTCATCAGGACCACCGTATCCGGAACCTCCTTGTGAAGGACATCATGACATCACCGGTGATCACGGTAACAGGGGACATAAAGATCACAGGAGTTATTGATATGATGGTCCAGAAAAATATCAGTGCAATTCCCGTGGTTGATAATAATACCCTTGCCGGCATGGTAACAAGGAATTCGTTGATCAGCGCATTATAACCGGATCAGCCGGATTCCCACATTTTTTTTAATACGGCCTGAGTGTTATTCCTGCAGATTGTTTCTGTGCCAGGCGGGTTTTTTCTGGTATCCGCATGCCATATGGTAAACCTGCAAAAACACCCGGCCATTCAAATTTTAAAAAGCCTGTTTATTTGTGAATTCCAAATTTAACAATCATTATATCAAATCCCACCTATAGATTTTCAGACAATGGCAATGAAACCGACAAGCCCTGTTAACCCTGTCGCAGATATCACCCTTCTCCTTGAAGGGATGAGTAATACCGGGTTCCAGGGCAGGAAACTTGGCGAGTCCGTGGGGGTATGGTCTGATATGATTAACGACCCGGACTGTACAATTCTACTCGGGTTGTCGGGCGCCATGATCCCCGGGGGTATGCAGAAGTGCCTTGTAGAACTCGTTGAACGGCACTATGTGGATGTAATTGTTTCGACCGGCGCCAATATTTTCCACGATGCCTGCGAGCATATCGGTGTGCGGCATTACATGGGTCATCATCATGTTGATGATGGACACCTGTTCTCCCAGGGAATTGACAGGATATATGATGTATTTGCATATGAGGAACAATTCAGGAATGTAGACCGCCAGATTGCAGATTTTGCTGCTGAACTTGCTCCGTTTAACGGGTCTTCAGCTGAGTTCATACGGAGGTATGGGGAATCCCTGATCAGGACGCATCCGGAAGCCTCGTCGCTGATCGGGAGTTCGGTGCGGAGCGGGGTTCCGGTATTTATTCCCGCGATCTCGGATTCTTCAATTGGTATCGGGCTCCTCATGGCAAGGAGAGAGGGTGTCCGGATAGAGATTGACCAGATCGCAGATATTGACGAGATTGCAAAGATTGTCGAGGGCTCAAAAAAGACGGGGGTTATCTATATTGGCGGGGGCGTTCCAAAAAATTTTATCCAGCAGACACAGGTAATTGCATCAATTTACAAGAGCAGGCAGGAGGGCCATGCCTATGCGATTCAGTACACTACTGATGCACCACACTGGGGTGGGTTGTCAGGATGTACATTTGAAGAGGCCATCAGCTGGGGAAAAGAGTCAGTACACACCCCCAGGGTACAGTGTTTCTGCGATGCGACTATTGCTCTCCCGCTGGTGACTGCGGCCCTAATTAACAGCGGGGTAACAAGGGCTAGACGTTCCATGTGAATATCATAATTGCATGTTGACAGCCTTTGCTGGAAACGTTATGAAATTTACATTAAAGGATAATATTTCAATGAATTGAACTCGTTGCCGTTTTTTCCCCCACCCTTTGCAACTCTGTGATACAGAAAGAATTATCACCAGTTCTGATCTATATAATAAAGCACCATTCATGGAGCAGCCAACATGCGCTGCGAGTGTCGAAAGATGCGAGATTCGCTGTTGAGGTAGCCAAGCCTGGTATGGCGCAGGTTTGCTAAACCTGTGTCCCCCTGGGACTCGAGGGTTCAAATCCCTCCCTCAGCGTTAAGAGCAAATCTCAGTTCAGAGGGATTGGATGGCTCAGGAAGAGGACATAAAATATTTTGTACGGATCAGCAACTCTGATCTGGATGGGACGAAGCAGGTCAAGGTTGCCCTTACGGGCATCAAGGGCGTTGGCAGACACACCGCAGGTGTGATAACCCGGCTTGCCAGTGTCAACGGACACGACATAATGGGACGTCTCAAGGATGAGGATGTAGACCGATTAAGAGCTGTGGTGGAGAACTATACGGAGAGAGTCCCGGCGTGGATGGTCAACCGGCCCAAGGATGTGTATACTGGAGAAAGCAGGCACATTTTTGGCACCGACCTGTCGACCACCCTCGACGAGGATATCAATCTGATGAGGAAAATCCGCTGCTACCGTGGGATCAGGCATGAAACGGGTCAGAAAGTCCGCGGACAGCGCACCAAGTCCACCGGGCGTACCGGCACCACCGTGGGTGTGAAGAGGAAGAAAGAGTAAGTGGTGAAATAGATGGGTTACCCAGGGAAGAACCACAAGCAGTACCAGACGCCAAAACGGCCCTTCGAAAAGACAAGGATCGAAGAAGAGACCCGCCTGGTAATAGAATACGGGCTCCGGAACAAAAGGGAGGTCTGGAAAGCACAGGCCTACCTCCGGCGCTACAGGAAAGCAGCACGTGATCTCCTATCTCTGATGTCCGCAGGTGTAGACGTTCAGACGTTTGAGACAAAAAAGGCCGTGCTGATTGATCATATCCAGCGAATGGGCCTTCTTGGACCTGATGCCGATATCGATGATGTACTGTCTCTGAAAGTAACGGCACAGCTCGAAAGGCGCCTTCAGACACTTGTATACCGGCAGGGGCTCGCAAGGTCACCAAAACAGGCCCGGCAGCTTATTACCCATGGCCATGTCGCTATCAACGGTAAGAGGGTTTCAATTCCAGGATACCGTGTAAAACGGGTAGAGGAAACGCAGATATCCTACTACGGGAAATCCCCGCTGACATTATCAGACCATGCAGAGCGGGCAAGAATCGGCAAGGTCGGTAGGTAATCATGGCAGCAGACAAGGAAAAATGGGGAGTAGCGCATATATTCGCATCCTTCAACAATACGATCATCACGGTGACGGACCTCTCGGGAGCCGAGACGGTGACAAAGAGCAGCGGTGGAATGGTCGTCAAGCAGGACAGGAACGAAAGTTCACCCTATGCAGCCATGCAGATGGCTTCAAACGTTGCACAGGTGGCACGTGAGAAGGGTATCACAGGTGTCCATGTCAAGGTCAGGGCACCAGGCCGGGGAAAACAAAGAAGCCCGGGACCTGGAGCACAGGCAGCAATTCGTGCACTGGCCAGGGCCGGCATGCGAATCGGGCGTATTGAAGATGTAACCCCGGTCCCGCACGATTCTATCCGGGCAAAAGGCGGAAGGCGTGGGCGGAGAGTCTGATGGAGATTATATTCAACAGGCTTGAAGAAAATTCATGCCGTTTCCAGATAGGGCCGGTCAATACAGGCTTTGCCAATTCATTCCGCAGGGCAATGATCGGAGAGGTTCCTACGCTGGCGATAGAAGATGTCCGTATTTATGATAATACCAGTGCACTCTTTGATGAAATGCTTGCACACCGGATCGGCCTGATACCAATAAGGACCGACCTGTCGAGTTATGTCAAAAGGGAAGATTGTTCCTGTAATGGTGAAGGGTGTCCGGTATGCAGGGCTACGTTTACCATGAGCGTGGAAGGTCCGGCTATGGTATATTCAAGAGACCTTATACCAGAAGACCCGGCAATAACACCGGCCTATGATAATATCCCAATTGTCAAGTTGACAAAAGACCAGAAGGTTGTTGTAGAGGCCCACGCAATCCTTTCCACGGGAAAAATCCATGCAAAATGGCAGCCGACAACGGCATGCGGGTACAAGAATTATCCTCTTATTACAATTGGTGAGGCATGCGATGGCTGTGGCCAGTGTGTTGAAGAATGCCCGAGGATAGTACTTGAGGTGGATGGTGCCCGCGTTAAGGTAGTTCCGGGCCGTATAGAGGAGTGTTCTCTCTGCGGCTTATGTGAAAAAGCATGCCTTGGAAGTGGGATCGGGGAAGAACCGGCAATCAAGGTCTCATTCGAGAAAAAGCGTTATATATTCGTAGTAGAAAGCGACGGCTCCCTGCCGGTTAGGGAGATCATTGAGCATGGTCTCCAGTTTATTAAAGGCCAGTCCGAGGAGCTGAAAGAGAAGATCGGTGAAATATCGGGAGGTACAGGAGATGAAAAGCAGGAGTAAGACCAATCCGCGCCTGGTAAACCTCATCTCACTGCTGAAGAACACTTCGCGTGAGAACGGGGTTAATATCTGGCGGGATATTGCCACAAGGATTGAAGCATCCAGTAGTAAGTATGCTGAAGTGAACCTGAGCAAGATCAATCGTTATGCCAATGATGGTGAAACGATTCTGGTTCCAGGAAAGGTCCTTGGCAGTGGTATCATTGAAGCATCGGTAAAAGTTGCAGCATTGAATTTTTCAGAGTCTGCAGCTGAAAAAATTACCGGGGCAAAAGGGCAGTGTATGAGTATCGAGCAATTGCTGAAAGACAACCCGAAGGGTAGTCAGGTAAGGATTCTGAGGTGAGTCATATGGTTACAATTATTAATGGTGACGGACTCCTCCTCGGGCGGCTTGCAAGCCTCGTTGCCCAGCGGGCATTGAATGGCGAGACCATTGCAATTGTCAATGTCGAGAATGTAATCATATCGGGTAGCAGGGCAAGGGTGCTTGATAACTATGACCATAAACGGTCCCGTGGTTCAACCGAGGGTGGCCCGTTTTTCCCCCGGAGACCTGACCATATTATGAAGCGTACTATCCGTGGGATGCTCCCGTATAAAAGGGAGCGTGGTATTGAGGCATTTAAGAGGATTAAGACATATGTTGGTGTCCCATTTGAATTCCAGGGAAAAGAAACAGAGACTCTGGAGGAGGCCCATATGGACCGTCTGAACAATGCGCAGTATATCACGCTTGGTGCAGTGAGCACATTCCTTGGAGCAAAATACTGAGGGGTGGAGATATGATAAAGATTATCAATACAAGTGGCAAAAGAAAAACAGCGATCGCCCGGGCGACAATGAAAGCAGGGAAAGGCAGGATCCGTATCAACTCGGTACCACTCGAGATTTATGGTACTGAGCTCGTCAGGATGAAAATTTCCGAGCCTATCCTCCTCATGCCGAAAGCAATTGAAGGTGTTGATGTGGCGATCGATGTGCAGGGTGGAGGAATCATGGGACAGGCTGAAGCCGTAAGGACTGCCCTTGCCCGTGGTATCCTGAAGTGGTCAAACGACCCTCAGATCAAGGAAGTCTACCTTGCATATGACCGTACCTTGCTCGTCAATGACTCGCGGCAGAAAGAAGCGAAGAAACCGCATGGTCGCGGTGCACGTAAGAAATTCCAGAAATCGTATCGTTAAGGAACAAAACGAGATTGAGTCGATATGATACCTGTACGATGTTTCACCTGCGGAAAGGTTATTTCCCCCGCGTATGAAGAATTTAAACACCGCCGTGATGCAGGCGAGGATCCTAAAAAGATCCTCGACGATCTCGGCATGGATCGCTACTGCTGTCGGCGCATGCTGCTGACGCACAAGGAGATTATTGACGATATCAACCCGTACCAGTGAGGGGTCGTGGGGTAGCCTGGAATCCTATGGCGTTCGGGATGCCGTAACCTGAGTTCGAATCTCAGCGACCCCATTTATTGTTAACGTGAAAAAATTGAGGACTGATAATGCAAGCGTATACCCGATATGAAAGAGCCCGGATAATCGGAGCCAGGGCCCTGCAAATATCGATGGGTGCCCCGCTCCTGATCAAAACCGAAAAGTGTGATCCGCTCGAGATCGCAATCGAGGAATTCCAGCAGAACATCATTCCCATCACTGTGAAGAGGAAGTAGGCATGACGATCATACAGGAGATCCAGTTAAGAACGATACTGGACAGCCGTGGCAATACTACTGTGGAAGCAGATATTTACACAGAAGATGGATTTGGGCGTGCATCGGCACCAAGCGGAGCCAGCACCGGGAAATTTGAAGCAAAAGTACGGCCCCCGGAAGAAGCTGTGGTGTTTGCGCGGGAGAACCTGGTACCGAAATTCATCGGTGAGGATTCACGTGAGCAGATCTATATTGACGGACTGCTCCGGGAAATTGATGGCACGTCTGATTTCAGTACAATTGGAGCAAATGTTGCGGTTGCGCTCTCGCTTGCGAACGCGAAGGCGGCGTCATCATCGCTCGGTCTTGAGTTGTATACCTATCTTGGTGGCGCATTCGTCATGGATACCCCGTTCCCACTGGGAAATGCCATTGGTGGTGGTGCGCACGCTGCAAATGCAACGGAAATTCAGGAGTTTCTGGTCGTTCCAACAGGGGCATCAGGGGCGAAAGAGGCGGTATTTGCCAATGCGGCAGTCCACCGGAAGGTCAGGGAACTCCTGACAGCCATGGATAAGCCGTGCGGTAAAGGTGATGAAGGGGCCTGGGCACCTGAGATAAGTGACCGCGTCGCATTCGAGATTGTAAAGGAAGCTACCGGAATAGTCTCTGATGACGCTGGATTTGAAATCGGAATGGGAATTGACGTCGCATCAAGCCAGATGTGGCACGAGAATGACGGTTTATACCATTACCGCGACATAACAAGGACGACTGAAGAACAAATTGCGTATATCTGTGAACTTGTCGACCATTATGGGCTGATTTATGTGGAAGACCCACTTCACGAGGATGATTTCGCAGGGTTTGCCGAACTGACTGACCAGGTAGGGGACAGATGCCTCATCTGCGGTGATGACCTGTTTGTTACAAACCCGGGACGTATCACCGATGGTATCAGCAATGGTTCGACAAACTGTGTCCTGATAAAACCGAATCAGATCGGTACCCTGACAGAGACGTTTGAAGCGGTAAGGCTTGCGCACACGAACGGGATGGACACCGTGATGAGCCACCGTTCAGGAGAGACGACAGATACTGCAATTTCGCATCTTGCAACAGCATTTAACTGTATTTTCCTTAAAACAGGGATTGTGGGTGGCGAGAGGATTGCGAAGCTGAATGAACTTATTCGAATTGAGGAGATGCTAGAATGACAGATACAGAGATGGAAATTGAATTAAAAGAGCCGCTCGTCCCAGTGGAAGAATACCTCGCTGCAGGGATTCACATCGGGACACAGCAGAAAAGCAAGGACATGAAGAAATTTATTTACCGGGTCAGGGGAGACGGGCTTTATATCCTCGATATCAGGGAGACAGATGGGCGGATCAAGACTGCAGCCAAGTTCCTGAACCAGTTTGACGCACCAAATATCCTTGTCGTAACTTCCCGCCAGTACGGACAGTACCCGGCAAAGAAATTTGCCGAGACAATCGGTGGAATGGCGGTGACCGGACGGTTCATACCCGGGATGCTGACGAATCAGAATCTCCACAACTATATCGAACCGGAAGTGGTCGTCGTCACTGACCCGATTGGTGACGCACAGGTTGTGAAAGAAGCAGTGCAGAGCGGGATACCGATTCTAGCCCTCTGTGATACCAATAATATGACAAGTTTTGTAGACCTTGTCATACCGACCAACAACAAGGGTCGGAAAGCACTTGGTATGATTTATTATCTCCTCACACGAGAGATGCTCAGGCTCCGTGGAATTACGACCTCACTCACCCCTGAAGATTTCGAGACCGAGTTCTAGATATACCATCAGTATGAGAGGTTAGTCCGATGAAGTTGCGTCCATGCGCTGTATCAGGCATGTTCTATCCAAGTGATCCGGACCACCTTGAACAACTGCTGGCAAAATTTTTTATTGATGCCGGTAACGGCCGTAATTCGAAGGGAGTTGTGGCACCTCACGCCGGGTATATCTATTCCGGGAGAGTAGCTGCCCTGTCCTATGCATCAATAAATCCCGGTTTTTCCGGAACATTTCTCCTGGTCGGCCCCAGTCATCGCGGTTTTGAAACCTGTATATCTATGGTACCGTGGGAGACACCACTTGGTATCGTGGACAATGATGACGAACTAGGTGAGGCACTGAATATTGATCCGGATGAGATCTCACACCGGGATGAACATTCTCTTGAAGTCCAGCTGCCGTTTATCAAGTACAGGTTTCCAAGGGCAAGGATAACCCCCATAATGATGGGACGGCAGGATTACAGGAGTGCACTGGTGTTGTCGGAGCAGATTTCAAGTGCGATCAAGCGCACGGGGAGAGATGTCAGAATTATCGCATCATCCGATTTCTCTCATTACGTGCATGCGGATGTTGCAAGGAACAATGACCTCTATGCTATTGAGGCGTTGTACAAATTTGATATTCCAGAATTTTACCGGCGTATCGGAGAGCGAAACATCACGGCGTGTGGTTATGGGCCGATATCTGCAATGTTCATGGCCTGCCAGGAGTACGGGGGCAGGAAAGCTGAATTAATCCATTATGCCACGAGCGGGGACATTACAGGGGATAACTCAGCTGTTGTGGGATATGCGTCCCTCGCGGTGATATAATGGTCACGTGGAGTGCACCTGGAAAGGTTTTCCTTTTCGGCGAGCATGCAGTGGTTTATGGAAAACCTGCTATCGCTATGGCAATCAAGCCACGTGTCTTTGTTACTGTACGTAAAAGCAGGACCCCCCACCCGGCAAAATCTCCTTATATTGACAGCTGTTTTGATGAGATGGGTGTAAAGGGGAGCGTGTACATCAACTCCCAGCTACCGAGTTCATCAGGTCTCGGGTCTTCAGCGGCAGTCACAGTCGCAACCCTCGCCGCAATCAATGATGAGTTCGATATAAACCATACCCGGGAGCAGATCGCAGAAATGGCTTTTAATATCGAAAAAAAAGTTCAGAAAGGAAGGGCCAGCCTGACGGACACCACGGTGTCCACCTATGGGGGGTTGATTTTTATCATGGGTGCATCGAGACGACGTCTGCCACCGGAAAGTTTCCAGATGGTTATCGGGAATTCCATGGTCTCCCACAGCACCTCAAAAATGGTTGAGATGGTTGCCGATCTGAAGAAAAAAAACCCGGAAATATGTGATCCAGTTCTTGATGCGATCGGTGGCGTAACAATGTGCGCGATGCATCATCTAATCGATCCTGTCCAGCTCGGGAGGCTGATGAACATGAACCATTCACTTCTCGATGTCCTTGGTGTCGGCCATCCTGCATTGTCGCGGCTTGTGTTGTCTGCCAGGGCCGCAGGTGCTTACGGGGCTAAAATTACCGGTGCCGGTGGAGGGGGTTGTATGGTTGCGTTATGTCCAAAGCACCTGAAGAGCCGTATTGCCAGTGCGATTGAAGCATGTGATGCACGTGCCTTCGTTACAAACATCGATACTGAGGGAGCAAGAAAGGAGAAGGATGTCTGAACGGGTCCTCCTGAAACTGGGTGGCAGTGTCATCACCGATAAGGCTGCTGATGGTATTATCCGGTCTGACGAGATCGAACGGATAGCGGAAATTATAGCCAGGCGGAAAGGGATATCGCTTGTGATAGTACATGGTGCGGGTTCATGCGGCCACCCGGAAGCGAGTCGTTATCATGTAAGTTCCGGTGTTTCGGCAGAAAACCGTGAAGGAATCTTTATTACTCATATGGCAGTAAGAAGACTGAATGACTCTATCGTCCGGGCGTTACGCAATGCAGGTGTGGAGGCCGTGGGTGTGCAGCCCCTTTCAGCCTGCATTGCGGATAAGGGCCGGCTGATTTCATGCGAGTACCGACAGCTTGAATGCATGCTCAGGCTGGGCATGGTCCCGGTCCTTCATGGTGATATGGTGATGGATTGTTCATCAGGTGCATGTGTGGTATCAGGTGACCAGCTAGTAACGGTCCTGTCAATATCTCTTGGTATGCAGCGGATAGGACTTGCCACGGATGTGCCTGGTGTGTTCATTGATGGGAGTGTTCTCGATGAAATCACGCCAGCGATGGCTGGTACCCTGAAACTTGGGGATTCAAATCATACTGATGTAACCGGGGGTATGCGTGGAAAGGTGGAGGAGCTCTGTCATCTTGCTGAAGCGGGGATCACCTCTGATATATTTCATGTTTCAAGGATTGGTGACTTTCTTGACACCGTACCGCATGGTGGCACACGAGTGAGGGGTGATGTGAATGTCTGAACCTGTATCACTCACATCGTCAAGAAAACTTGACCATCTGCGCATCTGCGTCGAAAAGTCAATAGAACGCGGGTACACAGGGTTTGATGATGTCCGGCTTGTCCATAATGCTTTGCCGGAATGTGATATGGACCGGATTGATACCAGTACCCGGTTCCTCGGGCACCAGAGCAAATTCCCCCTGTTCATCGCTGCAATGACCGGTGGACACCCTGAAACCCTGGAAGTTAACAGGCGCCTTGCAAGAGCCGCCCATAAGTACTGTCTTGGAATTGGTGTGGGCTCACAACGGGCTGCCCTTGAGAATCCGGACCTGGAAGAGACGTTTTCAGTTGCAAGGGATGAGGCCCCCCATGCCTTTATGGTTGCAAATCTCGGGATTGTCCAGCTCCGCGATCATGGAAACGAATGGGCTGACCGTGCTGTATCAATGATCCGGGCCGATGCTATTGCGATCCATGTAAACTTTCTTCAGGAGGCAATACAGCCCGAGGGAGATCATGACGCTTCAGGGTGCCTTGATGCGCTCAGGACGTTATGTGAAGATTTTAAGTACCCGGTCATCATAAAAGAAACTGGGAGTGGAATTTCAGCAGAGACTGCTGGTGCAGTCTTTGGAGCAGGTGTAAAAGCCATCGATATTGGCGGCTGGGGTGGAACGTCCTGGGCTGCAATTGAGAGTATAAGGGCTGAGGAAAGCTCAAGCGAGAGAGATAAACGACTGATCAGCCTTGGCCGGGAATTTACTGAATGGGGTATACCCACCGTTGTTAGTCTATGCGATGTATCGCGGACAGGAGGGCCCATTATAGCCACTGGAGGTCTCAGGAGCGGCGTGGATATGGCCAAGTCCCTTGTGCTCGGGGCGGACCTCTGTGGAATGGCATTGCCACTCTTACAACCGGCGTTAACGGGTGAAAAAGCGTTATATGATGCGATTGATACGATTGAACAACAGTTCAGGGTAGCGATGTTCCTGACCGGGTCTCGTACTGTCGCAGATCTTAAGACAAAACATGCAATGATCACCGGGAAAACCCGGGAGATGGTGGACAGCATAATGGAGGAATATAATGGATATTGAAATTATTGCCGTTGGCGGATATGACGAGGTAGGGAGGAATATGACCGCCGTCCGCTGCGGGAAAGAAATTGTTATCTTCGATATGGGTCTCCGGCTTGACCAGGTCATGATCCATGAAGATGCCGAGGTGGAAAACCTGCATTCTCTGGACCTGATTCAGATGAAGGCTATCCCTGACGATACGATGATGAATACGGTTGAGGGAAGCGTCAAGGCAATTGTCTGTTCTCACGGGCATCTCGATCACATCGGGGCCATACCTAAACTTGCACACCGCTATAACGCCCCTATTATTAGTACCCCGTATACTACCGAATTAATCCGGCAGCAGATATCTGGGGAACAGAAATTCGGGGTTAATAACAAGTTATTCGCGTTGAAGGCGGGCCAGAAATACACACTTTCACAGAACCTGGTCCTTGAGTTTGTGCGGATGCAGCACAGTATTATAGATACGGTGACACCAGTCCTTCACACACCCCATGGGGCTATTGTATATTCATGTGATTTCAAGTTAGACCGCACACCTGTGATTGGTGAACCACCAGATTTTGCCCGTCTTGCCCAGATTGGAAAAGAAGGTGTGATTGCACTGATCGTGGAGAGTACCTATGTTGAGAATAAAGGACGTGCGCCAAGTGAGCGGATTGCAAGGGACCTTGTACGGGATACCATTACCAGTTACGAGGACGACAAAAATGCCATCCTTGTCTCCACCTTCTCCTCGCATATTGCCAGGGTAAAGACAATTGCCGAATGTGCCCATGAAATCGGGAGGAAACCCGTTCTATTGGGGCGATCGATGGAGCGTTACAGCTCTACTGCCGAACAGATGAAACTCGTGTCATTCCCTGATACGGTAAGCATGTTCGGGAACCGGAGGACTGTCGACCGCATGATGAGGCGGATGATGAAGTCCGGAAAGGAAAAATTTCTTCCCATTATCACCGGTCACCAGGGCGAACCAGGGTCAATCCTGACGCGTCTGGTTCTCGGTGATACCCCATACAAACTTGACAAAGGAGATAAAGTCCTTTTCTCAGCAAAAGTCATACCTAATCCTATGAACCGGGGTCAGCGATACATGGTGGAGGCACATCTCGGGATGACCGGGGCGAGAGTATTCGAAGACCTCCATGTCAGTGGTCATTCGTACCGTGAGGACCATTATGAATTCATCCACCTGTTAAATCCGCAGCATATTATTCCGGCACACGGAAATATCCGGATGACCTCTGCGTACGCAGAATTCGCATCCGAAACCGGTTATACCCTCCACAATGATGTACACATCATGTCAAACGGGCACAGGTTGAAAATTAACTAAAAAAAATTACTGGAGATAATCATGGATCTGATGGAGTATCTGGATTCAACACAGAAACAGGTCGACAGGATGATCGACCGTTTTTTTGGTGATGAGTTTTTGGAGTTAGGGAAAGCGAGTGCCCATCTCCTGCTGGCCGGTGGGAAACGCCTGCGCCCTGCCGTTGTGATGCTCGCTGCTGATGCAGTGAAACGAGGAAGTTCAGATGAGGTAATGCCCGCGGCACTTGCGCTTGAACTGACCCACAGTTTCACCCTGATCCATGATGACATCATGGATGGCGATGCGTTCCGCCGGGGAGTCCCGACGGTGCACACCAAGTGGGACGAACCTACGGCTATTCTTGCAGGGGATGTGCTCTATGCACGGGCATTCGAGTTTATCAGTATCTCGGAGGCATCAGACAACGCAAAAGTACGGGCGATCTCGATGCTTGCAGCAGCCTGCGTCGAGATCTGCAATGGTCAGCACATGGACATGTCGTTTGAGAAACGCAACGATGTTACGGTTGGGGAGTATCTTGAGATGGTCTCCAAAAAGACCGGTGCACTGTATGCAGCATCAGCCGGGATTGGGAGTATCCTTGCTGGCGGGAATGCAGTCAAGACCCATGCGCTCTATCATTACGGGCTCTATACCGGCATGGCATTTCAGATCCAGGATGACCTGATCGATATCATGACCAGTCCTGAAAAGAGTGGGAAGGACCGGGCATCTGATATCCGTGAAGGCAAACAGACGCTTATTACCCTTAAAGCAAAAGAAAAGGGCCTCGATCTTTCTGAATATAAACGAGAACTGACCAATAAGGAGATAGATGAACTCATTGAAAGGCTGGAATCCCTCGGGGTAATAAGGGAAGTGAGAGATACAGCCCTGGAACTTGTTCAGAAAGGAAAAGAAATTGTTTCAATACTGCCGGATTCTGAGGCAAAACGGCTCCTCATAGATATCGGGGATTATTTTGTGACCAGAGGGTACTGAAATGGAAACAGACCCGAAAAACGCTCTTTTTATTTTTGCACTTCAGAATGCAGTCAAGCATAACAATCTCCCGAAAAGTGGAACGGTTATCGGGATGGTTATGGGAAAGTACCCCGGGTTCCGATCACGGGCGCAGGAAATTGCCCTGCTTACAAAGGAAGTGCTTGCAGAGGTGGAAGAACTAAGCCCCGATGAACGAAGAAAAAAACTGGCCGAACTGGCTCCCGAACTGATCGAGGAGATGAATGCGCCAAAAATCCATACCCACGAGCTCCCCCACCTCGAAAGGGCAGAAAATGGCGTGGTAATGAGGTTTGCACCCAACCCCAGCGGACCTCTCCACCTCGGACATGCACGGGCAGCGGTTCTGAATGATGCGTATGTGGAGCGTTACGGCGGCAGGTATATACTTCGTATCGAGGACACAGACCCGAAACGGGTAGACCCGGATGCGTACCGGATGGTCCAGGAAGATATCGAATGGATGGGCCTCAGGATTACCGATATCTTCTATCAGAGTGACCGGTTTGACCAGTATTACAAGATTGGCCGGGATCTGATAGGGCTTGGTGGTGCTTATGTATGTACTTGCGAAAATGAGCAGTTCCGTGTTTTAAAGCAGGCAAAAACCCCGTGTCCCTGCCGGGGCCATACGATTGAGGAGAACCTCGACCTCTGGCAGAAGATGCTGGATGGCGCGTTCTATGAAGGCGAGGCATCCGTGAGGGTACGGACATCACTTGACCACCCGGATCCTGCAATGCGAGATTTTCCTGCATTTCGTATCCTGAATGAACCGCTGCATCCAAGAATTGAAGCACATGTATATCCCCTGATGAACTTCACGGTGGCCGTTGATGACCACCTGATGGGGGTTACCCACGTAATCAGGGGTAAAGACCACATTGCGAATACCCGCCGCCAGAAATTTATCTACGAGTATTTCGGCTGGAATGAACCGGTCTACCGTCACTACGGAAGGATGGGAATCGAGGGGGTTGTCCTCTCTACCTCTCAGATGCGGGAGGGTATCAGGTCGGGTATGTATTCTGGCTGGGACGATATCAGGCTCGGGACACTTCGAGCCCTTGCCAGGCGGGGGATACGGCACGAAGCCGTCCGGCAGGTAGTCCTCGATATCGGGATCGGGGAGACTGACATATCATTCTCGTGGGACAATCTCTTCGCGAAAAACCGTGATATAATAGATCCGGTCGCAGACCGGTTCTTTTTTGTACCCGACCCGGTACCATTCACCATCATTGGTGCAACCGCAAGGGAAGCCCATGCACTCCTCCATCCCGGGGATGAGAAGAAAGGGTACCGTACGTTGAAGTTTGAAGATGATGTCGTTCTTCCAGGCCAGGAATTCAAGAATGATGTAAGAATGATCCGGCTGAAAGACCTGTTCAACGTAACGGTAGACTGGTCATCCGGAAACCCCAGTCTAACCTATTCCGGGGAAGCACTCTCTGATGCGCGTGCACAAAAAGCCCCAATCGTCCAGTGGCTGCCAGCCGGAGGCGCTACCCGGTGCACACTCCATTCACCGGAGGGGGATATTCAGGGCCTTTGCGAGAACACTGTCAGAACCATGCAGGACAAGGTAGTGCAGTTCGAACGGGTTGGGTTTGTGAGAATTGATAGTGTGGCTGATGAGGGAATAATAGCCTATTTCTGCCACAAGTGAACCCGGGGCAATTCCAATTACCGGCCGGCCTGTGTATCAAACCTTTTTTCTGTTTATCAGGTGAATTGAACAGAGGGATAGGACAGTCACATGGTCACACGGTTCAGGCGTTATGGTCAGATTGCCGATGTACTCGTTAAATACGGATTCGGAGCTTTCCTTGAAGACCTGTTCCCGGGTGTCCGCCGTTTCCGTATCAGGGGCAGTGCACCCGAGGAACAACTTTCTGTCTATGTCAGGATCCGCCTTGCAATAGAGGAACTCGGGCCAACATTCGTTAAGCTGGGGCAGATTATGAGTACCCGGCAGGAGCTCCTGCCAGAGCCCCTTATCGAGGAGCTTGAAAAGCTCCAGGACCACAATAATCCCCTCCCGTTCAGCCAGATTCTCCCCGTTATCAGGGAGTCATGCCCCGGTTACAAGGAGATCTTTCTCGAGATTGAGGAGGAACCCATAGCGTCTGCGTCCATTGCACAGGTCCATCGAGCGCGCCTCAGGGATGGGACTGTTGTTGCCGTAAAAATTCAGAGACCAGGTATCGAGGATATTATTGAGACTGATATTACGATTCTCGAATCTCTTGCGGCAAGGCTTGAGAGAGCAGTACCTGAGTCACGTATCTATAATCCGACAGGAATTGTGCAGGACTTCGCGGGCCAGATACGAAAAGAACTGGATTTTGTAAAGGACGGAAAGAATGCAGACCGTTTCAGGAAAAATTTTGAAGGTATTGAAGGGGTACGGTTTCCAAAGATCTACTGGAATTGCAGCAGCCGGCGTATGCTCACCATGGAATTTATAGAAGGGGTAAAAGTCACGAATGTCGATGCGATCCGAAAGATGGGCATCGATCCTGTTACCATCGCCTGTGTCGGGTTCGACGCCTATCTCAAACAGATCTTTGAAGACGGTTTTTTCCATGGCGATCCGCACCCCGGAAACCTGATGGTTACGGCGAAAGGAGACCTGGCCTTTCTTGATTTCGGAGTTGTGGGGATACTCAGGCCGGAAAAACGATTTATATTTGTCAGGCTGCTCCATGGGATTATCCATAACGATGTTGATATCCTCCTTTCAGCATTTGAGAAACTGGGAGTAACTATCAGGGAAGAAGACCGGGAAGCTATCCGGGATGAAATGTATGTTGCCCTTCTCGATGCCGAGGGATTCACGCCCGGGAATAATAATTTTTCAGCGATTGTCAATGACCTGACTGAGGTACTCAGACGGTATCAACTCCGGGTACCGATCAGTCTCATGCTGATGCTGAAAGTAATCATTATGATCCTTGATATCGGGATAAAACTTGATCCAGGTTTTAGTTTTGAGAAACGTGCTCACCCATTCCTGGAACAGATCTCTGACAGGATGCACCTGCCAGATCACCTCATCCGGCAGGCAACACGGTCCCTGATGGAAGCGACAGATGGTATGTTTGACCTGCCACGGAATGTCAACAGGACCCTCAAGAAACTTGCAACCGGTACGGTCAGGGTTGAAATTGTCGAGACTGACATCCTGAAACTCCAGCAGTCTCTGGAGAGGACCAGCGATAAACTGCTTGTAGGGATTATTACTGCAGCTGTCGTAATCGGGTCATCGCTTGTCTTATTATCATCAAATATCCAGTTGCCAAACTTTGTCTGGATACTTGCGGTATTCGGGTACAGTGCAGCGATGCTGGTAGGATTTTATGCCCTCTACCATATCCTCTCTTCCAAGTTCAGTTGAAGCAGTAAAATCAATATTCCGGGGCGATTGTTGCCGAGACCTGGTATCTGGTTCGAGGAAAAATTCAACAGAATGTGGGTTATACCTTAATGCATTGAATATCAGCAAAATTGGATGGATAAACGCTGAAAATAGAGAAATTAGAGATTTGCGGGCTTTGTTTAAATCCTGCGCAGTAAAAAAAAGAGGGGACTGTTGACAGGAGGGGGTTTCACCCCCTGCCGGCCCAACCCCGGATAAGATTGTCATTGGCAGGGTTCAATTGTGACCTCCCAGGAAATTTCAAAGATTTGGAGATCATTCTTTATTAAAACCGGCGTCGCCAAAGCGGGGGGCTTAGCCCTGAAAACCGGGGGATTCGTTTCATAATGATTCGAATCCGGAAGATGGTACTATAGTGTTGGTATAGGACCAATGTTGCGGATAAAAATTTTTTAGGTTTCGTTGTCAGGCCATTGATCGCTATGCCCGTGTGGCATTTTATTAACCTGATGTTTCTTCGCTGAAAAATAAATTGCAATGGCAGGAACCCTGTTCTTTTATCTCCTGGTCATGATAGATGCAGGGGCAGACAATACTTTTATCATTTTCCATATCACCGCTCCTTATCCGGCATGGACAATACTGTGCACCAAAGCGGTGCTTATTTTTTGCAAGGCCCCTTATCACGCTTTCAAGCCGTTTTTCTTCAGGATTCAGTCTGTAACCATGTTTTTTAGCATATCCCGCTGCCCATGCAAGAATTTCGTTCTCCCCTTCATTGTCTGCCATCATTCCTGTTCCTCCTTAGTATAGACTGCCTGAACTATCCTTTGTATCACTTATTCTCCTGTTTTACCCAGGGAATATATGCAGGTTCTGTTTATTATCGCTCTTATTCATATAACCGTTGACTTGGTCTTTCATTAAAAACCTTTTTAAAACGTGTTCGGCCTGGGCTTCCTGATACCCAGTCGGAGCCATTGTTTCCGGTTACAGGGGCTGGCACGGTCATTTTTTAACAGATACCTTTTCAGGCTCCGTACTCTATGTCAATTATTCTTACGTAATAATCCGTGCAGCCACATGCTGATAACTGGTGATTACATCCCCCTGCCCTGTCCGGTAGACATCCTTGTCCAGGGACTCTCCTGTTTTTGTATCCCAGAGCCGCATCGAGTCCATGCTGATCTCATCTCCAACAAAGAGGTGGCCGTCTTTTTTCCCAAACTCAATCTTGAAATCCACCAGATCGATGCCCCGCCCGGCCAGGTAGTCACGGAGCACCCGGTTTACCTGCAATGCAATCTGTTTCAGCTCCCTGAGCTCTTCAGGTGTTGCGAGTTTCAGCGCGAAGATCAGGTCGTCATTCAGCATCGGGTCATGATGTGTGTCATCTTTAAAATCGATGACAATTACCGGTGGATCAAGCGGGGTCCCCTTGACGATCGGGAAATTTTTCACCATCGAGCCAGCGGCAATATTCCGGACGATCACCTCAAGGGGTATCATTGTCAGGTTACGGGCAAGCATGGTAGTATCATCTATTTTCCGGATAAGGTGTGTTTTAATACCATTTTTCTCAAGGAGCCCGAAAAAAAATGTTGAAACACCGGCATTAAGACTTCCCTTGTCAGCCAGAGTATCCTTTTTCTGGCCATCGAATGCCGTAATGTCGTCCCTGAATTTTATTACCAGTTCTCCGGGATTTTCAGTCCGGTACACAGACTTTGCTTTCCCGGAATACAACAAATCTAGTTGTTTCATGAAGAGGTCTCCTGTACCCGTAAATGTTTGACAAGGCGCTTAATAAGTGGTTCTAATTCATTTGAAAACCACCCTCTCTCTATAAACTGAGGATAGATACAGAGGCGTTCAACGAGGTGATAATTCCCTGCAGAGCGCCTGAGTGCGTCTTCTGCGGGCCATGGATGCTCGGGGTTCACATAATCGATTGTCAGCGGGGATATCCCCCCCAGGTCATTTACCCCACATGGGATCAGGGATGCCGCATCGGCGAGGTTAGGCGCTACCTGAATGGCCACATCTTCAGGAAGGAGGTCACGCGCGATCCGAATCACCGCGCACATCTCATCATATCTGATTCCCTGACTGTTGCCCATCGGAGTCCCGGGTTTCGGACAGAAATTCTGAATGATCACTTCCTGGATATGGCCATACCGTTTGTGAAGGTTGCGGATCACCATCAGTGATTCCTCACGGTCCTGCATCGTCTCACCAATACCCAGAAGGAGGCCTGTGGTGAATGGAATCTTCAACATGCCTGCATTCTCAATCATTTCAATCCGGACTTCCGGGACTTTCCCTGGTGAATTACGATGTGCAGGCAGGTCTGCCGTTGTCTCAAGCATAAGGCCCATGCTTGCATTCACAGGTTTTAGGTATTCCAGTTCTTCAGCAGTCATAATTCCGGCATTCGTATGGGGCAGGAGACCGCTTGCGATGCTTTTTTCACAGAGTGCGTGGCAGTACTGGAGGATGCTGTCATATCCAATACTCCTGATAAGGGCTTTGAAACCCTGCTCTTCTTCGGGGCGCTCACCAAAGGTAAAAAGGGCTTCTGTGCAACCTTTCGCTGCACCACGGACCAGGGTATATTCTGCCTCACCCGGTTGCATAATACAGTGTTCTGTTACTGGTGTCCGGAAACAACAATACTCACACCGGTTGCGGCAGACCGTGGTGAGTGGCAGAAAGACATTTTTTGAAAAGGTTATTACGTTCCTGTTCATGGTACCGGGTTCATATGGTTATTATACATGATGTGATTTATTTGGTAATTTATTGATCGATCCACGTTAAAACGATGGATTTTTGATGTCCGTAGTGCTATTCGTATAAAATGTCCATAGAGGCCGTGGTCCCATTCAAACCGGTGAACCCGAAAAGCCGGCTTTCGTCTGTGCTTTCAACTGCAGAGCGCGAGTTATTCGCAGAAGCAATGCTGACCGATGTAATACTCTCTCTAAAGGATGCCGGGTGCAACCCGTTTATTCTCTCCACTGTCCCTCTCCACTGTGCGTATGCGAAAGTTAACGTGTCTGCCGAGGAACTAAACCCAGCACTGAACGGTCTCATCAGGAGTTCTTCTGGTCCCTTGCTCATTATCATGGCCGACTTACCCCTCGTCACACCAGGTGTAGTCCGGCGGATGATATCCACTACCTGTGACATGGCTCTTGGCCCGGGCAGGGGTGGGGGGACGAATGCGATATTTATCAAAGACCGTTCCCGTTTCCATGTTGATTATTACGGGGCCAGTTTCTTAAAACACCGTGAAATCGCGGAGAGTGCCGGACTATCCTGCGAAATCGTGGACTCTTTTCGGCTCCATACCGACGTTGATGAACGGGAAGACCTTGTGGAGCTGATGATTCACGGTCGTGGTAAAGCGGTTGATTTTCTGAAGGGTTGCGGTTTCTCGCTATTGATAGAAAAAGGGCGTGTTGGTGTCTCACGGAGCACTGGGCAATAACTACGCCGGGTGTTTAATCGCAGAATTATTTTTGTAAAAGGAAAAACCGGTACCCGTATTCATCTGAATGCTCCCGGAACAATGAGATTTCCTTCCTTGATACCTCAACCAATGCCCGGGCTTCTTCATTACCCGCGTAATTTTTTTCAAATTCTGCGAGTCGTATCTCGAACGGGTCATAGTAATTCTTCCACCATGCCGAATCAGGGAAATTGAATGATGAAAGGAGGGTATAACCCGCAGCGTTAATCTTGTCTTCGTTACCCCGGATGGTGGTCATGGCGGGATATTGCTGCCCGAAAAATTCTCTGGTACCAGGTGACGGCTTATCAGTAAACCAAACCAGATCCGATAACGCGAGGTAACCACCGGGTTTTAAAAATTTTTTCCAGTAGCGGATGCCATCAAAAAACCCCATGACGAACACAGAGCCTTCAGCCCAGACGATGTCGAAAAACTCAGGGCCAAACGGGAGGTCATCCATTGATGTGCATTTCGTGGTGATCTGCTGGCCAAGGCCCCTCGCATCTGAATTTTTCTTAAGTGTATCCAGATAAGGCTGATACACATCAACGGCAGTAATAACCGCGTCCCTGACAAGTGTTGCCAGAGCAAGAGTCTGCACCCCGGTACCACTGCCAATATCGAGGATTTTTGGTGCTGCCGGGACCTCAGGTAGCATGGAAAACATTTTTTCAGTACATGCATCAGCTCCCGGCCCCTGTCTCGGCAGTCCTTCGAATAGTTTAAAAATCAGCGAATCGTCCATATACTGGATGGTTGGAACACAATTCCATACATCTTTTCCGGCAGGCTCCGGATGAAAGGCATCTTACTCTATCAAAGTGATGAACTTGTTATGTCGGATATGACAGAGCAACCACCAATGGTACGACCCGGTGATATCGGGAAGAATTTTTCTCTCAAGGATCATAACGATAAAACATTTGACCTCCTTGAAAATTCTGGAAAGAAGACACTTCTGTCATTCCATCCCCTTGCCTGGACAGCATTCTGTGCAGGACAGATGGACTCGCTTGAAAAAAACCGGGATGCGCTGGAATCCCTTGATACACTTGCAGTCGGGATAAGTGTCGATTCAGTCCCGTGTAAAAGGGCATGGGCGGAATCTCTTGGGATTAAGAATACAAGGCTTCTTTGCGATTTCTGGCCTCATGGGAATGTAGTGAAGATGTATGGGATTTTCAGGGAGACCAATGGGTTTTCAGAGCGGGCAACTATCATCCTGGATGAACACCAGAACGTCTTATTTATCAAAGTATACCCTGTCCATAGTATTCCGGATATCAATGAAATTATCAGTTTCCTCAAAAAATTGGTATAATAAAACTATGGCCCTGCCAGCCAACTGCAATGAGGGTGAACAAGATGATTAATCCCACGTATCAGTCCCGGGAAAGTAATTACAAGGCTACAATAACGGGGTAGCTGAATCCCGGGTCAGTCACTCCGTTTCTTATTGAGGTTCAGCAACGTACCCATAAAAAGGCACTCTTCTGCCGCGATCGCTTCTACTCCAACCTCTTCTGACAGGGGGATTCCAATGCCACGAACGATTGCAACAGGCATACACTCATCTGCCTCGCCCATTACCAGCTCAGCTGCCGTTGCGATATTATCTGCCAGTGCCCTTTTTGTCACCAGAAGTTTCCGTCCAAAAAGGTCATATCTTCCTCGATCGTCTATCACGGATGGTATCCCGGCACACCCGATTGCGACACCGCTACATCCGACCCTCATTGCATGAGTCCTGCTGTCTGCCACAATCACCCCTGTGTTTACCCCGCACCGGGCAAGGATCTCCTTCCTTATACGGTCGGCACTTGCATCCGGGTCACGTGGAAGCGGCACAAGATACCCCTGGGGAGCATTTGATGCATCCACGCCTGCATTGGGAAGCAGCGTCCCGTTTTTCATGCAGAGGAGAAACCCGGGAACTCCCCCTACAATACTGTCGCTTTCCTGTATGACAACCTCGGCTTCCCGTGGGTCCATACCGAATTCATCTGCAAGTGTCATGGCCTCCTTGGAGGGGGTGACTTTCCCGAGGTTTATCAGGCGACCTTCAGCGGTTGCGAGCGCTGATTCGGCAATAACAATAATGTCCCCCTCAAGGAGTGCTTTATTTGTCACTGATAATGCTGCAATGAGGGCAGAAACGATATCTTCACCAGGCCTGATGATCCCGGTTGAAACGCCCCTGACGGTGAATTCTGCATTCATGTGGTTTTCACCATGGTTTCGTAGACGATAATTGCATCTCTTGTCTCTTTCACATCGTGGCACCGGACAATATCTGCTCCTTTCGAAAGAAGGAGGATGGTCAGGGCGAGACTACCAGCAAGTCGTTCTTCGGGAGTTTTCCGGTAGAGGAGGTCCCCGATAAAGGTCTTACGGGATATTGCAGCAAGCAGGGGGTGGTTGAATTTTTTAAATTCATGGAACTTCCTGCAGAGCTCCCAGTCGAGGGCTACGTTACGGCCGGGGTTCCATAAACCAATGCCAGGGTCAAGGACATAATCCCCGACTGAAAGGGACTCGCACCTTGATGTGACGAGCTGCAATGCATTGAAGGTAGCTGCCACGTCTGTTGAGTCACCAGGTGAAGACGCGGATGCCATAAGGAAACAGGGAAGCCCTGAATCTGCTGCTATTTGTGCATATTCCTGGTCAGCAAGGCCGTTGATATCGTTAATGGCATGGATGTCGAATTTCAGGCACTGCCTGAGCACGAAGGGGCGCATTGTATCAACAGAGACTATGGCACCCGTCCCCTCCAGTTCCTGGAGCGCTGTTACCATTCGTTCCGCCTCGCAGGAACTGCTGACAGGGGGCGAAAGGGGCGAGGTACTTCGTGCCCCGATATCAATAATATCGGCACCCTGTGCGATCATTTCCATGGCACGCTGGCCAATAGCCTTCCCTGAACGGTATGACCCCTGGAAAAAGGACTCGGGGCTGCAATTGATGACCCCCATAGTCCTGACGGGTGCACCATCACCGATTTTCAGCCCGTTTACGGTACATTGGTGCATGAACGTTCCATTGCTGCCATGTACGTGTTCTCCATGAGTGATGCAATCGTCATCGGCCCCACACCTCCCGGTACCGGAGTTATTGCGGAGGCCACATCTTTTACATGGTCAAAATCAACATCCCCGCATAATTTTCCGTCAAGATAGTTGATCCCGACGTCGATTACCACCGCCCCGGGTTTAACCATATCTGCGGTGATAAACCTGGCTTTTCCGATCGCGCTGACCACGATGTCAGCCCGCCTAATCTCGTCCTTCAGGTCCATGGTCTTTGAATGGGCTATCGTAATCGTCGCATCACGGTGAAGGAGTAATGCGGCCATCGGCCGTCCGACATCGATGCTGCGTCCTGCCACTAAAGCCCTTGCGCCCTGCAAAGGGATATTATATTCCTCCAGGAGCGTCATAATCCCCTTCGGGGTGCAGGGAGTGAACCTTGGCGTCCCTGCATAGAGGAGGCCGATATTACAGGGATGGAAACCGTCCACATCCTTCTCCGGGGAAACAGCCTGGATCACCCTGCTGGTATCCACCTGTGGTGGCAGGGGGAGTTGAACGAGGATACCATCGATCGATGGATCGTGATTCAACTCCATGATTTTCGCGAGCACCTCCCCGGTTGTGGCGGTAGCAGGCAGGTCAGCCTTTACTGAAACAATATGTACCTTTTCACAGGCCTCATGCTTCATCCGTACATACATCTTTGAGCCGGGGTCCTCTCCTACAAGGACTGTTGCAAGACGGGGCTGGCACCCCGATTTATCTACCTGTTTTCGTACCAGGTCCAGCCTTTTCTGTGCAACCAGCCTGCCGTCGATGATCATGTTATTCAGGGTAAAGCGGGTATTTACCTGCCATTGCAATGACTTCTTTTTCAATCTGCGCAATCTTCGCAGTGTTACTGATATCTTTAAGGATCGACGCGATATAGTCACCGATCTGGTGCATCTGCTCTTCTTTCATACCACGGCTCGTTACCGCCGGTGTACCGATCCGTAGACCGCTCGTTACGAAAGGGCTGCGGTTTTCATTGGGTATCGTATTCTTATTAACCGTGATACCCGCCTTGCCAAGTGCGACTTCCGCTTCGAGACCCGTGATCCCCTGTGCAGTAAGGTCGAGGAGGATGAGGTGGTTGTCTGTCCCTCCTGATACCAGCCTGAGGTCATGCCCTATCAGGGTATCTGCCATCGCCTTTGCATTTTTGACGATCTGCCTGCTGTAGTCAGTAAAGGAAGGCCGAAGCGCTTCATGGAAACATACGGCTTTCGCTGTAATTGTATGCATCAGCGGCCCCCCCTGCATTCCTGGAAAAATTGCCTTGTCGATTGCCTGCGCGTATTCGGTATTACACATTATTGCCCCGCCGCGGGGTCCACGAAGTGTTTTATGGGTTGTTGTTGTCGTAAAATTGACCACGCCTACCGAGTTCGGATGGACCCCGGTCGCACAAAGCCCGGCGATATGCGCAATATCTGCCATGCAATACGCACCCACGCTATCGGCTATCTCCTGGAAAGCCTTGAAGTCTATGGTACGTGGATATGCCGACGCGCCACAGACGATGATTTTTGGCCTCTCCTTCCTTGCAAGCTCTTCCACAACACCGTAATCAATAACTTCGGTCTCAGGATCCACGCCATATTGGGCTACTTTATAAAACTGGCCCGTAAAACTAACCGGTGAACCATGAGAAAGGTGTCCCCCCTGTGATAGCTTCATGCTCATCAGAGTCTCGCCAAGCTTCATGAATGCAAAATACACAGCCATGTTCGCCTGGGTCCCTGAATGCGGCTGGACGTTTGCATGCTGTGCGCCGAAAAGGGTTTTCAAGCGGTCGCGGGCGAGGTTCTCCGCCATATCATGAAATTCACAACCACCATAGTACCTCTTTCCGGGGTAACCTTCGGCATACTTGTTGGTCATTATCGACCCCATCGCTTCCAGTACCGCCTTACTGACAAGATTCTCGGATGCTATCAGTTCCAGCCCGTTCAGCTGGCGAAGACGTTCTTTCTCTATTATATCGGCTATTTCACGATCAGTCGCAGACAGATGTGACATATATAAAAAAGTCGTCCTGATATGGTAATACCTTTTCTTCTCCCCGGGTGATACGCGGTGAATTTCCCGGGATTTATGCCGTTAACATTTTTAAACGCGGCGGAATGATGCATAGGTTATGGGTGCCCGGGTGTTACCTCATGCCGGAGGCAGGCGAATTGAATCGCTGTCCTCTCTTCCGGAAGTCAGAGGGCTCAAAATTCCGGCTCAAAATTTTTATTGTGTCAGTTCTCAAAACTGCACTCAGGCAGTTAAAGAAGTTATACAATCCCTGGAAGAAGTAATTCAAGGTCTTTTTTAATTAAGGATTTTTTTTCTGTTCGGGCTGATACCGGAACTTCACAGGTGTCATGAAATTGTCATGATATAGTGATCCGTTTCTGCTTCAACCAGGATTGAAATTATTACGGGGTGGGACTCTGCAAATGTTGCTGTTTTGGGATTATATCATTGGGACCTCTAATATGCCAAACCAGCCATATCACGTAAGACAGATATCCGAAAGGTGGCGCCAGCTTATAAAAAAATGGTGACAGGGTCTTACAATGGTCGTTTTTATGCGATACGGCGTAGCATAATTATTATACGTAATCAGGCTCATGTTTATCTTTAAGGGTCTCAATGATGCGAAATAAATGATGATATCATTGGGAATGACTTACCAAGACTCGAGATGGGGAAAACTAATGGCTGAAATTATTAAAAATCCTGATATTCCGGTTATGACCACTGAAGAACGTGTCGTGGCTCTTGAACGCAAAATGAAGGAACTGGAAGCGCTTGTCAAAGGACTCACAGAAGAACTTCTTGACCTGAAGTCAATTGCCATGAGGCTGAATAAATTTTCAGAAGAACGGAGACAGGAGCTCAAAATGATGAAGCCGACAGGTCAGGCTGAATCAACATCAGGGACTGTTGTAATGCAGAAAAAAGGAACGACTCCTGAACGGGCGGCAGCGCCTGTCGTGGAAGAGAAACACATGGATATGATCATGCAGCCCGACGGCACGATGAAGATGGAGGAACGGCGCGGGGACAACCACTATATCGTCGCATCAGCAGGATTTGCCAGCCGTAAAAAGACGGGGTCCTCGTCGGAACCCAAAAAAAGTAGTCTTATCGTTGCCGAGGACGATGACAAGGAATCGTCAAAGAAATAGGCAGGAGCCCCGTCTTTGTATATCAGTGAGCTCGAGATAGATAATTTCAAGTCATTTTTCAAAAAGACAAAGATCCCATTTTTTGAAGGATTTACCGTAATATCAGGTCCGAACGGGTCCGGAAAAAGCAATATTATCGATAGTATTCTCTTTGTCCTTGCACTTTCCAGCTCAAGAAACCTTCGCGCAGAGAAACTTACTGACCTGATCAACCTGAACTCCGGGAAAAACACCGCTGAAGTCTCTCTTACTTTTTCTGATGGCACAAAAATCCGTCGAAGGATTAAACGGACCGGAAATGGATATTACAGTTATAATTACCTGAATGACCGTCTCTGTAAACAGACCGACATCATCGAAATCCTTGCAAAATGCGGCATTAAACCTCACGGGTACAATGTTGTCATGCAGGGGGATATCACGCGTATCATTGAAATGAGTGACTACGAGAGGAGGAAAATTATCGATGAGATTGCCGGGGTTGCCGAGTTTGATTCGAAAAGGGACCAGGCACTCGGAGAACTCGAGGTTGTCAGGGAGCGGATTGAGCGTGAGGAGATGCTTCTCCTTGAGCTGAACCAGCGTCTTGTTGAGCTGAAGCTGGAACGCGAGCAGGCACTGAAGTACCAGGAATGGCAGAACAAATTAAATTTTTTCGAGAACGCACGGCTTGCAGCGACCATCCGTGAACGTGAAAAAGAGCTACTGGCGCTTACCGGCCTGGTAGAGGATCAGAATGTCGGTATCCAGCGAATTCAGTCAGACAGGAGCATCGAGGTAAATGAGCTCGCATACCTCCGGACTGACTTAAAGGAGATAGATGAGCAGATCAACCTGAAGAGCGGTGCAGATTACCTGAAACTGTTATCCTCACTTGAAGAACTGAAAGGATCGATAAAAGTAGCTGAACAGACAATTACCCGGCTCCAGCGGGACAAGGAAGGAAACCTCGAAGACATTACCCGCAATTACCTGGATACCAAGAGGGCTGAGACACGGATAGTGGAATGCAATGACGGGGTCCGGAACCAGAATATTGACAGGACAAATCTCGCTATGGAGACGGCGACAGCACGCGCGAAGTTTGAAAAGACCGAAACCGCCATAAAAAACGAGAGCAAAGAGGCAGAGGGGTCACGTGACCAGTTGTTCTCCCTCATGAAAACGATTGAAGAGAAACGGGGGGCACGGTCAGATATTATTCACCAGCAGGATCTGTATATTGAAAAAAGCCGTATGAGGACGACCGAGAAAGAACGGCATACAGAACGGATTAAGGCTATAGAAACAAATATTGCGGAAAAAGAGGCATTAAAGGAATCCCTGGCAGCTGAATCATTAAAGGCTGAAGAAGGGCAATCGGGGCTTACGCGGGAGTTGTCCGCCATAGAGAGTGGTTCTTTCTCAAAGCGGAAGATGCTTGAAGATACGAGGGAGGAGTGACAGACCCTTGAAAAGGAAGTGGTAAGGCTTGAAGCCCAGGCACAGGCGCGGGGGGAAGCAGGAGGCAGCGTCCTGAAGGCTGTTCTTTCCATGGACGGGGTTATCGGGACTATCATGCAACTCGGCCAGACGCCACCGGAATATGCGACTGCACTGAATGTCGCAGCCGGGGGAAAACTCCATTATGTGGTGGTTGAAAATGATTCCGTTGCTTCCCAGGCGATCCGGTACTTAAAAGAAGAAAAACTGGGCCGGGTCACATTCCTTCCACTGACCCGCCTGAAGAAACAGGAATACCCTCCAATCAGGGATGAAGGGATCATCAACTATGCAGTAAATTTACTCACCTTTGATCCACGATACCGCGATGCATTCGGTGTTGTTTTTGGAGGGACGCTGGTGGTAAACTCTCTTGACCGCGCACGCAAAATGATCGGTCAGCACCGCATGGTCACCCTCGATGGTGAACTCCTTGAACGTTCTGGTGCAATGACAGGTGGATTTTTTAAGAAAAGTCTGAAAGGGTTCGGAGCGGCCGTTGGAGATGAAATCGACAGGCTCAGGATACGCATCAGTGAGCTTCGCGAGGAAGCGGGGGAATTTGAATCTGCAATAAAAAGCAGTACCTCGGTAATCGATGAAAAACGACATGCAAGGGCTGAACTTTCACAAATTATCGACAGAAACCGGATGGCACTGGATGAATACTCAAGGCAGATTGAAGATCTCACACTCGAACGCGATGCTCTCACTTCGACCCTGAATACATTTGAAAATGAGATGCAGACTGGCAGCCAGGAGCTTGCAGCGCTCGAAAGAACCCTTGATGCGATTACCGAGGAGATCGGTCAGTTGAACCTGGATATGGAGGTCATTAAAAAGAGGCTCGAAGGGACCCGGATCCCAGCCCTTACCGAAGAACGGGACCACTGGAGGAAAGAGGTGGAGGGTTTTGAGAGAAGGCTCCGTGAAAAAGAGTCGGATATAACCGATCTCCAGAGGGAACGCCTCCATTTCACCAAGCGGGTGAGTGACCTGAAAGAAGAACTCGAAAAAGTCCAGGAGCGCAACAAAGAGATTGACCGGGAGACCGTATCACTGAAACAGTCGATCGAATCAGCGAAAGGAGAGATCGCAGCACTTGAAGAGAAACAAAAGATGTTTTCCGGAGAACTTGAAGGACTGAGAGCGAAACGTGAAGAAGCGATGGCACATTTTCTCGCCTCGGAGAAAAAGATCCTTGAGTTTGATTCACTTCTCGAAAGGGCACAAATACAACTTTCCGCGCTTCTGGAACGTGAAAACACTCTTAAACAGGAGATCGCGGTTATGACGCCGGAAGCCGGGGCAGTTGCCACTGATCTTACCCTCCAGGAGATTGATGACGGCATTGCAGAAGCGGGCCATGCTATGAGGAAGATAGGCGCAGTCAATATGCTTGCGATTGAGGAATACGAAAAGGTTGAGAAACGTGCCCAGGACCGGACCGCGCGAAAGGACGTTTTGTCAAGAGAGCGGACAACACTTCTGGAAAGGATCGAGACCTTTGGAAAAATGAAGTTTGAAGCGTTTATCAAAGCCTATCACGCAATAGATGGGAATTTCAGGGAAATATTTGCGACCCTGACGAGTGGCAACGGGCACCTCTTACTGGAAAACGAGGAAGATCCCTTCGCAGGTGGTCTCTCTTTTGCGGTGCAGCCAA
>CAVWXH010000007.1:0-113812 GCA_963758915.1 uncultured Methanomicrobiales archaeon
AAATGTTTCAGGGAACAGGCACGAAGCCTTCTTTTGTTACCAGTTTCTGGCCTTCAGGGCTGAGGATGTAATCAATATAGTCTTTCACAATACCTGATGGCTGACCGTTGGTAATAAACAGCAGCGACCTGGAAATCGGGTATGTCTTGTCAAGAACAGTCTTGATGGATGGTTCTACGAGTGTCCCATTGACGCTGACCTTTAACGCCTTCACGGTCGGGTCGATGTACCCAAGCCCTACATATCCGATTGCCCCGGGGGTCTGGGCGACGCTTTGCTGGATTGCACCGTTCGAGTTCTTCTCGAACTGGGTCTTTACGTAACTGGTCTTGTTCATCACGGTATCAGTAAAGAAAGTCCGGGTCCCCGATGCACTGTCACGGCCGATTACGACGATTGCCATGTCCTTACCACCGACATCTTTCCAGTTGGTGATCTTTCCACTGTAGATATCACGGATTTGGGCGATACTCAGGGAATTAACCAGGTTATTGTTGGGGTTAACAACGACTGCGATTCCGTCAAGTGCCACCGGGATGACGACGAATTCCTTGTATTTTGCAATTTCATCCTTCGTAAGGTCTCGTGAAGACATCCCAATATCGACGAGCTTGTCACCTATCTGTTGGACCCCAACACCTGATCCACCACCGGATACCTGGATATTGGTTCCCGCGTTGGCTGTCATGAAGGCATCGGCAGCATTCTGGGCGATTGGGAGGACCGTAGTAGAACCTGATATCTTGAGGGTCTTGCTTCCAGCAGCGGACTGTGTGGCCTGAGGTGTGCCCGCTACGGCTGTAGTTGCCTGTGTTGAGACCGGTGTTGAGACCTGGGTCGTTGCAGCGGTCGGTACAGTAGTTGCCTGAGTCGGTCCCCCGGAGTTATTTACACAACCCGTTGAAAAGACCATGAGCATGAGCAGGCCTGCAATGACAAGTCCTGCAATTCCAAATTTCTTACGATCTAGTACCATAATGGTCTAGTCACCATTGACTGCTGAATATATACTTATTCCCGACAGAGAATATATGCATATATAGAATATATATAGAATATTTATTACTAGCAAGAATACTAGATAAAAATATAAATTTGGAAAATCACGGACTAACTAAACTGATGCATCAGCCAGGTCCGAATCTGGTCCCTGACCTCGCTGAATTCTTTTATAATTTCCTCTTTCGGAAGACCAATCTCGTTTGGAGCCGGGAAGTTATGATGAAGTACGAGGTCTCCTTTCGGGAGGCAGGACACACAGGCTTCTTTTCCATGGTCACACAAGGTCACCACCACGCTGAAATGTCTGCCTTTGAACTCATGCAGGGTTTTTGAACGCTGGTGGGAAATATCGATCCCGATATTGTTCATCACCGCAACAGCATACGGGCTTACTCCGCCACTCGCAACACCGGCGCTATAGACGATATATCTGTCGCCAAACAGGTGACGCATCAGACCTTCGGCCATCTGCGACCTGACTGAGTTGTAACTACAGAGAAAAATGATGCTTTTTTTATCGTGGCCCGCATGGTTCATATCAATTCCAATTCGTCTTCAGGGGTTATTTTATCTCTATCCGTTCACCGGTCACCATGTAATGGACTTTCTCTGCCATCTTGCAGGCATGGTCCCCGCTCCGTTCAAGGAAACGGGAGATCATAACGTAGTGGGTACACCGGGTAATGGTCCTCGGGTCTTCCATCATGTAGGTTAAGCATTCCCGGAATATTGAGGTACGGAGGGAGTCGACCACATCATCACGTTTCGACATATCGTTGATGGTATTGAGGTCTTCATGTTCATAGGCAAGGGTTGCATCATCAATCATCGCGACCACGAGCTCTGACATGTGGGGGATGCTGATGAAATTCCCTGTAGATTCACTCTCGTCCAGATGCCTTGTAGCATTCGCAATGTCCTTCCCGTACCGCCCGATCCGTTCACTTCCCTGAACAATCATAAGTGAACATACCAGGGTCCGCAGGTCCCGGGCAACAGGCTGGTACAGGGCGATCATCGTGAAAATCCTGTCTTCAAGTGAGTCATGCTGCCATGAAAGCGCTGTTTTTCTGGATTTGACTTCTATCGCTTTCTCCAGGTCCTGCAATTGCAGGGCTTTCATTGAGTCGTTCAGCATATCCCTCCCGAAACGGGCCATGGTAACGACGTCCTGGCGGAGTACGGTTAGTTCATCATGGAATTTATCTGCCACCGGTATCACCTATCCAAATCTTCCTGTAATGTAATTTTCAGTAAGCGTTTCTTTGGGTTTCTCGAAAATCTGTTGCGTTGTTCCGAATTCGGCCAGGTCACCCATATACATAAATCCCGTATAATCACTTACCCGGGATGCCTGCTGCATGTTGTGGGTAACGATTACTACTGAGTATTGCGTTTTCAGCTCTTCAATCAGGCCTTCAATCTTCGCAGTCGCGATCGGGTCAAGTGCTGAACAGGGCTCATCCATCAGGATTACTTCAGGTTCCACGGCGAGTGTCCGGGCGATACAGAGCCGTTGCTGCTGCCCGCCTGATAAGCCCATCGCCGAGTTGTGGAGCCGGTCTTTTACTTCGTCCCACAACGCGGCACTTCGGAGGCTTTTTTCGACAATGGCATCCAGATGCTTTCTTTCTTTCATACCATGTACACGGGGCCCGTAGGCAACATTTTCGTAAATTGACTTCGGAAAGGGATTGGGCCTCTGAAATACCATCCCGATTTTTCGCCTTATTTCAGCCGGGTCAACATCGCTGGCATAGATATTTTTGGTATGGAAATTCACAGCACCCTGTATCCGGCAGCTGTCCACGAGGTCATTCATCCGGTTCAGACATCTGAGCAAGGTAGATTTTCCACAGCCGGAAGGACCGATCAGGGCAGTCACCTTGTGGTCAGGTATACCGATCGTGATATCCCGGAGTGCAATTGAATCCCCATACCAGAGGTTTAACCGGTCCACCTGGATGATCGTATAGTCTTCTGTCATTTTGTTCACCATCGGATTTTCATATGGTAATGCCTTCGCACGATAATTGCCGCAAGATAGAACCCGATTACAAGGATAAGGAGCACCAGTGCAGTCCCGTACTGGTTGAGTGAGGCACCAGGCACGCTCGTGGAAAGGATATAGAGGTGGTAGGGAAGTGCCATCACCGGCTCGAATTCAGAGGAGGGAAGTGTCCTTGAGGAAAATACCACGGCGGTAAAAAGGATCGGGGCTGTTTCCCCAGCGACCCTGCCAATGGAGAGGATAGTCCCGGTGATTATTCCGGGGACCGCGGGGGGGAGCACAACGCTTCGTACCGTCTGCCATTTTGTAGCACCGAGGGCCAGGCTCCCTTCCCGGACCGACTGGGGCACATTTTTCAACGATTCTTCAGCTGTCCGTATCATCGTCGGGAGCACCATCATGGCAAGTGTTACCTGCCCGGCAAGCAGTGATACACCGAATTTGAGATACAGGACAAAGAAGGCCATCCCGAACAGCCCGAAGACGATCGAAGGGGTCCCGTTCAGCAGGTCTACACCCGCCCTAATAATCCGGGTAATCCTGCCTTCACGGGTGTATTCGTTGAGATAAATTGCAGCCCCTATTCCCAGAGGTAACGCGATAAGGATCGCACCAAGGATAAGGTAAAAGGTACCCACAATTGCGGGTGCAATTCCCCCACCCCTCCCAAGGTTCGTGGGTGCAGTAGTGAGGAATTCCCAGGTGATAGCCGGAAGGCCGTTGATGATGATATCAGCGATGATACAACCAAGGGAAACCAACACGATCCCGATTGCGAGCCATAACAGGGCAAATGCTGCTTTTTGCACCTGTCGCTGGTTCAACTTCTGCCTCAATACAAACCATAGACCCACAAGAAGTATACAGGCCAGCGCAACAACAGGTCCTGCGGCAATAAAAATGAACAGCAATGCAATTCCGGCAATTATATAGATGCCATATTGTTTTACTGATTCTGCAGTTTCGAAGGAAAGGATACGCCGCTTGCCAGATCCCACCCCGATCTGTCCTTTCCGGATCCGCCCGAGGATTGTATACGCGATGAGGTTTATCGCAAGGGTGATGACCAGCAATACCACGGCGATACCGAAAAGGGCGCTGTAGTGGAGGCTCCCGACTGACACCTCCCCCATCTCGATCCCGAGTGTTGCCGTTAATGTCCTGACAGGAGATAGGACATTCCAGATTGGCGACGGGATGACCGCCGCGTTTCCGGTGACCATCAGGACGGCCATTGTTTCCCCTATCGCCCGCCCTATCCCGAGAATAACCGCAGCGGTAATCCCTGAAAAGGCTGCAGGGACAACCACACGACTGATTGTCTGCCATTTTGTGGCCCCTGTCGCAAGGGAACCTTCACGGAATTCCTTTGGTACAGAACTTATTGCGTCCTCTGATACGCTTACAATGGTGGGAAGGGCCATGATGCCGAGAAGGATGGAGCCTGCAAGCCAGCATTCCCCACTCGGTGCATCAAACGACACACGGATCACATCGGTAAGGACTACCAGCCCGAAGAACCCGAAAACAACAGAGGGGATCCCGGCCAGCAGTTCAACGGCAGGTTTCACAACGGCCTTTACTTTTTTATGGGCCAGTTCGCTGATGTAGATTGCGCTCCCGATACCGAGAGGGATCGCGATCAGCATTGCGAGGACCATCACGAGCAGGGTATCGATGATGAGCGGGAATATACCGTAGAGTGGTGGATCGCCCGATGGGTTCCAGGTGTCGCCGAAAAGGAAATCAGGAAGGCCGATGGTTGAAAATGCCGGGTACCCGTTGTACAGCAGGAATATGAGGATGAAAAAAACAACAACAACGGCAAATACAGCACAAGTAAACCAGAGCGAGGTCATCAGGCCTTCTTTGAGGTTCCTTGCAGCAGGTCTGAAACCATGTCGTGAGCTGGACAGATGATCATCTGACATGGCATCTCACCTGGTCCCCTATCGAATGGTCTGTAATAAAAACTCCAGAACTCCCACCGCACAGTACCATAATCTGACACCTACAAGGAGTGGTAGATTTATACCCTTTTTCGCAGTAAAATATAGATGAATATATACCACCTATAGAAGAATAGAGTGAACTGAGCTAACCACACGAAGGAAGGAAATAATCTATGGATATCAGGAAAGTTCAGGTAACCGGGGGTTCGTCGTTCATTATCACGCTCCCGAAGGACTGGATCGACAAATTGCACGTCAAGAAGAATGATCCACTTGGCTTGATTTCACAGCCGGATGGGACACTGCTGGTCACAAAAAATATCACCGATGTGCAGGTGCAGTCAGGCAGGGAATTCGATGTCTCTTCAATCAATGATCCGGCCTACCTGTTCCGGCTTCTGATCGGGGCATATATTGCAGGGTTCACCACGATCAGGATTACCTCAAAGCACCGGTTCTCCCCGTTCGTCCGGCAGGTCGTCCGTGATTTCGCCCAGATGACCATCGGGCCCGAAGTCATTGAAGAGACTGATTCAATGATGCTGTTAAAGGATCTCTTAAACCCGATGGAGATGCCGTTCGATAACACCCTGAAACGGATGTACATCGTTGTAAAAAATATGCATATCGACGCGGTAACGGCAATCGAGAAAGACAATCCCGTCCTTGCTGATGATGTTATCGCCAGGGATAACGACGTAGACCGTCTTCACTGGCTGATTGCCCGCCAGATGAACGTGATCCTTAAAAACGTGAACCTTTCAAGAAAGATGGACATTTCCACTTCGCTCGTGGTGAATACCTACCTTATTAGCAGAATTGTTGAACGGATCGGGGACCACGCTGTCAGAGTTGCCGAAAATATGAAGAGAGTTGAGGGAGAGGATATCGGCAGGGATACGAAGAAAGCAATCAGAGCCGCAAGTAATCTTTCACTCGCAATTTTCGATAAAAGCATCGTCTCATTTTTCCAGGCCGATATTGTAGCTTCACACCGTAATATCGAGGCTATTGCTGAACTTGATGAGGCATGCGAACAGATAAATCACCTTTCCATGACGATGGGGACGCATCTTGCCATTTCACTTCACTATATCGCTGAGAGTATCAGGAGGACAGGTGAATATGCAGGGGACATATCAGAGACGGTGATCAACTACCTCGTCGAAGACCAGGGAATATAATGTTTCTCCTTTCTGAATTGTTGTGTAGGTAAAGAATTCCAGGCTATGTTGAAACACAGGGATGTATGTCAATACAGAATATGAGGAGAATGGAGATCAGAATCGACTGCCGGAAAAGCCAGGGGTGAGCAGGTCCCGGTTATTTTTTTTAGTACCAAAAACCACTCCTGTAACTATACCATTGAACTGGTACTATCAGACCATTTTTAATAGGAAAGGACTCAACTGAATGCTGTAGCGCCGAAGGGATGGGTACTTAGTATTCATAAACCAGTTCGCGTTACCCGGGAGCAGGTTAGATGATAATTTATCCGCCAGATATAGGTGGTTTTTAATTGTTTCCGGAGAAAAAAGGAGATAAAATTATGGATATACTGAAACTACCGGGCATCCGTGTCCTGCTCATTGCCACGCTCGTGATGGGGCTTTTCCTTGCACCTGTCGCATTGGCAGCTGTGCCGGGGGCATTGTCGTATGGCATCAAAGGGCTCCCGGGAGCAGGATCAGCACAACCGGCATGGACCACGGTATCGGGGCCTTACGCATTGGGATCGGTCTCCGCATATGGAGGAGTAAGCAGCCGGACTCCATCGTCACGCCTCGATTACTCGCAGACTGTGTCGGCCAGTGGTAAGATAACCAGCTTTGCCTTCTCATTCCATTATGAAGGATAGGCCAAAATCCGATTTAATTCATTCGGATACGGCATACTGTAAAAAAAAGGCCCCGCAAGGGGCCTCCTTACTCAAAATTATTCCTGTTTTTCCCCTGCCATCACCAGAGGTCACAGGAGACCTCCGGATCCTTTTAGTCAGCTCTTTTCGACAGAAATGATACTACCGACCCTGCCCACTTTTCCATCCGCCAGCCGGACCTTGATCCCGTGAGGGTGAAATGTGGAGTTCGTGAGGATCTCCCCTACAATACCACGGGTCTTCTTTCCAGACCTCTGGTCCTGTTTCTGGACGATGTCAACCATCAGCCCGTTGCTGACGCTTGTCCGGTACCTCCCGTCCTGTTCTGGTATCATTCATGAACTCCGTATCATTACTGGTTAAAAATAGAAAATATCAGATATACCTGGCCTTTTTCGAGAGTTTACGCGGTGTATAGAGGGGGCGGAACGGCATACCGCCGATGTCCTGCCGGATTACTGCTATAACCTCCTGTTCCGAGAGCGTGACTTTGTGAGGCTTGTCCTTGTGCGATTCTTTCCGGATGGTAACCGTGAGTTTGCCGCTCTCGACCTCGGCATCCCCGACAACAATCACATAAGGGACCCAGTCCATCCCGGATTCCCTGATCTTCTTGCCGACACTTTCATCACGGTCATCGAGGTCTGTACGAATAAAAGCCTGGTTCAGCCTCTCCGCGATCTCTTCTGCAAACGGGAGGTGACGTTCAGCCACAGGGACGACGCGGGCCTGGGAGGGGGACAGCCAGGTGGGCAGCATTGGTACTTCCATCGAGGCGGTGCTTTCAAGGATGGCACAGATCACCCGTTCCACGCTGCCGGTCGGTGAGCAGTGGAGGATAGGCGGGTGGACTTCCGTTCCATCCATCAGGTGGTACTTGATATCGAACCGTGTCGAGCTCTCGACGTCAATCTGGACCGTCGGGTTTTCAATGGGACGTCCCTGTCCATCTATTGCCGCCAGATCAATCTTTGCAATCCAGTAATGGACCCGGTCTGAAAGGATCTCTATCAGGAGCGGCATACCCGAGTCAGCCACGACCTTCTTTACCCAGCCTTCGTGCTCAGTATAAAAGTCACGGGTGCAGCGGAAGACACCCACGAGTTCGGTACCAAAGTCTTTCCCTGTTTTCCAGCCCATCGTAAGCTGTTCTTCAAAGCATCTGAGTGCCTCAGGCATGTCGGTGCAGAGCGAGTGCATATCAGGCATCGTAAATGCCCGCAGGCGCTTGAGCCCGATGACCTCACCCTTCTGTTCATGACGGAACGAGTAGGTGGAGAGCTCGTACATCTTCATCGGCAGGGTATTCGGGGAGATGTGCATGTCCCGCATGATTGAGAACATGCCGAAACATGCGGCAAACCGCAGCATCATGTCCCGGTTCCCGCTCTTGAACCGGTACTGCCGTTCCCCGAACTTGTCGGCGTGCTCGTAGATTGCACGGTCACCGAGGTCGTACATTACCGGGGTCTCGACTGGCGTCCCTCCATAGGGGAGGACCATCTGTAGCACGTAGTCGGCAAGGAGGTCCCTCATGAGCTTCCCGCGGGGCAACCAGCGGAGGTGCCCGACGTCGCTCGCCGGTTCGTAATCGACGAGTTCCTTGGACCGCATCAGTTCGACATGAACGGGTTCCCCGCCTGCGGAAGTCTGTTCTCCAAGTTCCTTCCTGACAAGACAACCGAACGGCGTTTTGTCCATGTAACCGGCGACGTCATGCTGCTTCCCGTCGGGGGTCATCACGAAGAACTCGTGTGTGACCGTTGATTTCGCCTTTACCGGTACCTCTTCACCAGGGACAATCGTCTTTGAGAGCTCCGACAGCGGGTGCCCCTTGCATGCCATGGAGAAAGACTTGTACCAGCCGAACGGTGCACGTTTGACATCGAAATCCACCTTCAGTTCACGCTCGAGGGCCTGGAGCACAGCAACAGCCACATCCGGGTTTGCAAGGTCGCTTGAAAGGTGTGCATACGGGTATAGCATGACATTTCGCACAGAGAGCTGTGCGGCGGTCTTCCTGACCTCGTTTGCGGCCTGTGCTACGACACCGTTGACATCATCCTCATCGACCGATTCAACCGCACAAAAGACAATTAATGTCTCTTTCTGGGAGTCCTTGAGAACGGCGCCTTCCTCGGCCATCCGGGTCTTCTTTTTCGCTTCGTATTCAATAAAATCTGAGTGTATCAGAAGAAGTCGCATAGTTCATCTCCGGAATACTGAAATCATCCGTATTAAATGTAATTTCATACGGTATATACCCATTCAACCGGTCTTCGGGTTCTCGTGGTACCGTGAGAGGGTGGCTTGTCTCTGGTTCATGTATTTCGCATCCCCTTTCAGGTTGTACGGCTTTAATGCCCGCTCTGTGGTATAGAACACCAGTTGTCCGATCGGCATACCCGCATACACCTTCACCGGGCGCTGGTTGACATTGCACATCTCAAGGGTTATCGACCCCGAGAAACCTGCATCGATCCACCCCCCGGTCTGGTGAAGTTCTACACCTAGTCTTGCGATACTGCTCTTCCCCTCAATACTTGCCACAATATTGTCGGGGAGGGAGATCACTTCAAAGGTTTCCGCGAGCATGAAATGGCCGGGATTAATGACGACAGAATCTGCTGTTAGTTCCTTTGTATCTGCCGATATGGTCTCCTTCTGGTAGGGGTCAATCACTTCGTCCCCTGCCTCGTACCAGACGAAATGGTCCCCGAGACGGATATCGAGGGAATTCGGTTGTACAAGGTTCGGGTCGAATGGGTCTATGCTGATATAGCCCCTGTTAATGCGGTCCAGGATCTGCCAGTCGACTAGGATCATTCAAGACTAGTATGTAACCGGATTACACATAACATCTTTTGATGAGGAGTTATGGGATGGACAATAGGACAATTAGGAGGAAAACCATCGCCAGTAATAATAGAAAAATCTTGGATATTTTTGGTTGTACCGAATCTATTGACGCTCCCGGGGCTCCGCCCCGCCGCTGTGGCGACCCCGGTTCGGATAGGGACTACACCCCCATACTCTGAAATTAATGAGCCTTCGCCGAAACCCTGCCCGATAAGTAAATCCACCCGGAAGTGGTTCAAATTGGCAGGATGTCAACAGAGCAAAAAAATTAAAAAAATAACGGAAAATGTAAGGAAAATTCAGGGGATCTCTATATCCTCATTCCAACCGGACTCATCCGTCACCTGGTTGACGGTCTATCATGCCGCTCGCGTTCCAGCTCACAAATAGTGGGGTCAATATGAAATTCAGCCCGGCGGAGCAGTCCGTGAACCGTGCTTGCTTCCCGTGCAGTCAGCTGTGTCCTCCCGAAGATCCGTCGCATCATCAGCATCGTATTCTCCCGTTTGAACGGGGGATGGTCAATCTCATCGAGGAAACGGTCGATGTGCCGATAAAGGTACTCCATTTCAGTCCGGCTTGCAAGGAGGTACTCCCCCCGGGGTAGATGGGCAAGTTCGTAACATACCACCCCGACAGCGTGGGACAAGTTCAGGATCGGGTAGTCAGGGGATGTCGGGATCGTGCAGATCATATCACACCTCCTGACTTCATCGTTATTCAGGCCCCAGTTCTCCCGGCCGAACAGTATCGAGATTGTCCCGTTGATATCCTTGACATGCTCACGGATCTCCCCGGGCGTGAAATATGGCATACGCATCGACCGGCAGATCGATTTACTGACCTCGCCGGTCGTGGCAATAGTCAGACAACTTTGTGAAAACACTTCTTCCAGTGTGCATGTTACTGCTCCGGAAAGGACGTCCTGTGCGTGGGCAGCCCGCAATGATGCATCTTCGCCAATACCGCAGGGATCGATTAAGACCAGCCGGGTAAAACCGAAATTTTTCATCACGCGGGCTGTGAATCCAACATTTCCCTCGTATATAGGGGCCACCAGGACGATCTGGATATCAGGCATACAGGTCAGGTATAAAAACAGGGTTACGTGACGGCCTTTACCGTCGCTTTCAGCACTTCCACACCTTTTTCGTAGACCGCATTACCAACGACGATGGTATCAGCATACCGGGACATTTCCGCTGCCCGTTCGGCAGAATCAATGCCACCGCCATAATAGAGTAACGCCTGGTCAAGCGCATCCGACGCGGCTTTTACAACCGAAGGGTCCCCATATATGCCGCTGTATTCAATATACACGATGGGGAACCGGAGGTACCGGTCAGCGACGGAAGTAAAGGCTGCTACATCTGCAGGGGAAAGATTACAGACAGATTTCGTCACCTTCCCGACAGAAGAGTCCGGATTCAGCACGATGTAGGCTTCAGGGACGACTTTGTCCCATTCGATATTCTGGGTCTTCACCCATTCCATGTGTTTTCCCACGATCCAGCGGACATCCGTGGTATTCAGCACACTTGGCACGTAGAGGTACTCAATACCCTCAAAAATGACCGCTTCAGGACCCGCAGGTTCAACGACGAGAGGCAGCCCGTAGGAGGCGACCTGGCGTTTCAGCGTTGTTAAGTTCTCAACTGTTACATTCAGGGTACCGGAGAGCATCAGCGCATCGGTCCCGCTGGTCGCTACCTCTTCTACTGCCTTCGCATTGAGCTGCTTGTCCGGGTCGAGTTTGGTCACATGGGCCCAGTTTTTCCAGTTTGCGTGCTTCATACTAATCCGTTGATCTATTGTTATCCGTTGTTTCAGGCCTTTGCAACGGCCCGGTATTCTTTCTGGTACTCGAGGATCTTCTCTTTTGGTATCCCGGTTTTCTTTGAGAGCTCGTCAGGAGCGGCCTTATCCAGCCGTTCACCGTTGAAAACACCTGCACGATAGAGCTTTCCGATTGCCGCCTCACCAATGCCACGGATTGCGAGGAGCTCGGCTTTCCCTTTTTCAAGCTGGACCTTGCTGATCTTTTCGGGGGCCGGCTTGTTGAGTGCTTTTGCAACAGTTTCCACATGGCGGTAGACGGTCTCGGGATTGATCCCGGTCATTTCACTGATTGCAGCAGGGTGATTGCTGATGAAATCAAGTGGCGTGATAATACCCGCGTGGTGATATTTCTTCAGGCTCACCGCGGGAATACCGATATCCCTGAGGACACGTTCGTTGGTAATCCGTTTTGCCTCAGCCTGGAGATTTTCTGCCTCTACTTCTCCCATTCCAACACTGCGAAGTAGCTGCCGCTCTGCTCCCACAAGCCCTTCCACATCATCGATCCCGGCAGCATGGAGTTTTTTCACGATGGCTGAATGGCTCCGGCCCCGGCGTGGCGGGAGATGTTTTCTCACAAATTTCCTGCATTCCGAACGTTTCCGCAGGAGTACCAGCACTTCTTCTGCCCCGTTCACAAGTTTTTCCGCATTTTCACCGGACAGCCCGGTTGCGGCAATAATACCTTCCTTCCCGGATTTCACGACCTCGTAGACCGTATAAATGTGCTTTTTGTGGAGGTTGTCCCTTGTCTCGTCGGTCATCGTGGGGACCAGGTCAAGGGTCTCCTTGTTTGAGGTGATATGGTGACAGAGCGGGCAGCCGATCTCCCATGGACGTGCACCTTTTTTTACCAGCGTTACATGGTGAAGGCCGTGCTTTGGGCATATGTCATCGGTGCGAACGGCGAAGCCCCACATTGCCATCGGGAGCCCGATGTTGAAGGTGCATTCAGGGTAGTTGGTGCATCCGATGAACTGTGCCTGGCTCCTTAAATGACGGATCCGGATATCTTTTCCACAGACCGGGCACGGACCGAGCGTCATTTCCTCGGCTGTCTGGTCCATGATCTCGTCCCCGATCTCCTGCCCGTGCGCCTCCAGCTGGTCAAAGACCCGGTGGAGCATCTCCCTTGATTCCCTGACCACGTCGTCCCGGTTCCTCTGCCGTTCCTTTATCAGGTTCATGTGGTCTTCAAGCATCTGGGTCATATCAGGCTTAGTGATGGTATCGGCATGGTCCTCGAGCGACCCGATCACTGCCATCCCGACAAGACTTGGTCGCAGCGGGTTTCCTTCCACGTATTTTCTTGAAACAAGCTTTCCAATCACTTCGTGGCGGGTACTCTTCGTACCAAGACCGAGCTCCTCCATCCGCTGGATCAGCTTTGCCTGGGTATAACGGGGTGGCGGCAGTGTTTCCTTCTCATCGAGACGTTTTTCCTTTATCGGGAGCTTCTCGCCCTCGGTAAACCTTGGGAGTACATGGTCTTTTGCCTCGCTGTAGGGGTAGACCTTCCGCCAGCCGGGCTCAACAAGGACGCCGCCTGTAGCCGTATAGGGTTCGCCACCTGCGTCAAAATTGACTTTCAGCGTTTTCCACTGTGCATCAAGGGACAGCGTTGCGAGGAACCGTCGTACGACCAGCTCGTAGATCTTCCACCGGTCATCGCCAACTGCCTCTCTCGTGGCGACCCCGGACGGATGGATCGGTGGATGATCAGTTGTTGATTTTTTTCCTGCGGTCGGTACAGGCCGCCGGTGTGCCATGACCCACGCTACATCGGTGGAGAACACCGACTGGCCCAGGGTCTTTAATACCCCGTTCAGGTCGAGGGTTTTCGGGTATACCGTGTTATCAGTCCTCGGGTACGAAATAAACCCGTTCATGTAGAGATCCTCTGCAATCCTCATCGAATTTGCAGCGGAAAACCCAAGACGGGCTGCCGCAACGATGAAACCCGTGGTGTCAAAGGGTGGAGGGGCCCGGTCCGTTTTCTGGCCTTCTTTAATTTCACTGACAATCAAAGGTTCCTTTGTCCGGGCATGGGCCGCCTCTGCCGCTGCCTTGTCAGTAAACCTTGCCGTGGTGTGCCGGGCTTCAACAATTCCGGCTGCTTTTTCCGTGGTAAGCGAGAGCTGCCAGTATTTCTCTGGAACGAACGCCTCGATCTCCTTCTCACGGTCTACGATCATCGCGAGGGTCGGACTCTGCACGCGACCGACTGACAGGATGTTGGCGCCGCCACGGCGTGCTGCAAGGCTGATGAACCTCGTCAGGGATGCCCCCCACATCAGGTCAATCACCTGCCGTGCCTCCCCGGCTGCTGCAAGGGCGAAATCAATCTCGGTTGTATGGGTAAAGGCGTGGTGGATCTCTTCAGGAGTGATTGCTGAAAACCGTGACCGGTCAACCTTCACTTTCGGGTTCACGGCCCGGATCAGTTCATAGGCCTCCTTCCCGATGAGTTCCCCCTCGGTATCAAAATCAGTGGCTATAGTGACACGTTCCGCCTTTTTCGCGAGTTTCTGGATGAGGTGAATAATCTTCTTTTCAGTCGGGACTTTTATGGTCCCGGCATCAATGAGGCTCCGCGGGGTGTGTTCCTCTGACCTCCAGTTACTATACCCGGGCTCGAAATCCACCTCAACCACGTGACCCCGGAGACCGGTGACGACGTCGTTACCGAAGCTGTAGCTTGATATCCCGCCGTCCTTTCCCACGGTAACCTTCTCTTTCCCGGCGAGGATCTTCGCAATCCGCTCTGCAGAGATATTCTTCTCAGTGATGATCAGGTGCATTTCGTACCTCCTGTTTCGGGGTCTCCGGTTATCATTGTACCCTCCTGTCCAACGCATTCCGGAGCATGACATTGAGTTCTGCCGGGTCAGCCTTACCCCGGGTCTTCTTCATGACCTGGCCAATCAGGAACATGAACGCTTCTTTCTTCCCGGAATCATAATCAGCAACCGCCTGTGGCTGCTCCCTGATCACATCGGCTATTGCAGCAGGGACTATCCCGCTGTCTGTTGCGCCGAGGTCCAGCCGGGCTACCACCTGTGAAGGAGTCCCTGCCGGCTTTTTTTGGAGGACCCCGTCAAGGATTGTCCTGAGCACTTCAATAGCATTCCGATCGGTGAGTGTCTTTGATTTGACAAGGGTTACCAGCTCTATCAGATGCGACGGGGTAACTGACCCGATGCCCATGTCACGGTAATTGAGTTCCCCAATCAGCGTATCGGCCACCCACGTTGCAGAGAGTACCGGGTCTGCCTGTGCTGCGACCTTTTCGTAAAAGTCTGCAAGCTTCAGGTCCCCGGTCAGCGTACGGGCATGAATGGGAGAACAACCATACTGTCCGATGAACCGGGCACGCCTCGCATCAGGGAGTTCCGGCAGGTCGATCCGTTCGACCCATGAGCTGACCCGGAGAGGGCAGAGGTCTGGTTCCGGGAAGTACCGGTAGTCCTGCTCCTCCTCCTTGCTCCTCGAGGCCGTTGTGATCCCCTGGGTCTCAACGAAATGCCTTGTCGCCTGTTCAATTGGTTGTCCTTTCCTGATCACGTTCCTCTGCCGGGTGATCTCGAAGGTCAGCGCTTTTTCCACCCCTTTATACGAGGAGATATTTTTTACCTCGACCCTGTTCCTTCCCTTGTAACTTTTCTTTTCGCGGTCAAACCATCCTTCCGGCTGGAGTGATATATTGGCATCGACCCGCAGGGAGCCTTCTTTCTCGGAATCAAACACCGAAAGGTATTCCAGGGTCGCCCGGAGCTTGTTTAAGAAGCGTCTTGCCTCCTTTGGTGACCGCATGTCAGGCTCCGTTACAATCTCAATGAGGGGGATCCCTGCACGGTTGTAATCAACCAGGGAGTAACGGGCACGGTCTGCCCCGCCTTTATGGACGAGCCTGCCCGGGTCTTCCTCCATGTGTACCCGGGTAATCCTGACCCTTTTCTCTCCTTCGTCGCCTTCAATTACGAGGTACCCGCCAACTGCGAGAGGTTTGTCATACTGGGAGATCTGGAATGCCTTGTCGAGGTCAGGGTAGAAATAATTCTTCCGCGAGAAGACCGACTCCTCAAGCACTTCGCAATTCAGTGCTTTCGCCACCCGGAGAGCAAATTCCACTGCTTTTTTGTTTATTGCAGGGAGAGCCCCGGGAAGACCGAGACATACGGGGCAGGTATGGGTGTTCGGGCCGTCACTCCGGTAATCGGTACTGCATGCACAGAAAAGTTTTGTCACGGTGTCAAGCTGGCAATGGACTTCGAGCCCGATGATTGTTTCATCTGCCTCAGTTTGCGGGGGTCTACCTGCAGCCTGTGAAAAATGTCCCTGTGACTGTTCAGACCGGGATTCTGCCATAGTAGCTCCAGGCATGTTCTCCATGTTCATACCACCGCCTGTTCGTACGCATATGCGGTATCGATAACGACCTCATCTTCAAAGGGACGTCCCATGATCTGGAGGCCGACCGGCATTCCTTCAACGGTCCCGCACGGGACTGATATTGCCGGGACTCCGGCGAGGTTCGCAGGCACTGTGAGGATATCAGAGAGGTACATGGAGAGCGGGTCTGCCTTTTCGCCGAGCCGGAATGCGATGGTGGGCATTGTCGGTCCTGCAAGCACATCGACCTCCCTGAAGAGGCGGGTGAAATCATTTTTCACCTGCTGGCGTGCTGCCTGCGCTTTTGCATAGTATTTCCCGTAATATCCTGAAGAAAGGGCAAATGTGCCGAGCATGATCCTCCGCCTGACTTCCTTACCGAAACTCTTCCCCCTGCGTTCCTGGAACGCATCGTGCCATGATTTCTTTATATCGACCGCCGGACCGTACCTGACACCATCAAAACGGGCAAGGTTTGAGCTTGCCTCGCTCGTGCAGGTCACGTAGTAGGCAGCGAGGGCATATGCCATGCCCGGCATCCGGCAGGTGACAATCTCTGCCCCTTTCTTTTCGAGCTCCTCAATCGCTTCCCAGACTTTTGCTGCAACCGCAGGGTCGACACCGGCACCAAAAAATTCCTCGGGGACTCCGATCCTCCGCCCCTGGATGTTTTTATCAGGTGTATGCAGGTAGGGTTGATCCACGCTGGTAGAGTCCCTTGGATCGTGCCCGGCTATTACCTGCATGAGACGGGAGGTCTCATGTACAGTCCTCGCCATCGGGCCGATCTGTTCGAGGGAGTTGGCATACGCAATCAGGCCGTACCTCGATACCCTGCCATAGGTAGGTTTCAGGCCAACAATGCCGCAAAATGCAGCGGGGCAGCGTATCGAGCCGCCGGTATCGCTTCCAAGTGCCATCCTTACCATGCCGGCAGCAACCGCAGCGGCACTGCCTCCCGAAGAACCCCCGGGGACCCGGCCCATATCAAGCGGGTTTAAGGTAGGCCCGTAACCGGAGTTCTCGGTAGTGGTACCCATGCCAAACTCGTCCATGTTTGTCTTGCCGGCAATTGCCGCTCCTTCTGCGAGGAGGAGCGATACCACATGGGCATCATAGGGTGGGACATACCCTTCAAGGATGCGTGAACCTGCAGTGGTCCGTATACCTTTTGTCGAAATGTTATCTTTTATGGCAATGGCAAGCCCTTCGAGGCTTCCCGTACCATATTCAGGCCCGGGGCAGGTAGTGAGAAAGGCATTGACCCGGTCATCGGGTGAAAAGGTAAGCCGTGAGCGTGCCAAGCTACATCACCCTCGGCGCCTTGAAAAAACCGTCTTCAGTCTCACCCGCATTTTTGAGGGCTTCTTCCTGCAGAAGCGACGGGCGGATAACATCCTCTCTCAACACGTTATACCGGTCCTGCTCGTACCCGCAGTCCCCCTCAACCGTATCGAGGATATCAAAATAATCGAGGATCCTGTTGAACTGGACCGTAAAATCGTCCAGTTCTTCTTTTATTAAGCCGATGTCAGCAAGCCCGGCAATATGTTCAACGTCCCTCTCAGATACCATGGTCACGCTCACCAAACTGGTTTATGTACCCTTGTACCGACCTTTTATAACCATTGTGACGTGCCAGCTCCCGGATCATACGCCATACCCCGCTACCGTATTGCATCGCCTTTTTATCGTACCAAGCGATTCCGGCAGGAATATGCCTTTCTGCCACGAGCCGGAGGGGTCGTTTCCTGACCCCGTCCACTACCTTCTCATGGCCCGGGATCCGGCGGGCAGCGCGCACAACCCGGACGTCAAGGTACGGCATGGAGATATACGTACCATGAAGTCCGGCAACGGCCTGGTCCCGTTCGGCCTGCCCCGGAAGCCCGAGAAAATCATTTTCCAGGTCTGTTTCCAGGTCGGTTGCAGTGAGGTACCGGGAGTACCCGCCGAACAATTCGTCCGCACCCTGTCCCGCGAGGACCCGCCTGTACCCGTTCTCACCCGCCCACTTAGTAATACAGTGCATGGTGACCGCAATTGCGGTGTTGACGGGATCGGTGGAGGGGATAACGGGCACAACGGCTGAAATCCCCTCTGCCACATCTTTTTGTGTGATCGTTACGTATTCGCAGGACAGTCCGATCTCGTCAGCCGCTATGCGGGCGCGGTTGAGATCATGTGACCCTTCGATACCAATGGCCACGCAGGGACGTCGGGCAAGTGCAGCGACAAGTGCAGAGTCCACACCACCGGAGAGGGCAGTGACCCCTTCATCACACCTGAGACGAACGGACTCTATGATGGCAGCTTCAAGTTCCAGTTCCCCGGGTACCGGCGTGATATGCCCGACAACCTGCCCGGACTTCATGATAGTCCCGGGCATGCAGTCACCCGGGATTATGCCAAAATGATCGCGGGCGCAGTGCTCATCCCACCGGATATAAAACTCCCCGCCGAATGTACCTACAAGTTCCGGGTGGTGTACGATGATATCACTCACATCTGCCTCGGAGAGTTTACGGCCTCCGAGTTCCACCCACCCTTTTTGTTCAATCATCCGAATTGTATCCGGGAATAATGTACATCCATGGGGTAATGAGGATTGGGGATGAAGGGTGTTGCGGCAGATGTCTCATCCTGGTCACACCACATCGGATTCTCCTGCATTGCATCCAGGTGAATGAAGGAGGGCAGCTTTCAATCGCTCAGTAACCCTCACCATATACTATTCATACTGTTCAACCGGAATGACAGGTCATTCCAGCGTAGACCCAGCCACCCCTATACGATGTGGTAGCACAAACATGAAAAACGACAAAAAATGAATAAAAGGCTATTTTTTCGCTGCCGGTTTCTCATCGTGGTGGATCAGCCGGCACTTGTTGACGCACTCCCAGTTCTCGGGGAGGAACTTCCCGTCAGGTCCGGGTTTCACTGTTGTGTGGTATTTTTCCCCGCAAACAAGGCATTCCATCAGTCCTGACTCTTCATCGACAATTTTTGTTGTATGCTCTTTCTTGTTCATCACCCGATATGTCCGCCGGGCTGGCAGATATAAGTGCGGATCGGGGACACCGGGAATAACCGGAGATCAGGGGGCGATACGAAAAGTAACTTGGTGAGGGAATAATCCGGTTTTCGATACGTATTCAAAACTCACCCGGGTAACGTTACAGAAACTGGTAACTAATCTTTCCGGTTTTGGGAGCAATAATTTTTGATTGCCAGGGACGGACTGGATTGTTACCAGGCATTACTGAACGATCAACGGGTGCCGGGATAAGCCCAAGACCATGGCAAATTTCGCCATTGTTTTGAAATTGGCCCGGGTTTATGACCCACCTGGTAAAATCGGTACAGCTTGGCTGGACAAAACTATACGTTGGGGAATAGTGAGTATCAGGACCCGATAACGGAGCCTGAACAGCGAATATGAAGAGCACGAAAAAGCCAATTGATACGATTAGATAGCGGTTTGGGTTTTTCATCGCTTCACAAACTGATCAGTTTTATTCCTGTGAGCTATTAAAATATCTGAAATCAGTCCGGGGTACCCGGTATCTGGTTAACCAAAGATAATGGTGGCTGATACCTGCTGATTTTGGGCATTCATTACCGGTTGTCCGGTTTTTGTCCCCTCTTCTGCTTTGTGTGGATACTGATTATTTCGTTATTTCCAACTCCCGGAATAGTCTGCCGGCAGCTGTTTAAGGTACCATGGGTATAAGAGATATTTTCAAGGTAAACAGGATGAACGGATACCGGATCGAAACGGACAGCCTGGGCGGGATGAAAGTCCCTGCTGATAAGCTGTGGGGGGCACAGACACAGCGGTCACTGGAACAGTTTTCCATTGGCAGGGATATCATGCCAGGCGAGATGGTTACTGCGTACGCCTATGTGAAAAAAGCGTGTGCAATTGTAAATTGTAAGTCAGGGCGCCTGGACATTGACAAAAAAGACCTGATAGTTACCGCCTGTGACGAAATCCTTGATAACAAACATGCCGAAATGTTCCCTCTGCACGTCTGGATGACCGGCAGCGGGACCCAGTTTAACATGAATCTCAACGAGGTTATCGCTAACCGCTGTTCACAGCTCGCAGGCATGCCACTCGGGAGCAAGGAGCCCGTGCATCCCAATGACCACGTCAACATGTCACAGTCATCGAATGACAGTTTTCCCACGGCTATGCACATTGCTGCAGCTTCAGGTACGAACCACTGGTTACTTCCTGCGATTGTGGCACTGAGGGATGGTCTTGCAGTAAAAGCGGAGCAGTGGGACGATATCGTAAAAATCGGCCGTACCCATATGCAGGATGCCACCCCGCTTACACTCGGACAGGAGATTTCAGGGTATGCCGGTATGCTCAACGACAATAAAGCCCGTATTGAACGGGCTCTTGAGGATGTCTATCAGCTGGCCCTCGGTGGAACCGCGGTCGGCACGGGTCTTGCTACCAGGCCGGATTATGCAGGAAATGTCGCTGCCGAGATCGCCTCGCTGACCGGCCTGCCGTTTGTTACGGCACCCAACAAGTTTGCCGTGCAGGGGGCCCATGATGCGCTGGTCAACCTGTCTGCAACCATGAAAACGCTGGCTGTCTCGCTCTACAAGATTTCCAACGATATCCGCCTTCTTTCCTCGGGACCCCGGGCAGGTCTTGGGGAAATTGTCCTGCCGTCCAATGAACCGGGCTCGTCGATGATGCCCGGAAAGGTCAACCCCACCCAGTGCGAGGCACTGGCGATGGTATCCGTCCAGGTCATGGCAAACGATATGGCGGTGGCGATGGGTGGGGCCGGGGGGAACCTTGAGATGAATGTCTACAAACCACTGATTATTTACAATATCACCCATTCCATCAGGCTGCTGTCGGACAGCATGAACTCCTTCCTTCACTATTCGGTGGAGGGGATGCAGGCAGACACGGCGAAGATCGCAGGGTACGTTGAACGGTCCCTGATGCTTGTTACGGCACTCGTTCCGGTCATCGGGTACGACAAGGCATCTGAGATCGTCAGGTACGCAGTCACCAATGACTTGTCACCGAGACAGGCGGCCGTTACACTTGGATACATTTCCGGGGAGGACTATGACCTGCTGGTTGTACCGGGGCGGATGGTCAGGCCGGATATTCTTTGACAGATACGAAAGAGGGTACACGCTCTTCCCGATTTAGGGGTTTTATAAACAAGTAAAGCAACAATATATGCTGCGCGAGGGTAACCAAGCCAGGCCAACGGTGCTGGACTTAAGATCCAGTCTCGAAGGAGTTCATGGGTTCGAATCCCATCCCTCGCATACTGTTTTCAAAAATACAGATTATCCCGCAATATTCAATAACACACGGTACTGTCGAGTATATTGCGAATATACCGATTAGAAAGGTTAATTAATATTTTGATGATATAATCAATCTATCAGGCATGATTCTTGAAATCCTTGCCTTTACGGGAGGTTAGATTTGAAAGTCAATTCTTTGGGAGTCCTTGTGCTCCTCTTATTCGGAATAATCATTGCTTTTACCGGAATAGTGTGCGCCGATCCGGGTGTCCCGGCAGTTCCTGAGACACAGACCATCTCAACGGTAACATCTGGTGACGTTATTGGACTCACCATGGAGACCGATGCAGCAACATGGACTATTTCCAGTGGTGACCAACTCTATACAAAATGGGGAAGCTGGTCAGGAAATGATGACGAACTTAACACGACCGATGACTGCCAGTATACCACCGCCTACGATGCGAACATTGTGGCACAGGCAGGACATACGGTATTCACCAAAACCATGAACGTCGATACCCGGAATAAGGTGACCAGCCAGTCCAATATCAACGCTCAAACCGGACTTACCTTCGCGGCAACATCTGATGGTGGAAACCTGATCGGTTCAGAAAACCTCATGCTTGACGGTGCAGGAGACTCAACACCATCAGCAGACAAGATTCTCTGTCCATTTGCCTCCCCTGATGGCTATATCTCGTACTTCTGCAATATCGTCCAGGCTGGCAGCAGGTATGACCTGACCATCGGATCGGTAACCACTAATGCAAATGAACGATTCGTCGGTACCGACGCAACTAGCCCCGTCGTCCTGAACTATGCTATTAATGTCAAACCATATGGCACATCGCAGGGGCAGATACCCGCTAACGGTTTGGCAATGGCATATTTGAAAGCACATGTCCAGGGAGGCCGCGAATGGGCTTATGATCCAGTAACGGATATCCCCATGAAAGCAGAAGACATCACCTATTCCGAAATAGGAAGTGCTCAGGGTACTATTACTGCCTTCAACAAACAAATGGGGTATACCTCACAGGTTACTTCGGTACCAATCATTAAGGATTGAGGAGGGGCCACATAGGATTCTCCCAAAAACCTTTTTTGCGATATTTTTTTTTAAAACGGATGGAGTATATACGCATATTCTTGAGGTCCGGTATTGTTGCGATCACGGCGGGTAATATAATACTCCCGGTTTTGTTTTCCGGAATAATTAACCTGATTTATACTGTTATATCGATTTCAAAGGATAAACCGGCCTTTTATTATTTCCAATAAATTCCCACACTTCTGTCTTTACCCTGAATTCCTTCCGGGTCATTTCATTCCTGAAAGAGATATTGTACAAGCCCAGCTGATTTTCCGGCATATCCGATCCACTATCGGCCTGCCTGCATGCTCTACTTTCCGGGCCCCCTGATAAATAGCATATTTCTCAATTGGCAGAACGTGACCTCTGTTGTGAATTGTCATTGTAATTCGATATTGAAGATCGTTGAAAATATAGGATCACAATGTTAATCGTTACATAAAAAAACTATAATTTCAGGGGGAGAAAGGGACACATTTTTGTGTGACACTCCTTAACAGAAGGCCTGACTTTTGGCTTTCCTGGCTTATCCTGAATAGTGGATACGCTTTGTTTTCTCTCCTTTGGTGATGCTGAAACTTTCGGTAAGGGTTCGGTAAAAATAATTGGTTGGTGAAATGGAGATGAAAGAGAACAATGTTTGTATTCTAAAGACAGGATATCGAAATAATTCAATTTTCGTATTGTGTGCGATTTTCGCCCTGCTGCTGTTTGGGTTTATTGGTTTTGTTAGTGTGACGGATGATCATTTTCATACCAGGGTTATCAGTGAGATTGAGAATAATTTTTAGGGGGAAACCTAAATGAAAAGTCCAAATAGTTCTGTAAAAATTATGGAAATCGTGTGTATTGTTTTGCTTTGTCTCTCTTTTGGGATGGCTTCTGTTTCAGCTTGGAAAATTGAAACAGTGGATTCAAATCCGCTAGGTAGTTATCAAGGAGGCACAGCCATCGCGCTCGATTCTTCTGGAGATCCAAATATCGCATTTGTCCATTGGAATAATAAATCAATCAGATATGCTACAAAATCCGGAGAAAGCTGGCTTGTGATGCCTGTTTCCAGTCCTACGTATGCCTATCCCGATCCATCACTCAAGATAGGCATAAATGGAATTCCCCAGTTGGTATATTACGACGTGGTGAATTTTGGCAATCCTGCAATAGTCTATGCAATTCTCCAGATGGGAACGTGGTCAAAACAGAAAATCGATAAAAGTTCTATGCCTTCTTCTTCGGGCGCATCCCATGCCTTGGCTCTTGATTCATATGATCGGCCGCATGTTGTCTATACGGGTTATAATGACTATTCCCTTAAATATGCCTGGTTTGATAATGCAGAAGGTAAATGGAAGAATGAAACAGTAGATCCGTATGCAAATATGGGTCCATTTTCATCAGCCGCCATCGATTCATCGAATCATCTCCATGTAGCGTATATTTCTAAGGACCAGAGAAGCTTGGAATATTACTATTATGATGGACTCACCTGGACTAACACTACGGTATATAATGGAGGAAACTCGTATGCAGTCGGTTCTTATTGTTCAATCGATGTTGATGGATCAGGAAAACCCCATATTGCGTTTGCCAAAAACTATAATGAACTGAATTATGCACGTTTTGATGGAACCCAGTGGATAATTGTCCGAGTTCCCGGACAATATGCAGCGGATGTTTCAATTGATGTAACCGAAGCAGGACTTCCATCCATCGCCTTTACAGACCATGGAAATGGAACGAACGCGGAATTGAAATATACCTGGTATGATGGACAACAATGGAGAGTTCAGGTTATTGATACAGATGGGGATACAGGCCATGGGAGTAAGCTAGCAGTGGATTCAGCCGGAGCTGCCCATATCGTGTATTATGATGATTCTCCTGTAACAGTTCATAGATTGCTGTATGCGGTAAATCATGCCCCAATTCTTAATTCGATTGGTTCAAAAGAGGTAAACCTTGGTAATACCATTAGTATATCATTAACCGCAACGGATGCCGAAGGAGATCCCCTAACCTATTCTACAAGCACCTTACCAAGCGGGGCAACATTGACTGGATCAACCTTCTCATGGACACCAGGCGCTGGGCAAGTTGGAAACTTCCCTGTAACTATCACGGTCAGTGACGGGATCTTCATCGATAGTGAAATGATCACTATTACAGTGAATTCGGCACCAACCCCAGTACCGACCGTCACCGGCATCACACCGGCCACCGGCCCGCTTGCTGGCGGTACCTCAATTATCATCACCGGGACAGGTTTTACAGGAGCGACGGCGGTAAACTTTGGCAGCACACCGGCAACCTCGTATACAGTTAACAATGCCACCCAGATCACCGCGATTTCTCCAGCGGGGACCGGAACTGTTGATATCCGGGTAACTTCTTCTGGTGGTACATCTGAAACGGGATCAGTCGACCAGTTCACGTATGCACCACCGCTTCCACCAGGTCAGACTCCATGCACTTCCTGTATGGTGATTAATAATCCAGGTGTGTATGTCCTGCAGAATGATATCCTGAACAGCACTGCAACGAAGTGTATTGATATCCGATCATCCGATGTTACGTTCGATGGCAATGGACACACGATTGACGGAATTGGAACAACTTTCAGTACAGGGATATATGCAATGATGTACCCTCAAATGATTAGGGTCACGATAAAAAATGTCACCGTAACTGACTGGTCCAGTGGTATCGACACCTCCTACGCCATAACGGAAGTGTTGAATTCAAATGCCTTACGCAATAGTGAGAGTGGCATCAGTATTTGGAATGCACCGGATGGTACCCATCAGGGGAAACAGAGTAATCAATAGTACCTAAAAATTTTGGTTTATATCTTTCCAATGTCTCGTTTTCGATGATATCTGATAATATTGTCGAAAGTATTCCCGGAGATGGAATAGCCCTCGGTTATAAGTCAAATAATAATACATTCATAAATAACACAGTATCCGGCAGTTTTGATGGCATATCCCTTACAAGCTCGAGAAATAATACTTTCACAGATACCATTGCGTTTGGAAATAAGCAGTGTGGGATTAGTATCGGGACATCATCCTATAACAACCGTTTTGTGAATACTACAACGAAGGGTAATAACTGGGGGATTAGTGTGTCTTCATCTGACAATAATATTTTTTTGAATCTTAACAGTTCAAATAATCAATATGGCGTAGATTTATCAAATTCTAATTCTACGATAATCACCCAGAGTACGATCAGCAACAATTTAATATATGGACTCTCTCCCGCATTTTATAACGACAATAGTTACAATATTACCATTTACAACAATTTCCTGAACAACACCCAGAATATAATGTTTTATAAATCCAATCCGAATACCTGGAACATCACAAAGACATCGGGAACAAACATTATCGGGGGTGCATTCCTCGGCGGTAACTATTGGGCAAATCCATCTGGCACCGGCTTTTCACAGACTTCCATGGATGCAAACGGGGATGGTATCTGCGATTCTGCATATACCATCGGAACGGGAAATATCGATTATTTGCCTCTTGGAGGTAAAAGGGACACGACACCGCCGGTAATTCTCCCGATCTCCAACCCAACCCCGGTTCTCCCTGGAGCCAACGTAGTCATTAACGCCACAGTCACTGACAACGCCGGAGTAGCGGGGGCAAACGCAACGGTTAATTCAACAATATATACCATGACCGCCGTTGACGGTATATTTGGCGGTACCAATGAAGCGGTTAGTGTAACAATCCCGGCTTCAGTCTTACATATCGGGACCAATATCGTAACGATAACTGCAAGCGATGCAGCTGGGAACACCGTGACAGCACCACCCTTTATCGTGACCATTACCAATCCGAATCACCCTCCTATTCTCGACCCAATTGCGAGCCAGACTGTTACAAAGGGGCAGACCCTGATAATTACTGTATCAGCGAATGATTCAGATGGTGACGAACTCGTCTACACAGCTGATAACTTGCCTGCTGGAGCAACATTTGACTCAGTAACCAGAACTTTCTCCTGGACACCTGACGTTCAACAATTAGGCACCTATCATGTAGTATTTAGTGTTAAAGATTCAATTGCCAGCGATAGCGAGACAGTAAAAATTACAATAAACGATCCAAATACCTATCCACTTGCGATTACAACAGACCAGTATGTAAATACGGTAAGTACTGTTGATTTGTCGCATAGTCCGGCACTGATTACTATCTTGGGAAGCACTATCGGGCAACCGATGGATGTCGCAGTCAGTCCTGATTATAGTAGGGCTTTGGTGTCAGGCACCAATCAGGGAGAAGTAATAGTCTTTGACTTAACTCAGGCCCCGGCCCAGGAAATATCAAGGATAAGTGTAGGTGGAAGACCACAACAAATTGCCATCACCCCTGATGGCAGAAAAGCGATTGTGGGCAATTCTCAAAATTATAACATAACAATACTGGATATATCTGATACGTCTCCGTCAATCCTCCAAGAAATAACCTTAAGTGGCAATCCGTATGGTGTAGGAATCACCAATGATGGGAACTACGCATTGGTATCAGTAATCACAAACCCCGGAAAACTATATGTAATTGATTTAAAAACAACTCCGGCCACTATCAAATATTCCCTTAATATTGCAAAATACAGTGAATTTATTGGAATGGATCCGAATGGAAAAACGGCAGTCGTGACTATGTTTGATATGACAGGGAACGTTACTATCGTTGATCTTACCACTGAACCGTTCACAGTAAAGGGTTATGTTTTGGTTGGGCACAACCCCGGTTCGGAACCCGCAATAACTCCAGATGGAAAATATGCCCTTGTAGGGAATTCGGATGATGATACCCTATCCGTGATTGATGTATCGTTGAGTTCGCCTGCGGTCGTGAAAACTCTATCAGTTGGGGATGATCCACGAGGTGTAGGCATTATTGATACCCAGAATGTTGCGCTTGTGGCGAACAGAGGTGTAGGAAATTCGCTAACGAAAATTGATCTTAATACACTTACAGTCATTGGGACGATTACTGGATTAGCTTCACCAAATCATGTATCTGTGTATTATAAGGTAAAAGTGAATAATCCTCCAGCTCTAGCAATGATCGGAAATAAGACATTGAATGAAGGGGAGCAACTGAATTTCAACTTGTCAGCCATAGATGCAGATGGAGACCCCCTCACATACAATGCAACCGGTGTTCCCAGATGGGCTACTTTCAATCCAGTTACAAAGACCTTCTCCGGAACGCCAGGATATTCCGATGCCGGTAGTTCAAGTGTTACATTCTCAGTTACTGATGGTTCTCTCACCGACACGGAAGTCATTACGATTACCATAAACAATGTTAATCGGGCCCCGGTAGCAGCAGAACAGTCAGTAACAACCGATGAGAATATTGCTGAAGCAATCACTCTCACTGCAACTGACGGTGATAACGACCCGATGACGTTCTCGGTTGTTACCGGTCCAGCCCACGGTACTCTGTCAGGAACCGCACCCGCTCTGACGTACACGCCAACTGCTAACTACAATGGTGCTGACTCGTTCACGTTCAAGGCTAATGACGGCACAGCAGATTCGAATACGGCAACGGTCAGCATTACGGTGAACCTGGTGAATGTAGCCCCGGTAGCAGCAGAACAGTCAGTAACAACCGATGAGAATATTGCTGAAGCAATCACTCTCACTGCAACTGACGGTGATAACGACCCGATGACGTTCTCGGTTGTTACCGGTCCAGCCCACGGTACTCTGTCAGGAACCGCACCCGCTCTGACGTACACGCCAACTGCTAACTACAATGGTGCTGACTCGTTCACGTTCAAGGCTAATGACGGCACAGCAGATTCGAATACGGCAACGGTCAGCATTACGGTGAACCTGGTGAATATAGCCCCGGTAGCAGCAGAACAGTCAGTAACCACCGATGAGAATATCGCTACAGCAATCACTCTCACAGCAACTGACGCTGATAACGACCCGATGACGTTCTCGGTTGTTACCGGTCCAGCCCACGGTACTCTCTCTGGAACCGCACCAGATCTGACCTACACGCCTACTGCTAACTACAATGGCGCTGACTCGTTCACGTTCAAGGCCAACGATAGTTTAGTAGATTCGAATACTGCAACGGTCAGCATTACGGTGAACCTGGTGAATGTAGCCCCGGTTGCAGCAGAACAGTCAGTAACCACCGATGAGAATATCGCTACAGCAATCACTCTCACTGCAACTGACGGTGATAACGACCCGATGACGTTCTCGGTTGTTACCGGTCCAGCCCACGGTACTCTGTCAGGAACCGCACCCGCTCTGACGTACACGCCAACTGCTAACTACAATGGTGCTGACTCGTTCACGTTCAAGGCCAACGATAGTTTAGTAGATTCGAATACTGCAACGGTCAGTATTATTGTGAACCTGGTGAATGTAGCCCCGGTAGCAGCAGACCAGTCTGTAACCACCGATGAGAATATCGCTACAGCAATCACTCTCACAGCAACTGACGGTGATAACGACCCGATGACGTTCTCGGTTGTTACCGGTCCAGCTCACGGTACTCTGTCAGGAACCGCACCCGCTCTGACCTACACGCCAACTGCTAACTTCAATGGCGCTGACTCGTTCACGTTCAAGGCCAACGATGGTTTAGTAGATTCGAATACTGCAACGGTCAGTATTATTGTGAACCTGGTGAATGTAGCCCCGGTAGCTGCAGAACAGTCTGTAACCACCGATGAGAATATCGCTACAGCAATCACTCTCACAGCAACTGACGGTGATAACGACCCGATGACGTTCTCGGTTGTCACCGGTCCTGCTCACGGTACTCTGTCTGGAACCGCACCAGATCTGACCTACACGCCTACTGCTAACTACAATGGCGCTGACTCGTTCACGTTCAAGGCCAACGATAGTTTAGTAGATTCGAATATTGCAACGGTCAGTATTACGGTGAACCTGGTGAATGTAGCCCCGGTTGCTGCAGAACAGTCTGTAACCACCGATGAGAATATCGCTACACCAATCACTCTCACTGCAACTGACGGTGATAACGACCCGATGACGTTCTCGGTTGTTACCGGTCCTGCTCACGGTACTCTGTCCGGTATCGCACCAGATCTGACCTACACGCCTACTGCTAACTACAATGGCGCTGACTCGTTCACGTTCAAGGCCAACGATAGTTTAGTAGATTCGAATATTGCAACGGTCAGCATTATTGTGAACCTGGTGAATGTAGCCCCGGTAGCAGCAGAACAGTCTGTAACCACCGATGAGAATATCGCTACAGCAATCACTCTCACAGCAACTGACGGTGATAACGACCCGATGACGTTCTCGGTTGTTACCGGTCCAGCTCACGGTACTCTGTCCGGAACAGCACCAGATCTGACCTACACGCCTACTGCTAACTACAATGGTGCTGACTCGTTCACGTTCAAGGCCAACGATAGTTTAGTAGATTCGAATACTGCAACGGTCAGTATTATTGTGAACGTAAACCAGCCACCAAATATCGACGAGAACTCGGTCCTGTTTGATTCATCGATCACTGAAGGAGAGGCCCTGATCTTTATTGTCAGAGCGGAAGGAACAATACCGTTGGTCTATAATATCAGCCCATTAGACGGGGCTTCAATCAATCCCTCAACCGGAGAATTCATCTACACGGCCCCTGCGGGAAGTGCCGGGAGTTATGATATCACAATCACCGTGACTGATGCAAATACACTCACTGATTCTGTAACGATTCATATCACCGTTACCAGCGTCCCCATCCCGAACCAGCCACCAGTTCTATCCACAATCGGAAATAAAACCAAAAACGTTGGAGAATTGTTGACTTTCAGCATAAATGCTATAGATCCGGATGGAAACCCTCTAACCTACTCAGCATCAGGTCTACCTGCAAATGCCACATTCACTGGAACCACCTTCACTTGGACTCCTGCATTGAACCAGGTGGGGACACACACGGTTACTTTCACTGTATCAGACGGCTCACTAAGCGATTCCGAAACAATCACCATAACTGTGACCAGTGTCATCAACCCGAACCTGCCTCCCGTCCTCGACCCAATCGGGAACCAGACAGCAAGCCAGGGGCAACTCCTGACGTTCACAGTATCAGCCTTCAGATCCGGATAGTGCGACACTTACCTACTCGGCATCCGGGCTACCAGCTGGCGCCACCTTCAACCCCTCAACAAAGACCTTCACCTGGACACCAGGCACCACTCAGTCAGGAAACTACCTCGTTAACTTCACAGTGTCGGATGGCTCTTTGACCGATTCAGAAGATGTGACAATAACCGTAACCAGCGTCAACAGCCCACCTGTCATTACTGCAATCGAATTCCCGGCAGACCCATACCAGAAAGGTTCAACTGTTTCGGTAACCGGATCATTCACCGATCCAGATACGACTGACACCCATACAGCCCAGTTCGCCTGGGGTGACGGGGCAACGTCAGCAGGAATAGTTACTAAATCCGGAACAACAGGATCGGTTACCGGAAGTCATCTGTTCAATACCGTGGGTATTTACACCGTGAACCTGACCGTGACTGATTCAAAAGGGGCCGCAACAACCGCCTCATCAACAGATTTCGTGGTAATATATGATCCGGAGGGCCAGTTTGTAACCGGTGGAGGCGGCTACACCTCAGTTGCGGGATTATACCTGCCAGATCCAACACTTACCGGAAAGGCGAGTTATGGCTTCAATGCAAAGTATAAGAAAGGGACGATGATCCCAGAGGGCAACACGGAATTCAAGATTAAAGAGAAAAAAGGTGAAAAAGTCAAGTTCAAAGCAACCAGTTATGACTGGCTTGTGATAAGCGGAGCAAAAGCGACCTTCAGGGGATCAGGTACTATCGATAAGGAAGGTAATTACGGATTCCTGATATCGTGTATTGACGGCACACTGGCAGGAACGGATGATAAGATCCGCGTGAGTATCTGGGACAAAGCCACAAACGCAGTCATTTATGACAACCAGCCGGGTGCCGGGATCAACGATGCCCCCACAATGAAAACAGAGGAAGGAAATATCAAAATCCATAAGTGAGAGGATCATGAAAGAAAGGGAGGAATCTCCCTTGTACCCTTTTTTATTTTTTAATCCCCCCGATTGATCCATGGGTTTATTATCTCGCGCTTCAAACAACCGCAACAAGGCGGTTGAATCAGGTTATTGCCGGTAACCAGGTCTGACCCGGGCAGGTCCCCATGCTGGAACAATGTGATCTGACAGAAACCACTGATGATAAAACGCTGGAAAAGGAGTTCCCACCACTCCAGGAGATGCTGGGTGTACTTCAGCGCACGGTCCAGAGCCGGAAAATCCCGGTTATAATCGTGATCGAAGGCTGGGACGAATCAGGGATAACAGAAATTACGAGGGAGATCATCAGGTCGTTTGACCCTCGTGGCTATGACCTCTATGCAATCAAGGCCCCGACACCCGAGGAGACCGCGTACCCGTTCATGTGGAGGTTCTGGGGTAAAACACCTGAAAGCGGGCGTATAGCAATTTTTGCCAGGAGTTGGTACAGCAGGGCAATTAACGAAGAGATGAAAAGACCTGGCTGGAAGAAATCGTTCAAAGGGAAGAGGGCCTCGATCAATAATTTTGAACGGCAATTTAGCAATGCCGGCGCGGTTATTATCAAATTTTTCCTGCACATCAGCAAGGAGGAACAGAAACGGCGCCTCGAACACCAGGAAAGAAACCCGCTGACCGCGTGGCAGGTCACCCCACGGATCTGGGCAGTCCATCACCAGTACGATGAGAACCTGCAGGTGATCGATGACCTGATCGAGAAAACGGATACCGATTATGCACCATGGCATATAATCCCGGCAACAGACCTCGGGTTGGCACTGTTGAAAGTTAATTCAGCCCTGGTGAAGGCACTGGAAGACCGGATCGATAAAAAAATTACTGACAGGAAAGGCACCACGAAGAAAGAGAAGAATTTCAACAGGGAAGTCCACCTCCCGAAGGCAAGGATGGTACAACTTGAGTCATCACCCCCTGCAGCCTGCATTAAGGAAGAATGCCAGGCGTCACTTGAACACCTCCAGTTCGAGATGATCGAGTTCCATTCTATCCTGCACAAGCGTAAGATCCCGTTGATTATTGTCTATGAGGGACGGGACGCTGCCGGAAAAGGGGGTAGTATCCTTCGGATTTCACGGTTTATGCACCCGTTCGGTTTCAATGTCGCGCCGGTTGGTGCACCTACCGATACCGAGAAAAAGCACCATTATCTCTGGAGATTTTACCAGAAGTACCCGAAAGCCGGGCATATCACCATCTTTGACCGGAGCTGGTACGGGCGTGTCCTTGTTGAACGGGTGGAGGGGTTCTGTTCAGAAAATGAATGGAAACGGTCGTACACTGAGATCAATGAAATGGAAGAGGAATTTACCGATAATGGGGGAGGTATCATTAAGTTCTGGCTTGAAATCAATAAAGATGAGCAGCTGAAACGGTTCCAGCAGCGTGTTGCTGACCCGTTAAAGATCTGGAAAATTACAGAAGAAGACTGGCGGAACCGGGAGAAATGGGACCTCTATACCCGGGCAATCGATGATATGCTCTCATATACCAACACCGATTATGCACCCTGGACCGTCATTCCGTCTGATGATAAATGGTATGCCAGGGTCAAGACGATGAAGACGCTCGTGGACTATGGACAATCAATTTTTTGAGTTTTCCCGGATATCCAGCCCTTTTTTCCGGAACTTTCAGGTCATGTTACAACACGAAAATCTGCCGGTTGCACCAGGAAATTTCCGTTATAACATTCGAAATTTCACGGGATGACGATTCCTTCGCCATGGATACATACCAAATGAGAACCCCGCATGGTACCGGGGAATGGAAACGTCCATGTTTAAGAACAATCATTACGATAGTTCTAATGGAATTACAGGCCGGGTCTTCTCTTGCACCAGGAACACAGTACAGCGTCAGGAATACGGCTGATAACCGCTGTTATTTTCATTATCCTTCTTATACTGCCAGGTGTGGCCTTCGCAGAGACTCTGGTAAATAATACCTCAGGCCACAATAGCACGACCAGTGTAGTAAAGGGGATCACCAGCCAGCTGCCAACACAGGACCCTGTGCTACCCCTGGCCCGGGAAAACACGACCGTTACCGTCAATCCACCTCCCACCCTCGTCCTCGGTACACCCAGGATTGAAAATCTCACCATTACCATGTACGGGGCAGTCGCTCCCGGCTCGGTGAACGTGACCCTGCTGTACACCCGCTGGGACTGGGGGGACAACCGCACACCGGAATACCATGGGTTCCCGTACTCGCATGTCTATGGCAGTCCCGGGACGTATACCATCTCGATCACCGCCATGCAGTCAGACGGGCAGAATACCACCAAAACTACGACTATTTCCGTGGTGCAACCCATCATCATTTATTCGCTTCCCGTGACGCAGAATACCTCTGCCCCGGGAGCTCCGGGGCGACCCGCCATGATAGCAGGTGTACCGGTACTGACCCTCCTTGAACCGGTGATCGACAGGATGAATGTCACACTGAACGGGAATCTCAATCCCGGATCACCGGGTGCCGCCATCGAGTCGGTGAGTGTTGACTGGAATGACGGAAACATCACGAGATCTTCCGATCTCCCGGTAACTCACCAGTACTCCGGTTTCGGGATTTACACTATCAGCATTACAGGAAACCAGTCCGACAACCAGTCAACCACCAGGAGACTTACACTGGACCTGAAGGAAGAGAAAAACGGCTTCCCCGACCTCAACGGACCTGCCGCATCAGGCCCTCCGCCAGTTGAACCTCCGGTGTACCTCATTATACTCGTTACAGTCGTCATCGTAGTGGCCACCATTGCCGTTGTGCAGCGGATCGCTCAGCGGAGGAAAGGATCGCTCCATGCCGGGGAGGTCCCGAAAAAATATTCACCGAGAGCAGGTCTGATGCCGGTTAAACCGCTTTCACCGGAAGAACTAGGTACGATATGCTCCGGGACCGACGTTACACCGGGCGTGCTTGGTTCAGTCATCGGCGTCGCCATTGAAATTGCCCGGGAAGGGCGTGAGGGACAGGCGATCGGGACGTCCTTTATTGTCGGCGATAGTGGTAACGTACTGAACAATTCGAAACAGTTTGTCTTAAACCCGTTCTATGGTTACCCTGAGGCCAAACGACAGATAACTGATGTTGAAATTCGAGGAAATATCAAGGAATTTGCCCAGCTGGACGGGGCGTTCCTCATCACCGGCACCGGGGTCGTCGAGGCGGCAGGGAGGTGTATTACCGTAGACATGAGCCAGGTGGAACTTCCCGGGGGGATGGGGTCACGGCATTCGTCAGTCGCCGGAATAACCCAGGTCACCAAGGCAATAGGGGTCGTTGTCTCGCAGAGCGGTGGCCTGATCTCCATTTTCAGGGATGGAAAGATCGTTTACACTATCAATTCGTGAGTCAGACAAGATTGATGGTGAACGGGAGTAGCGATTCTGCCCTTTTCGGATCAGGGGTACGCAATGTACAGGCTTTATCCCGGGGACTTTTGAGCCTGCCACGCCGTAGTACCAGGTGATCCTCTCGCTTTTCTGGCTGGTATGAAAAACTCCGGCAAAACAATCTGAAAGGCCACCTTTTTCATGCCCATCTATGAGCCAAAAGGCTCATAGCACGCTCTGTAGAAACCCTGCATAATTAAAAAAAAGCAGATAGGTAAGACCAGGAGGGGGTTTCACCCCCCCTGTCCCACCCCCGATAAGATATTCATTGGCAGGTTTCAATTGGGACATTCAGGGGAATTTCAGAGATTAAAGAGATTATTCCTTATCCCAACCAGGGTCGCCAAAGCGGCGGGAGAGCCCTGGGAGGGTGACGAAATTTTGGAATTACCAAAAATCTCGTAAGATAGATTTGATAGGGTTTCAACAAAACCGGAATAACACTTTTTTGGCGGGTATCAGCCACTTTTGGGCGATTATTCCGGATATTTTTCCGTGATGAAGACCGGTTAACATTTATTGCCTACGGATGGATCCCTTATCCGGTTTTTCTTCCATACGGGCAGATATACAGGCACAGGCCGCAGACCCCGACACCACGCGACTTCTCCAGCTCTTTGAAATACCGGTCACAAGCTGCAGCATCGAAGCGTACCTCACGCGGCTCATCACGGACAAATAATCTGCCGGTAAAGGCGTGCTGCGGGCAGATATCCACACACGCAGTGCATTCACCGCACTGCTGTTCAACAGGCGATCCGGTCGGGCGGAGTGGCGCATCGGTAAGAATGGTCACCCACCTGGCCCGGGGGCCGTGTTCAGGGGTGATCAGCAGGCAGCTCTTCCCGATCCAGCCCAGTCCTGCAAGATGTGCTGCGAGTTTGTGAGAGAATATGCCACTGATGTGATCATCATCCGTCCGCTTTGATGCCGGAATCGGAAACGCATCGAATCCGGCCCGCCGCAACGTGTTTGCCACCCGAAGCGCCATCTGGTCAAGGGCGATGTTGACTACATCGTAACTGCTGTGACGATACAGGATTGCAGCGGCAGATTCTTTTTCCGGCAGGAGATTGACAAGATTATCCTGCAAAACCATACCGATGGTTATCGCTCCCGGATAGCGGGCAACCCGTTTCCCTCCCTGCGCCAGAATAAAATCATGTGCAGAAGAGAGATCAGCTACACCGAAATAGTCAGCATCCAGGGAGTGGGCAAGAGTCCTGATTTGTGCATCCAGATCCATAGGCACCAGGCATATACCGATAGGATATTCGGACATTTCAGAATAGCGGTCAGACCCGGACGCTTGAGGGTGGTGCTGTGTAGTCAGGGAGATCGGACGCGACAGACAAAAATCCTCATCTTCCAGCGCACCCAACACCTTCTTCCATGTACGGGAACGGTGAGAAACGGGTCCTCCTGGTCGTGGCCTCACTTGCATCCTTTCTCGTCCCGTATACCGTCTCTTCGCTGAATGTGGCACTGCCGGCCATCAGTGCATCGTTTGGTATCGACGCCGTGATGCTGGGCTGGGTTACATCGGCATACCTGCTTACAGCCGCGATCTGCATCGTCCCGTTTGGCAGGCTTGCCGATATGTATGGGCGGAAGCGGTTTTTCATCCTGGGAAACGCCCTTTTCGCGTTGGGATCGCTCCTTGCCGCCATCTCGTGGTCGGGCCCTGCCATTATCACGGCCCGGGTCATCCAGGCACTTGGGGGTGCGATGGTGTTCTCTACTTCGATTGCCATCGTCACTTCTGTCTTCCCGCCCGGGGAACGGGGGCGGGCCATCGGGATTATCACGGCGACAGTGTACGCGGGACTCTCGCTTGGACCATTCATCGGCGGCGTCCTTACCTACAACATCGGGTGGCCCGCCATCTTCCTTGTCAATATCCCCCTCGCACTTCTCGTGATCGGGCTCACCGTTCTGTATATCCCCGGAGAATGGACGGGAACGAACGAACGACGTTTCGATCTGGCCGGTGCAGCCCTGTACAGCCTGATGCTGTTCGGCTGCATCTACGGCCTTACCCAGCTGCCATCTCAATCCGGGATCTTCTGGGTGGTGTCCGGCCTGGTGATCCTCGCCCTGTTTGTCTGGTGGGAGCAACGGGTGCCGGCACCAATGGTCGAGATCTCGTTGTTCAGGAAGAGCCCTGTTTTTCTCTTCTCGAATATTGCAGCCCTGATCAACTATGCCATGGTCTTCGCCGTCGGGTTCCTCCTCAGCCTGTACCTGCAGTATAACCGTGGTATAGACCCCCAGACCACGGGACTGATTCTCATCGCACAGCCGGTTGTCCAGATGATCGTCTCCCCGGTTGCAGGCCACCTCTCGGACAGGATCGAGCCCCGGCTCCTGGCCACTGCCGGAATGGCGATTACCACGGCCGGCCTCGGCGTCCTGATGTTCCTCTCCCCGGGAACACCGCTCCTCGTCGTTATCGGGGGGCAGGTTATTCTCGGCCTCGGGTATGGCCTGTTCTCATCGCCGAACACCAACGCCATCATGAGTTCCGTGAAGGTGCGGTACCTCGGTCTCGCTTCCAGCATGGTCTCCACGATGAGGGCCATCGGCCAGATGCTCAGCCTCGCCATTGCCATGCTCGTGTTTTCTGCGGTCATCGGGACGGTGCCTATCACACCTGAGGTATATCCCGAACTTCAGCAAAGTGTCAATATCGCGTTTGCAATCTTTTTCGTCATCGGCCTGGTTGGTATAGCCGCATCGTATGCCCGGGGGACGGGGCGTGAAGGCGTGTGATCCAGGTGGCAGGCCAGCCTCCAAGATCAATTTTGCATGGTTAATTCCTGCTGGACCATACCAGAACCCCCGATGCCATTGCAAGCAGGGGGCCCACTATAAAACCTGACCAGGACAATAAACCGAGGAGCCCGAGCAGTAGTAATTCAAGGACTGCACGTGATGGAATAGTACCTCGATCCGACAGGCCCAACGAGATTTTAAGAAGAAAAATTCCCAGGATAACCGGGACCAGAATAACAATCAAGGTGACAAAGATCTTGGGAACATATCCGGTTAACGATGCAGCATGAAGCAACTGTAACATGGTGACCGCCGCACCTCCGACATAAAACAGGCCGGCTGTTGCAGCCAGCCATGCCGGCACGCTCAACAGCACCCCGGTTTTTTTCTGGCGAAGGAACAGAAGCACCATCCCACCAATTACGATGGAAAAAAACGGGGCAATTATTATTACAAGCGACTGGCCTTCCCATTCATGAATACCAATCACTGAATAGGGTATTGTGAGCCATTCGACCGTGGTAAACTGTTCATTTGACCCCGGCGCAAGGCTGTATTTTCCTCCCTCACTTCCATAGATGGCAACATAATAATCCCCGGGCTCCGTAATTTTTTCCCTGAACCGTGCAACCTCATAGACTGGCTGGGGTGTAAATGGTTCAAAGGACGGAATGCCGGGCTTTGAGCCAGGTATCACCTTCGCACCAGAACCCGGTGGAATTTCAATAAACGGCGGGACCTCACCAGAGTTTGTAATTCCCGGCCCGATAATTACTATTGATGGGACCATGGAGTCCGGCCCTGGTACCTGGAGTGATCCCGAAAGTAACTGCCCGTTTTCCATGGTGAACTGGTAGTAACTGGCTTCATTTCCTTCATCGAGTCCGGTATAAATTACAAATGATTTTTCAGGTTCAGAAATTTTTGTGGCATTTGAAAGTTGCCTATTTGAACCAGCATCAAGTGGTGCATGGGCGGTTACAGGTGTGATCACATAAAAAGAGAGTATGAGGACCACCAGGAGAAATGTCCGGAAATAAATCCAGTATTCATGATACACCAATAGATTACCCTGAGTTATTTGGATTTTTCGCCAGGATCCAATGGTGCGAAGCATCCCTGAAAAGAGGGACGAAATTATTCCATGAAATCATTTCCTGTACCCGGTAATTCCTTACACTCGTAACAGAAGGGGGGGGCCCGGGGTATAACCAGGGGCCCATCTCCCGTGCTTGTAATTTTCCGTAACCGGAAACAACAGGTCACGCAATCGTCATAGCCGATAGCGGCCCATTTATCACCCCTTAAGGTCTTAATTCCAATTCAGACCAGTATTTGAAGGAAATTATCACATCATGCCCGACCGGATATCCCAGCCACTACACCAGTTCCTGGTAAAAAGACCTCTTAATGGCCCCGGGTTTTAACTATTTAGTAAAGCAGGTTGCTTTGCGTTATTCTCACGGGAATAGTCCTGGAAATACTCGTCGGGGCCCCTGATTCCGGTAAGAGTTCCAGGGTAAACTGTTCATTTGGCAACAGGGGATGGGGCGGGCATGCACGTATGGTAATGATCTGGTTATTGTTGATGAGGTTGACCGGGCCTGGGCCTGAATTTCCATCAATGGCTGACCATTGCCCGGCCACCGGGGTTGTCCTGTTAAAATTAAGCTTCGCCGGGGTAGCATTATTTGTGCTCCAGGTGATACTCAGCCTCGAATAGTCCACCGGTATACCCCCAACAGCAGGGCCGACACTGAACTGAATTGTTTCAATAGCAGAGATATCATTATTCGAGATACCATATACGTCCCCTTTTAACGCAATATTCCCTGATGTCTGGGCTATACCTGCCTGGATGACCTGCTGGCTCTTTTGTGTGCTAAAAAAGCCTGCCCCCAGCATCACATATGAGAATACCGCAGCCACGACAACGAATGCAATCAGGACCATTGAGGCCTCGAGACCGGTGAATGCTTCATTACCCATAAATAATTTCACCATTTTTCAATTGGCTCCTGGTAACAAAGCAGAAGAGAGTGAGGGAACTAAACAAAAAAACGCCCGGACTCTTTCATTTTCTACCGGAGAAACATTGTATTTCCCTGATTTTTACGCCCGGGAATGACTGTCCTGATTCCTGACCTTCATAAGGCATCGAGAAGTGTATCTGTTCAAAACGCCAGGCCCTGCCGGTATTTTTCAGGACGGCAGTCATCCTTCCAAGCATCCGGACCTGGTTGTCCCCGATAATTGCAGAAAATTCACTCCAGCAGGTGACCCAGGCCACCCGGCCCTCCCCATTGATACTCATTGCAGGAAACCCGAGGTATAAAGATTTCGCCTGATTAAAATCCCGTGCAATGCCAGCAAGAAGTTCCTTTTTGCCCTGGAACACTTCATCAGGACCACTTCCAAACCCGATAATATCCGGGGAACAGATCCTGGCAATACCCTGTTTGTCTTTTTTATGGTACGCCTCCATATATTGCGCGAACGTCTCGATAATTTCCAGTTCCTGCTTTTCGGATAATGCCATATAATGCCCTTGTTCACCAGTTTATTTAAACTATTCAATTTTGACTCCCAAAATATCATGCCAGATTCTGTCGCTGTTTCCACGCAGGAAGGGCAGAGTGGCGGGGGAACCTTATTCAGCACGACATCATATCAGGGGTAACCCAATGTAAACCCTTCATTTGCGTTTGAACGTCAGACCGGGGATCTGCAAGACCTGCATAAACACTGGCTATTAAAAAAAAGACTGGATGTATCTTTTTCCGATCATCCAAGAGGTGCAACGGTCCTGCCATAAATATCGTTTAAGACAGGTGCAAATGCGGTGTAAATGGCCGCAAATCCGCTGATGATCCCCACATAGCCTCCGATCACCGTGAGAGTGCTGTTCCCGGTTGCAGCCCCTGCAGCGAGCAGGAAGAAGAGAAGGGCAAGCGTTCCAAGTACAAACTGGAGTGCTTTCGACATCTTTAAAGAACCGATAAACAGTATTGTCGTGAAAATACCCCACAATGCAAGGTATGCGGCGATTGCACCCGCACCCCCGGTAGTCTGTGCAAGACCGAGCACCGGAAGGAGGAGGAGGGCACCGAAGGAAAACCAGAACAGCCCATATGACGCATATGCCACCATCCCGTAGGTATTCCCTTTCTTCCACTCCATAAGGCCGGCAACAAATTGTGCGATCCCACCATAAAAGATGACCATGCCGAGGATCATCGATCCAACCTCGATCAACCCGGCGTTTGCAAGACCAAGGAGGACCCCGGTCATCCCGTAACCAAGGAGACCAAGTGCCCCTGCCCCCGCAGTGATATCCTTAATTTTAATAACTGACTCTCTCTCGTGTTCGCTCATAAGAATACTCCTCGTTGAGTAAAGTCAATGGTGGGCTGGGATTGTATATATGGAAGATCTATTTCCTTCTATCAGACCACATTTAAAATCACTGTAAAGCGGTTACTATAAGACAGGTCCTTCATCATTGGAAACCTGGTGTGGGATACATCCGGTTAATTCAATGATACTTTTATTCCCGGTGTGGTCTCAACTACTAGTTCATGCAGACGAAGACCGGGGTCAGTCTGAAACGCTATAAGGAGATCGCGGAGGTCCTTTATGAATGGGGATTTGTCTCCACTGTCCTCGAGGACCTCTCACCGGGCCTTAGAAACATGGATATCAGTACAAGGCTCCACCCGCAAATCCGTGGTATGACCGTGTATGAACGCATGCGGCACGTGCTTGAGGACCTGGGCCCGACATTTGTAAAATTCGGCCAGATCCTTTCTACCAGGCGTGAGATGATATCACCCGAGATGTATGAGGAACTGATAAAACTCCAGGACAAGGTGCCCCCGGTATCATTCGAAGAGCTCCGTGCTACCGTGGAGGAATACTGCGGTCCGATCGACGACGTATTCCTGGAGTTTGATACGAAGCCGTTTGCTGCAGCTTCCGTATCACAGGTCCATAAGGCGGTGCTCAGGGACGGGACCGTTGTTGCCGTCAAAATCCAGCGTCCCGGCATCAGGGAAGCAATCGAGACCGACCTCCCGCTCTTCGAAAACCTGGCCGAGCGGATCGAGAAACTATCACCTGATGCACGGGTATTCAACCCGAAGATCATGGTGCAGGAGTTTGCGGTCCAGATCCGGAAGGAACTGGATTTCACCCACGAAGGAAAAAATTCAGAGATTATTGCGGCCAGCATGGCAGATATCCCGGAGATTAAAATCCCGAAGATCTTCTGGCAATATTCCGGGGAAAAAGTCCTCACCATGGAATTCGTGGAGGGGTGCCGGATCGACGATGTTGAAATCATCAGGTCGTATAATGTGGACCCGGTGCACATCGCGGATATTGGTTTTCACGCATATATCAGGCAGATATTCAGGGACGGGTTTTTCCATGCCGACCCTCACCCGGGTAACCTCCTTGTCTCCCCCGAAGGCCGGCTGATATTTCTTGACTTCGGGATGGTCGTCCTGATCCGGCCGGAACGACGCAAGATCTTCATCAAGGTGCTGATGTCCATCGTCGGGTGCGATGTCGATACCCTCGTTGAAAGTTTCGAGAAACTCGGGCTTGAATTTCAGCCTGAAGATATCGAGCCGTTAAAAGACGAACTGTATGCCGCCCTCCGCGAGTACCAGACTTCTGAACTCGGCCAGCTGAATGTCGGGAGTGCCATGGACTCCCTGCCAAAAATTATGCAGAAATATAACGTGGCTGTGCCGGCTTCCCTGATGATGGTGCTGAAAGTCATCTGGATGATCTTTGCCGTTGCGGTTAAACTGGACCCGGGGTTCAATTTTAACCAGAGAGTAAAACCATATTTCGACGAGATTATAGAGGGTAGTTATCTCTCGCCCGATACCCTGAAAAAACTCCCGCTCTCGTTCATGGAAATGGCCGAGGGAGTTATGAACATCCCGAAGGCAATTAACCATACGCTCAATACCATTGGAAAAGGAGATTTCAAACTGGAGGTCGAAGTAGACGACATGAAGACCCTCTCCACCAGTATCCAGCAGGCGTCAGGGAGGGTAATGGTATCGGTGATTATCGCGGCAATCGTTATAGGTTCTTCGATCGTGGTTCACGCCCTGGCATCAGGTACCGTAATCATGGGCAACCTCTTCTATGCCGTCTTCATGGTATATTTCATCGCGATCATTATCGGGATCGTAGCCTTGTATACAACACTGGCAAAAAAATAGTATGGTGTCAGGGCTCCCGGATCACACACTTTTTACCAGTTTCCATCCAAAAAATAGTGCTACTACCCCAAGAAGGATACATAGGAACCCGATAATTTTCTCAAAGAAGAGCATAATTGCAGACAGGTTAAACAGGAAGGCTATCCCCAGGATGACCAGGATAATACCAACGATAAATGAGATAAGGGCAATCCAATCCATTGTTATCATTCGGAATGTGATAATACAGGATTTATATTTAACGAAAAGGTATTTTTTCAGGGACCCATGGGTGAATGCGCCCATGAACAGGGGTTGCCTGAATTCCGTCACCGGTAGCCGTTCAGCTGATTTTTCGCATTCTGGTACTGATGGCTGATTGTGGTCTTCGTGAACAATTCAGGAAGCCCTGCCTCGGAATGGTAATCGAGTACCTAAAACCGCTTTGATACCTGCCATTTTATTCAAGGATAATTCTTATAATTTTTATCGGGAAACGTAAGGGTCATCCACCTGTACGAGGCCCGTTACAATGTTTAGTACTAAACTATATGGTTTGAGGGATGAGTTTTTCATATGCCATCAATGGACCACGACCTGCTCGTCCTCATCACGAACCTGCACGGCACGGACAGGTTGTCGCCCGATAAATTCAGCAGGATGAAGTTATTCCTTATTAACCCGCTTTTCCGGGCAGATGCTTCCGATGCCACGGACTGGATAACGGTTGGAAATACAGTGGTCCGGGAAGGGCATTATTCCCTGGCACTCAAATGTTACGCAAATGCCATAGAAATCGATCCTGATAACCTTGATGCCTGGAACAATATTTCTGTCACATTTGAGATGATTGGGAGGACGGATGAAGCAGAGCGGTGCAGGGAGAAGATTGCGGAAATTACTACACGCCGCAACAGGAAGAAGTGACAATCCACCCGGGGTCATGCTCCACCGGATGGAAGTACCCGGATATCCATAGCTGCGATCTGGCTGTACACTTTTGATTTTTCTGCGAGAGTCCACCGGTCAAAGACCAGGGACTGGAAGGGCTGCCAGATTACCACCCAGCAGAATATCACGAGGACATTGAGTACAATAACTGCAAGGGGTATATGCTGAAACTTGGTTAAGAGGGCGATCCCAATAAATGAGGGTATTGCGACCCCGATTGTGAGCCAGACTTCCCGTAGCCCAACCCTGACAGTCAGGATGCTGCTTCTTTTTATTTCGGTGGAACGGTTTTTAAAATGCGACTTCGTCGCAGAAACAATCGCGGTCTGCCGCTCAGGAGTGAGATCTGATGGGGGGAACTGAAGTTCGATATGGTCACAGATTGGCGAAATTTTTTTATCGGGCACGTCAAGGACAGAGAGGACTATCGCATTTTCTGCACGATCGGTGAGTTCACGGTCACATTCCGGGGAAGGGTCATCAGCATCATAAAAATGGGCGATCGTTCTGAACGATATTGAGGCCAGAGTACCAGGGCTGTATTGTTCGGACATCCGGGTTCACCACGTTAACTACTGGTACTCATTGAAACTACAGGGAAAATAATTCTCCTTTACGAATCTCCTTTATGCACCTGTATCATTTTCAGCCCGGCACGTACCTTAGCGAGGTAGTACCTGGATGAGTAGTTGTCAAAAACAAAAAAAACACAAAAAAAGTAAGACGGGGCAGACCCCGGCATCACGGGGAATTCCTGCAGGGCCCCGGAAGTGCTCCTGCTTCCAGGGGTTAGTCTTCCGATTCAGGTGTTGGAGGAGTTTTATAGACGAGCCATAGTACCCCTGCGGTACAGGCAATGATGATTACCACCAGGAGGACTGCGCTCCAGATGTCTTCATTGAACCTCGTGCTCATTGAAAGAGATGTCCCGAGAAGGTCGTTAATCATCCCGATCAATAGCGAAATGGCAAAAAATATAAAAAATCCTGCAAATATACCGAGGATCACACCTGCAACAATCCTGAGTGGTGCCGGTTTTGGAAGATTATCAGTCATGGATTCCATATTTAACGCATTAATATATAGGGATTCGCTTTTCGAGTAAGCAAACATGATACCAATGGGACCCTGATAATAACAGGGTTGTAACACAGGAGGATAACATTCATCAGTAATTATTCCCAATATCTGGGAAAGAAAACGCCCGTTTTTTTGTTCGAACGTTTTGGTTTCATACGGTTCAATAGTTCCCGCGAATAGTACAAGGGTCCTGGCGAACAGAACCGGGACCACCGGGCAAAGATGAGATGTCCGGGGCGTGAAACCCACGTACCAGCAAAAAAAGGTGCTGAACCATATCACAAATCCAGCAAGCAGTGATTCCATTGAAGACAATAAAAGTATTCTGCCTCGATTCCTGTGAACACTCCAATCACCTGAAACAGGAATTATGGGATAACAATATCTCATTTGAAGAGGTGTATCTCGGGAGCACACAGGCCATCCATGACCTCCGCAACCGTGGACTCTCTCGTGCGAGAGCCCCGGTGTTACAGGTAAAAGAAAGATTGTATATGGGTAATGACCTGTTCCCTGGCGGTATCATAGACCGGTCTTTTATTGAGCAGTGCCTCTTTGATCCCTGACTCCCCGACGCAACGAAAAAAAAATACAGGGTACATCATATACGGGAAACCCGCGGGATACCCCATTCTTCTTTGAGGTGCAGATATAACACTTGGTTTACCGTGGAACAGGTCGCAATCTTATTCCCGCTACCTGCAGAACAATTATACATTTATGACCTGATCCCGAAGTATTATCGTAACAATCCCGCAGAGATACTCCGGGGTCATCAAAAAAAGACCATTTCACCCTGCTTATCAGAATGGTAACCAGGAGGGGCACGTCCGTGAACTACGAGATCCAGTTGTCGCTTGATAGCTTCAATACCCTTAGTCCGCTCCGGTGTAAGGGAGTACCCGGACTGAACGCCCATAAAAAGAACTGCATTCCCTGCGTTTATGCAATCCGGAGTGAAGATCGCATTTTTTGCACCCGTTTCAGAAGACCTGTAAGCAACGGGCAGAAATATTCGTTGAAGGAGTGGAAATCAGCACGGGATATTGTACTTGCACGAGATGGTAACGAGTGTGTAATATGTGAAAGGAGTGACGGGTTACATATCCACCATATCGACAGCGACACGACAAATGATGCCCCGTCAAACCTCGTTACCCTCTGTAATTTCTGCCATGCCCGTGCCCATGCTGAACTCCACCGGGAGGGCGGGGCAGGGCGGGTGCAGGGGGTCATCAACCATTACCGGTTGCAACGGAAAGCGGTATCCACCGGAGACTAGGTCCTGATGACCGGATGCAATTCAATTGTGTACGAAGGCCTTACCATACCTTATGATATTACCTTCAGCCACCGGCGGAGTAGTATTTCGATTGTCGTCCACCGCACGAAACGGGTTGAAATAAAGGCCCCGTCCGGTACCCCGGTATCATATATTCAGGGCCTTGCAGGGAAGAAAGTGGCCTGGATCGTGAAACGGCTCAGGCTCCTCGATTCAATGGCAGAACTGCTGGTAGAACGGAATTACCACGATGGAGAGGTGTTTTTTTTCCTCGGTGCCCCGATCATGCTCTCAGTTACGGGTGACACCGCCACCGGGGGCATCAGGTGTGCGGAAGGGCATTTTTTTGTGGCTACACCCCGGTCACTATCCGGCCCTGATCAGGCACAGTACACCAGAAAACTGGTGCAGGACTGGTACCGTGAACAGGCTGCCCTGATAATCGGGGAAAAAGTTGGGGAATTCGCCATTTCCCTTGGAGTGGAACTGCCACCTTTCAGGTTGAAGAATATCAGGCGACGCTGGGGGAGTTGCAGCCACAGGAATCACTTGAATTTTAATCTGAGGCTCATAATGGCGCCGATCGATCTCGTCGAATATGTGGTGCTGCATGAACTCTGCCATATCAGGCATAAAAACCATTCCCGGGAATTCTGGGAAGCGCTACGGGAATTGATGCCGGATTACCCCGAAAGAAGGGGACGCCTCAAACGGGAGGGGCAGCGGTACGTTCTGTAGAACTGACAAATGAAATTCCGGGTTGTGAGAGCCCCTCTTTCTTTTCGCGTCCCTGCCAGGCATGCCATGCCCGCCAATCCGGGTATATGCCCGGGGGTACCGTTCCCGATACGGTCTTCTCACCGGTGCGCCCCATCGAGAGATCAGCCGGGATAAGCAGGGACAAGCGGCCCGTTATAATTCCCTGACCATGAGTGTGATCTCCCCGGGCAGGTCCTTAAAATAACAGGTCCCGTCAACGGAAAAATCCTGAAACGGAACCATAGCAGCCTCAAAAAAACCACACGCGGAAAATAACCCGCGTGAGGCAGGGGTGGTGCACTCTGCAAGGGCATACGAAAAGCCCCTGGTACGGGCGTGGTCCACCGCAGCCGTCAGCAAGGCTTTCGCAACCCCCTTCCCCTGGAACCGGGGAACAGTCCCCACCTGGAAGAGGTGAAGGGATTCCCCTGCACCGACCGGGTAGTGTTCCCGGTAGCACTGCTCAAGCCTGCCAAGTATACAGGTAATCTCGTTAAAAATTGAAAACATATCGGCCATCAGGGGGTCACGGGACAACCAGTCAGTGGCAAGGTCACTGCTAAACGCGAAGCCTGCGAGGCCCCCGGATATGCTATCCCTCGCGATGAAACTCAGGGAATCCCTGGCGCACAGGGTTACATACACATATGCCGGAGGGAAAAAAATTTCCGGACCTGTCCTGCAATAGCGGGTCATCGGCTCATGGTTGAGGAAAACATCCGCGTAACACCGGGTTGCTTCCCCGGCATCATTACCGGTAAGTGGTGTAATTACAAATGGAAAAACAGGCCCGTTAACAGGACTCACCGCTAAATTACATGCCTGTTTACGATATTTATCTTTCCATACCCCGGGTTTGGATGGAAATGGTGACGACCTGGTATTCCCATGAAGCCGGAGCCCGCGGATAACTGAATCGTACCCTATAAGTACAACGCCGTGCAACAGGATGGATCATGGGCAGGGGTACTCACACCGGTGGGTATGACAGGCCTGTTACAACCCGGGTGGACGATGACAGGGATTTACCAGAAGATTGTAATTGCAACCGACGGATCGGAAAGAAACCTGAGTGCGGTAATTGAGGGGGTGATGATCGCCCGTGTTTCCGGGGCAAAACTCCAGGTGGTCTATGTAATTGATACAAAAGCCCTCACTACGGGTGTCATCGAGGAGTCCTATGCCGGCATGTATGACAGCCTTCACGGGGAGGGGGAACAGGCACTTGAACAGGCAAAAGAGCTGGCAGGTGACCTCGATGCGGATACGTTCCTCCTTACCGGGAAACCAGCAACAGAGATCACCCGCTTTGTAAAGGAACAGGGGGCAGACCTGCTGGTTGTCGGAACGCAGGGGAAAAGCGGCCTTGGAAAACTCATTCTCGGGAGTGTAGCCGAAACGATCATCCGGACTGCCCCCTGCTCCGTACTGGTGGTAAGGAAGTCCTAAAAAAACAAGGAATACTATAGATGACGGATAAAAACCCCATGCGATACAGCAGCCAGGTAAACAAACAGGAACACCCAGGTACAAGACCCTGCGCCAGGTGCCGGAAACAGGGTCAGGTTGGTGCGGCTATTCTTACAACCATGGGAATGTTAATCCTGCTCTGCCTTGTTCTCGGGGCAGGGGCCTCGGCAGCAGGGACGAAAACTGCCTACATGGGAGATATGGTCACATTATCGGGATCTTCCCCAGGGAGCGATATAGTCTACCTCTTCATGACCGGGCCGAACCTTCCCCCGAACGGGGTGGCCCTGAACAATATCAACCGGAGGGCTGACATGGGGGGCTTCACAACGACCGATGTCGATTCGGATGGCCACTGGGTCTACAAATGGTACACGAACCAGATCGGCGGGAAAATCGATACCGGTACCTACACGGTATGGGTGACCGACCGGCCGGTTGACAGGTCACACCTGAGCGGGAGCAACTACCATTCTATTCCCGTCCTCCTGCAACAGCCAGGGATCGTCGCAGGGTCATCAACCGCGAGCGGGGCACTTCTGGTCAGGACTACACCTGAAGGGGCGGTCCTTTTCCTGAACGGGGATAATAAAGGGGTTACACCGGTCACTATCACTGAACTTCCAGTTGGAAACCATCTGATAGTAGTATCCTTACCGGGTTACCAGAACCTTACAACACAGGTGGTCGTGAAGGAGGGCGCACGTACCGAGGTCAGTATACCCTTGTCATCTCAAAATGGCCCCGTCCCCGTCAATACCACACCCACAGGTACGGAAACACCATCACAGTCACAGCCAGCCTCCCCACCCCCTACCCGTGCTTCCGGAATAATCCCGGAAACAATTGTCCTTTTCATGATTGCACTGATATTGCTCGGCTGGCGGACGAAATAAAAGAGTAACCCGGATATATCCTGTCACAGGGAAGATCTCATCTCCTTATTTATTTTATGAGTACTCCATTACTTTTTTTCACCGGGTTTTTTACCATTTCCTTCTGCCTGAAAGAGCAGGAATTGCAATGTAACATTTCACCGGGAAGCAGCTGACAAACCATGAGAGGCAAAGTACCACAAACGGCGCCTGCAGACAGTTCTTTAAAAAAGGATAGGTCTTAAGAAAACCCTTGTCAGATGTACCGGTTACGCCGCAGCCAGTCCACCTGGGGAGGCATGTACCGGTATATGATATCGCATTTCTCGTCCTGGAAACTCCATGGGGTGACGATAAGGGTATCCCCTTCACGGATCCAGACTCGTTTCTTTATTTTTCCCTTGATCCGGCCCATACGGGTGACCCCGTCATAACAACGGACCCTGATATGGTTTGCCCCCATCATCAGTTCCGCCTGCGCGAACTGCTCTTTGGCCCATTTTTTCGGTAAACGGACACGCGCTGTCGGGGTTCCGTCCGGATTTACTGCATTCAGATCTACTTCTTCGCCATTTTTATTCTGGTTATTCCTAATTGACCCAACTCCTGATTCAGAGTACAAACGATGTCTGACGCAATTAATCTATCCCAACATTTATAACTATTGAGCCCTGCCAAAACCAGCTTCGTTTACATCCTGGCGAATTATATAACAATCTCACCGGCCCCGGATAAGGAAAATAACCGGACTTGGGCGATGCAGAGGTCAATGTTCATTACGAAATGCGACAGACAAGTCATGATACCAGATTGAAGTTGCCGGAGAAATCCAGTCACGACCATGACCTGTCCGCTGCGCCTTTTACTCATGTCCGCTGCCTGTTGTAGGGGGGCATGAATTCCCGGGTCTGCAGAGTTTTCAGGGACCTGGATAAGCATAGATGAAACGGGACCGACCAGCCCTTAATGGCCCTGTGCGATCTGGTAAGCGGAAGATCCCGTGGGTTCCCTGGCAATTGCAGTTAAATGCAGGTGAGGAAGAGCATGGACCTTGGAATTTTTGAAGCGATGGATGATACGGAAAAGAAGAACTACCTGGAATTTATCCTCTGGCACTACCGCGTCGTGGACGCATTCTGGTTTATTTATGTCGGTGAGACGTACGGCCAGCCAGTGGCTGAGTCTGTGAATGAACAGGTATGGGGCCGGGTCGCCGGTATGGCCGCAAAAGATATTGTAAGACGTTTCAATATTACAGAAACGGGTCTTCGCGGGTTCGTCAAGGCCCTCCGTCACTTTCCCTGGGCAGTTATTGTGGGTTATACCATCGATGAGCGTGATGATGAGGTCATTATATCTGTCCCGTCCTGTCCGACACAGGAAGCGCGCTTAAACCGCGGGCTGGGGGAATATGTATGCAGGGAGATGCACCGGGCTGAGTTCACCAGTTTTGCGAGGGAAATTGACGACCGGATCTGTGTCGAATGTGTATTTGCTCCCCCGGATCCGCACCCCCCTGATATGTTCTGCAAATGGCGGTTCTACCTTAAAAATGATGAAACTTAAAAGCTGGACGATCAAAGAAAATCTCTGAAATTTCAGGTGAACCCTGCCAACAGAATTTCTTCCAGGGAGTGGAGCAGGGAGGGGTGAAACCACCTCCTTTCTACGCGTCTGGTGCTTTTTTTGCCGGCACGAAGGATGCCGACAGAAATTTTCTGCAAAAACTGATTGATATTCTGATTGATAGTTCTATCGTTTCCAAATGGGAGCTTAAGAGTAGTTAAGCCCCAATCGCCGCAAGATTGCCCGGACTCCTCATGTAGAGCCAGTAACTCCTGGTCGGGTACAGCAGTGTTGATTCACTTGTGTCCTCGTTGAAGATTGTCGGTTCATACTGTTGCGAAATTGAATCAAATCCCATTGAGTTCACCCAGTCGGGCTGGACTGAAAGATAGGTGTTCCGGGCTGATGCCGGGGTTAAACCCGTGAAACCTATCGTGTTCCATCCTGCCGGGAGGCTCCGGGTTGGAGGAGAATTCAGATTCGTGTCAAAATTGAGAGTGACCACGGTATCTGAAACTGAATAGACCCAGATGCCATACAGCGGTTGTACCGGTGTAGTCGCGAGGACCGTTACCCAGCGCGGCGGGTTCTGTGCACCGTCCCACATGAAGGCTGAATGTCCCCCCATATCCACATTACCAAATATCGCACCGGTATTCGACCCTGCTGCCAGAAGCTTAGGTGTTGAAACGAAGTTCCAGCCCGGTGAGAGGTGGATCTGGTCATATTGTCCCGGTGGGGGCAATGTTGGTGTACCCGATGCAGAAATGAAATACGGGTCCATGACCGCTTGCGGGTAGAGTGAAAGCATCTTTTTCTGTTTTGTGGGGTCTGATGCTGAGTAGATCAACCCCGGGGTCTCCTTCCCGTTGTCAAGGTACAGCCCGTCGGGAATGAGGAAATTCTTGTTGACAAGTGTCTGATCATTGCCACTTCTTGCCTCTTTCTTGATGACATTGAACCAGGTAATGCCCTTGATATTCGGGTAGGCTGATGAGAGGAGACTCGCGTTATAGACCTCGCTTACGTGGGAAACTTTAAGAGATTCTTCCTGGCCGGAATCCCCCTGCCCGTCACTGCTCGTCTCGGTGAATATGAAGGGATGGTTTCTCTCCTTTGAGTAAAAGTCGTAAAACCCTTTGATATCTGAGAGTTTTTTAGGCCCGTCCGGCCAGGAATACCAGGTCATCCCTACCCAGTCAACAGAATCGGAAGGCAGTTGTACCAGGTTGTCATTATTTCCGGGCCAGTAGACCTTCCTGTCATCTTTTGTCTGCGCAATATTTCCTGCCCAGACGACCTGGATGTTATCCCCGCCCTTCTGGTGGATAAGCGTGTATGCATCACGGAACCACTGGCGGAATGTCTTTTTCGCCGGGCTGTCAACATGGTCATTTATTTCAGGGTTTACTTCAACATGCGTGTTGAACTCGGGAGCCAGCCAGATCAGGATCGTCGCACCTTTTCCCGAAGAGTCTTTGTTCCGGTCAGATACTTCTTTTAATTTGGTGGCCAGATCGGTGAGGATTTGACTTCCCGTTTTTCCGTTGGGATAGGTATCAGACAATGAAAGGACATGCCCGTTATAGGGTGCGAGTGCAATCATGGGTACCCCGCCATCCAGAATGACCTTTTCAGCCCATACGTCTGGCCCCGGGGACGCGGTATATGCTTTTTTCCCGTAATCGTTGTCAGGGTAGAAGTTCATCAGGTAGTACCGGGAGAATATGACCTGTCTGGCCCCGGACCCGCTCTGTACGGCATTCACAGATGCCCGGAAAGACAAAATCCCAGTATCTATCGAATCAAGGCCGCCTGATATCGTTTCACCATAGGATCCAGGCTGGTCCAGGAACTGTGTCTCATAGAGATGGCCATCTGAATTGCTGTTCTTAAAGTTATTCGGGCCTAATGTCCCTACATTTCCACCAAGGTACACGCCTGCATAACATCCCTTCTCTGAAAGAATACCTTCGCTGACCGTGGGAATGTGAATAGCAGCGAGAGGCTGGACAAGCAGACATATGCTGATAAGCATTATGGTAACAAATACGAGTGTAGCACGCATGATGATCGTTCTCCAGCCAGATACCCGCATAAAGATCGTGCAGGCATCTGAAGAATATCCGGTCAACCGTAATATTTATTTTTTATTTTTTCGGGATTACCCAGTTTTATACTATTACTCAATTCTATACTATTATTTGGCATCTAAAAAAAGACTGCTGATTTACAGACTACCCCCTCATATGTGAGCCGTCACAAAATGGTTTATTCCCTGAATTCCCACACCTGCACAGGGTAACGCGGTTGCGGATTTCATATACGAACCCATCGGCGGAGATGACGGAAATACCCCCGCGGACCCAGAGCGGGCCGGAAATACCTTTTATAGGGCCTTCCACAAGCCCGATGGATTTTTCAAACGCGGGCTCAAGCGGCTCCCCTGTCTTTTTATCCCAGATAACAAGTCGACCCGAATTGCAGTCAGCTGCCATTTGTATGGCGGTTTTCCCCGCATTGGGATTACCAGACTCTTCGACAAGTGCCCAGATCCCTTTTCCCCGGACACAGAAATGGGCATGTGAGCAAAAACCCGGTGCATCGCTTAACCTGATACCGGGCCCTTCTGTCCATCCTGCCCGCTTAAGATATGGTACGCGGCTGGCAGTTTCAGTCCCGTCAAAATGATTGTTCAGGTGGGTACCATCGCAGAAGGGTTTATCGCGGGAGCCTCCGCATCGACACAGGGCACAGGTCTCCTGTACCGGGTACCGTTCACCCTCCTTCCATTCGACCGCATCCCCTCTGGAATTGCAGACAAGTGTCAGCCTTACAAGCGGGACGTTTCCTGATACGATACAAGGACCATTTTTTGTGATCCGGATTTCAGGTTCATCTTTTTTATTGGTACCTGTCAATTTTCTCACCCCGGAACCAGCTGGCTACCTGGTAGGTACGTATCTTCCTGCATTAAACCAACCGTTTCTCAACTCCCAAGAGATCTCGCTTCAGGCCCGGTATTTCCCTGCCATACCATACAGTGGCCGTAAAAGCATGTCAGCAGCAGGTATGAACAGGGGTCCCCTGCCCGTCCCGGCTGAACCGTTTATAATTCATTCGAACTGCTTCACTGCTCCAGGCAGGCAGGTCACAACCCCCCGTATACCCGAAACTGCCAGGGTCATCAGGATTGCATCCACAACTTCTTCTTTTGTCGCTCCGGCCTGTTTCGCCATGGGGACATGCGCCCTCACCGCCATCTCATCTCCCACCGAGGCCTTCATAGCAATGTAGATGAGTTGTTTTGTCTTCTGGTCAAGTCCCCTGGAAGCGACGAGTGACATGATCAGGCCGTTAAATGCCGTTGCAACTTCGGGTGCTTCGTTCTGGAAAATTTCCATCGGGTTTTCGCTCATTTCATCCTCTTACCCGAATATGAGATTTTTTCCGGGAATAAAGTTGTTACATGCCGCCGGGTGGCCATGGATGAAGTGCTATAAAATGCCGCAAATTGGAATGACCATCAAAAAAATATGAAGGATTTCCCATGAAAATATCAAAACGGACCCCAATATATAGAATTTTGAACAAGTTATTTTCATAAACCGGGTGTGAACTTCCCGTTCATGAGTGTTTCAACAAACGCACTATCTGCCCTTGGCACATGGGGGAGTATGAAAAATACGGGCATTCCGATGGTTGCGAGGAATGTTACATACCAGCCAAAAATCTATTATTTTCCAAACAGCCGTACTACCTCTTTGAGGCATTTGCGGATAGGGATGTGCTGGGGGCATAAACTTTCGCAGACCCCGCAGTCCTGGCAACAGGACGCGGCACCACCAAATCCGGTAAAGACCTCGTATACCTGTTTTGCATTACCGGTATCATCATAGATGAACGCATCGTTATACATCGAGAAACAGTCGGGTATCGCGATTCCCCCGGGGCATGGGAGACAATAACCGCATTTCGTACATGGGATTTTCATTTTTTCACGGTACACGCTTTTTATTTTTTCGTATACCAACAGTTCCTCCCTGGTAAGCGCTGAGGGTGTCCCGTGATTGGCATAGCTTGCGTTATCCCTGACCTGGTTGAGTTTGCTCATCCCTGACAGGACAACGGTCACTTCCGGGTGGTCCCATACCCACCGTAACCCCCATTCCGCCGGTGCCCTTGAGGTCCCGGTTTCAGCCCAGATTTTTTTCAAAACCCCGGACTGGTTTGTCAGCGTCCCGCCACGGAGCGGCTCCATGACCACGATACCAAGGCCCCGTTCATGTGCGTAGCGGAGCCCTTCTGTCCCGGCCTGGTATTCCTCGTCCATGTAGTTATACTGGACCTGGCAGAATGTCCAGTTGTAGGAATTAACGATCTCCTTGAAAAGGCAGAGATTGTCGTGAAACGAGAACCCTGCGTACCTTATACGCCCGTCTGCAATTGCCCGGTCAAGGAATCCGGTCACGTCCAGGTCAACTACCTGGTTCCAGGTCTTTTTCATGAGCCCGTGGAGCAGATAAAAGTCAATGTGGTCGGTCTGAAGCCGCTCCAGCTGCTCATCGAGGAACCGGTCCATGTCATCAGGTTTCTCCACGGCCCAGACAGGCATTTTCGTCGCGATATTGACCTTTTCCCGGTACCCGCCGGAGAGGGCTCGCCCGAGAAAACCTTCACTTTCCCCGTTATGGTACACGTACGCGGTATCAAAATAATTAACACCCCGCGATATGGCATAGCGCACCATTTCAGTCGCTTTTTCCTCGTCAATATGGCAGTCAGGAGTCTGGGGCAGTCTCATGCACCCAAACCCAAGTATTGAGAGTTTCTCCCCGGCCTTTTTCATTGTCCGATATAACATACGTGTTTCACAACTCCTGAAATCCTTAATGATACCTTAACTGGTTGATCCCCCATCTCCTTCCCTGCACCCATTGCCGTTAAGCCCCTGCTCATGACCGGTTTTCCCTTCGTTCCTGGCTATAATTCCCAGCACGGGAATTCCCCAGTCCTGGTAAAGTACAGCAACGTAGAAGACATGATATCACGTTTTAAGGTTCCTGCCTGCCTTCCAGGCATCACCCATGTACTCTCCCGATACCCCAGTACCGGTTGTCAGGCATGGTAAGGAGGAGCGGGTTGATCTTTTTAATATCGGGGTGACCGTCAGTCAGGTATTGTTCTTCAGTATACGATGCAACAATCTCACCTATATAGAAGTTATTTGTCGGGTTATCTACCGTATTGACAAGGCGGCATTCAAGAGAGAGCGGGCACTCACTGATCATTGGTGCAGATTTCAGGTCCCCGAAGAATATGTCAAACAGGGCTGATTTGTCAGTTGTCTTTCCCGATACCAGTCCACAGTAATCTGTTTTTTCAATCATTCCAACCGTGGGAAAATTGATGCTGAAGGTCTTGTTTTCCAGAATGCCCCTGTTGGTATGGTGGTGTTTGCCCACACCACACCCGATCATCGGGGGGTTTGCATTCACCCTTGATACCCAGCCAAGCGCCATAAAATTCGGGACAGAATTGACATTCACCCCGAGAAGTGTGACGGGCATGGGATACATAAAAACGTTGGCAGAATAGCGTACCTTGTTCACCATTGAGACTTCACCTGTGTAACAGGTGTTCGTCCCCGGTATATGGTAATGCTATCGCTACTCAACAAAAATGCCGGATATCAGTCTTCCAATGGGTTATTACCAGGATCCTGTCCCTGCCAGAGGAAAAAAGAAAAATACGGGGTATTCAGGACCTGGTCATAATTTCTTTCTTGCACAGACAGCAAGTCCCAGGCCTGCAATCATCACGGCCACCGCGACAACCCCGGCGGGTAACGGGGCTTTCGTAGTCGGGAGGGCTGTGGGCAGGGGATTTAAGGTTGCATAGAGGTTTACTTTCTCACCCTGGCCGGGATATTGCGTGATTGGCGCGTTAAATGTCGTATATCCGGGCATCTGGACGCTATAGGTCTTGAATGGAGTCCCTGTTGTGTAGACCTGGACCGTAAAGGTACCTTGTGCGATCTGCCCCTCGTTGGTCGTGTCGAAGAAGACCGTTGCACCGTCCACGTTACAGTTCACCACGTACCACCCGATATTCCCTCCGATGGGCTGGGGGGGTGTCGTCGGAGCGATCGGGTTCAGGGTCGCATAGAGGTCAACCTGTTCTCCCTTTGCAGGATACTGGGTGACAGGTGCATTGAAAGTTGTATAGCCCGCCATTTGAACTGAGTACGTTTTGTACGGTGTCCCGGTGGAATAGACCGGTACGGTAAGAGTACCCTGGGCAATCTGTCCTTGTAAAACCCCGTCGAAATAGACACTTGCGCCATTTACATTACAATACACAACATACCACCCCTGGTCTCCACCGATCGGGGTTGCTGCCGAAACGCCCTGACCTGCTGCCAGCAATGCAAGCAGGACAATTAGTAATGAAATCCATTTTTTATGCATTCAGAATCATCTCCTGTAATTCTGATTGAGAGTGGCTAGTATAAAAAACCGTACCGATAAGACGGGTGATTATCAGAAGATATTGATACATAATGGCGGATTGGATGCCATCGGCCTTTGAACTGCTGATAGCCTGATTTTAAAGGTGCATTGTAACCGTATCCCGGTTTTACAGAATCGGCACATTTTTCATCTCACCTCAAAAAGTCTATCTATCCGGAACAGTTTCGTCAGCCCACGCCGGAGCAAGGGAGACCAGACCCGTGACTACCATGCATACCAAAGAGAAGACTGCCACCGGACCGTCAGCTTCGCGTGCTGATGCATTCGGCGAATCCGTTATCAGGGAAATGACCCGCCTTGCCATACAACATAATGCTATCAACCTGGCACAGGGTTTTCCTGATTTTTCCTGCCCTGAAGAACTGAAACAGGCGGCCTGCTACGCGGTGAACGCGGATATCAACCAGTATGCCATTACCTGGGGAGCGCAGGATCTCCGGGAAGCACTTGCTGCGAAAGTGAAACAGTATAATCACATGGAATTTAACCCGGCGACCGAGATCACCGTCACCTGCGGGTCAACCGAGGCGATGATGGCATCGATGCTGGCCCTGATCTCCCCGGGAGACGAGGTAATTGTGCCGGAGCCGTTTTACGAGAATTATGGTCCGGACGCTATTATTTCAGGTGCAACCCCGAAATTTGTCCCTATTACCGACAATGCCCCGCTGGAGGAGGAAGCCTGGAAAGAGGCTTTTTCCAAGCATAGCCGGGCAATTATTATCAATACCCCGAATAATCCTACAGGGAAGGTATTTTCTGTTGAAGAACTGCAGTTTATCGCCGATCTTTGTACAGACCATGACGTGATAGCGGTCACTGACGAGATTTATGAGCATATCCTCTATGACGGGCGGAAACACGTCTCGATAGGGTCGCTTCCCGGTATGGAGGACCGGACAATCACCATCGGCAGTTTTTCGAAGACCTACAGTGTGACCGGGTGGAGGGTAGGGTATACCCTGGCCAGTGAGGCGTTGTCGGGGAGGATACGCAAGATCCATGATTTTCTTACGGTCGGGGCCCCGGCACCCCTGCAGGCGGCCTGTACTGCAGCACTCGCCCTGCCTGATTCGTATTACCGTGGTCTTGCAAGGTTATACGAGTCCAAGCGCAGGAAACTATTTAAGGGGCTCTCTGACGCCGGTTTTCGGTGCCGTCTCCCGGAGGGGGCCTATTACATCTTCACCGAAATCGGTGACTTCGGAATGAACGATATTGATTTCGCACGGTTCCTTGTAGAGAAAGGGGGTATCGCGGCAGTCCCGGGGAGCTCATTTTACCGGGACGGCGGCTCGGACAGGCTCCGGTTTACCTTCTCAAAAAAGGATGAGACCCTCGATGAAGCGTGTCGAAGGCTTAAAGAACTTGATATTCCTGGTTAATCAGTTCACAGATGAACAACCTGAATTTCAATGACTCTGTCTGGTGGAGATCCTGTGGGACCTGCACATGGCGGACGATTGGTCACCTGGAACGATACAAATAATTAAGTCCCTGTATGTAATAATTCGGAAAGGGATTTCTGGATAACCGAGGGAGTTGAAACAATTGGCGATTGATCCGGTTTGCGGGATGAATGTGAATGAAACGCGTGCAGAAAACGAAAGCGTCTACAAAGGGATTAAGTATTATTTTTGTTCGGCAGTATGCCGCGAGGAGTTTGACCGGGACCCGGACGCCTATATGTATGCAGACCCTGATGAGTCAGATCTCGATTATCGCGACGAATCGTTTGATTCTGATGATTAAATAAAAAAAAACGGCTGGTATGAAAAAAGCATGAAATAAATAAGAAAATTGGTTTATACCAACAGTTCAGTCTTTTTTACCAATGCAGAGTGCCAGGGTGCCTGCCAGCAATCCACCAGTGAGAATGATCACACTTAACCCTGAAGATTTGGTCGGTGCCGGTATTGAATCGGAAGCAACAGGGGAGGCAGGGACCAGGGGGGTGGCCGGCACCGGTGTTCCGGGAACTGCAACAGGTCCTGATATGCTCTGCAACGACCCGGGGACTGCCTGCCCTGCGTTATTCTGCTGGATTACCTGAAGAAGGAGGACCCCGGACACACCAGCAGGGACACTGCCCGTGACTGATGCAGAGACCGATACATCATTACTGTTCGGGTAGGAGAGCAGGAAGCCGTTGATAAATGCCGCGTTACCTTTCGCGGGTATCACTGCAGCAGGTATACCGTTTACCATTACCTGCACATCCCACCGGGGATCGGCCAGCCCGGTAGTAAGTTGCAACTGGTTTCCTTCAATAAAGGTGGTCGCCCCCTGGGGAATAATCGCAATAATTGCAGTAACAGACTGTTGTGCTCCAGGCTGAAGGGGTGTTGCTGAAGGGTTGAGTTCAGACTGCTGGATCTGGAATGTCGCAGATACCGGCAGGACCAAGGCTAAAATGACCAGTATAACGCCACCACAGAGGATAAAGGGATTTTTAAAGATCTGCCGCATGATTACGCAAAGGCGGTCTTTCTCAATGGACTATATACATTCCGGTTCAGGCATGGCATACTGCTGATGCCGGCGATCCTTCTGTAAAATGAAAGTCGAATGTCTTATATCCATGGCAGAGGACTGACTTTATATGGGGCATTTTGCCAGGGGGGATGTAATTATCGCACAGGTCCCGTGTTTTGGGAGAGCCGCCGCAAAACTCCGTCCTGCCGTGGTGATTGGGACTGACGGGAATAATGACCTCCTCGTCGTCCCCGTAAGCAGCCAGCCTTCAACAGACTCCCCGTCGCTCCCTCTTTCCCTTGATGATTTTTTGGAGGGGGGTCTCGATATGTTCAACGAGAGCTATATCCTTTTTTCCTATGTCAGCACCATCCACCCCAGCGATGTGGCAGGAAAACGCGGTCACCTGACCAGCGAATTTACCAGCCAGGTTATTTCACGTATAACGCCGGTCAGCTTTGGTGATAAACGGCGATAAAACCCAAATATTCGCCTGATTAACTTGTGGCTGAATAATCAGCGAGGGAATTACGGTTGTTGCAACACCAGTACGACCGGGGTACCAGCACCAAAACAGAACCCTTAAAAAGAAACGAAGTTTGGGAATGGGCAATAACCGCTCCTGCCGGTTATATTGTCCAGGTCAGGATCTTTAAAAAAACGGTTTTTAAAACAGCATCACAGATTTAATACTCCCGGAGCGGGTACCCCGCGGTCCGGGCAAGCCATTTCACACCGTAATACAGGACCGGGGTCAGAATAAGAATCGTGACGACATTGGCCAGAACATTATGCGTGACGGAGTAGAGGTAATCACCCACAATGACCGAGATAACAACCGATATCAGCAGTACAATCAGTTCCAGCCGTTCCATTCTACCCTCCGGGTATCAGTTTCCATTTTCATTTCATCCATATATTCGCGTATTACACGTAATGATTGCTGGTACGGTCAGGACACCGCACCTCAAATCACGGGGATAACATTCCACGAGAATGATTACTGATATCGCGTCTCCCTGCTGCCGGTATTGTTGATTCATAACCTACGGGATAGGATCTCAAGAGCATGGAGGATTGTAGAAAACTAATACTTAAGCGTCCGGAACTCCCGATGTACATGAATGGACAAGGATAGTGACTGGAAACAAAAGACTGGTGACACGCGGCCTGTCGATGAAACCAACCCGGAGGAAACAGCCGAATCCCACTCAGAACGATACCGGAAACGGGTAGAGGCCATCCGGGACTATTTGTCTGAATGACCATTGTGGGCTCACGTCCCATCCGTGATTACCGGTTATAGCAGGGGAGTGCCCGGTTTAAAGAAAACCCATTTTGATCCATACATGAAAATGTCATGGAAGGAACGTTTGCAGAACATTTCCTGTCTTAAAATTTTTGCTGACTGGCTGGAACGTGGGTCATCAGTGAGAAACACAAGGGGATTGGCAAAAGTTCCGGGGCCCTGAACAGGAGACCTCCCCGGAAATCTCTGGTCGGGTGGAGGGAGCTGGCAAACCAGTTAACCCGGCAGCACCAATGGATTTGTAATGGATAGTATTACCTCTGTTCTCCTAATTATGACCCTGGTCCTTGGGGCCGGTCTCGTCGTCCTCGCCTTTCGGTACGTATCACTTGCAGGAGGGACAGAGACCCGGGCAAGGCAGATGTTCGAAGAATGGAAGGGCTGTACTCTGGAACATGAGGCCACCAGCCGTGCTGATGTACTTAACCGGGAATGGGTTCTCGACAGGGAGAAGGTATCGCGAGCGGAGGCGGTGAAGCAGAGCGGTGCTACCATCCGGGGCAATGTAACACAGCACCTGGCCCCTTATTTCCCTGATTTCCCATGGAACCCGAGAGATACACGTTTTATTGGTACCCCGATCGACCTGGTTGTCTTTTCAGGCTTATCGGATGAGAAAGACCTCGGGGATATTATCTTTGTCGAGATAAAGAGCGGGAAAACTGGTGCCTTGTCAGAGAGCCAGAAAAAAGTAAAGCGCTATCTTGAGAACGGGGGCCGTATCACCTTTTCACAAATCCACACCGGTACCCGGACAGATACACCCATTTAATGAGGCAGGGGGACTATACACCTTTTCAGGAACGATTTCTATGAGTATTGAAATCCGGCTGGCTAACGAGGACGAGGTGCCGATAGTAACCCTTACAGGAAGACTCGACGGGTTCGGAGCACAGCAACTGGAGACTGGACTGAAGGAAATTGTGAGGGATGACACAAGATCCGTGATCTTCAACCTTGCAGGGGTGGACTACCTTTCAAGTGCCGGGATCCGCGTCCTCCTCGGGCTGAAGAAGAGGCTGAAGCTGAGAGACGGGACACTCGCCCTTATCAATGTCCGGGAGTTTCCAAAAAGTGTGCTGGAAATGGCCGGGTTCCTTACAGTACTTGATATCTATCCCACGCTCCAGGAGGCCCAGGTTGCATGCCGGGTGAAACCCAGCGAGGAGGGAGTCCTGTTCGGGGTAAGACACCCGTCTTTTATGGTTGACGGGGTCACCTATGCAATCGAACCCGGGTCACCGAAGGAAGCCTCGCTTATCGTCACCGGGAGCCTTGTAAAGGTCCTGTATTCTGCGATCACCCTGCAGGACATCCGGACACTCGGGTTTAAGGAAGCGGATTATTCGCTCGGCCTCGGTGCGCTTGGAAAAGATGCAGCCGATGCATTGGCACTGATGGGGGAGATGATCACGCTGCATGGTTCGATGGTCTACGTCCCGACGGATGGCCATTTTACCCCGGACTTCTTCACCCCGGTAAAGGAGACAGGGGAGGTAACAATCTTCACCGGGTTCAATGTGCGGCTCTCCGGTCCTTTCCACGAGCTGTTCACCTTCGAGACCAGCCGGGAAAACGGTGTATCCCTGGCGGAGATCTATTCGGCAATAATTAACCTCGCACGGGCACGAAGGGCTGATTTCCACGGTATCCTGAGCCTCGTTATCTGGGGAGTTATAGAAGGTGTAATCAGTTCTGAGATCACCCGTTCCCCCCTGCAGGAGCGGGCCCCGGTGAACCATAAATCGATCATGGACCCGGAAAATTATGACGAATGGAATGACACCAACCGGGAACCCCGGTACCGCGGGGATACCCTCGTGAGTTTCGGGATTGGCATCGACTTGTCCGGGGACCTCTCAGGATTCTCATCCGAAGACCTCGAAACACTCCATTATGTCCACCCGGGGAATAAGGGAATGGCAACAATGTACCTGCACAACCACGGGGTCATCTTCCGGAACACACCCTATGACCCGAAATTCGAACTCTCGCGCCAGGTGAAGACTATCGCAGAGAATGGAGAATTCGTGGACATGCGCCACCTGATGGATGAGACAAGACTGCGCAAGGCAAAAATCGGTGTCTCCTATATTTCATCAATCAAACGGCAGGAATAAAACCAGTAAGCGTTCCGAAAAAAGAAATTATGGCTGATATGAAAAACTCAGGTTAAACAATCCGGAAGCCACCTTTTTTTATGTCTATCTATGAGCCAGGGGCCCATAGCATGCTTTGTTGAAATGCTCTGAAACGATCTTACATTTTTTTTGTATTCCGAAATGTACCAACGCTCCCGGGGCTCCGCCCCGGAAAACGTGGGAAGATCTGGGAATACCCTGATGTCCATGATAGATTATAGAGCATATCAATAAAACAGATAGTAAGGCCATTTTTTCCTCTCCCTGCCCTTTATAGTCCTGATACGCCCTGTTTCAGATTTGGAGTTATTTCATCAGATATTCCCTCATCCAGGGACTCCTGCCTGCGGGAATTTATTTTCAATGCACAAAACGTGACCACTACCCCGGTTCACGCGGGGGCAGGTATTATGCCGAGCATGTAGAGAGCGATGAGGATGAGCAGGAATGCAAATATTCCCGATAGTTTTCTGGCAGGGAGGTGGTTTGCAACATGTACCCCGATAATAGTGAACGGGATTGTCACACAAACAATAATCCCCCATAATACCAGGTTCACGTACCCGATAGAGAATGGCGGGAGGCCCGGAACACCGATCCCGTTAATAATATACGCGATCGTGCTCCCGGCAGAAGAAAACATGATACATGCTGATGATGTGGCCATTGCTTCGTGTACCGGAACCCCGAATATACAGACTAATATCGGGAGTATGATCAGCCCGCCACCAATCCCAATAATCCCGGATACCAGACCGAATAAAAATCCTGCAATACTCCAGTAAACCCATGGTATTCTTTTCTTGCCCCAGTCCTTGGGGAGCGGTAATACCATTCGGATGGCAGATATGATGAGGAACAGTCCGAACAGTATTTTTAATGGTCCACCAGGGACATGCGTGGCGATTGTGCCCCCGATAAGTCCGCCGATAATGCCTGCACTCCCGATCAGTAGAACAATTTTCCAGATAATTGAACGTTCTTTTGCGTGCTCATGGGTATTGACTGCGGATATCACCAGGGCAATGGCGACACTGGTACCAAACGCGACGCGGACAGACGTGTTTGTGTCATACCCGTAATGGGTGAGCATCCAGTACATGACCGGGTTGTCAATATACGAACCGGCAAGACCAAGGAGCCCGGATGAAAAACCGGCAAGTACCCCGGTTATCACGAGTATGGTAACAGCAAGCCAGGTTTCAATCATGGAATTCCTATCTGAATCAGACAGCCAGGTCATTTTCCCAGGGTTCCCCGGACTGCACGATATCCGGCCGCAAAAATCCCTGGTGGAACTTCTATTTAAATGAAAGATGAAATGCGGATGAAGATAATGGTTACCCCTAATTCGGGGAACGCCATATAACAGACATAACAGGAGGAACAACCCTGCCATTGCAGGGATCCGGCCATGTTGTGCCGGAACCGTTGCTTTGTTTTTTTGTGATCGGTATGGATGGCCGGTATCCGGGACTGGTCCTCAAAGATCGCTATTATGAGCGTTCCACCCCAATGCTACTCACATGAGAGAGCCCCCGGTTAAGACCACCCTCTTCTGGTGTGACCAGTGTAATATTCCGCTCATTGGAAGGTCCTGCAGTTGTGGCGTCAATGGCCGGGCGATAGAGCTCCTGCAACCATATGATGTTCGTCCTGCGCTTCGGGCTGACATGGCGATGATCAAGGCGCTTGTTTCCGGACAGTTCGGGAATATCCCTCTTCCACACATAGTCCTCCTCAATAAAGCTGGAGGTCTCGACCGGAATGACCTGGTTATTGTCAACGGGACCCGTTTCGGCTGGCTATCCTTTGACCCGGTCTCCAGGCAGTCCAGGTTCGACATCACCCCCGAGGCCATCCCGTTTGTCCTCCCGTATGCCACGAAGGGTATTGTCGACCTCGAACAGGCAGCAGTACTTTCCGGTGACCGTGATACCCGGGGCAGGATCGGGGGCAAGCGTTTCACGATTACAACCGGTATCCCGGATGGCACCGTAATAGTAAAGTACCGCGGACGGTTCGGAACAGCGGTATTAAAAGACGGGTCATTACGGGTAAAAGAAGTAATGCCCGTCACCCCGGTAAGGCCTGCGGACCCTGAATGGACAGAAGCGGTCGCCAGGAATACCTACCACTTAAAAAACCTTGAACGAAATGCAGTCCGCTCAATAAAACAACATATGTACGACCGCCCGGTGGCAAACGTCTCATTCTCGGGCGGCAAGGACAGTACAGCCATCCTCCTGCTTGCAAGGAAGGCCGGGGTGAATGATGCATTTTTCCTTGACACCGGCATCGAATTCCCGGAGACCATTGAGTTTGTCCGATCACTTGGGGTAGAGGTGGTCAGCGGGGCTGGTGATTTCTGGTCGGCAGTGGAGAAGGCAGGCCCACCCGCCAAGGACAACCGCTGGTGCTGCAAGCTCCTGAAACAGAACCCGCTCCGGCTCTACCTGGAAAAAACCGGCCCCTGCGTGACCATACAGGGCAACCGGTGGTACGAGTCCTGGAACCGGGCCGATCTCGAGCTTGCAGTCCAGAACCCTTTAAACCCGCTCCAGCTGAACGTCTCCCCTGTACGGAACTGGCGGGCGCTCGAAGTATTCCTGTACCTCTGGTGGCAGGACGCCCCGATCAATCCGCTTTATGATATGGGGCTGGAACGGATTGGCTGCTATCCGTGTCCCTCGATGCTTGAATCAGAGTTCTCGGAACTCGGGCGGATTCACCCGGATCTCATGGCAAGGTGCATGGAGTTCCTCACCCGTTGGGCCGAAAAAAAGGGCTTTCCCCCGGAATATGTCACGTTCGGGCTCTGGCGCTGGAAGGGACTCCCGAACAAGATGCAGGAACTCTGCCGGCAGCACAATATCCCACTCCGGGAAACCACGGAGGGTGTAGTGGTAGTACCGCTGTCTGCCGGTGCACCCCAGGCATCAAGGGAAATAACACGGGGAGCCCCCGGCCCTGGTTCATCACCCGGTACCAGGCAGGGACCGAGGACCATGGGAAAGATCAGTGCTGCACCGGGGGGAAACGTAACCGCTGGTCCCCCGAAGGGAAAAGAACACCCGCAGCGAAATCATAAGCCCTCGGTCGGGACGACGGGTCCAAAGCCGGAAGAACCAAAGATAACTACCGGCAATGCACCGGCTGATATCCAGGCAGCCAGCCGGGCGGTCATATTAGTACCTGAACCACCACTCCAGTCAGGGAGATCCGGCAGTGAAACCGCAATTCCGCCGGGTAAGGACCTGGTCATTCCTTCACGGGAAGAGGAGGACTTTTTTGAGGGACTCCGCCCTGACTTTTCCCTCCTTACGGATATCATTTACCTTGACAGCGCATCGATGGGCCTCTCCCCTGAGCCTGTACTCCAGGCGATGCTGGAATATGAACGGAATTACCGTTCGAATATCGGAAAAAATGTGCACCGTCTTTCGGGGATTGCGACCCAGCGGTACCACCATGCGCATGAAAAGGTTGCATCGTTCATAGGTGGATCTGGTGGAGAACTTGTTTTTACAAAAAATGCCACCGAAGCGATGAACATTGTAGCCCGTGGAATTTCCTGGCAGCACGGGGACCGCATCATCACCACCGTGCTTGAGCACCACTCCAGCCTCCTGCCCTGGAAAGGGACGAATGCCCTTGGGACATCCCTTGAGGTCCTCCCGGTTGGTCCGGACTACCTGCCTGATATCTCCCTGCTCGAAGAGTTGCTGGGAAGGGGTGGCGTGAGGCTCATTGCTATTACCCATGCATCTCATGTGCTCGGGGTGATCACCCCGGTACGGGAGATAGCCCGGGTCTGCCATGAGCATGATGCCCTTCTGCTTGTTGACGGGTCACAGTCTGTTTCGCACATCCCCGTGGACGTAACCCGGCTCGGTGCAGATTTCTTCAGCTGTTCAGGCCATGCAATGCTGGGCCCGACTGGTACCGGGGTCTTGTGGATAAAAGAGCTGGGTGCCCTTTCCCCATCCATGCCGGGCAGCGGAATGTTGGAAACCCCCACGGCGACAGGTACTACCCCGGTACAGGGGTACCAGCAGTATGAAGCAGGAACCCCCAATATTTCCGGCGGTATCGGTCTTGGTGCGGCTGTGGATTACATGAGCACTATCGGAATGGACCGGGTCAGGCGCCACGATATTCACCTCACGTCCCGCATGGTTGACGGACTGAAAGGAATAGAGAGCGTACGCGTGTTCATTCCGGATGATCCCCGGGAGCGGGTAGGAGTCATCTCATTCACTATCGGGACCATCGATCCGGATGACATCGCCCGCTACCTGGATGAAAATGCAGATATCATGGTACAATCCGGTCTTCATGGTTGTGGACCGCTCATGGGGGCCCTGGGGCTTCCGAAGGGGACAGTACGTGCCAGTCTTGCCCTGTATACTAACGAGTACGACGTGGATATGCTACTTACGGCCGTCGCAGAGATCGCCCGGGGAATGTAGATTCAGGGTTATTACAGCATATTCCTGTACTGGCTTGATTGGAGTACCTGATAACCAGTCTTAATGAATTCAGCGTGCTATGAGCCTTTTAGCTCAAAGATGAGCATGAAAGAGTTGGCCTTTCAGATTGTTTTGCCGGAGATTTTCATACCAGCCGATTTTTCTGAATATTCCGACTCGGCCTGTTGCTATCCAGGTGATGATTCTTTCCAGCTGTTACATTTCGTCTATTACGCGAATCACCAGGGTGTAACCGGAACAACGGCGATGAAAATCTGACTGCTGTTCTTCAGATATACCAAAATCGAAAGCTATATGCCCATTCATTCAAAAATAACCCATTATATGTGTGCAAGTTTTCTCGGATCACTTTTCAGGCAAAAGCCTCACATCGTCGAGAGTCCGCCGCCTCCCGTGATCGCACACGGTGCCGGTATGCAGGTGCCGGAATTTAAGCAAAAACCCTATTTTATCGTGGCCTCGGTGGAGATGGGCAACACAACAACAAAATGCATCCTCACTGGCGTAAACCTGGATACCGGGATGTCGTATGTTATTAATAAAACTGTTAAAATGAGCCGGGATGTTCGAAAACCTAAGCCCGGAGAAGAAATATTTGGTGAAACCCTTGACGGGACACAGCTCACCAGGGAATCTGTTACTGACCTTGTCAGGGAAACGCTCATCCAGAGTCACCGGGAGGTGCACCTTGATATTCTCCACGACCTTGATTTTGTTGTCAGGAGCACGGGTGTCGTGGCCGCGATGGACTCTCCCGACCAGGTCGGTGTATTTGTAATCGCACTTGCAAACGGTTGTCTTTCCGCCGGCGTCCCTCCCAGGAAGATGACTCCGCCCATGTCGAAGGCAAACCAGTCTGAAAAACTGCAGCCATATAGTTTTGCAGATAAAGTCGTCTTTGTCGGGGCTGTCGCAGGGGTAGTCCCACCGGTTGGCAGTACCGGTGTTGAGATGGTCGCGAACGAAATGGAAGGTGAACTTGCCATGGCCGGTATCAAAGAGGGTGCGAAATGGACCCCCGTTGATTTCAGGAACCCGTGCATCTCCATCGATTTTGGTACCACACTTGACGGCCGGATCACGAGTGACGTTACGCCAGAAGACCCGAACCCGTTTGCAAAGACAATCGGGAATTTCTGCGGCCTTGCGGGCGCCATCCCGGATGCAATCATCCGGGGGACCGGGCTCGTGGACGGGCGGACCGGCACGGCACTCGACGTGTTCGGTGACCAGAGCATTCTTGGAGGTTTTTCACTCCGCTCAAAACGGAACGAAGTAGAGGACTTCGTGGAACGCAGCCATAAGATCATTGATATCAGGATCGTACCGCCGGAACGAAGACGGTTCGGACGTGTGCCCGTCTATGCGGATATTGCCAAGGCGTCGGGAGTAGCCATGATTGGGTGTGACGCCGGTGAGGAAGCGAGCGGGTTAGAGGAACTGAAAAAAATCGGGGCCGAAATCCACGAGAATTATAACCTCGGGTTCCTGAACGTGGTCATCGACCAGGTATGCGCAAAGATGGCCCTCCGGCTGATCGATGTTGCCATTGATGAGCACCTGGTCTTCCCGAACAGTTCGATCGGGTTTACCGGGAGGGCTGCGATATCAGGGAGAAAACCTGAGTATATTCTTGAAGGAATTATCGAGAGAAAGCTCTTCGATGACCCGAATGACCACCTCGTATTTGTGGATGATGGTCTCGCACGTGGTGCAGCTCTTATGGGGCGGTGCATGAACTCCCTCGGCAAACCGAAACAGCCGATTGGTGGAGTCCGTGGTGGCCCGTGTATTATGAACAGACGTATTAAGGCAGGGAAATAAACAGGATCTGGAGTTTGGGAAGAATGATGCAGGAAGATCCGTCGGGTTCAGCCGGAACAGGAACGAACAGGGAGATCACCGGAGAAAAAGAACAGGAAGCTGAAGAACTTTTTGACCTCATTATACCTCCCGGTACACCACAAAGTGTAATTTCTGATGTCAACATGAAATTTGACGTCGAAATCGTTGAGAGGAAGGAAAGGCTGCATTTTGCTAATATGGATGGGGATGAACGGATACTCCTTGCATTCAGGGGTAAACTTGGGGTAATGAAGGAACTTGAACCCTATTTTTATGTAAAAGTAAAGGAATTTATCGACAGGCCATAATTATTTCAATTATTTTCCCGATAACGGTTACCGGGAAGTTTTTTTCTGCAGGGTTATTCCGGATATCCCCTGCGCCAGGTTTTTCAGCCCTGTTAGAAACACTACATGAACGGGCATACTTTCCTGGTCCGGCTGTAAATCCATGTTCACTGATGGTGTCAATACAATCAAAAAAAGGAATGTCCGGTATCCTAGAAGGGACCCATCTATTAGAAAAACTCCTGTGCGGCGTACCAGGTATCAGTAGCCTGGTCATATGCTACGCCAACTCCTATGATAGTAAACTTCTGTTCATTGGAATCAACAATATTGGCGCGGTGTCCCGGGCTGTTCATCCATGCTTCGACAATGAACCTTGCCAGCTCATCCGGAGTCCCCGGGTAATTACTGAGCATTGCGATATTTTCACCGACCCCAACCCGGACATATGTCCCGAAATCCTTTTCCACCAGATAACCATGCCGTACCGCCCTGTCGGCTGGTGTCTCACCATCAGGATTGATATGGTTAAAAAATCCTCTTGCTGCCATATCGACACAATGGTCACGGCCGATTACTGCAAGTTGCTCGTCCCATTTCAAAGCGGGTTTTCCAGCATTTGCCCGCTCAATGTTTGTATAATACAAAATTCTCTGCTCGACCTGTCGTGTGGTGTCGTTAACGATAATTGTTGATGGGACCGGTTTTGCAGGGGCTGATGGGAGTAATGTTGGCAGAGGTACGACAGGTATCGCCGGCTTTATGGTCGGTACAGGTTTTAGTACTACCGGTTTTGACTGGAGAAACGGGTATTTTTGTGATTTTGTCGTATTGGGATGAACAGGGACAGGAACCCTCCCGGAGAACCCCGATGAATATGCATTTGCCGGGGTTAACGATGTCCCGGGTGAAGGGATTAACATTGATGACCCGGAAGCAGAAGGCGGGATCAGAAATAAGGGTCTTGACCGGGATTACTGTTGGTTTTGGCAGGATATTTACGGTATTGAGTGGTCTGGTGATACCATTCGGGAAATACTGCATGCCCGCAGTTGCATCAACGAAGATTACCGCATTTTGTGTCAATGGGTTATCGGTTTCATTTTCACAGGTATTTTCATAATTCTGCCACGTAACGGCTGATGTCGCAATCACAAGTATTCCTGTAATAAGGAGGACCATGACTGCTATCGTCCGGGCTCTGGTATTGTGGGCTGCCATTTTGTGCTCATGAACGTATCCGGACAATCTCATATACTCTTTCCGGTGAAACTACAAGGTTACGGGTAATTCCTATGATGTTTCATAACGCTGAAAAATTAAAAGAGACTCCGCTGCAGGGAAAAGCAGGCGCATTCTTCCAACCATTGGCTCCTGTTGCCGGTTCACCTCAAAGGAAATGGTTAAATGAATTCCAATCCTTTTTATTATGATCGATATCTGAATCACGAGGGATTCAATGAAGAGGAATATCAAAATCGAAGGACTACGTCAAATCCCTCTCGAACAGCAGGAAATAGAACTGGTCGAGAGAAAATGCATTGGTCACCCTGACAGTATCGCTGATGGCATTGCTGAATCCATCAGCCGTGCCCTTAGCAGGGCATACTTAGAAGAATGCGGGGCAATACTCCACCACAATACTGACCAGGGGGAGATCGTCGCAGGCGAGTCGGTTCCCCGTTTCGGCGGTGGAAAAGTCATAAAACCCATCTATATTTTACTGGACGGGCGTGCCACGAAACATTTTGAGGGTATTGACATCGCGACCGATTCGATCGCCGTGGAAGCAGCCCGGAATTACCTCCGGGAGAACCTCACCAATTTAAACCTCGAGCGGGACGTGATCGTAGACTGCAAACTAGGGACGGGTTCGACTGACCTCCGCGATGTCTTCAGGCCATGCGACAACAAAGTGCCACGGGCGAACGACACCTCGTTCGGTGTGGGCCATGCGCCATTCTCCGAGACAGAAACAATCGTAATGGAGTCAAGCGACTACATCGATACCATATTAAGGCCCGAATTCCCCGCGATAGGGCAGGATATAAAAATCATGGGGCTCCGCGACGGTAATGATATCACGCTCACTGTTGCATGTGCCATTGTTGACCGTTATTGTTCAGATATGAAGGAATATCTCGAATATAAAGAGATCCTGAAGGAGAGGCTTGAGAACCTCGCGAAAAAGCACACCGGCAGGAAGGTTTCTGTCCATATCAACACGGCGGATGATATCGACAATGGATCTGTATTCTTAACAGTGACCGGCACTTCGGCAGAGATGGGTGATGATGGTTCAGTCGGCCGCGGTAACCGCTGTAACGGGCTTATCACCCCGAACCGCCCGATGAGCATGGAGGCCACAAGTGGCAAGAACCCGATAAATCATATCGGTAAGATCTATAACCTCCTCTCGACCCAGCTGGCAAGGGACTGCGTAGCGAAGGTGGACGGTATTGAGGAGATATATATCCGGCTTCTCTCGCAGATTGGAATGCCGATTGACCTTCCACTGGTTGCAAGTGTCCAGGTATTGCCGAAGCCGGGTTACGAACTGCATGCTATTACCCGCGATATCGATGCAATTGTAAATGACGGCCTGGCAGACGTTACCTGTGTGACCGGGAAAGTCATCAGCGGGGAGATCAGGACCTTCTGATCCTGCACTAATAAGATGAGCATTACCACAATCAATGAAAGGACGCCTGAAGGGGATGACCTCCCCTATGTCGTCCGACTTGCAATTCCCAATAAAGGCCGGATATCCATCCCAATCCTTGAGCTGATGGAGAAATCCGGCCTGCATCTTCTTGATGCAGGTGAAAGACGCCTGATTTCACGTACTCCTGACCCGCATATCGAGGTGCTGTTCGCCCGGCCGATCGATATCCCGGAATATGTCGCGACAGGTGCTGCCGATATGGGGATTACCGGGCATGACATGGTGGCTGAACGGGGTGTACAGGTAGATGAACTTCTTGACCTCCAGTTCGGTCGTGCGACACTTGTCCTGGCGGTGCAGGAAGGCTCGCCTGCACAATCTGTTAATGATCTCATGGACGCAAAAATTGCGACAGAATTTCCTGGTATTGCGCAATCTTACTTTGCAGAAAAAAATATTCCGGTACACATTGTCCAGGTTGGCGGGGCCTGCGAGGCAACACCCTATCTTGGTATCGCGGATGCAATCATCGACCTTTCAAGTTCAGGGGACACGCTCCGGTCGAACCGCCTGCGTGTGATCTCCGAAGTAATGAAGACAAGCACGGTGGTGATTGCGAACCGTGATGCACGGGCAGCAAAGTCAGAGAAGGTCGAAGAGATCGTGCTGGCACTGGAAAGTGTGATCCGTGCCCGCGGGCAGTGCTACCTGATGATGAACGTCCGGCGTGCATGTCTTCCGGATGTCAAGCGGGTGCTCCCCGGGTTGTCAGGGCCGACCGTGATGGAAGTTGCAGCCAGCGAAGACCTTGTGGCCGTGCATGCGGTGGTAAGCGAGGACCGGGTATACCGCCTGATTAACCTGCTGAAACGGGCAGGGGCGCGGGACATCCTTGTGATGTCGATTGAACGGATGATCCGCTGACCTGTATGATAGTTTTTCCTGCAGTTGACATCCTTGACGGGCGGTGTGTCCAGCTGGTCCAGGGCAGGCGTGAGACAGCCACGTTTTTTGGCGAGCCACGTACCTGTGCAACGAGGTGGCTCTCCGAGGGAGCTGATGCACTTCATGTAATCAATCTCGATGGGGCCTTTGGCAATGCCGCCAGGAATGTTTACCTTATCCGGGATCTTGTCAGCGAGACCGGGGTCACCATCCAGCTTGGCGGGGGAATCCGGACCGTAGAGGATGCTGCGGGCTGGCTTGAGGCCGGGGTTGAACGGGTAATCCTTGGTACCGTGGCAATAACAACCCCCGGGATTATCCGGACTCTTGCAGACAGGTTTGGCAGTAAACGGATAATGGCCGGTGTAGACGCCCGTGGAGGAGAGATTGCCATAGAAGGATGGCAGAAGACTGCAGGGGACTACATGGTATGGGCAGAACGTTTTGAATCCCTTGGTGCAGGGTCCCTCCTGTATACCAATGTCGATGTGGAAGGACTTCAGGGAGGCGTGAATTTTCCCCCTGTAAAAGCCCTTCTTGACCGGGTACATATCCCGGTCACCGTTGCCGGGGGCGTCTCCAGCATAGATGATATTAATGGTCTCGCCCATATTGGAGTATATGGTGCGGTACTCGGGTCCTCGCTCTATAGCGGAAGGATCCGGCTCCGCGATGCACTGGAGGCAGCACGATGAGGAGGACTGAACAGAAAAGGACCACAAAGGAGACAGATGTCCACGTGGTCTTTGATCCGGACGGGTTACAGGCCTGTCCGGTTGATACCGGTATACCGTTTTTTGACCATATGCTCGCTGCACTCGGCAGGCATGGAAGAATCGGACTGACCATTACCGCGAAGGGAGACCTCGAGGTTGACACCCATCATACAATCGAGGATATCGGGATCGTCCTTGGGGATGCCATACGATTATCAACCGGTGACGGACGCGGCATACGGCGGTTTGCCCATGCAATTGTGCCGATGGACGAGTCCCGTGCTACGGTTGTGCTCGATTGCGGGGGGCGGGGGTACCTGCTCTTTGAAGGGAAGTTCACAGGAAAGACTATCGGTGGTATAGATGCCGATATTTTCGAGCATTTCTTTTACAGCCTGTGCACTCGTGCCGGGATCACTGCACACGTCCAGTTTATCGGACGGAATGACCACCATAAATGCGAAGCGATATTCAAGGCATTCGGAATTGCCCTTGGTGAAGCACTCTCACACCGTGACCATGATGACCAGGTGCCCAGTACAAAAGGGACGTTCTGAATAACCGGGGACAACGCCAACATGAACCTGTACGTCCCCACGTACAAAATAAAACAATTGCCACCTTGATCAGATTTAATCCCGGATGGACCGGATATTTTTCCAATTAGAGAAAGGGGGAATATTATGCTGACTTTGCAGCCAGCTCTACATCCTCTTCCTTGATCGTCTTACGTCCCGCGTGGAGCGCGAGCCTGTTTGCCTCTTTGGTCAGGTGTGCAATGTATGCCTCTGCCTTAGCAACAAGTGCAGCAGCTGCGTCGCTGCCCACTCTCTCTGCTCCATTTTTCTTTGCAATCCTTACAACTGCAGCAATAGGTAAATCTGCCATTGTATTACCTCAAACAAAAATGTATTAGCAAATATTTAAACGTTTCGTGATTCTTGTCCAATTATTTGCAGATTATGCTATCCGGGGCATCTTTGCAGGGAATGTCTCTATCCCATGGCATATTGGGAGTATCCCGAAAAATAAGCCTGATCCTCTTATTATTACCCGTATAAAAGCCATAAAAGCGACATTATAATTTAGAGAGAGAATCTGCAAGCATTATCGCATTGCGGTAATCTGGAGAAGCGCGCGAAGTATCCACAAAAATTCTATCGATATTTACCACAGGTGCACCATGACCGTGACCGGCACCAAGGAAGGTGAGTGTCCGGAACATCAGGTTCCCTGTTATCCCATCCGGGGCGATTATAACCCCTGCCTCTGAAATTGCGTCTTCAACAAGGATTTCATAATGGGTTTCCCCGGTTAACCGGGCGACAAGCTCAGCGTCTGCCATACTCCGGTCGACCCTGCGGCTCCGGCCTACATCGCCGAGCCTGCCTCCGGAAAGGATGGCCACCCGCGTGGAAAGGCCGAATTTTCGTGCAATTTCCCTGCCTTTTGTTACAAAGACCACTTTTTCCGTGACCGTCCAGCCCTCATCGACCCCTACCGGTGCTAGCAGGAATTTCTTTCCCCCCGCGGTCTCGAGGAGGGCAATTCTTTCAAGCTTATCAACGCCGGCTGCCTTTTTCAGTGCGCTGAGTGTCGCATTTGCCGGCAGTGTACCCCGGATTGCTGCCCTGATGGTACCCTGCATGAGGTCAGTCACCAGGTCCTGTTCCGGACGTGCTGAGGTATGAATGGTGAGAGTTACCGGCCCCGGGACTAACGGTACCAGGTTTGCAATAAATGGCGACCTGATCGCTGATTCCCGAATTAATAATGCTGGATATGACTTTCCTGGTATCTTCTCCGATCCCGATACCAATCATCTTCATACACAGTCACCAGGCCCGGTAAAGAGCCGCATGATGCCGTTTTTTGAAAAATCAAAGACGAGTGATTCCTGGTCTTCGTAGGTAATTACCAGGTCCTTGCTGGTATTTACCGTCCCTATCACCTTTGCCGTCATCCCCACCGTGGAAAACCGTGAACATACTTCATCTGCATTTTTTTCGTTCACCGTCAGAATAAATCCCATACCCGGGTACATACGTACCCACTGCTCGAATGAGATATTATTCTCCTTCAGGTCCGGATGCGGTATTTTTCCGAGATCGATTGTTGCACCCTTGTTGCTTACCTCAAGGAGCATCCCAAGGGTACCGATCACACCCGGGTTGCTGATATCTTTACCCGCGGTAAGCAGGTGCTCCTGGCCAAGCTGTTCAAGCAGCTGGATCTGTGCCCGCACGTACGATGCAGATTTCATCGTCACCGAGTCCCAGTTAAGGAAACAGGATGGGTGTACCCTGCCACTCAGGTCAATTGCGGCCACCACAAGGTCCCCGTCCTGTGCCGTGTGCGAGTAGATAACCGAATCAACATCTGCAACCCCTATGATGGCCACATCGATTACGCTGTACGGAGTATCAGGGTGAAGGTGCCCCCCGACGATGGGCACACCGAACTGGGATGATGCATCATGCATCCCGTCAATCACCTGTTTCCTGATGGAATTGTCTGATATTGAAAACACATCGACCATGGCAACAGGTTTCCCGCCCATCGCAGCGATATCATGGATATTGACAAGAACTGAGCAGTAGCCGGCCCAGTATGGGTCGGCCTCCATCAGCTTGCTCCATATCCCGTCTGCTGCGAGGAGGAGTGCTTCATTCCCATGTCTGATGACTGCTGCGTCCTCGCCAAACGAGGCCATTACGTCAGGGGTGTCGATCCGGATCGCCTTGACCATCTCACCGATGGCGTGCTTCCGTTTCACTCCTTCATAGTCCCTGACGACACTTGCTATTTTTTCTGTGGAGCAATAAAAAACCACGGTACCACCATCAACCCGGAAATGTAGTATTGTTATTTCGGTGTCATCAGACATAATTTATTTGATATACCGTCAAAGTTTCACCATGGACTGGACAGAGAAATACCGGCCTGCACATCTTGCTGATATTGTAGGGAACGGTACCGCTGTCCGCCAGATGCTCGACTGGGCACGGGGATGGAAACGCGGCACGAAACCGCTCATACTCTATGGGAAACCTGGTATCGGCAAGACCTCCGCGGCCTATGCCCTTGCAAATGATATGCAGTGGGAGGCGATGGAGCTCAATGCGAGTGACCAGAGGACAAAAGCGGTCATCGAACGTGTTGCAGGTGCAGGCAGTACATCCGGCAGTCTTACCGGGGCTACAAGGAGGCTGGTTGTCCTTGATGAGGCGGACAACCTGCAGGGCACTGCTGACAAAGGCGGGGCGAAAGCAATCCTTGATATTATCCGGGACGCACGCCAGCCCATTATCCTGATTGCAAATGACCTGTACGGGCTTGCCGCGGACCTTCGTGCCGCGTGTGATCCCGTCCAGTTCAAGGCCCTTCCCGCACGGTCCCTTGCCCCCCACCTGAAATATATCTGTTCCGTGGAGAAGGTGCAGTGCAATGACCAGGCCTTAAAAGATATCGCCGAGAACTCCGCGGGTGATATGAGGGCTGCCGTCACGATGCTGTACGCCGCAGCAATCGGAAAAGAGAGGATCGACGAACCTGATATCAGGACATCGATGAAAGACGGGCGTGCGAGCATATTCCAGCTCATCCCTGCGGTATTCGGCAGGACCGCGGGTGATGACCTGATCCGGATGTCATATGAAATTGATGATACGCCGGATGTCATCGAGCAGTGGATTGAGGCGAACCTTGGCACTCTCAGGAACCCGGAAGAAGCAGCACTTGCCTACCGGTACCTCTCCCGGGCAGATGAATATATAGGCTATACGTATCGCCAGCAATATTACACGCTCTGGCGTTATGCCACGGTAACCATGCTGTTAGGGACAAATATCGCATCAGGGGGCCATGGGATCCATGAAAGGGTATCATCACCCCGCCGGTGGCAGAGGATGGCATCCTCAAGGCGCCAGAAAGGTATACGTACCGCACTGCTTGGTAAGTGTGGTGGGCTCATGCATATGCCCCAGCAGACTGTCCGTGACGGGTACCTGAGCCTTCTCTCAATTATAGCCGAAAAGGACCCGCTTACTTTTGCAAGGAATCTTGACCTCGACGCAGACCAGCTGGCACTTCTTATCCATGACCGGGTTAAGGCAACCACCATAGCAAAACAGATCGCAGGCGAAAAGAGGGAAGAAGATAAAAAAGAGAAGATAAAAGCCCAAAAAAAACCGGTAGCTGAACCGAAAAAAAACAAGCAGCCTGTTGAGGGACCGACCGAAGCAACAACCCGGGCGGTGGAACCAGTCCAGCCAGCTGAACCGGAACCTTCCCCACCTGCACAGGAGGAGAAACAACCAAAGGGCGGAGGGCGGCAGTCAACCCTTTTCTGAACCGGTATCCTGCCTGTAATACCGGTGCAGGATCACCCCGCAGTCTATTAATTCCCCGCCATCACCGTACCACTCAAAGCCGAGGTGGTACACGAGGAGATCACAGTTGAGTTTTCGTGCCAGTTCCTTCATCGGTGGCACCATTTCTTCGGCCGGCCGGACTGAATATAGGAGATCAGCCCCGCGATATTGTCCGGTATCCGGGAAAAATATATCGTCACGGGTGAAATAGATCCCTTCGGGAGGCACCTGCTGTTTTATGTCGGTACACCGGCAGCTGATACCCGCTGATATGATACATTCCGCTGCGGTGAAATTGTGTCCGACGCCGATTTCTACCGGGTTGTTGTAGTGCTCTGCGATGTACCTGCCGATGCAATGCTCAATACGTTTATACCCGTCCATTCCAGTATAGTATTGGAATGGACGTCCATATTTTTTGGGATCATGGTGCGCCGGAAGGACTGGCCAGACCGTCCGGGAGGGCGATAGCTTCGATCACCGGCACCACGGTCAAAGTCTGTGAGAGTCCGCTGGTCCTTAACGGGTATATCGGGCACCGGAGGCAGGTTGATGCCGGGGTGGTACTCGATGGAATCGGTACCTTTATGCACCGTCAGGGTATCCCGGGGCCTGTGCTCCTCGTGATCGGGCAGGACATCTTTGCAACAGGACTCGACTTCGTGTTCGGGCTTGCCCGGCCACCAACACGGGCATCTGTTATTTCTGGTGTACGCCTCAGCAATGAATACTATGGGCGCCGGCCAAACGATGAAGACCTCATTGAACGCCTTGCAAAAGAAGGCTCTCATGAATTGGGGCATATTTATGGGCTTTCTCATTGTGACAACCATGAATGCATTATGTTTAACCCCCACACGCTCGATGAACTGGACGGGAAAAAGAAAGAGTTCTGCCCGGTATGTTCTGTTGCATTAGAGAAGGGAAAATCTGAAATGCTCGTTTATTGACCTGTTTTCTTCGGTCAACCTGTGATAATGGGCCTTATTGGTTGTATAATCATAACCTGACCCTTAAAAAACCGTAATAGTAACGGGATCTAACGAAAAAAAGCAAGAAAAAACTATTTTTTCCAGATCGGAAAAAATGGGAACTATTCCCAACTCAGATGCTTATCCAGAATACGCCGGAGACCAGGGGGAACCTGCTGGTCACTGTCTCGTTGGGTAACAATGACTTCAGCTCCGGTAACGGGTGCTGGAATAGCTGTTCTCTGAAATTATTTTCCTGTTATCAACTGTTGTGGCGGCGAACTGTGAAAATGATGATGTTCCAGGGCTTTTTACCGGCATAACCGGGGTATTGGCTGTGAACTGTCTGCCGGTGTCCGTTGAAGCGCCGCCCAGGTAACCCTGGGGGGCGGTCATTCCCACGTTTTGTGGAATAATTGCTTTAGGTGTACCGGATTTAATAAACTTTGACACTCCGCTGGAAGCAACGCTGGATGCCGGGGTTGCAACCGTTACGGTGTATTGATACCGTTCACCGAATGGCACATGAACGGTAGCCCCGCTCTCACTTGTCACCGTATACATCATGACAAACGACAGATTGTATGTACCGTTCTTCATCGGGCATGGGACATTTATCGTGAATGGGAACGTGTAGCTCTGCCCTGGTTTTACAACGACGTTTTCAGGCAGCCAGTACTTTGGTGGTACGAATGTGAACCCGTCGGCTGAAGAGGGCGAGAGGAAGACCCCGTTCTTTGAAGTCCAGTTAACAGTCCCTGTGTTCTCAACTCTTACATTGACCTGGTACGAATGGCAGGACATCATGGTCTTCGGGAAATCATTTCCGACGAATTTCGAATCGTATGGTAAACCGGGTCCTTTAAGTGGTAAGGGGTTTGGTGCCGCGATATTTCCACCTTGACTGGGGTTTCGGTTTTCCACCGAGCGGGTAATAGTCGCTGTTGTTGGCGTCAATTACATACGCATGGTCAACGATCCCGTCACCACGGTCATAAAGGGCGGTTTGTGAGAATCCTGTGCCATTCGGGTCAGCCCAGTAGTTTCCTCCAAGCATTGGTCCGTGGTTAATGTTGCCGCCTGCTGGCGCCGGGATCGGGGTAGGCAGGTTCCAGATGTTCCTGCTTACACCATCGGTCTGGACATTCTGGTTGTTATTGAAATAATTGTTGAAGATCGTGTTGTTGTTCGCGTTGGAGATAGAGATCCCGCTGACGTTGTTGTATGTGATGAAGTTGCCTGAGACCGTGTTTTGTTCAGAACCATTCGTAATATTGAACCCTGACTGGTCATTGTAGCTGATATTATTATTGCTGATAGTGTTCCCGCTGCTTGGATCGATGAAGACCCCGTTCTGGTCGTTGAAAGTGATGGTGTTACCTGATACCGTGTTGTTGAATGAATTGAGTATTGAAACTCCGTTACCCTGGTTCTGGCTGATGAAATTACCTGCCGTAATGTTGTTATCCTGGGAATTATCAGTCACATTGAACCCGTTCCTGCCGTTTGAAGTGACAGTATTACCAGTAAAGTCGTTGCTGTAGGTGTCGTTTAAGTAGAACCCGTCAAAGAGGTTGTTGCTGGCGACATTGCTGGTGAATACGTTGTCAAACGTGGTACCTGACCCGTGCAGCCTGAACCCGTTCATGTCGTTGTTTGAGGCATTGTTGCCACTGAATGTGTTCAATGCCGCCAGGTCAAGGTTGAATCCGTTCATATCGTTGTTCTGGGCATTGTTGTTCACGAAATTGTTGTTATTTGCCCCTTCAATAAGCATGAACCCGTTCATGTCATTGTCCCTGGCATTGTTGTTCAGGAAATCATTGTTGCTCGCACTTCCGTTAACCATGAACCCGTTCCAGTTGTTGTTGTATGCATTGTTACCAGTAAAGGTATTATCCTGTGTCTGGATTCCCTGGACCACGAAACCGTCATTCGTGTTTAAACTAGCGTTATTCCCTGTCACCGTGTTGTTGCTGGATTCCTCGATATAGATACCGATAAGGTTCTGCTGGGCATTGTTGCCAGTTACCGCGTTCCAGTGGGAATTGTTGAGGTGGACTCCGTGGTAGCTGTTGTTGAACGCGGTGTTCTGGTCTATGGTGTTGTGATCTGATCCATCCATGTAGAAACCGTCGAAGAGGTTATCCGACGCATTGTTGTTTCTAACCGTATTATTGTTCGATCCAGCCAGGAATACTCCGTCATCCCCGTTACGGAATGCAGTGTTGCCGAGGAGGGTATTATTATCCGATCCTGCAAGGACAATCCCGTCTCCACTATTGTCTGATGCATTGTTTGTGATCAGCTGGTTCCGTTGTGAGGAGATGAGTACAATTCCGTCCGTATTCGCGGTTGCAGTGTTTCCGGTAAGGTTGTTGTTGTCCGACTGGGAGACCAGGAACCCGAAGAAGGTGTTTTGATTTGCAGTATTACTGGTCAGGTTATTGTTGTCAGAGTTGGCAACCATGAACCCGGCAAACAGGTTCTGTTCAGCGGTGTTCTGGTCGAGGTTATTGTTCATGCTGTTGTCGAGCCTGATACCGACAAGGCCGTTTGAACCGGCGTAATTGTGGTCAAGCGTGTTATTATCCGAATCATGGAGGTTGATACCAATCCAGTTGTTCAGGGAAGCATTGTTCCCCGAGAGGGTGTTGTAATCGGAGTTGTTGAGGCGGAACCCGGTCCGGTTATTGCCGATCGCATCGTTGCCGCTGAGGTTGTTGTTGTTTGAGTCCCTCAGGATGAAGCCGTATTCCTGTGCATTCTGCGGTGTGAGGTTACCGGCATGGTTCCCCGTGAGGTCGTTGGAGTCTGATGAACCGAGGTAGAATCCGGCAAAGTTACCTGCAGCCGTGTTGTTGGTCAGGGTGTTGTCAACGGAATCGTTGACTGCAAACCCGGCAAATCCGTTATTATAGGCCGTGTTGTTGAAGAGCGTGTTGTTGTTGCTCATCGTCACTTCGAAGCCGTTTATGACGTTACCGGTAGCCCTGTTATCGATCAGGGTATCCTGGAACGACCCGTTGAGGTCGAACCCGTTCTGGAAGTTGTTGTTGGCCGTGTTGTTGGTCAGGTTTGTCCACGGGGCGTTGTTCAGCTCGAACCCATGAACCTGGTTTTCATTCGCTGTGTTATCTGAAAGATCATTATACCCGGTGCCAAGGATACCAAACCCTGAGAATAAGTTCTGGCTTGCATTGTTGCCGACCAGGTTGTTTCCGGTTGATGTCCCGTTGAGGAGGACACCGTACTGGTCGTTGTTGAACGCGTTGTTTCTGATGAGGTCGTTGTTGCCTGAATCAACCAGCCAGATACCGTTCTGGTGGTTCCCGCTCGCGTTGTTGTCTTCCAGCAGGTTGTTATTGGACCCGTTCAGTTTAATGCCGTTGAGTGTGTTGTTGAAGGCCATGTTTCCTGTCAGGTTATTGTTTGGCGAAGACAGGAAGTGGATACCGTTCAGGCCGTTATTACTGGCATTGTTCATGAACAACGTGTTGTTTTCTGACCCGCTGGAATAAATCCCGTCCTCTGTATTGAAGAACGCCGAGTTGTCAAACAGGGTGTTGTTGTTCGATCCATTCATCAGTTCGAAACCGTCAACCGAGTTGTAGCTTGCATTGTTGCCGTTAAGGTTGTTAAATTTCGAATCAGTGAGATAGAACCCGACAATATTGTTCGTTGCTGTGTTGTTGGTCAGGTTATTATTATTGCTGGTCCAGAGGCCGATTCCAATTATTGCATTTTGATCAGCGATATTGTCCTCGAGATTGTTGTAATCTGAGTTACCAAGGACAATGCCATGCCAGGAATTGTTAAAGGCAGTATTTCCTGTCAGGTTGTTGTGGTTGCTGTAATCAAGGAAGAAACCGTTCTCCTGGTTAATGAATGCGGTATTTCCTGTCAGGTTGTTGTAATCCGAATTGTTGAGGTAATAACCTCTTAACGAGTTGTAACTGGCATTGTTGTCTGTCAGGTTGTTATTATCTGCGTTAATGAGGAAGAACCCGTTCTGTGTGTTGTTAAATGCATCATTATCTGTAAGTTCATTATTCATTGACTGCTGCAGGTAGAACCCATGGAGATTATGGGTTGCAGTGTTGTTGATCAGGTCATTTTCGTTACTGGTCCACAGCCCGAATCCTACGCCAGTGTTATTTGTTGCGACACTGTCGTTGATGATATTGTTATTGCTGGCGAATAATACGAAACCATTAAGGCTGTTATCTGTGGCGATATCTCCGGTAAATACATTATAATTGCTGGTATTCGAGAAGAAACCGTTTGCTGAATTCAGGCTTGCATTGTTGCTGATAAATGTGTTATTATCAGACCTGTTCACATAGAACCCGTTGTTCTGGTTCCTGAACGCGTTGTTTTCAGTGAGGTTGTTCCAGGTGGAATCCTGCAGGCTGTAACCATCGTATAAATTGTTATTCGCATTATTTCCTGTCAGGTTGTTCCAGGTTGAACTGAAGAGGGATACACCATTTACGCCATTCTCATTTGCGAAGTTACCGGTCAGGTTGTTGTGGTGCGAATCGTTGAGGATGATCCCTGTATTGGAATTGTTATTTGCAAAGTTACCCACCAGCGTGTTCTCATTGCTCATATTATCGAGGTAAATACCATAGTGCTGTGTTGTCCTGGATGTTCCGAGTGCGAAGTTGCCGGTCAGGTCGTTGTTAGTGGAGTTATTCAGGTAAATTCCGATAGCTCCATTGTTATTTGCGAAATTACCGGTCAGGTTGTTCCATGTGGCTGATTCCAGCACAATCCCGATACCGCCATTGTTATTTGCAAAGTTCCCGGACAGGTTGTTGTGGTCTGAATTTTCAACATGAACCCCGGTGATGTTGTTAAACCATGCGTTGTTCCCTGCAAGGTCATTGTTATCGCTGCCTGACCCGAGGAATATGCCGAACTGCTGGTTTGGAGAGGCACCCTGGGTTCCGTTTGCCGAGTTGTATGCAAGGAGGTTACGGTCAGAGTTATTCAGTTCAATACCCGCATAACGGTTATCGTTAGCAAAGTTACCGGTGAGGTTGTTGTCACTGGCATTCTTTAAGAAAATCCCGTCGTTGTGATTGTCCTGAGCGAAATTACCTGTCAGGTTATTCCAGGTCGATGAATTCAGGTAAATCCCATTACGTCCGTTGCTGTTTGCATTGTTGCCAACCAGGTTGTTATGGTGGGCATCATCCAGTGCGATTCCGTCATTCTGGTTGAAGAATGCATTGTTACCAACAAGGTTGTTGTTATTGCTCTGGTATGCAAGGAGGATACCGTATACCTGTGTTGAACCGGAAGTTCCGTTTGCCGAGTTACGTGTCAGGTTATTTGATGAAGAGTGGTAGAGGAGAATTCCATCAACACCATTGTTATCTGCAGTATTCTCTGTCAGATTGTTATTATCTGAGTAATAAGCGAAAATTCCATCAAAACCATTGTTGCTTGCATTGTTCCTGGTGAGGTTGTTGAAGTTACTGCCCGTGGATAACATTATACCGTGCATCGTATTGTGGACGGCAGTATTATCAGTAATAGTATTTTCGCTGCTGTTCGTGAGGCTGATACCACGCTGACCATTGAATGCCGCGGTATTCCATGTTACATTGTTAAACATGGAGTCTGTCAGGTTTATCCCGTCATAAGTGTTGTAGGATGCATTGGTCCCGTTTATCGTGTTTCCATTCGACGGGTCGAGATAGACCCCGTGCCTCTGGTTGAAGACTGCGGTGTTCTGGTCAAGGGTGTTGTTATTGGAATTATTTAGGTTGAACCCATCTCTGCCATTGTTCATCGCGGTATTAGCTGTGAGACTATTATTATTCGAAAGCAGGAGGTAGAAACCATCCATCAAAATGTTCCCGTTTGCGGTATTATCGGTAAGATTATTGTGACTCGATTCCTGGACCCCGATTCCCAATAACCCGTTGTTATTAGCAAAATTACCGGTCAGGTTGTTATGGTTCGACTTGTTAAGCCCGATACCGATCATGAGATTGTTGTTAGCAAAGTTACCGGTCAGGTTGTTATTGTCTGACTGGTCAAGCCCGATACCGATCATGAGATTGTTGTTAGCAAAGTTACCGGTCAGGTTGTTATTGTCTGAGTCAGATAGTGCAATACCCAATAAGTTTCTCTCTGCCGTATTCCCGTTAAGATTATTGAAATTTGACTGGTTTAGCCAGATCCCATTGTTATTCTGGTTCCAGCTTGCATTATTCCCGATGAGTGTATTGCTGTCCGATTGTAAGAGATAAATCCCGTTATTACCATTCCTGGACGCATTATTTCCTGTAAGGACGTTGTTATTACTCGAATGGTTCAGGTAAATACCGTTATTGGTGTTTTCGCTTGCATTGTTATTTGTCAGGGTGTTGTAGCCCGACTGGCTGAGCACGATACCGCGATAGTTACCCGTCGCATTATTCCGGAGAAGCGTGTTATAATCCGAACCGGTCAGGTAAAAACCGTAGTTGTTACCGGTCGCATTATTTTCTGTGAGTATGTTACCATTGCTTGCCTGGTCCAGCCAGATACCATTCTGGTTCTGGTTTGCAGTGTTCCAGCTGATCGTGTTATTGTTGCTTGACGGAGAGAGTACGATACCATTATTGGTATTGTGGTTTGCAGTGTTCCATGTCAGCGTATTGTTGCCGGACTGGGAGAGCCAGATACCATTTGCGTTTTCACTCGCATTGTTCCTGGAAACGGTGTTATTGCCTGACTGGACGAGGGCGATACCACTTGCAATATTCCATGAGGCGATATTCCATGAGACATTATTCTTTTCTGAATTGTAGAGACTGACTCCATTACCCGTATTATTAAAAACCGTGTTGAATGCAACACGGTTCTCGCTGCTGTTAGTAAGGAAAATCCCGTTTTGCCCGTTATGTGTTGCTGTATTCCATGTTACATTGTTGAACATGGAGTCGGTGACATTTATTCCGTCATATGTGTTATACGAGGCATTTGTGCCGTTGATGGTGTTCCCGTTCGATGGATCGAGGAATACACCGTTCCACCTGTTGTAGGTAGCGATGTTCTGGTTAAGGGTGTTGTTATTGGAATTGGTGAGATTGAACCCGTTCCTGTCGTTGTCGCTGGCGTTGTTGCCGAATAGGTAGTTATTGCTTGCACCGGAAAGCCAGAAACCACTGTCCCTGTTGTCAGTAGCATTGTTGTTGATGAGATTGTTGTTGGTAGAACTGAGAATGGATATACCATTGTAATTGTTCGTCGCTGCGTTATTGCCGGTTAGTGTATTGTAATTGGACCCTGACAGGTAGATACCCTCGGTATTCCTGTTTGCATTATTTCCGGTGAGGTCGTTATTGTTCGAACCCAGGAGGTAAATACCATACCCGCTGTTCCCACTTGCGGTATTGCCGGTCAGGTTGTTGTAATTGCTCGAGCCTGAGAGGTATATACCACTACCAATGTTATCACTGGCATTGTTTCTTGTGAGGTTGTTGTTGGTGGCACTGGAAAGCCAGATACCCTCACCAGTATTACCGGTGGCGTTGTTTTCTGTCAGCGTATTGAGTTAGAACCTGCGAGCCGGATACCAACATTGTTGCCGATGGCATTGTTCGCGGTGAGATTGTTATAATTCGAACTGGAGAGGTATATGCCGGTACCAGTGTTCCCGGTGGCGTTGTTCCCGGTGAGGTTGTTGTTGTTCGAACCTGACAGATAAATGCCGAATGGATTATTTCCACTCGCCGTGTTTGCGGTCAGGTTATTTCTCTGTGAGTTGGTAAGTCCAATTCCGTAGTAGTTACCGGTTACCGTGTTGTTGAAGAGGAGATCATCATTAGAGTCTGTCAGGTTAATTCCGTAAACCCCATTAAACCTGGCCGTGTTGTTAACCAGGGCAATGTTTGATGTCCTGTCAATAACGATACCGCTGTTCGTGTTGTTATTGGCAACACTGTCCGTGATGTTGTTCTGTGCCTGGTTGAGGTAGATACCAAAGGTGTTGTTGTTCGCAGTCAGGCTTGTCAGGTTGTTGTTACTTGAAGAGGCGAGGTAGAAACCGTATCCTGTCCCACCTTTCGTATTATAACTGGCATTGCTCTGGTACAGGTTGTTGTTATTGCTTGTCGAATCCAGGTAGAAACCGATAGGTATTTCCCGTCGCTGTGGTCCCAATCAGGTTGTTATTGCTGCTTGAGGTGGTAAGGTAGAACCCGTAATCATTACCATTTGCAGAACCGCCACTCAGGTTGTTGCTAGTTGCCTGCGTGAGATAGTAACCATACCTGTTGTTGTTAGCGGTGTTGTTGATCAGACTATTTCCATAGGTATTAGACAACCTGAATCCGGCGTCGCTGTTACCGATGGCAATATTGTCACGCAGTGTATCATTGTGTGAACCATCCAGGAAAATACCATTGACCGTATTGTAACTGGCATTGTTGCCGGTAAGGTTGATGTAGTTTGTCGTACCTGGGATGTAGATACCGGAAAGGGAGTTGAAATTTGCTGTGTTCCCGATAAGGCTGGCATTGATGTTGCCGATTGCACCTGAAAGGTAGATACCATACTGTTGGGATGGACCATTTGCAGTGTTCCCTGTCAGGTTTGCCTGCTGTGTATCAACGAGTAAAATACCATACTGGATATTGTTGTTTGCTGTATTCAGTGAGAGATTATTTCGCTGTCCGTTGGTATCGATGATGCCAACGCCGGTATGAGTGTTTGAATCCCCGTTGTTGTTGGCGTAGTTTCCAATCAGGTTATTATCATTTGTATTACTCAGCTGGATACCATAATACCGGTTATTTCCTGCATAATTTCCCGTTATTAGGTTTTTCTCAACAGAGCCACCGGATCCATCGATATAAATCCCTGAATTATCATTGAAATAAACCAAATTGCCACTGACATTGTTGCTCGCGCTTAAAGAATTTACAAGGATACCATATGACTGAGTGGCTGTCGAGATACCTGTTGTCCCGTTCGCATAGTTGCCCGTTATGTTGTTATTTTGTGAATATTGAACGACAATTCCGGCGCCAAAGTTTGTTGGGCCATTATAATTTGCCTGGTTTCTCGTTACGTTATTGTTATCCGAGTCAAATATGTTGATTCCGTTATTTTTGTTGTAGTTAGCAGTGTTGTTATCGATGATGTTGCTGTCACTTGTTTCAATATAGAACCCATTAAATTTATTATATTGAGCAGTATTGTGTGTCAGGTTATTTCCGTTTGCATATTGGAGATAATACCCATGCTGCTGGTTTGATGTTCCTGGGTTCGTGGTATATCCGGCAAAGTTGTCATACAGCGTGTTATTTGTCGATGATTCGATTTTTATGCCACTAACATAGTTATTGGAAACGATATTTTTCGAGATTGTATTGTTATCTGAACCCGATCCAGTCATAAGGATCAAATTCTAGCAGAATACCGTGCTGCTGCCTTGTTATTCCAGCGGTATTATTCGCAAAGTTGCCGGTAATGTTATTGTTGTCAGAATTGAAGAGATAGATACCGGCATTTTGGTTATTGTTTGCTGTATTGGAACTTACTTCGACCTCCTGAGAGTTCAGAAGTACAATACCACCTAACCCGGATGTTCCAAAGTTATTGTTTGCCTGGACATTGGTAATGTTGTTCATCGGAATTTGTGGAACAGTACTTTCAACAATATTGTTGAGTAAAATACCGGCTACCCTGAAATTGACCAACGTGATATTGGTAATACTTATACCAGAAATTGACGGGGAAGTATCGAACGTGTTGTAGTTACTGGCACTCTGGTTGTTGACAATAATACCATACTGTGCATTATCCTAAACCATCAAAAATTGCTCCCATCCCATCAAATATTACATTTGACGCATTGATAAGGATACCAAAATCTCCAAACCCGGAGTATGTATTTAGTGGCTGAATTGTATGTAACTGTTCCAAATCCTCCGGGACTAGTACTATTAATCAGGTCCATTATCCATACATGGCCCGACTGGTTGATGACCCATCCGGCACCGGTATAATACGGGTCGTTTGCGGTATTATTCAGGGGAGGGTCTGACCATGTATAATTACTCCCATAGCTACCTGCTGATGAGTTCGTAAGGTTGGCATTCCCCTCATTTCCTGACAGGTATATACTGTGATTCGTGATAGTGGCTGATCCCTGTTCTGATCCTGTCGGGACCGTTGTGACAGGAACCGTGGTTGGGACGGTAGTTGGCCCAGTTGTCGGTACCTCCGTCGGGCTCTGTGTTGGAACCTGTGTTGGAGCTACCGTTGGAACCTGTGTTGGGACTACGGTCGGAACCTTCGTCGGAACCTGTGTGGGAACCTCGGTAGGTACCTCTGTCGGAACCGTTGTCGGTATTTCGGTAGGCTCCGGAGTAGGTGCCTGGGTAGGGACCGGGACCGGGTCAACCGGTATGGGTGTATTCACAGGGCTGGGATCTCCCCCTGGTAAAATACCTGAGCCTTTATAGCTGTCAAATTGGCCTGCTAAATACCGGTGACAGCACTCCCAAGGATAATGAGGAGTGCAATCACCATTATGGTGAGAATACTAATTTTTTGATTATGAGACATACGACCTCTCCAGTGCTTTGATAACCTTGGAAATTTATCATGGAATTTCGATTTACAGATTTTATGAAGATTTCAGAGTTTTAATGATGCATCAGTAAGCAAGTATCCGGTCAGGAATTCCTGTGTAGGAGATCTGCCTCTCTTCACTGGATACCCTCCTGTCCGGACGTTCGCCTGATATACGCAATTTTAAAGGGATTTTTGCAATTAAATCGATAATAGAGTCACATTTACTCTACACCGAAACAACAACCTGCTAACGATTGATGGAAAATTAGTGTCAATACCTGAAGATATATCTTGTTAATTAGATCTAATGATCTTTATTATTATGTTATATCAATGGATGACAATGTAAGGTTACATTGCAATAAATATATTGATTTCACCCGGGTTATTACAACAACACACAATATCCTGTTGGATTAGTAAACGTGTCTGAAATTTCGATATATCTGTTGTTCAGGATACTAAGTCCCAGGTTCTTTAATCCCTGTATGAAAAACACAGGGGTATGGTACAAATAAATGGGCAGAATAAACCTGATCAACGGTTGATGATTAAAAAACGCGAATTAAACGGAATTGAAGAGTAACAGAAAAAAAGAGTTCAGCCGAACAGGGCACCGAGCCCTGCCATGCCGCTCTCTTCCTCTTCTTTCTTATCTTCCTTGGTCTCTTCTGCTGCTGCTGCAGGTGCTGCACCGGCTGCTGCGGGTGCTGCTGCAACTGCTACCTGTGCTACAGCTGCCTTGCTGATTGCATCATCGATGTCAACACCATCAAGTGCTGCAACGAGTGCCTTTACACGGGATTCGTCCACGGCGATACCTGTGGCAGTAAGGACTGCCTTTACGCTGTCTTCCTTTACCGGCTTTCCAGCCTTGTGCAGGAGAAGTGCTGCATAGATATATTCCATCTCAATTCACCTTTAGATTTATTTTCCCTCAGTTATACCTTTGAGGGCAACGGTTTCTCTGTACGCCTTACCAATAATCGCATCAATGACATCTTTCTCGTAGATGCTTGCCTCGATTCCAAGTGCACGTGCTTCGCGGGCTGCCTTTGTGATCATCGGCACGATCGTTTCTTTCGTCGGGATACCTGCGTTCAACGAGAGGTTGAATGCCTGCTGTCCTGCGAGGGCGATCTGTGCGAGGATCTTGTCTTCATCAATGGCCAGCACCGAAGGCTCGTACATGTCTCCTTCAAAGTATGCTACCTGGAGGAGCAGGCCGATGTCCATCGGCTTGATATCGAGTTTTGCAAGGACCTCTGCCTGTTTCCGGGTGACAGCCTGGCCTTTCTTTACGATGGTCTTGGTCTCGCGGATCCTGACCTTACCGGCCTCGATCGCTGCGGGAATACCTGCCTGCTGGAGATCACCCACAATGGGGCCTGGTTTGAAGCTCGTCGGACCTTTCTGAACGATAATGTCCTCGGGTGCAATCTCACCTGGTTTTGCCGCCATCTTGGTTTTGGTCTTTTCGAGTGTCTTGAAGAGTTTGAACGGGTTTTCATTCGTGAAGATCAATGCTGAATGACCGGATATATACTTAGAAACCTCGGCCTTATCGCCACCGATTTCCTCAAACGCATGCTTGATCAGTGTATTCCTGGTCATCTTGATCGTCGCGGTACCACGGAGGTTCCTGCGGATCTGCTGGACCTGCGTTGCAGGAATGCCATACATATCCACAAGCCCGACAAGGGAAAATTCCCCTGAGTGCTTCTTGATATCCTCGACTTCTTTCTTTTTCCATGCCGGCAGGTGGTGCGTATACAATGCCATTTATACCACCCTCACTGCCGGGCCCATGGTTGTCTTCACGTATACCGATCTGACATTCATCGTTCCCTGGTCAAGGACCGACTCGACTCTTTTCAGGACTGCGTCGATATTCTCGGCGACCTGTTCATCGGTCATCTTGGTCGTGCCGACCTTGACGGAGAGGACTTTCTTGTCCTTGGTCCTGATCTTCACGGAGTTCCGGAGTCGCTCCACGATCGGCTTGATGTCCATACCCATTGTAATCGGGGTCGGCATCCGGCCTCGCGGACCCAACCGCGGACCTAAGAAACGCCCGACCAGTGGCATGACAGCCGTCTCAGCAAGGAAAAACCGGTACTGACCGGCGATCTTCCTTGCCTCACGTGGCTCTCCACCGAGCCGTTCAATCTCTTCAGGGCCGATAATCAGGTCCACGCCTGCCTCTTTAGCCTGCGTGGTGATGTCACCCTTCCCGAGTACCACTACACCAACCGGTTTGCCGATGCCGTGGGGGAGAAGGATTGTCTCATCAATACGATTTTTCGGCTGCGCCATATCGATATTCTTGAGATTGATGGTAATATCTACACTCTCAGAGAACTTACGTTCAGGCGCTTTCTCTTTTGCCGCTTTCACGGCCTCAATAATTTTGGCCCTTTCTACCATCTGATTCCTCCATAGTCCACGACCGTGCACGGACTATTCCGCCACGATCTCCTATGGTTTCGCAAATCTATTCAGCGAGAACCTTGTCATAGGCGCCGGAATCAATCGCTGCAAAGACCTCTTTAGGTTTTTTGCCATCCACGTTGACTCCCATGCTGACGCATGTACCGACAACTTCCTTGACTGCATTTTTAATGTCATAGGAGAGCATGTCGTCATGCTTCATCTTGGCGATTCTGACAGCGGCCTCGAGCGACAAATTTCCAACCACAATTGTGTTGGGTTCGGCAGAACCTTTCTCGATATTGGCCTCTTTCTTGATGAGTGCCGTCGTCGGTGGAATACCCACCGTGACTGTGAAATTCTTCTTTTCGTCAACTTCGATTGTTACCGGCACCTGCATTCCGTTGAATGAAGCTGTCTTCTTGTTGATCTCGTCGACTACTGCCTTCACATTTATACCGAGGGGTCCCAGTGCCGGTCCAATAGGTGGACCTGCAGTTGCCTTGCCGCCGGGTACCAATACCTCGACCACTTCTGCCATAGTAGTATCACCATGCCGTCCCGTAAGGGTACGAACCTGGGTTAAGTAAGGTTACCCTGCACAGACTTAAACATGTGGGAAGACCGGAAAAAAAGGGAGACTGGTCAGCGGTCTTCGCCTTTATCAATCACGCGGACATTATCGCCCCGGACTGTGATCGGGATAGGCAGCACACTCTCGTAGAGCTCGACGGTTATCTCCTCTTTACCTGAGTCGATTCGTTTAACGACAGCTTTTTCGCCCTTGAACGGTCCTGCTATCATCTCGACGATTGTCCCTTCGGATATTCCGCTTACGACAGGCTTTAGGTACCAGGAAGTGTGCGACTTCGGCGAGCGTTGTCTCACCATGAAGAACGACGCGCGCGTGTGGGACTTTCTCGACCAGTTGTTCAATCCTGTTCATCTGTTCGGAAGTTTCTACGAGGACATAGCCCTTGAGCTCGTCAGGGACGATGATTGCGAGCACCTTCACATCCGAGTCGCCGTTGTCGATTACCTTCTTAATATTGTCAGCAACCGTCCTTTCCTGCTTCGAGGTCGTCTTAATGGCAAAAATACGGTTAGTCTGTTCAGGCATATTCATCAGCTGGGGACTAAGAGGAATAGTTCGTAAATGATGAATCCAATGAGACCTACGAGTGCTATACCTGCTGCAGCGACGAGCGCGATCTTCTGGAACTCTTCCCTGGTTGGCGTACGGGCAAGTTTCAGGACACGGAGGTACTTACGCAGCAGCTCCTCGTGGAAATCAATTTTCATATTGGGTTGTGGTAATTCCATAGTTGATCACTTCAGGAAGTCTATCTCAAATTGCTTCTGGACTTTTGGGTTATTTTTTTCATTCCTTCCATATATTTGTGGTGACCGTACACCGGTAACGACAAGGAGGGTGCGCATCTTGTTCTGCATATCCGGATCGACCTGTGCGCCCCAGATAATCCTTGCATTCGGGTCAATGCGGTTGTAAACTTCCTGCACGGCCCCCTCGGCCTCGGCCATCGTCATGTCCGGACCGCCGATGACATTGACAAGCGCGGCGTTTGCTCCTGAGATATCAACGTCAAGCAATGGTGACCGTATTGCCTTTTTTACCGAGTCTGCAGCCTTATCTTCGCTGTCACTTTCACCCATTCCGATCATGGCAACACCCCCGCGCTCCATAACCGTGCGCACATCGGCAAAATCAAGGTTTACGAGTCCCGGCATCGTGATCAATTCTGTGATCCCTTTAACTGCCCTCATCAGGACTTCATCGGCGACTTTGAATGCAGCATAGAGCGGAAGTTTCGGGACAACCTCAAGCAGGCGGTCGTTTGGGACGACAATAACGGTGTCTGCCACATCACGGAGCCGCTCAAGTCCTGCCTCGGCATTCTCCATCCTGATTGCACCTTCGGCAGTGAAGGGAAGGGTTACCACTGCTATGGTGAGGGCGCCTTCCTCACGTGCTGCCTTAGCAACAATAGGTGCGCAACCGGTCCCGGTCCCGCCACCAAGACCAACCGTGAGGAAGACCATGTCGCACCCGGCAACGGCACTCTTGAGTTCCTGTTCGTTTTCGAGCGCAGCTTCCTCGCCGATCTGTGGGATTGAGCCCGCCCCGAGTCCACGGGTCCGTTGTCGTCCGATAAGGATCCTATGATCAGCTTTTGTCCTCGAAAGGTGCTGTGCATCGGTATTGATTGCATACAGGCGGGCGCCATGGATCCCCTCCTCCATCATACGGCTGATTGTATTTGAGCCGCCGCCTCCACAACCGATAACCGCTATCTCTGTCCGTAACCCCTCCAGAATCTGGTCAAGTTCTGAATCGTTCTTTGAGACATCAAGTGTGTCATCCCTCACTTTAGTCAGTGCCTCTTCTACGATAGACCTCATGTATACCTCTCCAACCCCGGGATGTGGATATCTTTCCTGCCGGAGACCCGGACCATATCGGGTGTAATTACCCTGTTCCCGACATGCACTGCTTCCCCCTTCATAAGCAGGCCAAACAAAGGACCCGTTGGAACACCGAGTTCGCGCGCCTTCCCGGGGTCCAATTTCTTTTTAAGGATTATCAGGTGATCGCCCTCAATTTCAGTCTCTTCGTTAATAATAATGATTGATACGCATAAGGTTATTAAATCATGTAGTTTTGTTTCCTTCTGGTCCTGCCCAGTGATGAATACCGGGAGGACGGGCGATTTTTTTGTTGAGAGGTGAGTTACCGGAATTTTCCGTAGCTCTTCAAGGAACCCAGATCCGCCTGCAGAAAGGGCCGCCGCGAGGAGCACCGGGCTGATCTCAATGGGGACCGGCTCCTCAACTGACTGGACCGAGTGGACATGGACCATTGCATGAGGGTCTATTGACAGAGCCAGTGACCTGATCCGTAGATAATCTTCCCATGCGAGTGTCCCGATACCGGTAAGGTCATGCTCAGCGAGCCTGATAAGGCCGGCTTCCTCCACCAGCCCCTCTATCCGGAACAGGCTTTGCCTGTCCAGGGCTTTCCTGTCTATGTATGCCGCCACCGCATTGCTTTGTGCTGCCATCAGGCTGACCATTTCCTTCGTTATCGTCCCTATCTCCCGCGTATGTGCAATGTGACCAAACGCCCCCTGTGTTGAAAGGGCTATTTCAGTCTGTCGCCGGGCATAATGTGTCCCGCCAAACCCGATGAGAGGGATCGCCGGCCCGGGTTCCGCGAGGAGCACGCTCTCGGCAACCGCCAGGCCTGCCTTTTCATCAGACCATTCCTTTTCTGTGCTCCCGATTTCGACAAAAAATGACGGGTGACTAAGTTCGGTAGGTCCATGATGCGTCACTTCGTAACAGGCACCATACCCCGGTGGTGCACGCTCTTTTAAGTTCATGAGCACCGCCTGCATCCAGGCCGGGGCTGCCGGTGCCAGGGATCCCGGTTTTCCACCGAGATCAGCATTCCCAAGGTTTCCCGTTACATGAACGGTGAGTACCGGGGCCGGATGAACGGACGCATGGCGGGAGAGGAAAATTACCAGGTCTGTATCAATAGTGCGGTCGATCCCATCCTCGAAAATCAGGCGCCCCTCAACTTCGACATGGGAGTACAGGTGTTGCCGTGATTTGGTACCCGGATATTCCCCGGGAAATCCGTATTCCAGGAGTTCGTGGATGTGCCGGTGGATGTTCCGGCCGGCAGGGTCCGCCCGTGAACTGATCAGGGTGATCTTCAAGGTGTGGTGTTCCTCCTTCAGAGTGGTTGACTATATCGGATCCAGTTAACAATAACCGTAAACCCTATGTAATTGTACATATACCATTGTTCGTTATGGAAGAAGATAAGATTAGTTCAGCATTTGAAAAAGAAGGTATAGGTAGCGAGATCCAGTGCCCACAGGCCTTTTCGATTGCAGAAAAATACAACATAAAAAAGGGTGAGATTGCGGCGTATTGCAATACGCACGGTGTTAAGATCAGGAGTTGTCAGCTGGGCTGCTTCAAATGAGTATCTTTCTCGAAACTGTCCTCGTCGAAGAGGCAATCACAAGTATAACAGCAATTGCACCCGTACCAGGGACAGAACTGGTCCCGCTTGAATCCGTATCAGGAAGAGTCCTTTCCGAAGATATCAGGGCCGATATTGATATACCGGGGTTTGACCGTTCAGTTGTCGACGGGTACGCTGTGAAGTCTGCCGATACGTGCGGGGCAGGGGAGGCAGTCCCTTCAATGCTCAGGCTGGCAGGAAGGATGATCATGGGTGAACAGGCCGCCAGTCATCCGGATCCCAAAGGCACGTGTGTCTATGTCCCTACCGGTGGCGAGCTGCCAAAGGGGTTCGATGCGGTCGCGATGATTGAATATTGCGAACTGATCGGTGATTTGGTGCTTGTGAAACGGCCCCTTGCAAATGGTGAGAATATTGTCCTGTGCGGAGAGGACTTCCATGCCGGTGAAATAGTACTGAAAACCGGGTGCCGTCTCGGGCCACGGGAGACCGGGGTCCTTGCGGCAGTTGGCTGCGATATGGTACCGGTGTACCGGGTCCCGCGGATCGGTATTGTATCCACGGGAAACGAGCTGGTCCCGGTGACCGAAGTCCCGACCGGCAGCAGGGTCCGGGATATTAACAGCTATCTCTGTAGTTCATACGTGAAAGAGCTCGGGTGCGAACCCGTACTCTACGGGATTGTCCCCGATGAACGGGGAGCGTTTCGGGAAGCGCTTGAGAATGCACTTGCCGGATGTAACGCGGTCCTGATATCTGGCGGTAGTTCAAAAGATGAACGGGATATGACCGCATCAGTGATACAGGAATGTGGGGAAGTCCTTGTCCACGGGATTGCAATTGCCCCCGGAAAACCGACGATTATCGGAAAGGTCGGGGAAGTCCCTGTAATCGGCCTTCCTGGCCATCCTGCCTCAGCGTTTGTCGTCCTTAAGGTGGTGGTCCGGCACCTCCTGAACAGGATGACCGGTGACAAGTCAGCGGACCCCGCAGTAATGAAATACACAGCCCTTGAAAATATCCCGTCAATGAAAGGACGCGAGGAATATGTCCGGGTCATGGTGACAGGCCACGGGGTGGTCCCCCTGTTTGGAAAGTCAGGCCTTACTGAATACCCTTGTCAGGAGCAACGGGCTGGTCAGGGTCCCCGCGGGCAGCGAGGGGGTCGAGGAAGGGGACCTGGTGGAGGTAATTTTATGGTAACACGCTACCTGAAACTCATTACACTTGAAGAAGCACGTTCCCTGATACGGACGTCATTTCCCCATACGATTAGTCATACAAGTATTCCACTCGAGGAAGGAGCAGGCCGGGTAACGGCAAAACCAATATTTGCGAAGTATTCAGTCCCGGAAGTTCACCTTTCAGCGATGGACGGGATTGCTGTCCGGAGCATCGATACCCACACGGCGAGCGAACAGCACCCCGTTGTCCTGAATGATTTCAGACGGGTAAATACCGGGAATGTTGTCCCGGCCCCGTATGATGCCGTGGTCATGATCGAGGATGTCACGATCGATGGCGATCGGTTTACCATCCGTAAGGCCGCAGCACCATGGCAGCATGTCCGTCCTGCAGGAGAAGATATCGCTGAATCAGAAATGGTACATCCCGTCGATGCACCGGGTCCGGCCCCATGAAATCGGGGCGCTTGCTGCATACGGGGTGACCACTATTGATGTGGTATCCCTTCGAGCCGGGCTTATACCCACGGGGAGCGAGCTTGTCTTTCATGGTGCACGTCCTGCACCTGGTCAGGTCGTGGAGAGTAACACGGTGATGGCCGCTGCCTGGCTTGAAACCATGGGGATCACATGCAACCGCTATCCGATTACATCCGATGAACCGGACCGGATACGGCAGATGATTGAACGCGGGGTGGAAGAGAACGACCTGGTCATTGTATCAGCCGGTTCATCAGCCGGTACACATGATTTTACCGCACAGATCATAAGGGAGATGGGAGTGCTCCTCGCCCATGGCGTGGCAATCAAACCCGGTAAACCCGTGATCATAGGGAAAGTTGAAGGGATCCCGGTCATTGGTATGCCCGGCTATCCCCTGTCTGCCCTCACGGTAATCCGTGAAATAATCATTCCACTGCTGACAAACTACGGGATCACGGTCCCGGCGAAAGAGACATTGAATGCCCGGTTATCAACGAGCCTTCATTCAGAGGTGGGTACCGATGAGTTCGTGTTGCTATCAGTCGGGAAAATCGGTGGGAATTACATTGCCACCCCCCAGTCACGCGGGGCTGGTGTACAGATGAGTGCGGTCCGGGCGAATGCATACCTGAGGGTACCGCGGAACCTGGAAGGTTACGAGGCCGGGTCAGAAGCACCGGTAACCCTGATGGTGACGCGGGGACAGGCAGATTCGGCGCTCCTTGTTACCGGAAGCCATGACCCGTCCATTGATTATCTCACCGATATGCTGCAGAAACGGGGGGTAGAAGTCCATTCCACGCATGCCGGCAGCATGGGAGGTCTGATGGCCCTCATGAAAGGGGACTGCCATGCCGCACCGATGCACCTCCTCGGCGATTCCGGTGATTACAACACAGGGTACCTGGAGAAATATCTTCCTGGAATGGACCTTGTCATCCTGACTGTTGCCGGCAGGGAGCAGGGTATCGTCTCAAAGGATGGGACTGGTATTAACGACCTGAAAGGCCGGCAGTTCATCAACCGCCAGAAAGGGTCGGGGACCCGTATCCTGCTTGATTATGAACTGAAAAAACGTGGAATTGACCCGGTATCAATTCCAGGGTATGACCGGGAAGTTACCACGCATAGTGCCGTAGGGCTTGCAGTAAAAACCGGGGAGGCTGATGCAGGGATGTGCGTATATAGTGCAGCAAAAACTCTCGGGTTGAAATTTGTGCCGGTGAGTAATGAGCGGTACGAGATTGTTGTGCGGAAGGAACAACTTTCAGATCCACGAGTTTCCGCACTCTTTGAGACTGTATCATCGCCGGAATTCAGCGGGACTCTTGAACGTCTCGGGGGGTATGACACGCGAGAGACCGGTCACCAGCGCCAACTGCCCTGATAACTGCGTCATCCGGGGTGTCGCAGGCAACTACCCCCGGGATCTCCCATGTGTGGTACCCGAATACCGGCTTTCCCATTTTTAATGCGGCGGCAATCTCCGAAAGAGTCCCATGAGAACCGCCAATTGCTATCACGGCATCAGCAGACTGGACAAGTATGATATTCCTTGCATGTCCCATTCCAGTCCTGATTACAATTCCTACATGGTGGTTCTCGCCCGATATTCCGGGAATAATCCCCACGGTTGTACCTCCCTGGGCATGTGCCCCCTTTGCTGATGCCTCCATAACCCCGCCAAGCCCTCCACAACAGAGGATGGCATGGTGTTCTGCGAGCAGTCCGCCAACCCGTTCTGCTACCTTATACTCTTCTTCAGTGCAGTCCCCAGCGCCTATTACCGCAACCTGCCTCATGCTAACCGGTGCCACCATCCCTGTTGATTACCAGCAGCCGCAGTTCGGTCATCTCTTCAATTGCATATCTTGGACCTTCGCGCCCGGTTCCCGAACCCCTGACCCCCCCGTAAGGCATATGGTCCACCCGGAATGACGGGATATCATTAATGATAACCCCTCCTACATTCATCTCTTCGAATGCCCGCATTACCCGGTTGATGTTCTGGGTGAATATTCCAACCTGGAGCCCGAAATCGCTTGAATTTGCGAGATGTACCGCATCATCAAATTCATCATACGGGGTAACGGAAATCACCGGCGCAAATACTTCCTCCGTGTTTACCCGCATACCAGGTGTCGTATGTTCAAGAATGGTGGGTGCAAAAAGACCACCTTCGCAGGTGCCCCCGAGAAGGACACCTGCACCCTGGCCTACTGCTTCCTGTACTTTCCTGGAGGCCTCCCCTGCTTTTACCTGGTCAATCATCGGGCCCACATCGGTTGCAGGGTCCCGTGGGTCGCCCGTTCTCAATGACCCGGCAGCTGTCAGTATTTTAGCTACCGTCTCCTTATACACCGGGCGATGAATCAGGACCCGTTGCACAGAGATGCAGATCTGGCCTGCATTCAGAAATCCACCTGTTGCAATCCTCGATGCGGCGAAGTCGAGGTTTGCATCCTCGTGGACGATAACAGCAGCATTCCCTCCAAGCTCAAGCCCGACCCTTTTACGGCCGGCAATCTCTTTTAGGTGCCAGCCGACTGTGCAGCTCCCGGTAAATGAAAGGAAAGCGATTCTCGGGTCGCGTACCATCATTTCTGCCCGCTCCCCAGGGCACGGTACGACACTGATCGCGTCAGCAGGTGCCCCGGCAGCGAGCGCCATCTCGCCAAGCAGGAGACTTGATACCGGGGTTGCTGATGCAGGCTTCAGGATTATGGAATTTCCCGCTGCAATGGCCGGAGCAAGCTTATGGCAGGCAAGGTTCAGGGGAAAATTAAACGGGACTATCCCGAGCACCGGGCCGACCGGGAACCGCATGAGGTAACCGGTGCGGTGTCTGGTTTCGTCGGTCCAGTCGAGGGGAAGAATTTCACCATATATTCTCCTTGCTTCCTCGGCAGATGTCCGGACTGTCATTTCAGCCCGGGCGACCTCGGCTGTTGCAAATTTTTTCGTCTTACCTCCTTCCATCACCATCGCGTGGACAAGGTCATCTGCACGCCGATGGATCTCATCAGCCAGCCTGTCGAGAATTTTTGAACGTTCTGATGATGAGAGTTTTCTCATCTTTTCAAAGCCGGTTACCGCAGAAGCGAGTGCATCTTCAAGATCGGAAGCGCGGGCCTGGCATACCCGGGCATATACTTCTCCGGTGTAGGGAAACCGCACATCTGCTATTTCATCCGTTCCTCTTGTTTTTCCTCCGATAAGAACAGGGTACGTATCCATGATCTACCAATCCTTGGTTTATCGTGCGACACCGCAACCACCGGGTTTTTCCTTACCCGGTGGATGCGTGTAGCATGTTTCCTATATGTGCATCCGATAGGATCCATAAAGAACCCACAGATCTGATCCTGGAATACCGGTCCGGCTCTTGTCCACCGTAAGGATGCTGTTTCTGTGACTGCTCTCTTCCCGCACCTTCAGGTGGGTTATAGTCCATATCAGTCTGTCAATTTCCCTGTACTGCGCCTCTTCATCAGGAATATCAGAGATCTGCACCGGTACTTTTTATGAGTGATGCCACCCGTGTTGAAAAACTACTTTGTGCTGAAGGGTGAATAGTTTAGAATATTCTCCTTGCTTCACCGCCAGCTGAGGAGACGTTTGAGGGATGAAGGTTGAAGGAAGTAACCAGCAGTTATAATGCCCACGAGATTGAGGTGTCCGTCCAGCAACGCTGGCATGATGAAGATACCTTTGCCAAGGTGCAGTCGCTCCATGCACAGGAACCACCGTTTTTCTTTGTTGACGGCCCGCCCTATACCACCGGCCATATTCACCTCGGTACTGCGTGGAACAAGATCTTAAAAGACAGCCTGCTCCGCTATCACCGGATGTGCGGGAGACATGTGATCGCAAGGGCAGGGTATGATATGCACGGGCTCCCGATCGAGGTCAGGGTAGAGCAGCAGCTTGGATTCTCCTCCAAGAAAGATATCGAGACTTTCGGGATTGAGAAGTTTATCGACCATTGCCGCGATTTTGCCCTGAAAAACAAGGATGTCATGAGCGGGCAGTTTAAGAAATTAGGTGTGTGGCTGGACTTTGATAACCCCTACCAGACGATCCAGCCGGAATATATCGAAGCTGCATGGTGGACAATCCAGAGGGCCTCTGAACGTGGGATGCTCGAACGGGGATTCCGCGTCGTGAACTGGTGCCCCAGGTGCGCGACGGCAATCGCTGATGCAGAAGTCGAATACTGGGAGGAGACTGACCCTTCAATCTTCGTTAAGTTTCCTTTGGCGGGAAAATCCGGGGAATCATTCGTAATATGGACCACGACCCCGTGGACACTCCCCGCCAATGTCGCTGTAGCGGTCAGCCCCGACCTTGTCTACGCCCGAGTAAAAGCAGTGAAGGGTGAAACCGAAGAAATACTCTGGATTGCATCGGAACTGGTGGAACCCGTCCTTAAGAAAGGGAAGTACCAGGACTATACCGTTATTGAAGAAAAACCAGGGAGAGACCTTGTCGGGATGACCTACCACTCACCACTCGCAGAGCAGGTGCCCATCCAGAAAGAGATGGTGCACCGGGTTGTAGCAGCGGATTTTGTAGCCAGAGAGAACACCGGGTTTGTCCACATCGCCCCGGGGCACGGTTGGGATGATTACCTGCTTGGCCAGAAGGAGGGGCTTGCCATTATCTGCCCCGTTGACGCTACCGGGCACTTCACGCAGGAGGGCGGTGCATTTGAATGCATGTTTGTGAAGGACGCCGATGATGTCGTCCTCACAGAACTAGGGGATTATCTCCTTGGAAGGGGCAGGGTCACCCACCGGTACGGACACTGCTGGAGGTGCAAGACCCCGATCATTTTCCGTGCAACTTCGCAATGGTTCTTAAAGGCATCTGCAATGAAGGAACGGATGCTCGAAGAGGTTGCCATCGTTAAATGGTACCCCGAATGGGCAGGGAGTGCCCGCTTCTATGACTGGATTAAGGAGGCCCGTGACTGGTGTATTTCCCGCCAGCGGTACTGGGGTATCCCTATTCCGATCTGGGAGTGTGGAAAATGTAATCATATCCGTGTCTTTGGTACTATAACGGAGCTCGAGGGCGCAAGCGGGACTCCCTTACCTGACCCGCACCGGCCGCATGTGGACAAGGTGACCGTGCCGTGCAGTTGTGGCGGGACGATGCACCGCGTGGAAGATATCTTTGATGTCTGGTTTGATTCTGCCGTTGCATCCTGGGCGACCCTCAGGTATCCGGGCGAAAAAGAAGCGTTCGACCAGTTATGGCCGGCGGATTTTATTGCCGAAGGCCAGGACCAGACACGTGGCTGGTTCTATTCGCAACTGGGCGCGAGGACGATTGCGTTCGACTGTTCACCCTACAAAAGTGTCCTTATGCATGGCTTTGCACTCGATGCAGAAGGCCGTAAAATGAGTAAAAGTCTTGGTAACGTGGTGACACCGGAAGAAGTTGTTGCAACGCAGGGTGTGGACGTTTTGAGGTTGTATGTCCTTTCTGCAAGTGCACCATGGGACGACCTGAAATTCAACTGGGAAGGTATCAGGACGGTAAACAGGACGATGAATATCTTCTGGAATGTGTACCGGTTCCCGTTACCCTACATGATCCTCGATCACTGGCAACCCTGCAACAAGGGTGGCCGCTGGGATGACACCTATGTGAAAGAACATGTTACCCGGATGCCAGACGAGGACCGTTGGATTATCTCCCGTATTAACAGCCTTGGACTCCAGATCAACGAGGCGGTTGGTGAGTGCCAGCTCCACAAGGTCACAAGGGGACTGATGTCGTTTATCCTTGATGACCTGTCCCGGTGGTACATTCAGCTGGTCAGGCCAAGACTCTGGCTTGAAGAAGAATCAGAAGAGAAGCAGTACGCCTACGAGACGATGTACTATGTAATGCGGCAGCTTGTGACACTTCTTGCACCCTTCACCCCGCATATTACTGAGGTGATGTATGACAATATCCGGCTCCCGGGTGATCCTGTCAGTGTCCATATGCTCCCGTGGTTCACAAGTGATCCAGGTCTCATCGACTCCGGGATCGAGTCTGGCATGAGTATTGTCCAGTCCTTTGATGAAGCACAGGCAAATGCCCGGCAGTCCGGAAAAAGAAAGCTCCGCTGGCCGGTGTCTGAATGTGTTATCGCCACTACCTCACCTGATACCAGGGCTGCAATAGAACAATTAAATGTTCTCTGTTGCGACCGTGGGAACGCGAAGCGGGTCCGGGTTGTTGAAGGGGCTTATGACCGGATCTCATGGAAAGCAGAACCGGTTATGAAGGCCCTTGGCCCGGCTTTTGGCAGGGATGCGCCGAAGGTGAAGGACCTTATCCTCTCTGCTGATGGTAACAGGGTCAGGGAAACGGTTCTTGCCGGTAAGATGTATACACTCGTCGCCGGGGATGACTGCTTCGAGATTGGGAGCGATCATGTTACATTCGTCGAAGGCCTGCCGGAATCGGTTTTCTCTGCGCCGATGCAGGACGCAACGGTATATGTCGATACATCGCTGACCCCGGAACTTGAGGCTGAGGGGAACGCAAGAGAGGTTATCCGCCGTGTACAGGAGATGCGTCGCCAGCTTGACCTCAATGTTGAGGATTTCATATCAGCATACGTGATAATCAACGACTCCCGCATTCATGGACTCGTCGGTTCGCAGTGGAAAGAAGGGATCATGGAAGAAGTCCGGGCAAAACAGCTGATGATGCCGGGGAATGGATCAGTAGCCCCTGATGGTAGATGGGATCTTGAAAAAGACTGGGATATCGAGGGACTTTCGGTCAGGATCGGGATATCAGGGTTCCATGATCAGTGAATCAAGGAATTTCCGGCCTTCCGGTGCATTAAAGAGCGGGAGTTCCTCATCGATGGTCACCGAACTCCGGAGTGTCTCTGCCGTTTCGTTGGTAATGGGATTGAACCCATGAACCTTTTTTAACATTTTATAGACCATGGCGCCACGACGCTGCCATGCCGGTGTGGTTGCAAGGTTCACACCACGTGCGAACATCAGTTCGTGGAGCGCTTTTGATGGCATCCCAAGGAGTGTTCTCTGGGCATCCGTTGGTGTCATACCTTCGTTTATCAGCGTCGCCTGGCAATAGGCATTGATATGGTTTCGCCATGCCTCATGCTGCCGGTTTTTCAGGTAATCTGCCGCAAGTTCAGGAGTTACCTGGACGATCCTTGCATCAAATGCAACGGGACTTCCGGGATGAATATTCAGGGTGAGGGCACTGGCCGCATATGACGATGCGATGGAATCGATCTTCTCGACTCTCCCACGGAAGGGCACCGAGCTGAAGTACAGGCTGATCTCGTCTGAAAATGTATAGGCAAAATCAGGGTTCAGTCCTGAGTGGGATACCAGGGACTCCGAGACGCTGACCATTGCCCGGTGGAAGGTTTCATCAAAAGGTTTCTCGAATGAAAGATGCGCAGCGAGCCTGTGGAACGCCCTTCCATCAATCCTTACAAAAATTGGTGGGACTGTGATGAGATTGCTGAACAGTTCCCGTTGTTTCATGGCAGTTCGTCCGGATGAATTCCCGAAATTTTAGCGTGGTGTGATTTTTGGAAAATGGTCGGGATTATTGGAAAAACTCACATCTCTTCTGATTTGAACGCACCCGGGAGATGGCGGATGATGACAATATCGCCGATACTTCCTATGATGCGGAATGGAATTTTAAGGCCCTTATAATTTTTAATATCAACAAGTTCCGGGTTTAGTTTGCCTACAACAACGGACTCAATTTTTTTCCCGTCAACGTCTAAGACGATATCTTCCACTTCACCGACAAAAATACTCTTTTCGGTATACACATTCAGTCCGAACATTTCAGTAATCTGTTTTCTCATCCTGATCAATCCATGAATATATACGAGAACAGTTAAAAAGATACTCTTTTAATGAACAGTTCATTCAGAATCGGTTCACTCTCCGGGGTTCCTATCTATATCCACTGGACCTTCCTGATCGTGATCCCCCTCTTTGCCTGGATCATCGGGACACAGATAGCCATTACCGTGGGGCTCATTACCAACTCCTATAATTTCGTGTTTGGCTGGTTACACCCGTTTACCATTGACACCTCTATTTTTGCCATTGACGTATATTCCTATGTTCTCGGAGCCCTGATATCAATCGGTCTTTTTGTCGGGGTACTTATCCATGAAATGGCCCATTCGCTGCTTGCCAGGAAATACGGGCTGAAAGTAAACAATATTACACTTCTCCTCTTCGGGGGTATCTCCTCCATTGAGGAGGGCACCCCTGACCCTGGAATCGAGCTGCCTGTTGCACTCGCCGGCCCGCTTATGAGCCTGGTTATTGCAGTAATCTGTTCCGGTATTGCGTATGCCGCAGATATTGCCATTGCCGACCCGGTTGTAGCCGGGACGCTTGTCTTTTTCTTTGGTTATCTCGGCCTGCTCAATTTTATCCTCTTCATATTCAACCTGCTGCCGGCGTTCCCGATGGATGGGGGCCGGGTCCTCCGTGCGTGGCTTGCGAGGTCAAAACCGCTCCCTGAAGCGACCCGGATTGCTGCGAACATAGGAAAGGGATTTGCCGTGGTGTTTGGTATCTTTGCAATCATTACCTTCAGCCCGATCCTGATCATTATCGCGGTGTTCATTTATCTCGGCGCCAGCCAGGAGTCCAATGCAATGCGGTATAAATTCCTCCTCCAGGACGTTACTGTGGGGGACATGATGTCGAAACCTGTCATGAGTGTCCCGTTGAGTATGCCGGTCAGGGAAGTAATCGAACTAATGTACGGAAGCAAACACCTCGGGTTCCCGGTCGTGGACCGCGGGGTGCTCGTCGGGATGATCACGGTGGCTGATGTTCATAAGATGTCCCCGCTCGACCGTGAGGCCATGCAGGTGAGGGACGTCATGTCAAGGGACACGGTCTTCCTCCCTCCCGGTGCACCGGTTGAGGACGCACTCCGTATCATGTCCCTGCAAAACATTGGCCATATACCTGTTATCGAAAATGGAGATCTAATCGGGATTGTCACGAGAGAAGACATCATGAAGGTGATCGAGTTAAAAGAGATGTAATCCCGGCTGGTTTAAAAAACTCCAGGCAACCACCTGAAAGGCCCCCATTCTCATGGCCATCAGTGAGCCAAAGGGCTCGTAGCCCTAATCTCTCATATTTTGAAAAAAAACACCCAACCAGGTAATACAGGTAGATAAAAAAATGATAGGCGCTGGGAAAATCACGCAGTTATAACGAAATTACCGTAAATACGGGGTTTATTGAAACCCTGCGGGATCATAAAAAAAGAAGAGGGAAATAAGAATATGTGAGGGGTTTTCATCCCCTCCCTACCCCACCCCCATTAAGATATTCTTCGGGCAGGGTTTCCCAAAGGCACATTAAATTCAGAGTATTTTTGGATAGTCGCTATCCCAACCGGGGTCGCCAAAGCGGCGGGCCATGAGCCCCGGGAGCGTGGGTTAATTTCGGAACAACCCGAAATCGCTAGAAATTATCAGAGCATTTCTACAGAGCGTGCTATGAGCCGTTGGCTCATAGACGGACATAAAAAAATTGGCATTTTGTTTGTTTTGACGTAGTTTTTCATACCAGCCTAATTATGAATAGATACTGGCGGTACGGTCTTTTAATCAAAAACAACCGGGACCGATTGAATCCTGGGCGCCTTCATTTCAGGCCTTCCGGAACACCATCAGGTGATCGAGTGCAGTCACTCCTGCGATTGTTCTGAATGATTCAGAAGAATCGAATGGCCGTTTTGCTGCAACCATCGCAGCCTTTTTCTTTCCCACCCCGGGCAGCCAACTCAGCGCCGGCACGGGCAGGTGGTTGATATCCACCGGAACCGGTAAGGCAGTCAGGGACCTCATGCCAAAATCCACAACTGCCAGATCAATTACCGTTCCGGGCGTTAAACTGATGGGAATCCCTATGAGGATCGGGTATGACCCCATCTGCCGGCCGAAGGATAACGGCCCCTGAACCTCGGTTATCACATCCCTTAATACGGTACCGATCGGGAAAACACGTTCGAGCATGGGACGATCGAACATTGTCCTGACAAAATCTTTAAAAGCCCTGAATTTTGCATCGTGGAGCCCTAGTGTGTTATGTTCATATGCCCGTGTACCAGGGAACGGCATCAGCTGCCGTACGTTCACCCTCCTGATAAGGCACCTGCTCCGTAATATATCCTGGAGGAACTGCTGGTTATATTCAAAGGTCTCCCTGGTCTCTCCGGGAAGACCACTGATGAAATTGAGACCTGGCAGGAGTTCAGGGATACCGCCGGACCGTTTTCCCCCGACTATATTAACAATGCGGACCGCTTCCATTATCTCTTCAGGACTGGCTTTTAAGTTGTTTATCCTGATTACCTCAGGGTCTGCGGTTTCCATACCGAATGCTGCGACATCACCAGGTGTATGGTACGTGGTAATCACCAGGAGTGCCTCACGACTCTCTTCAGGGTGACGTGCGATTGTTCCCGGGTTGATATTATCAATATGCAGGGTCCTGAGTCCGGGTGCCTGCTCCCGTATCCCGGCAAAAAGTGTCCGGAGCGCATCAGGGTCGGGGGCAGGATATTCGCCCCCGCCAGCCTGGTAGGTAAGGAGATCGGCCTGCCTTCCCAGCCGGAAATGCCTGGCACCGGCATGATACAGGGATTCTACTTCATCAATGACCCCTTGCGCCGGGCGGTATACTGGTGGGCCATAGAACGGTTCAGTGCAGAATGAACAACCCCCTGTCTCCTGGCGGGCACATCCCCTCGCTGTCTCGAGTTCGCACATTATATGAGGGAATGAAGGGTGTTGTCTGATTATATCGCTCCCCAGAATGCTCCATTTATCGGAGAGCGTGTAATTCGTGTTCCCCTCTGGTCTGCCCCCGGTCAGGTGTGAATGGAGTGCCTCAGGTGCGGAACCCGTGAGAAGGAGATTAAAACCGGAGATCGCCTGTATTATTGCCTTCTCCCCTCCGCCAGGTGAATACCCGAAACCAATAGGTCCCCCTATATATTTCTCCGGCCCCCTGATCTGGAGCCCGACCTGCTGTAGCTCCGTGAGTGTGGCCGGTGTGCCGCCGAGGTATTTCCCGGGTACGGTAACACCTGCGATCATCACCACGATGTCGGACTTCGAAATTAATGGAAAGAGGTACGGGTCTGCCCTTAGCTGGTCAATGGTACAATAATGAACCTTGTATTCCCGCTCTTTCAGGACGCCGGCGATAGTCCTGATATAGGGTGAGATATAGGGGGGGACACCGAGGCATGCAGGTTCATCCACGTACCCGTCGATTATCCAGGCTTCAGCAGGCATAACCGATACGTGCCAGTAATTTCCGGGCCCACATCAGTTTGCCCCGTTTTACCGGGTCGACAGACGGGTCATCACAGTCAAATCCGATGAGCGTGATGTGGGTGGCTCTGAGTTCATCTGCTGCGAATACTGCCCTGTCGCCATCTGAAAAACCGCCAAAATTGTACACATTCTGGATGGGCGTACTCTGGGTGGTCCCGACAACCGGTCCTATGAGACGTGGGACCCAGTATTGTATCAGGTGTCGGTTGTCACCATGGGCATGGATAACGATGATGGTACCTTTCCAGTTCATGTCCTGGTAACGCTCATCAGCCCCGTCCAGGTCGGAAAAAATTGCATCGGGCCTGATCCCATGTTCCATCAATACCAGGGCCGCTGCATCGGCAGCAAACACGGTCCCTTCAATCCGGTCCAGTTCGCGGCTGAGGTTCGGTCCGTTTCCGCAGACCGTCACCTTTTTTCCCGCACAACATTCTCTGAGCAGTTCAATGTCATCCCGTACCAGGAGATGCTGGAGGAGGACTGCAGACTCTTCATCAGATTTCCGGTCAAAAGAGAAATATGCAAGGATTTCCTCGTATAATGGCTCCCAATCTTTAAATTTCATTTTTTCCCTCGTTTTCAAGTCCCACGATATCGGTGAATTTCCGGAGGACCGGGTCGATGATAAGGGAAAGGAGGTCATCCTTGTTTTCAGCCCTCGAGAAGAAGGTGAGGGGGATGGTAGCGGCTGCCATATTAGGGTGGCCGCCAGCCTCACCGATGTCGCCGAATGCCTCTGCAAGCACGTTGCCGATATGCAGCCTGATGTCACGGTTCCTTACCGACATGATGATCGCCTCGTCAGTGATACCATACACGAGAGCGGTATTGACTCCTTCAAGGTTGATAAGGAGGTCAGCTGCCTGGGGCAGCGTATCACGGTTCCGGACGTAACCGACATTTGAGAACAGGTAACCGCTCCTGATTTTTCTGTTTCTTATTGCAGATCCGAGTACATCAAGGGTCTCCTGTGATAACGATGGGGACATGATCTTGTCTAAGAGGTCTGCATCGGTAAGGGGGAGCAGAAACGCTGCGTAGTTCATGTCCTGCGGGGTGATATTCCGTTTGAAGTCCTTTGTGTCCGACCTGATACCGTAGAGAAGCCCGGTCGCAACAGGCTTGTCTACCGGGATGTCAAGTTCCTGGAGGTACTGGGTGAGTATACTTGCCGTTGCTCCAAGTCCCGGCCTGATATCGACAAATCCGGCTGTAGCCTCGCTGTGCATTCCGTCCTTGTGGTGGTCAAGGATAATGTCTATGTGGGTCCTCGGGGAGAGAGAATTATTGATGCCTGGTCCGGCACAATCGACCAGCGCAAGGTAATTGCATTCCTGCACCATCTGGGGGGTCATCCGCTCCATCCTGATTTCGAGCAGGTTGACCATGGTGCGGTTCTCCTGGTGACCGATGACGCCCTCGTAAAAAATCCGGCACACCAGTTTTTCAGGGTTTGCATTGCGTGCAATTGCTGCAAGGGCCATTGCACTGGATATCGCATCAGGGTCCGGGTTATTATGAGTAATAATCCCGAGAGTGCCCTCCCACCCGGCAAGGATCGCATAGAGCCTCTGTGAGATCTTGTTTGCATGCAGCTTATTAATCTGAAAAAGGGTGTTTTTGGCAATGAGTTGTGGCGGATAAAACACAAACTCGGCGCCTGCAGTTTCGAGTGTGACCGTTCCAAGGGGGTCCACTGCACGGGCAACAACGTGTGCGGCAGGGTACCGTGTTTTGATTGCCCGGACTGTGGAAATGTTGGTTTCGTGGTCCCCGGTAAGAACAAAGGCGATCTCGAACTCCGGGATCCCCAGCAGGAGTCCCTGGTCACGAAACTCTTTTCTAATTGCATCAATATGCCTGTCCCGCAGTTCTTTTACGCGTTGCTCATCACGGTCGATCACCAGGAGTCCCGCATTTTCCTTCTGGAGTTCCACGATGATATTGTACCCTGTAATTCCAGCCCCGAATACGGCGTATTTTACCCGCGGGGCAGACTGCTGCGAGACCTCTGCCATGTACAGAACAATGCAACGCATCAGGATATTAAGTTTGATACACGAACTGACGGATTCCTCCAATTCCGGCTCAAACAGAATCCTCAAGCTAAAAAAGGTAATACGAAAGTTTTATTCGAGAGGATAGACCACTATATTGAGTCACCTCGCGGGCTTGTAGCTTAGTTCGGTAGAGCGACAGACTCTTAATCTGTAGGTCAAGGGTTCAAATCCCTTCAGGCCCGCTTGTTTTCCTGTAATTCAGGTAAGATTTTTTAGAATCGGATCTGGCAATTATTCAGGTCCTGACAGCCATTGTAACATCATACTACGCTACGTAATCTCTTCCGCTCATACGCCATTCTTTGAAAATAAGCTGGGTTGTCATACATCGAAGATATTCTGAGTATTCGTCGCTCAATCCTGCCCGTTCAATTCCACCTCCATTCCGGGAATGGGGTTTTGTACGCTTTTACTACGTAGTGGATTTAAGTATGGCCCCTTTATCGTAAAGGTGTGAAATTCCATTGCCAACGGGGTGCAAAAATTCCTATGAAGAAGTCCGAAGAAAAAGTCAGGGAATAGCGCCTTTTTAAAAAATATTGTTACGGTCCTGGAAAATATTTCCAGTACTCACAGCCTGCCAGTCTGGTTATTCTGCGATATAGTCACGCAACTGCCTGATCATTTTCAGCTGGTTGTCTGCTTCAGCCTTTTTATCTCTTTCAATATTGTCCATGATCTCGCTGATCGGGAGAGCGAGCTTGTAGATTTTTACAGGCCTTCCTTTGTTTTCTGCCTTGTTCTCCCTGCTTTTTACCCATTTCTGCTCAATCATGGCCGTCATTGCGATGCTCACCTCAGGTTGCCTTAAGTCCGTGCCACGTTCGATATCCCGTGAAGTGGCTTCAGGTGTGTTGGCAAGATAGACAAGGACTTTTGAAACGTTTCGCTTGGTTCCGATTCTGGTGAGAAGATCTGCAAATTCTTCTTCCCGCTGTGTAAAGTACAGCACATTTTTGGACTTCATCAACATCACCCGGTGTGTTGTATATGTATTTCAGAATTATATATAAAAATATTATTATTCTCATTTGCATAATCAGAATCGCAACAGCGGATGTCAGGATTAAACTGATAAAAATTGAGACGGGATATAAGGATTTAACTTGACAGGAGACCGAGATTTGTCAGGTCTGAAACGATCTTCAGGACTGCAGCACGGGCATCCTCCGGCTGTTTTCCACCGGTGATAATCAGCTTTCCTGAGCCAAAGAGGAGCACGACGACCTTTGGAACTTCAAGCCGGTACACGAGACCGGGAAACTGCTCCGGTTCATACTCGATCCGGTCAAGGTTGAACCCGACGGCAATCTTGTTCAGGTTAATCCCCGCACCAAGGTCTGCTGATGTGACGATATTCTGTATCTTATAGGTGAGGTCTGTCGGGATATCGATCTTCAGTTCACGCAGGAGATTACCGAGGATCTCGAGGCCTGCCGAGAGGCTTTCAACACTTTTTGCCCCTGTCAGCACAACCTTCCCGGAGCCGAATACGAGTGCGGCAATTTTCGGGTTCTGCATCCTGATAACGACACCGGGAAATCGTTTCTTATTATATTCCGCATCCTTAATATTAGATGCCAGCATGGGAAGATCCAGATAATCTGTCACCTTCGCCGAGGCTACAATATTTTCAATTTTAAGAGATTCCTCTGGCCTGACCTTCATATTTATAAATGCCACAAAACAGTATATAAACCGTTGGGTGTTATTACCAGGGGTACTGGCGGTGTGAGCCGGGGCTTATACCTTGTTTTGCCTGAACATGAGGTTTGGAATGCAGTTGTCCGGCTTTTAGAAGGAGTATCAAATTTGATAGATCAGGAATATTCCGGGAGAATCTGATAATCCGGAAAAACGATGAGTTTTCTATGGTTTTCTGGCTGTCGTTTTGCGATACCGGAAGAATTTCCACTGAACTATCGTACTCTAATTTCTAAAATTTCTACTGTGTCTTCTATCGTGTGAAGGATCAGAGTTGCCAAATAACCCGGCTCAGAAAATGTGACCGGAAATCGGAATTGGAAAAAAATAGTGAAATTATTTGAATATTATGGACAGTTTTAATCGTATTGTCGCCATGTAT
>CAVWXH010000008.1:0-73961 GCA_963758915.1 uncultured Methanomicrobiales archaeon
CGTGGCATGCATTGAGTGATGATGCGACACTTGTGATACCCGACGGTCAAGGGGGGTACTTTGCCCACCCCTGGCCCACGTGGAGCCGGTTTTTTGACAACGGTCCTGGAGGGAACTGGATTGTAGGAAAAGCGGTCCCATTATCAGCACTCTTTTTCCTGCACCAGTCGCCCGAAGACTGGACCGAGCCGGTGAATATGACCCAGTCCACGGCATGGCTGGTAGAGTCCACGCATCAGGTGAGACGGGACCGCAGATGCGTTCAGGGCAGGAGCCGTCGGTTGCGAAGGAGATCTATGCGCTGGAAGGGTAGGGCAGCAGAGCGTCTGGCAGGTTCCATCCCGGTTCATCTCCTGCATATCAGCCTTACCGGGAAGTTCTGGGAGGAGATCGAACGAGTGTTCCGGGGATAATACCAGGACATGTACGTGAAGATCAGGTACTTCCCGGACAGAAGAGGATCTCCTTCCAACCCGGTATCCTCCGTATTTCGGTCCCGGGCATATCCCTATTCTTTATACCGGGCCCAGTATGAATCCGGTCCTCTTTGAACAGGACCTGCTGGACGTGCTGCCCTATGGAACTCGTAAGGCCCGTGTTGGCGACGTGATCTGTTTCCAGACGCCGGAAAGGCTGGTAGTCCACCGGGTCATCGGGACAGGCAGCGAAGGGGTCCGTACGCAGGGGGATAATAATTCCACTCCCGATCTCGTCTTCCAGCATCCTGACCATATCCTTGGTATGGTTGTTGCAGCATCCCGTGGGAGGCTGAACCGGAATATCCCCGGGGGGACCCATGGGAGAATGATACGTATGTATGTCCGCATGCGAAAACAGGTAATTATAATGTCAGGATTACTCCTGGAAATCGCACAACCGGTACTTTCGGTCAGCCGGAGTGGTAAACCGGGCTGTTCCCGGGATTAACCCCCGTGTTATTCTTTTTGCTACGCGGAATTTACGGATCCTCCGGGTATATATCGGTCCTCACCTCGCCGGTGAATATGATAGCCGGAAGAAATATATGGTCAATGTTGTTTCCCTTCCAGTTTGTTGTTGATAAAAATCATCTCCCTACCATTGACCCGCCCAGCAGGCCGGACTTTGCGCTTCCTCAAATGGAGATCATTCAATCAGCCCGTTAAACGGAATGAAACTCTCATACCTGGCTATTCGTTGTGAACTCCAGATAAATTGCAGGATTGAGGCCAAATTATTATATGCCCCCTTCCTGTCACTCATGCAGCAACTCCATATTCCTTTCAGCGTTCTACAGGGAACAATAATCCCCCCGTTTACACGTTCCTGCGTCAAATGAATTCTCTCCATGTATTCGTAATTATTCTGAGTTATATGGTCCCGTCTTTCCTTATGTGAGCTCAGGAGAGGAATTCAGATACGAATGGATATATCGGCGGGTTCCAGGTTAATTGTTCAACCTATCAACTAACAGCCAACCCATTGATGACCGCTGCATCTGTCACACTAAATGTTATATTCCCTGGAATAAGCATATATGGTCCAAGTGGCCTTACAGCCCCATTTGGAACATCTGTCGCATACGGGAGAATAAACATCCCGTTTTCACTTTCCTGGCTGTACTGAAACTTCCTCCCGGCATTTGTTTCAAGGTCGAGTGTTATAATTCCAGATCCATTCACCCTCGCACCTTTCACATATTCAAATATTTTTACCCTGTGCATGGTTTCGGAGCCTGGTATCGTTTCAGGTGATTCGTAGAGAAGGCGGAAATGCCTTAATGCTGGCAGCGTCGTTGAGGGATGAGTATAATTCCTGGCTGAGCAGGGCGGTGTTCACACCTGGAACCAACCCGCCTGCACGCGATGTAATATATGAGTCAGCATCATTCCATTGAATCTCCTTCATGAACCGGATTGTGGGATTATTAGTTGTACCCGAAGTGTTTTGGTATTCTACATAGGCAACACCTGCAGGTTCGGTCCGGGACCCGTCAAAGAGCTGGAGACGGGAGACCATGGTGTTAAAGTACGCCGGAGTCAGGAACTGCATTGTCTGAATTTCACGGGTGCCGATTCTTGGAGCGGTCTTCATGGTGACGATGTAGGGGGATGTCCTGATGATACTGTTATTCCACATCGCAATCGCCCAGAATTTTGTTGTGGCCATCGGGTAATCGGTGATCACATACCGTGACCCGCGGATATTGAGTATTTTCATCGCGTTCGTTTCATTCCCGGACATAAAGAACGCCGCACCACCGGTACCGCCCTGCACCCCGGACTGGAAGGGGTTGGTGTTCGGGATGCGGTGTGCAAAATACGTTACCATGTGCCCGTAATCCCACCATGACATCACACCGTACGCCTCACCCGGATATTTGAACCCTTCCCGGGGGTAATTTTGATAATAATCAATGCCCGGGTCAGGACTGTTGGACCCCAGCCATGTCAGGGCGTCTATCCACCCCTCCTGCGGTTTCACCGGCTGTTTATGGAGGTCACTCCACAGTGATGCGCCAATAAACCCGGCACTGAATATAATGGCACCGATGACCAGCAGCTCTTTCCATTCATTCTTTTGCCCGGTCCTTCGTGGGTCGGTTTTATTGGTCTTTTTTGCTTTCTTACCCGGAATTTCTTTTTTTATAATTTTTTCCGGTGGTCTGTCCGTTGATATCTCTCCTGTTGCCGGTTTTCCTGTACTCTATCGCGGAACTGACAAAAAATCCCGAGATTACTGCAAACGGGGCAGCAAGCAGGTACTCGTACCTGGCATGCTGGATCGAAAGGACAAGGATGAGCACCCCCCATACCAGGCAGAGAAGGTCTGAAGGTCGTTTTTCCTTCCACACCTTCAGGAACAAAAAGACAAATCCACCAGCCAGGAGCAACAGGCCAATATTGTATATGGACCATAACGTGGCTGGGTCCAATGGGAGGGACTCGACAATAGCCACGCTGTAGACCTTCTGTCCCAGCCCTTCCATAAGTCCGTCAACGGCGGTGAAAAACAGGGACGGGAGAAGTAGTGCAGTTGCAACCAGGGTCCCTGCCAGCACGGTACCCACTACCGCAGGGTAGAGTATAAACGGTCGTTTCCGGAGAATTATGCCCAGCAGATAGAGCGCCAGTGTTGAGATGATAATAAACAGGAAGGCAGCAGCGTGCCCGAGAGAATAACCTACGAGCGAAAAGCTCCCACCCTCCCGGAGGAAGAGCAACGAACCTGCAAGGGCGATCCCGAACACCACCGAGTTCACGATGACAAGGTACCGCAAGTCCCGGCCGGCATGGAAATCAACCATTGCCTGTGCGGTGGTGAACACAATCGCAACCAACGCGAAAATGATTATCGTGAACATATTCAGGTAACCAATAACGTACATTATCCCGCACAATGAGCAGGCAGCGAGCATTTTTGTGATATCAGTTGCATTTCCAGGTTTACTTCCGGATGATGCTGCGAGCTGTAGTGCCACGATATAGGTGAGGATGAATGCGCAGCCGAACAGTGCCTCTGCCACGTGGTGGTCGATAATGCCAAACGATGACACGTCAAAAAAATTTCCCGGCATGACCGCAAGAAAGAGTGCTGCAATAATACCGCAGAGACGGTTGTGGAGTCTTACGCCGATCAGGTAGACAAGGGGAATTAATATGACCGCGAGCAGGGGTGGGATAAGGACTGCGACGGATACAATTTCCTGTCTGGTCGTTGCGTCTGCCACCAGGCAGGCCATGGTGACGATAAAAGGAAAAACCGGCCCCCACTGGATGTTCGCCCCTGCCGGGAAGAATGTCATCGGGTCAAAGAAGTTGTAAGAAGGAAAGTTCGCCTGCATCAGTTCGACCTGCCGGAGGAGATAGAGCGAGTCATAAGGGTCGATATGGTGAAGAAGATCCCCCTGGAGTGAAAGGAGTGGAAGGACCCGCAGGAAAAAAGAGCAGCAACAGAACAGGATTAACAGGGCTATCGTGATGCGGTTGCTGGATATGACAAGATTATAGAATTTCGTGACAATTCCGACTGCATCCCTGGATTTCATTCTTAATAGTATTCGTATGCCACGATTCACTTAAAATATCGCCTGTTCATTCATTCACTGCGCAATATCCGGTTATCCACGTTCACTCATCGTGAGAATCCATTTCTTCCTGGCGTTTGATGAACATATTGTAGCGGGTATTGGATGATAACCGGAGCAGGTTGGTAACTATTTTATTTCATTATCAAGCCGAGGTGGATTATACACGAATTCAGGCTGATAGGCAGGCGATCGGGAAATCATCTTGGAATATTTGCGGGTAAAAATCAGATTAAAAATAGCAGAAGACAAAAAAATTATGCCTCGAAATTATCGTTACCACAGGTCCTTTTGGACGAATTCCAAAGCCGCAACACAGCACCGATAATAGGCATACATCAGGGTTACATGCGGTGTCCCACCGCTACCAGTATTCTGGCATATCCCAATTGCAGAATTTCCGCTTTCATTGCAACCTTCCCGTCCACTGGCATTATTTCGCATTCGCTAAGAAGCTTCCGGGTCTCCCGAACCTGTGGAGATACAATCCCCTGCACCCCGCTTGAGATCGGTGATCCTTACCACACATGGAGGAGTATATACCGCTCGCGAATCGTTCACACCATTTTTCTTTGAGGCATCCATTTAAATCAAAGTGCGATATACCCATGATATTATATAATCTCTCGTTTCCTCAACGGGATGAAAAAGTAACGATTAGGATCACCCCCCTAAAAAGCCGTCAGCAGGCGATTGTTAATGGGGCCATATTGCAAAAGAAACCAATTTCACAATTACGAAAAGAACAAGGGATTAAAGGGGTGAACCCCTTTCATCTGCCTTTTCTACAAGAAATTTGCTTAATAGAGGATGAATCCTGACTGGTAAGCCATGGTCTTACTGAAGCTGTTGATTGAGCCGGATGCCGTGGTGGACTCTTTGTATACGAGAGTCTCTGCCTGGGCGGTGTTGTTGCGTGCTTCCTTGAGGTTAACACTTACCCATGCGTTTGCACTGCCCTTCATTGGGAGTGTTGTCGACCCGTAGGTCAGGCCCTTGGCTGCAATGCTGTAGCCCATGGTGACTGGGAAGTCAGATGCTGCGCCAACAAAGCTTTCTTTAGCCTGTGTGACGGTTGAGGTCAGTGAAGTGTCGATCTTGCTGCCCATTGCTACATAGTTACAGTACTCTGGGACTGTTGCGGATGTTGCAGTTGCGAACGGACACATGTACACTGGTAGCGGTATTGCGGGCCATTGCTGCGCCATCGAGGACTAAGGTCTCTTCGCGGACTGCACGTCCGGTTCCTTCTGCTGCGTCAAACTGCAGGTTTGCGTCCATCTTGACGTTCTGCTGGCTTCCGACCTGGTTTGCAGTTGAAATTGCTGCATCCTTCTTCCAGGTGGTAAAGCCGTCGACTGCACTCAGCTTGTCGTCGTAGGTTGTGATGTACTGTACCTGGCCGGGGTCAAGGACTCCGTCGTGGATACCTTTTCCGGTAAGAATCGGGCCGTAATGATTACGATAGAATCTGCATCATACTATTCTGCCAGGTCACCGGACAGGGAATCCCAGGTAACAGGCATCCATTCAGGAGTGATTGTGGTACATTAAATTGCGTAACATTGAGATCACCTCGTTGACCAATCTGGGACTCCCACTATGGATCCTCCAGCGGAATTGTAACTGATGCAGTATTGATCAAGGTAAATCTTCGTGCTGTTACCGTATTAATAGCCAACCCGATGTCGTACGGAAACTATGCAGGTGTAGAGAAAACAGTGGATCATTCGTCAATACCCATGCGAGACTGTCTGTCTCAGATACCGTTCCTACTGCATCAATGAATGTGGCGGTACTAACAACCTGTATTTCAGGGGTTTGACTTACCCTGCCGTCGGCCATTACAGAGCCGGTTAATGCAATGACCATTCCGAATAACAGGAACGCAATTACTCCAAATTTAATGTGCTTCAAATCATCCACCCCGATAGAATTGGAGGATGCACCAAAACTAACCCCCCGATATTTTGCGTTGGAGCATATGGAGCAATAAATGTATCGTTTTCTGCGCTCGTTGCATCGCAACAATACCGGACTTTAGTTACGGTGCCGTAATTTTCTCTCTTGAAATATTCAGTCTTATGAAATTAAGTTTGAAAAAAGTGTGACTGGAAAAAAGAACCGATTATCGGTGATAATTATTGTATGAAAACGACTCAGTTTTAATCGTACTGTCGCCATGTGTGGTTGCACTGGCAGCAACGGAAAAACCGTACCTCGCTTTCATCCGCTGCCCTTAACTGCCTCAGCCACCAGAATGCAAGATTATTCTCGCACTTCGGGCATTTTATCTGGATAGTGGGGAGCGTCGGGAATGAACCGTCATCTTCGACAATGACTATCTCCTTCTCGCTTCTCATTGTTTTCTTCTGCAGCTGATCATTATCAGATATTTTCCGGATATAACCGCATTTCCGGCATTTCAGCTGGCCTGCAGAAGCCATAAGAATACTCTTGCACTCAGGACAGAACATCGTTTCATCATGCGCAGGCAAACAAGATTAATCCTTGTATCACCCCATAACTGCCAAATATATCTGTAAAATACCTGGTGCTGACCTGTCACATCCGCATCCTTTTTTTAAGGAAAAAAATCAATATCAAAGGAATGATTGAGTACCTTATCCTAATATCCTGCGTTTTTTTCCTGATCTTTCTGATCCCTACCCGGTACCGGCAGTACGCGGCTATCGTGGGATGGACGGGAATGGTACTCTTCCTCTTCGCCGAGATCCCCTATTACCTGTCAATCAATAATTTCCTGTACCCGTTGCTTGCAGTTCTTTCGGTACCGTTCCTTGTTATTACTGTACAGTTGCTAATCAAATCAGAACTCCGCGTAATGCAGCTCTCAACAGCTGCCGCTGTAGCCTTCCTGATCTATGCGCCTTTTGAGTTTATTCCCGCGCTTGGTGACTGGTTGATCGCGGTGGTGGTCGGGCAGGTTTTCTTTGTATTAAATGCACTCGGCTATGATACCCTGCTGGTCGTGTGGGACATGTTTCAGCGGTACGGGTACCGGATCCAGATCATTCTCGCCTGCACGGGGATCCAGGGTATTGCAATCATGCTCGGTGTAGCCTGTGCCGTCCCATCAGGCTGGCGGCAGAAAGTGCTGTCGTTCCTCCTTGTGGTACCGACCATCTATTTCCTGAATATTGCGAGGAATGTAGCGGTGATTATTGCCTATACCGAACAGTGGTTCCCCTACCTGCCCGAAATTGCAGGGAACGGGGAAACCGGATATGAAAGCTTTTTCTGGGCCCACAATGTTATTGCCGAAGGGCTTGCACTGGTCCTGCTTATCGGTATTGCATATGGGTTATTCAGGATCAACCCAGCCCTCGCTGAATTTGCGAGGGACCTGACCGGGGAATATTACCATGCAGTCTACAGGCTTGCAGGAAAGACTCCCCCTGCAGCCCCACCTGTGGCATAGGTGGCAGGTATCAGCACCTGAAAGGGCGGTTTATATACCGCCTTTTCAACCTGCCGGATAACCGGGAGCGGAGCCCCGGGTGCATGGGCAAATTTGGGAATACCCTGATCTCCAGGGCCGGTTTGAGATCATAGGAACAGAGCAAATACTTGCGTCTTTTTTTTAGGAATAGGTCTTGTGCAGGTAGAATATCCTCTGGAGGGCCGAGAGGTTGGCACATATGGCGATTAGGATCACTGACAGCCAGATAAAGCCCGTTACGCCACCGAGAAGTATTACGAGCAGTGTTTCAGGTCTTCCGAAAAAGCCTACCCCTTCGAGAGGGTCTTCGATTTTCCCGTCAATGCGCTCTTTGAACCCGATTTCAGCATAGGTGACAGGTTTAATGAACGTATTCATGAGTGAGCCGATGATCGCGAGGGCAACAATTCCAAAGTCAACAGCCGGAGTCACTGGTATGAAACGCCCGATTATGGCAATCCCTGAAAGACCTATACCGAGGAGTACAAGTGCATCTACATATTTATCGACTATCCAGTCGAAAACCGCCCCGAATTTTGTCTGCCGACCGATTTTCCGTGCAACGCTGCCGTCAACCAGGTCGAGGAGTGCCGAAATGAAAAGAAACAGGCTGCCAATGACGAAATGGCGGTCAATGAAACATAATGCACAGGCAATCCCGAATATGAGGGACAGGAGTGAAATCTGGTTCGGGGTAATCCCGGATTTAACAAATATATCTGCTACCGGCTCCAGGTACACGACAAATCTTGGCCTGAGCGCGGTAATGTTCATGTCATAATACAGTTGGGATCTCAACATTAATACTTGTCCTTTCCCCCTGGCTCCGATGAAAAGAGGTGATTTCTGTTCCTTCCGTGGCACAACCGTCGTTCTTCTTTTTTGCGGTAAACGATAAAAACTGGAACCCGGATCTCCGGGATACACTTCCCATGATTCACTAACTTCTATTATCTTGCAGGTCGATAACTGGGACAAGAAGGACCAGGTATGGCAGATTCGAGAGAACGACCCCAAATACTGATGATGTCCGAGATCACTGCGGATGGTAAGCTGACGCTTAAAAAAGGGAGTTCGAGCAAGATCCTCATGAAATATATGTCCCATGAGACTGAGCTCCTCCTCCACCGGACTCGTGCCGAATGCGATGCGATTATGGTCGGCTCAAATACGATTAAAATTGACAACTCGTTCCTTACGGTGCGCTATGTCACCGGGAAAAGCCCGCTCCGTGTCATCCCGTGCAGTAATGCCGACATCCCCCTGACCTCAAATGTCCTTGGTGCCGGGGCGCCGACTGTTATCGGCGTATCCGGAAAGGCACCTGAAGACCGGGTACAGGCAATAAAAGAAAAAGGGGCCCGTGTGGTTGTAGCAGGTGAAGACAGGGTTGACCTTCCCCTCCTTATGCATGTCCTCTGGAAGGACTTTGGCGTCCGCCGCATGATGGTAGAGGGTGGGCCGACCCTGAACTGGCACATGCTCCATCACCAACTGGTTGACGAGATACGGTTGATCCACCTTCCGTTCATTGTTGGCGGAGCGGATACCCCGTCACTGGTCGGGGGAATGCATATAGAGTCCGAGGATGACATGATCCGGCTCGGGCTGAAAAATTTCTATCTCTGTGGGACCAACCTCGTTACCGAGTACGATGTAGAGTACCGGGTCCCCGCATTGTGACATTTTTTAGAGTAATGCCATTTTTTTCTGGTATGAAAAACTCCGGGCGGCCTCCTGAAATGCCACCTTTTTCATGCTCATCTATGAGCCAAAAGGCTCATAGCACGCTCTGTAAGAAATGCTATAGTAAATTCTAACGATTTCTGGTTGTTCTGAATTTAAACTACGCTCCCGGGGCTCATGGCCCGCCGCTTTGGCGACCCCGGTTGGGATGGAGACCATCCCCCAATACTCTGAATTTAATGAGCCTTCGCCGAAACCCTGCCCGAAGAATATCTTAACGGGGGTGGGCAGTGAGGGGGTGAAACCCTCTCCTGTCTTCATATTTCCCTCTTATTTTTTATGACCCCGAAAGGTTTCAACAAAGCCCCATTTTTATATCATTGTTATATCATTCTGAGCGGGTCTGTTTTCATGTATTCACGGCAGACCGTGGTCGCATAATGGCCCGGTGGAAGGTTAAATTTCAGCCGGACACAGTCTTCTTCCTGCATGGCTTCAACAGGCGTCATGAGGCTGATCGGGCGAAGAGCGCCGTTGAAACGTGAATGCACAAAATCCTGTGCCTGTCTGAAATTATCGGGACCGATGCCCTGTTCCTCCAGGAGATGCTCAATCGCACTGCCGGAATGTCCCTGGGTGGCAGTGACGGACCCGGGCATAAAAATTGCTATAATACACCGCCCTCTTTTGATATGCTGGCCGGCGATTCCCTGGTTCTGCACCGTGACGCGGTCTTCCCTCCCGTTTTCAAAGATCAACAGGTCCCCCGGGACCGGTTCATCGATTGCCGTTCCCTGGTCGAACCGCACTGACAGTGCACTGTTAAATAACCATGACTGGAACGCGGATACAAACATCGAGAGCAGTTTCGGAGGCAGGACTTTCAGGGCACCCTTATAGTCATCGGGGCGGTTAATGAGGTGATGGAGCATCGAACGCTCGTAGGACATCGAGACCGGAAGGCGGTGGAGCGCTTCACGGGTGTCCCGCGTCTCGTAAAATATCGTCCTGGTTGCACGGTTCTCTTCCGGTTCATCAGGAAATGACTGGCCGATATAGGTCATAACGGCACCTTCATAGTCATTTTTGAGGATCATTTCACCGATACGGTGAGTGAGTGGACGGATGACACCGAACCGCTGTACCCCGTAATAATTGGGGAGACCGGCAGAGGTAGTTCCGGTAACCGACTGTAACTGTCCTTCAATATCTTCCCCTGATAACTCCCTGATTGTGATATCGAACCTGTTCCCTTTCAGGCTGCCGAGAGACAGGGGGAACTGGGAGCGGCCAAGCACTTCGAGCGTGATATCTTTCAGCCTGACATCGGCTATCTGTGCAGGTGTTATTTCATAGAGTGATATCAGCTGGCTCGTCACTGCGTGCCTGTCTTTCGTGCCACCCCACCCGATACGGCGGTGACTGATACCAAGTCGTTTTGCCAGTTCCTTTACTGCGTGCTGGAGTTCCCAGTCTTTCTTGGTGAGTTTACAGATAAGGTACGGCCCCGAATCCCCAACGGCAACCGGGATCTCCTCGACCAAAAAATCTTCAGCGGTAGAACGGAGTTTTCCCCCGATACCTGCGGTATCACTCGAATAATAGCGCATCCCGAGCTCCTGCTCGAGTGGAAACGGGCTTAGTCTCATAGGAGGGAAAGGTCTCCTGTCAGTTTGTCGAGGGCTTCGGCTTTCGCAGGTCCAAGCCCGAGGGCGGTGACGGTACCGGGTGCAATTTCGGTGAGACCTGCGTCCTGGACGAGAGCGGCGGCGATACCTGCGTTTTCCGCCAGTACTTTAAGTTCAAAGAGCGGGCGTTCCCCGGCGACTTTCAGAACTACTTTTTTCTGGCCTTCAGAGAACCACCCTTTTCTTGCATTACTGTCAGCACGCTCATAGGCCAGTATTACCGCATGACCAACCTGTGCACACATTTTACCACAGCTCATCTTCAGGTCTGACCTGATTACCAGGCACTGCTTCCACTTAAATTCCGGTCCATCAGCCATTGTCAGTACATGGGGCTGTTCACCCAAATATATGCGTGACACTTACCGGGGATATCGGACACATCGTCCACAGCTTGATACTATTTCCGGCCATTGTACTATTCAGGATGAACAACCGTGGGGCCCGACGACAGCCTGAGTATGATGTTGTTGTTGTCGGTGCCGGTCCGGTGGGGTGTGCAGCCGCTCTTGCCTGCGCGGAATACGGGCTTTCAACGCTCTGTATAGAGGAGCACGGGACGATCGGGCACCCGGTGCAGTGTGCAGGACTCCTGTCACAGAATGCCTTTCGTGAATGTGAGGTCTCCGAAAAATCCGTGTTGAACGAGGTATCAGGTGCAGATGTGTCGTCTGATTCCGGTAACCACCTCCTTATCGATGCGGGTGTCACAAAAGCGTACGTGGTTGACCGTGGCATTCTCGACCGTGAGATGGCAGAACGTGCCGCGCTGGCAGGTGCTGAGTTCCGTTTAAAGACCGCGGTGTTCCGCATGGACGAAAACCTGCTCTTCACCCGAGGGATTGATGGTCACCAGGAAGTCTGGTACAAGGTCCTGATCGCTGCAGACGGCCCGAGGAGCACGATTGCCCGGCTACGTGGTATGAAAAGGGCCGGGTTCTACCTGGCAGGGATCCAGTCCGAGATCAAGTACGAAAGCGACCCCCGTTTTGTCGGTGTGTACCCTGATGCTTCACCAGAATTCTTCGCGTGGCGGATCCCTATCGACAGGAAAAGGGCAAGAATTGGTCTTGCCGGGATGACTCGTGTCAAAGAAAAATTCCATTCATTTTCACAACGGTTCAATGGCCCCAGCCTGGACTTCGTACCTGGTACGATACCCATCGGTGTCATGCCTGTTACCTACGGTGGCCGGGTCATGTATGTCGGTGACGCCGGTGGATTTGCCAAACCAACCTCCGGTGGAGGCGTGTACACCGGGATCAGGACTGCCCGGCACGCGGCGGCAACGGCACAGTATTGTATAGAAAACAGGGTCTTCGATGATACCTCCCTCTCCCGGTACGAACAACTATGGAAACGGGACATTGGAAAAGAGCTCGAACGGGGGCTGATGATGTTTCGCATGAGACAGACACTTGGGCCGGTTGAGACCGATCGCCTGGTCAGGGCGTTGTCAGATCCTGAGATCCTTGATAGTATCAGGCAGTACGGGGACATGGACCGGCCGGCAAGGTTAGTGAAAGAGCTTTTTAAAAAGCCTGCATTATACCGGCAGACAGGGATGCTGATACGTTGTGGGATCAGGATGTTTACCGGGTATAACGTATAGCGACATCAGCAGCCTGCCAGACGTTTTTTTTGGTAACCCTCTATTTCCTCAAACATCTAAGGAATGAAGGGTTCTGGATAATTATTAAAAAACGAATACGTTCAGGACAACATGTACAATAAAATGCTATTCTTATCGAAAACTACAAGATGTGCCAGTTCCGATCACTGGTACGAGGACTTGATATGACGAGTGAAAATGAGCTCATGCGCATCGGGATATCCCTGCCAAAGAACCTGCTTGACAAGTTTGATGAAATTATCAATTACCGTGGATATTCATCACGCTCCGAAGGGATCCGGGATGCGATCAGAAGTTACATCACACATTACAAATGGATGTCCGATGTGAAGGGAGAGCGGCAGGGGGTTATCACAATGATTTACGACCATGAGCAGCGCGGGCTTCTGACTACCCTGACTGATATCCAGCACGAATTCATGTCAATCGTACAGGCATCCCTGCATTCTCATGTTACGCATGGTCGCTGTCTTGAAGTAATACTCGTGAGGGGGGACGGTTCCCAGCTGAAGACTCTCGCCGAACGGCTGATGTCACAGAAAGGAGTGGAATCTGTAAAATTAACGACAATCATGGTAGGGGAATAATTTTTTCCGGAACAATTCTATGCCGCTGGTCCCTGGTCGTTTGAACATAGTATTTGCCCCTGCTGGCGATAATGTTTTCATCATGGTACATGGAAAAATCAGGTTTTCAATTAATAAGTGCGAATATTTTTGAATACTATCGTCATAAAATTCCAAAACAAAAACTATTATACATCAAAAGTATTACTAATTAATAATAAAGTAATACTTTGGTGAACAAACGTGCACATACCTGATGCATTTATTCCGATATGGCAGGGCGCAATATACTGGGCGATCGCCCTGGTCTTTGTGTACCTCTCATTACGGTGGGCAAAGAACGAGCTCAACGAGGAAAAACTACCCCTTGTTGCGGTACTGGCGGCGGGGATTTTCGCGCTCCAGTCCTTTAACCTTCCTGTTTCGATGGGCACAAGCGGACACCTGGTGGGCGGGGCGCTTGTTGCAATTATCCTTGGTTCCCCGTTTGCCGCGGTATTCATCCTGACGCTGGTTCTGATTGTCCAGGGTATCATGTTTGGCGATGGTGGGATCACGACGATGGGCGTGAATATTCTCAACATGGGTGTAGTCGGTGGCTTTGTGGGTTTCTATAGTTTCAAAGGACTGAAGGCTGTTACGGGAAGTTTGCCTGTTTCTGCATTTATCGCAGCATGGCTGGCCTGCGTGATTCCGGCACTCTGCGCCGCGGTTGAACTCTGGATTGCAGGGACCTTCCCGCTCGAGACCGGCCTGGTTGCGATGGGGTTGTACCATGCCGTTATCGGGGTGGTTGAGGGGGTCATCACGGTTGCTGCAATATACCTGATTGTAAGTGTGAGACCTGACATGGTGGACAAAGGTGTATTGCCTGCGAAGGCAGGTGCTGTCGCATGATCGACAATAAAACCTTAATTGCTGGCGGACTTATCATTGCTATCCTCATCGGGGTTGTTGCAGTGTTCCTAGCCTCAAGTGACCCGGATGGCCTGGATAGTACAGCTCTTGTTGTGCAGGGGCAGAAAGCACTTACAGGCCCTACACCTCCTGATGCAGAAATAGAAGAGAGTATAGAGGGGAAGTTCGCATATTCAGCCCCGATGCCGGATTATTCTCTTGGCGAAGAGAGTGGTCACGGTGGAGGAATCCTTGCAATAGTGGGCGGGACACTCCTGGCATTCCTCGTTGCAATTGGCCTGATATTCGCATTAAAGGTCGCAGGTAAGAAAAGTCCGCCAAAGGCAAACCAATAGACATTTAATTTTTACAACCCAATTCTGTTGACTCATGCATCTCATCGAAACCCGCGATCTCTGTTATACGTATCCCGGCAATGTCACTGCACTGCACCATGTCAATTTTATCGCCCCGCGTAAAGCACGTATCGCCGTAATAGGGTCCAATGGTGCGGGTAAGAGTACACTGTTCAAACATTTTAACGGGATTTTTAAGCCGACATCGGGATCGGTGTTAGTCCAGGGTGAACCCATTACCAGGGAAAATATCCGTAACGTCCGAAAATTTGTCGGGATTGTATTCCAGAACCCCGATGACCAGATCTTTTCTCCAACGGTCGAACAGGATGTTGCGTTCGGCCCCACCAACCTGGGCCTTGATGAGGAGACTGTTCAGCACCGTGTTGAGGAAGCACTCCATATTGTTGGTATTGAACACCTTGCAAACCGTGTCCCCCATCACCTGAGTGGTGGTGAAAAGAAAAGGGTCGCAATTGCCGGTGTTGTGGCAATGGAACCACAGGTACTGGTACTCGATGAACCCACTGCAGGACTTGACCCCCAGGGTGTGCGTGATTTTAACAATTTTTGTAACTCCCTTTCGCAAAAGTACGGGCTCACCGTGATTTTCTCAACTCACGATGTATCGCTGGTACCTGAAATCGCAGATTATGTGTATGTAATGAACAAGGGATCCGTTATGGCATCAGGCACTGTCGAGGAGATCTTCGTGCAGATGGAGATGCTCCAGTCAGTCCGGCTCGACGTGCCGGTATTACCAAAATTAATCCGCTCTCTCCAGGAACATGGCGTTGATATAAACATGGGATATACCTTCGAAGAAGTGGAAAAGGTATTCCTCGAGGCATTCGGGAAGAGGGCATGATCGAAGAACTTTTTGATATTGAGCGATATGCATACCGGGATAGCAGTATCCACCGCCTTGATGCCAGGGTCAAGATAATCGTGGTATTTGCCACCATTATCGCGATGGTATCGATACCCTATTCTCCTGTTGTACTCACGGTCGGTGCAATTTTTTTTATTTTTTTTGCCCTGCTCTGGGCGCTCACCCGGTTATCACCCATGGTATACCTCAAACGGGCGATGTTGATCGTTCCCCTCTGGGGTATCGTGATCCTGTTCCAGATATTTCTGAAAAATCCTTATTATACCGTGTACACCCCTGTTGTTGTCCTGCCGTTCGGGATCACTATCTATGCAGAATCTATCCAGTTTGCATGGATACTCTTTGTAAAATTCATCATTACCATATCATTCATAATCCTCCTCTCATCGACGACCAAGGTACAGGACATGCTTGACGGGGGACGAAGGCTCGGGCTTCCAACAGAATTTGCCCTTGCCCTTGGTATGATGATCCGCTACCTGTTTGTCTTTGGCTACATGTACAGAAAGATCGTCCAGACGCTAGAGAGTAAAGCGTTCGATCCATTTGACCGGAACCTGCCTTACCGCTACCGGATGCGCCAGATTGGGTATACAATCGGGACCATGTTTGTCAGGTCATACGAGCAGGGGGAACGTGTCTATACGAGCATGCTCTGCCGGGGATATGGCAGGAACAGCCAACTCTTTTTAAAGAAAAAAGGGTTTAAACCCTCTGAATGGACATTCCTTCTAATTTCACTTGGATTTATTATTATTATCCCGGTCATGGCCTGGCTGAAGCAGGTATCCTGGTTCTGAATGGAAGCGGGAGTTTTTTAATCCCCGTCCTGTATATCCTATATCATGGAAAGCAGATTTGGTCGCGGGTTTATCGTCAACCTGTCATTGATAACCAGGCATTTTGCATTACCACCTGAACAGGCATGGCCAGGGGTGGCAGACCACCTGGATGAAATGGCCCTTCCGCAGTCATTCAGGGGGACTGAAGTGGAACAGCTGGTCGAGAGCCTCAGGAAGCATATCATCTGGCATGTCCCGGGTACCACGGACAAGGAAGATGCAAAAGAAGTCAACCGGATCCTGAACCGTCTTGCCGTGGAGATTGACAGGAATCTCGGGATAAAAGATGCGGAACTAGGCGAGTTTCACTAATCCGGGTCACGAGCACTCATCAGGATTAAGTGTTGAAACAACCATTTACTATATGTGATTGACGATCTGTTTACTGAAGAGTTTTTTTTTGTGGGGGTAAGGGATGACCGACCCGTATGATGCATCTCACATAACTGTTCTTGAAGGGCTCGCCCCGGTACGTGAGCGGCCTGCAATGTATATTGGAAGTACTGACGCCCGTGGCCTGCACCATATCGTGTATGAAGTCGTTGACAACTCAATTGATGAAGCACTTGCCGGTTACTGCGACCATATCTGGGTAACCATAAATGGGGACGGTTCATGCACGGTTGTGGATAACGGGAGAGGTATCCCGGTAGACCTGATGAAAAAGAACGGTAAGAGTGCCCTTGAAATCGTTCTTACCGTGCTTCATGCCGGTGGGAAATTCGACAAGGAGACTTACCAGGTTTCCGGAGGTCTCCATGGCGTGGGTGTCTCGGTTGTCAATGCACTTTCATCATCCCTGAAAGCAACCGTATACCGCGACGGGAACATCTACGAGATGAGTTTCATCAGGGGAAAACCATCCGCCCCGCTGGCCCACCGTGAGGAGACGCTTGAGGAATTCAAGGCCCGTTACGTCAAATGGCACGGGTCTCCTGCACAACCTGCCAGCGCTGACAGGGCTGAGTTCCTTGCCAGGTTCGGTAAACAATTATCAGGAACCGATATCACCTTCATGCCTGATGGCACGATCTTCGAGACGACCCAGTTCGATTACGATGTCCTCGTCCACCGCCTCCGCGAACTTGCATTCCTGAATAGTGGCATTACCATTGCAATCAAGGACGACCGGTCTGGTGATAGCGAACTCTTTTCATATGCCGGCGGGCTGAAAGAGTTTGTCTCCTACTTAAATACCGGCTCTGTGCCAACACATCCTGATGTTATTGTTCTCGGTAAAAAAGACCCCGAAGATAAAATCGAGGTTGATGTCGCACTTCAGTATGTCAATACCTATAGTGAACAGGTCTTCTCATTCGTCAACAGTGTCAATACACGGGAAGGTGGCACCCACCTTGAAGGGTTCAGGAGTGCCATTACCCGGGCCATCAATTCGTCGTCAAAGAAAAACAACCTGGTAAAAGAGGCATCGCTTGCAATCAGGGGTGAGGATGTCAGGGAAGGGCTTACAGCAGTCATCAGTGTTAAGATGGCCAACCCGCAGTTCGAAGGCCAGACCAAGATGCGCCTTGGGAACAGCAACGTCAAAGGACTCGTGGACTCACTCGTCTACCAGACGCTTACTGAATATTTTGAAGAGAACCCGAAGGTCCTGGCCGCAATCGTCGAGAAAGCAGTTGTCGCAGCAAGAGCAAGGGAAGCTGCACGAAATGCCCGTGAACTTGCGCGAAGGAAGAGCACCCTCGAAAGTTCCGGCCTGCCAGGGAAACTGGCCGACTGCTCGGAACGTGATCCATCCAAGAGCGAGATCTATATCGTGGAAGGAGATTCTGCAGGGGGCTCAGCAAAACAGGGTAGGGACCGCCGTTTCCAGGCAATCCTTCCCCTGCGTGGGAAAATCCTGAACGTGGAGAAGGCGACCCAGCACAAGATATTAAAAAATATTGAGATCCAGGCCCTCGTATCAGCAATAGGGACTGGTGTTGGCGAAAATTTCGATTCTGAAAAGGCACGGTACCACCATGTCATCCTGATGACTGATGCAGATATAGACGGTGCCCATATCAGGACACTCCTCCTCACCTTCTTTTTCCGGTACATGACAAAACTCATCGAAGATGGTTACGTGTATATTGCCCAGCCCCCTCTCTACCGGATCGCGAAGGGGAAACAGGAAAGATATGCGTTCAAGGAAGAGGAAATGAGGCAGTTCGTTGCAGAATTCGGTGAAAAAGGGACTACGATCCAGCGGTACAAGGGTCTTGGTGAGATGAATGCCTCCCAGCTCTGGGGGACGACCATGGACCCTGACCAGCGGATTTTAAAACAGGTCAGGATCGAGGACGCGAGTTTTGCCAACGAAATCTTTGAGAAACTGATGGGAGAAGACGTGAATGCCCGGCGTGACTTTATAAAGAGGCATTCAAGGGAGGTGACGAACCTTGACATCTGAACAAAAAAGGCTCGAAGGGATAGAGCCCCGTGTTATTCCGATTAACATCGAGCAGGAGATGAAAATCTCCTATATCAATTACGCGATGAGCGTTATCATCGGCAGGGCAATACCCGATGTGCGGGACGGGTTAAAACCGGTCCACCGGCGTTCACTCTATGCCATGTGGGAGATGGGGAATACCCACGACAAGCCGTTCAAGAAGAGTGCCCGTATCGTCGGAGAAGTCATGGGTAAATATCACCCGCATGGTGACTCCTCCATTTATGACACGGTTGTCAAGATGGCCCAGCCCTTCTCGTATCGTTACATGCTTGTCGAGGGGCAGGGAAATTTCGGGTCGATCGATGGCGATGCACCGGCCGCGATGCGTTACACCGAGGTGAGGCTTAACCCCATCTCGGAAGAACTCCTGCAGGACCTCGATAAGGAGACCGTTAGTTTCACCCCGAATTTTGATGAATCACTCCAGGAACCAACGGTCCTCCCGGCAAAGATACCAAACCTCCTGATTAACGGGTCGAGCGGGATTGCTGTCGGGATGGCGACCAACATGCCTCCCCACAATGCAAAGGAGGTATGCGATGCTGTCAGCCGTTACCTTGACAACGCACAGATCACGGTGGATGAGCTGATGCAGGTGATACCCGGCCCCGACTTCCCGACAGGCGGGGTAATCATGGGCAATGAAGGTATCAGGAATGCCTATAACACGGGGTATGGCCGGGTCGTCATCCGGGGTGTTGCCGAGATCGAGGAACGTGGCAGCAAAGGTGACCGGATCATCATAACCGAGATACCCTACCAGGTAAACAAGGCACGACTGATCGAACATATCGCGACCCTTGTCAAGGAGAAACGGATTGAAGGTATATCCGATATCAGGGACGAGTCTGACAAGGACGGCATGAGGGTGGTTATCGAGCTGAAGAGGGATACCAATTCGGCTGTAATTTTAAATACCCTCTACAAACACACTGCACTCGAGAGTACATTCGGGATCATCAACCTGGCCATTGTTGACAAGCAGCCACGGTACCTCTCGCTCCCAGGGTTGATCGAGGAGTTTGTCCAGCACCGGATTGTCGTAATCCGGAAGCGGAGTGAGTTTGACCTCCGGAAGGCCCAGGACCGTGTGCATATCCTCGTCGGCCTGCTCCTGGCACTCGACAACATCGATGCGGTAATTGCATCGATCCGTGCTTCCCAGACCGTTGAAGTTGCACGAGATACGCTGATAACGAAATTCGGTCTTGATGAACTACAGGCAAACGCCATCCTCCAGATGCAGCTCCGCCGTCTCGCGGCGCTGGAGCACCAGAAGATTATCGGGGAACGCAATGACCTGGAAGTTGAGATCTCCCGCCTGAAAGATATTCTTTCGTCCGAATCGACTATCCGGGTAGAGATTAAGAAGGAAGTCGTTGAGTTCGGCCAGAAATTCGGAGATGCACGGAGGACCCAGATCAGCAAGGACCTGACCAATATCGAGAAAGAGGACCTGATAGAAGACAAGCCGGCCCTTGTCTCGCTCACTTCGTTAAACTACATTAAGCGGATGGACCTTGACACCTACCGGCAGCAGCGGCGTGGTGGCAGGGGCATCATCGGGATGTCCACGAAAGACGAGGACTACGTCGAGAACGTGTTCGTGGCGAACACCCACGATTACCTCCTTTGTTTTACGAATACGGGGCGCGTATACTGGCTGAAAATATATGATATCCCGGAGAGTACCCGGACGGCACGCGGGAAGGCAATTGTCAATCTCCTGAACCTGAACAACGAGCGTGTAACTGCGGTTATACCTGTCAGGGAATTCAGTCCTGAACGGTTCCTCTTCTTCGCAACACAGCGTGGCCAGGTACTGAAGGTATCCCTGGAGGAACTTTCAAGGCCACGGTCAACCGGCATCAACGTGATCAACCTCCGCGAAGGGGATGAACTGGTCGATGTGAAGATCACCGACGGGACCAGGGAACTGATCCTTACGACTGCAAAAGGCCAGAGCCTCCGGTTCCACGAGGACGCGGTACTGCCGCGTCACCGCAATGCGATGGGAGTCATCGGTATCCGGATGAGGGGTAATGATCTCTTAAAGGCAATCACCGTTCTTGACAAGGATATGCTCCTCACCATCACTGAGAACGGGCGTGGAAAACGGACTGATTTTGAAGAATTCAGGGGCCATGGCCGCGGTACAATGGGTGTCCGGAACATCCTGACTGACCGTGAAGGCGGAGCCGTCGTCACCACGAAGGCGGTCTCTGATAATGATGAGATTATTGTGATGAGTGCATCAGGGATTGTCATGAGGACAAAAGTCTCCGGGATATCTATCCAGAAGCGGAGTACCCGTGGTGTCAGGATTATGAAGATGGACGCCGGAGACAGGGTTGTCGGCGTTGCCGTCCTTGTACCTGAACTTGACGAGTAACCCTCACCTATTTTTTTTTGAATTTTTCGGCTTTGTTGAAACCCTTAGGTGATATAAAAAAATAAGAGGGAAATATGAAGACAGGAGGGGGTTTCACCCCCCCTGCCCCACCCACGATAAGATATTCATTGGCAGGGTTTAATTTGGGCATTCAATGAAATTTCAGAGATTTGGAGATCATTCCTTATCCCAACCGAAGTCGTCAAAGCGGCGGGGCGGAGCCCGGGGAACGTGACGAATATTGGAATAACCGAATCCGCTAGATAGATTTGAGGGCATTTCAACAAAACTTAAAAACAAGGAATACACAAGCCCGGATGATGGATAATTTTTGCATTCCCGAAGATAGCAGGCCAGCCACCATCCCGATCACTGGCTTTTCCATGATACCTGGTTTTCCTGTTTCTGACAGGCGGATTTATGTGTAAAGGGGTTGACCACCTGATAATGTCGTCAGTAGATGGTTTCACACCGTACCTGTTTATGTTAATCACTCTGGCAGGTGCCGGTGTGCAGATTTTTCAGAAGCGGAATACCATTACACGGTCCGGGTTGGCTGAAATACTATTGGTATGGTTTTTTTTTATCGAGCTCGGGGTAGTAGGTATCTGGTCCTTTATTGCCCACACCGTATTCGCAGCACAGGTTGCGGTAAGCATCGGCTGGCTGGCAGGAAATCCGTTTCAGCAGGAAGTTGCGGTTACAAATCTTGCAATCGGGGTCCTTGGCCTTCTCTCGGTCAGGATGAACCAGTCTTTCCGTCTGGCGACAATTATTTCTTTCTCAATATTCATGATAGGGGCCGGGATTGGACATGTCTACCAGCTGGTAGTCTTCAACGACACGGCGATTAACAATGCCGGGGCAGTTATGTACCTTGATTTTATCGTACCGGTTATCATGGTTATCCTTTATATCATCAGGTATGAAAAAGGCCCGGGAGATTCATCTTCTCCAAATCCCTAAATTTTGTCTGATTGCCCTGAACAGGATTTTATATTCTTCTGTCCTTCTCTGACATTATTTACACCACCTAGTTAACCTGCCATTATCAGTGGCATTCGTTTTTTTCAAGGGTAAAATCTTTTCATATGGACAATGGTAACCGTTATCTCGTCCTGCAAAAAAGAATGGAATATGTTCCAGAAGACATTAGAGTTCCAGACACATGGTGAAGGGGAGATGGTGAATATAACCCCCGGTGTGGAAAAAACGTTACATGAGAGCGGTGTGATGAATGGTCTGGCCCATATCTTTGTGACCGGTTCCACAGCAGCGGTGACAACCATCGAATACGAAGAGGGTGTCCTCGGGGATTTCAGGAGGGCCCTTTCGGTCCTTGCACCAGACACTATACCGTATGATCATAATACCCGGTGGGGTGACGGGAATGGAAGGTCCCATGTGAAAGCATCATGTATCGGCCCTTCCCTGACCGTTCCTGTTATGAATGGAGCACTCATGTGCGGGACCTGGCAGCAGGTCGTACTTGTTGAACTGGATGTAAGGTCCGGGCGCAAAAGGTCTGTAGTGGTTACCGTGGATGGAACTATGTAAACAACATGCGGAGAAATTCATGTTTCCGGGGCCTGATCGAAAGACCCGGGATACTGCTAATCTGGTATTACCGTACCTCCTCACAGTGTTCTTGGAGCGGGTTGCGTGAATGGCGCTCTTGAATAATAACGTGGAAAAATAAAAGATATCCTGCACTCTTACCTGTCGGATCTATGCGGAAAGCCAGTTTATTCATGGCTGATAAAAAAAGAAAAAATCTGCCGGGGTGGTTAATCGAGCGGGATTGTCTCGAGCTGGGAAACCAGTTCCCATATCCGGGTCCTCGCATGCACGGGCATGTTGGGATCATTGCTGATTTCGTCAATTTTTGAGATGGCCTCCGCGGCACGGAGACCTATTCCCTTGTTAGGATTCGTGAGCAGCATCCTTGTCTCATCTGCGACGCGCCTGATATTTCTCGGTATTGTGTTGTCATCCATGATGTGCTGCAGCATCTGGACGCAATTCTCTATTGTTTTTTCCGGATTAGTCATGATATCACCTTCGTGAGCTTCTCTCTATTAATACTACTATCCCGCCTTATATAGTTTGATAAACCAACCTAACAACCAGGTGATACCGATACCCGAGAAGAAACCCGATGATGTAATGGCAGAATACCTCCTGAAAGGGGCAAAAATGCTCGCGAAGACGTGCCCTGCCTGTGGATCGCCTATGTTCAACTACAAGGACCGGACGTTCTGCGTGATGTGTGAACTGGAAGAAGAAAAGGCAGCAGAAAAAACAAATAGGCCAATAAAGAAGCCGGTTGAACAATCAAAGGTAGAAAACCGCGTCTTATCATCAACTACCGAACTTGCATGTGCACTTGAAACAACACTGATCACGCTCTCCGAAAGGATCGCCTGCGAACCTGACCCTGACCGTTGCCTTTCCCTGATGAATACCGTGAAAAAAGGGATCGAAGCCCTGAGGCTCCTCTCTCAACCGTAAGGGTGCCTCGATAATTCGTATATTTTTTTTGCCCGTTTCTCACCGATCCCGGGGACTTCAGATAACGCTTTTTTATCTGCGTTGACAATACCCTGCACTGATCCAAAGTGATCCAAAAGCAGCCTCGCATTTTTCAGCCCGATTTCCGGGAAAGCACCGATAATACTCTCCTGTTGCTCCATGTGCGAATGGTATGGTTTCCGGATGGACGGGGCACGTTCTCCACGTTCCTCGAACTCCCGTCTGGCAATAACCTGGAGCATTGCCGCCGTATCGGCCCCGTCTTTCGTCGTGAACAATGTCACCCCGAGGTCGATTGCAATCGCTGAAAGAGTCCCCCGGATTGCATTCGGGTGGATATTTCTCTCCTGGTAGAGGTCATCACCCTCAATCACCAGTACAGGTCGGATACAGGAGGTTGCGAGTGACCGCAGCTGCCCGAGAAGATCGCGGTTTACAAGGGTATCAGCAAAGTCCCTTGTCGTCTTCCGTTCGACTATTATCCGGTCTCCTATCGCATAATCACCGATGGGTAATCTCTGGATACTGATTGAGGCCCCCATGGCATGGAGGGATTCCACGACCTTCGATGAAGTCTCCCGGTCATCGACAACAATTGACGGGCCCGACCCGGCAGGGGTAACTGCGGTAAACTCTTCGATACTCATCTGGGTTGCTTTACTATCACCGGGAAAGGATTGCGGCATGCCATTGCCGATCTGCCGTATCCCCTTGGCCATTGCCCGTTCCCGAGACTGGCTCACGTACCGGAAGGTCTCGTCCTGGGTCCCTTTTGTTACAAGGACTATAATTTTACCATGACCACTTCTGCCTGTCCTGCCTTTCCGCTGGATACTGCGGATTTCTGATGGTACCGCCTCGTAAAACACGACAAGGTCCGTGGAAGGGACATCAAGCCCTTCCTCCCCGACCGAAGTGGCAACAAGTACGCGGAACTCTCCTGACCTGAACCTCCGGAGTGCATCGATCTGCTTTTTCTGGCTCAGTCCTTTCTCTGCATCCTTTGTTGCCTGCCCGACAAAGCGTTCACACGGGATACCCTGCGAGGTCAGCCGGTCAACTATCAGCTGGACAGCATCGCGGTAGGTCGCAAATACGATGATCCTGCTGTCCGTGGAACTCCTGAGCTCTGATTTTATTATTGCTTCAACAATGCCGAGTTTTGGGTGGAGCTCGCCTTCCCACCCGGCCACCCTGTCCATGAGGCCTGTGAAAACCGGGTCCTGCGCAAGCCGGCGACTCGCTTTTGAACCGGATGGAGATGTTGCTTCTGCGGCAAGGCGGGATAGGTAGGTCTTTAAAACCTCGCTCCCCTGTGACTCGGCAAGTCCCACCGCGTGTTTCAGCTTCATGATCTCAGCATAGACCGAGGCTGCTGCAAACCCGGCAGGTTCCCGCTGCAGGATTTTTTCCTGCACCTGTGCATTGATTGCATTGAGGGCTTTCATCGAGAGCTGCTGTCGTTTCGGAACAGAAAATCCCGAACCGGCAAGGAGTTTCAACCTGTCGTCGAGCAGCCTGTTAAGGTGGTCAAGAGCCTTCTCCAGTTCCGGGGGCAGTGAAACGCTGATGATTTCGATATCACGCTCATGGATGTAAGGCCGTACATCGGGATCATCCTCGCTCCGTGTCTCTACCTGCTCGATCCCGACATTTGCACAGACCTCTCTTACCTTTTCCTGCTGGCCGCCTGGTGATGCAGTCATGGCAAGAATTCTCGGGTTTTTTGCCTGGATACGGTACTGCTCTGCAAGGAACACGTAGGCATAGTTACCAACAGCCCGGTGACATTCGTCAATAATCATCAGGGTAACATCTGCCAGGGAATAACGGCCAGCGAGAATATCGTTTTTTATAACCTGAGGTGTGGCAAAAATAACAGTCGAACGCTCCCATTCACGGGTGCGTTGTTCACCCGGGGTTTCACCGGTAAACATAACAAAGGGTGGTGTATCACCCTGTTTATCCGGTAAAACAAGCAGTTTTTCAAAAAATCTCAGGTGTTGTTCGACAAGCGGCTTAGTGGGGGCGAGCATGAGTACCTTCCCACCCTCGTTATACAACCGCGATGCCGCAACAATCAGTGCCACGGCTGTCTTCCCAAGGCCTGTCGGGAGGACAAGGAGCGTATTTGCATCTATCGCCCGCATCGCGACGTTTAGTTGATACTCCCTCGACTCAAGGCTATCGGGTCGTATCAGCGGGTGGTTGATGCAGGTCATGGACAGATTGTGGAGAAAGTTCCCTTTCCTTCGATTAGGTCGTTGATCATGCCAGGTACACGATCGATCGGCACTCTCATTTGTTTCATGGTGTCCCGGTCACGGATTGTCACGGTCTGGTCCTCTTTGGTATCATAATCGATGGTGATGCAGAAGGGCGTGCCTATTTCGTCCTGTCTCCGGTACCGGCGCCCTATTGCCCCGGAATCATCGTATTCGGCGAGGATATGGGCCTCATGAAATCTACGGGTAAGCTGGCTGGCGATCGTGTCAAGCCCGTCACGGTTCATTAAGGGAAAGACTGCTACCTGGACGGGTGCAACGAGGGGCGGGAGGCGGAGTACACGGCGCTCTTCCCCGTCAACTATTTCTTCGTCATAACTCTGCTCAAGGACCGCGTAACACATCCGGTCGATACCATATGAAGGTTCTATGACATGTGGCCTGACCTCTTCTCCCGGGAGATCGACCTCTTCTTCAATCACCCTGTAGAGGTCCTTTGGGACAAAGAACTCTTCTGATCCGATGGTAACCGTGATCCCGTCAGGGCCGGGAGCCGTTGTTGCAAGTGCATCAGCAATATCTTTCGCTTTCCCGCGGTACTTCGGGCCGAGGGCTCCCATGTCTGCGACGACTCTCCTCCTTTGCACCCGTTTCGGGGTCTCATACTGGATAAAGACGGTAAAGGACTGGCCACTCTGTTTTTCGTGTGCCCGGAGGTCGTAATCTGTACGGTCCGCAATCCCGACGGTTTCCACCCAGCCGAAGCGTTCAGAGCTGATTTCTGCGTCCCAGCAGTCTTCTGCATAATGGGCAAGTTCGTCAGGCAGGTGCTGCCGGAACCGGAGCCTGTCAGGTTTCACGCCGATCCTGACGAGTAACTGGTGGGTCAGTGCGAGGTAATACGCAACATATTCGTTTGCAATAATTCCCTTGTCTACGGCAGATCTCATGGTCATGATCAGGGGCGCCGAATTTTCCTGCTGCTGCTTCTGCCCGAATAGCGGGACTTCATAGTCAGCATACCGTGCAAAATGCGGGTGGTTTTTTTCTTCGGGATGTACAAAGATCTCAGCTTCGGCCTGGGTGAACTCACGGAGCCTGATCATACCCTGTCTCGGGGAGATCTCGTTCCGGTAGGATTTTCCTATCTGTACTGCGCCGAATGGCAGTTTATCCCGGTAAAAACGGAGCAGCCGCTGGAAGTCTGTGAACATCCCCTGTGCAGTCTCGGGTCTTAAATAGCCTTTCCGCTGCGATCCTGGTCCAATCGTGGTCTGGAACATCAGGTTGAACGGGAAGACCTCGACCTTCCCGAGTACCTCCTCGCACACCGGGCAGGTGAGTGGGCCCAGTGCTGCAGAAAGTTGTTCTTCTGACATCGTGGAAGCTCCGGCAATACCCCCTCCCTCGACGACATGGTCGGCTCGCAGGTATTCCCTGCAATGCGGGCACTGGAACATCTTGTCTGAAAACCCCTTGACGTGCCCTGATGCGATAAAAATGGATTCCTGTCCGATGGTTGGACATTCGATCTCGTAATACCCTTCCTGTATTACGTAAAAAGAACGCCATATGTCTTCGATCCGCCGTTTCATCATGGAACCAAGCGGACCATAATCGATGAATCCTGCGACCGCCCCGTAACATTCTGATGTCGGCCATACAAAACCGCGTCGTTTGGTAAGATCATTTATTTTATCGTATACATCGCTCATATCGACCACTGGTTATCCATCATAATAGAACGCCCGGTATGAAAAAGTTGTTCAAATCGGAGTATTAACACAGGAAAAATCTCACCAACGCCATACCCCCCGGATTTGCCGGGAAAGCCTTCCCTGAATGCGGGGTTACAGTACAATAAGGTAAAAAATACCCCTGATGTGTCTTATCTGTCATTAATCATGCTTATAAAATCCGGAAATAAAGATAGTGTTAAATATTAATCCGCGCATCTATTCCGGTAATCCCTAGTGTGGTTTTCAAACATGCCGGAAGACAAACGTAAAATTCAGCTTCTGGAATTGTTCACAAACATTACCAGCAAAACAAAGATCGTGGAACCGATGAAAAAAATCCACGGATCTTTAAGAGACCGTGACGCCGTTGAACGTGAAATCGCCCTTGTTATGCGGGAGATTCTTGATCAGGGCTTCTTTAAGACCAAACTGAAGCCTATTCAACTCGCCAAGCTCGTCTCTGCCTACTATCTCGGCAAGAACGATACTGAGATCGCCAGAGAACTTGGGGATGAAAAGCTGTCAAAGACCGTCGCACGAGCACGTGTTCGTCTGAAACTATTCCGCGACCTTGATTTCAAGATGCCATTTGACCGTGAGAAAATGGAACTGCTCATGGAATCAGGGAAGACGATGAAGGAGATCAGCGAAGAACTCGGGGTAAGCCCGTCCACGCTCCGTGAATACCGCCACGTGATAGACCAGCGGGATGACCATACCATTGATCACTACCTTGAGCGTATCAGGGATGTGATGGAGGACCGGGACCTCAGCGAGCAGATGACCCGGAGCGCCACAAAGGATGGTCTCGGCGATTCAATCGATATAACAGAAGCAGAATTAATTGATGTAGCCTGAACAAGACCAGCAGGGATGGATGAATTCCATCCGGTTATTATGAGTGAGGCCACTCATTCATTTTTTACCTTTTTAACCAATTTCCGTATCATTGGATGTATCATGGGATTATCCTTTTCTGCCATTCCCCCCGTGTTTCAGGAAGCGTTACGTTTTCATAAGAAGTGTGAGGATAGTGTACCTGATATGAAACTCACCTGGCTTGGGCATTCCTGTGTATGGTTATCGGGCACCAAAAACATTATCGTGGACCCTTTTATTGGTGAAGGGAAGGAAATTACTGCCGATTGTGATATTATCGCGGTCACCCATGGGCATGCCGATCACATGGGTGATACGGTCAGGCTCAGGAAAACAACGGTTGCAATTAATGAAATCGCAAAATATCTCGCAATAAAAGGTATCCCTGTTGAAGGGATGAATATCGGGGGGACTATTGAAGTTGATGGCGTCCGGTTCACCATGACCCCTGCAGTCCATTCCTCGTGGCTCGAGGAAGGTGGTATCGGGTGCAACGGGGGTGCTGCTGCCGGGTACGTCATTACGATGGACGGGAAAAAGGTCTATCATGCCGGCGACACGGCACTGTTCTCTGATATGAAACTGATCGGTGACCTTTACCGCCCGGATGTTGCCCTCCTCCCGATCGGGGGGAGGTTCACGATGGGGCCTGATGAGGCCATGATGGCCGCCCAGTATATCGGGGCCCCCCTGGTCATACCGATCCATTACAATACCTGGCCAAAGATTGTGCAGGACCCGTCAAAATTCAAATTTGCCATTGAACGGACGACTGATATGAAGGTCGCCGTCCTTGCACCAGGTGAAACGATCGAGGTGTGAAAATAGGGGCCAGTGTTTTTCAAAATTTATATTCCGGTTTAATATAAGGTATAAACAGTTCATCACTGTGATTTATTGCATTTAAGCCAGGAATGGTTCTAATTAATTCAAAATTTGGCTTTGTTGAAACCCTTAGGTGATATAAAAAAATAAGAGGGAAATACGAAGACAGGAGGGGGTTTCACCCCCCCTGCCCCACCCCCATTAAGATATTCTTCGGGCAGGGTTTTGGCGAAGGCTCATTAAATTCAGAGTATTGGGGGATATCTCTATCCCAACCGGGGCGCCACAGCGGCGGGGCGGAGCCCCGAGAGCGTAGATAAATTTCAGAATAATCAGGATTCCGGATGCCGAATATAGCTTTTCAACAAAGCCCAAAATTTATCTGATTGGGCAAGTACTATTCAATAATTATGCTGAAAAAGAAGCAAAAAGAGATTATTGGATCCCAAACTGAATAATTAGAATGTCAGTTAGAAATCTGTCATAACCCTGAACTGGTCGATCTCTTCCCTGTTCAGGTTTTCCAGGAATATTTCAGCCGCGGAACGGATATCCTTGGACGCAGTGATTGCCCTGCCGACCACGAGGATGTCTGCCCCTGACTTCAGTGCATCCTTCACGACCTCTGCCCGGATACCGCCTGCCGTTGCGACGAGAAGTTTCCCACCTGCTGCCTTCTTCAGGGCGGCAATATTACCCCAGGCGTGCTTGGTCTCCTCTGCATCAATTGCCCTGTGGAGCTCAACAATATCCGGCTTCACGGACAGCCCTGCAATCAGCTTGACCGGATCTGCAACGTTCAACATGTCCACGATGGAATAGATGCCGGTCTTCTTAGCCTCAACGATTGCCTTCTCAAGCGTTGAAACAGGTGCAAGCCCCGAAATTACGACGGCGTCTGCGGATGCATCGGCAGCCATCCGGGCCTCCAGGTTTCCTGTGTCAAGGATTTTTAAGTCTGCAATGATGAACGCATTTGGCCTGATCTTCCTCATATCAGAGATCACGTTCAGGCCGAACTTCTTAATCAGGGGAGTACCTGCCTCAATGATAAGGTGGTCGTTGGCCGGGAGTTCGGTGAGTACCTGGGTAACTTTGTTCATATCGACAAGATCAAGAGCGACCTGCAGGTAGGGGGGGTCCCAGAGGCGCTGGACCTTGAACCCCATCACGGCATGTGCGGCACGGTCTTTCTCATAAATGAGGGTTTTTTTGTCTGGGAACGCGTCCATTGCCCTGCTGATGGCCAGTTTCGTAGCCCCGTAGTTGTAACGGTAAATCTTATTGTAATCAGCTGCTGCCGGGTCAAGGTAGACACTTGCAAGGATCACGATCTTTTCTATATCCTGGTCCTTGAATGACCCCTCCTCAACCGAATCTGCAACGGCTTTTGCAACCGCTGCCTGCACCGGCCCGAACATCTCATGGACCTGGGCTTCCTTCTTCATCGTGACTTTGGGGATCACGAGTGTGACAGGTTTTGTCAGCAGGTTTGGTCGTATGACTGCAAGTAACGGGGTATGCCCGGATGAAAGTTGCGAGAGTGCATTGGCAAATGCGGACCCGACCGCCCCTTCCTTATCTCCGATCATCAGGTCGATATGGGCGAGCTCCGGCCCGTCCCCGACGAGTGCTTCTCCAATAAGATACATAAAATCCTCAAGTCTCCTGATTACTATGTAGCCCCATTATATGATAAATGTTTTAATTCCCCCGGGATTCCAAAAAAATGATGATGTACCTGCAATACCGGTGATTGTGATCATAAAAGGGGTTGGGTGCCGTAAAGATCTACGATGAGATTCGGGATGAATTCAAAATCCATTTGAAATCTCCCTGCTAAATAAACCATTTGCTTAATATTCAGATTAACCCTTTCCTGTCCCTGTCCGCAAATACATCCTTAGCCACGGCCATACCATTCAGTGCAGCAGGAAACCCGGCATACACTGCCATCTGGGTGATAATTTCGATTATTTCCTCACGCTTACAACCAATGTTCAGCGCCATGGAAATATGTGCATTCAGCTGGACAGGTGCATTACCCAGTGCAGTGAGCGCTGCAACCGTTGCAATTTGTCGTGATTTTAGGTCAAGGCCCGGTCTGCACAGCACGTCACCGTAAGGAAATTCAACCGTGTAATGGGCGAGATCAGGTGCAATACCCTTCAGGTTGTCCAGCATTGCATCAACCCCCGTGCCGCTCATCGTTTCCAGCTGTTTCTTTCCTCTTTCAAATCTATCCTGGTCCATCAGTTCCATCTCCTGGACAGTATTGTCCCCTTGGTATTATGAAACCGGGTGGCAAAACAACCCGGAAAAAACTCACCGCTATGAGAGGTGGTGTAACTAAAAATGTGGGGTCGGTGAGATTTGAACTCACGATCGACGGGTCTCTCCGACATGCGTCAGTGCTCCAACGGATCATCACTATTCAGAAGACCCATTGTTCATCATTCGCACAGAAGACGCGAAAGACCGCTGGAGCCCGTCGCCATTCCGGACTAGGCCACGACCCCGATGATGTAAATTAAATCGCATGTCCGAGATTTAAGTGTTCCCATAAAGAAACATATCTGGGAACTACCATAATTGTCCTTCCTTATGAAAACAGGGGGAATTATTATGCGAAATCAGTAATCATATATTCTTTTCTCACGCCATAATCTGATCAATGGTGAAGATCAGTTACGATTGTGGGATCTCTTCATTTCCGTTGATTGGCGAGACCATCGGGTATATGTTCAACCGGATCGCAAAAGAGCACCCTGATAACGAAGCCCTTGTATCCGTACACCAGGGGATAAGGTGGACATACAGTGAATTCCATGGGCATGTGGATGACCTGGCAAAGGGACTGATGGCGCTTGGTGTTGAGAAAGGTCACCGGGTAGGGATATGGGCGATGAACTACGCCGAGTGGGTCCAGGTACAATTTGCAACCGCAAAAATCGGGGCGATTATGGTCAACATCAACCCCGCGTACCGGACATATGAACTCGAGTACGTATTGAAACAGGCAGAAATACAGACCCTTATCATCCAGGGGCGGTTCAAAACCTCGGATTATGTGGGCATGTTTTACGAGGCCTGCCCGGAAGCCTATGAGTCGCGTCCGGGCCACATCAAGAGTGATAAGTTCCAGTTCCTCAAAAATGTTATTTTCATGGGGGATATCCCCTATAACGGGATGTTTGTCTGGGAGGACTGTATCCGGAAAGGGGAAGAGATCAGTCAGGATGAACTGATCGACCGCGAGGGGTCGCTTGAGTTCGACGATGCCATCAATATCCAGTATACCAGCGGTACCACCGGATTTCCGAAGGGGGTCGTCCTCAGCCACCACTCGGTACTGAATAACGGGTATATAATCGGGGAAGGAATGGGCTTTACACCTGCAGACCGCCTTTGTATCCCGGTCCCGTTCTACCACTGTTTTGGCATGGTGCTCTCAAACCTTGCCTGTGTTACGCACGGGTCGACCATGGTAATCCCATCTCCGACATTTAACGCGGAAGAAGTCCTGAAGGCTGTCCAGAATGAGCGGTGTACGGCGCTTCATGGCGTCCCTACGATGTTCATTGCGGAACTCTCGCACCCGGAATTCCCCCGTTACTCAATGAGCACCCTCCGTACCGGGATTATGGCCGGTTCTCCCTGTCCTATCGAGGTGATGAAAGAAGTCTCAAAGAAGATGAATATGACCGATATTGTTATCGTATACGGTCAGACAGAGACGTCTCCCGGTGTTACGATGACCACCACAAAAGATCCGATTGAACGGAGGGTATCAACGGTGGGTAAACTGTTCCCCCACACGGAATTGAAATTCATCGACCAGAAGACACGGAAAATTGTTCCACGTGGGGAGATCGGGGAGATCTGCGCCCGTGGATATATGACCATGAAATGTTATTACAACAACCCGAATGCTACCCATGGCACTCTTGACCATAACGGCTGGAATCATACGGGGGACCTTGGTACAATAGACGATGAGGGGTATGTAAAAATCGTTGGGCGATTAAAGGATATGGTCATCAGGGGTGGTGAGAATATTTATCCGCGAGAAATCGAGGAGTTCCTCCATCACCATCCAAAAATTGCAGATGTATACGTGATAGGTGTCCCTGATGTGAAATATGGTGAAGAACTTATGGCCTGGGTTAAAATCACTCCAGGCCAGGTCCTGTCTGAAGAAGAAATCAAGGACTTCTGCAAGGGTAAAATTGCCCATTATAAGATCCCCCGGTATATCCGGTTCACTGATGATTTCCCTGTCACCATATCCGGAAAGATCCAGAAATTCAAAATGCGTGAAATCTCGGTGAAAGAACTGCATCTCGAAGCTGCTGAAGAGATTAAAACTGCATAGTAACATTTCCAGGTGCCATAATGGTCTGACAAAAGACCCTGAATTTTTTTAACCGAATATCTTTTCTTGATAGTCCCGTTATTATGCCCTGTATAACCAAGGGATTTCCTGCGGTTTTACCTGTTGCCTGTTCTGGCGGAGGAACGTAACCATGGGTACCTTTCGTAGTTGAAAAAAAGTCACTGGTTCACCCAACGCCGTGCCTGCCATCTGTCCCACAATGTAAACAAGGGATAGTTCACGAGGGCGGGTGCCGGAATTCCCAGGTTATCAGCGGTAGTTGCCATAATGTTATGCTGGAGCTGTTGCAGGACTACTAACGACAAACGGGTACATACCCTCCTTTGTAGTCTCAACAGAGAATGTGATGCCATCAGTCCTTACAACAATGCTGCCGTCTGTATCTGTCCGGAATATCAATGCCCCGGTATCTTCCAGGCGGATGAGGGTATCTTCTGCAGGAAAATTATAGGGGTTTCCTGCTCCCGCAGAGATGATGGCCGCTTCTGGGCGTACCCGTTCGAGGAATGTACGCCCTGTGCCATGAGGGCTCCCATGGTGAGCCACTTTCAGGACCTGGCTCCCGAGAGGGAGCCCTGAATGTATCATTGATTCCTCTGCTGTGGTGCCTGCGTCTCCTTCGAAGAGGATATTCACCCGCCCGTATGTAGCCCTGAGCACGATTGAACCCTCGTTGAGGTCCTGGTCAGGCCTCCCGTCCGGGGCGGAGAGGACAAGCAATGTGAGCCCCGGGACAGGCGTGATCAAATCCCCCCGCCTGACGGTTGAGTACGGGATATTCTTTCGATCAATTGTCCCGAGGAATTTCTGGTACGTGGTAGTTGTGTGCGGCATGCCGCTGTCAATGACGCTCCCCACATTAAAATTGTTAAGAATATCCTGCATCCCCCCGATATGATCGCTATGCGGGTGGGTGGCGATGAGAAGGTCAATATCACTGACACCCTGGTCTTTCAGGTAACGAACAATGCCGGGGCCTTCATCAGCCTCACCTGCATCGATCAGGATGGTGGTCCCGTTGTACTGGATAAGTGAAGAGTCCCCCTGTCCCACATCGAGAAAGTGGACCGTCACCCGACCATCATTCAGCCCGTATGCAGGTGGGATGGTACGGGTCCCCGCATGACTTCTGATAGTGTGAACGGTACATCCCGCAAAAACGATGCAGGCCAGCAGGAGAAGGAGAGGGAGGAGGGAGATAACTCTCCTGACCGTTAAAATGCGAGGCTTGACCGGGCTCACGACTGGGAACGCCTCACCAGCTGAATGGCTGCTTCTGCGGAGCTCCGGAGTATATCGTCTTCGTTGAGCACATGTCGCTCATGCATCAGGACGCGACCGTTACAAATGGTTGTATTGACTGATGCACCGCAACATGCATAGACAATGTTCGATATCTGGTTGTGAAGGGGTGTGTTACAGGCGGTACGGGTACTGATAAGGATAATATCTCCGGGAGCGCCGGCTGTCAGCGTTCCGGCACCGGTCATGAGTGCCCGCGCCCCGTTAGTGCCTGCCATGGCCAGGGCCTCTGGTGCCGGGAGGATTGTCGGGTCATTCCAGAAAAATTTCTGGAGGATTGCGGCAGTTTTTACTTCCTCTAACATGTCGAGGTTATTGTTTGAGGCACAGCCATCGGTACCGAGACAGACATTAGCTCCGGCTGATTTGAGCCAGTGATACGGCATGGCCCTGTGTGTCGCAAGTTTCATATTGCTTGCCGGGTTATGGGAGACGTTGACGTTCCTTTTCCCCATAAGGGCACACTCGTCTTCATCGAGCCAGCAGCAATGTGCTGCTATCGTAGAAGGTGTGAGGATACCACAATCGTCAAGATGGTAGGAGGGACGTTTTCCATGCTGGCTGATGCAGTCAAGTACTTCTGTTTCCGTCTCTGAAAGGTGGATATGGATGCTGATGTTCTCTGATGCGGCATATTCTGCGCACCATTTCAATCCTTCCGGGGAAACTGTGTAAATCGCATGAGGTCCGACAGCAGCCCGGATCCGACTGTTGTTCATGGATTTGACCAATTTAACAAGTTTTTCGGTAGCCCTGCATTCAGTTTCGCGTTTTTCGGGAAGGTTAAGGTCGATAAAACCATGGGAAAGGACCGCCCTGATACCTGCTTCATCAACGGCTCTGGCAGCATCATCCATAAAGAAATACATATCATTGAATGCAGTAGTCCCGCTTTTTATCATCTCGAGACAGGCCAGTTTTGTCCCCCAGTAGACGTCATTTCCCGTAAGGTGTGCTTCAAGTGGCCAGATTTTCTGCGTAAGCCAGTCCTGGAGGACCATGTCATCGGCGTAACCCCTGAGGAGCGTCATCGCGGCATGGGTATGGGTATTGACAAGCCCCGGCATTGCGACAGAGCCCTTTCCATCGATGGTAACCTCTGCCTCGCCGCGATGTATTCCCGCGATACCTTCTCCGCATCCCGCGATTGTCCCGGTATCGTCGATAAAAATATCCCCCCTTTTCCCGTTTACAAAGACATCTCTGATGAGCAGTGCCCCGGAGTAATTCAATAGATCACGTTGTTCCATTCCTGTCACCCCATCTTTTCAATAATTGTCGAAACCATCTCCCCTGTCCGTTCACTGAATAACCGGGCGGTGTCTACGATGTGCTCATAGGAGAGCACTTCTGTTCCAAGGCCGTTTGCGTAATTATCAACCGTGCAGAGGGCGGCAAATTCCATGTCGAGTTCGCAGGCGAGGGTTGCCTCGCTTGCCACCGTCATCCCGACAATGTCAGCAAACTGTGCAAGGGCCTGCACTTCAGCTGTTGTCTCAATTCTCGGTCCCCGTGTCTGCACGTATGTCCCGCCTACCCGGGCGTGAGGGAACTCATTCCCGAGTTCATTGACCAGTTTGTGTGAAATTACCGGCATTACATGGGAAATTGCATGGTTGTGGATTGAGGGAATATCAGATATGCTCATGTAATCGTCAGGAACCATTATGGTACCGGGCTTAATTTCGGTTTTTAAGGATCCTGAAGACCCGAATGCGATAACCCTGTCCACTCCGAGGATTGCAAGCGCTGCCATATTTGCACAGAAATTGATCCGGTGCGGCGGCATATCACCCTGGTGACGCAACATGATTGTCACATCCCCGGACAGGACTTCAACCCCGCCAAATGGTGTCCGGATCACCTGTTTTTCAAGTGGCGGAAGCCGGGTAAAAAGGAGGCTTGTCCCACCGATAATCCCGAGGGACATCTATACAGCCTCCTGTATGCTGCATTCCCCGGCCGGTGCTACAACAGTCGCATTGAAACAAAAATTCCATTGCAGACGGTAATCAGCTGTACTTCGCATAATTCTGTACTGTTATTTCGGCGCCTGCTACATATCCCTGTCCATTATAGTCAGGGATGGGTTTGGATACCGTAATACCATCAGGCGCTCTATTAATCTGTATGGGCCTGTTTGAGACAGTCGATGTGGAAACAATAAAACGAGGGGACTGTACCGATATCTATTTTCTGCGCTGCGAGGAGGTCCTTCGAAAAGAAGGAAAAAATCCCGTAGTCGTAATGGAAGTGACCGCCGCCGGGCTCCCTGATGAATGGGGTGTGTTCTGCGGCCTGGAAGACGTGGTTGCACTGCTCAGGGGCCTTCCTGTTACCGTCGATGCGATGCCGGAAGGTACGATGTTCCTCCCGGACGAACCTGTCCTCCGGATATCGGGGCGATACCTGGACTTTGCACGGTACGAGACGTCAATTCTCGGGTTCCTGTGCCATGCATCAGGTGTTGCCACTGCAGCCGCACATATCCGGGTTTGCGCTGAAGGCCGCCTGGTATATTCATTTGGTTCGCGCCGGCAGCACCCGGCCATTGCATCCATGATCGAACGTGCCGCATGGATAGGAGGTGTAGACGGGGTCTCAAATACCTGTGCACACCCGGACATCCCTAAATCGGGTACCATGCCCCATGCGTTCGTTATGTGTCACGACAGCCCGGAACAGGCGTTCGCATCCTTCAACCGCCACGCCCCAGCGGACGTGCCCCGGATCATGTTATCCGATACGTTCTGTGATGAGAAACGGGAGTCCCTTGTTGCGGCAGGCCAGGGTGCAACTGCTGTCAGGCTTGATACTCCCCGTTCACGCCGCGGCAACATGAGGGCGATTATCAACGAAGTGCGCTGGGAGCTGGATGTCCATGGATACCCTGGTGTGAAGATCTTCCTTTCTGGTGGCATAACACGGGAGGAAGTAATTGAGTACCGTGATATTGTCGATGCATTTGGTATCGGAGGTGCGATTGCCAATGCCCCTGTAATCGATTTTGCGATGGACATCGTGCAAATCGAAGGGACCAGGTGTGCAAAGCGCGGAAAAAGAAGCGGTGTTAAACAGGTCTATGAACTTCCGGACCGGTATCATATTGTTCTCCCTGAAGATGCCCCGGCTCCTGCCCATGCGAAACCTCTCCTGATCCGGTACCTGACAAACGGCAACGTGACTACGGGCAGTGATTTTAAGGATGCACGGCAACGTTTTCTGGGTTCATTTGAACCACCCGGGTGTACCTGCGGGTCACATGAATGCAGGGAAGGGCATGACCATCAGAGCGCGTTATGAAACGGCACGGTGGGCCGCAGGGGTATCAGAAAGGATTATACCGAAATTACCGGCGAATTCCTGCACCCCGAAACAATTCTTTTAACTGATGGCATCCCATACTGATAGAGCGGGCCGGTTGACCAGGCGTATATCGCTACCCTGGCATGGTGCAAACCAAAACGACCCTGTATCATACAATTGTGGTAGGCAATTGTAACGGGCTGGTGGTAAAGTGGTATTACGCACCCTTGGCATGGGTGAGGCCGCGGGTTCAATTCCCGCCCAGTCCATATTCAGGCATGGTAGAGGTCGTGGGTTTAATTCCCGCCTTTCCCATTATTCTTTTTAACATAGTCATAATTTCTGGCATTATATTTTATAGGGTTATATGCAAAGGGTATGACTGAACACTCATGCGCATCCGTGATTTGATACTCCCTGAAGACAGGGTTTTTTTTACCCTTTTCAAGGACATGGCGGGAAAAATCAGCGAAGCCGCAGAGGTCCTCAATGAGATCACCCACGAGCTTCCCGGGGGCACGGAAAAAGGGCACAAGATCCGCCAGCTCGAACACCTTGCTGACGAGGTGACCCGCCAGATCTATGAAAAACTGAACGAGTCCCTCATTACCCCCCTTGAACCGGATGAAATTGCACGACTTGCGCCGGCCCTTGATGACGTGATGGACCGTATTGACCGGGTCACACACCAGATCTGTAATTATGGTATCCCGGGGTCCAACGACCTGCTGAAGGAATTTTCCTACCTGATGATCCTCTCGAGTGCGGAGATTTCACATGCAATCGATGACCTTGCGACCCTGAAAAAAGCCGATGAAATTGCACTGCATGCCAGCGAGACGAACCGCCTGTATAATCTCTCCACTGAACTGCTGTCGCGGTCGGTGATCGAGTTGTTCAGGACGGATGATCTGCTCCTGATAATAAAACTCAAGGATATCTATGAAGGGATGGCAAGGGTCATGGAAATGTATAACGATGTCGCCCATGTCCTGAGCGATATTGCGCGCAGTCATACCTGAGTCAGAATGGAACCCTTCGTCCTGTTTGGTATTATCCTTGCGCTGGCCCTTAACTTTGTGAACGGGTTAAATGATGCCTCGCATTCAATCGCGACGGTTGTTGCAACGAGGGCACTCTCCCCGGGAAAAGCCGTTTTTTCAACCGCTGTATGTAACCTTGTCGGACCTTTTTTGTTTTCCACGGCAGTAGCAGCTACTATCGGGACTGCTATTGTGAACGAAAATGGTCTGACCCCGTTATCCATCGTGGTCGCGATGGGTGCTGCCATTATCCTTGTTTTTGTTGCGACCCGGTCAGGAATCCCGATTTCAAGCAGCCATGCAATGGTGGGGGGCCTGCTTGGTTCAGCAATGGCGGTAGCAGGGCTGTCTGCCATTATCCTTCCTGGCTGGGACATGGTACTCCAGGTCGCTATCTATGGGTTAATCGGGGCCGTAACAGGGGCTATCATTCTTGGCCTGGTAACCGCCACATTCCACGAGGATGTCCAGATGGGTATCGTGCTTGGGGGAGTTTGCGGCTTTTGTTTGATTATCCCGTTCCTGATGCTCGCTGGTGTCCTTACAATCTCCGGGCTTTTTGCTATTGTACTATTTATATTCATCTCCCCGGTGTTTGCAATGACCGGGGCTTTCATCTTCGATATTATCGTATCCCAGTTATTCAAACATTCACGGCAGAACCGGATGAAACGAATATTCCAGCCCCTCCAGGTAGTCGCATGCTTCGCGCAGGCCACGGCTCACGGTGCCAATGACGGCCAGCATGCAGTCGGTATTATTACTGCCCTGCTGGTATCCGCAGGGGTCCTGGCAACCTTTGATGTGCCTACATGGGTACTCCTCGCATCAGCAATTGCAATCGCCCTTGGCACCTGTTTCGGTGGCTGGGAGGTAGTAGACAAAATGGCAAAAGGTATCACCAAAATCCGCCCGTACCAGGGTTTTTGTGCCGCAACGGTCAGTAGTGCTATCCTCGTCGGGGTGACAGAACAGGGAATTCCTGTCTCCTCCACCCATGCCATAAATGGTGCGATAATCGGGGTAGGTGCGACACGGGGTAAAAATGCCGTGCAATGGAAGGCCGTTCGGGAGATGATGACAGCGTGGATTATCACGATACCGATTGCCATAGTCTTCGCCTGGGTCGGATATTACGTCGTCGCTTTTTCGATCAGCTTACTTTTTTCCGGCTGATAAAACCGCCGCTTTGTAAATATCTTTCGGTATGATAAAAATATAAGAGGGAAATACGAAGACTGGAGGGGGTTTCACCCCCTCACTGCCCACCCCCATTAAGATATTCTTTGGGCAGGGTTTTTCGAAGGCTCATTAAATTCAGAGTATTGGAGGACAGTCTCTAACCCACCCGGGGTCGCCAAAGCGGCGGGCCATGAGCCCCGGGAGCATGACGAAATTTTGGAATTACCAGTCTGTAAGATAGATTTGAGAGGGTTTCCCATGAAAATGACAAAACGGACCCCAACATATGGAAATTTTGAACGAGGCATTTTTATGGCCCTGGTGTGAACGTCCTGTTCATGTGTGTTTCTACAGAGCGAAAACCGCCATATTTTTTTACCTTCCCTCTCCAGTACCAGAATAGATCATTATGGGTTTGCGCGAGTTACTGATTCCTCAGGATAAGATATTTTTTGACCTTTTTGAGCGGCAGGTTGCGATTGTTACAGAAAGTGCCAATCAACTTGTCGCGCTCACTGAGAATTTTACCAACGTGAAAGAAAAATGCCATGCAATAGAACTACTGGAGCACCAGGGCGACCAGGTCACCCATGATATCTACGAGACCCTCAACAAGACATTTATCACCCCGCTTGACCCTGAAGAAATTTCCGGTCTCGCTTCAGCTCTTGATGACATACTGGACTATATTGACGGTTCGGCAGAGAAAATGCTCTATTATGGAATTGAATCAACCGATTCCCCTATCATCGAACTTTCAAAGCTGATACAACTCTCGGTAATTGAAATTGAAGGGGCCGTCAAAGGTATCCGGGCAATTTCCAACCCTAAATACATTGAAGCGCGTTGTATCGAGGTAAACCGTCTTGAAAACCTGGCCGATGACGTACTTGCCCATGCAATTATGGACCTGTTCAAGTCTAATGATGCGATTACCATCATCAAGTATAAAGATATTTATGAGCACCTTGAGACCGCGACGGACCATTGTGAAGATGTGGCGAACGTACTTTCAGATATCGCAATACGGCATTCTTAACGAACCCGGATAAGTCCCTGAGGAGCACCATGATTCCAGCACCTGAAATTCTCATCCTGTTCATTATATTCATAGCCCTTGTTTTCGATTTTACAAACGGCTTTCATGATTCGGCAAATTCCATCTCCACGGTAGTCTCAACGAAGGTTCTCTCACCCAGGAATGCAGTCATATTTGCAGCTTTTTTCAATTTTATAGCAGTATTCGGGTTTGGTGTAGCCGTTGCAAATACTATTAGTAAAACTATCAATCTTGATTCTGTTCCAGCCGATGTAATTCCGTGGATCATACTTTCGGCGCTTGCCGGAGCAATCATCTGGAATATCATTACATGGTTGATCGGTCTCCCCACTTCTTCGTCTCACGCCCTTATCGGTGGTCTGATGGGGGCGGGCCTTTCTGCAGCCGGGATAGCTGCCATCCATTGGTCAACCATCGGGCTGGTCGTGACTTTTATGATTCTCTCCCCGCTGATTGGTCTTACCGTCGGGTTTGCATTTATGGCGGTAGTCCTCTGGTTTACGCGATCAGTCCATAAAATGACCGCAGATAGTTATTTTAAAAAATTGCAGCTCTGTTCCGCAGCGGCATACAGCTTTTCACATGGGACCAACGATGCCCAGAAGACCATGGGGATTATTACACCCCTGTTGTTCAGTATCGGGTACTATGGGGCGACTGTAAACCCGGAATCCCTGCCGGTCCCGCTCTGGGTCATTTTGATTTGCTATGCTGCAATTGCCCTTGGCACGCTTTCAGGTGGGTGGCGGATCGTAAAAACCATGGGGTATAAAATCACCCGTCTCAGGCCGGTGCACGGTTTTGCTTCTGAAACGGCAAGCGCAGGGACGATTATCGGGGCTTCCATGCTTGGGATCCCGGTAAGCACTACCCAGGTGATATGTGCGTCCATCATGGGTGTGGGGTCCACGACCGGGTCAAGCGTTGTAAAATGGGGTGTGGCACGGAGCATTATGTGGGCATGGATTTTTACCATTCCGATCAGTGCCATCATCGGTTTCATTGTTTTCTTCGGGTTCCGGATTATTGCTAGTTAAGCGGGGAGGAATCCGGATTTATGTTTTATTAGGGCAATCTGAGCCGGTTAACAATTTTCGGGTTTAATCATAAATAGGTGCCTTAATTCCGGTATTCCCGCATTATTTTGTATAAATGAACCGCAATAATAGCGGCATAACTGCCTGATGCTGCATACCTCGCATTTTGGTCGCCTGGCAATGCAGATCTTCCGGCCGTGGCTGATCATAAGGTCAGTTAGTTTTCCCCATTCTTTTTTTGGGAACAGGGCCATAAGGTCCTGTTCAACACCTGCCGCATCGCTGTAATTTGAAAATCCAATACGTTGTGAAAGCCTGAGTACATGGGTGTCAACCGCTACACCCTCTCGTTTCCCGAATGAATGATAGAGGACTATATTAGCGGTCTTTCGCCCGACCCCGGGTATCATGAGCAGGTACTCCATGGTATCAGGTACCTTCCCCCCATACTCGCGTACAAGCATCGCGGAAGCATCAATAATCCGCCTCGCTTTCATATGGAAAAATCCTGTCTTGTGGATGATCTTCTCGACTTCGTCTATCCGGGCTTCTGCCAGTAACTCCGGGGTCGGGTAACGCGAGAACAGTGGTCCGATAACTTCGTCCACGGATTTATCGGTGGTCTGTGCGGACAGGATTGTTGCAATAAGGGATTCAAATGGCGGGGCGCCGGCCCTGTGATGGGTGCTGGCCTCAGGGTACTGGATATCAAGGATCCGGTAGATGTTCCCTGCTGTTTTCCTGTCCATATTCGCCGCCTTAATGTTTGAAAAAAATCTGAAAAGAATGGGGTAGGGCGGATTCGAACCGCCGTCAAAGCGTCCCAAACGCTCTAGGATGGACCAGGCTACCCTACTACCCCGGGTACTGGATCTACAGGTGTGACGGGAGTGTACAAATAATTACCGGTTATTTTCTATCCTGATCAGAGTGGGAGATAGCTGGGGTTTTCATCGCTGCTGACAATGGTCCCGTTCAAGCGGCCTGAGATAATTGCCTCGGGAAGATTGTCAGGGTTCCTGCCATCGAGGACGATAAGGGGGATACCGCTCCTCTGGATGATCTTTACCGCGATTGCATCCATCACCGTATTTGAGCCTGCATTCAGACCGCTTCCCCCGACTATCTCCAGAAGTCTCCCCGGGGTGAGGTGGGTGTACCTGGTTGCGGATGTATCAGTTTTCGGGTCCGCGCTGTAGATACCATCCACTGATGTAAGGTTTACGAGGATATCTGCCCGTGTGCGCTCGGCAAGCACCGCGGCTACTGCGTCGGTAGTCTGGGCTGGCGTGACCCCGCCCATGACCACAATCCTGCCTGAGACCGCATATTCCAACGCCTTTGTCTGGTCTTCTGCTACGGCGGGGTATGCGGAATCTCCGAGCGCCGCAATGAGAAGCGTCGCATTGAGACGCGTTACCAGGATACCTATCTCGTCGCATGTACCCTCATCAACCCCGAGGTTTCTTATCGCGTCGATATACCGCCTTGCTTCCCCCCCGCCACCTACAACCACAAAAGTCCGGTGTTTTTCTGAAACCTGCCTGAGGACGGCAGCGTACTCCAAAATTCTGTTTTCGGACAGGCTCGGTACAAGGACAGAACCCCCAAGAGAGATGACAAGGGATTTCATTTCGTACAGATGGGGAAAAAGGAGATATTAACCTGATTGTTTTCCCCGGGTATCTTCTATCCCCTGAGGTGGCATCCGGAGGGTCATGATCAAGAGGCATTATTGCCATGTGTGATAGAACAAGGATCAATGATACTGTGTTGCCCGGAATGCCAGAGTACTGAGGTATACGAAGTGGCCGGCGGGTGTGTCGGGCAGGTCTATCGCTGCAAGAAATGCGGGTACCGCGGTTCATTTGTCCTCGAAATAGATGAAGAGGAACTCAAAGACACTGGAGGGAGGCCGACCCGATAATGCCCCGGATGAAACAATTACCTGATCTTTCCTGTAAAAGGGTGATATAGATGCCAATGCATGAGGCGGCCCTCTACGAAAAATTACCCGATCAGATCGTTCGTTGTTCAGTTTGTCATCACCGCTGCACGATAAAAGAGGGGAAGACCGGCATTTGTTCGGTCAGGGTTAACAAAAAAGGTACACTGTATTCTACGACCTACGGCCTTGTTACTTCTGAAGCTGTTGACCCGGTAGAGAAGAAACCACTCTACCATTTCCTGCCTGGTACGCGCTGTTATTCCCTCGGCGGGATCGGTTGCAATTTCCATTGTGATCATTGCCAGAACTGGCATATTTCAAGGGCTACCGGGGACATGGTCCGTATGACCGGGCTCAGCCCTGCCCAAGGTGTTGCACACGCGGTCCGGCAGGGGTGCAGGAGTATTGCGTGGACTTATAATGAACCCACTATCTGGCATGAATATGCACGTGATATGGGCGTACTTGCCAGGATGAAGGGGCTCGGCACCGTGTATGTTACAAACGGGTATATTACCGAGGAAGCGCTTCGCGATCTCTCTCCTGTGCTGAATGCATTCCGTGTTGACATCAAGTCATTTTCTGATGATTTTTACCGTAAAATCTGCGGAGGCAGGCTTGAACCTGTACTGAATTCAACGATTCTCGCAAGGGAGCTCGGGATGCATGTCGAGGTTGTCACCCTGATAATCCCCGGGTTAAACGACAGCCCGGAGGAGATTGATGCCCTGATTACGTGGATCCTCGAGTACCCGGGTCCCGCCACCCCTGTCCATTTTACCAGGTTCCACCCGGATTACCACATGACAGACCGTGCAGCCACACCTGTTGCAACACTGGAAAAAATTTACAAGCGGGCAAAAGAGCTGGGGCTCCGTTTCCCTTATCTCGGGAATGTTTCCCCTCACCCGTTTGAACATACCTACTGCCCTCATTGTGGCGAACTGCTGATAGAAAGGGCAGGATATGAAATATTCATCAGGAATCTTGATAACCACCATTGCGGGAGATGTGGCGAGGAAATAGAGATTGTCACGGATGTCGGAAAAAAACATGCATGAAACCCGGTTTTTAATTGACCGTATGCTGGGAACACTTGGCAGGTACCTTCGCCTGATGGGGTATGATACGATGAGTGCCAATAGTCTCACTCCCGGGAACTCAAGGGAAGACACACTTCTGCTTGGGATCGCATTGCAGGAGGAGAGAGTTCTCCTTACCCGTGACAGGGAGCTTGCAAAACGGGGGGGTGAACGTGCAGTCTTAATCAAGGCGGTTTGTGTCCTCCCCCAGGTCCAGGAACTTGTTGACCTCGGGCTTGTAGTGCCCCGGCTGAGGATGACGCGGTGCTCTCTGTGTAACGAAAAACTGAGAAGTGCCCGGGAACGTGAGGTCAGATGCATACGTTATGCCCCTGAACAGCGCGCCGGATACAAATTTTTGTGGTGCGTTCACTGCAGGAAACTGTACTGGACCGGATCACATGCTGAAGAACTTGCAAACCGGTTAAAAAAAGGGATTAGAAGGTCCTTTCCATCAGGTGGATGCCTGCGTTGATTGTGTGACGGCCTGGCTTCCAACAGGGCGTTTAAGCCAGAGAAGGTCTTTTCCTTCGTAACGGAATGAACGCATAAAAATAACTTTGATCTCTGCCGGAAGGCCTGAAACCTCTGTTCCCTGTGGTACTAACAGGCTGGCATGCCATGTGCCTTTTTTTGCTGCCGTTGTTTCTTTCCCTTCCATCAGGGATGAGATTAACCCAGGTTCCACCATTCTCCCAAAAGTTGCAGCAACTGTCGTGACCTGGTTCGATCCCCGTCTTCTTGATAAGGAAAATATTTCGTCGTTCCCAATCTGTTTTGGGGCTCCTGAAATTACCCATCCCTCGCTTGCAGGGTAGTTGCGTTTCAGTTCCTTTTGCACGATGTCGTGCATAATGTCACCAGAATATCCCATTAAATAAACACCTATTTTTACTTGCATCAAGGATAGTTAAACATTTTTTCCTTTTCCACGGCTAAAAATGCAATTTTAGTACTTAATTTTACAGAAAATCAATCATCGATGAAATCCGGCGATGCAATGAAGTTCATTGTCAGCGCTCTTTCCAGGACTCCGTTTAATAAAATGATTATAATCCGGTTGTTTCTGGGATATGATTATAATCTCATGATATGACTTGTAATCAGTGAAACCAGGGGAGAGTGACAATACGTTGCCTCGTAACAGGAATAATCAACCAAATCAGAACATAACTGCCCCGGCACAGGGATCCCGTTATATTAACCGTGAAATCGGCTGGATAAGGTTCAACCGCCATGTCCTTGATGAGGCCTCTGATAAACGGCACCCGTTACTCGAACGGGTTAAGTTCCTTTCCATATTTGCAAACAATCTCGATGAATTTTTCATGATACGGGTATCCGGTCTCCAGAGGCAGGTGGAAAGCGGTGTCCTTGAAGCGCCTCCTGACGGGATGAGCCCCATGGAGCAACTCGCAGAAATACATGATCTCCTGGCACCCCTCCTTGAAGCACAATCCGGGTGCTGGGAATGTGACCTGGTACCGGCAATGAAGGCAGAAGGGATCGAAATATTGCCTGTCAGTTCCCTTTCAGACGGGGAACGTTGCATTATGAGGGAATATTACGAGCATGAGATATTCCCCGTGCTGACCCCGCTTGCGTTCGATAAGTCACACCCGTTTCCCTTCATCTCCAATCTCTCGCTGAACCTTGCTATCATGGTAAGAGACCCTTCGAGGAAGGAGGAGCTTTTTGCGAGGATAAAAGTCCCCACCGACCTGTTCCCCCGCCTTATCCGAATCCCGGAACAAAAACCAGGGAAAACACGTAGTAAACCGAAGGAAAAATATGTATTTCTGGAGGACCTCGTTGCTGCCTGTCTCGACCGGCTCTTCCCGGGAATGGAAGTTGTTGCGGCGTACCCGTTCAGGGTAACAAGGGACGCAGATTTTGAGATTGAAGAAGATGAAGCATCAGATCTGCTGACTGCCATTGAAGAAAGTGTCGAGCTCCGGCGTATCGGATCCCCGGTCCGTGTAGAAGTATCTTCGGCAATGCCTGCAGGTATATCTGAAATGCTCTCAATAAAACTCGGGATCAGCAGGGACATGTTCTACCGGGTTGAACCTCCTGTCGGGATGGCAGACCTGATGCAGTTGTATGGGCTCGACCGGCCTGACTTAAAAGATCAACCCTTCGTTCCATCCGTACCGTCATCACTTGAAGGAGATGCTGATTTTTTTGCAGAGATCCGGAAGGGGGATATCCTTCTGTTCCACCCGTATGATAGTTTTTCCCCGGTGGTATCGTTCTTAAAACAGGCTGCAAAAGACCCTGATGTCCTCGCTATAAAAATGACCCTCTACCGCGTGGGTCCGAATTCCCCTGTTGTTGATGCCCTGATGGAAGCGCGGGATAATGGCAAGGATGTAGCTGCGATGATCGAACTAAAGGCCCGGTTTGATGAGGAGAATAACATCGGATGGGCCAGGGCACTTGAAAGGGCAGGTGTGCACGTGGTATACGGGCTCTCCGGCCTAAAAGTTCATAGCAAGGTCTGCATGGTGGTACGGAAGGAGAAGGGGGGGATCATCCGCTATGTCCACCTTGGGACTGGAAACTACAACGCTTCGACGAGCCGGATTTACACCGATCTCGGCCTGTTCACCCGGGACAACCTGATTGGGGCCGATGTAGCTGACCTGTTCAATGCGCTTACCGGCTATTCAAGGGTACATTCATACCGCTCACTTCTTGTCGCTCCGGTGAGTATCAGGAAAGGCCTCTTTGAGCGGATAGAGCGTGAAATAGAATTACACAGGAAAAAAGGTGGCGGTCACATAATTTTCAAGATCAACGCACTGGTAGACCGGGACTGCATCGATATATTATGCAGGGCTTCAGAGGCCGGGGTACGGGTGGACCTCCAGGTACGGGGTATCTGTTGTCTTCGGCCTGGTCTCCCGGGTATCAGTGAAAATATCAGGGTTTCCAGTATCGTTGGGCGTTTCCTGGAACACCCCCGTATATTTTATTTTAGGAATGACGGCGACGAGGAGGTGTTCCTTGGCAGTGCTGACCTTATGCCGAGAAATCTCGACCGCCGTGTTGAAGTCCTTTTCCCGGTTAACGACCCGGCTATCAGGCGGGCGATTATCGATACTATCCTGGAGGTATACATGAAGGACACGGTGAATATGCGCATGCTGAACCAGGACGGTGATTACACCAGGGTATGGCCCCTGCAGGGTGAGACCCCGTGCAATGCCCAGGCATGGCTGATCTCCCACCGGGGTATGTGGCATGAAAAAGCCAGGAAATCTTCGAAGAAAAAGTAACGCTACCGCATGGTCATATCAGACCAGGCCGGTTTTTTTCATGGGATCACTTTCGCACCGCGGTGAAAAGGTTAATCGCCGCACAAGCGAATCTATTTCAGTAACATTTCTGATCGGTCATGATTGTACTAGGTATTGACCCTGGGCTTGCGCGTCTGGGGTACGGGGTAATCGAGAAGAAGGGTAACCGGGCTACCCACGTCACCCATGGTTGCATAACGACTGACAGGGGGGATATGTCAGCGGGTGCAAGGCTCAATCAGCTCTATGGGGGACTGAAAGACCTGTTTCTGGAACACGGTCCGGAGTGTGCGGCAGTTGAAAAATTATTTTTTTCGAAAAATATCACGTCCGCGATGGCTGTTGCCGAAGTCCGCGGGATTATTCTCTTACTTTGCGAACAGGAAGGGGTTCCCGTGACCGAATATACCCCTAACCAGGTGAAACAGGCGATAACGGGGTCAGGACGGGCAGACAAGAAACAGGTGCAGGAGATGATCAGACGGCTCCTTCACCTGCAGGAAATCCCGAGGCCCGACGATGCCGCTGACGGCCTTTCCATCGCTCTCTGCCATATCCATACCATGAGGGAATAGGGATGAAAGCGTTTGCCAGTATGGTGATTTCTCTCCCGGGCCGGTCGTTGCTGGGAAGAACCGGGACTTCACCAGACCACGGTAACAGGTACCGGGGTACAGGCATATTCCCCACGGCCGGTAGGTGACATAGGTGATATCACAACTCTTTGGAGAAATTGTTGCAACAGGCGATGGATTTGTGGTGCTGGATGTTGGTGGCGTTGGGTACCGGGTTAACATGACCTCCACCGATATCGTCGGCCTCTCCAGGTCTCCCGGGAAGAAAAAGGTACATACCCACCTGATTGTACGTGAGGACGCACTCGCCCTGTACGGATTTTCTGAAATGTTCGACCTCGGGGTATTCCAGCTCCTCATCTCTGTGAACCGTGTCGGCCCCCAGCTGGCACTTTCCATCCTTTCACAGGTCCCGGCGAAGGAATTTGTCCAGGCGGTTATCGGGGAGGATGAGAAAAGGCTGACAAGGCTTTCCGGAATAGGACCGAGGAACGCGAAAAGGTTAATACTCGAATTAAAAGACCGGATGAAGGAGCAGCTCCCGGCGTTCAAGACGGAGTCCCCCGGAGTTCCGGGCAATATCCGGGAAGACGTGGCTGAAGCCCTGATTGCCCTGGGGTTCCCCTCGCGCGAATCCTATGCTGCCGTTGACGAGACCTGCAGAAGGACAGGGCCCGTCGATTCGCAGGTATTATTGAAAGCCTCCCTGGTACTCCTGAAGGAGAGGAATAAGATATGAGGGAACGGGTGATCGAGGCTGTTGTAACCGGCGAGGACGAGATCGAGGAGACGATCAGGCCATCAAAGCTGAAAGACTTTATTGGCCAGGAGGGCCTGAAAGAAACGCTGTCAATTGCAATAGAAGCGGCACAGAAAAGGGAAAAACCCCTGGACCATATCCTGCTTTCAGGTCCTCCCGGCCTTGGGAAGACCACACTCGCCCATATTATCGCCCACGAGATGGGCACCGGCATCCATTCAACGAGTGGCCCTGTGCTGGAAAAGCCAGGTGACCTCGCAGCAATTCTTACCACACTCTCGAAAGGCGATGTGCTCTTTATCGACGAAGTCCACCGCCTCAGCCCTGTTGTGGAAGAAGTCCTGTACCCGGCAATGGAAGACCTTGCTATCGATGTGATGATTGGCGAAGGCCCTGGCGCCCGGTCTATCAGGCTTGATATTGAGCACTTTACGCTGATCGGGGCAACAACAAAGATAGGTCTCCTGGGTTCACCGTTCCGTGACCGCTTCGGTCTGATATCCCGTCTTAACCTGTACAGTCCCGGTGAACTTTCCGACGTCATCAGGCGAAGTGCCGGTATCATGCAGGTCAGTATTACGGAGGAGGCCGCGAGCGAAATTGCCGGCCGGAGCCGGGGGACACCGAGGATTGCAAATCGGCTCCTCCGTCGCGTCGGGGATTTTGCGTTAGTGCGAAGCGATGGCACGATAACCCGGGAGGTGGCATCACATGCCCTCACCCTGCTTGGAATTGACTCGCTTGGTCTTGATGATCTTGACCGGCGGATCCTGACGGTCATTTCAGATGATTTCCGGGGTGGCCCTGTCGGTCTCAAGACGATCGCGATCTCTGTAGGTGAGGAATCAAGGACGATTGAGGACGTGTACGAACCATACCTGATCCAGATCGGGTTTATTAAGAGGACTTCACAGGGAAGGGAGACGACACCGGCTGCCGGTGCACATATCCACCAGCAGTGGTGGTAACTGTTTTCTATAAGTCTGTAAAGAGGGATGGTTTAGAAAACGGGCTTTGTCGAAACCCTGCGTAATAAAAAAGAGGTAATTTATAGACAGGAGCGGGTTTCACCCCCGAGAAGATATCCATTTGGCAGGTTCAACTGCAGTATTCCCGAAAATTTCTAATATTTAAAGGTTATTTCCTCATCCAATTTCGTGTCGCCTGTGCGGCGGACAGAGCCCCTGGAGCGTGGAAATTTTTTTTTGAATAACTCAATCTGCAAGGATAGATAGAGGGAATTGTAATGAAGCCAAAAATCTTGTAAATGGATGATTATTGTATTGTATCAGCACAGGAGGTTGGTTATTCCGACCAACAGGAGGAGAGGTGCGCTGATTCGGGTATGGGGATTTTCTAGTCATGACATCATTCTATTACCTCCACAACAGGCGTTGTTCTTTCTCTCACCGGGACTTAATTTTCAGAATATTGCTACAACCGCTTCTGACATCTCTGCAGCATCATCAATCTCTCTGGATACAGACTGTTGGACTATCCCTGAGGCCCTGGCATAGAAAACCCATCGTCTTTCCGGCTCAGTTATTGAATGGGAGAAGGGAAGGACATCAGGGATAGAATCCACCATCTTTGCTATTGACTGCCATTTTTTGATCTCCCTGTTATGATCTGATACCTTCGTCTGGATTGTTCCCTGCTCAGATAATTCCCTGGTTTCCGCTGTCATGTCATCCATGGCATCTCACCTTAGGAGTGATATTCACTAATTATCGTTATTACTATATATATCTATGCTTCAATGTAATGCATTTAATTGATATATTTGTGTAATGCATAATCATAATGTAATAATACATTGCATAGAGATTATTCGGTGTCATACAATAGAAAAATTCCAAATATCCAAAGATCTTGTAAGAGGACGGGGCCAGGTGTTGGGATGTTAAAGGAAAAAGAAAGAGGACTGTCACGATTTATTGAAATTCTCCGCGAACACCCCAGGGGGTTGACAATTGAAGAATTATCCCAGCTCCTGCCGCTTAACCGGAATGCAACATCTAAGTACCTGAACCGGATGCTCATCTCAGGCCAGGTTGATATGAAGACATTTGGTCCGGCTAAAGTTTTTTTTATCGCGAAGAGGGTACCAATTTCAGAGCTTATTAACCTGAGCTCAGATCTTATTATGGTCCTGGACCATGAAATGGTTGTACAACTGGTAAATAACAGGCTTCTTGAAGTTTTTTTTGTCCCCAGATCAGACATTATCATTCATCATATCGACCATACCCGTTTTGGCACATCTATCAGTCCTGAATTAAGACAAATGATAAAAGACGGTGAAAATGGGGATGAACGTGTCATCATGGAAAAAATTACCATTAACGGGCAACAATGGCATTTTTTTGCTAAATGCGTACCAGTTGTGTTCGAAGAAGGCGAACGCGGGGTTTCAGTAATTCTCCGGGATGTTAACATTTCGAAAGCGCACTCCTAAAACGACCGCATTCCCTGCAATCAAATTACATCAGCGAAAAGTCATAACCTTTTTAACAACCAGTGTACCATCGGGATAATAAAAGGTTACAAGCTTCGACATACTGTCTTATTGTGTAAAACATACCCCAAAAAAAATATCTTTATGGTCCAATTCCCTTTCATTTTCCTTATAGGAATTCAGAAAGGGGGAATATTGTAGAAAATGTAAAATAAGTTGGGGACGCTCCAAAATATTTTTTATCTTTGCGGTACCATTCTACTATCCTGATGGAAGAAATTGACCGCCTCCTTCTCTCGCCGAGAAAGGCCATGTATATGAAATTCATATATGAAAACCCGGAAACTACAAAGACCACAGAAATTGCGGCACATTTCGGTGTAGATCCATCAACTGTAACAAAGACACTCATGGAACTGAATTCGATAGGCCTTATTTTCCATGAGCCTTACAGGACCACCAGCCTTACCGGAAAGGGGGAACGTTATGCTGAATACCTCGTCAGGAGACACCGGATTCTCGGGCTTGTACTCACCCATTACGGCCTTACCCCGGAAGAAGCCTGCGAGGAGTCCTCCCGTTTCGAGAATTCAGTCTCAAAAGTTGTCATCGATTCGATGTGCCGCTCGATGGGACACCCTATGATGGGGGTGTGCGGAAGGATTTCGCACGACCCGTGTTGTTGCAATGGAGATCAAAACAGCCAGGATAAAAGGAAACCTCCAATATCCGCAAGGTAATGTATAGGACAGGAATATTTGGCAGAGTACCAAAATAATCAGCAATATATGTTATAAACGAGGAAAAGATGAAACACATCGAAATAACCCTTCTTGTCACCAGTATTCTCGTACTAAGTGTACTTCTTGCAGGGTGTTCCATGGCGGGGTCCCCAAAGGAGGACTCGACGAAAATCAAAGTCCTGGTAACAGTGTTACCTGAAGCAGATTATGTACAGGCAGTCGGGGGAGACAGGGTTGAAGTCTTTGTCGCAGTGCCTCCAGGCGCTGACCCGCACACCTTTGAGCCGTCAGTTAAAGATATGGTGAAATTTTCCGGGGCCGATATCTATGTCACCCTCGGAAAAGGACTCCTTCCGCTTGAGGACAACCTGGTGTCCCGGTTATCTTCCATGAACCCACGCATGAAGGTAGTTGAAGCTGCACCCGGTATTGAGCTGCTTTTCCATGAAGATGGGCATGAGGGTGAGGATCATGAGGAAAACCAGGTTCCCGGTGCAGGGGCTGAGACACATTCCCACGAAGGGTCCGACCCGCATATCTGGGTCTCCCTGAAAAATGCACCCGTTATAGTCAATCATATGTATGACGCACTGGCCGGTGTCGACCCGTCGAATGCACCATATTACCAGGCAAACCGCGATAAATTTCTTGCAAATATCACCATCATGGATAATGAGATTATGGAAATGCTAAATAAAACACCGGGCAAAAAGTTCATTGCCTCCCATGCATCGTGGGGGTATTTTGCCCGTGATTATGGACTCACCCAGGTGGTAATCGGTCAGCCCGGGAAAGAAGCTACCGCGAAAGATATTGAGTCCCTTATCAGGGCTGCCCACGCAGAGGGAATTACTATTATTGTCGCAGAACCGGAATACAGCCGCAGAGCCTGCTGATATGATCGCAAACTCTGTCAACGGGACTGTTGTCATGGCAGACCCCCTTGCCCCGGGAATGCCTGGTGAATTACAAAAACTGGCGAATGAACTATCAAGGGCGGGTCTCAATTGACAGATGCAATTGAACTCGACCATGTGTATGCTGAAATCGCAGGGCAGACCGTCCTTGAAGATATCAGCCTTGCAGTGAATACGAGGGAGTTTTATGCAATCATCGGCCCGAATGGTGGGGGTAAGACAACCCTGGTAAAGCTCATGCTTGGATTAATCCAACCGAAAATGGGGACCATCAAGGTATTTGGCGGGATGCCACGGGAGAACCGGAGGATGCTCGGCTATGTCCCCCAGTTTCACACGTTTGATTTTCATTATCCTGTCACCCTTGAAGAGATGGTGATCTCCGGGCGACTGGGAAATAAATCCCGGGTATTCACACGGTATACGAAAGAAGACCGTCGTATTACGGAAGAAGTCTTAATTACCCTGGGTATTTCCGACCTTTCAGGCAGGGCGATATCCGCGCTTTCCGGTGGTGAACGGCAGCGTGCAATTATCGCCCGTGCCCTGGTCAGTGAACCCCGTGCCCTCCTCCTCGATGAACCGACCGTGTATGTTGATGCACCTGCTGAACAGCAGTTTTACAACATTCTCAACTCGTTGAAAGAGAAAATGGCCGTTGTCCTTGTTACCCATGATATCGGGGTAGTCTCTGATTATGCAACGAAGGTGGCCTGCCTTAACCGGCGCCTGTATACTCATGACAGTGGCGAGATAACTGAGGAGATGCTGACCTCGGCGTACATGTGCCCGGTTGAACTGATAGCACACGGCGTCCCTCACCGGGTACTCCGGAAACATTCGCAGGAGGGGCCACCATGATCTCCGTAATGGCGTTCGAATTTTTCCAAAATGCCCTTCTGGCAGGATTTCTTGCAAGTATTACCTGCGGCATCATCGGTACGTATGTCGTGGTAAAGAAGCTGGTCGCATTATCAGGCGGGGTCTCCCATGCAGCATTCGGGGGTATCGGCCTCGGTTACTATGCCGGTTTTGACCCGGTCATCGGGGCTATCGGATTTTCTCTTGCGAGTGCCCTTGGCATGGGAATGGTATCCCTCCATGCAAAACAACATCTAGACACCCTAATCGGTGCAATATGGGCTATTGGGATGGCGATTGGTATCCTGTTTATCTCGCTTACACCCGGTTATGCACCTGACCTTTTCAGCTTCCTGTTCGGTAATATCCTGCTCGTACCGGCAGGGGACCTTGTGATTATGGCAATCCTTGCGGTCATGATCGTGGTTGTAGTAATCGCCTGTTACCAGAGCTTTCTCGCTGTTACGTTCGATGAAGAGTATGCAATGGTCCTCGATATCCCCGTGGAAATTGTTACTCTTCTTCTGCTGTCCCTTGTTGCACTCACGGTGGTCATGCTTATCAGGATCGTAGGAATTATCCTGGTAATCGCATTACTCACGTTGCCCGCGGCTATCAGCAGGGAATATTGTTCCCACCTGAAGAATATGATGGTACTCTCGGTGTTTATCGGTATTCTTGTCACTACCGGGGGGATCTTCCTCTCCTATTTCCTTGATGTTCCATCGGGTGCGACAATTATCCTGATTGCCGCGGGACTGTATGGGCTCGTGCTGATAGAACGGGGATTGCAGAGCAATAAACGAAGAGTTAATCCGGGAAATACCTGAACAAGGGCTTTGTTGAAACCCTTCGGTGCCATAAATAATAAGAAGGAAATACGAAGACATGAGGGGGTTTCACCCCCTCCCAGCCCCACACCATTAAGATATTCTTCGGGCAGGGTTTTTCGAAGGCTCATTAAATTCAGAGTATTTTGAGGATAGTCTCGATCCCAGCCGGGGTCGCCAAGAAGCGGGGCATGAGCCCCGGGAGCGTGACGAATTTTGGAATTACCAATCTGCAAGATAGATATCGTCGGTTATAAGAGGGGTGGTCAATACGTGAGGGCTATAGAGAATGTTGCTGTATCATGGAGCACCTGCACCGGGGTGTTGAGCGGATAAAACTATTTTATGGTCTAGTTTCAGGCCGAATGTGCGCTCGAAATTTTTAGCCTCGTTATCTACCCCCCAGGACTCAAACTGGCAGTCTTCACGGGCAACAACTTCAAGTTCAGCCGTTTTATCGATAATCCTGGTAAAGGACACCCGTTCGATCAGAGCAGCATGCCGCCGGTCCAGGCTCTCTGAAAGGCGAAGGAATGTTGAAAGAATGGTGACCTGTTCTTTCCCGTGTTCATCAAGTTCAGGCATCTCGATTTCTTTTTTTCGTGGCAGTTTCTTGCGGTGGTACCGGGCTATGTTCGCCATTATCAGGATCTCATCGGGCTCAAACCCGAGCAGGTCACTGTTCCTTATAATGTAGTAGGAGTGTGCGTGGTGGTTGTTAAACGAAATCAGCGACCCAATATCATGTAAAAAGGACGCATATTCCAGAAGTTCCCTCTCACGTGAACCCAGTGAATGAAGCCCCACTGTTTTGCCACTGTCAAACAGTTCAAGTGCGATGGTTGAAACCGTCCTTGCGTGGAACTCGTTGATCCCAAACGCCCTTCCCGTAAGGAGCACGCTTTTCTCCCGGACAGTAAGGTGGCCTATAAGAGGGAACTCCTCCATTTTCGAAAGGTAATCCGCAAGGAGACCATCCTGGAGCCCTCTCTGCGTCATTTCAAGCGCCTGGATGTTCAGTTCTTTCATAAGCGTGTCAATGATGGCAGTCCCGGCAATAATGATATCAGCCCTTTCAGGATTGATCCCGGGTATTTTACGGCGCTCCGCAAGAGACAACGAACAAATAACAGGGACTGTCTTTTTTAGGTCTGATACAGAAAGGACTGACCGTTTCGGTTCACCTGCGTGGAACAACCGTGCCGCAATATCGCAAAGGTTGATGATAGTCCCGGAACTTCCGACAACTATGTCAACGGGATGACGCCCTGCCTGGCGTATCACTGCACGGGCCTCATTCCGGACATAGTCGGCGATCTCTTCATACCGGGATTCACTTACCGGCTCCACCACTCCGTCGGGGAAGAACATATTCGTCAGCCTGATAGTGCCGAGGTGCATGCTTGACAGGTAACTGCACGCACCATTCCTCCCAATTGCTACCTCGGTACTACCCCCACCGATATCAATGACCATGACCTGTTCGTCTTCCAGCTGCATCGCAGTAGTGACACCCATGAAAATCAGGCGTGCCTCTTCCCGGCCTGAAATTACCTGTACATCAAGGTGTGCCTCTTTCCTGAGCCTGGACAGGAATTCGTACCTGTTCTGGGCTTCCCGCGTTGCGGAAGTGGCAACTGCTACAAATTCTTCAGCACAAAAAGAGTGGGCAAGTTCGACAAACTTCCCTGCGACCATGACCGCCCTGTCCATGGCCTCCGTGGTTATGAACCCGGTTTCAAATTCTCCTTCACCCAGCCGTACTGCTTCCTTTTTGCTCGAAAGGACGATATACGAGCAGTCAGGGTTCAGCCTGACAACAAACAGCCGGATAGAATTAGTACCGATGTCAATGAACGCAACGACCCGCGATACCTGTGGAGTCTTTGTTCCTGTCATAATGCATCAATCTATTGCAAATTCCTGAGGGTCTCGAATAATTCTGTATTACCCGGCGGGATGATCTTTTCAGTCAACATCTATCGCAGGATACTATCACTTGTCTCTTTGATTATCACCCTTGTAAATTTACCTTTAAAAATTTCAGGGGATTCGATAGTATGAGGGATCACTTCTGCCAATCCCTCCTTAATCCAGCTGTTTACACAATTAGCATTGCGGGGATAATAATATGAAGCCCGCCGGGCCCGTGATGTGTTTTAGGGAATATGACGGCCTGTATCAGGTAAGAGGGCATTGTTTTTCAATCCTGCACTGCATGCACAATCCAATGGTACCGGCGACTACCAGGCATAATGACGCAGTAATAAGAAATGCCGTTAAGAACCCAAAATATTCTGCAATATAGGTGACAAAAAACGGAATTATTGTCATCCCAAGATAACTAGACGTATTAAACAGTCCCATGAAGGTACCCTGTTCTTTTCCGGCATCTGCAAGGAAGGCGAGCTGGGCGATCATGATGATACCTGCAAATGCCCCGATGACAATAAAAGCCCAGGAAGTGACGTAACTGGCTATCACCGCTACAGAAGAGAAAATGGCAGTTATCCGGATTGTCGGGATCGGGGCAAATTTCACATGGGATACTAAAAGGATCGCAATCGCGGTTGCACCATTCATCGCGGCAATCTGGAGGCCGATAGTCTCCGGGCTGTTACCACTGAACTGCGGATACAACGCAGTCACGGCACCGGTAATCCCAATCAGGACAACCGCAGAAAACCACATCCAGAAGTACTTTTTCAGGTTACCTGCCAGGTTTTTTAACACGGGAAATCCCGGGGAAGAAGGAAGGATCGCCCTCCGGCCGTCAAATGATTCGAGGATACTTAGTATAAATGGAATTATCGACACCAGGAGAAAAATCATTATCCCGGCAGAACGGAAGCCAAAGGCCTTACTGGCCAGGCCTGATAGTATAAGGCCTGCGATAAGCCCGATATTTAACAGGGCCATGAAAAGTCCGATCGAACGCGTATGATCCTGACGTGAATTAATATACGACATCGCGGAAGCAATAAAAAGACCTGCACCGACACCCTCTGTCAGCCTAGCAACGATGGTCATATACACCGATGAGTCCATAAGAAGCAGAACACCTGAAACGATTGTCAGCAGGAGCCCGGCCCTGATAAAATATGTATGTCCCCACCGGTCCGATAATATCCCGACCGGGAGTGTCAGAAGAAATGCACCGAGAAAATAAGCGGAAAATATCTGGCCCTGTAACGCGGTCCCGGAGGCGTACGAGGCAAGGTCCGGGACGATGGCATTTGAGAGTGCCATGACTGAGAAAATACCCAGGTATAACGTAATCAGGGCTTTCATGTGAAAAAGGGTTGTTAGATCATCCGGTATGTTTCAAGGTTCATAGGGGAATGGGTCTGGATATGGTACCGCTTATAGAGCGAGCTGGCAAGGTCTATGGTATTGTTCTCATCGCCGTGAATGGTAAAAATCTTTTCAGGTCTCGGTTGAACCTGGCCCACATAATTCATCAGCTGCCTCCTGTCCGAATGCCCGGAGAACCCATCGACGGTGACGATCTCGAGGTTGATTATGATGGTCCTGCCCCGTCCAAGCGGCACTTCTCGCCAGCCTTTCTGTATACGCCTCCCCAGCGTCCCGTCTGCCTGGTACCCGACAAAGACGAGAGCGTTCCGCTCATCTGCTGCAAGGTTGCTCAGGTACTCCATTACAGGGCCGCCGTTCATCATCCCGCTTGTTGTGATGATTACACAAGGGTCGCCGTTGATGACACGCTCGCGGAGGTCTGATGAGTCCACCGCAACAAAGCATTCTGAAAGGAACGGGTTCATTCCTTCCTTGAAGATAAGGTTCCGGAGGTCACTGTTTAAGTATTCGGGATAGGTGGTGTGTATTGCCGTCGCTTCCTTGATCATACCGTCAAGGTAAATCTTGACATTCGGGATTTTCTCTTTCCTGATCCCCTCTTCGAGAGCGAGCATTACTTCCTGCGAACGCCCTACAGCAAATGCCGGAATGATGACTTTTCCACCCCGTGACAGGACAACATTGATCGTCTCGTAGAGCTTCTCCTCGGCATCTGACCGTGCCGGTTGCATATTATCTGAGCCACCATACGTACTTTCCATGAAGAGTGCCTCAAGGCGGGGGAAATTTGCTGTTGCGGGGTTGAAGAGACGACTTTTACTGTAGTTGAAGTCCCCGGTGAATGCGATATTGTAGAGGCCGTCGCCGATATGGAAATGGGCGATGGCAGAACCGAGAATATGGCCGGCGTTATGGAATGTCAGTTTAATATCGGGTGCGATATCAGTCACGTTCCCATAATTAAGAGTAATAGAGTGCTTGATATATGTCTTGACTTCGTTTGAGGAGTATGGAATCTTCCGGTCTTCCTTATGGATGACGTCAAGATAGTCCAGCTGGAGCATCGCAGAAAGGTCACGGGTCGGTGGTGTGCTGTAGACAGGCCCGTCATACCCGTATTTATACAGGAGTGGGACAAGGGCACAATGATCGAGGTGCGCATGGGTCAGAACTACCGCATCGAGCTGCGAGAGCGGGTGTATCTCCGGGACATAGAGGTATGGCGTACTGTTATTACTGTCAGGCTTCTCCCCGCAGTCGATTAATATCCTGCTTTCTGGAGTCGTAAGCAAAAATGCTGCCCTTCCGACTTCCCTGCAGCAGCCGAGCATCGTGACCCTCGCCCATTGGTCCTTGCTTGTAATATCACGGTGAATACGGCGTCCGATTGTGCGTAAGAATATTTTCCGGTCTTCGTTAACTGACCTGAGGTACTGGCGTACCTGTTTTACCGTAGAGCTCTCGATCGGGGGTGTCCTGACGACTTTAGGTGTCCAGCCAATATGTTTTGTTATCTCACGGAGCGTTGCCCCGTTTTTCCCGATAACTACCCCTGGTTTTTCAGCCTCGATTATTACTTCCCCGGTGTCTGCATCAAAAAAGATATCCGTGATCCCTGCATTTTCGGCTACAACTGCCTTGATCTCACCAATTGCCCTGTCAGGGTCTTCCAGCACGTTCGGGCGGACCACGATACGCTTACGCAGGTCCCTGGCCAGTAGTTTGATAAGATCCGCCTCATCGGCAAATTTTTTCGGGTCGTCGGTATAGATAACCAGTTCCGGCCCTTCAAATTCCACGTCTGATACAGTGATGCCTGCAGGCACCTTTTCATTAATCTTATCCTTAAGTTCTTTCAATCTATCTTCAATTAGCATTTAATCCGTCCTAAAAAAAAGAAATTATGCAGCGATTGCTGAAAGTGCCTTTTGGATCTGCTCATCGGCAAGCTCCATGTAACTCTCCCTGGTGATAACCACAACGTGGATACCTTCACCAGACCCTGCATCACGTCTCATTGCAGCTTTAATTGCCCTAATCGCGAGTTCAACTGCATCATCTTCGTTCATGTCTTTTTTAAACCGGTCTTCAAGTACCCCGTAGGCGCCGGGAGACCCTGAACCGGTGGCGACAATCTCTTCTTCCTTTGTCGCACCGCCCATTGCATCAACCGAATATATCGTAGGGCCTGATTCATCAACGCCACCGACGAGGAGCTGGACATAATACGGGAAGTAACGGTTTGCATTCAGTAAATTTGAGAGGAGCGTTGAGGCTGCCCCAACGGCAATCGGTCGCCCGCGCCGGATCTGGTACAGGCTGCTTTCGACTGTCATTACCCGGGCAAGCTGTTGTGCGTCCCCGACACCGCCTGCAGTTGTCATTCCTATACGGTCAGAAATCTGGTAGACTTTCTTTGCCTTCTTACTGGCTATGAAATATCCCATTGTTGCCCTTTTCTCTGTGGCAAGGACGACTCCATCAGAAAACACCAGACCAACCGTGGTCGTCCCTTTGAGAGGTTCCTGGTAAGGTTCATTCATATGAAACACCCTAAAATATTGTAACGCTGGAAAAATTACTAAAAGCGCTTGAGTTATATGATGACATCAATAAATTTAAAGGTTTTTATTGAATGGCCGGGTTGCAGAGCACCCTGATAAGGTCGCGGTCAAAAAGCATCGCTACAAGTTTCTTATCACCATTGATCACGGGTAACTGGTCTACGCGGGCACGTTTCATCTTAAGTGCACAGTCGCTGACTTCTGAATTAACCGGGACTGCTACGACATTTTTAACCATCGCTGTCTTTACCGGTCTCGGGGGCAGCTGGACCTTTGAAATACCGTAACTGATGGTATGCATATCACGGATACTTTCCCATGTCCACTCATCATCATCAGTACCGTTTGAGAAATCGCTAATCTCTACGGAGTCCTCAATCGTCGAATGCCTGATAAGGTCACGTTCGGATATGATCCCCTGGAGTTTACTCTCCGCATCAAGGATCGGTATTGCCTCGAACCCGGAGATCTCCATAACACGTCCGACAACCGGCAACGGTGTCTCTTCCCATAACGCGAAGGTCTGGCTGGTATAGGCGTCCTTGATCTCATCTTTGATCCGTAATGTGGCAATGGCGTGGACCAGGTCGGCAATACTGATCAGGCCAAGAAGCGTTTCATCTTCTATTACCGGCAGCCTGCGGACATTATGGTTCACGAGGAGTTTTGCCGCCTCGCTCAACGGGGCATCCGGGCTGATCACTACAGGTTCCGCAGTCATCAGGAGACCGAGCTGGGTCTCTTCTGATTTCCGGAGGAGGTCTTTCCTGGTGATGATACCTACCAGTCTACCTCCTTTTAGTACCGGAACACCACTTATACCCGTCCTCTTCAGAATTTTAAGTACATCGTCCCGGTTTCCAGGGATTTCTACACTGACCACATCCGCGGTCATGAAGTCCTTAACCAGCATATCGGTTATGATCTCACCACCAGGACTGCCACGGGGCAGTTTGAGACTACAAATGAGCTTACACTTCCAAGAAGGAGGCGGTCCACATTACTTTTTCCATGTGAACCTACTATCACAATGTCAGCGCCGATATCTTCTGCCGCTTTCACGATTTCACTGCCTGCATGGCCTTGTTTAAGGTGGGGGGTGATCAGCACTCCTTTTACATCAGCCTGCTTTTTTGCCTCTGCTATTGCTTTACCCCCTTCTTTTTCAAGCATCGACAGCATGATTTCCCAGGTGTTGTCCATCGGCAGGGATGAAAAGAGCCCGGTCTCAACGACATAAACGACATGAAGGGCTGCTTTCCATACTCTTGCTTCGTCTATTGCGGTCTTGGAGTGCCTGTCCACTCATTCCCGATCCGTCGATTGCGACGAGTATTTTACCGAACATCAGTTACCCCACAAAATAGTCTTCTTTATGAGTTAGCTCTCTAAAATAAAAACCTTCTTGATTATGCTGGCTGAAGAGCCCCGTTTTACGATTGTTGCAAGGTGGTCGAGACTGAAGCGCATATTGGACTGTCCGGGACTCATTATAAAAAATCTTGCAGGCACCCCCTTCCTGATGAAAAAAGAGGTCTTTGTGAGGTGTGATCCATCAATTGCAGCTTTGATCAGCAGGGGCGGGGGCACCCGGTACACGTAGTGGGTAAATGCCATCTCCGCAAACATGTCCGGCTGGACAAACATCACGTTGTCAGTCCCGAGGAATACGCGGCAACCGAGGTCGATCATGTCATGAACGGGTGGTTCTGATGAGGACCCGGTAACCCCGAGGGCCCAGTTCGAGCGGGGGCAGACTGCAATAGGAATATTTTCATCAGCGCATTGCCTGAGCTGCAGCCGGGTTGCATGAGTACAGTGGATGAGAAGGTCCGGGCAAAATGAAAGAGCTGCGTCAACATCATCCGGGTCTCTTTCACCAGCATGAAAAGCGATTAATTTTCCATTGTCCCGGGCTTCCTTCACCAGTCTCTCGAGGCCGGGTACATCCCGGGAACTACTGATACCCAGACCTTCTGCGACCTGTTCGCCCCCGTCGCGGCCGAAAATAACGAGCCCGGGAAGTAACGACCCGGCCGCCTCATTCAGTGCCCTGACCCCGCTCAGACCACCTTCCCTGAAATCGGCACACCCTGCTGTACCGCTCTGTACCATTGTCCGGATACTGGAACGCATCCCGGAAACCATGTCATCCTGCGAAGCTGCCGCAAGAAGACGGTGCTTCAGCCCGTTCGGTGGGGTGACCAGTGAAGCAAGGTCTCCCCTGGCAGTCGCATCCATGGCAATAGTATCCCCAAGATGCGTGTGGGCATTAAAAAATGCGGGAACAATCCAGGCGTCCCCCGGATGCGGGTCATCCTCGATGTGCGTGATAATCCCTGATTTCACGACAATCGTGACAGGACGCTGCTCAAGTGACTCGCCGAGGAGGGCATGGCCACTGACCGTCACTTCCGTGTCCATGTAGAGTCCTTAACACCCATTTATATATTGAGAATGAGAAATAGCTTTGTATGGCAAAGGATAAGGGTGGAAGATTAATCTCGTCGGCAGGTCTTGTCAACTATTACGAGAGTGAAGACCGGCGGGCAGTTCATATCAGCCCCATCGCAGTGATTGTGGTGGCAGCCGCCATCGGGGCATTTATTTTAGTTTTGGATGTTATGTGGGTATAATCTTTTTTTGGGTGCTTTGACGGGAGGAAGATCCCGGGCAGAAAACCTTGGAAAATTATTAACCGTTACTTCCTGGTGTTTTTTCAGGCTTTATTGAACCCTGCGTGTTTAGTAAATGTACGTAGACTGGAGGGGGTTTCACCCCCTGTCCCACCTTTGACAAGATATTCTTTGGGCAGGGTTTGGGACGACATACGGAAGGAATCGAGTTTATCAATCATATTCCACCGGATTAGGCGTAGCTATCGGGAAATCGGTTGCCATCTCCACCAAAGTAACCCCCTGGCCCAGCCTCAAAGAGCAACATATCCACATTGCCAGGCGGCAGGGGTTAAGACAGCGGAGAAGGGGACTCGCGGGATGGATAATTATGTATACATGAACGGAATAAATAGACGATGTGTGAGGGTTATTTCATACTAGCGAATGCGTCATGAAATAACAGGTGATGTGTCTGCAGGTTATCTTGTGATAAGATGCGGGGGCTGCAAAACTTTTACGTATGTTGACCATTTCCAGGAGTGGAAACTGTGCCCGATCTGCGGGGCAACAATTGATGTACGGCATGCCAGCCACTATCTTGAGGTCGAAGATTTCAGGATCGCAGAAAATATCGTGGCACAGCTTGAACAGCACATTCACAAGACAAGGAAAAAAGACCTTTCCCATGAAGAGCGTGATCAGTTAAGAGTGCAATATGCGGAGTGGATCAGGGGGCAGACCTGACCCCTCCCGGATTATTCGGGATTGCCAGAAACAGGGTTTATCAGTAATTCTCCCAAGCTTGCAGCAAGATTCACCAATGCAGTTGGATGCTCTTAATTTTTTTATTGGCATTCATCTGTATTACAAATTGCTCCAAATACTACTTTTATTAAAAATAATACGAAAAAGGCTGGCTCCAATTACCGGTATGACGAGTGCAGAACATGAAATACAGGTTTGCATCCCGCATGGAAAAGACTCCCAGGTCGTTTATCAGGGAGATCTTAAAAGTTACCCTCGACCCGGAAATCATATCGTTCGGAGGAGGTCTCATCCAATCCCGCGCTCTTCCCGGTAGAAGCGCTCGTTGAGGCAGCCCGTGATGTCCTTACCGAAAGATGGGATGTCAGCTCTCCAGTATTCCACAACTGAGGGATACCTGCCTCTCCGCGAATATATTGCAACCCGCTACCAGAAGCGGACCGGCCTGTCCATCTCCCCTGAACATATTCTGATTACGAATGGCTCGCAACAATGCCTCGATCTTATCCGGGAAGGTGTTTATCAATACGGAAGACCCGGTGGCTATTGAAAGACCGGGATACCTCGGAGTTATCCTTATCCGGCATTTGTAACATGCCTGCACGAAATGAAAAAATAATCCTGACCTTGCACCATGAATTTTTCCTTTTCAGCCGTATTTACTTATGATTGCCTTCGCTGCCAGGAAACCGGTTGAAAACGCCGCCTGCAGGTTGTATCCCCCGGTATCCCCGTCGATATCTATAATTTCCCCTGCAAAATATAATCCGGTGACCAGCCGGGACTCCATTGTTTTCGGTTCAATTTCCTGCAGGGATACACCGCCCCTTGTGGCCATCGCCTCATTGAATCCCCCTAGTTTACCGACCCGGATTGGAAATTCCAACAGATTTGCAATAAGCGTAGTACGTTGTATCTTTGAAAGATGTGCACAGGTCAGGTCTTCCGGGATACCGGATAGTTGCAGTAACCCGGTAACGAGACGCTCCGGAATTTTGTATTGCAATACAATTGTTTTTACGTTAGAGACCGGGTGTGATGCGATCTTTTCTGACAGGTCTTTTCCAAAAACTTCTCCGTGGACCTGCCCGACAAATGATAACCTGATGGTATCACCGGTATGTATGAAACGTGAGTAATCAAGGATCCCCGGACCCGAGAGTCCCTGGTGCGTGAAAAGGAGGTCCCCACTGTGGCTGCCAATTTTCTTTCCCGATCTCCACAGTGAAAAGTGAAGTGAATCGAAAGAGATGCCGGAGAGGTCAGCAAACGGGTAACCGTCCGCTATCACCGGTGCCAGCGCAGGGGCTGTTTCCTCAATCGTGTGCCCGAGAGACGAAGCAAAACGGTACCCATCGCCGGTGGACCCTGTCCCGGGGTATGACGCCCCTCCCGTTGCAATAACAAGCAACTTTCCATAATACATGGTGTTCCTGGTTCCAACAATAAACCCGTCAGCCGTATGGCTGACATTAAGCACAGGTTCATTATAGTGCAGGGTCACCCTGTTGGTTTCACATTCCTTTTCCAGGATATGGAGGACGTCTTTTGATTGTAACGTTGCAGGGAAAACTTTACCTGCCTTTGTCGTCACCATTTCAAGTCCCCGATCCTGGAAAAAAGAAGTCAGGGCTGTATTTGGAAAATTCATGAGTGCAGGTTTCAGGAATGAACCTTTGTTACCGTAGTGTGTTACAAATTCCCTGACAGGTCCGTCATGAGTAATATTACACTGGCCTGAACCGGCAAGCAACAGTTTTTTTCCAGGTACAGGGTTTTTCTCAAGGATAACGACTTCTTTCCCTGAGGCCGCTGCATTCGCTGCACAGAATAACCCTGCAGGTCCTGCACCGATAATTATTATCCGGGTAGTGATCCTCGCATTCATCCTATCCTGTACCGCAGAAGTGCGGCTACGCCGCCGAGTGCTTCCAGTTGTTTTCCCGGCTCAAAACCGGTTGAAAAGACAATCACCCCGGAATCAGACCGTTCGGCCTGTTCCATCATCTCTACTACACCGGGGTCCCTGATCAGTGTATCAACGACCAGTACCACTTCGATTGCTCCACAATCCCCCGCGTTTTTCACTTCGGCACGACCATAAGCGACTGGTTCCCCCTTCGAGATCCTTCTCAGGAACTCCCCCATCAGGTTTACTTCGCGGGCGAGCTGGAGGTCTCCTGCAAGTTTTTCAAGGGTACCAAGACCTATGACCTCCTGCACTGCCCCTGCACCGGTCCTTCTTGTCTCCACAACAACCGCCGTTGCTGCTTTCTCACTCTCCCGTGAACGGAAAAATTTCATGAAGTCTTCTTTGATAAACCCGGGTCCTGCAATTACGAGAGGCCCATTGACAGGAGCAAGCTGGCCAAGGACTTTTTCAAAGAAAGAAGTCCTGCTATTTACTTCCATACCTTTCCCGCTCCCCATGGTGATCGTGATCACCAGTTCGGGACCGAAATGCCGGATCCTGAAGAGTTCTGCCTCCCCTTCCTCGATGGTGAGGATATGGATCACATCATAGACGGATGCCTTCACCGCCCTGTCAATCCGTTCAAGATCGGACTTCCACCACTGCCGGATAACGGAAATTTCATAGCCTGTTTCGATGTTCAGGGTATGGTGCGATCCCTGGTCCATTCCATGCTCTATAAGCCCGGTGACCCGGAGCCGGTTGGCATAGTGGTGAAACTCTACCTTCCCGACCCGGATTCCAAGCCTGACCGGTCTTTTTTCTGCCTTCTCCGGGCGGATCTTATCGGCGGCGGTGTCCCCAGTCCGGAGGGTGGTCGCAAATACCAGGTCTCCGGGGGCAATCAGGTGGCTTAAATGCCAGATATCATCAATATTTTCAGGGAAAAGCCTGATTTCGCCGTATGATTTCTGTAATTCACCAAATTCAGCTTTCATAACCGGTCAGGTACCTTTCTCTTCATTGCTGTTCTACGCCTGCTCAACAATGTCAGAACCCCCGGGCGGGACAAATGCCGCAACAGCCTCGGTATTCAGGACGGCCTTATATGCTTTCCATTCGCCTTCCGGCACCTTGTCACGGAGGACCCGGAGCACTTTTTTTGCAGTGTCGTTTGGTTCGAACGTGCCTGGTTTCAGTTCAACGAGGTATTTTGCCCTGGCCTGTACAGTTGTGACCGGTCCGCCGATAACGGCGACCTCCGGCTCACTCTGAAAGCCGATTGCCGTGCCGAGGGGGACACTTTTTTCATAGTGACGTTCACCACGGACAATAAAGGAACCCCTTGTGACATATTCCCCGGCTTCCGGTGTTTTACTAACCTGGTCAGGCCGTACGGTGTATACATCTGCGCTGAAATGACCGCTCCTCCATGCCCCCGAGAACGAGGCCGCAAATTGTGCAACTTCGTCTATGCGTTCTGTTTTCCCTTTAACAATGACGATACTCGCTCCATGCACGTCGGCGTGGACAAACGTATCCCCCCCTTCCATGTACTTTTTCACGAGTTCTTCATTCTGGCCGGCATCCCGCCCTCCAAGGACAAGGACACCATCGGTGGTATAGAACCAGCGGAACCGGTGGAACCATTTCTTTTTAAGCACCGGGGCCTGGTGCTTCAATATGGCCTGTTTTGGGAGCGGGCGGTCCATTGCCGCCCTGGCGCCGGCAATTTTCTTTTTATACTTCTTTCCCTGTGCAAAATAGCGCCCCAGGTTCACCTCGATATTTTCGTGGACATAAATTGTTACCGTCTCGCCTAAGTCCAGGTCTACGGATGCCTCTTCCGGGTGGACTGCCACGATTTTTTCACCAGCGCCCGTTTTATTCTTCTTCAGGACTGCTTCAATTTCCTGCCAGGAAAATTTTTTACTTGCTTCATCGAGTGAACTGATGACTTCGGTGACAAGGGAATAGTTTTCATAAATCGCAGCAACAATTTTTTCGAGTCGTGCGACTTTATTCCTGAACTTTTTTACTGATTCGAGCTGCTGTTTCCTGATGACTTCTTCCTTCGTGAGACGTTTCTTCTCTTTCTTCTCCCCTTTCGTCAATCTCACTTCAGGGGAATACAATGCATCAAGGGCCTCGTTGAACGTTGGGAACGGTTTTTGGTCAGCACTGTCAGTATAAATGAACGGGGTGGAGGAATTACCCGAAACAACAGGATTACGGTCGTTTTCTGCCCTGTGAAGGAGTCCCAGCACGGCATTCCTGATAACAACCGGGTCAACAGAAGCCGCGGGTGTGTGCTTATCGATACCTGTTTCCCTGCAGATGTATTCGGCATATGACCCGCCGAGAAGGCACCCTACGGCGAGTGCCTTGACGATATCACGTTCATCTTCTTTGAGAAACCTGGCAAAACCGGCCTCGTCAAACTGTGTCGGGTCAACGGGTAACTGGTATGGCACTCCCGGAATTACATCCCTGTCTTTGAACCGGTGGTGCCATAGTGGCTTGATAATAGTAAAATTTTCCTCGCAGAATACCACGTTTCCTGCATCAAAAAGTTCCACCAGGATGTGAAAGGTGGTATCTGCCTTTCCGATATCTAAAATGATAATACGTGAGAGCCCCTGCTGCCGGATGTCGAGTATTTTACCCCCTGTAAGGTGTTTCCTGAGTAGCATGGGGAACTGGGGTGGTATTTTAGGGGTGTCCGGGAAGGAAGTAACCAGGTGAAGGCGTTTTCCCGGCTCTATGATAAGCTGGTATTTTTTATGCTCTTCTCCATTCAGACGGATCCCCAGTGTCTTACCGTCAAACTGGTAGACTTTGTTAATCCAGAGCGGCAGAAGAGCTTTGAGCTCCGTTGCTACTGCCCTTACATCAATGCCGCTCATCCCTGCGCTTGTGGCCATAACACTACCTGGTTGTGATGTATTCTTTGGTTCTGCCATTACCCGGACGGACTCATACGGGAGCTGTTTCCAGTCCTGCCCGTAACGGCAGTATCTCCTACTGTTGACCTTTCTCTTGCATTCAGGTTTTATATATATCTCATCTGTTCCTATGATTAAAATTGCCTGAACTAAAGGTATTCTCACGAGGATATTTATTGCATCTCATGTATTGACCGTGTACTGCGTCAGGCACATGAAAGACCATTCCGGGTAGATCACTATTATAACTACCCCTGTCCAATAATAATGAGAAATCAGCAGTTTAAGGAGACCAATTACTGCGACAACCCAGGTGGATAATTGTGAAAACCGTGTGGTCCCATGTAACCAGGCCATATCGGGGCCTTTTTCACAGTGTTTCACTCAATAAGAAAGAATCTGATGGTGCCGTAATGACCGATGAAACAGCGATAGAAGAGCAGGAAATACCAAGGAAAAAGCTCACTGCACTGGAAAAGCAGGAGCAGCACATCAGCCGCATAAAAAAGACGGCTATCGCCTGTTTTCTCGGGATCATCACGGGGGTTATCTCGTTCATAATAGTTCCCCCGACAAGCGTGACCGGGTTTAATAATTACACCATGCTGGCCTTGTTCCTGATGCTAGCCGGCGTGGTAGTACAGCGTCACATTTTCATTCTCATGAAGCTCTACTACTCCGAAAATGAATAAAAAAGACTGGATATACCAGGGGTTCATGACATTTGCCTTCTGGTTCATATCCTGGAGTATCCTGTTATCCACGGTGTCAAAGGTGAGTTAGGCAATGCGTATTGCCGTAGTCCACCGTGACCGGTGCCACTCGAGAAAATGTGGTACCGAATGTATCAGTTACTGTCCCCGTGTGAGGACCGGAGACGAGACCGTTGTTATCGGTGAGGACGGAAAAGCAGTCATTTCTGAAGAACTATGCGTTGGTTGCGGTATCTGCATTAAAAAGTGCCCGTTTGATGCGATTGATATAGTGAGCCTGCCGGAAGAGCTTGAGCACCCGACGCACCGGTATGGGGCGAATGGTTTTTCACTGTACGGGCTTCCACTTCCTGTCCAGGGGAAGGTTACCGGGATTCTTGGGGCAAACGGGATTGGAAAAAGTACTGCAATCAAGATTCTTTCCGGCCAGTTACGCCCGAACCTGGGTGAAACTGAGCGGGAATCCCTCTGGGAAGAAGTCCTGAAAAAATATGCTGGGACTGAATTCTTCGAATACCTGCAGAAAGTTTCGAAAGGCGCACTCAAGGTAGCCGTAAAGCCACAATATATCGACTATATCCCGAAGGTGTTCAAGGGGACTGTCGCGGACCTCCTCAGAAAAACAGATGAGCGGGGGATGCTTGACGCGTATATTGATTCCCTATCGCTCCGGGCAATCCTGGACCATGATATCTCTACGCTTTCCGGTGGGGAACTCCAGCGGGTTGCAGCGGCTGCATGTCTTGCACGCGAGGCTGAATTCTACTTCCTGGATGAAATTACGCCATTCCTTGATATTCACCAGCGGATGTCGGTGGCAAAACTTATCAGGGATCTTGCTATGATCCGCCCGATCATGATTGTCGAGCACGACCTCGCAATCCTTGACATGCTGGCAGATACCGTGCATATTGCCTATGGGAAACCGGCTGTCTTCGGTATTATTACCCAGCCCAAGGGAGTAAGGGTCGGTATTAACCAGTACCTTGCAGGGTACCTCAACGAGGAGAATGTCCGTTTCCGGGATACGCAGGTTATCTTCGAGAAGAGGGCCCATACCAAGGAATCTGAGCGGGAGACGCTCCTCCAGATACCGGTGATGTGCAAGACCTACGAATCATTCTCCCTACAGGTATCAGAAGGTGAGATTAAGGCCGGGGAAGTCCTCGGGGTTGTCGGTGCGAACGGGATAGGGAAAAGTACGCTTGCAAAGCTGTTAGCCGGAGTTGAATCTCCTGATAGTGGCCAGATGGACTCAAAACTCCGGGTCTCGTATAAGCCGCAATATATCAAGGCTGACGTCTCTGATACCGTTGAGTTTTATCTCCGGAACATCACGAAAAAGTTTGACTCTGGTGTCTACCAGCACGAGATCCTTGAACCACTCTCCATCGGGCCGATCCTCCAGTCACCGGTCGATACTCTTTCCGGTGGGGAACTCCAGCGCGTCGCGATCGCCGCATGCCTTTCAAGGGACGCCGATCTTTATATCCTTGATGAACCAAGTGCTCACCTTGACGTCGAGCAGCGGGTAAAAATCACCAGGATGTTCAAGCGGCACGTGGACGGTAAAGAGGCTGCAATTCTTGTCATCGACCATGATATCTACTTAATTGATATGATCAGCGAACGCATCCTCGTGTTTGAGGGGGAACCGGGTGTATCAGGTGAAGCGTTCGGACCGTTTGATATGCGTACCGGTATGAACCGGTTCCTCTCTGAACTTGGGGTCACCTTCAGGCGTGACCAGAGCGGCCGGCCACGGATCAACAAGCCTGAATCGTTCCTTGACCGGGAGCAGCGGGCGAACGGTGAGTATTATTATTACACCGATAAAGCGGAAGGCGAGTGATTTTGCCCATACTTTTCCTATAAAGAAAGCTGTGGTCTGTCAGATGTTTGACCGGAGTTTTTTTCGTTCCCGCCGAACAGAATATTTTTTCCTTTACATGAATTAAAATCCACGCGGTACGACAGGATGAACCCGCCTGCCTGGGATACGTACCTGAAGTGCAACCCTTTCATAGTGACGTATTCTGAATGGAAATGCCCTTCTGATGTAACCCAAGTATCATCCGGATCTCTAATCTATCCATTTTAAGGCGACAATCAAAGGGCATAAACAAGCCTCACCATAACCATCATGTAACCATAACCCTGTGTCAGCATATCCATCGGTATTTACAGGGAATGCCTCCGATAACTCGTTGTTTTTATAATAATCCAGGGCTCAGACCAGAATATGGAATTACTATTCGTAGGGACGAATTAGTGGACTATTCTCTGGAATAGTTACTGGTAAAAAAAGGCAGGGGAAATCCCTGTCATCAGGAAAAGAAGTCCTATCGCCGTTTCCTGGTATAGTCTGTCCAGCCAATAATACAGAGTGCTGCAATGATGGATACTGCAAGGAACACAACTGACAAGGGTCCTGCACCCGCCTTTTTTGTGGTGGGCACCGTTGCAACCGCTGGCAATGGGGTTGCTACAGGAGTTACCATAACAGTAATTGCCGGGGAAGTCTGTGGAGCATCGGCATTGCAGTATATTGAAGATCGGGATGCGGTTGTTAGGTGGTAGCGATTACTGTGCATCACCTGACACGAAGTACCTGCTGTTATCCCTGATCCCGAGGACGAAGAAGGGACATCCTCCACTCCGCCATCCACTGCTAACAGCGGATGAACTCCCGGAAGATGAATATGCAGGGCTGGCCGTGGTATCTGTCGTAAAAGCCTGGTTATTAGCAATTAGATCTAAGTTTTCCGGGCCACCACTCTTAAAAGGGACAATCTGGAATGCCTGGACTCCACCAACGAATGAACGTGACAGTGACATTTCCGGCATTCACTTCGTCCTCGGTTGAATTTACACTAAGTCTGTGGATTAAAATTATCGGCACCGCCATATAAGTCCGTCGACTGTTGTCGTTAACTCTCCCCGTGTCTCTCCGTTTATTTTTGCTAGTATTACTGTTCCGGCAGGTGCAGGATTGCCATTCAAAAAAACAGCCCCATAAAACTCCCGTGGAAGTAACCGGTGCTGCTGCGACAGTACCAATCAGCACTATTGCGGCTATAATAAGAACACATAGTATCCTTCTCATATTTCATCACATCAAACAATTTCGGGCAGGATTACACCCGAATACTCTATTCTTAAAATTTCCTTCTGGTAATATAAAA